>CAWJZX010000007.1:0-588950 GCA_963847495.1 uncultured Gammaproteobacteria bacterium | reverse complement strand
GAATACAACAGACGGCACGGTTGATGTTGCCGCGAATACGCCAGCAGGCACCTATGAGCTACAGCTACAAGATCTGTGAGATTGCGAATCCAACGAACTGTGATAGCGCAACCGCGAGTGTCACGGTCGGTACGACCTTAGTCATTGATGCGGTGGATAACGCGGTTGTGACAGCTAACACCGGCCCAAGGTGTGACAGGCAAAGCGGATGTCACCAATGTGTTTACAGGTGATAGCCCGGAAACGGCGGCAGTCGATCCAGCGGATGTGACGCGTAACCGACCAAACAGCCGTTCGAAGCGGATACCTAACCCTGAATACAACAGACGGCACGGTTGATGTTGCCGCGAATACGCCAGCAGGCACCTATGAGCTGACCTACAAGATCTGTGAGATTGCGAATCCAACGAACTGTGATAGCGCAACCGCGAGTGTCACGGTCGGTACGACCTTAGTCATTGATGCGGTGGATAACGCGGTTGTGACACTGACACCGGCCGAAGGTGTGACAGGCAAAGCGGATGTCACCAATGTGTTTACAGGTGATAGCCTGGATACGGCGGCAGTCGATCCAGCGGATGTGACGCTAACCGATGAAACAGCCGTTCCAAGCGGATACCTAACCCTGAATACAACAGACGGCACGGTTGATGTTGCCGCGAATACGCCAGCAGGCACCTATGAGCTGACCTACAAGATCTGTGAGATTGCGAATCCAACGAACTGTGATAGCGCAACCGCGAGTGTCACGGTCGGTACGACCTTAGTCATTGATGCGGTGGATAACGCGGTTGTGACACTGACACCGGCCGAAGGTGTGACAGGCAAAGCGGATGTCACCAATGTGTTTACAGGTGATAGCCTGGATACGGCGGCAGTCGATCCAGCGGATGTGACGCTAACCGATGAAACAGCCGTTCCAAGCGGATACCTAACCCTGAATACAACAGACGGCACGGTTGATGTTGCGGCGAATACACCGGCAGGTACGTATGAGCTGACCTACAAGATCTGTGAGATTGCGAATCCAACGAACTGTGATACCGCCAAAGCGAGTGTCACGGTCGGTGCGACCTTAGTCATTGATGCGGTGGATAACCCGGTTGAGACTCTGACACCAGCAGAAGGTGTGACAGGCAAAGCGGATGTCACCAATGTGTTTACAGGTGATAGCCTGGATACGGCGGCAGTCGATCCAACGAATGTGACGCTAACCGATGAAGTAGCGGATCCAAGTGGATACCTAACCCTGAATACGACAGACGGCACGGTTGATGTTGCCGCGAATACGCCAGCAGGCACCTATGAGCTGACCTACAAGATCTGTGAGATTGCCAATCCAACGAACTGTGATAGCGCAACCGCGAGTGTCACGGTCGGTACGACCTTAGTCATTGATGCGGTGGATAACGCGGTTGGTGACACCCCACACCGGCCGAAGGTGTGACAGGCAAAGCGGATATCACCAATGTGTTTACAGGTGATAGCCTGGAAACGGCGGCAGTCGATCCAGCGGATGTGACGCTAACCGATGAAACAGCCGTTCCAAGCGGATACCTAACCCTGAATACAACAGACGGCACGGTTGATGTTGCCGCGAATACGCCAGCAGGCACCTGTCAGCTGACCTACAAGATCTGTGAGATTGCGAATCCAACGAACTGTGATAGCGCAACCGCGAGTGTCACGGTCGGTACGACCTTAGAGGTCATTGATGCGTGGATAACGCGGTTGTGACACTGACACCGGCCGAAGGTGTGACAGGCAAAGCGGATGTCACCAATGTGTTTACAGGTGATAGCCTGGATACGGCGGCAGTCGATCCAGCGGATGTGACGTTAACCGATGAAACAGCCGTTCCAAGCGGATACCTAACCCGAATACAACAGACGGCACGGTTGATGTTGCCGCGAATACGCCAGCAGGCACCTATGAGCTGACCTACAAGATCTGTGAGATTGCGAATCCAACGAACTGTGATAGCGCAACCGCGAGTGTCACGGTCGGTACGACCTTAGTCATTGATGCGGTGGATAACGCGGTTGTGACACTGACACCGGCCGAAGGTGTGACAGGCAAAGCGGATGTCACCAATGTGTTTACAGGTGATAGCCTGGATACGGCGGCAGTCGATCCAGCGGATGTGACGCTAACCGATGAAACAGCCGTTCCAAGCGGATACCTAACCCTGAATACAACAGACGGCACGGTTGATGTTGCCGCGAATACGCCAGCAGGCACCTATGAGCTGACCTACAAGATCTGTGAGATTGCGAATCCAACGAACTGTGATAGCGCAACCGCGAGTGTCACGGTCGGTACGACCTTAGTCATTGATGCGGTGGATAACGCGGTTGTGACACTGACACCGGCCGAAGGTGTGACAGGCAAAGCGGATGTCACCAATGTGTTTACAGGTGATAGCCTGGATACGGCGGCAGTCGATCCAGCGGATGTGACGCTAACCGATGAAACAGCCGTTCCAAGCGGATACCTAACCCTGAATACAACAGACGGCACGGTTGATGTTGCCGCGAATACGCCAGCAGGCACCTATGAGCTGACCTACAAGATCTGTGAGATTGCGAATCCAACGAACTGTGATAGCGCAACCGCGAGTGTCACGGTCGGTACGACCTTAGTCATTGATGCGGTGGATAACGCGGTTGTGACACTGACACCGGCCGAAGGTGTGACAGGCAAAGCGGATGTCACCAATGTGTTTACAGGTGATAGCCTGGATACGGCGGCAGTCGATCCAGCGGATGTGACGCTAACCGATGAAACAGCCGTTCCAAGCGGATACCTAACCCTGAATACAACAGACGGCACGGTTGATGTTGCCGCGAATACGCCAGCAGGCACCTATGAGCTGACCTACAAGATCTGTGAGATTGCGAATCCAACGAACTGTGATAGCGCAACCGCGAGTGTCACGGTCGGTACGACCTTAGTCATTGATGCGGTGGATAACGCGGTTGTGACACTGACACCGGCCGAAGGTGTGACAGGCAAAGCGGATGTCACCAATGTGTTTACAGGTGATAGCCTGGATACGGCGGCAGTCGATCCAGCGGATGTGACGCTAACCGATGAAACAGCCGTTCCAAGCGGATACCTAACCCTGAATACAACAGACGGCACGGTTGATGTTGCCGCGAATACGCCAGCAGGCACCTATGAGCTGACCTACAAGATCTGTGAGATTGCGAATCCAACGAACTGTGATAGCGCAACCGCGAGTGTCACGGTCGGTACGACCTTAGTCATTGATGCGGTGGATAACGCGGTTGTGACACTGACACCGGCCGAAGGTGTGACAGGCAAAGCGGATGTCACCAATGTGTTTACAGGTGATAGCCTGGATACGGCGGCAGTCGATCCAGCGGATGTGACGCTAACCGATGAAACAGCCGTTCCAAGCGGATACCTAACCCTGAATACAACAGACGGCACGGTTGATGTTGCCGCGAATACGCCAGCAGGCACCTATGAGCTGACCTACAAGATCTGTGAGATTGCGAATCCAACGAACTGTGATAGCGCAACCGCGAGTGTCACGGTCGGTACGACCTTAGTCATTGATGCGGTGGATAACGCGGTTGTGACACTGACACCGGCCGAAGGTGTGACAGGCAAAGCGGATGTCACCAATGTGTTTACAGGTGATAGCCTGGATACGGCGGCAGTCGATCCAGCGGATGTGACGCTAACCGATGAAACAGCCGTTCCAAGCGGATACCTAACCCTGAATACAACAGACGGCACGGTTGATGTTGCCGCGAATACGCCAGCAGGCACCTATGAGCTGACCTACAAGATCTGTGAGATTGCGAATCCAACGAACTGTGATAGCGCAACCGCGAGTGTCACGGTCGGTACGACCTTAGTCATTGATGCGGTGGATAACGCGGTTGTGACACTGACACCGGCCGAAGGTGTGACAGGCAAAGCGGATGTCACCAATGTGTTTACAGGTGATAGCCTGGATACGGCGGCAGTCGATCCAGCGGATGTGACGCTAACCGATGAAACAGCCGTTCCAAGCGGATACCTAACCCTGAATACAACAGACGGCACGGTTGATGTTGCCGCGAATACGCCAGCAGGCACCTATGAGCTGACCTACAAGATCTGTGAGATTGCGAATCCAACGAACTGTGATAGCGCAACCGCGAGTGTCACGGTCGGTACGACCTTAGTCATTGATGCGGTGGATAACGCGGTTGTGACACTGACACCGGCCGAAGGTGTGACAGGCAAAGCGGATGTCACCAATGTGTTTACAGGTGATAGCCTGGATACGGCGGCAGTCGATCCAGCGGATGTGACGCTAACCGATGAAACAGCCGTTCCAAGCGGATACCTAACCCTGAATACAACAGACGGCACGGTTGATGTTGCCGCGAATACGCCAGCAGGCACCTATGAGCTGACCTACAAGATCTGTGAGATTGCGAATCCAACGAACTGTGATAGCGCAACCGCGAGTGTCACGGTCGGTACGACCTTAGTCATTGATGCGGTGGATAACGCGGTTGTGACACTGACACCGGCCGAAGGTGTGACAGGCAAAGCGGATGTCACCAATGTGTTTACAGGTGATAGCCTGGATACGGCGGCAGTCGATCCAGCGGATGTGACGCTAACCGATGAAACAGCCGTTCCAAGCGGATACCTAACCCTGAATACAACAGACGGCACGGTTGATGTTGCCGCGAATACGCCAGCAGGCACCTATGAGCTGACCTACAAGATCTGTGAGATTGCGAATCCAACGAACTGTGATAGCGCAACCGCGAGTGTCACGGTCGGTACGACCTTAGTCATTGATGCGGTGGATAACGCGGTTGTGACACTGACACCGGCCGAAGGTGTGACAGGCAAAGCGGATGTCACCAATGTGTTTACAGGTGATAGCCTGGATACGGCGGCAGTCGATCCAGCGGATGTGACGCTAACCGATGAAACAGCCGTTCCAAGCGGATACCTAACCCTGAATACAACAGACGGCACGGTTGATGTTGCCGCGAATACGCCAGCAGGCACCTATGAGCTGACCTACAAGATCTGTGAGATTGCGAATCCAACGAACTGTGATAGCGCAACCGCGAGTGTCACGGTCGGTACGACCTTAGTCATTGATGCGGTGGATAACGCGGTTGTGACACTGACACCGGCCGAAGGTGTGACAGGCAAAGCGGATGTCACCAATGTGTTTACAGGTGATAGCCTGGATACGGCGGCAGTCGATCCAGCGGATGTGACGCTAACCGATGAAACAGCCGTTCCAAGCGGATACCTAACCCTGAATACAACAGACGGCACGGTTGATGTTGCCGCGAATACGCCAGCAGGCACCTATGAGCTGACCTACAAGATCTGTGAGATTGCGAATCCAACGAACTGTGATAGCGCAACCGCGAGTGTCACGGTCGGTACGACCTTAGTCATTGATGCGGTGGATAACGCGGTTGTGACACTGACACCGGCCGAAGGTGTGACAGGCAAAGCGGATGTCACCAATGTGTTTACAGGTGATAGCCTGGATACGGCGGCAGTCGATCCAGCGGATGTGACGCTAACCGATGAAACAGCCGTTCCAAGCGGATACCTAACCCTGAATACAACAGACGGCACGGTTGATGTTGCCGCGAATACGCCAGCAGGCACCTATGAGCTGACCTACAAGATCTGTGAGATTGCGAATCCAACGAACTGTGATAGCGCAACCGCGAGTGTCACGGTCGGTACGACCTTAGTCATTGATGCGGTGGATAACGCGGTTGTGACACTGACACCGGCCGAAGGTGTGACAGGCAAAGCGGATGTCACCAATGTGTTTACAGGTGATAGCCTGGATACGGCGGCAGTCGATCCAGCGGATGTGACGCTAACCGATGAAACAGCCGTTCCAAGCGGATACCTAACCCTGAATACAACAGACGGCACGGTTGATGTTGCCGCGAATACGCCAGCAGGCACCTATGAGCTGACCTACAAGATCTGTGAGATTGCGAATCCAACGAACTGTGATAGCGCAACCGCGAGTGTCACGGTCGGTACGACCTTAGTCATTGATGCGGTGGATAACGCGGTTGTGACACTGACACCGGCCGAAGGTGTGACAGGCAAAGCGGATGTCACCAATGTGTTTACAGGTGATAGCCTGGATACGGCGGCAGTCGATCCAGCGGATGTGACGCTAACCGATGAAACAGCCGTTCCAAGCGGATACCTAACCCTGAATACAACAGACGGCACGGTTGATGTTGCCGCGAATACGCCAGCAGGCACCTATGAGCTGACCTACAAGATCTGTGAGATTGCGAATCCAACGAACTGTGATAGCGCAACCGCGAGTGTCACGGTCGGTACGACCTTAGTCATTGATGCGGTGGATAACGCGGTTGTGACACTGACACCGGCCGAAGGTGTGACAGGCAAAGCGGATGTCACCAATGTGTTTACAGGTGATAGCCTGGATACGGCGGCAGTCGATCCAGCGGATGTGACGCTAACCGATGAAACAGCCGTTCCAAGCGGATACCTAACCCTGAATACAACAGACGGCACGGTTGATGTTGCCGCGAATACGCCAGCAGGCACCTATGAGCTGACCTACAAGATCTGTGAGATTGCGAATCCAACGAACTGTGATAGCGCAACCGCGAGTGTCACGGTCGGTACGACCTTAGTCATTGATGCGGTGGATAACGCGGTTGTGACACTGACACCGGCCGAAGGTGTGACAGGCAAAGCGGATGTCACCAATGTGTTTACAGGTGATAGCCTGGATACGGCGGCAGTCGATCCAGCGGATGTGACGCTAACCGATGAAACAGCCGTTCCAAGCGGATACCTAACCCTGAATACAACAGACGGCACGGTTGATGTTGCCGCGAATACGCCAGCAGGCACCTATGAGCTGACCTACAAGATCTGTGAGATTGCGAATCCAACGAACTGTGATAGCGCAACCGCGAGTGTCACGGTCGGTACGACCTTAGTCATTGATGCGGTGGATAACGCGGTTGTGACACTGACACCGGCCGAAGGTGTGACAGGCAAAGCGGATGTCACCAATGTGTTTACAGGTGATAGCCTGGATACGGCGGCAGTCGATCCAGCGGATGTGACGCTAACCGATGAAACAGCCGTTCCAAGCGGATACCTAACCCTGAATACAACAGACGGCACGGTTGATGTTGCCGCGAATACGCCAGCAGGCACCTATGAGCTGACCTACAAGATCTGTGAGATTGCGAATCCAACGAACTGTGATAGCGCAACCGCGAGTGTCACGGTCGGTACGACCTTAGTCATTGATGCGGTGGATAACGCGGTTGTGACACTGACACCGGCCGAAGGTGTGACAGGCAAAGCGGATGTCACCAATGTGTTTACAGGTGATAGCCTGGATACGGCGGCAGTCGATCCAGCGGATGTGACGCTAACCGATGAAACAGCCGTTCCAAGCGGATACCTAACCCTGAATACAACAGACGGCACGGTTGATGTTGCCGCGAATACGCCAGCAGGCACCTATGAGCTGACCTACAAGATCTGTGAGATTGCGAATCCAACGAACTGTGATAGCGCAACCGCGAGTGTCACGGTCGGTACGACCTTAGTCATTGATGCGGTGGATAACGCGGTTGTGACACTGACACCGGCCGAAGGTGTGACAGGCAAAGCGGATGTCACCAATGTGTTTACAGGTGATAGCCTGGATACGGCGGCAGTCGATCCAGCGGATGTGACGCTAACCGATGAAACAGCCGTTCCAAGCGGATACCTAACCCTGAATACAACAGACGGCACGGTTGATGTTGCCGCGAATACGCCAGCAGGCACCTATGAGCTGACCTACAAGATCTGTGAGATTGCGAATCCAACGAACTGTGATAGCGCAACCGCGAGTGTCACGGTCGGTACGACCTTAGTCATTGATGCGGTGGATAACGCGGTTGTGACACTGACACCGGCCGAAGGTGTGACAGGCAAAGCGGATGTCACCAATGTGTTTACAGGTGATAGCCTGGATACGGCGGCAGTCGATCCAGCGGATGTGACGCTAACCGATGAAACAGCCGTTCCAAGCGGATACCTAACCCTGAATACAACAGACGGCACGGTTGATGTTGCCGCGAATACGCCAGCAGGCACCTATGAGCTGACCTACAAGATCTGTGAGATTGCGAATCCAACGAACTGTGATAGCGCAACCGCGAGTGTCACGGTCGGTACGACCTTAGTCATTGATGCGGTGGATAACGCGGTTGTGACACTGACACCGGCCGAAGGTGTGACAGGCAAAGCGGATGTCACCAATGTGTTTACAGGTGATAGCCTGGATACGGCGGCAGTCGATCCAGCGGATGTGACGCTAACCGATGAAACAGCCGTTCCAAGCGGATACCTAACCCTGAATACAACAGACGGCACGGTTGATGTTGCCGCGAATACGCCAGCAGGCACCTATGAGCTGACCTACAAGATCTGTGAGATTGCGAATCCAACGAACTGTGATAGCGCAACCGCGAGTGTCACGGTCGGTACGACCTTAGTCATTGATGCGGTGGATAACGCGGTTGTGACACTGACACCGGCCGAAGGTGTGACAGGCAAAGCGGATGTCACCAATGTGTTTACAGGTGATAGCCTGGATACGGCGGCAGTCGATCCAGCGGATGTGACGCTAACCGATGAAACAGCCGTTCCAAGCGGATACCTAACCCTGAATACAACAGACGGCACGGTTGATGTTGCCGCGAATACGCCAGCAGGCACCTATGAGCTGACCTACAAGATCTGTGAGATTGCGAATCCAACGAACTGTGATAGCGCAACCGCGAGTGTCACGGTCGGTACGACCTTAGTCATTGATGCGGTGGATAACGCGGTTGTGACACTGACACCGGCCGAAGGTGTGACAGGCAAAGCGGATGTCACCAATGTGTTTACAGGTGATAGCCTGGATACGGCGGCAGTCGATCCAGCGGATGTGACGCTAACCGATGAAACAGCCGTTCCAAGCGGATACCTAACCCTGAATACAACAGACGGCACGGTTGATGTTGCCGCGAATACGCCAGCAGGCACCTATGAGCTGACCTACAAGATCTGTGAGATTGCGAATCCAACGAACTGTGATAGCGCAACCGCGAGTGTCACGGTCGGTACGACCTTAGTCATTGATGCGGTGGATAACGCGGTTGTGACACTGACACCGGCCGAAGGTGTGACAGGCAAAGCGGATGTCACCAATGTGTTTACAGGTGATAGCCTGGATACGGCGGCAGTCGATCCAGCGGATGTGACGCTAACCGATGAAACAGCCGTTCCAAGCGGATACCTAACCCTGAATACAACAGACGGCACGGTTGATGTTGCCGCGAATACGCCAGCAGGCACCTATGAGCTGACCTACAAGATCTGTGAGATTGCGAATCCAACGAACTGTGATAGCGCAACCGCGAGTGTCACGGTCGGTACGACCTTAGTCATTGATGCGGTGGATAACGCGGTTGTGACACTGACACCGGCCGAAGGTGTGACAGGCAAAGCGGATGTCACCAATGTGTTTACAGGTGATAGCCTGGATACGGCGGCAGTCGATCCAGCGGATGTGACGCTAACCGATGAAACAGCCGTTCCAAGCGGATACCTAACCCTGAATACAACAGACGGCACGGTTGATGTTGCCGCGAATACGCCAGCAGGCACCTATGAGCTGACCTACAAGATCTGTGAGATTGCGAATCCAACGAACTGTGATAGCGCAACCGCGAGTGTCACGGTCGGTACGACCTTAGTCATTGATGCGGTGGATAACGCGGTTGTGACACTGACACCGGCCGAAGGTGTGACAGGCAAAGCGGATGTCACCAATGTGTTTACAGGTGATAGCCTGGATACGGCGGCAGTCGATCCAGCGGATGTGACGCTAACCGATGAAACAGCCGTTCCAAGCGGATACCTAACCCTGAATACAACAGACGGCACGGTTGATGTTGCCGCGAATACGCCAGCAGGCACCTATGAGCTGACCTACAAGATCTGTGAGATTGCGAATCCAACGAACTGTGATAGCGCAACCGCGAGTGTCACGGTCGGTACGACCTTAGTCATTGATGCGGTGGATAACGCGGTTGTGACACTGACACCGGCCGAAGGTGTGACAGGCAAAGCGGATGTCACCAATGTGTTTACAGGTGATAGCCTGGATACGGCGGCAGTCGATCCAGCGGATGTGACGCTAACCGATGAAACAGCCGTTCCAAGCGGATACCTAACCCTGAATACAACAGACGGCACGGTTGATGTTGCCGCGAATACGCCAGCAGGCACCTATGAGCTGACCTACAAGATCTGTGAGATTGCGAATCCAACGAACTGTGATAGCGCAACCGCGAGTGTCACGGTCGGTACGACCTTAGTCATTGATGCGGTGGATAACGCGGTTGTGACACTGACACCGGCCGAAGGTGTGACAGGCAAAGCGGATGTCACCAATGTGTTTACAGGTGATAGCCTGGATACGGCGGCAGTCGATCCAGCGGATGTGACGCTAACCGATGAAACAGCCGTTCCAAGCGGATACCTAACCCTGAATACAACAGACGGCACGGTTGATGTTGCCGCGAATACGCCAGCAGGCACCTATGAGCTGACCTACAAGATCTGTGAGATTGCGAATCCAACGAACTGTGATAGCGCAACCGCGAGTGTCACGGTCGGTACGACCTTAGTCATTGATGCGGTGGATAACGCGGTTGTGACACTGACACCGGCCGAAGGTGTGACAGGCAAAGCGGATGTCACCAATGTGTTTACAGGTGATAGCCTGGATACGGCGGCAGTCGATCCAGCGGATGTGACGCTAACCGATGAAACAGCCGTTCCAAGCGGATACCTAACCCTGAATACAACAGACGGCACGGTTGATGTTGCCGCGAATACGCCAGCAGGCACCTATGAGCTGACCTACAAGATCTGTGAGATTGCGAATCCAACGAACTGTGATAGCGCAACCGCGAGTGTCACGGTCGGTACGACCTTAGTCATTGATGCGGTGGATAACGCGGTTGTGACACTGACACCGGCCGAAGGTGTGACAGGCAAAGCGGATGTCACCAATGTGTTTACAGGTGATAGCCTGGATACGGCGGCAGTCGATCCAGCGGATGTGACGCTAACCGATGAAACAGCCGTTCCAAGCGGATACCTAACCCTGAATACAACAGACGGCACGGTTGATGTTGCCGCGAATACGCCAGCAGGCACCTATGAGCTGACCTACAAGATCTGTGAGATTGCGAATCCAACGAACTGTGATAGCGCAACCGCGAGTGTCACGGTCGGTACGACCTTAGTCATTGATGCGGTGGATAACGCGGTTGTGACACTGACACCGGCCGAAGGTGTGACAGGCAAAGCGGATGTCACCAATGTGTTTACAGGTGATAGCCTGGATACGGCGGCAGTCGATCCAGCGGATGTGACGCTAACCGATGAAACAGCCGTTCCAAGCGGATACCTAACCCTGAATACAACAGACGGCACGGTTGATGTTGCCGCGAATACGCCAGCAGGCACCTATGAGCTGACCTACAAGATCTGTGAGATTGCGAATCCAACGAACTGTGATAGCGCAACCGCGAGTGTCACGGTCGGTACGACCTTAGTCATTGATGCGGTGGATAACGCGGTTGTGACACTGACACCGGCCGAAGGTGTGACAGGCAAAGCGGATGTCACCAATGTGTTTACAGGTGATAGCCTGGATACGGCGGCAGTCGATCCAGCGGATGTGACGCTAACCGATGAAACAGCCGTTCCAAGCGGATACCTAACCCTGAATACAACAGACGGCACGGTTGATGTTGCCGCGAATACGCCAGCAGGCACCTATGAGCTGACCTACAAGATCTGTGAGATTGCGAATCCAACGAACTGTGATAGCGCAACCGCGAGTGTCACGGTCGGTACGACCTTAGTCATTGATGCGGTGGATAACGCGGTTGTGACACTGACACCGGCCGAAGGTGTGACAGGCAAAGCGGATGTCACCAATGTGTTTACAGGTGATAGCCTGGATACGGCGGCAGTCGATCCAGCGGATGTGACGCTAACCGATGAAACAGCCGTTCCAAGCGGATACCTAACCCTGAATACAACAGACGGCACGGTTGATGTTGCCGCGAATACGCCAGCAGGCACCTATGAGCTGACCTACAAGATCTGTGAGATTGCGAATCCAACGAACTGTGATAGCGCAACCGCGAGTGTCACGGTCGGTACGACCTTAGTCATTGATGCGGTGGATAACGCGGTTGTGACACTGACACCGGCCGAAGGTGTGACAGGCAAAGCGGATGTCACCAATGTGTTTACAGGTGATAGCCTGGATACGGCGGCAGTCGATCCAGCGGATGTGACGCTAACCGATGAAACAGCCGTTCCAAGCGGATACCTAACCCTGAATACAACAGACGGCACGGTTGATGTTGCCGCGAATACGCCAGCAGGCACCTATGAGCTGACCTACAAGATCTGTGAGATTGCGAATCCAACGAACTGTGATAGCGCAACCGCGAGTGTCACGGTCGGTACGACCTTAGTCATTGATGCGGTGGATAACGCGGTTGTGACACTGACACCGGCCGAAGGTGTGACAGGCAAAGCGGATGTCACCAATGTGTTTACAGGTGATAGCCTGGATACGGCGGCAGTCGATCCAGCGGATGTGACGCTAACCGATGAAACAGCCGTTCCAAGCGGATACCTAACCCTGAATACAACAGACGGCACGGTTGATGTTGCCGCGAATACGCCAGCAGGCACCTATGAGCTGACCTACAAGATCTGTGAGATTGCGAATCCAACGAACTGTGATAGCGCAACCGCGAGTGTCACGGTCGGTGCCGCGCCAATTACAGCAGTTAATGATACTACACCACCAGTGAATGGTTTAGTGGGAGATCCGAATGTTGCGAATGCGTTTGACAACGACACTTTAAACGGTGCGTCAGTTGATCCAGATACAACGACTGCGACGATTACTACGCCTGCGACACCAATCAACGGTGGCTCAGTACCAGTCATGGACCCAGAGACAGGTGTTGTATCGGTTCCTGCAGGCACCCTTGCCGATTCTTATGATATTACATATGAGATCTGTGAAGACTTGAATCCTACGAGTTGTTCAACTGCTACTGTGACAGTAATAGTTGATACAGCTCCTATCGCTACATTACCAGATACTATCGTATTTATAGATGGTACTAGTGGTGGCATGGGCAACGTTAATGTACTAAGCAATGATACGTTAAATGAGATTGTTGTAGATCAAGCATTAGTTACTCTAACTATCAATGATACGTTTGATGATGGCGTTACAATCAATTCTGATGGAACTGTATCTGTTACTCCAGGTACGCCAGCGGGTACATACACTATTCAGTACACAATCTGTGAGACGCTTAATCCTACGAACTGCAGTACAACAACAGCGACTGTGCCTGTAATCGTTAACGTGCCTCCATTAGCGCAAGATGATGGAAAAGCAGATCAAAAACTTGGACAGCCAGTGACTATTCAAACGGTTTCAAATGATAGTGATCCAGAAGCTAGCCTTGATCCTACATCGATTAAACTTCGTGACACATCTGGTAATTCTGTTACATCACTGTTAGTTCCAGGTGAAGGTATTTGGATAGTTGATTCATCTACAGGTGATATCACCTTTACACCTGAAGCGGGCTTCCTGGGTGATCCAACACCGGTTAAGTATACAGTCAAGGACACTACTGGTCTTGAGTCTAATATTGCAACAGTGAGGATTGACTATGAAGAGCCTGCAGCAATAATTGGTACAGTCTGGTTAGATAGTGATAAAGATAATTTGATTGATTCAGATGAAGACCTTAAGGTTGGATGGATTCTAAAAATAAAGGATGCCAATGGCATCGTTGTAGCGACAACTACTACAGATACACAAGGTAAATACTCGGTAACGAGTCTTATTCCTGCTGAATACACAGTAGAGTTCCATAACTCAAATGGTGTGTATATTACAAGCAAGTCAACGGATGGTACTTTAGTACCAGGCGAAACAGTTGATCTTCCATTGCCAGTCGATCCGAGTGGTGTCATTTACGATAGTACGACAAGAGAGTCGTTAGCGAATGTAAGATTACAGTTAGTAAACTCTCAAGGGATACCTGTTGATCAAACCTGTTTGGGTGAAGGTCAGCAAAACCAGGTTACATTAGATGATGGTATTTATGCCTTCGATGTTTACCCATCAGCACATAGAAGTTGTCCTGAAGGTGAGATATACACGATTAATGTTGTTACAGCACCTGCGGGATACTATACAGACAGCACGATAATACCAGCACAACCAGATGTTTATGACGGTGATGCGAATGAAGCTAATTGTACAGTTGACCGTATAACAAACAGCGGAAGTTGTGAAGTACAACTACAACCTGATGCGCCACAACTCAGCCAGGATACGATGTACTTTATGGACTTCGTACTGAACTCGGGCGATAACAATATCATCTTCAACCATATTCCACTGGATTCGCAGATCGCCAGACATACTGATATTGAAGACAATGCCATTCTGCTTAGCAAGTCAGTTAACAAAAAGCAGGTAAGCATAGGTGACCAGCTTTATTACACAATTGTTGCAGTAAATACAACCGATGTTGAACTTGAAATTGATATTCGTGATGATCTACCTGCAGGATTTAAGTTCAAAGGTAGTACCGCTAAACTTGCTAATTCAGGTGCTGATGGTCAATTTGATAAAGCGGATTATCTTGCCGCAACGATTCTGGCATCTTCAGGCTTGGATCCTGTAAGGTTCAGTAACATTAGGATACCTGCAGGACAGAAAGTTAAAATCGGTTATTTACTCAAAGTTGGCACTGGAGCGAAAAGAGGCAATGCGGTAAATACAGCACGAGCATTTGCTTCAGGTTCAGCAACAGATATTGCAAGTAATATAGCAACAGCGCAGGTAGTTGTCGTTGCTGATATGGTACTAGATCAATCCAGTCTGATTGGTAAAGTTTTCCACGACCGTGACGCAGATAGTTATCAGGATGATGCGAATGCGACAGGGTTAACAGTTAAAAGTGATTACTTTGGCTGGAATGGTCTACATTTGGGTAAACTGTCTGGTCGAGTAAGTGTACTGGATGATCCAGAGAAGCACCGCAAGGTTGTGCGTATGCCTTATACGAATAAGAATGACTTCAAGGTAACCACAAAACAGGGAACCATGATCACGGTTGATAACGAAGGTCAGGTAATAGAGTCACATATAGGCAATAAAGCTAAAGGTTTGACGGGTCAAGATATCCGCGTTATGACACGTCGAGTCCGAGGAATTCCAATGCAAACACCGGTTGTCTCGAAACGAGTCCCTTCGAAAACAATGGATGTACTTGAGATTGAGATTACCAATGTGGGCATCCATGAAGAAGGTATTCCGGGTGTACGTCTTGCAACAGTCGAAGGTATGTTAGTTGAAACTGATGGCCATGGTCTATATCACATCCCTGATGTCGATGGCGGAAGACGAGGATGGGGTATGAACTTTATCCTGAAGGCTGACCCAGCGACTCTACCTGATGGTGCTCGTTTTACCACGGAGAATCCACGTGTACTAAGAATGACAGGCAACTCTCTAAATAAGATTAATTTTGGAGTTAAATTAACTGTACAAGAGGCACCGCAGCGTCAATTCAAACAAGATGCCAAATACCGGACATTAAGTAAGAAAAAAGTTACTCAGCGTAAGGTTCCAGTTTACCAGAGTGTTGATGTAAATATGGGTTCTATCTTCTTTGATACGGATAAACATAATATCCGCGCTGATCAGAGAGGAATAATGGCAGATATAGCAGCTAAGATTAAACAGTATGGTCGTGGACACATCATTATTGATGCATATACAGATTCTCGACACACTGCCAAATACAATATTGAACTGGCGAAACGTCGTGCAAATACGGTTAGAAATGAGCTTCATAAGATGCTTGGCTCGAAGTTAATGCGCAATGTAAAAGTAGAGGTTGATCCTGATGCGTACAAGGAGGTACCGCATAATGACCCGAAAACAATAGATTATAAAAAGCCACCATAAGGTCCTGTCTCTATTAGTCAAAATAAAACATTGCCCTGAATAATAAAGACAATAAATTTAAAAAGAAAAACAATAAAACACATTAACCAAAATAAAAATAAGTGGGTTTGAGATGAAAACAAGAATAACAACAGCGGCTAAAAAGTCACGTATTAAATTACCACTTTTATTAGGCGCGTGGCTTGTAGGTCTTGCGCTTAGCATCGCTAGTATAGTTGCTCAGGCAGCTGACTATCAAACGCTTGATAAACCGACTTATTCATTAAAGATTGTTACACATGGTGAAGATGATAATCGTTCAGACAATATGAGCGAAGAAGCTCGTCAGGATAATCGCCGTGCAGATGTCAAAATGACGGCTGTGGTACAAAAAGGGCATCGTATCGTGGAAGAAGAGACTGTCGAAGATGTAAAAGTTAAAGTGAGTGATGCGGTAAACCGCAGTATCAAGTTGGCAGATGGCGGTATTATCTGGATTAGTAACGACCCGGCTTCGCTGACACCGACCTTGAACGTCACCAGTAACCATCGTGTTGAAATGCAAAACGGTGCCTTCGAATCACCATTAAGCTTTGAAGTCAAAACCAACTATGCTCACTTTATCGATGCCTGGGAGCTTAATGTCTATGATGGGAAGGATGCTGATCAAATAAATCCACTGGCTACTTTCATGGGTAGATCCCTGCAAAATGGAAGAACTATAAAATGGAACGGCAAAAATAAAAAAGCCAAGCAACTAAAAGCAGGGGATACCCTCAGTTATATGTTAACGGTCCGTGACAAAGACGGGCATATTGATGAGACACGTCCCCATCAAATCAGTTTGATAGGGGCAGACCGTCTTATCTCCGAGACTAAAACTAGCAGCGTCAGTAATGCAGAGAGCGACCTTGCGCGTCAGACTATTCCGGTTCATGGCTCACGGGTTCGAATCTATGGTCGGGACATCCTCAGTGGTAATAGAATCAGTATCAATGAAGAAACGATTAATCTCACCGATGGTGAGTTTGTAGTTGAGAAACTATTACCCGATGGGCAACACACATTCGATGTTGCGATTACCGATAATAATCAACATGTTTATCACAAACCCTTGAATGTAGATGTTAATGGCAAATACCTGTTCATGGTGGGGCTTGCCGATATCACCATCGGAGAAGGCAAAGTTACCGGTAACCTGGAAAGCCTAAGCGATGGTGATAAACACCTGGACGGCGATATCTTTGTCGACGGACGCCTGGCCTTTTACTTAAAAGGCAAAATCAAGGGTAAATACCTGGTAACCGCACAAATGGACACCGAGACAGGCCCGATTGATGAACTGTTTGATGATATTCATAAGAAAAATCCACGCAGTTTATTTCGTCGTCTCGATCCCGATAAGTACTACCCAGTGTATGGTGATGATTCAACCCTGATTGATGATACCGACAGTCAGGGGAAAATGTATGTCCGTGTCGATTGGGACAAATCTCGTGCGATCTGGGGTAATTACAATACGGATATGACCGGCACTGAATTAAGTTCATTCAATCGTGGCCTGTATGGAGCAAAACTGAATCATAAAAGCACCAAAACCACCAAAGATGGTGATCACAAAACAGATGTCACGGTATTTGTCTCAGAGGCACAAAGTGTCTTCCGTCATAATCAATTCCTGGGAACAGGCGGTAGTCTTTATTACCTTAAAGACACCGATATCGTTGATGGTTCTGAAAAAGTATGGATCGAGGTACGCCAGCGTGAAAGTGAAAGAGCGGTTAAAACCGTTGTCATGGAAGAGGGCCGGGATTATGAGATCGATGATTTCCAGGGTCGCATCATCCTGCGTCGACCATTACTACAAATTGCAGAGATAGATAGGCCTTCATTAGTTAAAGATACCCCCCTGGATGGCGATCAAGTCTATTTGATGGTGGATTATGAATATGTCCCGAGTGATTTTGCCAGTGATAAAGCCAGTTATGGTACACGAGGTAAAGTCTGGGTTAATGATCATGTAGCAATTGGTGGTACCTATGCGCACGAAAATAGAAGCCAGGATGATTATGACCTTAAGGGTGTCGATATCACTTTGAAAAAAAGCAAGGGCACTTATATCAAAGGCGAATATGCGAAGAGTGAGTCGGCACAGACTCAGGGCAGCTTTTTGTCGGATGATGGTGGTTTGAACTTTACGGGTTTTAACGATAATACCTCACCGCGCGACAAAGATGGCGGAGCCTATAGCATTGAAGCACGTGCCAATATGCAGGATATCGGTAATAAAGAAGGCTCGATTGGCGCATGGTACAAAAATCGTGATGCTGGTTTTTCCACCTCACGCTTCGATAATGGCAATGATACGGTAGATGCGGGTGCAGAAGCCATCGTCAAAATCAATGATAAATTAGACCTCTCGGCAAGGGCGACATTATTCGATAAAAAAGGGATTATTGAAACTACCACAGCGAGTATCCAGGGTGACTATAAAGTTAATGATAAAGTAACCATGAGTGCCGAAGTACGACATATCAAACAAGATGACAAGGTCGATAATGCCAACAACGGCGAAGGAACCTTAGCTGCATTCAAAGTCGGTTATGATCTAAATAATGATGTCAATCTCTATATGATTGCGCAGGGAACAATCAACAAGAGTGGTGCCTATCAAGACAATGCGCTGTTTACCATCGGTACCAAAGCCAGGATCAATAAAAAGCTGGATTTCAACGCCGAATTAAGTTCTGGAGATCGGGGCGATGCAGCAACACTGGGCGCAAGCTATCGATTGAGTGATGATTATAGTGTTTACAGTAACTACACATTATCCAATGATGATGGCAGCAAGAACAGAAGTAACTTCACGATCGGGCAACGTAGGTCAGTCAGCAACCAACTTAAAGTCTATACAGAACATCAGTATACACATGAAGACAAACAATCAGGACTCGGTCATACCTTTGGCCTTGATTATGATGTAAGCAAAGAACTGACTGCCAGTGCCTCGGTACAGACTGCACGTTTGGATAAAGTAGATAGTGGTTTGACGGATCGCGATGCGTTCTCGGTCGGTTTAAATTACAAACAAGATAAAACCGAGGCGAGTACCCGTCTTGAGTACCGTCGTGATAAAGGGATCAATGGTGTAGACAGGGAAGAAACGGATCAGTGGGTGACCACCAACCGGATTAATTATCGGTGGACACCTTCACTGAGAATTCAAGGTAAGTTAAACCATTCGGAAACCAAAGATCAGGTTGGCGATACCAGAGATGCACGCTTTACCGAAGCAGGTTTAGGTTTTGCCTTACGGCCAATTCACAATGATCGCCTCAACATGCTGGGCCGCTTAACCTACCTCTATGATCTGCAACCAATCTCTCAAAGCAGTGAACCCGATGAGAAGTCATTGATAGCAAGTCTTGAAGCAACGTATCAGTTAAACCAGCGTTGGGAAATCGGCGGTAAACTGGCACACAAAGCCGGAGAGATCCGAACCGATAGAGATACTGGAAGCTGGGAGAAGAACGATGCAACCCTGGCTGCAGCACGTGTGCGTTATCATTTATCCCATAACTGGGATGCCATGGCCGAATATCACTGGATGAATTCAGATGAATCACAGGATATGCAACAAGGTGCGATGCTATCGGTTGACCGGCACATTGGTAAAAACATGAAAATCGGCATTGGTTATAACTTTACTGATTTTACGGATGATCTCAGCAATACCGATGGCACTGCGAAAGGCTGGTTTATCAATTTGGTTGGTAAATATTAAAAAGCATGGCAATTCAATACATGTTAAGTAAAAAAAATTGACTGCGTTTAGTCGGCTTTTTTATATATACGATATTCAAAAGCACACCCCCCACCTTTTACTCGGTTTTTAACCTCTCCCTCTGAGCCAGCTCATGCTGTTGTCTGGCTACGCTCAGCTGGGCACATTTATTCTGTTTGTAATTATATAGTTTTGTAAAAAGTGCCTAAAAGGTGGGGGGTGTGCTTATAATAGATTATAATCAGTGTTCTACTGGATTTCGGGCTTGTAAAACTGAATAGTCTGTTCCTTGCTGGACCTTTTCGAAGCTTCGGTCATAAATGAATTCAATGGATATTCCGCCTTCTTCTGTGCCTTCACATTTTATTTACTGCAATTCAGTGATACGTTTACCAAGAAAAGTGCAGATGGCAATGGCCTGATCGTAGTTTTGTTTTAATAGAAAATTAACCAGTGAGTTTGTTACAAATTGTGAGCGTTACAGCTCGTTGGGACCTCTATAAAAGCATCATCCAACTTAATGCCTTGATCCATACCCTCATCCAACTTATCCAGATATCAACGTTTACGCCCCGAAACAGGTTTGCGCTGGTCAAATTCGAGAACCGGCTCTTTGTTAAAATAACGAATAAAGTACTGTCCTATTAAATACTAAGTTAAAGGGTGTGTCTGATGATGAAGAAAACGATGCCTGTGATGATTTTCATCAGAATGAACTTCGGTTCGCCTAGTTTTTATTGTTGCGGCTGGCTGGAGTAGGAGGAAGGAGTAGGTGATGGTACATACCATATATCTTTTGTACAAATAATTAACTTCACTGTGTTAAATATTCATGATATAGTATGATTATAAATTATTTTAAATATTAAAATAAATCATGATAATTTGCTGAAAGAGATATTAGTATGTTGGGCATACATTTTAAACACAAAAACGTGGTGGATCGGAGCTTTAGCAATCAACAAGCTGTAATTCAAAAAACCTGTTTTAGTATTATGTTTCTGCTAATCAATAGCTTTGCGGTAGGTTTAGATAAGGATACAGTGATAGGCATAGATAAGGATACAGCGATAGGTTTAGATAAGGATACAGTGATAGGTTTTGGTGTCACTGATACGCGCGAAAAAGATGCTATTAAGAGTGGTACAAAATCCATTGTGAGTTCTACAATATTCAATGATATCAATGGTAATCGTATACAGGATGATGATGATCAGGGTCTTGCGGGCTTAACTGTTAGGTTATTTGATGGAAAGGGAAGGAAAGAAATTCAAGTAGGACCCGATGGTATTCTGGGTACTTCAGATGATTCACCTGGAGGGGTGATCACGGATGCTTTCGGTGTATATCGCTTTGAAAACCTTCCCCCTAATAGTTATCGTGTCGTAGTAACAGATAAGTAAAATATGAAATTTATCTAAATAGTCTGTGGTTAATATTAGTTAAGGCTATTGCTTGTTATGGCGAGAAAAATTTGTTGACTTTCGACACAAAGAAAGCTTTATGTCAACCGGCACCTAAAACTTTCCACCTACCTGCATCCAAAAGTTTCCACTTTTTGTTGTGATTTAATAATCTTTAATTGATTTCTTACGATGCTTAAAACGGTAAGAGTCATTACCCGTTTCAAGTATGTCACAGTGATGAGTAATTCGATCCAGTAAGGCTGTGGTCATCTTTGCATCACCAAACACCTTCACCCACTCACTGAACTTCAAATTTGTTGTGATGATGATAGAAGTTTGTTCATACAGTTGACTGATCAGGTGAAACAGTAAAGCCCCTCCCGATTCAGGAAAGGGTAAATAACCTAGCTCATCCAGGATAACGGCATCGACCTGTAACAGCTTGCGGGCCAGTGATCCGGTTTTATCCATTTGCTTTTCCAGTTGCAATTGATTCACCAAATCAACCGCATTAAAAAAGCGGACTCGCTTGCCTTCATGGATAGCAGCAATGCCTAATGCCGTGGCTAAATGAGTTTTACCTGTGCCGGTACCGCCGACTAAAATTAAATTATGTGCCTCGTCCATAAAGCCTGCACCGACAAAGGTTTCTATCTGGGCTTCAGACAAGGCACTTTCCTGCCAATTAAATTCAGTAAAGCTGCGATGAATGGGAAACCGGGCTGTTTTGAGCTGGTAACGTAAGCTACGGGCTTTGCGATCTGCTATTTCAGCCTCAATCAGTCTGGACAGCAGTATGTTTGGGGACAAAGGCTGTTTTCGCCCAGGTGCTTCTGCCTGTACTTCAGACCACGCTTCACTCATGCCATATAAGCGTAATGTTTTAAGTTGCGTTAGATGGTCAATGGACATAGCGGCTGCCCCTGAACAAGTCGTCATAACGCTGACAATTGGCTTCAGGCTCAACCTTCAGTGCACTGTCATTGGCAGCATCCAGTGTTTGTGGTCGGACTGGTTCGATAAGCCGCTGAATCTGGTTTTGTACCACACTGGCGTTGACGACGTTTGTTTCCAGCACCAGGCGGCAGGCGGTATTCAAGGTTTCCAGGCCTGCTTCTCGAGACAGTAATAAAATAGCAACAAAGTCACGGTCTCCCTGTCCCTGTTTGTTCAGTTGAGCCCGAACTTTCTCGATGGCTTCAGGTAAAACCCAGTCCTTAAAGGGAGCACCATGTCGTAAGGCCCCAGGTTTCTTTTCCAGCACCGCTAAATAATGCCAGGGATTACAGATAAATTGGTCGCGTCCAAAACAGCGTTGATGCTCAGCAATCACCTGATTCTCTGCCACTATGGTCACCGTATCAGCACTCATTCTCACCGAAACAACCTGACCCACCCATTGGGCCGGAACGCTATAGCGATTACGCTCTACATGTACCAGACAGGTTCTTGAGACGCGTAATAAATGCTCAACATAACTGACAAACGAGGTCGTTATTTTTCGTAACAACGCTGACTCTTGCGCAAAACATTCTGCAATGGTGAGTTCTTTTTTTACCGGGTGCTTTCTCTGTGACAGCTCATCACAACGTATTGCCAACCACTGGTTAAGGACTTCAAACGAGTCAAACCTAACCCGTGGCGTAAACAGCCATTCGCGTATATTACCTACCTGATTTTCAACCTGTCCTTTTTCCCATCCGGCTGCCGGTGTACAGGCAACCGGTTTGAACAAGTAGTGATTGGCCAGTGCCATAAAGCGATGGTTAAACTACCGCTCTTTTCCCGCTTTAACCTGATCCACGACAGTTTTAAGGTTGTCGTACACCATTTGCTGCGGAACACCGCCATAAAAAGCAAAGGCCTGATTATGGGCATCCATCAGCATTTCCTGCTTCTCATTGGGGTATGCGATGACAAAAGGTTTACGGCTATAGGCCAATCGAAAGTGAGCCACCTTGATGGTCTGTACCTGCTTATTGATTTCTACTGTCTCTGTGCTCCAGTCAAACTGACAGACATCACCAGGATCAAATGCTAGAGGAACAAAAGCCTGTTTGAGCGTAGGAGAACAACTCTGCTCTGCTTTCCACTTTCGGACAAAACGCCAAACACTATCAACTGCACCTTCATAGCCTTCTTCCTGAAGACCTTCAAACAAACGCTGACCGGTACGACGTTGCTTTCTGGGCAATAGGGCATCCGTCTCGAGCCACTGGGTTAATAAAGGAATGAATGAGCCCAGTTTTGGTGTGGGCTGGGAACGACGTTGATAGACGGGTTCCAATTCTGTTTTCAGGTGTTTCCTGACGGTAGGACGGGATAACTTTAAGGATCGTGCAATGGAACTAATACTTTCTCCACTGACAAAATGACGCCTTCTGATTTCGGCAATTAAATGCATGGTTAACACTCCAGATATCTCCAACAAAATGTTGGATATTGAACAACTCCGAGTGGAAACTTTTCAATGCAGTTTCACCCGAATATCTGGAAAGTTTTACACGCTGTTTAACAAGCTTTAACAAAAACTAAATTGAGTCAATGGAAAATATTATCTCAGCCGAAGCTAATATGCATAACAGGGTTTTTTAGTTTAACATTCCAGTTTTCTGAGATATCTTACTCATATGGATGTGGTATATTCGGTTTAAGTGCTTAGTAACTTATTGTGATAACTGTTTTTCCTTGTTTTACTTAAACATAGTCTACTAAAATTCTTAGAGAAAGGTCTTCGTTTCGCTTTTATATGCTTACAAGCATACGTTACCCCAATGGGGATATTCAGAAGCACTAATATACGGGTATACTTCGTGATTCAAATTTTAGTCGGGAAGAGTTTACTCTTTTTGAACGAATCGTTTTTAGTAAGTTTTTTAAGAGGAACAGGCAATGAACCAGGAATATTACGATACAGTTGTAGCGATGGAAAAAGCAGGTGTTGATCCAGAATACCTACAGGGCTGGCAGGGTGGATACCTTGTAAATCCTGAGCGTGAAGAACAACGTGTAACTGATGCTTATGAAGCTGGCTATGCTGATGGTTCTGAGCATAATATGGATGGTTATAAAGAGTGGATTAAGTAATTAATCACTTATAATTATAAAAAAAGCGGGCAATTCCCGCTTTTTTTTATGTTTGATCGTAATAGTGTATAAAAAAGACACCCCCCACCTTTTGGGCGCTTTTCCAACATTGTACTAAGCAGGTTTGTCTCTTAATAAAACATGCCTTGAATCCAATTCTGCACCACCTACATCTTTGATTTCATCTTCGACCAAACCAACTGATTTAACGGTTTTCTTGAATAAGGAATAGAACTCAGGCATTAAAACTTGCTGGATATAATCCAGTGCCCATTTACGATCTTTTGGACCTAATACATCGGCTACGTTGGTGCCGAATTCACGACCCATTGAAAATCCCGGCTCGTGCTTTTCCGCATTCCATTTAGTATCAGAATAGCCAGAAAAACGTTTATTCAGTTTCTCAATAAACGGTGTACGATAATCACCCGGCCCACTAAAATCGCGTGCATTGTCTTGCACGTGGTCTGCCACTTTTCTAGCATACATGCTGATTAAAGAAGCGCGATCTTCATCGTTGATAGTTTCGTGCACGATGCGATCCAATGCTTGTATCATGAATGCCATGACTTCTTCGATGACTTCGATACGTTGTTGCTGGGTATCTATCTGAAAATATTCATTTTCAATTTCAAGCAGAGTTTGCATACCTATTTTCCAGCTATTGAAAGCCAGAACACTGACAGCATCTTCAACGGAAACCTCCCGTTCTTCTTTGCTCCATTTGGTCTTTATTCGAATTCGCATGGTTTTTAAATTTCCTTTAAAGAGGTGTCTGGATAGAATTATTACCCTAAATTAGGATTTAATTATATACTAGCTGGTACTAATTGCGAATAATAGTAAGACTGTTAAGAGTATTAACATATGAATCTTTCTAACGATAAACAACTACAAGATATCGTCAATACCGTTCAACACAATTGTCATATCGCAGATGCTCGTCACGCTGGAGATTACACTCTATGCGTGTATTTATTGAAAATGCGTGAAATGTATCGTTGGGAGCAGGGCATGGATTTTAAAACCTTGCTTACGACCGATGATGTGGGTGATTGGCTAACACAGCGTGAAGGTGAATGGGATGCAGTTGAGGAGGCAGACTATAAACCTCTGACTATTAACGGCCAGCAGTTTAAGCCATTTGATAACGAGTTGATTAATACTTTGCTGGATGAGAAAAAACTGGTTTATAACGCTGGTTTGGGGATTCGCTGTCGTCCTCATTTTTTCATTGCAGAATTAGACGACATCATTCAACATGAAAACTACACAATTTATATCTCTGGTAAAGAATTTGCACGAGATATGGCAGCCCCGCCAGCGATGGCGCAGGAAAATAATATTTTTATACGTCGTGAATCCTTACGCCGTGTAATTTGGGAAATTCTTGATGATGCACGGGTTGTGGGTTTAGATAATCCTTTAACGCGCGCTATGGCATTCTATAATTTTGAGTCAGATGCGGAAAAATCCTTGAATCAGATGACCGAAGCTGAAATGACCTATGTCATTGAGCATGAAATCGGCGAAGTTTTAGCGGGTAAAATCGTAGGTGATAACTGGAATGAAATGCTGGATAAATTAGCTAAAACTCACGCAGAAATCATGTTGCGCGCAGTGCGAGATCATTTGGCAGATTCAATTACAACCTTGCCTGAATTATTGCGTGTAAATAACCCAGCATCGATTCATTTCTACTTTGGTAATATGACAGCAATGAGAAAACATTTAGCACCTGGTTTGATAAGTGCTTATCAGGAATGGCATGAGACGGGTAAATTCGACCAACTAGAACAACTAATAAGCAAATCTGAAGTGCATTGGCGAGGCTTGGCAGGACGTGTAAAAGAGCAGTTCAATGAAAATCAGGAAGCCATGCAAATTGAAGAAATAATCAAAGAAAATAAATTATTATGAGTGCAATTGTTGAAGTTAAACCGGGTAGTTTTATATTCGAGATTAAAAATGCATTACCCGATTTTCTCTGTGATGACATGGTGACTCGTTTTGAGCAAAACCAGGCAGACCAGTACCCAGGCCGTGTCGGATCTGATATGGGTAGTGATTCAGGATTGAAAAAAACCACTGATCTCGTCGCTAGCGGTAAAGAGCACTGGAAAGATGTAGACAATAATCTGTTTCGATCATTAGCTATGGCTCTCAAGGAGTTTAAGCAACATTATCCTTATTTTGGCGATATGAGTGGCTTTAAAGACATGGGTTACAACCTGCAACGCTATCAAACCGGAGAGTATTATCATTGGCATGTGGATGCGGATAATGAAGCATTGGCTTCTCGACAGTTGGTTGCATTATGGTATCTGAATGATGTCGAAGCAGGTGGCGAGACTGAATTCCTACATCAACAGATCAGTATCACCCCAGAAAAAGGAAAGCTGGTTTTATTCCCGCCATTCTGGACGCATCAGCACCGTGCCGCGGTAGTTGAAAAGGGAGTTAAATATATTGCTACTACGTGGATTACGTTTCGCTGAAAAAGCAGGCTAAAAGTAGGGGGGTGTGTTTTTATTTGGTTTTTAACGTGTTTCCAGATCAAACAGGGTCATATCACCTTCCTGATTTAAATGCATCGCGTAGGCGTTTGGTACACGTGATAAAATATAGGCAGCCATCAGCGTACCGGTTTCTTTATTATCGGTTTCAATAGCGGTTAGAATGCGATCTGCAACAATTTGGCAGCGTTGTATAATATCGGGATTTGCCACCCATGTGCGGCTCATCTGGTAACCTTGGTCCATATCCTTATCAATCATGTCAAAATAGTCTTTAGCGTCGGTTAATATCGCTTCAGGAACATTGATATCATGCTCGTTTTCATCGACAAAGATTTTAAGTATCATGGAGTGCTCTCAGTTCAATAGATTGGGAAGAGTACTAGAAAATCTGCTGAAAAAAAACCATTTAAATAAAAGGTATTAAAACCACATATGTTATTAGCCATTAAAAATGTTTTAGCTGAGAATCAGCTGAAAGTAATTCAAACTTTGCTTTCTAATGCTGATTTTGTGGACGGTAAGTTATCTGCTGGAAAAGAAGCGAGTACGGTTAAGAATAACACCGAACTCTCGAAGAATAGCCCGTTGCATGAGCAGTTAAATCAGATGGTTATGTCATCTTTATTGAAAAACGCTGAATATCAGGCGAGCGTCTTTCCATTAAAAGTCGCGACGCCATTTTATGCGCGCTATGCAGCAGGTATGGACTATGGTTTTCATGTTGATGATCCAGTAATGGGGCCACTACAAGGTCGTTACCGTTCAGATATTTCAACCACAGTTTTCTTGAATGATGGTTATGAAGGTGGTGAGCTGGTTATCAAAACCGCGTTCGGTGAACAAAGTTTAAAACTCAATGCAGGGGATGCAGTGGTCTATCCATCCACCAGCCTGCACAAAGTTAATCCGGTTACAAAAGGTGAACGTTTAGTCGCTGTGACCTGGGCACAAAGCATGATTAAGGATATGGCGAAACGTGAACTACTTTATGAATTGGGGCAGGCTAGAGAAACTTTGATTGAGAAGAATCAAAACAGTAGTGAAACCTCACAGGTGAGTAATGTTTACGCTAATTTAGTTCGTAGATGGAGTGAATTATAAATATTAGCTGCAACATAATAATCGCTCGTTTGTCTCACGTTGTGAAACAATAGCTTTACTGTTTAATGTTGGTCCTATGAGCAAGTTTTTTAAAAAAACGAGTGGTACTACTATAAGAGAATTATCCGTTTAAAAAAAAACGGTAAGTTTACTAAAAATAGGGGGGTTCTATATTTGTATACTTTAATCAAATATTATCCATAAAAAAAGCCACTGTAAAAGTGGCTTTTTTTATGGTGTTGCAATTACAAATTATTTCCAGAAGTTAGCTTCTGCTGAGGCAAGCTCCCGAACTTCGTTTGTAAGTTCCTGGTAACGCTCGCGGTATGCTTTCCACTCACCTACGTAGTAGTCTTCAGCGTCAAACTCGCCACTTTGTTCGTATTTAATGAATTTTGCTTGCATATCAAGCATCTCTTTAATGAGTTCTGATTTGTTGCTCATGAGTCGTCTCCAGTAATTATTTGGATGATTAATTATGGGATGAAAATATACCTGTAGCGAAGTATTAGGGGTATATCCATTAAAGGGTAGGTATTTTAATGAATGCTTATTTACTTAGTATAGGAGGGGGTGACTTTCGCGAAAAGATATGACATTGTTAAGCCATATTAGAGAATGCTGATCTAGATTACTAGGGCTAATTCTCATTTTTTTAATCTCAAGAGAGGACTTATCGCATGGCACTTGAAGTTAATGGCAAGACAATTGAAACTACTGAAGCAGGCTATTTGGTTGATTTAAACGATTGGAATGAAGATGTTTGTAAAGCTATCGCGGAAGGCGAAGGCATCGAGCTGACTGACAAGCATATGGATGTCCTTAAATATTTACGCGATGAGTATATCAATAACGCTGGTAATCAACCGATGGAACGTGCAATCACTAAACACATGTCTGATGTTTGGGGCGAAAAATTAAAAGGTAAAGATCTTTACGTTCTTTTTCCTCGTGCACCTAGTAAGCAGGGTTTGAAAGTTGCAGGTTTGCCGGCAACTACACGTAAGGGTGGCTACTAAGTTAGTTTTTGTGCCTGAGTTGGTTTAGACTGCTTTTACTAAATTAACTCAGGCGGTTTCTACTTTTTTCGATTCTGCAAAATTATCAATCCACTTGGTGACTCTATTCAGGGTTTCCTGAAGTTTGTCACTTTTTACCGGTTTGGTTAGGTAAGTCGTGGCACCTGCTATTACACCTTGTACCTCATCTAATGGTGAGGTTTTACCACTTAGCATTATAATTGGGATTTTCTTGTATTCTGCCGTTGAACGCATTGCCTTACATGTCTCATAACCATCAATACCTGGCATGATGATGTCAAGGAAGATTAAGTCAAATTGTTTGTCATTGTCCTTGATCTTTTCTAACGCCATTTCGCCTGACTCAGCAAAATCAGTGGTGATTCCGGCATCTCGAAGTTCTAGTTCTAACTGTTTTCTTATTGAGGCGCTATCGTCTATAATCAGGGCGTGATGGCTTTTCTGATCACCGTGATTCTTAGTTTCTGTAACAGTGTTCTCCACGATTTCAGATTTAGCTGTTAATGTCTCTTCAACTGCAGTGTTTTCTTCTTTCCTATGGTTTTCAATATAAACATCTTCTAATTGATCTGATGTTCCCATTGAATCAGAAGAGTTCTCGGCTAATTTTGTTTTAAATAATTCTATAGCATCACCCAGTGAATTCATCACTTTGGTAATTAACAAAGGACGCTTAATTTGAATATTACCAAATGATGTAGAACCGTCATTATTCAATACAATCAGAGTTTTATTGTTTGAATATTGCTCAATCTGGGTGAATACTGCATCACTTAATACAATCAAGTCAGCCTGTTCACAATTAGCAGACGTGTGAGCTTTCAGACCATGGGTAATATTAAACGCAATTACGCGATCGAAAATGGCGCGTTCTCTTGTTTCTAAGCCTATAAAGTGAATTCCAATACTCTTTTGGTTAGTCATGTTTATGTTTATATCCATTGCTTTTTATTATTTGAATTATTCGTAATACTGACTATTACTTTTAGGCTGTAAAAACCTCTAAAAGTAGGAGGGTGTCCTCATAGTTATGTATTCGCAATTATTTACTATTGTACTATTAAACTGTTTCGGTTTTTGCTAGCCAGGTTTGTATCGATTCCAATAAGATTTCGGTAACAACCGGTTTGGTTAGATAACCATTCACTCCAGCCTTTTCTGCAAGATGTCTATGCTTACTGGTAGTACGCGAGGTAATCATCACGATTGGCGTATTCTTTTTATCATTCCAAGCACGGATCGCCTGGGTTAATTCCAAACCATTCATTCTCGGCATTTCAAGATCGGTGAAAACCATATCTACGGGATTATCGTTCATAATTTGCAGTGCATCTAAACCATCAACTGCGGTGATTACATCGTAATCGGTCTGATCAATAATTAAACTAAGTGCTTTACGATTACTCAAGGAATCATCAACCACGAGGATTTGAGGTACGCGCTTAATTTCAGTCGTATTGCTAGGGGTTTTCTCAACTATTTTACTTATCTTTTGCTCATTTGATGCTTGTTTTAGAATTTGTGCTAAATTTAATACAGGTGCAACGCCACCATCATTTAGGTGACATGCTCCAACAACACCTTTCGCTTCACTGATCCAGGGATTCAGGCTTTTTATAACCACTTCTCGAGAATAGATAATCTCTTCGATATGAAGCGCGTGCAATTGCTCATCGTTTTTAATCAAAAGCAATGTATGAGATTGTGAAAAATCAATCTCTTCAGATGTCCAATTTAGTAAATCTGCAAGTGATTGAATCGGTAATTCAATGCCATGGTGTTCTATAAAATATACTCCATCACGCTTGATAACATCTTGAGCTGACAGATACAGCAACTGGTCTACAGAATCAGTCGAGATAGCCACCGGGTTACCCCCAGCTCTGACTAACAAAGTAGTATTGGTTACTAGCGTAACAGGAATTTTTATATCGAAAGTGGTACCCTGATCAAGTTCGCTACTGATTTGCAATGTGCCTTTTAAGTTTTCCATAGCATTGTTAACCACATCCATGCCAACGCCTCGGCCTGATATATCACTGATATTATCCTGAGTAGTGAAACCTGGTTGTAGAATCAACTTTAATATATCGCTAGTGGAAAACTCCTGGTCGGGTGTAATCAATCCTTGTTCGATGGACTTTTGGTAGATAATTTCAGGGTCTATGCCGGCTCCATCGTCCTTTAATTGCATCAGGATGTTATTTCCCTCACGACTAAAGTGTAGTTTTATTTGCCCAGCTTCACTTTTGTTTTTAGCCTTACGAATATCTGTTGCTTCAATGCCATGATCTATTGCGTTGCGAAGCAGGTGGAGTAATGGGTCAACCAGGCCATTAATGATATCGGCATCAAGATTGATATTGTTACCAGTAACTATGAGCTCTGCTTGTTTGCCTGTTTTACGACAGGTCTGTCGAATAATTCGCTCTAATCGAGGCACCAAGGTATTCAGTGATACCATCCGCGAGCTAAGTATTACTTCGCTGAGTTCCTTGTTTAACTTATCTAAAGATCGAATATCGTCATTCAATTCATTTAACTGTTTTGATAGATTATTTTCAATTTCTTCACTGTCCAGAATACTTTCAGTTAATAGACCCGCCACACTGTGTAATTCGTTGTAAGTATCCATTTCCAGAGTATCGAAATCACTGTTTTGCAAGCTGGGGAGGATATGAGATTGATCATTTTCTTGCTTATATATTGTTGTACTAAGTTCTTCCAGCATTTTATGTACACGTGTATCTTGTGTTTTGATTTGCTTACTGGTTAGCAGTGTCTTTTTAAGATTATCGGAAATCTGTGATGATGTGATAACCAATTCACCTGCCATATTCAATAATTTATCAATAACTTGCACTGGAACGCGAATATGTGATTCAGTAATCTTAGTGTTACTGTTGAAACCGTCTGAGATTGTGTTTGATACTGTCGCTAAAGCTGAATCTAGTGCGGAGTCTAGAGAATCATCAGAGGGTGTTTGTGATAGTATAAAATCAGGAAGTTCTGGTATTTCCGGATCAAAATCTTCATCGCTATTGGTACTTTTAGCATCAAATGATTCAGCATAATGACCTAGTTTACCTAGAATGCCAGGAAGCTCTAGTGGTTCGACTGTTTTGTTTTGAATTGTTTCAAAAAGACTTTCCAGACAATCAGCTGCTTCAGATAGTAACTCTGAGACTTCTGATGAAAGCTTATTATTCACTGAGAAATCAAGAATATCCTCAAGTTTATGAGTTAATTTGACTAGCGAAGCAAGACCAACAACGCCACTCGCGCCTTTGATGGTATGAGCAATTCGAGCGGCTTTTTTATGATCGTCACTATTAGCTTTGCCACTGGATATTTTATGTAATAGTTCAGCTACTTCAGTGATCTGATCAGGTGTTTCCTGGAAATAGATGGCAAGCAGTTCAGGGTGAACATCCTTGTCCCAACTAATTACAGGTTCGGGGATATCGTTGTTATTAAAATAAGCTTTTTCTGTAAGTTCGTCATTAATTTGTGCTGAAATAACTTCAACATCGTTTTCAACAGACATATCACCATTATTTTCATCTATATCATTAGGTTCTGAGTTCGATTCAGGCTCAGATACGGTATTTTTTTGTGAATCATTAGCAGAAATATTAAGTGCTATTTTTTCACGTAATACTTTATCAGTGTCGCTTTTTCTTAACGCTAACAGTAATGCTTGAAGTTCATTTATTTCTAGTGGTTGTGGCCATTCCTCGCGTATAAGCTCCGCACTTAAAGCAGATAAATGAGATAACTCTTCAGGTTCATTTAGATAAACACCAATAAGTTCAAGCCATGTCCATGCTTCACCCGATTTTATAAACTGTAATGTTTTATTAGAAGTGTTTTGAGCAAACAGACTTAAATTAAATTGGCACCATAGGCTAAGTGATGAAAATTCGGGGTAGCCAGAGAACTCGGATATAATTTCAAAACGTTGAAGTTCTGCTGAGTATTTATCTAAATTTGAAGAAAAGTCTTTTGACATGGCGCCAATATTCACTAGCGTCATAATAATGTCGTCTATTTCAATACTGAAGTCATTGATTTCATCTTCGTTTATGGGTCTCGTAACTGCTACTGCATCTGTAGATATATCACAAATTTCCTTATCGGCGGCAGTATCTTCAATATTAACTTCTTCTATTAAACTATTATTTAGAATTTGTTCAGAAAAGGCCTTCACTTCCTCTTTCTGGTCTTCTATTACTTTTTCTGATTTTGACTCCCTATTTTGACTATTTTGACTATTTTGATTTAGGATAAAATCCGGTAGTAGAGGTGTTGACAATTCAAGTTCTTGGTCATCTTTTTCATCTAAATTATCTACAAAAGCAGTCAATTTAGTAAGCATGGGGAAGAATTCGCTGGGTTCGGCTTGATGAGACTGAACTGCATCAAATAGCTTTTCCAAACAGGTTGCAGATTCTGGAAGCAGCTCTAATAATTCCTTTGATAAAACATGATTAACAGAGAAGTCTAATAAAGTTTCTAGTTTATAGGCGTACTCGGATAAGGCTGTTATACCCACGATGGCACTGCCACCTTTGATGGTATGTGCCATGCGAGATGCAGTGTGTTTTTCTTCCTTGCTTGCCTGGTTTTGACTGATTTTAGCCATTAGTGGTTTTAATTGATCAATCTGTGTGGGTGTTTCCTCAAGATACACCGAGAGTAATTCAGGGTGAGTGTCATCGTCCCACGTCATTTGTAACTCGGATGTCTCTTGTTTCTCATTCGCTAATGTTTCTATATCGACAGGTTTAGCTATATTCAGGTAAGGAATTTCAGGTTCTATTTGTTGAAGTGTACTTTCCTCGCTGAAACCTAAACCAGAGGCTAAGGAAATTGAAGAATCAGATGGTAGGTTTGTGGTTGATCTTAAACTCGATAGCAGTCCTTGTAAGTCTTTACTATCGAGTGGCTCTAACCATTCTTCTCTTGTTAGTTCAGTACTTAATATAGCAAGATGAGATACGTCCTCTGGTTCTGCAATACAAGTCTTAAGAAGTTCTATCCAGGACCAACATTCTCCATCATTTACGAATAGTTTATTTGCGTCAGTTTGGTTTTCTGTAAACAATTTGATATTTCGCTGGCACCAGTCTGAAAGATTTGAAATGCTCGAAATCGATGAAACCTCACCAAGCATACTTAAGCGATACAATTCTTTTAGGTAGCTTTGTGTATGTGTAAAAACCTGATCTGGCGTTGATGCGATACTTGCCAATGACATGACAATGTTATCTACTTCAGTACAAAAATCTGATTGTTCATCGGTATCTTCCGCAGTGACATAATCAGTTGATTTTTCTTCATTTTCTTTGCTACTTATTTCTTCACATGACCCTGAGTAATGATTGCTTTCTTTGTTTATATTACTGTTTGTCGCATTATCATTTTCTATTTCGTCATCTAAGTCATCAATTGAGATGCTGCTTTTCTCAATTTCGATTAAAGACTCTTTAAAGTCAGGGTGTTGTTGTATTTCTTTAAGTACCTTTTCACTTGTATCATCGTCATACTCTTTATTTAGAATTGATAGATCAATTTCTTTAAATACATTTCCTGGATGAAACTCATCTTTCGTATTGGCATTAATTGATTCAGATGGATTTTGAGTATTATTATTAGCCTCTTTATTATCATCAGTTTTTTGGCAGTATTGGTGTTTTTCATTCTCAATACTGATTTCTTCAATCCAGCTGGCAACACTTTTAAGAAGAGGTGCTGAGGGTTTCACAGGCCAATCAGGTGTTGTTAGGCTCTGATGAAGAACTGCTAATAAAGATTGATTGTTTTCGCGCAATAGTGACGAAAGCACATTTACCCAATTTGTAAAACTATCTGATTTTAAAAGACTATTTATTTTATCTTTATTATCTTCATGCGGTTCTGTATTCAAATTCATCCAGTGAGTAAGCGCTCTAAGAACAGGTGTTTTTGTCTCTTGCGCTATTTCGTCGATTCGAGATAATCCGCGTTCTATAGTAGCCAGTGATTGATTTAGGTTCCCCTTTTCAAGCATTGAAAACATAAGTGCTATATCTTCCAACACATCTGCAATTATAATGTTTTTATTTATAAGATTGTTAGTATTATCCTGTTGCATTAGTACAATTTCCTACTGGATTAACCTTATGTCTTCGCTCTTTGCTGGCTCTTATCAGAGTCGTTTTTATCTAATGTAAATACATTTACCGACTTTACCAATTGCTGTGCAAAATCTGCCATATTTCGACTTAGACCTGTGAGTGACAACAATTCTTGACCAGTTGACTGAGTAGACTTCAAGATACCTTCAGCCTTATGTTTCAGGGCTTCACTGATAGTAACTTGCTCGCGTGATGCAATCGCTATTTGGTTAACCGCCTGAACTAATTCAGAAGTTGTTTCCAATACTGTCTGCATTTGTTCTGCTGCGTCTTCAGCTTTGGTTGAACCATCGATTACCTGTTCGATAGTTTGGTCCATGGTGGAGATAGTGGTATTGGTTTCTTGTTGAATATTACGCACTAATGTTGATATCTGATCTGTAGATTCACGTGAACTTTCTGCAAGGCGTTGGATTTCATCCGCGATTACCGAGAAGCCTCGACCTGCATCTCCAGCAGCTACTGCCTGCATACTGGCATTAAGAGCAAGAACTGTTGTTCTCTCTGCGATAGTATTAATGATCTCGATAACGTGTGAAATCTCTTGTGAACGTTCACCTAGTTGTTTAATGCGCTTTCCGGTTTCTTGTACAGTTTCGCGAATGACTGACATTCCGGAAAGTGTATCTGATACTGATTCATGAGCTTTTTTGGTTGATGCTGTTGTATTGTTAGCCATAATATTTGTTGCAGCTGCAGAGTTTGCAATCGAGTCAAGTCGCTGCAACATTTTATTCATCTGTTCGGCTGTTTCAATCGCACGCTCTTGCTCTTTCATGGCAAGTTTATTGACCGACATCAAGTGAGTATTTACCTTTCGTGATGTGGCATTTACTTCAGCCGCAACAGTACGAACCTCTATCAATGTCGATGATGTTTCTTCTGCTAAAAGGTTAATCGCATCTGCAACAGGACCTGTTGCATCCTCCGTAACATTGGCACGAATGGTTAAGTTTCTCTCACTTAATTCAGCAACTGCCTGCAGTAGGCTGAATACCGATTGATTTAATTGCTGGTGTTCATTATCTATCGTTTCAAGTGTTATCGCGCGATCGTCCAGTAGCCCATTTAAAGCTGTACCTAGTTTATAGAACTCGTCCCTACCTTTAACTTCAACACGCGCATCAAATTCGCCCTGTGCGAGACGATGTACAACCGATGTTAAATTTTGAGTGGGTTTAGTTATTGATTTCATAATCATAATACCAAACAACATGGTCGTCAGGATTCCACCAAATATATACATCAATACTTCTGTAGTGGTTTTATCAGAACTCTTGATTGCTTCTATGACGGTACTGGTAATCGTTATGTATTTTTCCTTGGTAAACTGATTTAAATCTTCAGTTAAAGGGTTAAAAACAAGAAACATTTCGTTGTGAATATAATCATTTAGTAGTTCTTTATTAGTAACTGTAGCACTATTGACTTCTGTATTAATTGTGTCAAGGGAGTTCTCTATCGCATTTTTATCACTCTGTCGCTTCTTAGTGGACATACTGGTCTCAGCATTAGCATCTTGACTGAATATTCTTTGTATTGCCTGATAAGATGAAATCAGACGTTCTTGCTCTGTGATAGTTCTTTGTACAAGTTCTGATTTCGCTTCGTCTTCAGTTAGTAATTTAAAATTAACCAAACCCGCATTTATAGTTTTAAGTCCCTTGCTGGTGAGTTCATCAGCTGCTTGCCAATTAATCAAACCTGAGTTTATGTTTGAAAGAAGCAGGGCGTAATGCTTATTGATATTATTAGTAACTTCGGTTGCCGCTATTACTGAGCGGACATTAGAGTCACTGGTTTTTAAAGCATGATGATCTTTACCCAAACCCTCTAAGGCAAAATAACCAATAACTATAAAAAATATAACGGGCATAACTATGAAAGCTAGCATTCGTATACTAATGGATAATTTGTTTAACATGACGACTTCCCTTTTTTCTTATTTTTATTGCGATTTTATTATCTGATTTAGCAATTCTTTATGATTTATCTGTACAATTTTTTTTGAGTCTTGTATTAAATAGTTATTAATCCAGCCTGGTGAATTCTTTGTTGTTTTACTCTTTTTTAAATTTTCAATATTTATTAATTCAGGTAATTTCTCAACGATAAACACTATTGGTGAGTGATCTTTATGTTCAAGCTTTAGCAGGTAGCTTCTATCTGTATCTCTTTTTTCAAATTTATTCATCTGTGTTTGAATAAACTCATGAATATCTAACACCGGCATTATTATCCCCCTGATACTGATAATGCCTTTGTACCAACTGGGCAAATAGGGAACACTATTTACCTTTTTATTCTTTAGTGTTTCAGCCTTCAAGCCATCTTCTAACAGAAAATTGTATGACCCAACAGTATAATAAAATCGATTTACGTCGTTTTCAGCGATTTTAGTTGATGCCAAACTTGATTCGATAGCTTCTTTAAGTGTTGATGAAAATGAAGTTTTTTCAATATCACTTTGTTGAGTAACGTCAAGCTCCTCTGTAGTCATCTTTTATAATTCCCCGTAACTTATTATTGTTTTGTTTTGATTAAAATAAATGGTTAAACCGCAAGAAGTTTTTCTATTACCTCGGAGTCTTCATAAGGTTTAACAATGTATCCGGAAGCTCCTAACTGTCTTGCCCATTGTTTATCAACCGGGTTCGATTTGCTGGATATCATAATGATGGGCGTTTTATTAGTAGCCGGATTTCTTTTTATAGTTCTACAGGCTTTATAGCCATCTCCATCTTCCATCACAATATCAAGCATAATAGCATCAGGTGACATCTTTTCACTTAAAGCAATAGCTTGATTTCCAGAGGTTGCCGAAATAGTTTTATAGCCTGCGGATTCCAGGATAGATTTTAAATGTGCTAGTTGTGTATCTGAATCATCCGCAATTAAAACAGTGTGTATTTCAGCCATGATTATGTCCTTTATTATTGTTAATTTTTATTAGTTAAAGAGTTTTACGATGATTGGTTTTAAACTCGCACAATTCCTATCATCATTTATTGCATTTTAAAGGGTGTAAGGGAAGATTTGGCTGATTAGCGGTAGAAAATATGCCAGATTAGATAAAGTCTTTTGTTTGTGCCGATTATTTCAATTAATCAAAGCTTGAAAAATGCCAAAAAGGATGGGGGTGTCTTTTTATAGACCACTAGTTATTAGCATCATATACGTCACATAAAAAAGATTTATTACAGGTTTATTCTGTAGGTTTAAGTGTTTTTATACTTTTATGTGGTAGAAATAACCCACAGCCGAGTTCTCTGGCTTTGCCTAATCCATATTGCTGGATTTTTATTGATGCATCATTATCAAGGTCAGCAATCATTAGGTGTTTGGTTTGTAGTTTGCCATGGGGTGTATTAATGATATGACTTTTACCGCAGAGCATTTTCTTAACCTTGAAATCTGCTTTGTCCTGAATTTCTGCAGCAATTCTTGATAGAAAGTCATTTTCTTCTTCATTTTCTTCACATAGAACATAGCGAGCGTAAATTACGCCGGCATTGGTAAATTCTTTTTTCTTGGCTTTTCCTACGGTGAGTGTATGCCCCTTAATATCGAGTGTAATTCCACTTAGTTTTTCTGCAGATGAGTATTCTTCTATAGGAATTCTCAATGACATTTTAGTGCGCTTTGAAGGGTATAATAACGCGCCTTCTTCATCATCTTCTGGGCGCATCCAGCCATTATTGCTTTCTGCTACATGTATTTGATGGATGCCTGCACATTCATAGTCAGCTATCCATGGTAGGTGTTCGATAATTTCCTGAGATAAAGCCCATGAATGATCTAACGGCATTGTTTTACATTGCATCGAATACACAATATCGATAACGTCATCAGGTGCTTTAAAGGGCAGGGTTTTATCTTCGTCTTCTTCCCAGAACATATTTTATTTCTCTTAATAGGGGATCTTAACGCGCTGATTCAAAGGCCAGGTTAAGCTGATCATGCCAGTCACTCGGTCGATCAGAATAAGCAGGTGGTTCTATATCTACCTGAAAATAAAGTTCACTGGTCTCGATTGCAGTTGTCTGGATGCATTTTTTTAAGTCTTCGAAAGTTGAAAAGTTGTCACCTTCTTTTAATAAGAGTTCACTGAGTGAAAGCATATGTCTACCTATTGTGTAATAAATGTCAGCGGGTATAAAATTTCACACGCTTACTGGTAATTCATCATAAAAACGCCCACGAAACAATAGGCGTTTTTTGTCAGGCTCATTATAATCTTCAAATGCACTGCGGCGATGCAAAATATTCCGACAGATTATGCCTTCGCCCGCTGCTAGTGTGTGTTTGATGATGTAATCCGAGTCGCTAGCCAATAATTGATCTAAAAACTCTACAGCTTCTATTGTGGGGTTGTTTTGTAGCCATTCAATATTTAGTTTTCTGGCAGAATAGCGCATATGTAACTGGCCTTGTGAGTTGACAGAAAATACAGGCCCGGTTTGTTCGCCTCGAATAACGCTGCCACCCAATATATTGGCGGGTATCGTCATGACGTTTGGCTGCATTAATGCCTCGATGTATGCAGGGTTTTCATCGCGCAATAAAATATAAACTATTTCATGATCAATAAAAAATGATTCACCGCCTTGTTTGGCGGGTTGGGCACAGTGCAGTAACATAGTATTGATGCGTTTATCAGGTTTGTTGTAATAGCCATCAGTATGCCAGCTTAACTTTCTGTTTGAGTAGGGGATATATTCATGCTGGCCCTTGTGGCTGGTTTGGGTTATCGAAGTCAAACTATCTTCATCAGCACAAATATTGTTATCTAATTTTGAAACCCCAAGTTGTTTAGCTAATTGTAAAATAATAGCCTTGTTTTCACTGTTACTATTAGAGGCGTGATCACTGATTTTGTATAAGCAAAAGCTCTTGAGAGTACACTGCTTTAATACTTCAGCAAGTTCATTTTTCGCTGGTGCCTTACCATTCTGAAATAAGGGCAAAAAGTCGGGGGGTGTCTTTTTTAATACTCGTAAAGCATCCTCAAGCTTTCTGTCACGCCATTGCCGGTATGCATTGATGTTGTTTATATCAAAAGGTGAAGACATCCTTAAATCCTGATACTGGTTGATTGAATTTTGTTTTTTTCTTGCTATTTAAGTATATTAGCATATTCTATAGTAGTTTATTTTGGTTATAAGTTAAAAAGAAATTTTGCAATAAAAATCAGTGCTATCCACTAAGGGATAGGTTAATTTTTTTACCACCTCCCATGGGTGAGATTCTTAATTTCATGCTTAAGAACTAAACTAGCCCCTGTACCTAAAAACACCTATCAGAAAAAGTTAGGTTTATCGTTTTAAATTTGAGTGGCAAGCAGATTTATGTTTTGCCAGAAACTGTAAATAATTGGAGGCAATAATGGCTGATATCAAAAAGTATCCTACGCCGATGTTGGACGTTTTAGAAGATGGTCCATGGCCAAGTTTTATCACTGGCTTTAAAAACATGCGTGACAACCATCCGGATGAGCGTATTAATAACGTAATCAACGGTTTGATGGGGCAGCTTGAGCACTCCTACGAAACCAAGATGGGTTACTGGAAAGGTGGAACTATCTCTGTATTCGGTTACGGTGGTGGCATTATTCCTCGTTTTTCTGAAGTTGGCGATAAGTTCCCAGAGTCTAGAGAGTTCCACACACTACGTGTACAGCCTACTCCTGGTAACTACTATACGACTGACATGATGCGTAAGCTTGCAGACAGTTGGGAAAAATGGGGTTCAGGCCTTCAGACTTTCCACGGTCAGACAGGTAACATCATGTTTATTGGTGCTGACAATGACAGCTTCCAGCATTTCTTTGATGAGATCAACGACTACGGTTGGGATCTAGGCGGGGCAGGCCCATGCGTTCGTACTGCAATGTCATGTGTAGGTGCGGCGCGTTGTGAGATGTCTAACTGTAACGAGCATGGGATTCATCGTCATCTTGTAAACAACTTTACAGACGACGTTCATCGTCCGGCACTGCCATACAAATTCAAATTTAAAGTTTCAGGATGTCCTAATGATTGTCAAAACGCAATTGAGCGTGCTGACTTTGCTGTTATCGGTACCTGGAGAGATCACAAGAAGATAAATCAAGACGCGTGGAAGGCATTTGTTGCTGATAAGGGTGTTGATTATGTAATGGATAACGTTATTTCGCGCTGTTATTCAAAGTCACTTTCTTTGGGTGAAGATAACGCATTGATTGCTGATGAAAGTAACTGTGTGCGTTCAATGCACTGTATGAATGTTGTTCCTAAGGCGATCAGCCCAGGTGAAGACAAAGGTGTAACTATTCTTTGTGGTGGTAAGCGCACACTTAAGATTGGTGACTTAATGGGTACAGTTCTGGTTCCATTCATGAAACTGGAAACTACTGAAGATTACGAAAAAATCGTTGAGCTTGCTGAAGAAATCATTGATTTCTGGGCTGAGAACGGTCTTGAGCATGAGCGTACTGGTGAAATGATCGAGCGTATTGGTTTGGTTAACTTCCTGGAAGGTATCGGAGTTGATCCTGATCCAAACATGATTGCGCAACCACGTAACGTATCTTATGTACGTACTGATGGTTGGGATGAGGCTGCTGAAGAGTGGTTCAACCGCAAGCGTGAAGAGAAAGCTGCGAGCTAACCCAGTCCATTAATAGTTAAGTTAAAAATATGATGAGGCAGATTTTTCCTCATCGTTAAATAGATTTTAGGAGCTAAACCATGTCAAAACCAGAGATGCGTGAACCGATTGAATCAGGTTGTCCTGATGGCTTTCAATATATGCACCCTACAATGCGTCGTAACTTCGGCATGTGGGATTACCATGAAGATACTCAACCAGGTGTAATGGTACACGTCGCTAAAAATGGCGACAAAATTTGGACTGTAAAAGCAGGTACCCAGCGAATCCTTGATGTTTTCACGCTGCGTGATTTATTAGACATCGCTGATGAGTATGCTGATGGTTATATCCGTTTTACTATCCGTAGCAACATTGAGTTCTACATGGATGATGAGAATAAAGTTCAGCCTTTAGTAGATGCTTTAAAAGATAAAGGATACGCAGTAGGCGGAACTCGTAACTCTGTTGCGTCAATCTCACATACTCAGGGTTGGTTGCACTGTGATATTCCAGGTACTGATGCATCGGGTGTTGTTAAGTCGATGATGGATGAGTTATATGACGAGTTCACTAACTGGAACATGCCAAACCGTGTTCATATCACAACTTCATGTTGTCAGATTAACTGTGGTGGTCAAGGCGATATCGCAATCAATGTACAGCACACCAAGCCGCCTAAGATAGATCATTCTTTAGTGGGTAACGTTTGTGAGCGTCCTTCAGTTGTTGCTCGCTGTCCAGTCGCAGCAATTCGTCCTGCAATGGTTGATGGTAAGCCATCACTGGAAGTTGATGAGAAGAAATGTATTTGTTGTGGTGCTTGTTACCCTCCATGTCCTCCAATGCAGATTAATGACCATGAGTTTACTCAGTTGGCAATCTGGATCGGTGGTAATCACTCAAACGCACGAGGCAAACCAACATTTCAACGCTTGGTTGCTGCTGGTATTCCAAATAACCCACCTCGCTGGCCTGAAGCTACTGCGGTTGTTAAGAAGATTCTTGAGAGCTACAAAGAAGGCGCACGTGATTGGGAGCGCATCAATGAGTGGGTTGAGCGTATCGGATGGCCTCGTTTCTTCGAAGTTACAGGTTTGCCTTTCACTAAGTATCATATTGATAACTGGCGTGGAGCTCGTGCTAACTTGAATTCATCAACACATATTCGTTTCTAAAAACGATTCGAATAGGAAATATAAGATGAAATTTACAATTATGGTTAATGAAGGTCCTTATCAGCATCAGTCTGCTGATTCGGCTCTACAATTTGCTCGCGCTGCACTGGCTCAAGGCCACGAAATCTTTCGTGTGTTCTTCTACCACGATGGTGTAAACAACGGTACTCGTTTGAGCGTGCCTCCTGCTGATGATCGTTTGATACAAAAAGAATGGTCTGAGCTTTCAAAGGAGCATGATCTTGATCTGGTTCTTTGTATTGCAGCGGCACAACGTCGCGGCATTATGGATGAAGATGAAGCTAAACGTCAGGGTCTGGATGCTAACAATATTATTGATGGTTTCCATATTTCTGGTCTTGGTCAGTTGATCGAAGGCGGGATTGAGTCTGATCGCACCGTAGTATTTGGGGATTAAACATTATGGTTACTAAAAAATTCATGTTTGTTAATCGCAAGGCTCCTTATGGAACTGTATATGCGCTTGAGTCTTTAGAGGTTGTCTTGATTTCAGCTGCTTTTGAGCAGGATGTCTCTTTGGCTTTTATTGATGATGGTGTGTACCAGATTACAAAAGGTCAAGATACTAAGGGTATTGGTCAAAAGAATTTTTCAAATACTTATAAGGCTTTGGGTGATTACGAGGTTACAAAGTTATACGTTGAAAAAGAATCTTTAGAAGAGCGCGGTCTTACTCAAGATGATCTGATGGATCTTGTTTGGGAAGACGAGGATGATGATTGGGCTGAAAAGCCATCAATTATCATGGTAACTCGTTCTGAAATGGCTGATGTCATGGCCGATCAAGAAGTTACTTTAAGCTTCTAATAGTATAAACGGAGAATTCACATGGCAATGCTACATATTGTAAACAAGTCACCGTTTGAGAAGGTGTCTTTTAGAAGTTGTTTGAATCACGCAAAAGCAGGTGACACAATTTTGATGATCGAAGATGCGGCAGTTGGCGCAATCGATGGTTCATCATTTTCTGAGAAGCTTAAAGCAGCAATCGCTGATAAGTCAGTGTATGTTTTAGGGGGTGATCTTGCCGCTCGTGGTTTAAGTGAAGATCGTATGATTGATGGTATAAAAACTGTTGATTATGCAGGTTTTGTCGACTTGACCGTAGAAAACGAGACGACACAAAGCTGGCTATAAGCAGTAATGCAATCAATGGCATATAACAAATTGTTAGAAAACCGTTGCAGTATGATTTTTAGCTAATTTTTTATTACTTTATATTTTTAATATACAGAAGAGGAGAGCTCAAATGGCACTCGAAATAAATGGTCAATCAATTGAATTAGATGAAGAAGGTTATTTAGTTGACCTTAGCGCATGGACACCTGAAATTGCTAAAGCATTAGCAGAAGGCGAAGATGTAGATTTAACAGATGAACACTGGGATATCATTAACTTCCTGCGTGAATACTACGAAGAATACCAAATCGCTCCTGCGGTTCGTGTACTAACTAAAGCTGTTGGTAAGCGTTTGGGTAAAGATAAAGGAAACTCTAAGTACCTTTATTCTCTATTCCCATACGGCCCAGGTAAGCAAGCATGTAAGTATGCTGGTCTTCCAAAGCCAACTGGTTGTGTATAAGCCTTAGACTTATATCAAATAGAAGTATTCGGGGTTATCTATAGCCTCGAATATTTTTACTAAAGTTCTCTTTGTTATTGAGTGAATTTTAGTAAAAGAAATTATTTAAGAATTTAGGAGCTTCATTGCAAATGGCCATTGGCATTATATATGCAGTTTTATTTTGGGCTGCAACTCTGGTATTGGTTCTAGGTGTTGCTAACAAGATTCGTATCTACTCAAAAACTCCTGCACCTTTGAAAATACCAACGACTCCGGCACCTGTTACTCAAGGTGGTGTGGTTATTCGTATGTTGCAAGAAATTCTTTTATTTAAAAGCTTATTTCGTTCAGACAAGCTTTTATGGGCGTTCGGTTTTCTTTTTCATTATGCGATGTTACTTATTGTATTGAGGCATTTCAGATATGTATTGGAGCCTGTTTGGGGAATTATTCACTTCATCCAACCTTTCGGTAAATATGCAGGTTTTGTATTTATCTTGGCTCTATTAGGATTATTGGCACGTAGATTGCTCATTGATAGGGTTCGTTACATCAGCGCTCCTTCAGATATTGTTATGTTGTTATTGCTAATTGCGATTGGTGTGTCTGGGCTATTCATGTCTTATGTAAGTCATACTGACATAGTATTGGTTAAAGCTTTTTTCAGGGGATTGATTACTTTTGATTGGCAACCACTTCCCGCGGACGGTATTTTGTTATTGCACTTGGGTTTAGTGGCAACTTTGATGTTGATTTTTCCAATTAGTAAATTATTACATGCGCCGGGTATTTTCTTTAGCCCAACACGAAATCAAATTGATAACCCACGTGAGAAACGTCATCTTGCGCCTTGGGCTGCTGAGCTAGAAAAGCAAAATAAACTATTTTTGGATGAATTGGACTAACGGTTTGCTAAGTCTAATTGTTGTAAACATGAGAGATAATAATGGCTGATTATGAAATTCCAGAAATAAGCGGTGAAGACGGCATTGTTGATGTGCCTAGTCTACAGCCTGACGCGATGAAATCACATGGTCCATGGGTTTCAAAGCCTGAGTTTCAGAAAGGTATGCATTTTCCAACTGACTTTACTATGCCAGAGAGTGTAGAAGAGTACGGTAATACAGATACATTGGTAGAAAACTGGAAAGAACGCGCCCTGGATAAGATGGCTGACCTGAAAGGTCGTTATCGTTCTCTACAGGTATTTCTTGATATCTGCGTAAAGTGTGGAGCCTGTACAGATAAATGTCATTACTACATCGGTACTTCAGATCCAAAGAATATGCCTGTTGCAAGACAGGATCTATTAAGAAAAGTTTATCGTCGCTATTTTACATTCGCAGGTAAATTCTTCGGCAAAATGGGCATGCCTGGTTTTGTTGGGGCTGCAGAGCTTACTGAAGATGTAGTTAAAGATTGGTATAACTACTATCACCAGTGTTCACAGTGTCGTCGTTGTTCTGTCTTCTGTCCGTACGGTATTGATACAGCCGAAATTTCAATGGCAGCACGTGAAATATTAGATCACATTGGTATGGGACAAAAGTACTGTACTGAAATCATGGGTAAGCTGAATAAAATTGGTAATAACCTGGGATTACCTGAAGCTGCTCTTGCAGATACGCTTGAGGGTCTTGAAGAAGATATATTTGATGAAACAGGTGTTGAAGTTAAACTACCTTTAGATAAAAAAGGTTCTGACATACTTCTTATAACACCTTCTGCAGATTTCTTTGCTGAACCTCATGTAGATGGTTTGATGGGATACGCAAAAGTACTTCATGAACTTGGTTTAGATTGGACGCTTAGTTCTTACGCATCTGAAGGTGCCAACTTTGGTATGTTTATCGGTAGTTACGAAAATATGCGTAAAGTGTCACTACGTATACGTAAAGCTGCACAAGACCTCGGTGTTAAACGTATTGTATTTGGTGAATGTGGTCATGCTTGGCGTGTGGCATACAGTTTTTTGAATACACTCGCTGGCCCATTTGATTTCTTGGATCAAAACTATCCTGTTCCACAACATATACTTGAAATTACTGAACCTGCATTAATCTCAGGCAAGCTAAATATCGATAAGTCTCAGAATGATGACAAAGTATTAACTTTTCATGATTCATGCAATATCGCTCGTGGTTCACGTATGGGTAGTAAACCAGGTGGACAATTTGAAATCCCACGTAATGTTATTAAAGCAGTTTGTAATAATTACGTTGATATGGCGGCTGATACGATCCACGATGCGACATACTGTTGTGGCGGTGGTGGCGGAATCTTGACTGATGATCTGATGGAAGTGCGTATAAAAGGTGCACAACCACGTATGGAAGCCCTAAAAAATGTAACCAATAATCATGGTGTTACGCATATGGCTGCAATCTGTGCAATATGTAAGTCACAGTTTACCAAGGTCATTCCTTATTATGGTTTTAGTATGGATATGATAGTAAGCGTGCACCAGTTAGTCAGTAACGCAATAGTCTTAACAGGACAACTTACAGAAGAAGAAATTGAAGCAAAAGAAGCTGCGGAAGAAGCAGAGCGTTTAGCTGCAAAAGAAGCTCGTGAAAAGGCTGCTGCAGCAAAAGCAGCAAAAGAAAATGATGCTGATGCGTAATAACGTATCGGTAGTAAAAAATTATTAGTATTTAAATATACGATTTTAAAGTTAAATTTATCCAGTCTATTTAGACTTAGCAATGGAGAATAAGCATGGCAACTTCACCTGATGACAAAACATTGGCAAAAGCCCACACATTCAGACGTTATGATGATGATGATTATACGTGGGATAGTATGGGAGAATATATCTTCCAGGAAGATACCTCTTACAAATGTCCTACTTACATCCAGAAAACTCCTCCATGTCAGGGTAGCTGTCCTTCAGGAGAAGATATTCGTGGTTGGTTGCAAATCGTTCGTGGTATAGAAAAACCAACGGGTGACATGACAATGCAGGAATATGCATTTCGTCGTTCAACAACAGCAAATCCTTTTCCTTCAATGATGGGTCGTGTTTGTCCTGCCCCTTGTGAAGAAGGCTGTAACCGTAATGATGTCGATGATTTTGTTGGTATCAATTCAGTTGAGCAATACATTGGCGACAGTGCTATTGAAGCCGGACTAACATTTGATGATTCAGCACCTCTTACCGGTAAGAAAGTCGCTATTATTGGTGGTGGTGTCGCAGGTATGGCAGCCGCTTATCAGCTTCGTAAAATGGGTCACGTATCAACAATTTTTGACGATCATGCTCAGCTCGGCGGAATGGCTCGTTACGGAATTCCTGGCTATCGTGTACCTCGTGATAGCATGGATGCAGAAATCGCACGTATTACCAATATGGATGGTGTTGAAGTTAAATTAAACACGCGTGTGGGTAAAGATGTAGCAGTAGAAGATCTTGAAAAAGAATACGATGCAGTACTTTGGGCACTTGGCTGTAAAAAAGGTCGTGGTTTATTCGTAGACAACTGGAATGATGTTCCAAATGCTATTACCGCAGTAGAGTTCCTGGAAGCATTCAACCTTGGTGATATGAAATACACAGCACCTAAAGTTGTATGTGTCGGTGGTGGTGATACATCTATTGACGTAGTTTCAGTTTCACGTCGTATAGGTACACTTGCTGACTACAATGAAAATGGTGAAGATGTTGCTACAGGTAAAATCAAACATGATTCTGAGCCTGCAAATAAAGCATCGTGCGAAGTTACTTTAACGTCATTGTTCCCATTAGATCAAATGACTGCTGCAGAGCACGAAGTACAAGATGCCTTGATTGAAGGTGTAACGATCTTGACTGAAGTTATGCCAACTGAAATTGTTGTTGATGAAAATGGACGTGCAATCGGTCTAAAAGTTGTCGAGTCTGTAATGGATGGCAACATGCCAAAACCAAAAGAGGGTGGTAAAGAGACTCTAATTGAAGCAGATCTAATCGTTTCTGCGATTGGTCAGTTCGGTGACTTAGAAGGTGTAGAAGAATATGGTAACGATCGTAATGCGATTGATGCTGACAATTTCTACCAGGTTCCTGGTAAAGAAGGACATTTCGTGGCGGGTGATATTGTTCGTCCTCACTTGTTAACAACTGCAATAGGCCAAGCGTCGATAGCCGCTGAAACAATTGATCATTACCTAAGACAACAGAAGATGGACAAACGTCCTAAAGTTGACAAACACCACTTTCACCTGTTGGATAAACTCAAAGAGTTTAATCTTAGTCCGGTCTCTTATGATGAGGGTAAAGAGCCTGATCTACGCGGTACAGACAGTGATAATTATGCTGTTCATAATTTTGATGATCGTTCTGAACACGAAATCGTTGCATCTAGCGAGCTATTTTTAGGTCACTTTGAAACGGTGGCTCGTAATAAACGTACAGAAGATGTTCCTAGTGAAGCAGAAGTTCTAGGCCACTTTGTAGAGCGCATGAATGCTCTTGCAGAAGATCAAGTTGTTGCTGAAGCAGAGCGTTGTATGAGCTGTGGCATGTGTTTTGAGTGTGACAACTGTGTTATTTATTGTCCTCAGGATGCTGTTTTTCGGGTCAATAAAGACATTTCAACAACTGGACGTTATGTTGATACTGACTACAACAAATGTATCGGTTGTCATATCTGTGCTGATGTTTGTCCTACCGGTTATATTGAAATGGGTCTAGGTGGTTAATCACTTTCCGTTAAACCGATCAATTCAATGATCTGAAATTGCCAGAGCCCTTTTATGTTTAAGACTTATTTATCTTTAGTTTAAGACATTTAGGGTTTTGGTTTATAGGTTCTGGAAAAAGTAAATCATGATGAGTAAATTATTTAAATCTTCACGCTCACTGGCTGTAATTTCATTGCTGGCGTTGGTTTTGTTCGGTTTGTCAGCCTGCGATAGTGAGCCTCCTGCGTTGATGAAGGCTTCCAAGCAGTTCGACTCCGATGAAATTCGTGATAAGCATGTTGCACATATGCGTAAATACCATATGGTTGAACTACTGCATAAACGTGATGAGACTGTATACAAAGGTATTCGTACTGAAAAACACAGTTTAAATGCCTGCATTAATTGCCATGTTCCTGAAACTCATAATGGCGAGGTTTTGCGGCATACTAATCCTGAACATTTCTGTTCGACCTGCCATGGTTATGTAGCAGCCCAATTAGATTGTTTTCAATGCCATGTTGATCATCCAGTAAAAGATAATGCTATGACTAGTGTTGCTCCATCTGATCAGATCCATCAACAACTATCAAAACCTCAAAAAACTGAAGAGCAAGTTACAACTTCTGACATTAAGTTGGCGGCCAATAATGTTAAGCAAGAGAGTAAAGCGAAGGGAGAGTCAGACAGTGAGTAATATTAATTCATACCGTCGTAAGTTTCTTTCAGGAATCGCTGGCACTGCTGCTGCTGTTACGATCGCACCAGGCTTAGTGTTAAGAGATGTCCATGCAAAACCAGCAGACGAGGCAATTACTGATAAAAAGCGTTGGGGCATGTTAATTGATATTAACAAACTCGAAGATGGCGGTGATGCGTGTATTGCTGCCTGTAAAAAAGAGCATGGCTGGGGCGACGAAGAGCACTCTAACGTAGCGCAAGATGCACAATGGATTCGAAAAGTTAAAGTAACTGAAAAGATGACAGGAAAGACAATGAGTCTACCAGTGATGTGCCAGCATTGTGAAACGGCTCCATGTGTAGATGTTTGCCCTACAGGAGCCTCCATGAAGCGCGCTGATGGCATAGTTCAGGTGAATAAACATATCTGTATCGGTTGTCGTTACTGCATGATGGCTTGCCCCTATAAAGCACGTAGCTTTGTCCATGAAACATTGGTCGATCAACGTCCTGGTACTCCACGTGGTAAAGGTACGGTTGAGTCTTGCAATATGTGTGTGAACCGTGTGGATGCCGGGAAAAATCCTGCCTGTGTTGATGCTGCACCTCAGGCAATGTTATTTGGTGATCTTAATGATCCTGAGAGCAAAATCAGTAAAGTGCTTAAGCAATATGGCGGCACTCAGATCCGAGCTGATCTTGGTTTGAACACTGGCGTTCGTTACTGGGGAATATAGCAATGACTACTAAAACAATTTTTAGCGAAATTAAAAATAATGGAATCGGCTACTGGGCAGTTCTGGGGTTATTTGGTCTTTTGGTTCTTGCTGGAGCAGCGGCTTTCATTTATATGGAACACCATGGCCACTATGTGACAGGCATGAATAATCAGGTTGTTTGGGGTATGCCTCATGTGTTTGCGATTTTTCTTATTGTCGCAGCATCTGGTGCAGCCAATGTGGCAACCATTGGAACAGTATTTAGCAAAAAAATATATCAACCCTTGGGACGCTTATCTGCATTTTTAGCAGCTGCCTTGTTAATAGGCGGTTTGATTGTTTTATTACTTGACCTTGGCAGCATTGGTCATGTGATTGAGATGGCATACGGATATATTAACTTTAAGTCAATTTTTGCCTGGAATATGATTCTTTACTCTGGCTTTCTTGCAATAATCGGAGTTTATTTATGGTCTATGATGGATCGTAACAAGCTGGCTAAAAAGTTTTATAAGCCTACTGGAATTGCAAACATGTTATGGCGTTTCATGTTGACCATGGGTACTGGATCTATTTTTGGTTTTCTGGTTGCCAGACAGTATTACGATGCGGCGATTCTGGCACCTTTGTTTATAGTCTCTTCTTATGTATATGGAACAGCAATATATACCTTGGTTCTTGTCACATCATTCAAAATGACAGGTCGAGAATTAGGTGATGCCGTCCTTAATCGGCTACGTTATTCCTTGGCTATATTTATAGCATTGGTGTTATTCTTTGAATTGGCGCGTCATTTAACGAACCTATACGCAACTGAACACCATGGTGTCGAGTCATACATACTAGGAGGTGGAACCTTCTCTGAATTGTTTTGGTACGGACAAATTATTATAGGAAGCTTAATACCGATGTTCTTGGTTTGGTGCCGTTTTTTAAAGAATAACAGAGTCGCTCTAATAACTGCAGCGATCCTTGCAATTCTTGGTGGATTTGTTCAAATTTACGTCATCCTGATTGGTGGCCAATCTTACCCATTAGTTTTATTCCCGAATTCAGAAACATCTAGCACTTTTGCCGACGGTGTCTTTAATACATATTCTGCGACCTTGCCAGAATATTTATTAGGCTTGGGTGGTGTCGGTCTAGCACTTTGTATGGTTATTCTTGGTATGAAAATATTCAGATTATTACCGACAACTTTAGCAGACTCGCAAGCTGACCCACATTATAAAGCTTAGATTCTTACAGATAGATAATTGACCTAAAAGCCCCCATAGACAGGATAGTTTATAGGGGTTTTTTCTATGGGAAAATACAAAAAAGTGTCCAGCCGAGACAATGTTGGCGTTTAGCGACGACTTCTCGAAGAGTGAGGTTTTGTAAAAACCTCATAAAAGTAGGGGGGTGTCCTATTTGTGATCACACACTGGTACCAGTATTATCCTTTATTGGCACTAATAACACCAAAAATCAGTACTAAACTTAAATAGTAATCTTTCTCTAATGCATATATTTTAAGTTAAGGAGTTTGTTGTGATAATCGGTGTACCAAAAGAAATTAAGAATAATGAATATCGTGTTGGTATGACTCCTGAGTCAGTTGCAGCGGCGACTGCTCACGGTCATAAGGTAATAATACAAAGTGGTGCTGGAATCGGTATAGCTGCTGATGATTCGGCATATCATGCTGCTGGCGCGACAATCGAAACTGATGCCAAAGAGATTTTCGCTAGAGCCGAGATGATTGTTAAAGTCAAAGAACCTCAGCCTACAGAACGCCAAATGTTACGCGAGGATCAAATTCTATATACCTATCTGCATCTTGCGCCTGACCCGCAACAAACAGCCGACCTGATAAAATCTGGTGCGGTCTGTATCGCTTATGAGACCATCACTGATAATCAAAATGCCTTGCCTTTATTGAAACCGATGAGTCAGGTAGCGGGACGATTATCCATACAAGCAGGTGCTTACGCCTTAGAAAAAAGCCACGGTGGATTAGGGGTACTGTTAGGTGGTGTACCCGGAGTAGCTCCGGCCAAAGTTGTAATATTGGGAGGTGGTGTTGTCGGCTTTAATGCTGCACAAATGGCTGTAGGTATGCAAGCCGATGTTTCTGTTTTAGATACCAGCCCGTATACGGTAGAAAACCTCAGTAACCACTTTGGTAATACTGCGAAAGTCATTCACTCGAATGCTGGTATTTTAAGAGATTATGTATTAGCGGCTGATCTAGTCATCGGTGCCGTTTTGGTAGCAGGTTCATCCGCGCCTAAATTAGTCACTAAAGCAATGTTAAGCGAAATGAAAGATGGCGCAGTATTGGTCGATGTAGCAATAGACCAGGGTGGTTGTTTTGAAACATCTCATGCCACCACTCACGCTGATCCAATTTATGTACTTGACGGCGTAGTACATTACTGTGTCGCCAATATGCCAGGTGCAGTCCCTAGAACTTCAACCTATGCCTTGAATAATGCCACCTTGCCGCACCTGCTGGCAATCGCTGATAAAGGCTGGAAGAAAGCACTTACGGATGATGACAATCTCAAGAATGGCTTGAATGTCTGTAGAGGTAAAGTCACCTATAAGGCTGTTGCAACTGAATTGGGCTATGAGTATGTTTCACCTGATTCAATGATATAGCTAGAAGTGCCCAAGCGAGTTTTAGCTAAGCAACAGTATTAGCTGTGCCGTAGGTTAAGGTTAAAAACGTCGTAAAAGTGGGGGGTGTCTTTTAAATACAATAAAGTCAATCTATAAATAGACTGGTTTATAATTGGAATCGATTGTTAAATAAAGTTTTAACTAACTCACCATACTAATCATCACACCTGCTGCTATTGCTGAACCGATTACACCAGCTACATTTGGTCCCATAGCGTGCATTAGTAGATGGTTATGTGGATTGGCTTCCAGGCCAACTTTATTGGATACTCGTGCCGCCATAGGAACAGCAGATACACCTGCTGAGCCGATTAGAGGATTTATTGGGGTATCGCTAAACTTATTCATAAGTTTGGCTAATAAGACACCTGAAGCGGTACCGATACAGAATGCAATTGCACCTAAAGCCAGGATCCCCAATGTTTCCCAGTTGAGGAACTTATCAGCACTCATTTTCGATCCTACGCCTAAGCCAAGGAAGATAGTGACGATATTTATCAGTGAATTCTGTGCGGTATCACTCAACCGGTCAACTACACCAGCTTCCCGCATTAAGTTGCCGAAACAGAACATCCCTAGCAGCGGTGCCGCACTGGGAAGAACCATTGCAACCAAGCCAAGCAATAATAGCGGGAATACAATTTTTTCGGTTTTAGTAACATGGCGTAACTGTACCATCTGGATTGCGCGTTCACTTTTAGTGGTCAAAGCACGCATTATTGGTGGTTGAATGATGGGAACCAAGGCCATGTACGAGTATGCTGCCACAGCTACTGGGCCGAGTATATCGGGCGCCAGTTTACTGGTTACAAAGATCGCGGTTGGGCCATCTGCACCTCCAATAATACCGATGGATGCAGCATCATTGATGCTGAAATCAAGAATACCAAAGTAGCTTAAACTGACTGCACCTATTACCGTAGCGAAGATACCAAACTGAGCAGCGGCACCGAGTAATAAGGTTTTCGGATTAGCGAGCAGCGGGCCAAAGTCGGTCATTGCGCCAACGCCCATAAAGATGATCAGCGGGAACATACCTGAGGCAATGCCTGCATTATAAATATAATACATCATGCCGCCTGGGCTGGTCATATGACCAGCTGCATCAAAAACTGGTTCTGCTTCAAAACCGCCACCAGGTACATTAACAAGTATGGTACCAATCGCGATAGGAACCAGCAGTAAGGGTTCAAAACCCTTTTTGATCGCGAGATAGAGTAATACCAGTCCGACAAGCATCATTGCGGCTTGACCGAACTGAAGCTGGGCAATACCAGAATCGCCCCATAATTTAAACAGAGAATCCATGAATCAATCCTAGGCCAGTGTTACTAATATATCGCCGAGGGCTACATCGTCACCTTCTTTCACTGCGACATCTACAACGGTAGCGGACTTGGGTGCGACTACGGTAATTTCCATTTTCATTGCTTCGAGAATGATCATAACATCACCCTCCTCAACCAGATCACCAGGATCAACTTGAACTTTGAATACATTGCCTGCCATTGGGGCTGGGAAACCTTCGCCAGCTGATGTGGCAGGTGCCGCCGCGACTGAACTTGAAGCAGATGCTCCAGAGGTAGGTACAACACCAGTGATGTCACCACCATTGCCAACAGTAACCACATGGTCAACACCATCTACAGTGACTGTGTAAATTTCTTCACCACTAGCCGTTGTTACTGTATTGCCTTCACTGCCTGTTGGGATAGGTTCAAAGGCATTCGGGTTGTCACGATTCTCAAGGAACTTAAGACCAATTTGTGGAAATAGGGCGTAGGTCAAAACATCATCAATCAGGCCCTCACCGTCTGTTAGTCTTATAGATTTTTCTTTTGCATGTCCAATTAGCTCATCCATGAGTTTATCAAGTTCAGGTTCTAATAAATCAGCAGGGCGGCAAGTCACTAGTTCATCACCGTTCAATGCTTTTTCACGCAATTCGGCATTCACCTCTGCAGGCGCAGAACCGTATTCACCACGTAATACACCCGCGGCTTCACCTGTAAGTTTGGCATAGCGTTCGCCAGTCAATACATTTAGAACAGCCTGTGTACCAACAATTTGAGATGTAGGGGTCACCAATGGAATATAACCTAGGTCTTTACGTACTTTAGGTATTTCCGCCAATACTGCATCCAGCTTATCGCCAGCCCCTTGTTCTTTGAGTTGACCTTCCATATTGGTAAGCATGCCACCAGGTACTTGAGCCAGTAGAATACGTGAGTCAATACCCTGTAATGAACCTTCCCACTTAGCGTACTTTTTACGAACCTCTCGGAAGTAAGCGGCGATTTCTTCAAGTAATACCAAATCTAATCCTGTAGCGCGCTCGCTTTCTTCCATAATTGCCACGATGGATTCTGTAGGTGAATGGCCGTATGTCATCGACATTGAAGAAATTGATGTATCTACACGATCTGCGCCCGCTTCAATACATTTGAGATTGGTAGCGGTTGATAGACCTGTGGTCGCATGACAATGCATATGTATGGGTACAGAAACGGCCTTTTTAAGTTCTGAAACCAGTTCGTATCCAGTATAGGGTTTTAGTAGCCCCGCCATATCTTTGATACAAATTGAATCACAGCCGATGTCTTCAAGACGACGGGCCATATCTAGCCAGCCTTGCAGGTTGTGAACCGGACTAACCGTGTAAGAAAGGGTTGCCTGCGCGTGTTTACCCACTTCTTTAACTGCTTTTAGTGAGGTTTCCATATTACGCGTATCATTCATCGCATCAAATACGCGAAAAACATCAACACCGTTAATTGCGGCACGTTCAACGAATTTATTAACCACATCATCGGCATAGTGGCGATAACCAAGAATATTTTGAGCACGAAATAACATTTGCTGGGGGGTTTTGGGCATAGCCGCTTTGAGTTGGCGAATACGATCCCATGGGTCTTCACCGAGGAAACGGATGCATGAATCGAAAGTAGCTCCACCCCATGTTTCTACTGACCAATAACCGACATTATCCAGCTTTTCAGCGATAGGCAACATATCAGCGAGACGCATTCTGGTAGCAAACAATGACTGATGGCCATCACGTAAAACCACATCAGTGATATGCAGTTTCTGTGGAATATTAGCGGTATTTTGTTTTTGACTCATAGTGCTTTAATCGTTCTCAATAGTTTATTATTCACGCTTGGGAATTAGTTTATTTATGCTTACGATGTCGGTCTATCGCTGCCTGAATAATTTTCAGGGTTGTGGGAGCAATACTGGCTCCGCTGGACGATGAGGTTTTCTTCCTAGGGGCAGGTGGCTCGATAATTTTTTCAGGAAACCAGCGCACTATGACTTTAGACATGGCACCGGTTGCAAAAATAAGTAAAGTGAGGAAAACGAACACTGTCCCCATGCCGAACAGCATAAGGTTTAACCCTTGTTCTATTAAAGAGTTATCCATGTTTTATGAAGTATCCTCGAATTAATTAGTAAAACTGAAAACACATTTTTAGGGTTTGATATTAACATCTTATTGGATGAAAAAACTGGCTATAAGAACAAAAAAACAATAAGTGAAGTAATATAAATTAGTCTTATTAATTGCTATTGTCAATTTAGATTGAATGCATCATTAAAAAGCAATTTTCATTATTAGAAACGCAAATTATAATTAAAAAACAGACTAAAAGTAGGCAGGTATCGTTTTTTATATTAGTTCATCCGGTATTTCGCATTCCAGCTGCTATCGCATTGATGGTCAGCAATAACTCAGCTAACCATGGTGATTTCTCTTTACTTGTTGCAATATGCGCACGATGCCTACCTAATACTTTGATTTGTATATGGTTGAGCGGATCAAGATAAGGTTCTCGTCGTTCCAGTGAATATTGTAATAAGGGAGTCTCTGCCATTAAAGTATCTATTTCAGCGACATTTAAAACTTCTTTGACTGTGAGGTAGTATTCGGCTGCAATTTTTTGGTAGATTTCATTTGAACGTTTCTTGTCTGACCAAAGATAGGAATATTCCTTTGCAATATCCATCTGTGCTTTAAACAGTGCCATTTGTACATTACTAAGTAACGATCGGAAAAATGGCCATTTCTGGTACATTTCCCCCAATATCTGGTCACCATCATCATTTTTATTACGAAAGTTTTTCAGAGCAGCTCCAATTCCGTACCAGGCAGGAAGTGTATGTCGTGATTGCGCCCAACCAAATACCCACGGGATGGCGCGAATGGATGCTTTGGAGCGATCCACTTTACGGTGTGAGGGGCGCGAACCAATATTCATCTGGCCTATTTCAGTGACAGGGGTGTTTTCATAAAAATAGTCCTGAAAACCCTCAGTGGTATCAGTAAGATCACGATAACTTGATTCACCGGCTGCTGCAATCTCAGCCATTGCCTGATGATAGCTTCTATCGAAATTGCTATGTTTTTTGACAATAGATTGGCTGGCTTTTAATAGGCCGGTGATACCAACGCCTAATTCATAAATGGCAGTTTCTGTATTACTGTATTTATTGGATAGCACTTCACCTTGCTCAGTAAATTTGATTTGCCCGTGAACGGTATCTGGTGGCTGCGAAATTATGGCTTCGTGAGTAGGTCCGCCTCCGCGTCCAACCGTGCCGCCACGACCATGGAACATCCGGCACTGTACGCCATATTTAGTTGTTAATTCGATGACTTGTTCCTGGGCATTGTATAAATTCCACTGCGAAGCCAGAATTCCGCCATCCTTACAGGAGTCAGAATAACCCAACATTACTTCTTGCAGGTTTCCCGATGCTTTTAGTAAATCCATGTAAACAGGATTTTCAAATAAATTAGTCAGAACTACCGCTATATGTTGTAAATCTTCTATGGTTTCAAATAGGGGTGATATTTGGATATGACAAAAGCGATTGCCTTCTTTATCAGTACCAACTAAGCCTGCTAATCTGGCTAAAAATATGACTTCTAACACATGACTTGCTGCATGTGTCATAGAAATCACGTAAGTGCCAAAAATCTTATCACCCGTCTCATTTCGCATTGCCACCATGGTGTTAAATAACTCGAGTGTTTCAATTGCTTCCTCGGAAAGTGATTCACTGTTTGCTTTTGGCAGGTTTGTGCGTGAAATTAAGTTAGCCAGGGTTTCAATACGCTTTTCTTCAATTAATTCATTATAGTCAATATCTGGCATAAATTGCTGAATCACTTCAGTAATAGCTCGTGTGTGGACTGTAGATTCCTGTCTAATGTCAAGCTCATAGAGTGAGAAGCCACAGGTTTCAACTAACCTGATAAGATCTTTGAGGTCACGTTTGGCAATATCTTCATCGTTATGACTCAATAATGAGTCTCGTATAAGGTATAACTCATCTAAAAAGTCAGAGACATGATGATAAGCAGAAGCACTTAAAGGCAGTGGTTTGCCATTAAGGCGGCTTTTAACAGCTTTTATATTTGCATTAAGTCGATATGCAACAAAGTTTAATTTGCGTCGATAAGGCTCAGTATCAAATAAGGTTGTTTGTTCTTTAAAGGCGAATATTTTTAGTTCAGATTCGTCTTTTTCCAACGATGCCTGAAAAGTTGGACTAGGCTGGATAAATTCCAGATCATGCGAAAGCACACTGCGTAACTCAATCACTCTGCGGTGATACTCTTCCAGTGCTTCCTGCATATGCAAGCGTATAGCATTTTGGGTGACTGCCGGGGTAACAAATGGATTTCCATCGCGATCCCCGCCAATCCAGGAACCAAATTTTAGTACATTGGGTATGGTGATTTTACCTCGGCCATACACTTTTCGTGTAGCACGCTCGAAGTAACGATAAATCATCGGAATCGCTTCGAATAAACTCGCATGGAAATAAAACAAACCATAACGAACTTCATCTTCAACTGAAGGTTTATCATGTCTGACTTCACTGGTACGCCATAATATCTGCACCTGAGATTTAAGTTGGCGCATTAACGAGCTACGTTCTTCTGAAGTCAATTCTGCTTTATTAAGTTGGTCTATAATCAGGAAAATTCGACGTTGCAGCGTCATCATTGTTCTTCTGCGTGCCTCGGTTGGGTGCGCTGTAAAAACGGGTGTGTAGCGTAGTTCGTTAATAATTTTTTGCATTTGAATCGCATCTAGACCAGCTTCTGCAAGTTCAGTGACTGTACCTAAAAAAGAACCTTGCCAAAGTTTATTATCGCCTTTTTTATAGAGATTGCGACGTTCGCGATGCAGGAAATCCTCTTCCACAATATTCGTTAGTACATAAAATACATTGAAGGCCCGCGTAACCTGTTTTAATTTGTAACCATCTAATTTCTCGATAAAGGCCATTAAATCTTGACGTGTTTTTTTATCATCCTTGTGTCTTAGGCTGATATATCCTTTTCTTAAATACTCGACAGCTTGAAAAACATCTTCACCTTCTTGCTCAATTAATATTTCACCTAAAATTTTACCAGCTATACGCACCTGAGCTTGTAATGGCTCTATATTAGCTAATTGATTGTCTGATTGATGGTCTAGTGAAGCTTCGTTTTTCATTAATGTGGGTCTATTTCTTTTAGGGAAGTACTAGATGATAAATAACACATCGATTTTTACAAGCAGATTAAATGTTAAAGCAAAGGACATCAGATAAATAATTATAATAAATTACATATAAACTATCTGGTTCAGTTTTTAGACAGCTACTACTTGGTATTATAGACCACGCTAACAACAAGAAGAAATCGCTTAAGCGATCATAATTTACGGGCTTCGGCCCGTTTTTTTTCGCTTGTTATATTTAGCCCTGTGCCAGTATTAAAAACTATGCTACAAATAGCCCCATGACAAAAATAAAAGACACACCACCTCGCAAAGGTATCTACTTATTGCCCAACCTTGTAACTACAGCAGCATTATTTAGTGGTTTTTTTGCGATACTAGCAGCGATGAATGGCCAGTTTGAGAAGGCCTGTATCGCAGTATTTGTTGCGATGATACTTGATGGTTTAGATGGACGTGTGGCACGCTGGACCAATACCTCATCAGAGTTCGGCGAACAGTATGATAGCCTATCTGATCTAATCTCGTTTGGCTTAGCACCTGCTTTGGTTACATACCAATGGGCATTAATCTATATGCGCGATGTTAGTGTTTCTTGGGGTAAACTGGGCTGGATGGCTGCTTTTATCTATGTTGCCTGTGCAGCTTTACGTCTCGCACGGTTTAATTCCCAAATTCATGTGGTGGATAAACGCTATTTCATTGGCTTACCAAGTCCAGCATCTGCCGCAATTGTAACTGGTATGGTATGGATGTTTCACGATCTCGAATTTGAGGGGGCAAATATGCAGATACCCGCTGTGATAATGACAGTCACAGCCGGATTATTGATGGTGAGTAACATTAAGTATCATAGTTTTAAAGACTTCGATTTAAAAAGTAAAGTGCCACATTTAGCGATTCTGGTGGTTATCATTATTTTTGCACTAGTTCAGGTAGCACCGCCAATAGTACTGTTCCTGGTTTTCTTTACGTATGCACTGTCTGGCCCCATAAATTGGTTAAGACACAAACGAGAAGCATTAAAGAGATTGTCGTCCGTCAGAAACAAAGATCAAGACACTTGAAAATACTTTAAAAATCCGTTACTTTAAAAAGATGAAATCTAATCGCAGCACAGCGAAAGTAATCACGAGGCAAAAAGACTCGCGTTTATATGTGTTTGTAACTCATGCTACACTTCTGCTACTCAGCTTATTACTCTTACTGCCTTTGGGCAGTTAATGAATGCCTTTGCGAGGCTAAACGCTAATTCACTTTTTTGTATTTGTAATCTTTCTCTAGTCCCATCTAATCCCTATAATGGCGTACGGAGAATGGAGTAATTTAAAATGAGTAACAATAATTCTAACGATCGTTTGATCATATTTGATACAACCTTGCGTGATGGTGAGCAAAGCCCGGGAGCATCAATGACCCTGGAAGAAAAGGTACGTATCGCTAAAATGCTGGAACAAATGCGTGTTGATGTCATCGAAGCCGGCTTTCCTATCGCGAGTAATGGTGATTTTGAGTCAGTTAAAGCAGTCGCGACTGCGGTAAGAAGTAGCACTATATGTGGACTTGCAAGAGCACTGGATAAGGATATAGAACGCGCCGGTGATGCTTTAAAACCTGCAGCCTCTGCACGGATTCATACCTTTATCGCGACTTCTCCTATTCATATGAAGGAAAAGTTACGCATGCAGCCAAATGATGTGTTGGCGCAAGCAGTAGCTGCTGTCAAAAAGGCACGTCAATACACCAATGATGTTGAGTTTTCTGCAGAGGACGCAGGTCGCTCTGAGTTGGATTTCTTGTGCCGCGTTGTAGAAGCTGCGATTGATGCGGGAGCTAGAACAATTAATATCCCGGATACTGTGGGTTATAACATTCCGCATCAATTTGGAGAGTTGATTAAAAAGTTGATCGAACGAGTACCAAATTCAGACAAAGCAATATTTTCCGTACATTGCCATAATGATTTGGGTCTTGCTGTAGGTAATTCACTCGCGTCCGTATTAAATGGTGCGCGACAGGTAGAATGCACCATCAATGGTCTTGGTGAGCGCGCCGGGAATGCTTCACTCGAAGAAGTTGTAATGGCTGTTAGAACACGTCAGGATGTGTTTCCATGCGATACCAACATAGATGCGACTATCATTGTCCCTGCCTCACGCTTGGTCTCTTCAGTAACGGGTTTTCCAGTACAACCGAATAAGGCAATCGTGGGTAAAAATGCCTTTGCACATGAATCGGGAATCCACCAGGATGGTGTGCTTAAATCACGCGAGACTTATGAAATCATGCGTGCTCAGGATGTTGGCTGGTCTGACAATAAAATCGTGTTGGGTAAACATTCAGGACGTAATGCCTTGAAGTCTCGACTTGAAGAAATTGGTATTATTCTAGCTGGGGAAGAGGCGTTAAATGCTGCTTTTTCTCGTTTTAAGGATGTTGCCGATCGTAAACACGAAATTTTTGATGAAGATTTAATCGCAATTGCATCAGAGTCGCAGTCTACACTAGAACATAATCGCTATCATTTGGTTTCATCCTGGGTTTGCTCTGAAACAGGAGAAATTCCACGCGCCAAAGTTGTGCTAAATGTAGATGGCGAAGAACGTACCGGTGAAGCAGAAGGTGGTGGTTCAGTCGATGCAGTATTTTCGGCGATTAAGAAAATCGTTAAAGATCATGGAACTCTTGAATTGTATTCAGTAAATAGTATTACCAGTGGCACAGATGCACAGGGTGAAGTTACTGTCAGACTGGAAAAGGCAGGACGCCAAGTATATGGGAATGGTTCCGATCCGGATATTGTCATCGCATCGGCCTATTCATACCTGGATGCACTGAATAAACTGGCAATGAATGAGAGTCGCGAGCATCCACAGCACAGTGTCTAGAAAGATGTCCTTTACTGAAATATGACTAGCCCTGCACAATTAAAATATCTTCAAGCTATGGGGATATCTGTTTGGGTTTCCCGTGAGCTTGTGCTTCATGAAGAAATTGCAGCACCAAAATTAAAAAATGAAGATACAGCAAAAAAAGTCACTGTAACTGACGCTGTCAATACTATCTTGCATGATTTAGAAGAACAGCAACACACTAAAAGCCACTCAAACAAAAGAGTAGTGACAAGTGGTGTTGCAAGCACAGAATTCAAAGTCATTGCGAATACCGGATTAAATCTTTTAGCACAGACTGAACAGCATAATATTTATGCCTGCGGCAGTTTGCATGCAAAATGGTTAGTCATCGGTGAGTCACCTGAATTTATCAATGACGATACGAATCAACCCTATGCGGGTGATTCTGGCGTTTTATTAGATAATATGTTGAAGGCTGTCGGTATTCAAAACCCACGCAGTGAAGCCTATTTGGTTAATATATTAAATCGTTCTCAGCAACAAATTGCTGATCAAAAAGTGCTAGAAAAATTGCATCAACTACTCCACAACAAAATTACGCAAATAAAACCTAAAATACTATTAGTGATTGGTCAGCTTGCTGCACAGAATATTCTACAGACTAAAGAACCACTAGCGCGTTTGCGCGGGAAACCGCACACATTTCCTGAGACTGTTATACCTGTAGTAGTCACATACTACCCAAGCTACCTTTTGAGTAAGCCATTGGATAAACGTAAAGCATGGGAAGATTTGAAACTCGCGATGAGTTTAATCGAGTAAATGGGTTTACAGAATAAATGACAGGATACCCGCAAATCAAATATCTTCGAGAAATGCAGACAGAAGATCTAGATAAAGTTATGGCGGGTGAATTAGCTGCTTATCCTTATCCATGGAAACGAACTAATTTTGAAGATTGTTTAGGGAATAATGCCTATTCTTGTTGGGTATTTGAGAGAGAAAATAATCATAGCGGGCATCTGGTTATTTCAGCGGTTGTCAAAGAAGCTCATATTTTGAATCTTTGCGTTTATCCTTCACATCAAGGTCGCGGCTGGGGTCGAAAAATATTAAAAGAAGCCGAATTAATTGCCCGACAAAAGCACGCTGAAACCTGTTTCCTGGAAGTAAGGCCTTCGAATAAAGCGGGTGTTTATCTGTATCAAACAGAAGGCTATAACGAGATTGGTTTACGCAAGAATTATTATCCAGCTGATCATGGCCGCGAAGATGCAATTGTCATGGCGAAAAGTCTGGTGATGCAATCTTTCACCTAAGATTATTAATTGGTCGCTTCTTTTAGGTACTCAATCAAGGCTTTGCGCTTTTTATTATCCGAAACTTTTTGTAAGGGCATTTTAGTGCCGGGAACTATCATGTGTGGGCCTTCAACAAAAAGTTCATCTATGGTTTTTTCATCCCAGATTATCTTTGAATCAAGAAGGCTCTGCGAATAAGTATAACCTTTGAGTGAGCCTGCTTTTCTGCCAAATATTTTATATAAAGTAGGTCCTGCACGATTCGCATCGTCGGGTTTTAGCGTGTGGCAAACACTGCATTTGCGTGCAAATTGCAACTCACCTAACTTCATTCCTGTTTTAACCTGGAAGCGTCTGGGTTTGTGTCCAATCCATAAATTTTCATCGTCATTTTTACTTATATTCCAGTGCTTGACCTCATCATCGAGTGAACCGTAATAAACAGACTTGCCATCTCCGGTAATGGCGAGTGCCCACACGGGGCCCAGAATGGTAATGGTTTCGCCAATGAGTGACCAATTCTTGATATTCCAGACTCTAATAACACCATCATTGCCACCTGTGGCTACAAGAGCATGTGCTTTTGATACAGCTAGGCCTAAAACCGGTTTTTCATGTGGAATTAGTATCTTACTGATTTTTTGTGAATCAATATCTAATACGTGTACATCACCATTGGTTGTACCAAATACAATATGCTTCTGGTCGGGCATCCAGCGCATGATGTTGATGGGCCAGCCATGCTGATACAAAACCTTGATAAAATCACCAGAGTCAACATCCCAGGCGCGAATTTTTCCATCATAACCGCCGGAATAAACGGTTTTATTATCGCTTGCTAGCAGTACACCATTTACAGACTCATTGTGTATCTGAATTTTTCGAAGGGGAATTTTTGCTTCTAGATCCCATAATCTGATACTACCATCCCAGCTTGAGGTTGCTGCCAATTTGGCATCATTGGAAATAGCAATTGAAACGACCTTTGCTTTATGCCCTGTAAACTTATGTAGCAGTTTTTTATTTATCAGATCCCATAAATAGACATTTCTATCAGCGCCCGATGACAGAGCCTGCTCACCCGTAGGCAAAAATTCAACAGCATTCAGGGCACCTTCGTGCCCGATAAAACGATGTGTACTTTTAGCCGGAGATGATTTGATATCCCACATCATCATAGCGTAGTCCAGGCTGCCTGAAATTGCAGTACTGCCATCGGGACTTATCGCTACAGCATTTACAGGACCGCCGTGACCGACGAGATTGTCTGGGGATGAGTTTATTTCAGTTGTATTATTAGCGAGCAGTAATTCAGGTGTGCAAAAACCACATATCAGCATATATATTGTGATAAGCAGGCGACGGCTGTTGGGTGTGGTAGTGAACATTTCTTAGCATATATAGAATATAAATCTGAATTTTCCAAGTTTTGAGGTATTTGTTTTTGTGTTTGATTGAAAAAGCGTCCTAAAGTAGGGGGTGTCATTCAAATTACTCAATCAATTCAAACTCTCTAATAGCTTCTCAATCTCAGGGTCTTGCCAATCCATAGCACCTGTTGTGGCATACGTGAGTTGTCCTTTTTTATCGACGACAAAATTACTCGGGTAGACATAGACTTTCCAGTCATCGGTTGTGGCAGAGTCATGGTCTTGCAGGAGAGGGAAATTAATATTCATGGCTCCGGTAAATTTCTTGATGGTTTCGCTGTCTTCGCGGATGTTTACGGCTAAGATTTCGAGATTATCCTTATACTTCTGTTTGAGTTTTACCAGGGATGGCATTTCTTCTATGCAAGGGCGGCACCAGCTTGCCCAAAAACTGACAATTACGGTTTTTCTATTAAAATCAGAAAGTTTATGTGATTTTCCTGATAAATCACTTAACTCAAGTTTTGGTGTTTGCAAGCTAACTTGCTGTAAATCTGTGGGCTTGGTTTCAGTTTTTGTAATTTCATAGCTGTCGATTGGTTTGAGTGGCGCTGTTTCAGTCACTTCTAACATTGAAAGGGCATTGTTAAACTGTCGGGGTAATTTTTTTAGTGCCTGAAGATCACGTTCGGTCAAGTCAGCCTTGTCGCGAGCATGATAACCACCCCTTATATCTTTCAGCACATGCGTGTAAACCTGGCTACCACCTTGTTCCAGGGTTTTTATGAGCAAAGGCAAAGGCACGAAGCGGGGAGAGCGTTCTGCCTGAAAAACATATAGCGGTAGATTGCTATGTGAGGCTATCTGCTGATATTCGATTTCTTGCCCTATATCGGGCGTCTGCTTTTGCAAGTAGGGGGCAATCATCACAATGCCGGCAATTGACTTAATCTTCTCTGACTGCAACTGATGCGCTGTTTTCAGTGCAATTATCGCAGCTCTACTTTCGGCGACCAGGAATAATTGTTTGTATAGCTTCGCATAATAAGTGATTAAATCCTGATAATCCTGAGAAGGTATTTGTTCTAATGATGAGCGTGTTGGCGATAAAAGATAACTATCATGCCAGTCTGGCATCAATATATGAATGTTTTGCTCTTTACTGATAGCCAAAACTGATTTTTGTAATTCATCACTGATACCTCGCTCGGAGGCTAACCATATAACATGTTTGTCCGAACTTGCACTTCCATATTCTTCAACGCTAATTTCTTGCTCAGAAAGCAGGGTAATGACTTCCGCATAACTGGAAATGCTAAGTAACAAAGATATAAAAAGCAGAAAGATTTTAATCGGATTCATCGGTGAGCTTGTTCTAAATGATGTGAAAAGACGGCTGTAAATATACTATGAATAAGAGTTTACAAGCTACTAGGCATAGAATAATTAATTAGTAAGGGTTATACCGTTTAAAAATGACACCCCCTTTTGCGGCCTTTTTATGCGACTATGTATTACCCTTCGGGCTATCTTTCTGCGGAAGACGCTATATCGTGTATACCACTTTCAAACAATCTGGGTTAAATAAACAGAAATATTAGCGTTTAAACAAATTCAGCATCTGTTTCAGTACAGCGGATTGTGCTTGATCATCGCTCTGATGATAGCCCATCACTAATGACATCAGTTCCGGGTCTTCTAATTGCAGTAGTGTTTTGAAGGCTTGTTGAGATGTGGTGTCTGCTTCAAGGTAATGATTTGCCAGATAACCAGAAAGTACAACATCCAGTTCTTTGACACCACGCCGACAGTGCCAGCGCAGTTTTGACAATTCATTTTCTAACTCAGCCATGAATGGTTTGCAGCATTTACATTTTACGCTGGATCATTAGTTTTTTGATTTCTGCTATTGATTTTGCAGGATTCAATCCTTTTGGGCAGGAGTCGGTACAACTCATAATGGTGTGACAGCGATATAGTTTGAATGGATCATCAAGTTCATCCAGACGATTTCCGGTTGCTTCATCGCGTGAATCTATAATCCAGCGATAGGAGTTGAGGAGTGCGGCCGGACCGAGGTAGCGATCACTATTCCACCAGTAACTTGGGCAACTAGTTGAGCAGCAGGCACATAAAATACACTCATAAAGGCCGTCTAGTTTCTCGCGGTCTTCTTTTGATTGCAGTCTTTCACTGTCGGGTGAAACGGGTGCTTCTGTCTGCATCCATGGTTTTACAGAGGCATATTGGGCGTAGAAGTTAGTTAGGTCTGAAACCAGATCTTTAATGATGGGTTGATGGGGTAGCGGGTAGATTGTTACGTCACCTTCAATATCATCAATCGCCTTGGTACAAGCCAGGGTATTTTTGCCATCAATATTCATTGAACAGGAACCGCAGATACCTTCACGACAAGAACGGCGCAAAGCAACGCTGGAGTCCATTTCATCTTTTATTTTTAATAGCGCATCCAGCACCATTGGACCGCAGTCATCCATGTCGACTTCAAACGTGTCCGTACGTGGATTCTCGCCTGTATCAGGATCATATCGATAGACGATAAAGTTTTTAATGTTCTTAGCTCCCACCGGGGCTTTTACTGTTTTTCCCTTCTTCAGGATAGAATTTGCGGGTAATTTAAATTCAGCCATTTGAAAATATCCTAGTAAACACGTTTTTTAGGTGGAATAACTTCGCAGTCATCTGAAAGGGTGTACATATGTACTGGTCGATCACCAAAGGTCACTTTTCCTTTGTCATCAATCCATGTCAGTGTATGTTTCATCCAGTTTTCGTCATCTCTGTCAGGGAAATCTTCTCGGGCATGACCACCGCGTGATTCTTTGCGAGCCAGCGCACCACCAATAATGACTTGCGCCTGTGCCAATAAATTTTCCAGCTCCAGGGTTTCTAATAAGTCGGTATTCCATTTCATGCCACGATCGGTGATATCAACGTCAGCAAATGATTCAAAGATGCTTTGCATTTCCTTGACGCCTTCTTCCATGCTAGTGCCAGTACGAAAAACGGCAGCATACTTTTGCATGGTGCGCTGCATTTTATCGCGAATAGAAGCGGTAGAAGTGTTGCCTGAAGCATTTCGGGTATTATCAAAGCGCTCGAGTAGGTTTTCAAATACACCTTCAGATAAAGGTTTATGTGGTTGATGTTTTTCTATGATTTCAGAGGCTCTGATAGCAGCCGCACGACCAAACACTACAATGTCCAATAATGAGTTGGAACCAAGGCGATTAGCACCGTGAACGGATACACAGGCACACTCACCGATAGCCATGAGGCCAGGAACGGTTGAATCCGGATTATCTCCTTCAATAGTAACGACTTCTCCGCGATAATTTGTCGGAATACCACCCATATTGTAATGCACGGTTGGCAATACCGGGATTGGGTCTTTAGTAACATCGACACCCGCAAAAATACGCGCGCTTTCTGAAATGCCAGGTAATCTTTCTTCGATAACTTCGGGGCCTAAATGCATTAGATTTAGGAAAATGTGGTCTTTTTCTGGTCCTACCCCGCGACCTTCATTGATTTCCATGGTCATGGCACGAGATACCACATCGCGTGATGCCAAATCCTTGGCATTCGGCGCATAGCGCTCCATAAAGCGCTCATCTTCTGAGTTGCTTAAATAACCGCCTTCACCACGAACACCTTCTGTAATTAAAACGCCCGCACCATAAACACCGGTTGGATGGAACTGAACGAACTCCATATCCTGAAGTGGTAAACCGGCACGCAATACCATAGCGCTTCCGTCTCCAGTACATGTATGCGCTGATGTAGCAGAGAAATAAGCGCGTCCACTACCGCCTGTTGCCAACACTACTTGATGACCACGAAAACAATGTAATTCGCCAGTGGTTAAATCCCATGCCATCACTCCTTTGCAAACACCGTCTTCCATAATTAGGTCAGTAGCAAAGTATTCGATGAAAAATTCAGCTTTGTGTTTTAAAGATTGCTGGTAGAGCGTGTGTAAAATTGCATGGCCAGTACGGTCAGCAGCAGCACAGGTGCGCTGTGCAACACCTTCGCCATAATGTGTTGTCATACCACCGAAAGGGCGCTGATAAATTTTACCATCATCTGTACGTGAGAAAGGCACACCATAGTGTTCAAGTTCTATAACCGCAGGGACAGCTTGACGACACATATATTCGATTGCATCCTGGTCACCTAACCAGTCAGAACCTTTAACGGTGTCATACATATGCCATTTCCAGCTGTCTTCACCCATATTACCCAATGCTGCTGACATACCACCTTGAGCGGCGGTAGTGTGACTGCGGGTAGGGAATACCTTGGTAATGCAGGCAGTACTTAAGCCAGCAGCGGCCATGCCCAGAGTTGCACGTAAGCCAGCACCGCCAGCACCAACGATGACTACATCGTATTCATGATTTATTACTTTATAATCTGAAATTGACACCTTAATTCCCCCCCAAGGTTATTTTGATGATCGAATAAACACCCACCACCATTAAAAAATAGCTTAAAAATTTAACCGCTAAAACACCAATTAAGCGTTTAGTGTGGGATGAAACGTAATCTTCGATAATCACTTGAATACCTAGATGTGCGTGTTGAAAAGCTACAATAACCAGCAGCGTCATTATGATTGCATTGAAGGGCGATTGTAGCCAGTTAACAACTGACGTATAGGATGCTTCAGGAAGCAGTGTGATGCTAAAACAAAGCCAGATAACAAGTGGTATCAGTCCCAATGCTGTGATTCTTTGTATCCAGAAATGATGGGATGCATCACCCGATGCACCTAGACCTTTTGCTTTAGCTAGAGGTGAACGTAAATCTTTCATTTAAAATTGTTTCTCAGGTAAGTTGTATTTTTAATCAGTAATATAAGGGCTATTTAAGTGATAATCCAAGTAAGTAAGGTAAGGAAAACGCTAATCGCAATCACCGCAATACCAGATTTATTCGCATCAACTAAATCAAGGCCCTTGCCAATATCCCAAAACAGATGACGAATGCCATTACATAAATGGTAATAAAGTGAGAAGGTAAAACCAAACAACACAAACTTACCAAAAATGCTTGATAAGAAAGCATGCATATTCTGCCAACTATCTGCACCGTTTGCCGCACTCAGTAGCACTAAAATCATTAAGATCAAGCCTGTGAAAAGTACTGCTCCAGTAATACGATGTAAAATTGAGAGCTTTGCTGTTAGTGGGAGTTTATAAACCTGTAAATGTGGCGACATTGGTCGCGGGTCATTCCATGCCATTGTTATTCCTGTTTGCCGTTAATGGTTTTAATTGAGTATAGGGCATCTATCTTAAAGGATAGTAATTACATGTATAATTCATGGTAATTTATGAGTTTCAATTTCTCTATTCATCATTTTCTTGCTCTTTATATATTCCCTTGTTTGCATTTCATTTATGCGACTGACAGCTCTTTTAAATTCAAACTTAAGTCTTTCTCCGGTATATAGAAATTCTGGTTCTTTAGCAGCTGAAACTACAATATTGACACGCATATCATAGTACGTGTCGATCATATTGATAAAGCGTCTGGCAGCATCATCTAGATTAGAGTCCATTGCAGGTATATCTGAAATCAATATGTTTTCGAAAAATGTTGCAATCTGGATGTAATCTTCAGTAGACCTTGGCGTATTGCAGAGCTCAGAAAAATCGAACCAGGCAACACCTGGACTAAACTTCCTTACCGGAATAAGTCGATTATTAATTATCATTTCTTTTCTATTTTGATATAACTGTACACCTGATAGCTGGATGAAATGCTGATTCAACAGTGCATTTGAGTGTTGGTCGCTAATGAAATAATAGATTCCAATTTCTTTGAAAGCTTTAGAGCGGTAATCATAGTCACCTCCCATTTCAATAACATTGGTATTTTTTTTTAACAATTCGATCGCGGGCAGAAAACGATCACGTTGAAGTCCATTTTTATACAAACTGTCAGGATGAAAGTTAGATGTCGTCACCAAAATCACACCTTCATCAAACAGATGTCCCAGCAACTTACCCAGAATCATTGCATCGGTGATGTCAATTACATGTAATTCATCAAGGCACAATACATGAGTTTTTTTCGAGAAACTTTTAGCGACTAGTTTTAATGGATCAGTAACGGCATCCAATACACCCAGCTCTTCATGTACAATTTGCATGAATCGATGAAAATGCAAGCGCATTTTATTTTCGATGGGTAGTTGCGCGAAAAAGTAGTCAACTAGATGTGTTTTACCTCTGCCAACGCCTCCCCATAAGTACAATCCTTGTGGCTCATCCGAACCTATATTTTTTTGTGGGCGAGAAAACAAAGAAGAGAAAGAGTTTCTTTGCTTCTTGGTGTTTTTTTCAAGTAGGGAATCGTAGACTTTTTGTAATTCACTGATGACCAGCTCTTGATCGGGATCAAGAATAATTTCACCATTATCGATACTTTGCAGATATCCTTGCAAAAGGATATTTGAATTGGTAATTGAGGAGTATTCAGGTTTGATTTTGCCTGACAGACTCATTTTTTTCTCCGGATGAGATGTTTTTATATACTCATGATAATATTCCTATAAGCTTGGTATTTATAGATTTTTACCTTAATACTTTCTATTGAATAACTGGATTCAAATCTACATATGCCACAAAACGTTTTTACAAAGCCTCTGGATTTATCCCCAAAGGCTTCACCACAAATCTGGATGATGGTAGTAATACCTCATTTACTAGCACTTATACTCATTTTAATTACCATGTTTAAATCCTGTCTTATTATTGCAACATTATCTTTAGTCATTATTTTATCGTTGTTCTATTTTTTGAGACTTTTTATTTTTAAAAACCTAAAAAGATCAGTGAGGTCAATTCATCAGGATTCAGTGAATAACTGGTATGTCGTAGCTGCAGATGATAGGCAACAATCAGCACTACTGTTGCCCTCAAGTTTTGTAAGTAAGTTATTGATAATGTTAAATTATGCTGGCATCAATAATTTTAAATATAGTCTATTAGTTACTCCAGATTGCGTTTCTGAAGATGAATTTAGACGTTTACGTGTCCGTCTCAAACAAACGCTAAATAATTAATAAATAATAAGTATTTAAAATATATATGATATAAATAGTGACATCAGTAAAATGATCCATTAAAATATTACCTTATACTAATATAGCGGAGTTCGTATCATGACAATGCTGAATAATGGGTTTAGGGCTGGGCATAGCTCTGAAGAAAAATGCAAGTTTCTTAATGGCTTACTTGCAGGCAGTAATTTGGAAGAAGCATCACGTTCTTTAAAAGCAATATCACATCCTTTGCGGCTCAATATATTATGTGTATTGGGTAAAGAAGAGGTGAGTGTTCAGGATATCCTGGATTCTGTGGGGACAACTCAAAGCAATGTTTCACAACACCTATGTTTACTCAAAGATAAAGGTATAGTTGCATCGCGCAAAGATGCTAATCGTGTTTTTTACTCGATTAAGAATGAAACAGTGAAAAAAATCCTGGGAAATGCTGAGTAATATTTAGTATTGATAAAAAGTTATTTTTGATTAGTTAATATTGATATTTCCTCGATATAACAAAAGGACAGTGTTTATTGTCCTTTTGTTATATTTATAATATTGCAAAATCAGGCTTCTTTTTTCTCAGCAGCTTTGGCGTCTTTTACCATCTTCTGTAACTCACCTTTTTCAAACATCTCCAAAGTAATGTCGCAGCCGCCTATCAATTCACCATTGATATAAACCTGCGGAAATGTTGGCCAGTCGGCGTAACGTGGAAGGTTCTGAAAAATTTCCGGGTCAGTAAGCACATTTACATAAGCAAATTCTTCGCCACAACCCATTAACGCTTGTGCTGTTCTGCTTGAAAAACCACATTGTGGCAACTGTGGTGTACCTTTCATAAATACCACTACTGCATTACTTTCAACTGCGTCTTTAATTCGATCCATTACGTCCATGATGTACTCTCTTTTGAATTATCAGTGAGAATATTATGGGGGCCAGTTTGTTGTTTTACAAATACATATTTTATTAATAGGGATGATGTATGTTGAAAAATGGTCCAAAAGTAGGGGGGTGTGAATTCAACTAGTAAGTGCAATTTTCAATAAACCGTAAAGAAAGTGGGTAAGTCGCAGTAAGCTATCTACTTTCCAAACGCCAATTTGAGAATGCCAATGAATTACAAACAACTTACCCAGGCAGAACGTTATCAGATATACCAAATGAATCAAATGGGCATGCTTCAAAAAGACATGGCTTTGATTGTTAATGTCTCAGCCTCTACAATCTGTAGAGAACTCAAACGCAATACGGGTAAGCATGGGTATTACCTGAAAAGTGCGCATCAACGAACACTTCAGCGCTGACGCTTAGGCAAGTCCAAGCCTCGTCTTACACAAGAAAATTGGAAGCTCATAGAACGTTGCCTAAGACAAGAGTACAGCCCTGAACAGATCAGTATTAGGCTTAAGTACAAGAAGCAGTTCAGCGTTAGCCCTGAGTGGATTTATCAGTATGTGTACGAAGATAAACAACAGGGAGGAACCTTGCACACTTATTTACGCTGTAAGAAGAAAAGCCGTAAAAAGTACGGCGGTAGCCGTAAAATCAATAATATACGTGATCGCGTGAGTATTGATCAGCGCCCTAAGATTGTTGATAGTCGCAGGCGCTATGGTGATTGGGAGGTGGATACGGTCATCGGTAGACAAGGTGGGTGTGTCTTGGTGACCTTAGTTGAACGTAAGTCAAAGTTAAGTTTAATGGCACTGTCGATCAACAAAAAAGCCTATGAGGTAAAAGACACAATTATCATGTTATTATCCTCATTCTCAAGTTATGTGCACACCTTAACCTATGACAACGGGCCTGAGTTCGCCCAACATAAAGCAGTTGATAAGGCACTTAACAGCCAGGGGTACTTTGCTCACCCTTATTGTTCAGGAGAGCGAGGATTAAGTGAAAATACCAATGGATTAATCAGACAGTACCTACCTAAGAGAATGAGCTTTGATAAAGTCTCTGTGCAGAAAATCAAAAAGATTATGGATAGATTAAATAACAGACCTAGAAAAGCACTTAACGGAAGAACACCTAATGAGGTATTCTTCTCTGGGAAACGAATTGCACTTACGACTTGAATTCACAGGGTGTCTTTTGTACTTCATTATCGCCCTAAAAATAGCAGTTTAAGGCTATAGGCCAAAAATAGGATAAATATAATTAAACTCCATTCGGGAATACTTAAGCCTATTAATGTCCAGCTAACCTCGGCGCATTCACCTGAACCTTTAAACAGTTTTTGAATAACTTCGTTTGGTGGTAAATTTTCTATCCAGAAATTCAATCCAGGACCACATTCTGGTATTTTTTCTTTAGGTAAATGCTGCAACCAGGTGTGACGGCCGGAAACCGCAATACCAGCACTACTAGACAGTACTAATATAAATGCGTAAATGCGCCGGCCCCAGGAAGCAGGTCCGTGGAGAAATGCAATTAAAAATATCAGGGCCATAGTAATAACAACCGCTCTTTCAACACTGCATAAGGGACAAGGTTCAAGTTCCATTATATATTGGAATAACAAGGCAATTGCGATCATAGTAATTGTGAGGAGAAGACCCAAAAGCATCGCTGGACGAATGCTCCTGGTTATTGTATTTAATTTAGCTGTATTCATATGTTGTTACTATTAACCATCTCGATAGCAGCATAAATGGCGGCAACCATGCTACCAGTTGATGCTTTGCCGGTGCCAGCCAGATCAAGAGCTGTACCGTGATCTACTGAGGTGCGAATGATAGGCAAACCTAGCGTGACATTTATAGCATGTCCAAAACCCACATATTTTAATACCGGTAATCCTTGATCGTGAAACATTGCCAATACTGCATCAGCATCATCTAAATTATTAGGGGTGAATAAAGTATCGGCTGGTAATGGGCCAGTAAGGTTCAAACCATCACGTTTTAGTTTCTCAACCACAGGTTCAATAGTATCAATTTCTTCCATTCCCAAGTGCCCACCTTCGCCTGCATGCGGATTTAAACCACAGATAAGAATATGCGGTGATTTAATTCCAAATTTATGGATTAAATCATGGTTTAAAATGGTAATTACGTTTGTAAGTGACTCTTTGCTGATCGCATTACTTACATCTTTAAGTGGTAGATGTGTAGTTGCCAGAGCAACCCGCAGTTTATCTGCTGCTAACAGCATTACAGGTAATTTTGCATTTGTAAGTTCTGCGAGAAATTCTGTATGGCCGGTAAAAGTAACTCCTGCATCATTAATGATGCCTTTGTGCAAAGGTGCAGTTACCATGGCATCGAATTCTTTATTGAGGCAGCCTTTGGTTGCTCTGATTAAAGTTTCAAGAACATAGGGTGCATTGGTTTTATTGAGTTTTCCTGCTATCACTGGAGCAGGGCATTTTATATCTAATATTGTTATCTGGCCTTTAGGATTAATCCTGGCTTCGGTGCCTTTAGCGAAGTCGATAAATGTAACTGCAATTCCCAATTGTACGGCGCGTTGTTTCATCATTTTTTTATCAGCAATCACAATAAGCTCAGCCTGATGTTGGACAGTAGATAATTGGATGATCAAATCAGGACCGATGCCAGAGGGTTCACCGGTAGTAACAGCGAGGCGTGCAATAAAACTCATGTGAAATTATTTATGGTTTTAATTATTGTTTGATTCGATATTCAACAAAGGCCTCATCACGTAAACCTTGTAACCAGTTGTTGAATTCATCTGTTTGCTTTTTCTCACTAATTAGTGATTGAGCCTGTAATTTAATTGCATCACGAGTTTTGTCACTAGTTCTACGTTCTAAAACCTCGATGAGGTGCCATCCGAAGCGAGTTTGTACAGCTTGGCTTAGTGTATTCAAGGGCAATGTCCTTACTGCAGCGGCAAATGGAGGCACAAAAGTTGCAGGATTAGTTAGTGGTAATTCTCCTCCTTTTTCAGCACTGCCTTTATCAGCAGATGATTGTTTTGCCAATTTTGAAAAGTCGTCACCCGCAAGTATTTTATTGCGTAATTGGATCACTTTTAGTTTGGCCTGTGGGTCGGTTTCAGGAATAAGAATATGCCTTACGCGGGCTTGAGTCGTTTGTTTACGATTGCCACCACGTTGCTCCACAAGTTTTAAGATATGAAAACCTTTAGTATCACGGAAAATCGAAGATAATTCACCAGCTTCCATGAGGCTTAAAGTACGAATATAAGCAGGGCTTAGCGATTGCGAATTTTGCCAGCCTAGATCTTTACTTGTGGCGCCCATTTTAATCATTGCGTCTGGTGACAAATCAGACCTCCCCAATAATTGCTTTCTTATTTGCTGGGCACGGTTCAGGTTAACATTAAATTGTTTTACCGATTGCGCATTGCTATTAGGTATAATGATGTCAATTAAGTGGTATTCGATGCCGTTACTGAGTGTTAAACTTTCTGATTGGATGAGGTCATCAACTTCTTTTTCTGTGATTTTTTTTACACTACCTTGCTGGCGCTTGCGTAGTGTTTCGGTATAAAGCCGATCACGGATGCTTTCTCTAAAGTCTTTGTAATTTAAACCTTCTTTAATTAATGCAACTCTAAATTGCTGAAGATCAAGTTTATTTTGTGCGGCGATACTTTGCATCGCTTCATCTACCGCTGCATCATCAATTTTGATACCAATAGCTATTGCTCGTTGAACCTGAATTTTATCGAGAATTAGTTTTTCCAGAACTTCTTTTAATAGACCCTGTTGCGTTAATGGGGTGGCACTAGATGGCCTCACTCTCGAAGCAGCCTTTCTGACTTCACTGACCATGATTATGTCATTATTAACTATCGCGGCAATACTATCCAATGGTTGATCGGCAGAGTGAACTGACTGTGCAAATACAAGGCTAGCTAAAGTTATTAATAATTTATGTGTCGTTCCTCTGTTAAAAGTAATTGAAGCAAAAATTTTGTTAAAAATCATCATATCCGTATATTTTATCCTTAATTTGGCGCGTGGCACTGGTGCCGATATTGCCTAATCCTTTTAATTCAAATTCGAGAAAGATAGGTGTTTCATAGTTTATATTATCTGAAGTTAGATAACGTTTCACTACCAGTCTTGTTTTCCAGCAACAATCTTGATATTCAACACCTGCTAAGTGCCTCAAGATTACGATTATTTTTAATATCTTGATCAACACTTGCCACCATTGACCATTTATCATTAATTGGCATTGAACCAGAAACACTGATCTGTTCCAGCTCGGTATTTAATTTTCTAAAACTAAAATTGGCTACACGTTTTTTTTTGTCTTGATAGTTTAAACGCAAATCATAACTTGAAATACTCCTATCTTCACTATTCAAACTAGCGGTTGAAGCTAATCGAAATTTGTCGCTAAGCCTGCCACTCAATTCCAGTACAAGATCAGAGCGCTTTCCAGTCAAAATAGTTCCACCAGGCAGTGTAACTTTTCGATCACTAAAGTTTAATACTTGTCCAATACTGGCTTTAAATAGTTCTTTTCCATTGACACGATCCTGGATACGAGAGCTCACCGCAAAGGTTAGTTTATTAGTATCTGCTATACGATCTTTGCCAGTAAATCTGTTTTCCAGGAAGAGTTGATTACTTTCTGAAAAATTAGTCAAAGCAGTGTCAAATACTGGAATGTCACTTTGGTCTTCATAAGGCGTATAGGTATAAAATATACGAGGCTCAAGTGTCTGGGTGTACTTTCCTTGTTTAATATCACGGTCAAAAAACAAACCGCTATCTAATGTCAGAGTTGGGAGCGTTCGATTGATGCTTGAAACACTACTGCTAGAATCATCAAGTGAGTAAAACGTATGCTCTAAACCCAAACTAGGCTTGAAATACCATGAGTCATCGCCCCATTTCTTGGATACTTTAAGTTTTACATCTACACGTGTACCACTTACTTCATTTTTTTTGTCAAAATAAATAAGTTCTGAATCTAAACTAAGCTTAAGTTTTTTAGGCGCACTTTTAGGCGAGTACCCTAACTTGATTTCAGGGAGTTTGGCATAAGGGTTGTCATTGGTATCAATCACCTGAAAATCTTCAACTGCAACACTTGCTGTCCAGGGTTTATCCTGTTTAATAATTTCCAACCTTCTTTGCAGAGCAGGGCGCGTACTGGTTTCAAGTGATGTCGAAAAATCATCGAAAAAATCCACATCTGACACGTTTTCAGCATCTAGATTTAATTGGGTATTATTGTTAATTTTTGTGCGATGTTTAATTTTAAAATAGTCGCGCTTTTTATTATCAAATGATTTGTCCTCTGGGATGAAGTCGTATTCCACTATGCCTTTATGTTTCTCAGTTAAATATCGGAATTCAGTATCTAATTGGTAGCCACGGTCTTTAAGTGTTGCGAGGCTAACTGTCGCATCATAGTTTGGTGCAAAATTGAAGTAATAAGGCAGGGTGATTCCAGCGTTAGACTGAAGCCGAACACTGGGTGTAAGAAAGCCAGATAAGCGCTGATTATTGATTGGGAATTTTAGCCATGGAAAGTAAAAAACTGGTACATTAGCTACATTGAATGTGACGTTTTTGGCGTGCCCGATCTGTGTTTGATTGTTTAAATTAATTTCTGATGATGCAAGGTGCCAACTTTCTTGAGACACGGGACAACTTGTAAAAGTAGCATCTTTTAGGGCTAATCTATTCTCATCAATTTTCTTTATTTGACTACTTCTACCATGTACTCCCTGATCTCCAATAGAATAGTTGGCGTTATCAATAGTTCCCGTTTTATCTTTTAAATTGTACTGGACTGATGGGCTTTCGAGCTGAAAATTAGAATCCGATAAAGTCACATTACCTTTGGCTATTAGTTGGTCATTGATGCGATTGAGTTGAATACTATCAGCATTGAACACGGTAGTATTCTGCTGAATGATTACATTGCCATAAAGTGTCGAAACGCCCTCGGATTTCAAAATTCCTTCATCAGCTTCAAGGTAAATTGCATCTAAGAATGGTTTGTCTCTTATTACTCGCCTACTTGAACTTTGGGCTGGAGTTTTGACGTAGCATTGATCATATTCAAAACTATCAATTGTCTTGGCATTTAAAATTGAACAAGAAATGACTAAACCAAGAGAAAATAGCGTTTGTAGGTTGGTGGGGTAATTCACACTTGGATTATACGTTTTATCGTTAATTCTTTTCTACTAATTAGTAGGTTAAATTAATGGTTATAACTTTCTAACACTTTAGATTAGCTCTAGAGGTTCAGGGTATACATAACTTTGTATATTAGGATGGATTTGAAGTAGGGTGAGATGGCCTAAATCTTCTTCTTGCAAATAAGAAGCGCCTGTATCGATAAAATAAAAATTACTAATACGTAATGCTTTTGAAATAGGGGTGTGTCCCATAACAACGAGATCAATTCCTTCAACGCGTTCTGTATCACCAGTAAGCCGAATGTATTTATATCGATTTCTTGACCACATGATATAATCCCGCACTTCATTGTCAAAATGAATACTATGAACGAGTTTTTGCCAAGTTATACCTACAGGAATATCAGCATGTACAATACCAATTTTTCCTGAATCACTGATGACTTCCATGGCTACTGGCAGTTCTTGAATACGTTTACGGATTTCATTTTGGCTTGCTTGATCAATATCTTGCCACCATTCGCCGCCGTTGTTTTTTACCCAGCTATGATATATCGTTTTTTTATGCTTAGCTTCAAGCAACATCATTTCATGATTACCCTTGATTGAATGAAACCAGGGTTTATCTAAAAATTCTAAAACGCGATATGACTCGGGACCCCTGTCAATTAAATCCCCAACAGAGAATACACGATCGCTGTCTGGATCAAAATCAAGTTTCTCCAATAGTGATTCCAGTAATGAAAACATCCCATGCAGATCTCCCACAACAAAATCTCTTCCGTGCGGGTTTTTGTTGAAGAACTTGAATGGAAATAAAGGCATGATACTTTTATATATAGTATGTGGATTGATAAACCAATAATGTATTTATTTATAGCTAATTTCTATTAAAAACACTGTAATAATGATAGATACTCGAATATTGCAGAATAACTATCGGATAAACAGCTATATGTGAAGAGTTGCGGAAATACAAGGATGAAGAGTCATATTTGATGATTAGAAAGACACTCCCCACCTTTTGGGCAATTTTTCATGAATATGACTATTTTATGGATAACTTATAAACACAAATTGCTTATATCACTATTGCCAGTCTCAATTAAAAAGGATTATTAATGACACAATCAATTTCAAATATTCCTATAAGTTCTCTAGTGTTAATTCTTATACCAGTGGTTGTGGTTCTGCTGATCCAATTCATGTGGTCATTAAATTATAAAGAGGGTATTTACTCGGTAGTAAGAATGCTAGCACAACTAACGATTGTCGGCTATTTGCTGGGCTATATCTTCAATGCGGACAATTACTGGATTATACTTTTAATCATATTCGTGATGATTGCAGCATCAAGCTGGATAGCTTTAAGAACAATTAAACAGCAGCGTAAACAACAATACCTCTATGTAGTCTTTTCATTGCTAGCAGGGGGTGCAACAACCCTGTATCTAGTAACACAAGTGGTTCTGGATTTCACGCCTTGGTATAAACCGCAGTATATGATTCCACTTGCCGGGATGATATTTTCGAACTGCATCAATAGTACTAGCCTCGCTGCTGAAAGATTCTTTGAAGAAACCAAACGTAGTACTAATATTTTAGAAGCGAGAAATATCGCTTACAGGACGTCAATGATACCCGCAACGAATTCTTTATTTGCTGTTGGCCTGGTCTCGCTTCCTGGAATGATGACTGGGCAAATATTATCCGGGGTTGATCCTTTGATAGCAGTGCGTTACCAGATTATGGTAATGGCGATGATTTATGGTGCAGAAGGTATATCAAGTGCCGTTTATCTATGGTTGCTTAGCCGCAGCCAACAATTGTTAGATTCTATTAAATAAAATTTTTGATATCTGTGCGTATATTTAAAACATTAAAAACAAATATCATTATAAAAAAACTTATTAGACCGATTGATAGCTGTAAAGCTAATGAACTCCAGCCTCGAAGATCTTTTAACCACCAGAGGCAAGCAAACATGATTAATGTTGACATCAGAATCTTAAGAATTTCAACTGCTGGAAAAGGTAAATGGAAATATTGTCGTCCCAACAGGGAACTCATTATACTCCCTACTGCAAATGAGGAAATGGTGGCAATCGCAGCGCCCTGTATCCCCATTTTAGGAATTAGCCAATAGTTTAAACCAACATTGATTACCGCAATAACAACAGCAACTTTTACACTGACAATCGTTTTATGTCCCAATTGAAAAGCTAAATCAAAATAAAATACCTGTAACCCAAGCAAAAAAATACCAACACTTACCCAGGGTAATAAAAAAATGACTGATGCTTGATAATCAATATCAATTAATAAATATATCAAATTCGGTCCAACGAGATTGAGTCCTATAACTGCAGGAATTGAAACGCCCAGTAATAAAATAACGTAACGACGAAAGTATGAAGTGGCAACATCTTTACCTTCACTATCAAGTAGTTTAATGATTACCGGATAAGCGGCAATATTGATTGCTGCCATAAGCATTAAAATTGAATTTCCGGACAAGTCATACCCAACGGCATACAAGCCTGCTTCTGCTTTATCTCTTAACCCTGCTAGCATAAATCGATCTGATACCTTTGTGATTTCTTCTACCAATGCAGCCGCTGCCAGAGGCATGCCATAAATTAACAAGCGCTTTAGTAATGCTTTGTTGTAGTAATGTTTTTTGTAGGGGAGCCAGGTTTTTCTGAAAACAAACAATGTAGGAATAAACGTGCCTAAAGCGATACCGAAAACAACACCTGAAGCGCCATACCCCATATACGAAAATAATGCACCAAAGCATAAGGCTAAAATAGAATAACTAATTGTTAAAATGGCATAATTGAGGGGCTCAATCTTTACGCTAAATATATTTTGAGTAATCGTAAATAGCGCCAAAGCGATTAAAAAAAGAAAGGAACTACTAATCCAGATTACCTCTTGCTGACCCCAGTAATAAACCACACCTATTGAAGCTATGATTAGAAGTAAAAATGAAATTCTAAGATAGACCGTTGAAATCGTATTCGTGAATTGAGTGTTATTGAATTCCTGATTTGACCAATAGCGTAAAGTCCCCGAAGGAAGCCAGTTGAAAATAATGTTATGCAAAAATACCGTGCCGGTAAAGATAAGTGTATAGACACCATACTCGGCGGGGCTCAATAGATGGGTGTAAAGGCTTAATGCCGCAAATGCCATCAAGCCAGGGATCAATTTTGCGATTATATAAATACCGCTATGGCGAAATAGCATGATTAATGATTATTTTTCAATTCTGAATACATCCTGCCATGTATGGCTAACATGGTTAGCATAAACCATGTTTCTTTTTGGACATGAGAATGCTGCGCTATTTGGCTAATAGTTATTATAAAAAAAAGTGATAGTAAAAATGCTTTTTCAGATAACGGACAGCGAAGTATTTGATAAAAAATTGCCAAGAGTAGGAGCAGATAAATTAATAGTCCAATTATGCCGTATTCTGCTAAAAACTCTATATATGTATTATGTGCGGCAGAAAAGTTAACATGCTCTTTACTCAGAATAGGGCCCAAGCTACCGAGTCCTGCACCTGTCAGAGGAGTTTTTTTCCATTGTTGTATGGCAGCCTCCCAAATTACAGTACGATAATTTAAAGTTCCCTTAGAGATTGATTCACCAGAGGAAAATGCTCGTTCAATAGAGGCTTTAGGCGCTAAAGAAAAAACCAATACAATTGAAAGGAAAAATAGTACAAAAAAACTAATTTTTATTCGAATAGATGATTTACGGTAGGTGAATAACCAGTAAGCTACACATATTATTAAAAGCATTGTAGCAGTTCTTGTTCCAGTTAAGAATATTGCATATGCAATTAGTGGGATCGAAAGTGTATTGAATACTTTTAGTAATCTATTCTCATATTGTGTAACTAGATATATTGCAGCTGGTAGAGAAAGAACAAGCATGACACCTAGTAAATCTGGCTCAAAGTTTTTTAAACCAAAGCGATTGTAATACTCTGACTGAATACCATTTAGAAAATTGTAGAATATTACTAAAGAAGCAATAATATTCCCGAAAACGAAAGCTTGATAGGATAAATTTACCCGTGATTTGTTTGTGAGTATTAAGGTAAAAATGAATGGCAGCAACAAAAGCTGAAAATATCTTAAACCTACTTCTAAGCCATAGTCAATATTTGGTGTCCATATCAAAGAAATTAACATCCAGGACAATAAAAGAACTACGAAAAAGTGATACAAGGAGTAGTTTTTATGCGCTCCATCTGTTATCAGAACAAGGAATATAAGACCAAACAAAGCTATTCCAAATAGAGCTGTTAGTCCATCCCAAACTGCATTGCCCCATGGAATTGAGAAAATAAAAAACAAAGTAAATAGTAGGGCGGTATTGTTAAGTATGCCTTCCCCGGTTTTTTTTTGTCCTATAAATTCATTTGAATGCTGAATATGCTCAAACTTTTTCATTATTTAAATTTCTAATTATGTGTTAATCAGTTTAGTTCCATTGATAAGAATGTGTAAATACTAAGCAGATAAGAAGAGCGTGTTTACTGAGAAAAGGTGATGCCGCTAATTATTTCCATTAATCGACATTATAAATGTTAATTACCGATAAGACTCATTTAAAAGAACTTTTTAGAAATGCTGCAACGACAAAATATAATCGAGCTGACCAGTTTTTTATTATCCCTATAGTGCCCAATCTTATGGGTTATTCCGAAGAAATTAAAAAAGTATATGGTGCTGATTTATTAGATGGTGACAATCATAAAAGTCTTAATGACAAATCAGTTTTTAATGCTGGTGACATTGTGGGTGATGATATAGACGCCTTCTTTTAAAGCCGGCGTAAACAATGCGCCGAATTTGTTAGGTTTAACCCTTAACAAATTAACAACAGAAGGAGACATCTATCATGAAAATATTAACCGAATCGCTATCGATTTGGCAAAAAATATTTTTCAAGTGTGCGCTTTAATTCCTCGCAATAAAGTCCTATTCAACAAGAAATTGAGTCGAAGGAAGTTTATTGAATTTATGACTCAACTACCAAGCACAATCGTATTCATAGAGGCTTGTTACTCCTCACATACTGGGGGAGAACACTCACAGAGATGGGTCATATCGTTCACCTCATACCTACTCAGCACGTCGCTCCTTTTGTACGGGGCAATAAAAGTTACAACAATGATGCGCTAGCCATAGCAGAGGCTGCAAGCCGACCGAATATTCGATTTGTTCCCATTAAGACCGTTCAGCAACAAGAAATCATGGCCATGCATCGACTTCGTGAGTGGTGGGTTAAGTCTCGAACACAAGTGACTAATCAGGCAAGAGGTTTACTGAGTGACTTTGGTATCACTTTCTCTCAGGGATATAAAGGCTTTAAAGAGGCCATGCTTGCTGTTCAAGATAATGAGTCATTATCGGCCTCTTTTCGGCAAACGATGTTTGATTTATATACCGAGTTCAACCAGCTCAGTGAACGAATCCATAGACTGGAAGATCAGCTTAAAAGATATATCAAACAGAATAACAACTGCCACATCGTAAGTTCAGCCCCTGGAATTGGCATTGTAAATGCCTCCGCGTTAGTTGCGTCTATTGATCAGGGACAGGCTTTTAAGAACACCGGAGAATTTGGTGTCTGGTTGGGTTTACCACCTAAGCAATATGTCAGTGTTAACACATTCAAACGTGCAGGTATCTCTAAGCGCGGAGACCGTTACCTTCGAACCCAGCAGATTCATGCAGCACGTGCTGCGAAAAAGTGGGCGAAGCATCGAGATGACCAACTCAGTTTATGGATTAAACAGATTGAAGCGCGTATTGGTAAACACAAGGCAACCGTTGCCATTGCGCATAAGCTCAAACGAATCATTTGGGTTTTGTTGAAAAAACAGTAGTGCTTTGTTCCACTGTATCCACAAAAAGTAATGAGTACCTAGACCCTCGTTCCATTCCATTAATGTGATTATATGATGACAAAATGGTTTCCCGTCCAACTTTAAGACTGATTAGGACATGGTACTAGATACCGTTTGGGTGTTGTAGGCGAGTTGGTGCGGATTTCATTTGGGGACGAAAGCGACTAGATGCTTTCACTAGATCCCGAATATATGTCAGCACGCTATTTTTTAATAAGCGAGATTAGTTTTACGGAAAACCCGTTATCTAAAAGATCGTTGGTAGATAATTACGTTAAAATTACAACATGCAGTATCATGCAAGGTGATTGTTATGCCTTGACATTATCGGGGCGTCTATATATGTCCTATCCATTGAAACGATATGGAGAGATGTGCGTTTACAGGAAAGGATCAACCTAATGCCAAATGTGCCTATAAAACCCTAATTTAAGAGTATTAATCTCGTATAAATATAAAAAAGACACCTCCCTACTTTTAGGGCCTTTTTCACATTAAACCACCTCAAAAATTGTATTTAAAGGGGTATATGTGGCTTTTTATTCCATTCGTCTAGTAAACCCATACGAATAGATGAGTAATATTACTTAGTCACATTCTATACGTTAGGATTAGTGATAATAAAAACGTATGGGTGAGGGTGATACTAATGCGTAATAATAAAACTCCAATAGAAGGTTAAAAATTACATGTCAGTTATTACTAAACAGGCTAATACTCAATTACAGCAGATTGACAACAATCTTTTACCTGTAGCATCTACTTCTCAACTTGCTCCAATTTTGCATGCACCTAAAGAAATGTCTCTGCATGATATTTTTGCAATATTAAAGCGCCGTAAAACCACGATAATAATGACACTGCTAATCACTTTGACATTAGCGTTACTATATACGTTTTCCATCAAACCTACTTATCGTGCAAATGCCATGATACAAATTGAGCGTGAAGGTGCAGAAATTGTAAACTTTGGTAGTACACAACAGCCTGTAGGCTCGGTCTATTCTGAAAGTGACCCATTTTTCAGGACACGTTATGAAATACTGAGAGGTCGAGTAATCGCACAACGAGTTATTGAAGAATTAAACTTAAGAGACAGTTTAGCGCCTAAAAATGAAGACAACTCCTTATTCGCTATATCCAAACTATCTTCTGTTCTTTCAGGTTTTTTTACTAGTGAGAGTGTTAACGATAAGATCAAGAAAATACAAACAATCGATTATACTCAATTGTTTTTGAAGAACTTAATTGTGCAACCGATTGCTGGTACACATCTAGTTGAAGTCTTTTATGAAGCACCATCCGCAGAACAAGCCAAAAATATTGTCACAAGTCTATTGAATAATTTCATTAAACTCCAAATAGAAACTAAAAGTGAAACTGGAGAATACGCCAAGGAATTCTTAAGTAAGCAAATTATCGAAGCAGGAATACGCTTACGTTATTCTGAAGAAGCATTGGTTAAATATGCCAATAAAAAAGGAATTCTTGGCGTTGATGAAAAGCAAACTCGACAGGTTAAAAAATTAGAAAGCCTCGATTCTGCGCTGGTTCAGGCGGAAATTCGCAGAATACAAGCGGAAAGTCTTTATTTGCAAATGAAAAATGCGGGAAGTGTCTCTACTGTATTAACTAATCCTGTTATTACCAGCTTAAAAACTCGTCTGGTTCAATTAGAAGGTGATTACCAGGAGATGCTCAAAACCTTTAAACCCAATTACCCTGATATGCGACGTTTACAACAACAAATATATAACGCTCAGGCTAAATTAAACAAGGAACTGGGGAATATCCAAAGCTCCATGAAAGCTGATTATAAAGCTGCAAAACAACAAGAAGATAAAATCAGAAAAGAATTAGGTCAATTTAATGGAACTATGAGAGATCTGCAGAATAGTGGTGTTGATTATAATAATCTTAAACGTGAAGTTGAGAGTAGCACTAAAGTCTATAACAACTTATTGCAGCGCTTAGAAGAGGTTAATGTAGCATCAGCTGCTAATACCAGTAGTATAAGTATTGCTGAGCCAGCGGTAACACCTTTGACTCAATATCGTCCTAAGCCAATGATAAATGTTTTATTGGGCCTACTGTCAGGATTGATACTTGGCCTGGCTTTTGCGTTCTTACGGGAGGCATTAGATCAGAGTATTAAATCTACAGAAGATTTGGAAAGATTGACAGGGTTACCTGTATTAGGAATGATTCCGCGAGTTACGAAGTCTGCCATGAAAAAGCAATTGGATATGATTGCAATTAAAATTCCTCATTCACCTGCTGCTGAAGCCTATCGAATATTAGCAACTAATATTCACTTAATGTTTGACAGAGATAAAGATCATGTAATGCTAATAACCAGTATAAATTCGAACGAAGGTAAAAGTACTACTGCCTCGAATGTCGCATGCTCTTATGCGCAAATGGGTAAGAAAGTACTATTGGTCGATGCTGATATCAGAAATGCTTCAATGCATAAAAAACTCAATATCAGTAATAAACGAGGATTGTCTCATTACTTAAAAGGTGAAAGTGACTTGGTTGGAATTACCCAACCTGTGAAAAATATTCCTGGTTTATATGCAATTACTGCAGGAAAACATGAATCAGACCCTGTGAGTCTATTAAGTCATGAACGTATGTCATATTTAAGCACGCAAGCTGCAAGTATCTTTGACTATGTAATTATTGATGCTCCTCCTGTGACAGGTTTTGCAGACACTTTGATATTGTCATCTCTAGCGACATCTACACTTATTGTTGCTCAAGAAGATAGTATGGAAGCACGTTCAATTAAAAATGTCATGGGACAGTTAAGTAGAGTAAAAAATAATGTGGTTGGTTTTTTATTAGTTAATGTGAAAAATCAAAGTGTAAAAACAAAATACTATTCAAAATATCATGCTAAACAGTCAAAAACTGCATTACTAGAGGACAAAAAAGTTAAATACGCTTAACCAATTGTTGTAATTCTATTTTTGTATTGGCAATAAGTCATTTAGTGCAATTTTCACAAGATAGGCTAAAATTTTCACATACTTGATTCATTAAATTTTATATACCTGTCTTTAGAACGCTAATACTGTTATAAATTTGAGCTTTCATTAATTATCTTGGGGTTAAGTAACACTGAGAGAATTATTTAAATTCTGATAGAGTCATAAATAGCGAATTGTAATTCCATAATAGGCTGAACTTTCTGATACAGTTAAAATTAACCAGTTTCAAAGCTTTTCGATTCTGGAAAAATAACTATTAGTCGGTATGTGTATTTCTGATTAACTATCTCAGTAAGTTAACTAACTCAAGAATAGCTAATAGCAGCCAACACCTTTGCATGTAATGTGTTACAGCTACAGGCCAATACAGTCGATGTATCCAAGTTTAATTCTTTCCCTTCTAGATCAGTAAAAACCCCGCCTGCCTCACGAACAATGACTGCTAATGCTGCTATATCCAGGATATTTACGTCAGATTCTAATATTATATCAATTTTACCACTGGCTAATAAATGATACTGATAGAAATCACCATATCCTCTCACTCGATTAACAGAACTAACTAACTCACCAAGATTTTTCCATTGCTGTTTTTGCGCAATCGACGAAATATTACCCATCGATAATGTAGCTTGTTTAATAGAGTCTATATTACTAATAGTGATTATTTCACCATTAAGCCAAGCACCTTGATCCTTTTCTGCATACGCCATTTCATTAAATTCGGGACTATTTGATACGCCTAATATAAGTTCACCGTTTCTCATTAAAGCTATTTGTGTTGAAAAGAAAGGATAACCTCGTACAAAACTTTTGGTCCCATCGATCGGGTCGATTAGCCAATTGTATTCGGCATTCTCATTCACTTTTCCGGTTTCTTCTCCATAAAAACCATGATCTGGGAATGCTTCAAGGATTATTTTTTTGATTGTTTTTTCAGTTTCAATGTCAGCAATGGTGACGGGTGTTTCATCAGGTTTTATTTCCACTTTAAAATCACCTGCATAGTACTTTCTAATAACTTTTTGTGCGGCTTCAGCAGCTTCAATTGCTGTTTTCAGAAAAGGGCTCATGTTAAGATTAATTCATATATAAAAATGAGCATTATACTTAATTTAGCCAGGGATAAAATGAAATCACCAATTATAGTTGTAGGTATCGGAGAAATAGGTTCAGTCATGGCACGTGGGTTTTTACGCATCGGTAAAACGGTAATTCCTGTAACTCGTGATATGGATCTTCAGACAGTTTGTACGGAAATTGAAGAACCAGAAGCGGTGATAATCGCTGTAGGTGAAGCTGAGCTGCACAATGTTTTAGATCAGGTTCCTTATAAATGGAAGTCAAAGCTGATTTTGATACAGAATGAGTTATTACCAAGAGACTGGGAACAGCATGATATCAACCCAACGGTTATTTCTGTCTGGTTTGAAAAGAAAAAAGGCCAGGATGTTAAAGTTGTAGTTCCTTCTCCAATCTTTGGTGAAAAAGCAAATTTATTATCGAATGCCTTAAACGCCTTAGATATTCCAACAGAAATTTTGAATAATAGTGAGCAGCTGACATTTGAGTTAGTTCGCAAGAATTACTACATTTTAACCAGTAATATAGCGGGTTTAAAAACAGGTGGTAAAGTTGGTGAACTATGGGATAAGCATCAAGATTTGGCCAGATCAGTTGTTGATGATGTCCATGAGCTGCAACAAAGTTTAGTAACACAGAAATTAGATAAAGCTAGATTAGTCGATGCGATGTTGGTTGCTTTTAATGGCGACCCTGAACATGGCTGCATGGGCCGCAGTGCACCAGCACGTTTATTGCGTGCTATTGACTTAGCTAATCAAAAATCATTAAAAGTCCTCACATTTAGAGAAATACAAAACAGTCTAGGTTGATATTTTGAATCATGATCAAACCAGAATAGATGGCTTTTTAGACGCACTTTGGTCAGAACGGGGTTTGAGCAAAAATACATTGGCAGCTTATGGGCGTGATCTTAAAAGCTTGTCAGTCTGGTTGCATAAAAGTCAGAATAACTTGCTTCAGGTCAATAACTCACAGTTACTAGAATATATTGCTTTTCGGATTAAAGAGGGGAGTAAATCCCGGAGTGTGGCGAGGTCAATCTCTAGTTTGCGGCGTTTTTACCGGTTTCAATTACGTGAAAGAAAAATAAATGAAGATCCAACAGCATTAATTGAATTACCAAAGCTGGGTAAACCTTTACCCGGAACCCTAAGTGAAACTCAAGTTGAATCATTATTATTAGCTGCAGATATCACAGATTCAATCGGCTTAAGAGACCGTGCTATGTTGGAATTATTGTACGCTACTGGATTAAGAGTCTCAGAGTTAGTATCCCTAAGATACAATCAAATTAGTTTGCAACAGGGTGTAGTTCGAGTTATTGGTAAAGGAAATAGAGAACGATTAGTACCAATAGGTGATGAAGCAGTTAGTTGGTTAACACGATATCTTGATGAATCTCGTGATGACTTGATGCGAGGTAAAGGTATTTGCGACAATTTGTTTGTTACACGTCGAGGCTCTGGAATGACGCGCCAAGCGTTCTGGTATCTTATTAAACGTTATGCGATAGTAGCAGGCATTAGCCAGAAGCTTTCACCGCACACATTAAGACATGCCTTTGCTACGCATTTATTGAACCATGGTGCAGATTTGCGTGTCGTACAGCTGTTGTTAGGTCATAGTGATTTATCAACAACTCAAATATACACACATGTGGCGAAAGCGCGGCTGCAGTCTATGCATCGCGAACATCATCCACGTGGGTAGCTAAAATGCATCGAATAAACCGTTTGTTACGTATTGTTAACGAGAGTTTATGTAGATTGCTTACTGCTGTTACAGTTAATTTCAGTGGTGTATAATAACTTTATTAAAGAAACTATAGGGTAAAAAATGATTAAAAAAATAGTATTGGGTACTACTTTGAGTCTGCTAATAGTGGCCGGATATACGAATTCTTATGCAAAGGTTGATACTAGTGCTAATGCTGAGGTAATTACTTCACTAAAAGCCAAATTAAAAGCCCGCTTTCGATCAGAACCATCATCTTTAAAAGAAAGCCAGATTCCAAACATCTTCGAAGTCATGTATGGGACAGAAGTAGTCTATATTTCGGCTGATGGAAAATATTTTTTAGCGGGGGATATGATTGATCTTGAAACTAGAGAAAATGTCTCTGAGGTTGCTAAACGCTCTGTTCGTAAAGGTATTTTAGACAAACAAGATAATAAACCTGTTGTATTTAAAGCTAAAGATGAAAAACATGTAGTTAAAGTTTTTACAGATATTGATTGTCCCTATTGTGCAAAATTACACCGTGAAGTTCCTGAATTAAATGCGAAAGGTATTACCATTGAGTATTTAATGTTCCCTCGAGCCGGTATTGGTTCAGAATCATTTAAAAAAGCCATAAGCATGTGGTGTGCCGATGATCAGTTACAAGCGATGACAGACGCTAAAGAACGTAAACCAATTAATCCTAAAACATGTGATAATCCTATCGAAGCTCAATATAATTTAGGTCAAGAAGTTGGTGTGACAGGCACTCCTGCGCTAATCACAACTACCGGCAGGCTAATCCCAGGTTATATGCCTGCAGATCGGTTAGCAGCAGCACTCGAGAAAGACAACAAATAGCCAGTTTATATGTAAAACTACTTTCTCAAATTTACGAGCTCGGGTATAGTCTGGGCTTCAGTAAATTCTCTGCAGGAGAGATTCAATTCATTTGTGATTGAACACCGAAGGCGCAAATCCGTCCGGAAACGCTCAGGTAAAAGGACTGTAGAAGAGACACTGACTCTGGAGAGTGAGACATTAGTTTCCACCGAAGGGTTTAACCTAAATTATTTAGACTTAAGTAGTTAGGGAATCTCTCAGGTATAAGGACAGAGGGGCGGCAGATTTTATAATCTGCCGCCTTTTTTTTGTCAAATAGGAAATTACAAATGTCCGAACCAGAACAGACGCAAGCACCTAATCGTACACCTTTATATGATAAACACCTCGAAGCCGGTGGTAAAATGGTTGATTTTGCAGGTTGGGAGATGCCCATAAATTATGGATCACAGGTTCAGGAACACATTCAGGTTCGTGAAGATGCAGGTATGTTTGATGTATCACATATGGTTGTATTGGATCTTAAAGGGAAAGATGTTAAAGCTTTTCTAAGGTACATTCTTGCTAATGATGTGGAAAAACTAAAAGATCAAGGAAAGGCCTTATACAGTGCTATGTTAAATCAGGAGGGTGGAGTTATTGATGATCTAATTGTCTATTATCTTGCTGATGATTTCTATCGCATGGTAGTCAATGCTGCAACACGTGAAAATGATATTAAATGGATTGTTGAACAAGTTGAGGGGTTTGATCTTGATATCAGTGAACGCGATGATCTAGCAATGATAGCTGTTCAAGGACCTGATGCTCGAGAAAAAGTCCACTCAATACTTGCAGAAGATACCGCAAAAAAAGTAGCTGAATTAAAACCTTTCTTTGGCATTCAACTTGATAATACCTTCTTCGCTCGTACCGGATATACCGGTGAAGATGGTTATGAAATAATGGTGCCAAATGAAATCGCTGCAAATCTATGGGATCAACTCCTATTCAAAGGCATTAAACCTATCGGTCTCGGCGCACGTGATACTTTACGCCTTGAGGCTGGAATGAACCTGTATGGCACCGATATGGATGAATCTATCTCACCATTATCCGCTGCTATGGCCTGGACCATAGCCTGGGAGCCATCTGATCGTGAGTTTATCGGCCGCCCAGCTTTGCAGAGAGAGAAAAGCAAAGGGCCAGATACGAAATTAATTGGTTTGGTGTTAGAGGACAAAGGCGTATTGCGCGGTCATCAAAAAGTAATAACTGAATACGGTGATGGTGAAATTACCAGTGGTTCTTTCTCACCTACACTTGGTGTCTCCATTGCCTTTGCACGGATACCTGTTGCAGCAAATGACAGTTGCCATGTGGAAATACGTGGTAAACAATTGCCAGTTAGAATCGTCAAACCGCCATTCGTAAGAAATGGTAAATCCCTAATTTAGCAACAACATATATTGGAGAAGCAAAATGAGCAATGAAAACCCAAGTGATCTTAGATACACAAAAACCCATGAATGGTTGAGAGATAACGGTGATGGTACAGTAACCATCGGAATTACAGAACACGCTCAAGAGTTATTAGGTGACGTGGTTTTTGTCGAATTACCTGAAGTTGAAACAGTTTTAAGTGCTGAAGAAAACTGTGGCGTGATTGAATCAGTAAAGGCGGCGTCAGATATGTATGCACCTTTAGATGGTGAAGTCACAGAGGTCAATGAAGAATTGGATAGTGAACCAGAGCTAATCAATACTGCACCTTTTGGAGAAGGCTGGATTTTCACGATGAAACTGAATTCTATGGCAGACCTAGAAGATTTACTTGATGCCGATGAGTATGAGGCTGAATGCCAATCTTCATGATTATCAACAATTGTGGAAACATAAAACATAAAACATGAAATTTCTTAATTTATAACTCCTAAAATATGAAAAATTTACCTCTAAATATATTAGACCAGCGCGATGATTTTATTTCGCGTCATATTGGACCTCAAGCTGAAGATGTCGAGAAAATGCTTGAAGCTATTGGGGTGACATCACTTGAAGAACTTGCTGATAAAACCGTACCTGAAAGTATTCGTATCAGAAAGCCGCTTAAGTTAGATGAGAGTTGTTCAGAAAAAGAGGCTTTAGATTCTTTACAGGTAATTGCCAAGAAAAACATAGTAAACAAGTCTTTTATTGGTATGGGTTATTACGACACTATTGTGCCATCAGTTATAAAACGTAATGTTTTAGAAAATCCGGGTTGGTATACAGCTTATACGCCATATCAGGCTGAAATTTCTCAAGGGCGATTGGAAGGACTGCTAAACTTTCAACAGATGGTGATGGATTTAACTGGCATGACGGTGGCGAATGCCTCTTTATTGGACGAAGCAACCGCAGCAGCTGAAGCAATGGCGTTGTGTAAGCGTTCTAATCGTTTAAAAACTGACAAGTTCTTTGTTGATGAAGGTGTTTTTTCGCAAACGCTAGAGGTTTTAAAAACCAGAGCGCAATTTTTTGGATTTGAATTAATCATTGGTGATCCCAAATCAGAACTCGAAAAGCACCAGGTTTTTGGTGTGCTTTTACAATATCCGGTTGAGAATGGCTCTGTTTGTGACATTGAGCCTATAATCATACAGGCACATGAACAACAAGCTCTTGTTTGTGTTGCGACAGATTTGATGTCGCTTGTTATGCTAAAAGCACCTGGAGAAATGGGGGCAGATATCATCTTCGGTAATTCTCAAAGATTCGGGGTGCCGATGGGTTTTGGTGGCCCGCATGCTGCTTTCTTTGCAGTTACTGATAAACTCAAGCGTTCGGTTCCAGGTCGCGTAATCGGCGTCTCAATTGACAGCAGAGGCAATCAAGCTTTGCGAATGGCAATGCAAACACGTGAGCAACATATTCGTCGAGAGAAAGCTACATCTAACATCTGTACAGCGCAAGCACTATTAGCCAATATGGCGGGGTTTTACGCGGTTTATCATGGTGCAAAAGGGCTTAAATTAATAGCCGGAAGAATTAATCGCCTGGCAAGTATATTCGCAGCAGCTGTCCGCCAAAGTGATCTTTCTAAAGCAGAATATATTGTCAACACATCCTGGTTTGATACCTTGGTTATATATGTCGGTGATCATCAATCATCAATCTATAATGCAGCTTTGGATAAAGGTATCAATTTACGCCTGGTTGATTCAGATAAACTGGGTATCAGTTTTGATGAAGCTAAAACCGCAAAAGACTTAGAGATACTATTTGATATCTTCTTCGGACAAAATCATGGCTTTGATGTTTCAACACTTGATGCCCAGATTATTTCAGAGAAATGTGATTCTGGAATTCCACAAGAATATGTCCGGGATACAGATTTTTTAACGCATGAGGTGTTCAATCAGCATCATACAGAAACAGAAATGATGCGATATTTAAAACGCCTTGAGAATAAAGATCTCTCTTTGGTTCATGCAATGATTCCGTTAGGCTCATGTACCATGAAACTAAATGCGGCAAGTGAATTAATGCCTCTAAGTTGGTCAGAGTTCTCAAGTATTCATCCATTTGCACCTGATAATCAAACTCATGGTTATCATGAAATGATCAACCAGCTCGAAAAATGGTTGGCAGAAGTTACTGGTTACGCTGCAGTTTCGATGCAGCCGAATTCTGGTGCGCAAGGTGAATATGCAGGACTGGTAGCGATAAATCGTTACAATGAAAGCATTGGTCAGAAACATCGTAACATTTGTTTGATACCAACTTCAGCACACGGCACAAATCCCGCTTCAGCAGCAATGGCGAAGATGCAAATTATACTGGTTAATTGTGATAAGAATGGAAACATCGACATCGTCGATTTGCGCGAAAAAGCTGAAAAATACAAGGATAACCTCGCCTGTATTATGGTGACGTACCCATCTACCCATGGTGTGTTTGAAGAGGATATCGTTGAGGTCTGTGATATCGTTCATGAATACGGTGGTCAGGTCTATTTAGACGGTGCAAATCTGAACGCCCAAAAAGGCTTATCCAAACCTGGCTTGTTTGGATCTGATGTATCACATTTGAATTTACACAAGACTTTCGCGATTCCACACGGCGGAGGCGGTCCAGGAGTTGGACCAATCGGTGTACGTAGCCATCTTGCGCCATTCCTGCCTGGCCATGTCAATAATAAGGAAAACAAAAGCTATGCAGTGTCTGCTGCGCCTTATGGCAGTGCATCAATTCTAACAATATCGTGGATGTATATGAAAATGCTAGGCGCAAAGGGTAATGCAATGGTAAGTAGTGTTGCTATTTTGAACGCTAACTATATTACGCAACGTCTGAGCGATCACTACCAAATATTATACCGTGGTAAAAATGGCAAAGTCGCACACGAGTGTATTATTGATATTCGACTTATCAAGAAAGATTCTGGTATCAGTGAAGAAGATATCGCCAAGCGTCTTATGGATTATGGTTTTCATGCGCCGACAATGTCTTTTCCTGTTGCAGGGACTCTGATGATTGAGCCTACTGAGTCAGAATCGAAGTATGAACTAGATCGTTTTTGTGACGCGATGATTGATATCAAAGCTGAAATAAATAGAGTACAAAGTGGCGAATGGTCATTAGAGAACAATCCATTGGTGAATGCACCACATACCATAGCTGACATTACTGAAAACTGGGATCGACCTTATGACCAGCAATTGGCAGTGTTACCTAAAGGTGTTATTGCTACGAGTAAGTATTGGCCTACCGTCAATCGTATTGACAATGTCTATGGTGATAGAAATCTTGTATGCTCATGTCCTTCAATTGAAAGCTATAGGTAGAACTTTGTGGCGGGAAGTGGCAATACAGGCATAACGCGATGGATAAAAGCACTGGGCTTCACCTGGTCAGGTCTTAAAACAACCTACAAGCATGAAGAAGCTTTCCGTCAGGAAGTTTTACTCCTGATTGTATCTACACCATTGGCATTATGGCTTGGAGAAACGGGTGTTGAGCGAGCCATGCTGATTGCCAGTGTGCTACTACTGTTGATTGTCGAATTATTGAATTCCGCCATTGAAGCAGTCGTTGATCGTTTTGGTGGAGAGATTCATGAACTCTCTGGCAGAGCAAAAGACATGGGGTCTGCTGCTGTATTTATTGCGATGATAAATGTAGCAGTAATTTGGTTATTTATATTATTTAGCTAAATTTTAAAGAAATTGTATACCCACCCCTAATCTAATTGCTGCATTTAAAAACAGCCAAAAAGTAGGTGGGTGTACTTTTTGGTCAATTTACTTAGTTGCAGCAGACACCATATTAAATTCTTGTAAGTCAGTTAAAATATGTGCTGCTTCATTCAAGAACACGTCTACAGGTTTCTTGGTGAATATATCATCATTCTTTTTCTCTTGTGCATCACGCAATTCTTTGATGGTTTTATATACGGGCAAACCATTAACTATTTGTAGTTTGTTCTCTAATTCCAGTAATTGTTTATTAAACAACTCGCGTTCTGCTTTACGTTTTGCAAGATTCAAAGAAACAGTCTTTTCACTACCTGCTTTTACTAACAATTTAAATCTATCAACAGTTGTTTTAAACTTTGGATCAGTTGAAATTCTTTGTAATGATTTTGCTCTTGCTTGCTGGAGTGCCGTGAGCGGGAAAGCCTTGTTATAGTCTGTATGTTTGGCAATCTCGATACGTCTCCACGGTAGTGCATTTTTAAAAGCTCTTTCACCAATATCACCTTCAACTTGAGGTAAATTCCAGGATAGATCAGGGACTACACCTTTATGTTGAGTACTCTCGCCATTAATGCGAAAGAATTGAGCACTGGTGATTTTAATCTGACCTAAAGGTTTATCGAAAACTTTTCGCGTATAAGATTCCAAGGGTAGCACTGTCTGGACCGTACCTTTGCCAAAGGTGGTTTCACCAATGATTATTCCTCGTTTATAATCCTGTATAGCACCTGCAAAAATCTCGGATGCTGATGCACTGCCTTTATCAATCATAACTGCCATCGGTCCACTGTAAACGACCCCAGAATCATTATCACTCAATATGTCAGTACGTCCAGTAGTGTCGTTAATTTGTACGACAGGGCCTTTGTCGATAAACAAACCAGTCAGTGATACAACTTCACTTAATGAACCCCCGCCGTTTCCTCGCAAATCAATGATTAGGTCATCGATACCCTCTTTCTTTAATTCTAGTAATAATTTTTTTACGTCTCTAGTCGTACCTGAATAATTTTTGTCACCGTTATTGCGCGCCTTAAAGTCAATGTAAAAAGAGGGCAGGTCGATAACCCCGACTTTGACTTTTCCACCAGGTCTATCAATCTCAATAATACGTTTACTAGCCGCTTGATGTTCGAGTTTAATTTTATCTCTAACAATATTAACAGTTTTGGGTTTGCCGCTGAGACCAGTTTCATTGGATAATACTGATAACACAACGGTGCTACCTTTTTCTCCGCGTATGATGTTTACCACATCACTCAGGCGCCAGCCCACGATATCTTTTATTTTATCTTCAGTTTCTTGTCCTACACCTATAATGCGATCACCAGCCGATATTTTACCGGTGAGATCAGCTGGGCCGCCTGGAACCACACTGATTATTTTAGTATGTTCGTCATCTGTTCGCAGTACTGCGCCGATACCACTCAAAGATAGACTCATATTGATATCAAATTGCTCTGATGATCTTGGTGAAAGATAAGATGTGTGTGGTTCGATTGCGCCCGCATATGCGTTAACTATGGTTTGAAAGAGTTCATTGCTTTTTATTTGTGAAGTCCTTTTTGTCATGCTGACATAACGTTTTTTAAGTTTACTTATCGCTTCGGCGGGTGTTTCGTCAGCAAGGATCTGATTGATATAGTCATTTTTAATACGTTTATCCCAGAGCTGGTTTAATGCCATTTCATTGACTTCCCAGGCTGCATCTTCACGATCAAGATTGTATGATTCATCTTTGTCTAGATCAAAAACTTTTTCGAGGCGCTTGATTGCATATTGAGAGCGCGCATTGACACGTTGCTGGTATGTTTTGAAGATATTCACTGCAACCTCAGTATCACCCGCATTAATATAATCATCAAATTTGTCTCGATGTTTATTGAACTGCTCAATGTCAGTTATGGAGAAATATATTTTACTTGGGTCTAGTTGTTTGATGTACTCGTCAAGAATTTTTCCTGAAAAAGCATCATCTAGCTCGAATTTTTTGTAGTGATAGCGCTTTAACATGCTATTGATGATTTTGTATTCGAATGAATGTCGTGGCGTCAGTTTTTCAATGCCATCATTCTTCGACGTGGTTTCAGCGGCATTCGCAGATTCAATCAGGGAGGTACTCGAAGGAGTAGTACCTAAACACCCTACTGAAATTAAAAGGGCGCTTAATAGTGTAGTTTTTAACATAAATGATGTTAAGCTAGTGAAATTCAGTTTCTTCATAATGGTAGTTGTGACTATTGTCGTTAGATTAGGAGCCTTTAGATTTAAAAAAATTGTCAAGTTACTATAGCATTCGTTTAAAAAAAAAACTAATCACACAACTTGATTGCAGGTAATATTTTGTAAGCCAAATTGCTCTGATATCTGGTTAAAACAAGCATATCCAATTTAAACTCCTCAGTTCTACATAAGGGATAGGACCATTTCAAAAAAACCCGAAATGATCCGAGCTATAGCGATACGACTACTTTTCTTCTTTTAAGTTGCCCCGATGGGAAAACGCAGTCGCTTAAATATCCTAAATAGGTTGGTGGGCGTATTAGAAATTACTATATGGAGGCAGCTTGAGTGTTTTTCAAGATGTTTAATTAAGCTATTTCGCGTTATTATATCGCGTATATTAAATTTATCAGTGAACATAAAGTGAAAAAAATAGGAATTGTAGGCGCGACAGGTTACACCGGTGTTGAATTATTAAGATTACTAGCAGTTCATCCAAAAGTTGAAATCACATACGTAACCTCGCGCTCAAATGTAGGTACTCGTGTAGATGCGATGTTTCCCAATTTACGTGGTTTTATTGATCTGGAATTTAGCGACCCATCGACTGACTCTTTAGCAGAATGTGATCTGGTGTTTTTTGCGACACCGAATGGTATTGCAATGAATCACGTACCCCAGTTGCTAAAAGCAGGTATTAAAGTGATTGATCTCGCGGCAGACTTTCGTATTAAAGATATTGAAGTTTGGAGCAAATGGTATGGTATGACTCATGCCTGCCCGGAATTGGTGGCTGAGGCTGTTTATGGCCTACCTGAAATAAACCGGGAAAAATTAAAAAGTGCTAATTTAGTGGCTAACCCGGGTTGTTATCCAACTTCTGTTATCCTGGGTTTGCTCCCTTTATTGGAATCTAAACTGATTGATCTTGATAATATTATTGCAGATACCAAATCAGGCGTTAGTGGTGCAGGCAAACAAGCTCATATTGCCAATTTATTCAGTGAGATGGGAGAAAGTTTTAAGGCTTATGGGGTAAGTGGTCATAGACATAGGCCAGAAATTGCGCAGGTGTTTTCATTGCTCGCCAATACTGCTGTTGATTTGACTTTCGTACCTCATTTATTACCCATTATTAGGGGCATACATGCGACCATCTACGCCAACACATCGAGTCATGAAGATTTACAGGTACTCTACGAAAACCGCTATAAAGATGAAGTGTTTGTAGATGTTCTTCCAGCGGGATCACATCCTGAAACACGTAATGTTAAAGCCTCGAATATGTGTCAGATTGCAGTACATAAAATGCCCGATAGTTCTCGTGTAGTGGTTTTATCGGTTATTGACAATTTGGTGAAAGGCGCAGCAGGACAAGCTGTGCAGAATATGAATATTATGCTGGGTTTTGATGAGTCAATAGCGATTGATCATCCAGCTTTATTGCCATAAATAATTGCTTAGGTATTAAACCAATGTTTGGTAATAAGAGAAAACAAAAAGAACTACTCAAGGCAAAAATTAATACCTTAATTGGTGAGGATTGTACCATTGACGGCGTAGTTAGTTTTACCGGTGGACTTCACGTTGTGGGCACAATAAATGGTGGTGTGAAGTCTGCAGATGGCCTGTCTTTGCTGATTATCAATGAGAACGCTTTAATCAAAGGTGACGTAGAAGTAAACCATCTCATTGCTAATGGACAAATAGATGGCAACGTTTATGCAACAGGCAAGGTTGAATTATTTGATAAAGCCCACATAAACGGACATGTATATTATAATTTACTAGAGGTGTCAGTTGGAGCTAAGGTCAATGGTAAATTGATTCAGCAAGAGACAACGTATAACGAAACAAGGCAAATCAAGTAATTTACAATTTTTTCTAAATTTAACACTAGTTAATTAAGGTTTAATCGTTTTTTTACTGATTCTAAGTTAACCTTGTTTGAATTAGAAATTTCCAATATGATTTAAATAATTAATAGGTAAGGTATCGACATGACAGTAGCAACAGCCAGTGCAGCACCCATTTTAAACTTCACGGATGCAGCAGCAAATAAAGTAAAAGGACTTATCGACGAAGAAAAGAATGATAATCTAAAACTTAGAGTTTTTGTCTCAGGTGGTGGTTGTTCAGGATTTCAGTACGGATTTACTTTTGATGAAGCAATCAATGATGGTGATACAACCGTTGAGAAAAATGGAGTTAAACTTTTGATTGATCCAATGAGCTTTCAATACTTAGTTGGTGCTGATATTGATTATACAGAAGGCCTTGAAGGTTCTCAGTTTGTTATTCGTAATCCAAACGCGAAAACAACCTGTGGCTGTGGTTCATCTTTTAGCCCTGAGTAAGCACTTAATTATTATTTGAGTATCGATTTTTAATAAAGAAGGCAGCTAAATAGCTGCCTTCTTTATATATGATTGTATAGAAAATTTGAACTTAGAAAGTTGATAGTTCAAAACCAACACTTAGCATATTCACATCTGTAGATTGATTATCTGATGTTTCTACATCTATGACTTTTTCCCATTCGGCACGAAGTTTTGTGATCTCGTTAATATTCATCTTCGCACCAAAACCGTAACTTGCACTAAATCCGTCTTGATCACCTGTGGTATTATCACTGCTCCAACGTGTTGCCCCCGCTTTCGCAAATATATCAAATTGTTCTGTAACAGGAAGTGTGCCTACACCATATGCTCCGAATGCACTGATATCTGAGTTTTCGCCGTTCTTATGAATATCACCAAGATTCATGTATGCACCTTCAACACTTAATTTCTCGGTAAATTTATAACCACCAAATACTTTCCATGCGGTATCACTGTCTTCACAGTTTGTCGCGCCTGAACAATAGCTACTGCCTTCAGAGGCACCTAGGGTTCCACCGTAGTAGTATGGATTTACAATATTACTCATACTATTTGAGGTGTTATCAACATAATTAGTAGATGCTTTGTTATAGTCGAAAGCCTTTGGTAAATCAGCATTCGTTACAGAAAATAACGAAATTAATCCGAATAGAAATACAGACTTCTGTGAAGTTTTCATTGTGATGCCCCATTTATTATTGTTTTGCCCTTGTGTCTAATTCTATTCTGAGTATTCTCAAGCGTAAAGAAACAGTCGATAAGCGGTTAATAGTTTTTAATGGTTTGATATACCTGATATAGCCTCCTTCCCTGATTTATCGTACCCGTGGCTGTAAGATGCGTTACATCATATTTTTCGAGTCCATTCATCGACATAAACATAATACTTGGGTCTTCAGATGCAAGCTGTTTTTGAGCGTTAACAACTTCTGGTTGAAGCCTTACTCGTGGATGCTGTTCATCTACACTTAATATTACCGGTAGATCGGGAGATTTAAGGACATTATTACGCAAATGCTGAAGCATCTTTTTCAAATGCCAGTAATATTCATTAGCAAGCTGTGGGTTGTCTGCATCGCTCTCACCTTGAATCCAGACAAAAGCACGCGGAACTACAGTATGACCTTCGTTTTTTAGCTCATGTATCGCCTTGTAGATGTTTCTTACCATATCATCGTATAGACCATTTTGTCCTGGTGTTTTCCAATCTGTTTTAATGCTTGTACCACCTGAACTATATTTGAAAACAGCAGGATATAAATTTGTCCGTAATAACGCTCGAGCAAAAGTGATTTCAGGGCCAAAGTGCCCTTTTTTAAAATGTCCTATTTGAGGGCCAAGTGTTTCCCACAGTTTATTCGATGAACCGTAATTAAGAGCTTCGAAATAAAAAGGAATGTTTACATCTTGAAAAGTAGGATCGGGAGGATATTCTGCAGCATCACTTCTCCAGCCTTGCATATTTGATTGCCCAGCCATTATGAATAGATCTATTTGATTGGCATGAATTGCGAATGTAAAAATGTGTAAAAAAAGACACAGTATTATTTTCATGGAATATGATGGCCCGTAAAGCTTTTTTATTAGTTATATTTAGTAGCAATTTTGCTATGCCAAGCTTCTATTTTCAATACGTTTTTTTTAAAATCGTTATTTTTCATAGATTGCACTTAATTATCTAATGACGGATAATTATTCGGCACTTTTAGAATGATTATCAATTAATTGGAATTTTCATTTAAATAAGTGTCTAAATTTCTGAAAAACACACTAAAAGTAGGGGGGTGTGTTTTAAAATTTATATCTTTCATAATAATATTAATACTGTCTAACGTATTCTTATAATATTTTAAAATTAATGGATATTTAATGTTAAAAATCATTATCCCAATTTTAGTTTTAGCGGGTGCTGCCTTTTTTGGTAACTACCTGTTAGATACTGGGCCAGAAGCTAAGAAAAAGCCATTTGTGCAACGCTTGCCGGTGGTTGAGGTTATGCCGCTAAAACCCGCTCAGTATACTGTGAATGTGGAAGCATCAGGTATTGTAAAGGCGGGAATTCAAACAAATCTGGTAGCAGAGGTTTCTGGACGAATCTTAGATATTTCTGATAATTTTCTTGAAGGTAATTATTTTGAGAAAAACCAGACCTTACTGGAAATAGATAAAGACAACTATCTGAATGCTGTTGCAATAGCAAATAGTGATGTAGCGGCCAATAGAGCCAGTTTAAAACAAATAAAGCAGGAAGAAAAAAGTACTAAACGTTCTATACAACTAGCTAAACAAAACCTGGCTCTGGGTAGAAAAGAAGTTGCCAGAGTCCGCACATTATTAAGGAAGAAGCTAATCTCCCGCTCACTGGTAGATGCTGAAGAACAAAAAAACAATCAACTGGAGCAGCGATTACAAGACCTGGAAGGAATACAGAGTAGCTATGCAAGCCGTATCAACGCTACTCAAGCTAAAATAGATTCCACCTTGGCCAGACTTAAACAAGAATCCCTGAATTTATCACGTACCACGTTAAAAGCGCCCTACAAAGGCCGAGTGTTAAAAAAGAATGTTGATTTTGGACAATATGTCTCTGTAGGCACAGTACTTGGAGAAATTTACGCAACAGACTTTGTTAATGTTGAATTACCCTTATCGTTAAACCAGTACGAGTTGTTAGGGATGCCTGAAGCATTTCGTAATAAAAAAATTAAGCAAGAAGATCTGCCTGTAGTTACCTTAACCAGCCCTGGAAGCATTCGAAAAGATAACTGGCAGGGAAGAGTGGTAAGAACTAGTGCGGCATTAGATGCAGAGAGCCGACAAATTAATGTAATCGTTCGCGTGGATAACCCGTTTGATGCTAAAGACGGCGTGAGTACTCCGATTCGAATTGGACAATATCTAAAGGCCAGTATCAAAGGTAAAACCTTTGAAAACGTATTTGTATTACCACCAATTTCAGTACTTTATAACCGTGAAGTCAGAATATTAAAAGACGGAAAAATACAGATAATTCCTGTAAATGTGCTCTGGAATTCAGTTGCTAAAACTGTAATTGAAGCTGACCCTAAAATCACTGGGGAACAATTGATCCTGACTAATCTGAATCAGGCTATCGAGGGTATGCAGGCAATAACGCTAGAAGAACAGCGTAAACAAAATAAAATCAAAGCAGATAAAGCTAAAAAAAAGCAAATAACAACAGCAGCTAAAGTAAATCCAGCTGGGGATAATGCTAAAGGACCACAAGATAATTGATATGAATAACGACCAAGATAGCTACAAAGGTGTTATTGCCTGGTTTGTTAAAAATCCGGTAGCAGCCAATATCTTGATGGTTTCAATAATCGTTTTTGGTTTATATGCTGTAATCAAACAAATCCCACTGGAGACCTTCCCAGCTTTTGAGCAAGACGTTGTAAACATTACAGTTTTTTATCCAGGAGCAACTCCGAGTGAAGTTGAAGATGGCATTTCAATCCGCGTAGAAGATGCAATTGGCGATTTACCTGGAATTGAACGTATCTATAGCGATTCTTCTGAAGGTAGGGCCTTAATCAGGGCAGAGATACTCAAACAATATGACACTACAAAATTACTCAATGAGATAAAAACCCGTGTTGATGGCATTTCATCTTTTCCTGAAAATGCTGAACGTCCAACAGTCGAACAACTCATCAGGACTCGTGATGTAATCTCGGTTGTACTAATTCAGGATAATCAAGATGAAGTTGCTTTAAGATCCTACACCGAAAAAATAAGAGATGAAATTCGCAGCCTGCCGAATATTACCCAGGTATCTATGGGTGGCATCAGACCATGGGAAATAAGTATCTATGTTCCTGAAACATCTTTGCGTCAATATGATTTAACCCTCGATGATATTGCTAAAGTTATCAGGAATGCCTCAAGAGATATTCCTGGCGGTACCATTAAAACACAGTCTGGAGAAATCCTGGTCAGGGCATTGGGGCAAGCTTATAAAAAGAATGATTTTGCCAATATTAGGGTGATCAGTAAAAGAAATGGAACAAGTATAAGACTCGATGAAATAGCAACGATAAATGATGGCTTTAATGAAGATCCTTTATATAGCGAATTTGACGGGAAAAATGCTGCATTCATCAATGTTACTCGTGTTGGTGATCAAAACGCGATTAGTTTAGCAAATCAAGTTAAAGAGTATATCGAAAAGCGCTCAACTACTCTGCCTGCTGGTCTGGAGTTAAGTTACTGGAGAGATAGATCCAAAATTGTAAAAGCTCGCCTAAATACTTTAAGCCGAAGCCTGGTACAAGGTATTGGTTTAGTGCTTTTGCTACTTGCCTTATTTTTAAGACCTGATCTGGCCTTTTGGGTAAGTGTTGGAATTCCTATAAGTTTTTTAGGCGCCCTGGCTCTGATGCCGCAGATGGGAATGACATTAAACCTGGTAAGTATGTTTGGTTTTATCCTGGTACTTGGAATAGTAGTTGATGATGCAATCGTTACCGGTGAAAACGTTTATTCACACTTACAAAAGGGAGAAGGGGCATTTAAAGCTGCTATTGAAGGAACCCAGGAAATCGCTGTACCAGTCACTTTTGGGGTGCTAACAACCGTAGCGGCGTTTTTACCATTGCTATTAATCGAAGGGCGTCGTGGGCCGATATTCGCTCAAATTCCAATGGTTGTAATTCCTGTTTTGTTGTTTTCTTTAATAGAATCTAAATTCGTTTTGCCTTCACATTTAAGGCATATGAAGTTACGTAAAGATTCAGATAAATTAAATATTCTGACAAGAATACAACGCAAAATTGCACACAGTTTAGTATGGTTTATAAAGCACATCTATGGACCATTCTTAAACATAGCTTTGAATTGGCGTTATCTAACACTGACTATATTCATTGCTATACTTATTACAACTGTAAGCTTGGTGCTTAGTGGAAGATATAAATATACATTTTTTCCACGCATTCAAAGTGAAATCGTTTCTGCTACTATAGAAATGCCGGAAGGAACCTCACTTGAAAATACCAAAAAATATGTAGATAAAATAGTGGCTTCTGCTGAATCATTACAACGCAAATATATTGAACCTGATTTGATTAGTGAAAACGGCGATGAAAATAAATCAGGTGAAAGACTAATTAAACATATTCTGGTAACAGTAGGTAGTTCTGGGCGCCGGCCCAGTGGTAGTAGTGGCGTCTCTAATTTAGCTAGCGTAACGTTTGAAACCATACCACCTGAAAAAAGACTTTTAAAAATTAGCACCAGGGAGCTGGTGAACGAATGGCAACAACTAATCGGTCCTATCCCAGGTGTAAAAGAATTAAGCTTCCGTGCTGAGTTAGGGCGGGGTGGTGAACCCATCGACGTTCAGTTAAAAGGTAGTAATTTCAAAGTTTTGAATCAGGTAGCACTAAAGGTGAAGGACAAACTAGGAGAATACGATGGTTTATTTGATATCCAAAACAGTTACGAAGGTGGCAAAGCTGAAGTACAGCTTAGAATCAAACCAGCCGCAGAACAGTTGGGTTTAAATTTAAGTACCCTGGGACTTCAAGTCCGACATGCGATATTTGGGGCCGAAGCGCAAAGAATTCAACGGAACCAGTCAGAAATCAAGGTAATGGTACGATCACCCAAGGAAGAACGTTATTCTTTGTCGGATTTACAAAACCTTAGAATCCGCACTACAAATGGAGCAGAGATTCCTCTAAGCGAAGTCGCAGATGTTTCAATAGGTCGTGGCTCGTCAACCATTTCAAGAGTTGATCGACAAAGAATAATCAATATCACAGCTGATTTGAATAAAGATAAAGTTTCGGCAAATACCGTGGTCAGTGACCTAAAAGAATGGTTTCCAAATGTTATTAATGAGTTCCCAGGCGTTTCATTTGATATGGAAGGTGAGCAAAGGGAACAAAAGAAATTCGGTACCAGTCTGGCATTTGGCTTCGCTATCGCATTGATCATTATATATATTTTGTTAGCAATTCCATTTGGTTCTTATTTTCAGCCGCTGATGGTAATGAGTGTTATACCTTTCAGCATTATTGGTGCTATTGGGGGGCATGCAATTATGGGCTTGAGCCTCAGCATCAGTAGCGCCATGGGTGTATTGGCTCTTATAGGTGTAGTCGTTAATGATTCTCTGGTTTTGGTGGATTATACAAATAAAAGAATAAAGAGCGGAATGTCTGTATCAAAAGCTATCCGTTTTTCAGGTGGTGCCCGCTTTAGACCAATTTTGTTAACTTCATTAACAACTTTCGCTGGTTTAACACCGTTGATATTAGAGAAAAGTACTCAAGCGCAGTTTTTGATACCGATGGCAGTATCTTTAGGATTTGGGATATTGTTTGCTACACTGCTCACGCTAATCCTTGTGCCTGCTTTTTATCTAATAGTAGAAGATTTTAAAAATTTGTTTGCCTGGCTTGCAAATGGTTTTAAAGTGAAAACCATCCATTAACATTAATGGTAAAAAATTGTAAAAGAGCAACAGCGATAAGTGACATTATTAACGCAATTAATCCATAAAATACTATTTTGATGAATGTCGACGCTGGCTCAGGTGGCTCACCATATTGGTTAAGACCATTGGTTCCAGGTATTAAAGCAAATATAATATTGGCCAATGGAATTAATGCAAGCACTGACAGCCATGCACTTTTATTCAAATCATGACAACGTTGTATTGTTAATCTTACCAAGATGAAAAACATAGCGATTGTCGCTAAACCTAAGAATGCATATGAGATCAAACTTGCTACACTACCCAAGTGGGTTAACAGTCCTGCAATACTGGCAAAGCTCCAAAATATTATAAATGGTATGATCACTGAAGAGATGAAATAGCGTTTTCTCCCTATCCTTCCACGTGTAGAGAATAAGTCAACTTCGCTGTATCGTTGCAGCGTGTGCTCTTCAAAATTCATATTCATGTAACTAGTGTCCTTAGGCATTTTAACTTCCTTATAATTATCATTATTCCGTTTTACTACTCATTAGCTTGTTTAAAATGAGTGGAAACATGATTATTTAAATGTAGTCTTAGTCTGACAGAAATATAATAGAAAATATCCTGAGTTACTGATTAATGGTTAGGGTTTGAGGCGTAACGGTAATACTAAAGTTAAATTAATTGTTAAGATGCTTTTACTTTAAATAAAAATAAATTCAAGACATAAAAAAAGCCGCCAGCATTACTGCCTGGCGGCTTGAATTACTAGTGAAACTAGTATTTTTTCTACCTAATAAAGCTTACTTTGCTTTATTTAGCAGGAGCTGCAGCAGGAGCTTGTGCTTTTTGCTGAGCTTGCATCATTGCTTGCTGTTGTGCAGCAATCTGCTTAGCAAATGCTTCATATTGCTTGCGTTGTGCTTCCATTTGAGCTTGCATCTGCTGGAAGTTAGGCGCTTGTGCACCATAACCACGAGGAGCCATCATGCCAGGTTGTTGCATACCAGGACGTGGAGCATACTGAGGTGCATAACCATAACCGCGGTTTCCACCCCATGGCCTATTTGAACCGTAACCATCATTTCCTCCCTGACTGTAACCATCACCAACGAAGTTACCAACAGAGTCACCTCGACCTGCCCAGTTTCCTGCTGTGTTACCTGATCCTCGCGAATCCCCGGTCAGATTGCCAGCAGTATCCATGTCTGTTCTGCCCTTACCTTTGAAAGTTATGCTGAAGTCAACTTCACCGTCTGCATCGCCTTTACCTGTTCCCCAGCCTTGTCCTGAGCCGCGATAGTCACCAGCCGCGTTACCCGCACCTGATGTATCACCTGAACCACTTCCGTAGCCAGAACTAGAACCAGAACCGCTATCAAAACCATCAAACCAATCAGCAGATGCAGTACCTGTTAGAGCCATTATTGCAGCAAAAGCTGCTATGTGTAATTTCATTGTAAATCTCCTAGCGTGAATTTAAAAAAAGTGGGATTGAATCAGCTGTAAACCAATTTAACCATATACTAATATACTGATATTACGTTTGCAACTTGATGTTTAAAATAAACAACAAAACATCTCATTAGAGATAGGCTGTAATATTTACTTTAGTATATAAATATAAGCAATATGTATAATTTAGCAACATTTAGTCAAGTATTAGTTAACATAAACCACGTAATACTAAAAAAGTATTCAAATATTAGTATAATACGATGATTGATAAATGTTAAGGATAACTATGAGTATTGCACCCTTAATGCTAGATCTTGACAGCATAGAAATAACTAAAGAAGAGATAGAGTTATTACAACACCCGATGACGGGTGGAGTCATATTCTTCACCCGAAATTACGAGTCAACAGATCAGTTAAGTGTACTCGTAAGCTCGATTCGTAATTTAGTGGATAAAGAGTTATTAATAGCAGTCGACCATGAGGGTGGCAGAGTACAACGGTTTTGCCCTGGCTTTACAAAATTACCTGCAATTGCATGCCTTGCTGAAGCTGCAAGCCCAGAGCAAAAGTCCTTTTCCCATGCCTGGCTAATGGCGGCTGAAGTTCGCGCAATGGATATTGATTTTAGTTTTGCACCGGTTTTAGATATTAACTTTGGAGTCAGTGAAGTCATAGGCGATCGCTCCTTCAGCCGAGATCCAAAAACTATATCTCACCTTGCTACTGAATATATTAAGGGTATGCGCGAAGCTGGTATGGCATCGACAGGTAAGCATTTTCCGGGTCATGGTGCTGTTACTGAAGATTCTCATCATGAGATCCCTATAGATACCCGCAGTAAAGAAGAAATATGGCAGCAGGACATTGTACCGTTTGCTGATCTTATAAATGAAGGACTGGATGCGGTCATGCCTGCTCACGTAATCTACAAAGAATTAGATGATAAACCTGCAGGTTTTTCTAAATTTTGGTTACAGGATGTTTTACGTAAGGAATTAAACTTTGATGGCGTCATATTTAGTGATGACTTAAGCATGGAGGGTGCGTCAGTAATGGGTAATTATGCTGAACGAGCTGAAGCAGCGATGGAAGCAGGTTGTGATATGGTATTAGTCTGTAACAATCGTGTGGGTGCCATTGAAGTGTTAGAGAAAGCAAACATACAGCAAAGTGAAAAATCTGGGCAGCGCTTAATGCGTATGCAAGGAAAACCCTTTATGAATCGCTCTGCATTACTGGATACTAAACGCTGGGCTGAAACTGTGGAAGAGATCACAGCATTAGTCTAGGTTTATCTTTAAAGCCTGAGCAGGATTTTAAATGACACCCCCCACTTTTACGGTGTTTATCATCTGAACGTTGAAATGAGGTTAATTTGGCAACATAGTTAAGTCATGTTTAGATTTGCTCTAATTCCTATTATTCTGATTTTTGGCAGTATCTTATTCGGTCTTGTCATATATATCATTTATCAAAAAATTAGACGGGGCCTGGAGTTCACCTATCAAAAAGGTTCTGAGATTGCTAGCCAGCAGCAACAGAAATGGAAGCAAAAGGACCAGTATAAGAAGCAACCTAAAATAGTACGGAAAGGTTTTGATGATCTAAAAGAGATAGAGATTATTCACGCTGAACTACCAGAAGAATGGCGGGCTTCGCTGCAACCATTAATAACAAAAGCCAAAGATATTTTAGAAGAGGTAGCAATAGATCCTGAATTCGAAAACAACAAGCTCAGCTCAATGCGCTCATTTTTTATTCATACATTAGATTCGTTAAAACAATTTATCCAAAAACTAATCAGTGATCATAAACATATGTCCGACAGCGAAATTGAAAGTGCTCGACAAAATATCAATGTGATTAAAGCTGATCTGCTACATCATCAACAAATCTTACATAGAAAAAGAAAGTTTGATTTTGAGGTACTAATGGATGTGATAAAAGCGCGCTTAAGGAAGTACTGATTAAGTCGATATTGTTAGACCTAGGATAAACTGTTTGCAATTTTCTCGAAGTGAGTTGCAATAGTTATTCTATTGCTTCGAACTTCGAGTAAGTTACACGCAGTTTTTACCAGTATAAAAAAATTGGACTTGATTAGAGCTTTCTTAAAGTCGTGAACGGATTCTTAATTGGTAAAGCAAACCTAGACCGATACAACTGATCAAAAAAGCACCTGCTGCACCCACAATCGCAAACCGGACAAACACCTGCAAACTATACATACCATACATGACATTAGTTTCCGGTAGATGTAGATAACCATTCAATATGCCAATGCTAAATGTAGTAATTATAAGTAATGTTATCGCAAATAACTTTAGGTTCGCGGGTGCTCTCCAGATATTTAGGGTGTCACTCGATAGTGAGTAATTTTTTACTTTATTTTTAATTTTATACCATTTCATTGCCCAGAAAAGCAGCAACACAAGGCCAAATATAGAACTAAGATGCTGCAGCATGCGATAGGGCATAATGTTATAGCCATCAATACTCGTAAGTGGAATATTCATCCAATGAATGATCTGTGGTAGCCCTGATCTGATGAGTGACATAATCCCAGGCGACGTGGGTTAGCGCACCAATTATCAATGACGAAATCAATACATGGCTGGGTATATTCGGTAAACGACCGACAAATAAATCAGCATGTAAATGACTTTGAATACGTTTTGGTAAAATAGAGACAATGACCGGAGCCATCAATAAGTGATATAGAAAATAAAGAGTCAATCCCATTGGGATGCAAAATAAATAAACGCCCAATAAAGAATGGCTTTCCATGCGTTGATCTACCAGATAAGGTGTCAAATATGCCACATCTGGTACCATGCTGCCGATAATCAGAGGGGATAATGATCCATACTTGCCCAGATATTTGACTAAAGGAATTACAGCAACAGTATGGGATACAGTAAAAGGCATTAATCTGTTCTGAGCTATTGAGAAACATACTATTTTCCCTCATAATTCGCCGCTCTGCAAGATACGCAAAGTTTTAATCTTGTGGATTATCAATGGTGATCTGCATTGGTTCCCTCGCGACGATAAACCGCAAACCCCGCCAGGCCCGGAAGGGAGCAACGGTAGTGGTGGATTCGAGTGCTGGGGTGTAGCTGGTGTGGGTCACCTCCATTGATTTTGTTCTATTGATAAACTCCTTGATACAATGAGTTTAAAAATCGTCGAACAAAGTGAGACAACAGCTTTATTGTTTAAAGTTGGCGCGTAATGGCGAGTGGTTTAAAAACGAGTCAAAAATAGGCGGTGTCTCAAAACAGTCAATATTTTCCCGCTTTAATTATTGCTATCGTACTCATTTCCTTTATGATTCCTGCATGAGTTATCAAGTCCTTGCGCGAAAATGGCGACCGCAGAATTTTAAACAAATGGTCGGTCAGGAGCATGTTTTACGTGCACTGATCAATGCATTGGACAGCGAGCGCTTACACCATGCCTATCTATTTACGGGCACACGCGGCGTGGGTAAAACAACGATTGCGCGCATCCTCGCTAAATGCCTGAATTGTGAAACAGGTATTACTTCTGAACCCTGTGGTACATGTAGTAGCTGCAAGGAAATTGCAGCGGGAAATTTTCTCGATCTGATTGAAGTGGATGCTGCCTCACGCACCAAAGTAGAAGATACTCGCGAACTCCTCGAAAATGTTCAATATGCACCGACTCGGGCACGTTTTAAAGTCTATCTGATCGACGAAGTTCATATGCTCACTGGACATAGTTTCAACGCCTTGTTAAAGACTTTGGAAGAACCGCCGCCACACGTAAAATTCCTGTTTGCAACCACGGATCCGCAGAAACTTCCTGCAACAATCCTGTCACGCTGTCTGCAATTCAATCTGAAGCGTATGCCGGTAGATATGATTTCAGGGCATCTGGAATATTTACTAAAAGAAGAATCAATCCCGTATGAAGGATCCTCACTGCGCTTAATCTCGCGTGCTGCAGATGGCAGTATGCGCGATGCCCTGAGTTTGCTAGATCAATCGATCGCATTTTCTGGTGAATCCCTAACAGAAGCTTCAGTGCGTGAAATGCTGGGCACCATCTCGCATGAACCATTGATTGCCCTGCTAGAATCAGTTTCCGCAGGCGAGGGCGCAAGTCTATTACAGCAGGTTGAAGACTTATCCTCGGTAACTCCGGATTTTGAAGCAGCAAGCGATGCGCTGATTGCTTTACTTCATCAGTTGGCAGTTCAACAAGTCGTTCCAGACGCGATAAATGAAGATGAAAGTATACGACAATTAGCGAATAAACTTAGCAAAGAAGACGTCCAGTTATTCTATCAAATTGCACTACAGGGAAGGCGCGATTTATCACTATCTCCTGATCCTCGTAGTGGTTTTGAAATGCTATTACTACGCATGATGTCTTTTCGACCGCTAACAGGGGAGATGAAACTTCAGCCGGTTGCAAATGTGCAGAAGATAATCTTAAAAAAAAAACACTAAAGACTGATACCATAAGTGAATTAGTTGCCGCAAAAGAACTAGCATCTAAAGACATAGCAAAACAAGAAACTGTAGTTAAACTAGAACAAAAGAAAGTTGTAAATGAAGCTATTCCACCCTGGGATGATGTACCGCCCTGGGATGAGGCGCTAATATCAACAGACGTGATGATAGAAGCTAAAACACCCGTATTAGAAATTGTACCTAATAAATCATCTCAAAAGCCTGTGCCATGGCATCAAGTCGTTACTCAATTAAGTTTATCCGGTAGAGCCTCTGAATTAATCAAACACTGTCTGTTAGAAAGCCAGGAAAATGGTATTATTTCACTAGTGATTGAAAAGGGTAGTGCAGGTTTGTTATCTGACTCTATACAGCAAGAAATACAAACTGCATTGTTAGATTTTTATGGTAATGAGCATGTACTTGAATTAAGAATTGCTGAAATAATAGAGTCAGTTTCTGCAGATTCGGAAAGTGTTGTGACAAACGAGACCCCTGCACAAAGGGCTCAAAGAAAAATACAGGAAAGGCAACAAAGAGCTGAGAAAAATATTGTATCTGATCCGTTTGTGATCGAATTACAGAACCGTTTTGGTGCACAAATCATACCGGGTTCCGTACAAACAAAAGATTCTGAGTGATATACTCAATTATTTTAGAGGAATAGAAAATGTTTAAAGGTGGCGGTCTAGGAGGCATGATGAAGCAAGCGCAAAAAATGCAGGAAGACATGCAAAAAGCGCAAGCCGAAATAGCCAATATGGAAGTATCAGGCGAATCGGGAGGTGGTCTGGTTTCGGTAATAATTAATGGTGCGCACGAATGTAAACGCGTCAATATTGATAGTAGTTTACTCGAAGATGATGACAAAGAAATGTTGGAAGATCTTGTTGCTGCAGCCTTTAATGATGCGGCACACAAAATGGCATCTGCCAGTAAAGCAAGAATGTCTGGAATCACCGAGGGTATGAATCTGCCACCCGGAATGAAATTACCATTTTAAATAGATAATGTCCGAGATAAATTCAGAGTCATCGTTGCTCAATGAGCTGGTAAGTGCACTAAAATGCTTACCAAGTGTTGGTGCGCGTACCGCACAGCGAATGGCATTTCACTTGCTGGAACACGATCGTGAGAAGGGTTTGAAACTCGCAGCTGCTATGCAGTCAGCGATTGAAAATATAGGCCATTGTAAACATTGCAGAACCCTGACGGAGCATGAAGTTTGTCGAATCTGTTCAGATAATTCACGTGCAGTAGATACGCTATGTGTAGTTGAAAATCCTTCTGATGTATTAGCGGTTGAGCAAGCGACTGCCTATCGCGGTTACTACTTTGTATTGATGGGTAAACTATCTCCACTTGATGGTATTGGACCGGAAGATCTCGGCCTAGACATACTTGAACAAAGACTCGCAAATAGCCAGATTGAAGAATTAATCTTGGCTACTAATCCAACTGTGGAAGGCGAAGTAACAGCTCATTATATTAGTCAGCTAGCGGATAAATATAATATAAATACTACAAGAATTGCACATGGCGTACCTGTCGGCGGAGAACTAGACTATGTTGATAGCGGAACACTATCCCATGCATTCGATGGTCGCCGTAATTATTAGCTATAAACGCTCATAAGGAATATTTGTTTTATTTCTTAATTATATTTTTGGTAAGGTAAAAGCATGAGTAATTGTCTATTTTGTAAAATCATCGCGGGGGATATTCCTTCTGATAAGGTATATGAAGATGAGCATGTATACGCCTTCCGTGACATTAATCCGGTAGCTCCTTTACATGTCTTAATAATCCCGAAAAACCACATTGCGATGATTAATGACCTACAACCACAAGATGCCGAAACCATTGGTAGGCTTTTTGTTGTAGCTAAATCCATTGCAAAAGATGAAGGATACGCAGAAGAGGGTTATCGTAGCGTAATGAATTGTGGTGAGGCTGCCGGACAAACAGTTTTCCATGTACATTTACATTTACTTGCCGGACGTGCTTTACAATGGCCGCCGGGCTAAATCCTGTTAATAAAAGGACACCCCCCCCACTTTTACTTGGTTTTTGGCTAAGCCCCGTCAAGTCGAACTTCTATTTAATAGAGATACCCTTACAGCATAATTGCATGTAAACGAGTACTAAAAAGCTGATGTCTCGGTGATCTTCGACTGTGGCATTTTTCAGCAAATGGTTATTTCTTAAGTTTTTATGTATATACTTAAGACATTTACTGGCCAGTCCTGTACACGGTTATATTTAACCAGCAACAAAGGGTAAATACTCGGCCTTCCATGCAGTATCCATTATTTTTTCTTCATAATTACCGCTATTTAAATCCTTATTTGTTACCAGATTTGTGTCAAGCATCAATTTTAAAACACGCTTGGTAATTTCGAGGCTTACTGCCTGTAAGTCCGAAATTGGCGGGTAAATTCTTTGATCTTGAAGATAATGTTCAGCGGTATAATCTGCTAGCGCATAGGCCGACTCAATAATCATGCTATCCGTAATTTCCGTACATTCGCCCAGCACACTGGCAAAACCCAGACCGGGGAATATAAAGGCATTATTTCCCTGTCCTATGGTATGCGTTTTGTTATTGATAGTGACACTAGGGAAAGGGCTACCAGACGCAACTATGGGATAGCAATTGTCTTTTCCTTGGTAGATGTTATCGCACCATTTGAAAACATCTTCTGGCAATGCCTCAACATTTGAAGTTGGATTAGAGAGAGGGAAGATAATCGGCTTATCAGACTGCTTTGCCATTGCCTCAATCACATCTTGATTAAATAAGCCAGAAACTCCAGTCAGACCAAGCAGAACAGTAGGTTTTGCATTTGCAATGACTTCCAGCAAGGAAGGAATATTGCCACTAATATCCCAGTTTTGATAGGTATCGGCAAATTGCATGATGGGCTTTTTGTATGCGTCTGGGCTGATTCCTTCTACCACTAAACCAAACTCATCCATAATAAACATTTGACGACGAGCTTGTTCACGACTCAGCCCCTCGTGTACCAGACCATCCTGAATGACTTTTAGCAACTCCCACTCCGCCAGCACCAGCACCAACAACGACAATACGTTGATTCGCGAGTGCTTCTCCTTTGAGTTTACAGGCGCTTAATAGTCCCGCTAACACAACGGCACCTGTACCTTGTATATCATCGTTAAAACTTGGGATTTTTTTGCGATAACGTTCGAGCACGGCAAAAGCCGCATCTTTGGCAAAATCTTCCCATTGAATGATCGCTTTGGGCCAACGCTTTTTTACGGCATCGACAAATTTATCCAGCATCTCAAAGTAGGCATCACCTGGTTAAGCGTTTACCCCTGACACCCAGATAACCCGGATCGACTATCAAATCGTCACGATCAGTACCGACATCGAGGTTAACCGGTAAAGCATTGAAAGGACTCAAACCGCCACCTGCGGTGTACAAAGCCATTTTTCCGATACAAATAGCTAAACCGCCGTGACCTTGATCACCAATACCCAGAATTGCCGAGGAATCAGTTGCAACAATCATGCGTACATCATTCCATGGATAATTACGCACAATAGTCATCTGCACGTTTGATATTATCCGCGGTGAAAGTTAAACCCCGTGGTGAGCGATATAAAGAGCTGTATTTTTGAACTGCTTTACCCACAGTCGGTGTATAAATAATGGGCATCATTTCTTCAAGGTGAGCTGAAATAAGCGCAAAATATAAGACTTCATTGCGTTCTTGTACGGCTCGTAAAAACTGATACTGAGCAAGATCGTCGGGTTGTTCTTTAAAACCGTTATACAAGCGCACAACCTGATCTTCCAGGGTTACAACTACTGGCGGCAGAAGTCCTTCAAGTCCCAAATCAATACGTTCCTGCTGTGTAAAGGCCGTACCTTTATTCAGCGAGGTTAAACGCAGTACTTCGATTCCTCTGGAATATACTTCCAGATATTTGCCATTGTCATTCTTTAAATCAAAGAAAGGGCAGGTAGCTAAGCTGTTTTCTGTATTTATTATTGATAATTTATACCGCCGTTTTCTTAACAAAGGATTAATGAGTGTTTTTAAGCTGCTTTCGGTATTGATGTAGCAGCGGTTCGGTATATCCATTCGGTTGTTCTGCTCCCTTTAATGCAAGATCCAGCGCGGCTTTGAAAGCAATGCCATCGAAGTTAGGTGCCATCGGTGTATAGAAGGGATCACTGGCATTTTGTTCATCGACTAGAACTGCCATACGCTTGAACGCATCGGTGACCTGTTCTTTGGTGCAAAGTTTTTGATGAAGCCAGTTAGCAATGATCTGACTTGAGATTCTCAAGGTTGCCCGGTCTTCCATCAAACCGACATTACGACTGTCAGGTACTTTTGAACAACCAACTCCCTGATCAATCCAACGCACTACATAACCTAGCATGCTTTGTGCATTATCATTTAATTCATTGTTTAATTCTTCACGGCTTAAGGCATAAGATGATGGCATCAGTGGAATAGTTAAGATGTCGTCGAGACTTGCTGGATTTCTATGTGACAAATCGTCTTGAACTTTTGCAACATTGACGTAATGATAATGAGTAGCATGCAAAGTTGCAGCAGTGGGTGATGGAACCCAGGCACAATTGGCTCCCGCTAGAGGATGCTCTATTTTAGCTGCCAGCATATCAGCCATAAGATCAGGCATGGCCCACATGCCTTTACCAATTTGTGCTTTGCCTTTCAGACCGCAAGCTAGACCGATATCAACGTTCCAGTCTTCATAGGCTTTAATCCATATTTGATTTTTGAGTTCGTTTTTAGGCAAAAATGGTCCTGCCTCCATGCTGGTATGAATTTCATCGCCAGTGCGGTCAAGGAATCCGGTATTAATGAAAATCAGGCGCTCACGTGCTTGATAGATACAGGATTTAAGATTAGTTGTAGTACGTCTTTCTTCATCCATTATGCCCACTTTCATGGTATTTCTAGGTAACTGCAATGCATCCTCGATGAGGGTAAATAAATCTACGGTAAATTTAACTTCATCTGGCCCATGCATTTTGGGTTTAACAATATAGAGGCTATTTCTGGACGAATTTTTATATTTGCCATTGCCCTTATAATCATGCAAAAAAATCAATGCAGTCATAATGCCATCCAGAATGCCTTCCGGGATTTCCTGACCATCATATAAAATGGCGTCCGTTGTCATTAAATGTCCAACATTACGCACTAGCAGTAAGCTTCGTCCTGATAAACTAAAGCTTTTTCCATCTGGATCAAGATATTCCCGGTCCGGATTTAGTTTACGGCTAAGTGTTTTGCCATTCTTCTCAAACTTGTCTTCAAGATCGCCTTTGATGAGACCAAGCCAATTTCGATAAACATGCGCCTTATCTTCTGCATCAACCGCTGCAACGGAGTCTTCACAGTCCTGGATAGTCGTAATCGCGGATTCAAGAATGACATCTTTGACACTTGATAATGAGGTTTCACCGGTAGGCGATAATGGATCAATCTGAATTTCAACGTGTAAACCATTGTGTTTAAACAATAAACTGCTGGTATTTTCTTGTTCTGTATAACCTTGGAAAGCATCATGCTGTTTAAGTTCTGCAATATGGCCATTGTTTAAATAAACCTGTAATTTTTTCTTCTTCGGTGATCTCGCATCCAGACTCGTAAGACTGTAAGCCGAAACCTGACTATGACTCCCAACGGTTAGCGGTAAGGCTTGATCTAAAAATTCATTCGCAAGTTCTATGACTTTTTTTCCGCGCACAGGATTGTATTGGTTACCCTTCGCAAGAGTACCTTCGTTAGGGATTATGTCTGTACCATAAAAAGCATCAAATAGACTCCCCCAGCGTGCGTTTGCGGCATTCAGTGCAAATCGTGCATTGTTAATAGGCACAACCAGCTGTGGGCCTGCAATGCTGGCAATTTCCGGATCAACATTTTCTGTACTTATTTCAAAGTCTGCAACATCTTCCACCAAATAATTAATATCTTTTAGAAACTGTTTATAGGCCTGGTAATCATGCGTTTGCTGTTTATGCTGAAGATGCCACTGATCAATGCTTGCCTGGATGTTGTCACGTATTTCTAGTAAGGCTTTATTTCTGGGCAATAACCGCTCAAGGATTGATTCTAATGATTGCCAGAAGTTTTTTTCATTAATTCCTGAACCGGGGATAATATCATTCACAACCAGATCATGCAGAACCTTGCTGATTTGTAATTTGTTTTTTTGTATGGTTATTGTCATTGTTTTGGTTTGATTAAGTAATGGTCATTAAAAGGTTTGTTGTACCAATAGCGTAGTCTATTTAATTCGATCTGTACGAAGGATTGAATTATGTAATCAGTTTTATTGAAAACTTAAAAAAATGGCAAAAAGTAGGGGGGTGTGAATTCAAGTAGTAAGTGCAATTTAAATTAATCATTCAGAAAGAGGATAAGCTGAAGTAGGCTTTACCTTGTTGTTCGCTTTACTCGTTTTGCATAAGAAAAGATTGACTGTGCAATACCAATACGAGAAAGCCAGTTTTGCGTTAGTTTGATGATTAATGAATGTTTAGGCATAACTGGCCTGTTTTAGGACACCCTTCCACATTTAGACACTTTTTTATTCTTCTATTTATACCAAACGTTGTTTTTAGAGCTACTGGCTAGCAAGTTTCCAGAAAATTGACCCGTATTTCCCCCGTCCGCGGGAAAACCCGTGATACTCATTGAGCCTCCTCCGAGGTAAACCTCTACCATAGAGGGTGAAACAACCAAATGGAGGAAACTCAGATGAAATTCTACACCAAAAACCATCAATATTATTGCGGTATTGATTTACATGCCCGAAGTTTATATGTCTGTATTCTAGACAGTGATGGAAACATCGTTGTCCATAAACAAATATCCGCCAATCCAAAAGCATTACTGCGACTATTGACAGCTTACAGAAACGATGTGGTTATCGGCGTTGAATGTATGTTCAGCTGGTATTGGGTGGCAGACCTGTGTGAAGATGAAGGGATTGATTTTCTGCTGGGGCATGCCCTCTACATGAAAGCCATCCATGGCGGAAAGGCCAAGAACGACAAAATTGATTCACACAAGATTGCCACCCTGATGCGTGGTGGCATGTTTCCGCTGGCCTATGTGTATCCCCGCGCCATGCGAGGCACCCGTGATCTGTTACGCCGTCGCATCCACATGATGCGCAAGCGTGCCGAGCTATTGGCACACATTCATAATACGGTGAGTCAATACAATCTGCCGCCCCTTCAAAAGAACCTGCGCTATGCCTTTAACCGTGAAGGAGTCGCCGAGCAATTTTCCGATAGCAGTGTACAAAAAAGTATCCTGCTGGATCTTGCATTGATCGGGTTCTACGATCAGCAACTCAGTAAAGTTGAGTGGCACATCAAGAAGCTGGCTGATCAATCCCATTACAAGGAAATCATGCTACTGAAATCCGTGCCGGGGATTGGATTGATTCTGTCACTGGTGATTCTCTACGAGATACACGACATCAACCGCTTTGAACGGGTGCAGGACTTTGCCTCTTATAGCCGACTGGTGAAGTGCAAACGGGAATCCGCCGGGAAAAGCTACGGCACCGGGGGTGCCAGGTCGGTAACGCCTATTTGAAATGGGCCTTCTCAGAAGCGGCTGTTCTTTTTCTTCGTGGCAATGAAGATGCCAAAGTATGGATTGAAAAGAAAGCACAACAGCACAACAAGGCCCGTGCGTTAACACTGCTTGCCCATAAGCTGGGCAGAGCCGTTTATTTTATGTTGAAAAGGAGTCAGGTATTTGACCAGACACGCTTTTTAAACACACCGGGTTAGGGAAGGAAAGGGGTGAGCTTTAGGCCTAACTGGCATCGCATCACACAAGCTACAAAGGATCGCCCACTCTATGGCTTTGACCATTATAGATCCTGTCCATTAGCACCGTGAGATAGCCTGTCGCTTTGATTAGCCATCCCTTTCGCTTCCACCTTGTTTACCCCTGGCTTGTAAACCACAGGGTAAAGACAGACCTGCGACTTCCCCGAGCCTATCACTAACTGGATGATGAAAATCAAGCCATTGTACTTTTGAATAGGCCGGCATGAGGAGAACGAAAATAGTTTCTAGAGCAATCATTCCATAACCAACAAGGGATGATAAAAAGACTCTCAATATGTGTTTAGGGCAGGACTGATCCTGAACATGAAATCAAAGGCAGAACATCTGTTTTTAACAGCGGGTTTGGCAAGTAATGACGCTATTTAAAATGGTACGGCATGTCTGTGCCTATTGACACACCGGAGGCTCATATGTGATAGGCGGAAAGCAAACGTAGCTGATTCAGGCCGAAAATGTAGATGGCTGTTCTGTTCTCATAAGAACAATCCAAGAACATAACCCATTCAGAATACTGTTTGTGTCAGAGTGATCTGGCGGATTTTACTTTCAATATCATACCGCTAGCAGAGAGGTCTGCTTCAAGTCCCGGAACTTTACAAAGACTCTCTGAGTCATTCGTAAAGCAATATCCAGCATAATCGCCGCTTTCCATACCGAAATACAAAATAACCGATTCACTTTTCCCAACTTGCAGTTCGCTTTGGACAGTCTCTACTTCGGGATAAACCGTCGGGGACGTCTCAGTATTTGAAACTGGTGATACGTCGTTTATCGGCGCCAGATTGGAGTTTGTGATTGTCGTTGAGTTTGATTGATAAGGAACATTGGTCGCTGGGCTGTTTTCAATCGTAATATCTGTTTTATCGCAACCCTAAAAGAGTAATAATAAGGGGTAGAGGCTCATCACAGATAAAGTTGTAATTTTCATATTTTCATAATTCCTTATTAAAAACAGATTTTATATAAATAAATATGATTATAACGACCAGATTACTTGTTCAGTTATTATCAATTTTCAGTCAATATCTTTCAATCTAGAACACTTTACGATCAGGGTTAATATCACACTTCGAGAAAAGAGACAGTGGTTAGTGACAATTGAGAACTATTACTGATTGTTATTGACTCCTTATTCGATGTGGTCTTCCCGTGATTTCCCGGACACCTCAAACAGAGTGGAAAACAGGCCGTCCTGCAAAAGTAAATTAAAGTGTCTGCCACTCTTTTATTTCTAAAAGTAGGGGTGTGTCTTTTTTATTATCACATCTGTTTTTTCATTCTAATTTTAATTAAGCTGTACCCTCTGACCCCATGGCACTTGTCCCTTGCCTTTTATTAACCAGACTACGGGATAGTTAGGTTCTGATGGGAAATTTCCCATTGCATCAGTGAAATACACGACACAGCCGGGTTGATTATCTTGTTGCTGTATCCAGTTAAAGACAGGGTGGAAGTCTGTGGAGCCACCGCCTAGAATGGTATTAGGTAAAGTGACCTCTTCCCAAGGCTCAAATACGCGTGGAAAGCCTTCGATGATTTCTGAGTCACAGGCTATCAAGGTTATGCGGGCTCGCATTTGACCTTTTATTGCGTTGATCTCGGATAGACATTCCAGCTGTTCTTTGTCGCTGACTGAGCCACTGACATCCAGTGCTACCAATACATTGATTTCAGAACTTCTTAACGTTGGGAAAATCGCAGGGTCGCCGCGGCGCGTAGATGGGCGCGTATAACTATAGTCATCACGCGCCATTGCTGTCATATAACGTGCTAACAACATGCGCCAGGGTAGATTCGGTTGTAACAGTGTTTCTACCAGGCGTTTCATCACTCCGCTGAGTTTACCCGCCTGCTGTGCCTGTTGTGCTGCACCTGCCATGCGTTGTTGCCATTGAATGCTGAGTTCTTCGGATTCCTGTTGATCCAGTGGAGGAGGGGGCGCTTCACTGCCGCCAGCATTTTCATCAAACTCTTGCTGGCCTGCGCCTTCCGGGTCTTTTTTTTCATCACTAGAGTAACCACCACCCGAATTGTCTTTGACAGCCTTTTCGTCTGGGGGTTTTGTGCCTTCTTCGGTGTGATCTAAAGGATTATCACTGCTGTCCTGTCCACCTTCACTGAATTGATCTTCTTTATCGTACAAATGCTGATCGAGTGATTCACTCATATCGTTATCATCAATCAGCGGGTAGATTTCTTCGGCACTCATGCCTTCGTAGGATTTCATCAGAGGACTATTCGAAGGTGGAGTCAAACCTTCTGCAACAAGAATCGGGTTAATGGCGTAATCGCAAGCCAGATCCCAGCGGTGCTTGATGCGGTGTTCGCGACGTGCAAAATGTGAAAGCGCGCAGTGTAAAGCCTCATGCGCCAGAATAAATTGCGTCTGGGCAGCGCTCAGGGCATCAATATAATCTGGATTGTAATAAAATTTGCGCGCATCTGTACCAGTCATTGCACACCAGGCAGGATCGGCTGCCTGCAAAGGCAAACGCAATACTAGAGCGCCAAGAAATGGTTTGTCGAGAATCAATTTGGTGCGTGCAGCAGTGAGCTTGTTCTCAATGCATTTAAATCACTATTAATATAAGTCATAACTACTCAGAGTGTTTATATTTTGGACCAGATCAAGGCCATATTTTATAAAGAGCCGCAAGGAAAATGGGGGCATATAAATAATATGTGACCGTTTGAATACGGTAATAACGAAGAGCTGGGGCAAAAGACGAATACACTGTACTGTTATTTAGTCGTATAACATGATATCACCAATTGAACTCGCCCATTGTGAGAACTCTGGAACTGAAAATAGCTCATCGCCTACTGCCCGCAACATATCAGAAACAAGCATCACACCCATTTCTTTTTGTCTAAAAGCTTTTGCGTAGTTGAGGATATGACCATAAATCGTCTTTGCATCTTCTGTGTCTTTTGCACGAATTGCACGGCCTACCAGAGCAGATGCAACGGCATATTGCAGGTCAATTTCCTTAGGTGCTGTAACGTCAACACCGCTTAAAATAGCATCAAGATCAGGCATTTGATCCATACTGTCGATAAATGCTTTTAACTCGATGCCAGCTGCAGGTCCCACACAGGCTTGTAAAGTACCTAAAAGAACCTGTGGAGAATTGGTAAATTTTAGCAGCGCATTATTTGCAAATTGCCAGGAACGTGGCGATGGAAACGCCACAGGATTATGCGCCGGATCAAAATCGAACAGTAATTCCGGCCGGAAACGAAGAAACGCAATGATCTTTTCACTGATGTCGTTTTTATATGCCCATGCAACCCAGTCATCGAGGTTCACATCCACCTCATAGTGCGAAAAGCGATTCGCCAGTGGTGATGGCATGGTGTAAGTAACACCTCGATCTCCCTGACGATTACCTGCGGCAAAAATGGCCCAGCCATTCGGAACTTGATATTCGCCCAGACGCCGATCAAGAATCAGCTGATAAGCCGCAGCAGAAACGCTTGGAACCGCCGAGGTAATTTCATCGAGAAATAATATTCCTGGATCCCATGCGCTTCTGCATCGGGAAGCATGGAAGGGATAGCCCATTCAACCTTGTTATCATTCTTGGCATCGCGAAACGGAATGCCGCGAAGGTCACTCGGCTCCATTTGCGATAGGCGAATATCGATCACTGGAACATCATGGCGCTTGCCAATTTGTGTGATTAAATCAGATTTTCCAACGCCTGGTGGACCCCATAACATCACCGGAGTGTGACTGCCATTCTGGGCGCCTATAAACTCTTTGTCGAGGACGGTATTTAATAGTGCAGGGCGCATTGCTTTTCTCTTGGTTTTTTATCGGGGTACATAGTAATAAATACAAGCTGCAATGGATACTCCTATAAAAGGATAGGTTCTTCAATTAGTCATAACGATGCTGTTGGCATAAGTTTAATCGAGAATAATCAGAGCTTCCTTATGGGATATATTATTTAAGCGCTTATATAAGTATGATGCTACTGAATTTACAATATTTAGGGATTTTCTATGTCTGAAGAAGTTGAACATTTCACTAAAGAAAAACGTGTTTTGGTTGCGATGCGAAAAACACTATCAAGCATTATCAAGGATGTTACACCTTCAAGTTCTGCACTAAAATCGCCTTTAACTGCAACAACGGTAGAAGATATCAAGATGTGTTTTGGCCTTATTGCGGCCCGTGAACAGGAGATAGCACAGGAAGCAGGTGTTGAACTGAACGATAGACCGCATTATACAGATGAGGCAGTTACCTCTAAAGTTGTGTCACTGGATTCTTTAAAAGCGACTATGAAAGGATCAGAATAATGGCACAAAAAACTTACGCAGATTTCAGCCAGGAAGAGTTGCTAGGCTTAACCCAGGGTGTGATGGAATATCTGGACAGCTGGAAGCTTTCTGCCGAGCAAATGATGGCACTTTTGGGTATCGAAGATGATGCAAAAAAACGCCATTTGCAAAGCTATCGAATGGGCGAAAAGGCATTCCCTGAAACATCCGATATTATGGTTCGTCTTGATCACGTGATTGGTATTGCCGATGCATTGCGCACGACTTTTCCTTTCAGCGATAAAATGCGTTTGATGTGGCTGCGTAAACCTCACCGTCGTTTTAATAAAAACACACCATTAGCCGTAATCATGAATGATGCCACCCCGAATGGCCTGCTCAAAGTGCGGATGGAAGTTGATTGTGGCTATGGCTATGCGATTTCTGAAGCGATGCGAGAGAATCAGCAGTCATCTAACTAAATCATGCTTCATCAGTATCGACTCTTCCACGCTAGACATTAATAGATTAGCCGTCTAATCTTCGTCGATGAATGAAACAGAACTACTCAAACTCGATGCCAAACACCTATGGCACCCCTACACCAGCATTTCCAATCCGACACCGGTATTAGCGGTGGTATCAGCGCAGGGCGTGTCACCTTGAATTAACCAATGGTAAACAAGCTGATCGATGGCATGTCGTCATGGTGGTCAGCCTTACATGGCTATAATATTCCCAAATTAAATCAAGCGCTAATTGAACAATCACAGAAAATGTCTCATGTGATGTTTGGTGGATTAACGCATGAACCAGCAGTCTCTCTGGCTAAAAAACTGGTCGATATTACCTGCGACAACCTACAGCATGTTTTCTTTTCCGATTCTGGATCTGTCGCCGTTGAAGTGGCGATCAAAATGGCACTTCAATACTGGTTTGCACAGGGTAAAACGCAAAAAAATAAACTGTTAACTGTTCGCAATGGTTATTACGGCGATACCTTTGGCGGTATGGCGGTTTGTGACCCTGTGAATGGCATGCATGAAATGTTTAACCACACCCTGGCAAAACACATTTTTGCCGAAGCGCCTCAAACGACAACTGAAAACGGTGTAGACGTTGAATGGAATGAAGATTTCATTAACGACTTCAAACAAAAACTGGTTGAAAACCACCAACAAATCGCCGCGGTGATTATCGAGCCGATGGTGCAGAATGCGGGAGGAATGCGCTTTTATCATGCCGAATATTTACAGACGGTGCGCCAGCTTTGTGATGAATATGATGTGCTGCTGATTCTGGATGAAATTGCTACAGGATTTGGTCGCACCGGTACCTTGTTTGCCTACGAACAGGCAGATATTCAGCCTGATATTGTTACAGTAGGAAAAGCACTCACAGGCGGATATATGACGCTTGCTGCGACACTCACTAGCCGCAAAGTAGTTGATGGTATTGAAGCTGATGGCAAAGGCGTGTTGATGCATGGGCCTACTTTTATGGCTAATCCTTTGGCTTGCAGTGTCGCCAATGCCAGCATCAATCTACTACTTAGCTCTCCCTGGCAGCAACGTGTAGATAGTATTTCAAAACAGCTTAAGACAGAACTGCAAGTTTGTGAACAACTCGATATCGTCAAAGAAGTCAGAATAAAAGGCGCTATAGGCGTTGTAGAATTACATCAGCCGATTGATCTTAAATGGTCACAACCGCGCTTCACTGAGAGGGGAGTCTGGCTTAGACCATTTAGTAAACTGGTCTATTTGATGCCGCCATTTATAATTGAAGAACAACAACTTACGCAATTAACACAAGCGATTTTTGAAGTACTTAATGAATTAGATAATATTTAAAAAACTGCGTGAGCTTTGCATAAGTTCTTTTAGTCATTTTTAAATGGCAAAAATGAAAAATCACTTAAAGTAGCGGGGTGTCCTTTACTGGCCTTTGCTAGCAACTAACACGTGATTTTTTCCGTACTATACTTTGTGTATACCTAATTTATATAACCAGGTGATTATCATGTACAGATATGGAATAGTTTTAGCAGCAATATTGCTTCTAAGCGCTTGCTCTTCCAGCCCTAGCTCTGGTTATTCTGCAGGCTACTACGATTATGGAAGATATCGCCCTTATTATTATGATGACTTTTACTATCCATATAATAGCTACGGATACTATGGCTTTAATCGATACCCGTATCGGTATCCTAAATATTACACAACTGGTTACCGTGGAAAGCATTACAAGCAAAACCATCATAGGGGGGGACGTCATCAAAGTCATAATAAAAATAGACAACATAATAATGTAAAGCGACATCATGACCGAGGCGGTGTTACTCATACTAATCGCGTAAAACATAATCGTATAAAGAGAAATCAAACCCAGCGTAATTCAGGTCATCACCGTACAAATAAGCACCGAGTTCGTAGTAAGACCAACGCTCAAAGAGTTAACAACCGGAGTCATTCCAGACAAAGAAGTGGAAATTCTAATCATTCTAAGGGTAGAACGTGGTCACGTAGCAGGAATTAGCCGGAAAAGTGCTAAGCCGAACGCAGTGAGACAATTGCTTTGCTTTTTAAAACTGACCCGTAGGGCGCGGTTACAAACCGCGTAAAAGGTGGGGGGTGTCTTTTTTAATAACCCTAATCCTTATATAACTTGGGATTAAAAGTATCACGCAAGAAATCTCCGAGCAAATTAATCACAATTACCAGAACGATCAGGAACGCACCGGGTATCAGTGTAATCCACCAGGAACCTGAAAACAGATACTGTTTACCGATGCTAATTAGTGACCCAAGGCTGGGTTCTGTTACTGGCATCCCAAGCCCAAGAAACGACAAACTTGCTTCTGTGATAATCGCATTGGCTATTTGTACCGTAGATATAACAAATATGGGTGAGAGACAGTTCGGCAGGATGTGCTTGAACATGATTCGAATCGGGCTGAATCCCATCACTTTAGCCGCATCTACATATTCTTTCTCTTTTTCTGCGAGGACACTGGAACGTACTGTTCTGGCTATTTGTGGCCACTCTGCAAGCCCAATTATCAAAATAAGTATCACCATTGCCCATTGATTAAATGCATCACTGCCAAAGGCACTCTGCACTATGGCTAAAATAATGATGGCGACCATTAAGGTTGAAAAAGACAGTTGCACATCAGCAATCCGCATTAGAAGGCTGTCTGTCTTGCCACCCACATAACCAGACACGAGCCCTATGGTTATGCCGATAACAGCTTGCAGCAATACCGCCAGGATACCAATCATTAATGAGACACGCATACCATAGAGAATCGTGCTCCAAAGGTCACGGCCCTGATCATCAGTGCCGAGCAGGAATCGTTCATCAGAGCCTTGCTGCCAAATAGGCGGCATTTCTGAGTCCATAATGTTAAGTAATTGTAAATTATAGGGATCATAGGGTGCAATCAACGGTGAAAACACCGCGAGAATGACAAGGATCAAAAACACGATTGTGCTGAAGATGGTAATTTTATCGCGTTTAAAATGATAAAAAAAATCAGATGCCAGAAAACGCTGTGAAAATGATGTGGAGGGGTTCATTATTTACTTTTACCCAAGAGGTTTACGGTAGGATTTATTATTCCATAAAGTAAATCGACAAATGTATTCACCACCACGAACAGAAAGCCTACAAACATGATATAGGCAACAATCAAGGGGATATCCGAGCGGTTAACTGCTTCCAGAAACATAAATCCCATACCCGGCCACTGGAATACTGATTCGGTCAGAATTGTGTAAGCCACCATGATGCCAATCTGTACCCCGCCAACCGTAATCACAGGTAACATGGTATTCTTGAGTGCATGCTTAAAATACACTTTTGTCGAACTTAAACCTTTTGCACGGGCAAATTTAACGTACTCAGAACTAAGCACTTCCAGCATTTCAGCGCGCACAAGACGAATAAACAACGGCAGCATAATTGAAGACAGCGCAATCGCTGGCATAATGATATGCATCAAACCATCTTTACTTAAAAAGTTGGTTTGCCAGTAGCCAAATACTTGAACCACTTCGCCACGACCGAAATGAGGGCATCCAACCCAGTTTCACCGAAAAAATATAAATTAAAGCCAGCGCCGTAAGAAATACAGGAATTGATATACCGACAATACTGACTGCCATTATCAGCTTGCTAAACCAGTGGTTGGGCTTAATCGCCGAAAAAACTCCCAGAGGAATAGAGAGGAAAATAATAATTAAAGTAGCAGCAAAGGTGAGTTCCAGCGTTGCGGGTAACTTTTTCAGAATTACTGTCATAGCAGGTAAGTTTATGGAAATAGGATGTCCCTAAATCACCCTGAACCGCATTTTTGATAAAACGAAAATATTGCTTTGAGAAATGGATCATTCAGACCCATTTTTTCTCGCATTAATACTCTTTCGGCTTCAGAGACAGACTGTCCTGTCATTTCCCTCAATGGGTCACCCAGTTTGTCTTTGATGGAAAAACTTAGCAGACTAATAATTAACATCACTACCAGGACTTGTATAAATCGTGTGAACAGGAATTGCAGCATCTGAATTCATAAAATAGTGACTGGGTAGTAAAATCTTACTACCCAGTAACTAATCATTCATTAAAGAATTGAGATGGCGTTACTCTACTGTGAGATCTCCAATATAAGGGAAATTCATCGCGTTAACGATAGGCTTAATATTCACGCCTTTACGCGAAGCCCATGCAAGATTCTGCCAATGTAAGCGGAATATATGCGGCATCATCGTAGATATGCTTTTCTATAGATTTTAATAGAGCAGAACGTGCTGCATCATCGGTCTCTTTATTCGCTTTTACAGTCGTTTCATCAACAAACTTGCTGCTGTAATTACCTGAATTATATGCACCCATACCTGTTTCTTTGTTTGGAGTCATAGCCAGAAATTCGTAGAAGTTTGCGCTATCTTCAGTATCAGAATGCCAACCGATCATCATAATGTCAGCAGAACGTTTATCATACTCAGGCCAGTATTGTGCTTTTGGCATGGTTTTAAGATCAACTTTGATATTGATTTTAGAAAGCATTGCAGCAACGGCTTGTGCAATTTTCTCATCATTCACATAACGGTTATTTGGTGCCATCATGGTTACCGAGAAGCCATCTGGATATCCTGATTCGCTCATTAGCTTCTTCGCTTTGTCGAGATCAAAGCGTGGTGTCAGTGAGTCATCATGACCGAGGTAGCCTTTAGGACTCATTTGCGCAGCTGGTGTAGCAAAGCCTTTCATGATCTTCTCCACAATACCAATATTGTTAACTGCATGAACCATTGCCTGACGTACTTTTAGATTTTTAAACTCTTTACGACGTTCCTGATTCAACTGGAAAGTAATAACACGTGTTCCGGGCATTGTAACTAACTGTACCTTGTCATTAGCTTCTAATCTGCCCAAATTCATTTGGCGCAACAGGTGCAATGAAATCAACATCGCCAGATAGCAATGCTGCTACGCGAGTCTGGTTATCTTTGATGGGTGTCATTACAACCTTGCTAACATTGCCTTTTGAGTCTTTATCCCAGTAATCCGCAAAGCGATCAAAGACTACTTTTATACCTTGTTCGCGCGAAGTTACCTTGAATGGTCCTGTGCCCGAGGAATGAGTAGAAGCAAAAGATGCACCATCTTTGACGATTTCGGATTTATCTTTGCCATTCTCATCTTTACCGGAATAAAATTTGCTATCCATAGGGAAAATATAGGTAGCGGTGTGCATGACTAGTGGATAAGGGCCGTCCGTAATCAGCTCAATAGTATTGTCATCAACAACTTTCAGATCTTTGAAAGTTTGCAAAAATAGCTTTGAAATCGCCACTTTTCTTCAAACGATCGAAGGTCCATTTAAAATCAGCCGCGGTCATTGGGTTTCCAGAATGGAATTTAACCCCTTCACGCAAGTTAAAGCGCACGGTAGTTGTCATCAACTCGTTCCCACTTGGTGGCTAAGCGTGGCTCGAAGCTTAAGTCCTGTGCCCAGCGTACTAGTGGGTCATGTGTCATATGTGATAATTGCAACATACCGCCGGATAACTGTTCATGTATATCGAGACTGACTGGGTCAGCATCGTAAGCCAGTTTTAAAGTTTTTCGCGGTCACTGGACTTAATACAAGCAGACTTGCAATCAGCAGGCCACCAACTTTTCCAATTAAGTTAAACTGTTTTTTCATTTTCTAGCTCCCATAAAGTTCTTTAACCAAGCAAGTAGTTTGCGAATCATTAGTCTAGTACAACAATCTTTAATTGACCGTCTTTGTTGTTCTTTTAAGGAATCTCTGATTAATGAAAAGATTTAGTTATGCGCCACCTGTTCAAATCGAGGCATGAGACTGAGTAACTCCTGACTATATTGATCTTGCGGGTTCTCAAAGAAGTCTTCGGTATCAGCCAGCTCCAGAATCCTGCCACTACGCATAATTGCAACTCGATCGCATATCTGACGTATAACGGGTAAGTCATGGCTGATAAATAACATGGTCAAACCGAGTTCATCCTGCAAGTCTTTAAGCAGATTTAAAATCTGGGCTTGTACCGACACATCCAGTGCAGACGTGGGCTCATCGCAAATTAATAGGCGAGGGCGAGTCGCTAAAGCACGTGCAATCGAGATTCTTTGACGTTGACCACCAGAAAATTCATGCGGATATTTGATGCCTGATTTGCGGCCTAACCCCACATGGTCGAGTAAATCACCGACTATTCCTGCAACTTCATTTTTATCCGCCAGCTTATGATACAGAATCGGCTCGGCAATGATGTCGTTGATACGCATACGTGCATTCAAGGATGAGTAGGGATTTTGAAAAATCATCTGTAGACGTTGCCTGACTCTTTTAACTTCATCTTTATCCGGGTTGTTGATTAACTCAACACCATCGTAAACGATTGAACCAGAATCAGGCTGTTGTAATCCGGCAATCATTCGAGCTATTGTCGATTTTCCCGATCCGCTCTCGCCAACCAGGCCAAATGATTCGCCTTGCTTCACAGTGAAACTTACATCCTGCGTTGCCTGTACTTTCTGACGATTCTTTTCAAAAAAAGCATCTTGGGTAATAAAACTCAGGTTTAGGTTTTTTATTATGAGTAAATCATCGGTATTGTGATGTTGTGAGCTTTGCCCTAACCAATGCGTTTTAACATCAATCGATTTTAATCCTGATGCGATGCTTTCTATGGTTTCAACCAATGGGAAACGATCGACTCTTTTGTTCGCCAAAGGCACAGCGCTGATTAAACTCTGAGTATAAGGGTGTTGCGGATTTCTTAGTACATCATGGGTTGACCCAATTTCAACAAGTTCACCCCGATATAACACCGCGACCCTGTCGGTGATATTCGCGATCACACCCATATCATGTGTTACCAGCATACAACCCACTTGCAGGTCCACACACAGGCTCTTAATTAATTTGAGTATTTGATCCTGGACTGATACATCCAGTGCTGTTGTCGGCTCATCAGCAATAATGCAGCTCGGGTTCTCCAGAGAGTGCAATTGCAATAACTACGCGCTGACGCATACCCCCTGAAAACTGATGGGGATATTGTTTTATTCTTATCGCAGGATTAGGAATACCCACTTTTTCGAGTAACTCTATAGAACGCTTTGAAGCCTCGCTTTCACTGACACCAAGACAATTAACAATGGTTTCCACCATTTGGTCTTCAATAGTGAACAATGGGTTGAGAGAAGTCATGGGGTCCTGAAAAATAAAGCCGATTCGGGAACCACGAATTTTACGAACATCTTCTCCCTGCAAATCGGAAATCATTTCACCGTTGAGGGTTACTTCGCCGGATGTAACCCGTCCGGGCTTGCTCAGTAGCTGTACGATTCCATTTCCGATAGTTGATTTACCCGCACCAGATTCGCCGACCAACCCTAGAATCTCACCTGCATTAATACTTAAACTGACGTTGTTTACTGCTATTTCAGTTGAATGGCGACTAGGAAATTCAATAGTAAGGTTTTTTATATCGAGTAGGGGCATTGGTAAATAACATCAATGATTAATTGATCTAAGGTTAGTTTAATTTAGAGATTAAACTGTAGTTTTAAGTAAATTATCATTAAAAGTGTTATTAAAAAGGACACCCCCGTACTTTTGAGCACTTTTTAAATCACAAACAGAAAAGCCCCTGGCAACCATAGTTACCAGAGGCAAAAGGAAACAACCCTTGGAAGTCTGTTATTAGCGGTGTACTACGCTGTGAATCACATGTGAGTTTTCAAAGAAAACCGAGAATGTCGGGTAGTCCCAACGTGTGATTTTTGGATTGCGCTTTGTTACTTTTCCTTTTGAAACAGTAACTTTATTAGCCTTACCAAATTTATGGCTAACAACACTCATTGTTTGACCCATTGTTGGCAGGCTAGCTTTCTGTAAAACTTTTGCGTTAGGTCCTATCGCAAGAATTTCAGCCTGTACAGGCATCATCTGTGTCGCTATAAGCATTGCTGCGCTGAAAAATAGGGGTTTAATTTTCATTTTATTATTCTCTATTTATATTTTCTGTAAGTTCTTTGTAATTATAAATTTAAGGGTTTGTTAGAACTTTATTACATCATACAAAGTATATGTTTTTTTGTCATTATTGCTGAGATGAACGGCTATTTTCTATTTTCAAAGTATTCTTATTTATATTATTTCGTTCTATTCATCGACAAGGCTATAATCCACAACCATGTTTAAACCTTTAGAACTCTTTGTCGGTCTGCGCTACACGCGCTCTAAGCACAAAAATAACTTTATTTCGTTCATTTCCTTAGCGTCAATGCTGGGGATATTGTTCGGGGTGCTTGTACTAATAACCGTTCTTTCGGTGATGAATGGGTTTGAGAAAGAGCTTCGAGACAGAATACTCAGCATGGTTTCACATATCACTATCACTGCGATAGACGACTCACTCTCAGACTGGCAGACAGAACAGCAAAAACTCACATCAATGCCGGATATTAAAGGCTCGGCACCATTTATTCAAAATCAGGTGATGCTTAGTAGCAATGGCGAACTAAGAGGTGTCTTGCTTCAGGGAATATTACCTGAAGAACAGTCAAAAGTTGGTGATGTAGGTAAACGTATGCTGGATGGTAATTTTAATGACCTAAAACCAGGTGAATACGGAATCGCGCTGGGAGTCGAGCTGGCGCAACAACTAGATGTGTTTTTAGGTGACAAGGTCACAGTTGTTACCACACAAATCAAAGTGACTCCGGCAGGCATGATTCCGCGTAGCAAGCGTTTTACGGTTACTGGCATATATAAAATCAATATGGCCGAATACGATAGCTCAACCGCATTTATTCACATGCAGGACGCATCAAGGCTATTTAAGACTCGTGATAATGTCACAGGTATTCGACTCAAGCTGGATGATCTATTTGAAGCACCGCAATTAGCATCAAAACTACAAACAGAGTTAGGAGAAAAATACGCCGTTAGCGATTGGGGCCAAGAGAACAAAAGCCTATTTCAGGTACAGAAAACAGAAAAAATAGTGATGTTTTTTATCCTGTTTTTAATCGTGTTAGTGGCTGTGTTCAACCTTGTTTCTTCATTAGTGATGGTAGTCAATGATAAACAGGCTGATATCGCAATCTTACGTACGCAAGGGCTATCAGCAAGACGAGTTAAGCGAATTTTTATGGTTCAGGGAACAATCATCGGTTTAATAGGTGCGTTTCTTGGGGCGCTGTTGGGGGTTTTGCTGGCACTCAATATTGGTACAATCATGGAAGGCATCGAAAAATTATTCAATATTGATATCATGCCTCAAGAGTTGTTTTACGCCGGAACTACATTCCCATCGGTTGTTGACAGCAAACAAGTCATTGGCATTGCAATTGCTGCTTTTATTCTAGCGATGCTTGCTACAATATACCCTGCAAGTCGTGCGGCAAAAGTACAGCCTGCTGAATCCTTGCGATATGAATAAGGCTGATATTTAAAACATGTTCCAACCACTTTCAGCTAATATCGGCTTTCGTTACACCAAAGCCAAAAAAGATAACCATTTTATCTCTTTTATTTCCCTCGCTTCTGTCATTGGAATTGCCCTTGGTATTATTGTTTTGATCACTGTTTTGTCGATTATGAATGGCTATGTTAAAGGCATTCAGGATCGCCATCTGGGCATGCTATCGCATGTGACGGTGTCTGATTCTGACTGGCAATTACCCCAGTGGGAAAAACGCCGCCGCCAGGTACTGGAAAATAAAAGCGTTACAGGTGCTGCTCCATTTATAGAAAAACAGGTGATGCTAAAAGAAGCGGATACTGTGCAGGCAACCTTGCTTGAAGGCGTACTCCCTAATTTCGAGAAAGATATTGGCACTATTAATCGTTATATCGCAGCACCAAATAGTTTAAATGTACTAAAAGCAGGAGCTTTTAAAATCATCCTGGGTGAAACCCTGGCCAAAACTCTGGGAGTTGTAATAGGAGATACTGTGACGCTTATAAGTCCCAAAAAACAGAGTTTTATGGTTTCAGGTGAATCTCAAAATACAGAAGATTTAACCCCCATTCTGCGTGAGTTTGAAGTGGCCGCGACATTTAAAGTCGATATGCAGATTTACGATAAATCTATCGCTTATATCCATTTAAACGATGCCGCTGAATTGTTTGAAATGGATAAAGATGTTACAGGCTTACGCGTTCAGATAAATGATATTTTTAAAGCGGATGAAGTTACTAATGAGATTGCTGCCAACTCAACAGAAGATTACCTGATTACCAACTGGACGACCCAGCACTCTACTTTCTTCAAAGCCTTGCAGTTACAGAAAACCATGTTGTTTCTGATATTGCTGCTGATTATTGGCGTTGCAGCATTTAATCTGGTTTCCACCTTGATAATGGTTGTTACCGATAAAGAATCCGATATCGCGATTCTACGAACCCTGGGCATGCCACCCGCACAAGTAATGCGTATTTTTATTGTGCAAGGCGGTTTATTAGCGCTGATCGGCACTATAATTGGCGTTTTGCTAGGGCTTTTGATAGCCAGTAATGTCAGCGTGATTGTGCAATGGTTAGAACAGTTATTAAATACCAGCTTTTTAAATGCTGAAATTCATGGGATAACCCATATAGATGCAAAAATTGAACGTTTTGATGTATTCATCATCGCTATTAGTGCTTTTCTGCTATCTGTTTTAGCCACGATTTTCCCTGCATGGAAAGCCTCCAATGTACATCCCGCTGAAGCCTTACGTTATGAATAATGTTATGAATAAAACTTCCAGTCACAAATCAATATGAATGATCAAAAAATAATATCCTGTCAAAACCTGAGCAAGCGTTTTAAAGAAGGAAAACTGGATGTCGAGGTCCTAAAAGGCATTTCACTGGATATTGAAGCGGGTGAGAAAATTGCAATTGTGGGCAGCTCAGGTAGCGGTAAAAGTACCTTATTGCACATATTGGGCGGACTCGATTTGCCCACAGCGGGCAATGTGCATGTCATGGGTAAAGATATTGCCAAACTCACTGATAAACAGCGTGGTGACTTGCGTAACCGGTCGCTTGGTTTTATCTATCAATTTCATCACCTTTTACCAGAGTTCACGGCTTTGGAAAATGTAGCGATGCCATTACTTATCAGAGGCCTGGCAGTTGCAGATGCGAGCCAACAGGCGAGTGATATACTCCAAAAGGTAGGATTGTCAGAGCGGCTTAAGCACAAACCCGGACAACTTTCTGGAGGTGAACGTCAACGTGCCGCGATTGCCCGGGCTCTGGTGACAAAGCCGAATGCAGTGTTAGCGGATGAACCTACTGGCAATCTTGATCATAAAACCGCATTACAGATTTTTGAATTAATGCAAAGCCTGAATCAGGAGCTGCAGACCGCATTCGTGATAGTGACCCACGATATGCAGCTCGCCGAAAAAATGGATAAAATCTACAGTTTGGTCGATGGCCGCCTGAGTAATTATTAGCAATATTATTTAATCAAAAAAGGTGCCCGAATGTTTAAAGTAATAAGTAATCAATTTCAGGTTGGCACAGATAAAAGTTTTAAAATAGCAACAGCTAAAACGCTGACCGATGCAAAAGACTTCGATAAAGCGGCCTTAAAAAAAGAATTAAAACATTTGCGTAAAGAACTTGCGGAGCTGCAGCACAAACTGTTTGCCGAAGACAAACGCTCACTATTGATTATTTTTCAGGCGATGGATGCCTCAGGCAAAGACAGCACGATACGCGCTGTTTTTAACCGCGTAAACCCCGCTGGATGCCATGTATCATCATTCAAAAAGCCTTCATCGCTGGAACTCGATCACGATTTTATGTGGCGCAGTAATATCCGCCTTCCGGAAAGAGGGCAGATCGGTATTTTCAACCGCAGCTATTATGAAGAAGCAATCGTGGTGCGTGTTCATCCAGGTTATTTACGCTACCAGCGCCTTCCTGATCTGCCTGAAACACTCGATGAAGAGCACTTGGGAAAATTCTGGAACGAACGTTTTGAATCATTCAATGATTATGAACAACATCTGGCACGAAATGGCACCGTAGTATTAAAGTTCTGGCTGAATGTGTCCAGAGAAGAACAAAAAAACCGTTTCTTGTCGCGCTTGAATGAGCCTGAAAAACACTGGAAGTTTTCCTCCGATGATCTAAAAGAACGTGCGTTGTGGGATAATTATATGCACGCCTATGAAGAATTACTCAATCACACCAGCAAGCCATGGGCACCGTGGTACGCAATACCCGCAGATAATAAACTCACTATGCAACTAGAGGTTGCCAAAACCATCGTCGTCAATTTACGCGCGATGAAACCTGAGTTTCCATCGGTAGAAAAAAAAGAAAGTGATCAGTTTGATGAAATGCGAAGATTGCTGGAGAATCAGAAATAAGCTGGTTAGCTGGTTCAAAGCCATTGTTTAAAAAAGGCCAAAAAGGTAGGAGGTGTCTTTCTAAATACTATTTCTTCGCGGCTTGCCAGAAGTCATAGGCTATTTGCATTTCCATTCACATTGCGGCGTTATGTAGCTGTGTCGTTGATAAAAGACCAGAGTGTTTTGCGACTAGAGCCGATATTAGGTGAACCCTCAAAAAACTGAGTGTGTTTTTATAATAATAGAAAATGCGTCTGATTTTTCCAGCTTTGCGTATAAGATTTACACAGCATAGAACAAAACTGTGTTGACCTAAATATTTAACGAGGAAAAATTATGAAAATCAAGACTACATTATTAATAGCAGGCGTTTTATCGGCTTTTAGCGTGGCTGCCACGCCTATGACACCCAATGAAATATTTTCGGCAATCGATGCTGAGTACAATCATCTGCAGGACGATAATTTACGGGTAAATTTTGAACTCTCGGCAGTGCAGGATTCATCGGTTTTGTTGAATCAGGTATTGTCCGGCATTGATGGTGAAGGTCAGCATACGGCAGAGAGCCAAACTAGAGTCAATTATTCAATGGATTCAATGGATTCGGATAAAACTGGTTTTCTGAATGATATTTTATCAGCAATTGATGCTGAGGGTGACTACTAGTATTCTGCGGTTTATCGTCAGCTTGCTGGCAGTATTTTATAGACATAAAAAAAAAGGGCATCCCAGAGGATGCCCTTAATTATGCTTATTAAACTTTTACCTTTAGAAAGAATGTTTCAAACCGATTGAGAAACCATCAGCATCACCACCTGTTGGAGAAGTGATAGACTCATCGTGACCAACACCAGCCAGTTTGCCTCCTTCAGAGATAGTTGCATATTGTCCGTATACAATAGTTTTCTTGCCTAGATTGTGGTCGTAACCAACGGCGATAAGCGCAGGATCATCACCAGTGCCGTCGAGATCACGCTCATAGTACTGGCCTTTAATAGTACCCGCACCGATGTCATAAGCTCCACCAATACCCCATACAGTCGCATCAGGACCTCCAATACCGTCATTTTCTTCATCCTGGTAGAAGCCAACCACTTTAGCTTCACCAACTTTATATGAACCCACCAGGCGGAAAGCATTACGATCAGCACTAAGACCATCAAGATTATGCTTCTCATAACCAGCCCCTAGCATAAGAGGTCCGGCGTTGTAGAGGCCGTTAACACTGATTGCTGTATTGTCATCATCACCAAAACCACCCACTTCACCTAGATCTGTAACATAAGCGGCAAGAGCCTGGAAACCACCCATTTTAGGTGTCTGGTAAGCAACTACGTTATTTGGACGAAGATCCCAATTGCCAGGGTTAGTAACAGCATAATTTTGACCTAACTGAGTACTCCAGAATAAGTCAGCTTTACGACCCACTGTTTTAAAAGGTGTGTCGTGACGACCGACAAGCACCGCACCGAAACCACCGGCCAAACCAACAAACTGGTTACGATTAGCGAAAGCAGCTTTACTAGTTTTAGTAATTTCATCGTTATTTGCTCCACCGGTGTCAATCCCAAACTCAGCCTGATAGATGGCTTTTAAACCAGCGTTTAATTCAGTTGAACCTTTAATGCCGACTTTTGAAGTGTTAGAAGAAACACTGTTACGGCTTTCACCGTCGTCTGCATCGAGTATATCGTATGATACATGTAACTCGCCGTAGAATTTTGTTTCTGCCATAGCAGCTACAGGAGCCAGCATAGCCGCTGCAATAGCAGCAGAGATTATTGATTTATTCATATTCATATACCTACATTTTTTAGATTTAAGTTTAGCGGAACCGCGTGGAATTAGTATTAACTCTTAGAAGTGTAAGAGGTAATAAAAACCCGGAAATTTAGCAACGTTAAAGCGGATAATTGTGTTGTTAAAAAACCACGATTGGCACAAATTATACTATAATTGAGTAGAAAAAAGCTAATAAATGTTAATAAAAATACTATTCCGTATCATTTATACGAACTGGTTCAGAACAGATGTGGTAAAAAAGCACAATGAATAGGGCGTATTATCTACCTGATATATTTTTGAAGTCTGGCAGCTACTTGCCTGGGGTCGACCCCTTTACGTACTGGTAAATCTAGCTGGCTTTGGTTTTCTGGGAGCTGCGCCCGAATTGCAGCCTGCTCAGTTGAAGAGTATGAGTTTAGATTCAGGTATTCGCGTTGAATATTACCTCTAAGCAGTAACTCCTGTTGTCTCAATAAAAAGATTCCTTTGGTGACCCTGACAACCTGCAAACCATTAAATGGCAGGGTCACCTTTGTATTTGCGCATGCCTTGCTTCTAAGTCCGGCTAAACCTTCATCACCATATTCAACACATTCTTTGGAAACGTAAGAAAGGGATTCAGGAGATAGCTTGGCTGAAGTGGCAATTAATACTGTTTCGAAATATACCTGATCTTTAATAGATGTCATGTCGGGTACAGAGGGTTGCGCAGCTATACTTGTGCTGTTTTGATGCTGGTACTGTGGAACTGCAGAGACAGTGCTAACATCAGGGGTTGCGGCTTGTGTAGGAGCCGAGTTGGTCGTTGAGCAAAGCCTGACAACCTGATCATGGCTAAAACCACGTTGTAAATAATACTCAATGTCAGCTTTTTGGCAGCTATTAGCTAGTAGATTTGTAGTAGCGAAAAAAGAAAAACCGGCAATTAAAACGGACGCTGTTTTTGGTGAAAGCAAAAACTTCATAAAGATCTCCCTAGTGTGTTTCTTAACTTTGCTGAATGGTTGCATTAATTCTTCTATGACTCAAGAAATACACCTCTATTTCTATTGAAAGAGTTTGATGAGTAAGATTTTGCGGGAATTAATTTAGATTTAATCTAGCAGGGTTTGATTATAAACGATAAATGAAGCTCTTGTGTGGAAGGTCCTGGGTTTACCTTTGCTATATGGGCACCTCTATTAAGAAAAATCCAGGATCAACTAGCCACCGACATTTCCTACGGAAATGTAACGATATACTGTTTGGCTCTTGCTGAGCCTAAAAAAGCAAGCTTTCTGATCTATTCGAGATGATTTATTGTTCCCTGGGGCAGCTAATAAATCAGTCCCAAATCATATCATCCAGTCTTACCTGATCTTCATTCTTATCCGAACAATCCATCAGTGCCTGATATAGCTCATCCTGTTCCAGAATTTGATGTTTGCCGTCGCTTGTCTGGATGTACGCCGCCCACGGAACGAAGTGACTGAGTGGGAAATGCTGGCCGCTAACAGGTGAATAATCAATATTCAAGCCTGAGATATAAATCAGGTTCTTACCCTGATAGCTTTCTTCCATAACGATGCTGCGTTAGGCAATATCGAATTCGATTTGCACATTGATCTCGGCAGCACTGAGCATCGGATGGCCCGATGTTACTATCCATGGCATATATTCGTGCAGATTGACCAGTATCTGGTTGAAAGTTGTTTCGTCGCGCCTAAAGCTGAACAAGGTCGGTTGCAGGTGCTGATTGATCGGTCTGGCTTTGTCTTCTGGCCATTTATAGTCCTGATCATTCAGGTATTCAACGAGATCATCCGATACCAGATAGACGTGTGAAATGCTGAGGATTTTAACCGGCTTGTTGATTACCCCTGTTTCTTTGTCGTACTGAACGATTTGCTCAAGGTTTAAAAATAAGCCTTCTTCATAATCCTGTTTTACAAGGCGTTTATCGATGGTGATGCGGAATTCATCGTCGACCTTTTGTAAAAGCGTATTTTCCTATGCAAAGCTGTATTCGGCCAGATACCATTCGAGGGTTGCATGAATCTTGCCGCAGTTTGGTGAAAAATGCTGATCGTCGGTTTGTAGCCGGCGGTAGCGACCAAAACGCTGTGATAGCGGCTCATAACCGACATGGCTAGCCTGGATGATTACCATGTCTTTACCGTGGTGTGCGTGAGGATGATGACGGTCATGAGCCATCACACCTCCGACCAAACCATGATCAAATGGGAATGCTCCAAAGTGTTTGCTGATCAGGATGATAGGTAACCCTGACTTTCGTCAGAACAAAAAGCACGCGATGGCACGATTTTGCCGGGTTCCATACCTTGTTTGATACAAAAATTGTAAAACTGCGCCATGAACTTGTGATAAGCAATGCTGTGATTCTCTATTTGAAAATCACCGAGTATTGAGCGTAGTCTTAGATTTCTAATCATGCTGATTTCATCCTAATCTCAAAAAGTGCCCGCAATTTGCTAAGTGCTAGTATATCTCCGTACAGGCAAGTTAGCACTAAGCGCATCATAAGGGGTAGGATCATTTCAATAAACGAAATGAAAAACCCCTAAAAAGGTGGGGGGTGTCTTTCTTAGGCTCATCAAGAGCCAAGAAAAGTCTATCGTAATTTCCGTAAGGAAATTACGATTGCTGGTCGAAGCAAGGAATAATTTTAGTTAACCGAGTTGCTAAGCATAATAATTGTCAATAGCCCGTCCAATCCTTTCCAAAGTGTCTGTAAATACCGCGTCATCTTCCTGCAATAAAGTCATGCGGAATCCATTGATATCAGAGCCAAAACCAGTCAAAGGCACTACACAAACGCCTTCTGCACCCATCAATTCATAAGCAAACTGGAAATCAGTATTGTGTGCCAGACTCTCGGGGCTATGCTCAAGATTATCCAGATAGAGTCGCACTTCTTTATTGATGGATACCAGTTCATTTCTCGGTAGACCGAGTAACTCCACAACCAGATAAAATACGCCTTTGGGCTTGTTTACATGAACCTGCGATATTTTGTGGAAAAACTCACACGCTTCATCCGCGCGCTTCTGGTATTTATCGATACGTGATTGCAAATATGCCGGGTATTCCGGGTGCTGATACAAATGAGGTAGCACAAGCTGCGGCAAGGTCGTAGAACAAACTTCCAGCATTTTGGTTAAAAGAATAACCTGGATAAAATCCTTAAAGTTTTTGTCTTTATCAGCATTATAGACTTCAATCCAGCCACACCGAGACCCAGGCCATGGAATATCTTTACTAATGCCTTTCATGCTTATGCCAGGGACATCACTGATAATTTCATGCAATAGGGTGGTTTTAACACCATCGAAAGTCATATGGTGATAGATTTCATCAAAGATTAAGAAACAATCGTATTTTTTCGCGATTGCTACAATTTTCTCCAGGGTTTCACGCCTGTATACAGCACCCGTCGGATTGTTAGGATTAATAACCAGAATTGCTACCACGTGGTCATTGTATTTAACCTTGTTTTCAATTTCTTCGATATCGGGTTCCCAGTTATCAGTAGGATCCAGTGAATAGCTGACGAAAGAACAACCAGCATGCATTGACTCTGCAGTCGCATGTGAAGGATAGGTAGGTGAGGGAATCAATACGCGTGCTTCCTGCGGCAGCTTGTTCATGACTTTGTTTATGGCTTCGCCGAGACCATTAAAAAACAGTATATCGTCGACTGTGCATTTCTTTTTATCTGAGAAATGTTCCAGCACGTATTCCCGTGTCGCTATCGCCCCCCTCGTTTCGGTATAGGCAAAGCTTCGATCTGTCGCAACTTGTTCCGTGACGATATCGTGCATCCATGCTGGCACCGGTTCACCTGCAGCTACGGGGTCGCCGATATTTTCCCATATCATGTTAAATTCTCCTAATTTTTCAAGCTGTTTGCCGATAGATACGACTTCACGAATAGGGTAGCTAAGTAATGCGCTGTCAGCGCGGAGTAGGTTTTGTCTCACGGATTGTCTCTTTGTATGAAATTAAGAGTAAAATATATTATCAAATATTTAGTCATTAGGTATACAAATGCTCTTGAATATTTATTAGAGGCACTCCATATTATCATTAACTAATTTATCTAAAGGTAAGTAATGAAACGTATATTTTTATTGTTGATGACCAACTTTGCCATTGTGGCAGTGTTGGGTATTGTCTGGAATGTACTTGATGCTTCTTTCGGCCTGACTGAAAGAATGATGGCGATGGGTATTCCAGCGGGTTTTGGATATATTGCCCTTATGTCAATCGTACTGGGTTTTGCCGGTTCATTTATCAGCCTATGGATGTCCAAAGGCTCGGCTATTAAAAGTATGGGTGTACAAGTAATAGATAACCCAACAACCAAAGAAGAACGCTGGTTATTCAACGTAGTACAACGCCAGGCACAAAGAGTCGGTATTGATATGCCAGATGTGGGAATCTTTCACGCGAATGAGCCAAATGCTTTCGCCACGGGTGCGCGCAAAAACAATGCATTGGTCGCGGTCAGCACAGGCTTGTTACAACACATGAATGCGGATGAAGTTGAAGCGGTGCTAGGCCATGAGATGTCACACGTTGCCAATGGCGATATGGTTACACAAACATTATTACAAGGTGTAATGAACACGTTTGTTATTTTCTTCTCAAGGGTGATCGCGCATCTGGTAAATTCAGTGCTTTCTGGTAACCGTGAAGGTGGTAGCAGCAGTAATAGTTATGGTATGACGTATTTTGTGGTATCCATGATAGCGCAGGTATTACTCGGCTTCTTAGCCAGCATGGTAGTGATGTGGTTCTCCAGACATCGTGAATTCCATGCGGATAAAGGTGGTGCTGATTTGGCAGGGCGCGAAAAAATGATCGCGGCTTTACGTAAATTACAGCAAGTGAATCAGCCGCACGATTTGCCGGGCGAGATGGCGGCGTTTGGTATTGCAGGTGGTTTAGGCGATGGCATGAAGAAACTGTTTATGACGCATCCGCCGTTGGAAGAAAGAATTGCTGCTTTGCAGAACGCCAAATATTAATAAAACTATCTAGAAAGACATCCCCTGAAAAAGTGCCTAAAAGGTGGGGGGTGTCTTTTTAAACTATAATTGATCCCTTAAAAACATTACTATCATCCTACATGACAAAACTACCCGTAAAAAATACAAATTGGCCAATGCATATCGATAGCGATAAATCACAGGATTTGTTTATGCAGCGTGATGGCTATGACTTTGCCGGGATCCATTTATTAGTGGATTGCTGGCAAGCTTCAAACTTGAATGATCTTGCACACATCGAATCAACATTGCGTGAAGCTGTTGAGGTTACGGGCGCGACTTTACTGCATATCCATTTGCACCATTTCACGCCTAATGGTGGAGTCTCTGGCGTGGCGGTATTGGCTGAGTCACATATCAGTATACACACCTGGCCAGAACGCGATTATGCGGCACTAGATATTTTCATGTGTGGCGATACCCAACCAGAAAACGCAATCAAAGTATTTGAGAAAGCCTTTGAAACCACTAATATTAAAGTCGCCGAACATTTACGCGGAAAAGTTGAAACGATTAGTAATACAGGTGTAAAACCATAATGCAAAAGCTTCGAGAAATGCAACCTGAGGATATCAAGGCTGTTATCAAAGTGATTGAATCACAAGACGAAGATGACGCCGAAGAAGCACTCGAAAGTTACCAGCAAATCGGGGGCATTATCGATCAATATGTTTTGGAGCAAAATGGCCAAATAATCGGTGTTACCGGTTTTTTAACACCTCCCGCTTGTGATCAAACCCATTTACTATCCTGGACTTATGTACACGATGACTATGCCAACCAGGGTCATGGCAGAATCATGCTCAATGAACTGATCGACTTTCTTAAAGAAAAGGGTGGCAGAAAGCTTTTTGTACGGGTTAGTGATTATGTTGATGAAGACGACGGAGCGATTTACGCTGCGGCATTGCATTTGTATCGTTCATTAGGTTTCAAGTTGGAAATTACCCACAAAGATTATTATGATGAAGGCGAAGCACAAATGATTCTGGGTTTGCGTTTAAAAGAAGTAGTCAATACACCCGTCGAACAGGAACATTGTCCTGCGCAATTTAACTCTGTATTCGAGATCGCTGAAACCGATGATGCCTACAGCTTTGGCTGGGACGATGAAGGTGAGTCTTTATTCACAATAGCAGATGTGGAAATTGGACTCGAACAAGTTAAAAATGACGAGGGAAGAGCAGTGTTTCTATCCTTTCCCAGCAATTATAGTGGAGTAGCTGATACATTATTGGCATCAGGTTTTATCAATGCGGGTACTTTGGATGACTATTTTGAAGACGGAGTCCATGAACAACATTTCGCCTATCGTTTTTAATGATATTTAAATAACTTATTTCAGTACTATAAAATATTAAACTGATTACAAACAAAACCAAATAAAGAGTAAACTCACAAGCAAATTAGCCAACAGGGATTAAATAATGAAAATAGTTACAATCACATTAACAACCATAATATGCAGTGCAGTGTTACTGGCTGGTTGTGAGAAGAAATCAGCAACTGCAGATTTAGATCGTGTATTAGGCGTCACATCTGAGTCTTTAACCAAATTCGAAAATACTTCAAGTGATGTTAATAATGACAATGTCATGGATAAATTTTCGGATACCTATGCGAAAGATTTAAATGCCACTCAGCCGCCACTTAACGCGGGGCCGATTGGAGTTAATTCTCAAGCTGATGGTTCACTATTAGGTTTTGATGATAAAAACAATAACAAGATTAAAGACGCCGGCGAAAAAGACCTATTTAAAATGGAAGTGGATACCGAAAATAACCGCCTGGTAGCTTCTAGTGAAGGCGAAGTCCGTGAACAAGGTTTTTCCGGATCTGGGCTGTTGATGGGAATGCTGATCGGAAATATGCTTAGTCGTCAGCGTGCTACAGGTGCAAGACCGGCAACACGCAGAGCAACACCAAAACGCGCTACTAGCTCAAAAAGCAACTCATTTAAATCTCGCTCAGGCTCAGGCAGTTTTTCTCGCGGCAAATAATCTGATTTCACTTTTCCCGGCTAGTACTTCATAAAAAAGTATTAGCTGGGAATTTCTAGATTTGTACGCTTGTACAATAAAGTCAAACCATTCAATTAATCCAGTCGGCATTCAATTTGCAGATCTACTCAAAGCTCACCAGCAAACAAACCTCTATTCTGTTGATATCCATTCTTGTGGTGGCGTTGTGTGGCATCGCCTATGAATTAATCATCAGCGCTGTTTCGAGTTATTTGCTCGGAAACAGTGTCTATCAATTCTCACTGACGATCGGTTTTTTCATGTTTTCCATGGGTGTCGGTTCTTATCTTTCAAAGTTTCTCGGTGAGAATTTAATCCAGAATTTCATCACCATTGAAATCATAATTTCACTGGTAGGTGGCGTTTGTAGCTTGCTACTGATGATGGCTTTCCCGATGGTGAGGGCGCTCTACGAAACTTTGATGTTCAGCCTGATATTCATTATCGGTGCATTGGTTGGCATGGAAATACCCATTCTCACAGGAATACTCTCCTATAAACAAAGTACCCGTGATTCTATCGCCAATGTGTTGTCACTGGATTATATTGGCGCATTAATCGGCTCTGTAGCGTTTCCACTATTACTATTACCCCATCTGGGTCTGATTCGTTCATCATTTGCGATCGGCTTGCTGAATATTTTAACCGCACTGATTAATATCTATTTCTTCCGTAAGTTTTTAACGTCGCCGCGATTGATGGCCGCAATTAGTGTGACTGTGTTGATAATGCTTACGGCATTTACATTTTATGGCACGTTTCTGACGAGTTTTGCCGAGAAACATTTATATTTTGATCAGATCATCTATAAAAAACAGACACCTTATCAACGTATTGTAGTCACTCAATCGCAAGCGAATAAAGAACACCGCTTATTTATAGATGGCCATATCCAGTTCTCATCGCGTGATGAATACCGCTACCACGAATCACTAGTGCATCCTGTCATGAGTATTCCGGGCAAACGCGAAAATGTTTTGATACTTGGTGGCGGAGATGGCCTGGCAGTTCGCGAAATTATTAAATACGATGAGATAAAACTAATTCATCTGGTCGATATCGACCCGGAAATGACCAAGATCAGTAAAGAATTACCGATGCTTGCAGATCTAAATCAAAACAGCCTGGAAAATGAGAAACTCACAGTCTATAACGAGGATGCTTTCAGTTTTATCAATCAGTCTGGAATTTTATACGATCGTGTAATTATTGATATGCCAGACCCGCATAACGAAGCCATCAATAAGCTCTACTCGAAAGAATTTTACACCATGATTCGTAAGCGCATGACTCCCGAAGGTATTGTTGTGAGCCAGAGTTCGTCACCATTCTTCACCCATAAAACCTTTTGGGGTATTGAGAAAACACTCGACGCGGTATTCGATGATACGCTTAGTTATCATGTAAGCATTCCATCGTTTGGAATCTGGGGTTTTAATATGGCGCGACTTAATTCGCAAATTCCGACTGATTTCAGATTTGATATTGATACACGATTTATCAACAGCGACACCATGCAGGCGGCATTGGTATTTGCAAAGGATATACAAAAAGTAAAAGTACCCGTGAATTCGATTATGGAACCCAAGCTTTACCAGCTTTATCTTGAAGATTTGAAAAAATAGTCAATCTTTGTTTTTATCATCTTTTTAGAAGAGAATTAAATCATCCATTATGCTTAGAGCCTTTTTAATCCATTACTTCTGCATTTCTAATAATTGTGTTGTTAACACCTGCTTCATTTGCAACAACCGATGATGAACAACTACTAAGAAATGAAGTGGAAAAATACTTGACGGGTAAATTTAACCCTGCCCGGCACGCTGCCTTTGTCAAAGTTCCTTCTCGATACTGCTAATCGTCCCGGACATTATTTAAGACAGGAAACTCTGGATGCTTTCAAAAAAATGCATAAAGTTGCAAGCAAAGAAGGAATTCGTCTGACTATTATCTCAGCAACTCGAAACTTTAATTATCAAAAACAGATATGGGAAAGAAAGTGGAGGGCAAAAAAGAAACACAATTAAAAACCCAAAGAAGAGGGCACTCAATATACTTCGGTATAATTCAATGCCCGGCACATCAAGGCATCATTGGGGGACTGAGATTGATTTAAATGCCTTGAACAATAAATGGTTTGAAAATGGCAAAGGCCTGAAAGTCTATCAACTGGCTTACAAAAATGCAGCACAATATGGTTTTCATCAACCTTACACTGCCAAAAACATAGTCAACGTCCACATGGCTACAACGAAGAAAAGTGGCATTGGTCATATACTCCATTATCAATACCGATGATTCGTGATGCATCAACGCCTTAAAGGATGACTAATATCACAGGGTTCTCTGGCAGTCATCTCGCCCAGACATCGGAATTGTTAAACATTATATTTTAGGTGTAAGTGAAACTTGTCGATAGTATGGCATCATAAAATTTGTTTCTTTGATCATAATCGTGAGTCATTTAAAATGACTCATCAATATTAAAATCAGCACACATATAAATGTATAAATTAATAGCAAAAATTCTGTTTTTATTGCCTCCCGAAGCAGCACACAATATCACCTTATTCTTATTATCAATCCTAAATAGTCTTGGAATTCTTGGATTTTTCAAACCCAAATACAGAGGTGAAGCGATAAAGGTATTGGGCATTGAGTTTCCCAATCGCGTGGGACTTGCGGCAGGTCTAGATAAAAATGGTGAACATATAGCCGCTTTATCAAATTTAGGCTTCGGCTTTATTGAGATTGGTACGGTAACACCGCGTGCGCAACCGGGAAACCCTAAACCACGCATATTTAGATTGACTGAAGCCAAGGCAATTATTAACCGTATGGGTTTTAATAACCATGGCGTCGACCATTTAATTGAAAATGTAAATAAAGTCCGGGGCGCCGGTTTCAAAGGTATTTTAGGCATAAACATAGGTAAAAACCTGGATACTACGGTTGAATGTGCGACCAAAGATTACCTGATTGGCCTTCGGCAGGCCTATCGTTATGCTGACTATATTACGGTGAATATTTCTTCCCCTAACACACCCGGTTTGCGCACTTTACAATATGGCGCCGAACTCAATGCCTTACTCGCTGCGATCAAAAATGAGCAAATGTCACTTGCCCTGGAATTTAAAAAATATGTGCCAGTAGCCATTAAAGTCGCTCCAGATTTAAACGATGAAGAAATTCGGGGTATAGCTGAGTCTTTACTATCAAATAATATGGATGCACTAATCGCGACGAATACCACTTTGTCTCGCGATGCGGTAGAGGGTATGGCTTATGCTGATGAAGCTGGGGGCTTGAGTGGCGAACCAGTTAGAGAGCAGTCTACGAAAGTTATCGCAGAATTTTATAAGCATTTAAAAGATCAGATTCCTATTATCGGTGTAGGCGGGATTTCATCGGCTCAAGATGCACAAGATAAACTTGATGCCGGTGCAGTATTAGTACAGATTTACACGGGTTTGATTTATCAGGGCCCTGGTTTAATAAAGCAGATACTCAAAGCGCAAACCGCTAAAAATGATTCAGGAGTGGAAATAGCATGAAAAAAATATTAGTTACAGCCTTAATGCTGTTAATCAGTGGTTTAAACTTCGCTGATGACGTTATAGCCGAGAAAAATATAGGTATGGATTTGGCCCGTGACATCGCCAGCGAAGCGATTAATGCCTGTCGCAAAGAAGGTTATAACGTCAGTGCTGTAGTCGTAGATCGTTATGGTATTGAACGCGCCTCATTGCGCGATGATGCAGCTTCACGTTTTACCATTGAAATCGCACATCGCAAAGCGAATATGACAGTAATGGCTTGGTTAGACAGTGGTGAATTCAGAACGAATAGACCCGACATTCAGCAAGAACTCAATCACATCGAGGGGCTGATCGTGATGGAAGGAGGCGTCAAAATTGTCGCAGGTGGATTTAATATTGGTGCGGTAGGTGTCAGCGGCGCACCAGGTGGCGATAAAGATGCCATCTGTGCGATAAAAGCTCTGGATAAGCTTAATGAGCGAATTGAATTTGCGGTTGATGATTGATATTTATTAAAAAGACACTCCCCCCCTTTTGTGGTGTTTTTGGGGATTGTTTGCGCTCATAAACTGCTATTGCGCTTGCCTCATCTTTTTCATTTCTTCATATCTGTCCATCATCTGTTGGCGTGTATCTAGTAGTGTCTGATATTGTTCAGCATTTAAAACAGATTCAATCTTCATCCGCATCTCACCACTTTCGATAACCATCTGCTCGACTCGTTTGGCGTTGATATCAGCCAGGGCGAATATCTCGGATTTGTAATTAGACTCTCTCGTATCCAGAGTATTCAGGCGTTGATTGAATTCAAGCACTTCTTCACGTAATGGTTGCATGATAGCTTCTTTTTCGATAATCAATGTTTTGAGCTTTTGTAATTGATCATCGCTAAGTTGTAATGCTTCGAGTTGATCCGCTGACATTCTAAACTGTCTTTTTAATAAACTCAGAAATTGTCTACCCATTCTGCTTTTTTGTTGTGATTGTTTGCCATGCATCTGCTCATAGTGCTTCTGGTAGCCCTCCGGTGTCGCGATATTGCCAGCATAAATATACTCTGCAATTTTTATCGCATCTTCAGCGGGAACTGAAATAGGGGGCATAAGCTTGAAATGACGGATTGCGCCAGGCATAAGGCTTTTGCTTTCATCCGGTTTTTCAAGCCATGTTGTAACGGCATTCACAAATGACTCTTCATCAGCATGCACAGCCTTGTAGTGCATTCTAACTCCAGCAATTGGTGGCGCTACACGCTGTTTCATATCCATGCCGCCAGTCATGCCATGACAAACATTACAATACTTTTCGAAGAGTTTGGCACCTTCGACATGATCAGTGTCTGTAGTAGCGGCAAAAACCGATTGCATGGCGCACAATATCGCGATGGTTGTGAGGCATGTTAAAGTTTTCATTATGAATTTCCGATAAATATTAAGTTACTATCATTTATAGCCTAAATATAAGAATTGGTTTAGTAACAGTGTTAAAAAAGGTTTAAAAGTAGGGGGGTGTCTAAAAATTATACTTTTTCTTCAGTGTGATAGCATTCATTCATCAAATCAATAAACCTCTCTGCAGGTGTTGATAGGAACTTGCCTTTACGTGTCACAATGCCATAACTACGTTTCGGGAAATATTTATCCAGTGGTATTACCGTTAGATCTTTTCGATCCTGATCGGTGATACAAACGTCCGTTACAATCGAAACACCCATACCAATTTTTACGTATTGTTTGATGACTTCCCAGCCACCGGCTTCTAAAGTCACTTTATAATTGGTGTTGTGTTGTGCGAATACCATTTTAACAATACGCCACGTACTAAGGTGGCGTGGAGGTAAAATCAAGCCATAGGGTGTGATATCTTTTAGAGTGAGATTTACGATTTTAGACAAAGGATGATCTTTAGGGGCAATTAATACCGGATTAAAAGTAACTACTGGTTTGTATTCAATATCGTCTGGTATTTCGAGCATTGAGCCAATGGCTATATCAATGTCATTATTTCTCAACATTTCAAGACCAGAACGTCCTGTTTCATTGGCTAAGCAAAGTTTTATTCCAGGGTATTGATCTGTGAATTTTTGTACTGGACCAGGAAGGATATATAAAATGGTAGATTCACCTGCCGCAATTGAAAGTTCACCGGTACTTAAATTGCCACAATGCGCACTAAATGTTTCATGTAAATGATCGACATTCTGCACCAATGGTTCAGCTAATTCATACAAAATCTTACCTTCAACTGTCAAAAGGATCTGTGGGCCATTACGTTCAAACAATGAGACATTCATCTCTCTTTCTAGTGCTTGAATTTGTAACGATACTGTAGGTTGGCTGGCGAATAATTTTTCTGCTGCTTTGGTTACACTACCATGTTTGGCAACCTGACAAAATGCGCGCAATTTTTTTAGTCTGTTCTGCTTATAATAAATTGTTGTCATGATTGAATTCCTTAATGGCATCAGAAAAACCAATATTAAACATTGAAATGATTGGATTGTCGAATTATTAATAAGTAATATAGTACAACTTTCATGGCATGATATTTTTAAATACTATACTAATCAGCATTAGAATACAGATGGTCAGGAAGAATGGGCAGAAAATAAACGGCACACAGCAACTGATTTAAAATTTATTCTCACTTTTAACTGACAAAATTGGTATACATACTATCTTCTTATTTATAATGAAAACTATTCTAATCTCAAAACCAAATTGTGGAGTAAGCCACAATGGTTGATCACACACAAAGAACCGTATTTTTTGTCTCAGAAAGTACCGGTATTACGGCAGAAACTATGGGGCACAGTCTACTTTCACAGTTTCCCCATTTGGAGTTTACCTATCTGCAAAGACCCTATGTTGATAGTGAGAGAAAAGCCAAAAAACTCGTCAAGGAAATTTCTGAAGTCAGTAAAGAACAGGGGTTCAAACCGATGGTTTTTGCGACCATGCCTGAAACCAAAATCAACGATATTCTTGAAAAAGCTGACTGCCATTACTACGAGGTTTTTGAAAACTTCCTGGATAAAATAGGGCATGATTTGCATACTAAACCACAGCGAGAATCTGGCTTAAGTCATGGTTTAATCAATGAAAAAACCTATGATGCTCGAATTGACGCATTAAATTTCACACTTAAACACGATGATGCAATGGTTTTAAAAACCCTTGATCGGGCTGATGTCATTATTGTCGGTGTTTCTCGCTCAGGTAAAACGCCAACGTCTTTATATCTCGCCCTTAAGTTTGGTATCAAAGTTGCCAACTATCCCATTACCGAAGATGATTTTGAGCGCAACGCATTGCCACAGGCATTAATTGATAATCGTGATAAACTCTTTGCAACCACTATTAAAGCAAAACGATTACGTGATATTCGCGAAAAAAGAATGCCTGGTAGTGAATACGCCTCGCTTGAAAACTGTAAAGCGGAAATAGAAAAAGCAACCTCACTCTATAAAAAATATAAACTTACACCGATGGATGTTACCAAGCGTTCGATTGAAGAAATTGCAGTACAGGTCATAAAAAAATTTAAAACACATACTAAAATTAAAATACACCCCTCAAAGGATTTATAAACATGAACACCTATAATGTGATCTGGTTAGATCAACTTGGCATCAATGATATAGACAAAGTCGGGGGCAAAAATGCCTCGCTAGGCGAGATGATTCAGAATCTCGGAAATTTGGGGGTGAATGTTCCTGGTGGTTTTGCTACAACAGCCGATGCTTATCGGGGCTTTCTTGAGCACGAGAACCTTGGCAATAGAATCAATGCTTTACTTGATGAACTTGATGTTGATAATCTAGAAGAATTAGCTAAGACTGGCAAGCAGATTCGTGACTGGATTATGCAAGTTCCTCTTCGGGATGACCTTGAAAAGGATATCTATGAAGCCTATCAAAAACTCGAAAAACAATATGGCACAGAAGTAACATGGGCAGTTCGCTCATCGGCAACAGCCGAAGATTTGCCCGATGCATCTTTTGCTGGTCAGCAAGAAACCTTTTTGAATGTGCATGGTATCAACGATATAAAAGTCGCGATTCGCAAAGTATTCGCATCCTTGTTTACCGATCGTGCAATTTCTTATCGAGTGCATCAAAACTTTGATCATGCAGGCGTGGCCTTATCCGCTGGCATACAAAAAATGGTGCGTTCAGATATTGCAGCCAGTGGCGTGATGTTTACCCTCGATACTGATTCAGGTTTTGATAAAGTGGTGTTTATAACCGGTAGTTATGGCTTGGGTGAAATGGTGGTGCAGGGTGCGGTTAACCCTGATGAGTTTTACGCTTATAAAAAGAATTTGAACGAGAATAAGCCCTCCATCCTGAATAGAACTCTGGGTAGTAAAGCTATTCAGATGATATACGATGCTGAAGGTGATGAACCCGTTAAAATCATTGATGTGTCAAAAGACAAACAAATTAAATATTGTATTACAGATCAACAGGTTGAAGAACTAGCGCGTCAGGCAATCACTATTGAAAAGCACTATAAGCGTCCTATGGACATCGAATGGGCGTTAGATGGCCTGGATAATGGTTTATATATTGTCCAGGCACGACCAGAAACGGTACAAAGCCAATCTGCCAATATCGTCGAACGTTTTACGCTCGCAAAAGGCGCAAGCAAGAGCGCAAAAGTTCTCGCAGAAGGTCGCTCGATTGGTTCTCGTATAGGCGCTGGCACCGCAAAAATTGTAATGAGTCTTGATGATATGGACCAGATCAAGCCGGGCGATGTGCTTGTTACAGATATGACAGACCCTGACTGGGAACCGATCATGAAACGCGCCTCAGCCATCATCACAAATAGAGGAGGGCGTACCTGTCACGCTGCCATAATTGCGCGTGAATTAGGCGTCCCCGCAGTAGTCGGTTGTGGTGATGCCACTGAAACTATCCCGGCAAATAAAGATGTTACCGTATCCTGCGCAGATGGTGATACAGGCTATGCTTACCAGGGACTGCTAGATTTCGATGTGAATACAACCGAAATTAACACAATGCCTGATCTCGATTTAAAAGTGATGATGAATGTCGGCAATCCAGACCGTGCGTTTGAATTCTGTAAGTTACCAAATAAAGGCGTCGGTCTGGCACGTATGGAATTCATCATCAACAATATGATTGGCATTCATCCACGCGCCTTGCTGGAATACGATCAGCAATCAGAGGAACTAAAGGCGCAGATAAAACCTCGCATCTCAGCCTATGAAAGCCCACGAGAATTCTTTATTTCAAAGATCGTCGAAGGTGTTTCAACACTCGCAGCGGCATTCTATCCGCAACCCGTCATCTTACGCATGTCAGACTTCAAATCCAATGAATACGCCAATCTGATTGCGGGTACAGAGTATGAACCGCACGAAGAAAACCCAATGATTGGTTTCCGTGGTGCATCACGCTATCTCGACGAAACTTTCCGGCCCTGTTTTGAAATGGAATGCGAAGCCATCAAACGTGTCCGCAACGATATGGGCTTTAGTAATATCGAAGTCATGATTCCGTTTGTAAGAACTCTGGCCGAAGCAAAAGGTGTTACCGAATTATTAACAGAAAACGGTCTAGAGCGCGGAGAAAATGGTTTACGCCACATAATGATGTGTGAGCTACCCTCAAATGCCATAATTGCCGAAGATTTCCTCGAATATTTTGACGGTTTCTCCATCGGTTCCAATGATATGACACAGCTAACGCTGGGCTTAGATAGAGATTCAGCCCTCATCGCTGCGGGTTTCGATGAACGTAACCCCGCTGTAAAAGTGATGCTGAAAATGGCGATCCAGGCCTGTAAAAAACAGGGCAAATACGTCGGCATTTGTGGTCAGGGGCCTTCCGATTATCCTGACCTTGCCGAATGGCTAATGGAACAGGGGATTGATAGTGTTTCGTTAAATCCTGATACAGTTATTGATACCTGGAATCGATTGGCGGCTAAGTAAATTTTTAATTAAGGCACGTTTAGTAGAAAAACTGCCTAAAAGTAGGGGTGTGTGCTTTAAAGAACCTTTAGTTATAACGATCAAACTCATCATAGTATTCAGGGAAGCCTACTGCCGATTTTAGGCCTTCAAAATCCAGTACATTGTTGGGTTCATTGCCGCTCTTTATCATTTCTAATGACTGTCTCATTGCCAGGATTGATGCATTGAGCAGGGAGAGAGGAAATACTGCAATCTTGTAACCAATCTCTTCCAGTTGCTGGGGCGGTAAAACCGGGGTTTTTCCGTGTTCTATCATATTTGCCATTTTATGACCGGGAACCTGATTGCAGTATTCTTGCATTTCATCTATTGATTCGGGCGCTTCCAGAAAGCTTATATCGGCTCCTAATTTTATAAATTCATTGGCACGAAAGATGGCTTCATCGAGGCTGTCGGTTGCTCTTGCATCGGTTCTTGCCATAATGAGTATGTCAGCGCTTTCGCTGCGAGTATCTACGGCGGCTTGTATGCGTGCGAAAGCTTCTTCTCTTGAAACTACCGCTTTATCTTTGGTATGGCCACAACGTTTTGGCATCACCTGATCTTCTAACATAATGCAGGAAAACCCGGCATCAGCATAGCCTTTTACCGTGCGTTTAACGTTAACGGCGTTGCCAAAACCTGTGTCCCCATCGCCGAACATGGGGATGCTCACTGAGTTACAAATATTACGTCCCTGGTCTACCATTTCACCGTATGAAATCAGGCCTGTGTCGGGCATTCCTAATCTGGCACCTGATACTGCAAAACCACTCATAAAACCCATATCAAAACCTGCTTCTTCAATAAGTTTTGCTGATATTCCGTCATGGCAGCCGGGCATGAGCAATAATTCGGGTTTGCTCAATAATGCTCTTAGCCGCTCTGTTTTATTTGCCATGTGATTGCTCCTTTGTGGATACGGTTATAATGAATCTAATATAGCTTGTATCTTTGCATGCCCAACTGCTTCTATACGAGTACATTTAATGCTTATCGCAGGGTAATAAGCGCACATCCTTTTAAGCTTTTTTTCTTGATGCTGTTAAACATGCAGTGCATAGATTAATAGTCTAGTACAAGGATTTCATCATTTAATAATAAAAGTTTAGTTTAAAACCAAAAACCGCCAGCCGAGACAATCTCGGAGGGTAGCGACGATAATCCGAAGGGCACGATTGAAAATTGTGTAAAAAGGCAGGGCATGTCTTGGACATACAACCAAAGTACTAAACGTTCCAGATTTGTAAGCTGTTGATTTTTCTGAATACTACATTTTTGAATTACAACTAAAGCACTAAATATTTCTCACATTCAGGGTCATAAGCAGATTTCTGAGTTTTCACAACTATAGTATTAAACTTTACGTCCACCTTCCACGCTTTAGTCCCTGACGCTCATATAAAAGTAGATGCAAATTTGGTGATGTATGTTTTGGGCTCTTTTATTCCAAATCACTTATCAGACGAGGTTTTTAGTCGTGCGAGAGAAATGAAAGGAGTTTCGCACCCATTGATGGAATTATGCTGCTGTTAGCATCTGTACTGTGGGCACTTTGAATAGTTTTGAAGTGTGGCAATGGTATAGGGGAAAATCTAATGATATTTGTCACAATTGTGGAGGCATGACTAACTATCATCCTAATGGACGTTTTGGCGCTTATTTAAATGTATGGGGTGTGGTAGAAATATTGCAGATAGATAAGAAGCTAACAAATTTATCCTTAATTTTAAATCAATTTTAAAAGAGGAAAGGGCGGGCAAAATAATAAACATTAACAACCAAACAATAATACGCACTTTTCGGTAGTGAGAAGCAATGATAAAAAACTACTTTCTTCCTATAAAATATGTTGGATATCAACTTTAGTGGGTTAGTTGTAAATTAAGAGAGTTAGTTGGAGAATCTAAAGTACTTTAGTTGGACGTCCATGTCTTCTAAAAGGGTTATATAGAAACAAATATACTATTTAACATAATATAGATTATGCGCACTTAATGATGACGTTCCACATCAGAACCAACAACTATATTAGATAGAACTACAGTAGAAATCATACCTCATAGTTAATGAATATATTTTAATTGCCTGTCGTCTTTCTTAGAATTCGAGTGGCGCGTAATGTTGTGCTTATAGTCAGCTTCATGTTCACTACAGCATGCAATTTTGCGAAGCTGATCAATATCCAGTAACTCAATATTACGCATATGTTTTTTAACCAGCCCTTTCGTGCATAATTTTGCCAGCTCGCGGCTCAAGGTTTCATCTGCCATTCCCAAATACAAAGCAATATCGGCTCGCTTCATGGGTAGTGTAAATTCGTCTGTACGAATCCCACGGCCAGCTAAACCATCTGAAAATTTAGTAAGGAACCATGCAAGTCTTCTACCAGCAGTACAATTTGATAGCATATTAGTATGATCACTTTCGCGGTTAAAGCTGATACCTATCTGATGGATGAAGTTGTGATAATCAAATTTTTCGTCTGTATTTATAATAGTTTCAAACGGTATTAATGTGATATTTGAAGTTTCCATAACTACAGCGTTGCTGAGACTTACACCATCAGCCAAAGCATCTAAACCAATAAGCTCACCGGGCATATAGAAACCGATGATTTGCAGCTCACCGAATTCGGTGGTTCTGGTTAATTTAACAGATCCAGAATTAATCATATAAATACCGCTAAGATGATCACCCATACCAAAGAGTTCTTTGCGTTCTCTGATAACAAATGGATTTGGATCAATCGCGCGGATGTTGCTTCCAGTTTTAATTTGAGCGTGGCTATTCAAGTGGTTCATATCAATTACTCACTTTGCAATTCGGGGGTTTGATTACAATTTACCTAGCGTGGAGCATAACGACTATCCGTAGATTCTGAATGTGTAGTGAGTATAAATACCTATTAAGCATTCTATGTTATTGAATTAAATAAATTATATTAATACATTATCCACGATAAATTTATTAATAGATTAACCTGCTATACAATTCAATTTAACAATAATGAATAATCGTCAACGACAAAACCATTGGCTTCTACTATTCTATTAAAGGTCGGAGTCACCCTATTTTTTAACATATATTCGATTAAAAAATCACTTACGATAGTATCCACAAAACACCATTAAATAACGTTGGAGATATGCATAGATGGTAAACAATGACTACTGACTGCCTGGTTCATGTAGTAGATGATGATTATGCCGTTCGAGATTCGCTGATCGAGTTACTTGACTCCGTAGGTATAGACGCTGTTGGCTATGATTCTGCAGATTCTTTTTTGACTGAACTTAATCCAAACATGGCGGGCTGTCTCATTCTTGATATCAGAATGCCAGGTATGAGTGGATTAGAGTTGCAAAAAAAAATACAGGCAATGGATCTGGTCCTGCCTGTTATTTTTATAACCGGTCATGCTGATGTGCCAATCGCAATTGAGGCAATGAAACACGGTGCTGTAGAATTTATTCAAAAACCCTTCCGTGAACAACAAATACTGGATTGTATAAATGGCACATTGAAAAAAGCCAGGCAATCATACGATAGAAATATTAAAAAGCGAAACGTACTGGAACGCCTCAATTCACTAACTGAGCGTGAGAAAGAAGCACTGGATCTATTATCCGAAGGTCATTCAAATAAAGTAATCGCTTCGATAATGGGAATTAGTCAACGTACTGTAGAAAATCATCGTGCCAATTTGCTTGAAAAAATGGAAGCGAGATCCACTGCCGCTTTGATCAAATTATTAGTGTTGGCCAATTCTAGTGGCTGACCGAATTATGATTACACTAATTCAGAAACCGTTATAAAATTCAAACAGTTTGTGCTATTAGATTGAGAATATGTCTAAAATCAATAAACCCATGAGCGAGGCTGGCGAGCCCCACAACAAAACTCAACAAATATCTAATGAGCATATCCTTGCGTTTAGTTCGTTATTAGAGGAAACCTTAAATGAAATCTATATTTTCGATGTAGAAACCCTGAGCTATATTCTGGTCAATCATGGCGCACGTCAAAATCTTGGCTACGGTTTGGATGAATTGCTAAAGATGACACCTGTTGATATTAAGCCAGATCACACACAAGAAAGTTTCCGAAAAGTAATCAACCCGTTACTGACCGGAGAAAAAAAGAAAATTAATTTTAACACGATTCATCAACGAAATGATGGCAGTACCTATCCGGTTGAAGTGCATCTTCAGAAAATGCGATTTAATGACCGGCCTGTGTTTGTCGCCTTTATTCTTGATTTAACCGAGCGTACTGAAAACAAGTTAAAATTAGACGAAGCCCGTCTGTTTCTTGACTCCGCTCCAGATGCCACTGTGATTGTTGATGAGTCCGGAAAAATACAAGTCTGCAATCAACAAATGTCGGATTTGCTGGGTTATTCTTATAACGAACTACATGAGATGAACGTTGATGATTTATTACCCGTTCGCTTCAGACACGGTCATCAGGCACACCGCGCAAGTTTTAATAATAATCCAAGAGTTCGCGCTATGGGTGCAGGAATGGAATTGTCAGCCATGACTAAGGACGGACGGGAGATTCCAATCGAAGTGAGTCTCAGCCCAATCAAGACTAGCGATGATGGCAAGCTTGTAGCTGCTGCAATTCGTGATATTTCAGCTAGGAAAGCTACAGAAAACGCTCTGAGGAAAAGTGAGGCACAACTGCGTCTGGCAAAGGAATCAGCTGAGAGCGCGACTTTAGCAAAATCCCGATTCCTGGCAGCTGCCAGCCATGACATTAGGCAACCATTACAGGCTTTACGCCTATACCTTGCAGCGTTGGCTCGAAACCTGGATCAACCAAAGCAGCTGCAGCTCAGTGAAAAAATGAATTTATCTCTCGATACAATGGGAGAATTACTCGATTCTTTGCTCGACATTTCGACACTCGAATCAGGATCTTTTCAAGTGGATAAACGGAACGTTAGTTTATACGAAGTGATGGGTAAACTTTTTGCAGCGAATGAACTTCAAGCCCAGGAAAAAGGTATACAGCTTGAATATGATGGATCTGATTACATTATTTACACTGATCCTGCATTGCTTGCGCGCATCGTTGATAATTTCATCTCAAACGCTATACGTTACACAGATAAAGGTAAAATTAGCATTAAGTGTCAATTATGTGATGACGCTGTAATTATCAATGTCATTGATACCGGCGTGGGTATCCCTGAAGACGAATTGGAAAACATTTTTAATGAATTCTACCAACTAAATAATGCGGTACGCGATCGTAGTAAAGGGTTGGGACTAGGCCTCTCTATCGTTAGGCATATTTCAAGATTGCTTGATCATCCAATCACAGCTAAGTCGATTGTTGGTAAAGGATCTACTTTTAGTATTGAAGTGCCATTGGGTAAATCAGTTAAAATTGCAGATGAATCTATTCAAGTAATTAATCCTCCTTCAATCCAGACTGAAGAGCCGACTATTCTCATAGTTGATGATGATCCAGCTATTGTCGATGCTATGCAGGAATTAATCAGCGCTTTAGACGTGACGGTAGTTACGGCAGAAAGCGGTGAAGAAGCACTGAAGTATATTAGTGATGGTTTAACGCCTAACTTAGTCGTGTCTGATTATCGTATGCCTGGAATGACAGGCATAGAACTTGCTATAAAAATACGAGCCGCTCTCAATAATAATCTGCCAGTTGTTATTATGACGGGTGATACTTCAGTGGCAAAAATAAATGATGTGGATTTGGTAAATTGTACGGTTCTCTATAAACCGGTCGATATGGAACACCTGGCCTCGTTGATCAATTCGATCCAGATAAAACGATAAGTTTAGGGTGAAATCAAAGCTGCTCGAATTTGATCTATAAGTACCTCTGCTGTAACAGGTTTCACTAACACCTCAAGCGCTCCAAGTTTTTGTATTTTTATTGTTTGCGGACTACCTGGATAAGCTGTTAGCACGATAATTGGTATAGAACTATAGCTCGTACAAACAGCTCGAGCTATTGCCACACCACTCAATCCTGGAAGGTTTGAATCAAGAATAATGCAATCAGGCTTATGCTGTTTAAGATCAGACAGGAAAGCTTCACCAGAAGCATAGGTTTGCGTAATCCAATCCTGATCATCCAAAACGATCTTAACAGCGTCAAGGACTGACTCATCGTCATCTACTACAGCAACTGAGACCGGAGAACCACGCATATTCATCAAATACAATATAAATTACAGATGAACGTATTTTACGAGCCATGCCATGATGATAACTTGATAGATGTCAATGAAATATTAAATACGGTATTTTAATCCTGATTTTGGGATAAGATTGATAATCTGAATCAATAGATTATTTTAAGGACACCCCCCACCTTTTATTGAGTTTTTAGATTTTGTTTTCTAAATCCTTAAACTCAATTATTTGCGTTTTGTGTATTAGGCTGCTGTTTTTGTGATTTTTTAATTAATTAAAAGCTTTTGAATACAGAGTGTGTTTTACTCGGTGTATAATGTCCCTTCTTATGTTGAATAGACCAATTATATAGATTATTCGCATCAATTATTAAAATACTGTCTATTCGCTGTAGCCCTCTGTTATCTGGTTCTATCACTTTTGGTTCTATTAAGTTAATGATTATGTGAGATAAATTATTAATTTATAAATGAACTATTTATATGATTCAAGGTCACTTGTTTATTAGCTTTTTCTGTATTAAAAGCAGAAAAACATCATTTTATTCATTCTGGAGTAATATCTCATAGTGTATGTAGGCAATTACACTCACCTCCTTTTTGATAAAGATGGGATAAAAAAACTAAATAATGGGGTATAAACATGAAACATTTAAGAGCAATACAAGAATTTATCAATAACCATTTTTCTGGTAATCTTTGGGAATATTTATTGGATGACGAGTTTGAAAAATCTGAAAGTAAAAGAAATAATGGACACTGAAGCTGTCATTTGCAGTATCAGTATTCAACTAAATATGAATGCCTAACAGATAGATATTTTTTGTTTTGGATATAAACAAAAAACTACTCAACACTAACTCTTTGACTAAGTATAGCGGTAGAGTCTTAGAGTGTTTTCCTTACGATTCTGCATTCCCTTAAGGTAGGCTTTAATAGTTTTTTATTAGATGTGCGCGCAAGCACAAACCATCATATTTTATTGATCTCTACTGAACATCGTAAGGTTTCAGCATCATACTTATTGCATGTTAAATAAGCGATTAAAATTATCTGTGGAAACGCGTGCAATATGCTCATAGCTACAGCCGCGTAAATCAGCCATCTTTTCAGCAACATACTTCACATAGGCGGGTTGATTGGGTTTGCCACGTTTCGGTACTGGTGCCAACCACGGTGAATCTGTTTCGATCAAGAATTTATCTTCAGGAACCAGTCTCGCGACTTCCTGTAACTCTTTAGCACTATTGAATGAAACTATTCCCGAAAACGAAATGTAAAAATTCAAATCCAGTGCTTTTTGTGCAGTCTCCCAGTCTTCTGCAAAGCAATGCATGACACCACCAACTTGATCGGCATTTTCCTCACGGAGTATACGAATTGTGTCTTCTTTGGCTGCGCGCGTATGAATAATCAGTGGTTTTTGCATGGCGATGGCCGCGCGGATATGGGTTCGAAAAAGGTCATGTTGCCATGTCATATCTTCATCTTCACACCTAAAATAATCTAATCCTGTCTCTCCTATTGCAATAACTTCTTCATGTTGTGCTAAATCGATAAGTTCATCAACGCTGGGAATGTGGGATTCTTTATGCGTGGGATGTACGCCCACAGAACAATAAATATTTGAATAATCTTGCGCAGGTTTCAGCACATCAGGAAAATGTTCAATATCGATACAAACACACAAAAACTGACTGACGTCAGCATCTTTGGCTGCATCCAGCATTCTTGAAAAATCGCTATTAAATGGATCGAGGTCTATTTTGTCGAGATGACAATGTGAATCTGTGAGCATGATGGCGTAATATCAAAATTTAAAACGCTATTATACCTGTATTAACGGATATTTTTAGTTTGCAATCTAACTTGATTGAATTATGTATATTGGTCTAAATAATTACTTTGTGCTGTTTGATAGTAGATTAATAATTACGAACTAGAGGAGGTACGTTCGCCCTATTTCCCAGCATTGTTTCAATAATCAACTTAACTTTTGCTTTAGTCGTTCCAATAAATTGTATGCCAAGACCTTGAGTACCGCGTTCACAGGTTTCAGGTGCAATCCACATAACTTTTCCAGGTATTGCGAGTTTTTTATCTGTAGATTTAAGGTGCAATGAAACAATAATCTCGTCACCGAAGTTGTGATTGCCGCTTTTTGTCGGAACAAATATTGCTCCACCACGTACAAAAGGCATATAACTAGAATGCAGTGCCGCAACATCATTTAATGATAATTTTAAAATTGTACGATGTACTGGTGCTTCTTCTACCACCGCGTCTTTCTTATTATTTTTTTCCTGAGTATCCATTGTAATATCTTGTTATGTTAGTATATTTTTTATTATTAATGCTAAGTTCTAAACTACTTTGCCTTCAGCCATAACATTATCATGTTTTCAACAAACATTAGAGTATTAACAGACGTATGGATATAGTGTTTTTGATTAATTAATTGTTGATATAAAATCCATTTCTGTTCATTTGAAATAAGTTCTGAAAGTTTAAACTGTGTTTGTGTGTACTTTTCTGTATTTTCATTAGAATCAGTTTGCCTACATTCGGCTTGTTTAATCATTTCCTGTATCCAGAATATTTGCCAGTCAAGCAAGGTATTCAAATCATACTTTTCCCAATTTTTAGCGGTTTCAACCACTAATTTTCTGTCGCTGATTACTGCTAATAAGTCTGTCGCGAGTCTTTCACTACTTTCAATATCTTCAAAATTAATATCAATAGCGAGTAACGGTTTTCCGAAAGCCATTTGAAGTAACTGCTCAGGATTTACCAAGTCTGGAGAATAAATTTTAAGCCACGCTAAGGATTGATTTTTTGTAGGTGTTGGTAGCGATAGCAATTGGCATCTGCTTTTTATTGTCGGTAAAATATTACTCAGTTGCGAAGCTATTAAGATAATAACGGTATTACTGGCTGGTTCTTCTAATGATTTGAGTAGGCTGTTTGCTGCGTTTTTATTCATGCGCTCAACTGGATTGAGTAAAACCACACGATAGGTGTTAAAGCTACGGCTGTAATTTAGGAATTCAGATAACTCACGTATCTGATCTACTCCTATTTGTTGTTTACCTTCCAATAATGAGATTGAAGTGTAATCTGGATTCGCACCTGACTCGTATGTTTTACATGATTGGCACGCACCGCAAGCTTCGTATCTCCCTGACTGCATATTTGCTCGCATACAGAGTAATGATTTAGCCATTTTATTGGCTAAAGCTAATTTGCCAATACCTTTCTCACCCGATAATATAATCGCGTGGGGCAAATGATTGCTTTCACGGGCTTGTGCGAAATATTTCCAGCTATTGTCGTGCCATGGATATTTAATATTGGTAGTTACTACATGATTTTTGCTTGGTTCCATTAGAGAATATCACTCAGTAGTTTATCGATTTGCTGTTGCACTGTTTGAAGGTCATATTGTGCATTCACCACACGATAACGATTCGGTTCACTACCTGCAATTTTTAGATACTGTGTCCTAACTCTATTGAAAAAATCGATATGTTGCTGTTCAAAACGGTCAGTCTCTCCCCTGCTTTGAGCACGAGCTATACCGACATCGGCATCAAGGTCAAAAAGGAATGTGTAGTCTGGACGCAAAGAACCTTGCACCAGGTTCTCTAAAATTTCGATGTGCTTTGCATCAATGCCTCGTCCTGCACCTTGATAAGCATAAGTAGCATCGGTGAATCGATCGCAAAGCACCCATTTTCCTTCAGCTAAGGCGGGAATAATTTTACGTTGTAAATGTTCGGCGCGAGCTGCAAACATTAATAACAGCTCAGTATCGTGGTGCATCTCTGGTAAATCCTTCGATATCAAAATATCTCGAATTGCTTCGCCTAAAGTTGTACCACCTGGTTCGCGAGTAAGTAATATTTCGTGGCCTGCATCCGCGATCTTTTCAGCTATATAAGCAATATTGGTCGTTTTTCCTGCACCTTCAACGCCTTCGAATGTAATAAACAAACTATTTTTATTATTTTCGTTTATTACTTTATTATTCATTTGCTTCCTTTGTATCTTTCTGATTTTCCATCCAGTAAATATTTAATTACAGCTTTTTTATGTTCGGTGTACGTTTTGGAAAAATGAGAATAGCCATCGCCCTTTGCGACGAAATATAGCATATCTCCTTTTGCTGGATTAAAAACCGCTTTTATTGATGCCGCACTTGGCGTAGCAATGGGAGTTGGGGTTAAACCTTTTCGAGTATAAGTATTGTAGGGGGTGTCTGTAAGCAAGTCTTTTTTGCGGATATTGCCTTTATATTCATCCCCCATTCCATAAATTACAGTAGGATCTGTTTGCAATAACATGTCTTTCTGGAGTCGGTTTATAAATACACGAGCAACTTTTCCTCGATCATCTGGTGCGCCAGTTTCTTTCTCAACAATAGAAGCAAGAATGAGTGCATCGTACGGGGTATTGATGCCCTTAAATGGTTGGCGTTTTTGCCATTCGCTATCTAAAACTTTAAGCATGGCATCATGACTGCGCTGAAGAAACTGAAGATCAGATGTATCTTTGGGATAACTGTAGGTATCCGGAAAAAACCATCCTTCTGGTTGATGATGTTGATATTTTGTATTCAATTTAGACATGATGTTTTTATAATCATCATCTGTCAGAGTCTGAATTAAGCTTTTATCATTTTTAATCAGGGATACTATTTCTTTAAAGGTTGAACCTTCCGGAAGACGGGTTTGATATTGAATAGTTTTACCTGATGTGAATACGGCTAATAAATCATCGGGTGACATACCTTTCTTTAGAGCATACTCCCCCGCTTTAATCTTAGTGTCTTTTTTTTGTATTTTAGCGAGAATTGTAAAAAATACAGCGGGTTTAATAATGTTCTGAGCTTCTAAATTCCTGGAGACATTGCGAATATTAGTACCTTTTATTATCTCAAAGCTGGCAATATCTTTATTCAGATTAGAGTATTTGAATGAATTGAATTGAGTGTAAGCGAAGAAAACCAATACGCCTACAATAACTAAAACAATGGGTAGAAAAACCTTAAAAAAGAATTTCATCAATTTATTTGACCAGGCTCTTTCATCAATATAACCTAGTTGAAAGAAGGATAAAAAGAAATTAGATTTTCTTGAAAATTAGCGTTCCGTTAGTGCCACCAAAACCAAAAGAATTACTCATGGATACATTGATTTTTGCGTCTCTTGCAGTGTTGGCAACAAAATCCAGGTCACACGCAGGATCCTGATTATCTAAATTCATTGTCGGTGGCAGGATTTGATCTCTAATTGCTAGCACACTAAACACAGCTTCTATACCACCAGCTGCACCGAGTAAATGCCCCGTCATGGATTTTGTTGAACTAACTGCAACTTTCGCTGCGTGGTTTCCCATAGCACGTTTTATCGCCATTGTTTCTGCCAAATCCCCGGCAGGTGTTGATGTGCCGTGAGCATTTATATAGTCAACATCTTCGGGATTCAATCCAGCATCTTTAAGTGCGTGTGCCATACATCTTGCAGCACCTTCTCCATCGGTAGATGGTGAAGTCATATGGAAAGCGTCACTACTCATACCAAATCCAACAAGTTCACAATAGATATTTGCACCACGTGCTTTGGCAGCTTCATATTCTTCAAGAATAAGAACGCCTGCTCCATCACCCAATACAAAACCGTCACGGCCAACATCCCAAGGACGACTAGCAGCTGTTGGATCATCATTACGTGTGGAAAGAGCTCGCATCGCTGCAAAGCCGCCAATTCCTAATGGAGTAGAACACATTTCTGCTCCACCTCCCAACATATAATCTGCATCACCATAGCTTATCATTCGCGCCGCGTCGCCAATACTATGAGTAGCCGTTGCACAGGCAGATACAGGTGACATATTGTGACCTTTCAATCCGTGCATAATTGAGAGATTTCCTGCAACCATATTAACAATAGTGCTAGGAACGAAAAAAGGAGATATTTTTCTTGGTCCACCAGACAGGAAGGCTTTACTATTTTTCTCGATAGTACCTACGCCTCCAATACCAGAACCGACAATAACACCTATTCTATCAGCATTTTCTTCGGTAACTATAAGCCCAGAGTCATGTAAAGCGTCTGTACCAGCACCTACACCATAATGGATAAATGGATCCATTTTTTTCTGATCTTTTGGTGTGATATATGCGTCAACATCAAAATCGTCTACGTTTCCAGCTATTTTCACTGAAAAATCAGTTGCATCGAATAAGTCAGGAGAAATCCTGTTAATACCACTTTTACCTTCAGTAATATTTTTCCAGGCTTTTTCAAGCTTTGATCCAACAGGAGATACTATTCCAAGTCCTGTAACAACTACTCGACGTTTCGACACTAGAGAATCCTTATTTTTAACGTTTAAATATTTAAAAAAAAACCGCAGTGACTATAGACTTCTTAAGATTATCTTAAGGCTTTATAGTTCTGCGGTTCTCACAGCTTTTGACTAAGTTTTAGACCTGATTGTTATTTATGTAGTCGATAGCCAATTGTACAGTAGTAATTTTTTCTGCTTCTTCGTCAGGAATTTCAGTTCCAAACTCTTCTTCAAGAGCCATTACTAACTCAACAGTATCTAATGAGTCCGCGCCCAGATCATCAACAAAAGAAGCTGCGTTAGTAACTTCTGCTTCATCAACTCCTAATTGCTCAACTACGACACCTTTAACGCGTGCTTCAATATCACTCATGATTTTTTATTCCTTATCTTTAATAAAATTGTATTAATACTAAGTCGTACAAATATGTGGAGCTATTGTAGAGAAAATTAAGACGCTACACAATTATATATTTGATCCTATTTATATAGTTTTTCTAAGACATATACATGCCACCATTCACATGTAATGTTTCACCTGAAATATAAGAAGCCATGTCAGAGGCTAAAAATACTACTGCGTTAGCTATGTCTTCAGACTGGCCTAGTTTACCGAGTGGAATATTATTTAGAAGATTTGCTTTTTGCTCGTCTGAAAGTTCACGTGTCATGTCAGTATCAATAAGTCCCGGGGCCACTACATTCACTGTAATCCCACGAGATCCAATTTCCTGCGCGAGTGACTTAGTAAAGCCCACTACCCCAGCTTTTGCAGCAGCATAGTTCGCTTGGCCAGCGTTGCCTGTCGCCCCAACCACTGATGAAATTGAAATGATACGACCCTTGCGTGCTTTCATCATACCTTTTAAGCAGGCTTTGCTTAGTCTATATACTGAAGTCAGGTTGGTGGAAATAATGTCATTCCACTCTTCTTCTTTCATTCTTAGCATAAGATTGTCACGAGTAATGCCAGCATTATTAACAAGTATTGTGATTGCACCAAAATCATTATTGATGTCTTTGATCAAGCTATCTATTGAGTCCGTATCAGTGACATCTAGAACTTTGCCCGTTCCTGTAATTTTGGATTTTGCAAAGTAACCAGCAATAGCATCAGCTCCAGTTTCACTCGTTGCAGTGCCTATAACCGTGGCTCCTGCTTTACCTAATGATTCAGCAATCGCGCGTCCAATTCCCCTGCTCGCACCTGTTACTAATGTGATTTGTCCTTCCAAATTAATCATAAAAATTCCTTTATATTTCCCGGTAATTTATACAGCGCAAGCGGCTAAGGCTTTCTCTAATGATTCGGGATTAGTGATGCAAATATTCCCAAGATTACGGTTGATTCTACGATTTAACCCAAATAAAACCTTTCCTGGTCCAAATTCGATCATAGTATCTGCGCCATAATTCTTTTCTAGGTTATTTATCGTATCAACCCAAAGAACCGGTTTATATAGTTGTTTTGCCAAGGCGTCTTGCCTTTCAGTAGTAGTATCATAACTTTTAGCAGAGACATTTTGTAAAACTGGATATTCAGTCTCAGCAAACGTTGAAGCTATAAGTTCACTATTTAATTGTTCTGCTGCATTTTTCATTAAACTACAATGTGAAGGTACACTTACAGGAAGTTTAATTGCTCGTTTTGCACCGGCTTCAGTTAGTTGTTCAATAGCAATATCAACCGCTTTTGACTCACCAGCGATAACAACCTGTCCAGGAGAATTAAAATTAACTGCTTCCACTACCCCACTAACTGATGCGTTAGCACAGACATTTACAATCAGGTCATCTTCTAAGCCCAAAATGGCAGCCATAGCACCTGCACCAGCAGGTACTGCTTGTTGCATTAAACTAGCTCTTTTAGCGACAAGCTTAATCGCATCTTCAAATAACAATGCTCCGCTAGCAACAAATGCTGAATACTCACCAAGGCTATGCCCCGCCATGGCAATAGGCATACAGCCATCCTGCTTCAACCATATACGCCACACTGCAATTCCGGCCGCTAACATTGCCGGCTGGGTGTTTTCAGTTTCGTTTAATGCGGAGCTGTCTTCATCAGTGATCAGTTTCCATAAATCTTTATCAATGAGTTCCGACGCTTCATCAAAGGTGTTTTTAATTTCAGAATATTGATTGGCTAATTCTGCCAACATTCCTGTCGATTGGGATCCCTGCCCCGGAAATATCGCCGCAAACTGCATTCTATATTCCTTGAATTACTAATATTGACCTATATAATATTAGTTATTAGGCGATTATGACACCCTAATTTTGTTTGGTGTTCAAGTGTGAATCTTTATTATGAGCGTGTAAATATAAGGTTAAGCAAGGGACAGTTATAATCAATAGAAAAACCTTGTTAATTACAGCAAGTAATGGATAATACGGCGTTTCGTTTTAAGGAAGTAGATTAAATTAGTATGGCTAAAGAAGAAAGTATTGAAATGGAAGGAACAGTAGTGGAAACACTACCTAATACTACATTCAAAGTTGAACTGGAAAATGGACACATTGTAAATGCCCATATTTCCGGACGTATGCGTAAAAATTATATTCGTATACTCACAGGTGACCAGGTCACGGTTCAGCTAACACCTTATGATCTTACTAAGGGTCGTATTACTTACCGAAGTAAATAAAAAAGAATATTCCAAATTCCCAAAAGCACCGAAATGGTGCTTTTTTATTGTCTATAATAATTACACACGATACACCTTTGGAAAAACCATGAAAACATTTCTGATCATTATAATTTTTGCAATAAGCATCAATCTTGCTGCAGATACAACATTTAACAACAATAATGCAGTAACTCAAAAGGCAGAGATAGGCATTTCAACTGCTCATCCTTTGGCAACCGATGCAGGCAATGAAATTTTATCAAATGGCGGAAATGCATTTGATGCGACAGTTGCTATTAGTGCAGTGTTGGCAGTCGTTGAACCTTATAGTTCAGGAATCGGCGGTGGCGGCTTCTGGTTGTTACACACTGCCAAAGATCAGCAGGATATTATGCTGGATGGTCGAGAAACAGCACCAGCAAAAGCAACTGCAGATATGTATTTAGATAAGGACGGGAAAGTCATTCCGAGACTTTCTATTGATGGTCCCTTGGCGGCAGGAATCCCGGGTGAACCTGCGGCCCTCGTCTGGCTTGCAGAAAATCATGGCAATTTAGCCTTGTCAGCATCCTTAAAAAAGGCGATTGAAATTGCCAGGAATGGCTTTGAAGTTGATGCCTATTACCAAAAGATGCTGGGCTTTAGACTAGAAGCCATTCGAAAATCACCCGCATCAGCCAAAATATTTTTAGCAAACAATGAAATTCCTGAGATTGGCACATTAATCAAGCAGCCAGATTTAGCTAAAACACTGGAACAATTGGCGAAGAAAGGTAGAGCCGGTTTTTATCAAGGTGAGGTTGCAGACAATCTCATTAGCAGCGTTCAAAAGGCTGGTGGTATCTGGACCAAAGATGATTTATCGAAATACCAGATTAAACTTCGCAAACCGATTAAATCAGAATACAAAGGCATGCGGATTACCTCAGCTGCATTGCCCTCTTCCGGCGGCATAGTCATGAGCGAAATTTTCAATATCCTCGCAGGCTATGATTTACACAAGCTGGATAAAGAGACAAAAATTCACTTAATAGCAGAGGCGATGCGACGCGCCTATCGTGATCGAGCGGAATATATGGGTGATACAGATTTTGTCGATGTGCCAATTGAAAAACTGATCAGTCCACTTTACGCCGATGGCCTACGCCAATCAATCCGCAAAGACAAAACCACCCCGAGCAATTCATTGGCGCCAACCTGGAAAGACCAAAGTAACGGCACCGATACAACCCATTTTTCTGTAATTGATAGAGAAGGAAACCGGGTCGCAGCGACTCTATCTATCAATTACCCCTTTGGCTCTGGTTTTACTGCTAAAGGAACGGGTGTATTGCTCAATGATGAAATGGATGATTTTTCATCAAAATCCGGCTCACCTAATGTTTATGGTTTGGTTGGCGCCAAAGCAAATGCGATTGAACCCAATAAACGCATGTTATCCAGCATGTCTCCTACATTTCTTGAAACCGAAGACAGGCTTGGCATTATCGGTACACCCGGCGGTAGCCGCATAATTACCATGGTGGTATTAGGCAGTCTGGGTTTTTATGAAGGAAAGACCGCAGAAGAAATTGTTGATATGCCGCGTTTTCATCATCAATACTTGCCTGATAGGATTCAATACGAAGTAAATGCATTAGATAATGACTCTATTCGCAAACTAGAGCAGTTGGGGCATACAACTTCCGCCCACGAAAGCACATGGGGAAATATGCATGTGGTCATCAAGGATAAACGCTCGGGAAAAATCACAGCCGCTGCGGATAAACGTGGATTGGGTAAAGCTATTCCTTAAAGAATTATTATTAATGCCTAAATTATCCTAAAAATTAATGATTTAGAGACCCCCCCCCACCTTTTAGCCACTTTTATAATTTTTCGGTCTTAGTATCTCTGTAACCTGAACTTCTGTGGATATGGAAAAACATCTTCGTAAATCCCATTTTTGATATTATGCTGTTTTGATTTCCAGAAATTAGCATCGAGTAAATCGGCATGATATTTCATAAAAGCTGCTTTAATGCGATCATTACCTAATAAAAATCGAGAAAATTCCTCAGGGAAAATATCATTTGGCGCAACGCTATACCATGGCTCTGCCGACATCAACTCTTGTGCGTTTCTAGGTTCTGGTATTTTTCTAAAATTACAATCAGTTAGATAAACAATCTCATCATAATCATAAAATACTACGCGATTAAGACGCGTAACCCCAAAGTTTTTATAGAGTAAATCCCCAGGGAAAATATTTGCGGCAGAAAGTTCTTTTATTGCATTGCCGTAGGAAAGAACAAGATAATCGAGACGTTCATAATCTTCATTTTTTTCAGCTATTTCTAAATCCATATTGAGCGGCTGCATGCGTCTTTCGATATATACATGATCAAGCATCAGATGTTCTTCGCCATGAACATCTTTAATAAATTTTATACTACTCGTACAGGTATTTTTAAGGTCATCCAGTAAATCATTTGTGAATCGAACTAGTGGCAAAACAACATGAGAAAATTCAAGCATATCAGCCATTCTGCCAACTCGATCATGTTGTTTTACCAGTTGGTACTTTTCTTCGACCTGCTTCCTGCTGATTTCCTTTGGTGGCGCAAAATGATCTCTAATCACTTTAAAAACATAAGGATAGGATGCCAAGGTAAATACTGACATCACCATTCCTGGAATACCAGGGGCTAAAATCAGATCATCCTCAGAATAATCGAGATGATGTAAAAAACCTCGATAAAAAGCAGTTTTTCCTTGTTTTTGATAACCAATCGCAGAATATAAGCCTTCAGATTTACGTTGGGGCATCAGGTTCTGTAAAAAATGCACAATCGCTGAAGGCACAGGATGTTTCACCATGAAATAGGCATATGAAAAACCAAATAACTGAGAAACCGAATCTTCACCAACCAATAATGCATCAATATATATTCCCCCCCTCTCATTATTCAATACTGCAAGCGCAAAGGGATAAACATCATGACCATTAATTGCTTTACCAACAATATAGGCAGCTTTATTTCGATAAAACATGCCATTAATAACGTGGTATTGAAAATTTAACTCAGCCTTGCGTTCTTTCTTGAAAATATTACAGATAGATTTGGCAATAAATCGCTTATCACGCTGATAATCCTCAAAGGGCATATTCAATTTAAAATGATTTAATATATTTGCAATCGAACTAAAAAAACCGCTGTTTGCAGGATAATAAGCTGTATAAGTGGGCACTTCAGAGTCGATATATTCTGTAGCAACCGAACTTCGCACAAAAATAAATTTATTGGTATAAAACTCACGGGGAAATACCCTACAAAAAACAGAGTTGTAGAAAGTCTCAGCAAGTTCGGGCTGCTGATGATTTTGTAATAAAAAAATAAAATTTGTTTTAACATCTATCCAGCAAATTTCATCCATGGGTTTGATCGGATAATTTTCTTCTAAGCTTACGATGGTTTCCTTAACACGGATATCATAGAGTTGAATACGTAAACGTGAAAAATGTCTTTCTGCTTTCCAGTCAGCTAATTCAAAGCGTTGCTGTGCCCCCGCAGTAATTTCACTGAAAATTCTGAAATGATTATCAAAGCCTTCAAGGATTTTGATTGCGATATCTTTGGATAAATTCATGGCAAAACTATAGCTTAATTATAGATTTATAAGCTCTATATTTTTATTCAATTGATATATAAAAGTCACGCCCCCAATTTTTTGCCAGTTTTTCAATAAAATCAGACTAAAAGTGGATACTATAACTTCTAGTACAATTATGATATTCCATAATATGTATTTATATATAAATAATATATTAATAACATTATAATTATTATGATCGTGCAGCTTAGTTAATGGATGCAACATATATTACTATTACTAGATAATTATGGCGCCCATAGTTATAACCCATTTACCAACACTTTAGCCCTATTTGAAGCACTAGAAAAACATACACAAAATGCATGGGGTTCAATGAAAAGGCAGTTCAAAAATTGAATGAACAGAAAGAATCACCAATTCAAGTTTAACCACAAGATTACGCTAAGGTGTAGAATACTCATTGTTATCGCTTTTGTGGCACTTACGAGTCAATGCTCCAGCATCCCAACTTCGTCCCGCTTTGGTGAACGTCAAGATAGGGGCATTATCGAATTCGATGCTATTCGTGAAGCTTCAGGAATTGTTGCAAGTAGAATTAATCCGGGAGTGCTTTGGGTACACAATGACTCAGGCAATCGACGTGCCATCTATGCAATCAATTCACAGGGTAAACACCTTGGCGTTTACAATATCAGCGGTTGTAATGTGAAGGACTGGGAGGATATTGCGATTGGTGCGAGCGAGCGCTCTGGCGAGAGCTATATCTATATTGGTGCGATTGGCGACAATCATCTACGGCGTAAATTTCGAAGCATCTGCCGTATTACAGAACCAAAAGTGGATGCACAGCAAAAACCTGTGACAATGCGAATTGCAGTCGATGCACGGCTCGATTTTAGATACCCAAACGGTCGACGTGCTGATGCGGAAGCGCTGATGCTTGACCCGCAAAAGCAGGTTTTTTACCTGATTAGCAAACGCACCATGCCAGCGACGGTCTATGAACTTCCACTTCCAAAACAGCCCCACTCAATAGCGACGGCCAAGCCAGTTGCAACACTTCCTTTTCGTTTTGTGGTTGCCGCTGACATGTCAGCCGATGGCAGGGAAATACTGGTAAAAACCTATACTAATGTGTATTACTGGAAACGCCTTGTGAATGAAAAACTGAGCGATACTTTGAAAAGGCCGCCGACTGTGTTGCCCTATCGCTTGGAAACACAGGGAGAAGCAATAGGCTGGTCTACCAATGCCTCAGGCTATTTTACAGTAAGTGAAGAAAATTTAGGGATTGATGCACGTTTATACTTCTATCCACGGAAATAAAAACAAAAGTTAATCAGGACGCCATAATTTATACGACTTAAACCTGATCATCTCCTTTGCTACTTGTATATTAAATAGTGAAAAAGTGCCAATAAGTGGGGGAGTGTCCTTTACAATATCCTTTACAATAGCTAAATGACCAATCATTCACTTATTATCAAACAAACGCAGAACTGGCTCTCTAACGTAGTTATTGCACTTTCAATCTGCCCTTTTGCCAAACGAGAATTTGATCGCGGTAGTATTCACTATGAAGTTATCGCCAGTGGTAATCATGAGCAACAGTTAGAACAACTTATTTTGAGCTGTGAACAGCTTGATGAGAATCCAGAAATTGAAACCAGCTTGTTGATTTTCACTAACGCGTATACAGATTTTTATGATTATCTGGATTTTGTAGGTATCGCAAATAAGCTTATGCGTAAACAGGATTACGAGGGTGTTTATCAATTAGCGACCTTTCACCCTGCCTATTGTTTTGAAGGCTCTGATGAAAATGACGCCAGCAATTATACCAATCGTTCGCCCTATCCGATGTTGCATATCCTGCGTGAAGCCAGTCTGGAGAGAGTTTTGGCAAATTATCCTGACCCTGAAAGTATCCCCGAACGTAATATCAAGCTCACACGCGAGTTAGGTTTAAAAGCGATGCAGAAGTTATTGGCGGATTGCTTCTGATTTTTCATGCTTTTATTTGTAAACACAGTTATTCTCAGACCCTGTTTTATAAACTCAATCTAATTTAACTAAATCGAATAATAACTAATGAATGACAAGATTATTGTAGGCAGTGAAGAATGGTGCAGTTTTCCAGATTTATCCATTTACGCGATCAAAGCGCGCGTCGATTCGGGCGCTAAAACATCTTCTATCCATGCTTTTAACATTAAGACGCTTGAACGTAATGATGCGCAATGGGTAAGTTTTGAAGTTCACCCATTACAGAAAAATGCGACAACGGTGGTGCGTTGTGAAGCATTGGTGATTGGCCGTCGAATTATCAAAAGCTCGAATGGCACAAGCGAGAAGCGTTATGTCATAACTACCCTATTCAGTATTGGCGATAAAAGCTGGCCAGTCGAACTGACTTTGACCAATCGCGATAATATGGGCTATCGCATGTTACTCGGCCGCGAGGCAATGAAGGGTCGCATCCTCGTAGACCCGGCTAAAAGCTGCTGCCTGGGTAGTCTCAGTAGCTCAACCATTAAAAGTTATTATGGAGAATCAAGAAAACGCAAGAATGGTTTAAGAATTGGCCTTCTCTCTACAGGCCAGAATTTTTATAGCAATCAGCGTTTGATGGAAGCCACAGACGAGCACGGCCATCAAATTCATTTTCTCGATATTAAACAATGCTACATAAAAATGGAGACCGAAGTACCTATTATCTACAATGATAATGTACGCGTGAGTGGTCTGGATGCTGTGATTACCCGAATTCCACCGAGCATGACCTTATACGGCACTGCATTGACAAGACAGTTTGAGAACATGGGCGTTTACACAACGAATTCTGCCGCTGCTATCAATAATTCGCGTGACAAACTCTATTCACTACAGCTTTTTTTGAAGAAAGGACTGGATATTCCAACAACAGTATTTGCCACACCTACTACAGATACGAACAAACTGATTGAAACGGTGGGTGGTGTGCCATTAATTATAAAACAACTTGATGGCAGTCTGGATAGAGCTACCATTTTTGCAGAAACACAAGAAGCGGCAGAAAGCGCTATCAATTCTTTTAAAACTTTACAGGCTAATGTATTACTGCAGGAATTTGTGAATGATTCAAACAGTAAGCTATTGCATTGTTATGTAGTTGCCGGAAAAGTCGTTGCTTCTATCCAGCGTCAAACGAGCAGCAAAACAGAAAGCATGACAAATCAGCAAACTTTACCTGCAACCGCTATTCGAATCAGCGCTGATGAAAGAAGCCTGGCGATCAAAGCAACAAAAGCGCTAGGACTTAAATTTGCAAGTGTTGAGATCATCCGCTCACAAAGAGGGCCACTACTTCTAAAAATTGCGCCCTCAGCAAAAATTGAAGATTTTGAGTCGATCAGTGAGAAAGATATTGCAGGATTGATCATCAGCTCAATCGAGAAGCAGTTAAACTGGAAGTTCACTGCGAAATAACGAGATACACCATCTTTGCTAATATCAGTTTTGATTGAGGCTATTTTAAACGCAAAGCGTTCAAAACAACTAGAATTGAACTCAATGACATACCAATTGCTGCCATCCACGGAGTGATAAAGCCCATTGCAGCGATGGGAATCGCCACAAGGTTATACACAATAGCCCAGCTGAAATTTTGCCTGATGACAGCTTGCATACGCCTCGCCAAATCAAATGCGAACGGGAGTTGATTCAGATTTTCGTTAAGTAAAATCATATCTGCGCTGGCTTGTGCCAGTTGCGAACCTTTACCCATAGCGATTGATACATTCGCCGCAGCGAGCACAGGTGCATCGTTCACTCCGTCACCAATCATTGCCACAACATGTCCGCGTGACTGCATCTTCTGCAAGGCATTGAGTTTGTCTGCTGGTAGTAGACGAGGTTGGTAGTTTTCTATCCCAAGTGTTTCAGCCACTGATTTAACCGCATTAATACTGTCACCGCTCAATAATGATACTTTTAGGCCCAGCGCCTTCATTAGCTTAATAGCATTTTTAGATTCGGCACGAATTTCGTCTTCCAGAAAAAGAACTGCGAGCCATTCGCTTTGTCTGCCAAAATACACAGCCGATAAATGACTGTCTGTGGTCATTTTTGATCGTGGCAGTTTGTCTCCGATGATTTCAGCAACATAGTCTGATGAGCCAACCCGGTATTTTTTATTATTCAGTTTTCCTTCGACTCCTTTACCTGATTCCGACCTTAGCTGGACCAGATTTTCCGGTGTTTCGGATGCTGCGGACAATGCTTTTGACAGCGGATGTTCAGATGCTGCTTCCAGCCCTGCAACAATGTCAAGACACTCAGCCTCAGAGAGTGTTCCGGTAATTTCAGTACAGGATAATTTATGCATGCCGCGCGTTAAGGTTCCGGTTTTATCGAAAACCACATGGGTGACTTTTGCCAGCGTTTCCAGCGCATGTCCACGTGTTGTAAGAACGCCTTTTGATGTGAGGTTGCCGGTAGTTGCCGTCAATGCAGCAGGAGTTGCCAAAGACAAGGCACAAGGGCAAGTGATCACCAGCACAGACAATGCAATCCAGAAGGCTTGTGACGGGTCTTTATACCACCAGAAAATAAAGACTGCCGTAGCAATCAGTAATAGCAGTATTACAAACCACCCTGCACTTTTATCTGCAAACTTTGCCAGATCAGGCTTTTCACTCTGAGCGCGATCCAGCAGACGAATAATTGATGACAGCAAGGTGCTATCACCGAGTTTTTTCACACGGATGGTTAAAGGACTTTCAACATTCAGAGTACCGCCAATCACTTCATCATCAATATGCTTGTTCAGCGGCAGACTTTCACCCGTCAGAAGCGACTCATTGACGCTACTATTGCCTTCGATAATAAGCCCGTCTGCCGGAATGGTTTCACCCGGTTTTATTAGTACCGTATCTTCCAGTGCCAGTTCATTGGCAGCAATAACGGTTTGGGTGTTATCGGGATTAATGCGTGTGGCTGTCTGCGGTAATAATCGAACTAGTTCATCAGCGACCTGACCCGCTTTGTGTCGTGCTCCCATTTCCAGAAAACGTCCAAGCAAAAGGAAGAAGGTGAACATCACCACCGAGTCAAAATAGACTTCACCGGTATTGGTCAAAGTCGCCCAGACACTCGCAATATAGGCGCTGCCAATTGCCAGTGATACCGGAACATCCATGCCGAAAATGCCACGCTTTAAGTCACGCCATGCCGAGGTGAAAAACACCCTGGATGAGTAGAACACTACTGGCGTGGTAATCAGCAAGCTGACCCAGCGCAAGAACTGGCGCATCGAATCTGTCATATCCGAACTATCTCCGATGTAAATCGCAATTGCAGGCATCATTACCTGCATCATGCCCACACCTGCTACGGCTATGCGCCTGAGTGCGGCTGATTTTTCCTTCTTCTGAATGGTTTCCATGCGACCGGGATCGAATGGATGGGCGTTATAACCAATGTCGACAATCGCTTGCAGTACTTCACTGAGCTTGATCTGATCGTTATCCCATTTCAGGCTGGCACGATGGGTTGAGTAATTCACCCGAAAATCGATCACACCCTGGAGGCTTTTGACATGTTTTTCATTAAGCCATACACAGGCAGCACAGACTATTCCTTCCAGTATCAGTGACGCTTCACGAATTGAACCTTCCTGTATCTGTACAAAACTTTGTTGCAGCGCTTCGTTGTCATAGGCAAATAGTTCCTGCGGAATCAGGTCGGCGGGTTTTGTAGAGTTAGTGGTGCGGTGATTATAAAAATCAGTGAGTCCGTTATCAACAATAGCTTGTGCCACCGCCTGACAGCCTATGCAACACATTGGTTGCTCAACATGGTTAATTTCAACAGAGTAGCTGGAACCCTTGGGAACAGGCAAACCGCAATGATAGCAAACAGTAGACATTATTTATGTGATGGCAGAACTATTACTAAGATATTGAAAAGCCACGTAAAGGTGGGAGGGGTGGTCTTTTTAAGCGTATTAAAATGACACCCCCCTACTTTTATGAGGTTTTTGTAAAACCTCACTCTTCGAGTAGTCGCCGTTATGCTCCAACATTGTCTTGGCTGCACCTCGGCTGGGCTGTTTTTTGTAATATAAGAAAGGATTTGCGTTTTATCTAGTGCGTTTCTGCTCGACATCAGGTTCGCCTTCGGCGCATTCAGGAATGACAAGTTTACCATCAACCATCGTTGCAATTTCGGTTTCACCTCTAATTTCGTGATCTTCATCGCCTTTTACAATGTGAATCTTCATGCCCCAACAGCCCGCTAAAGGCAGTTGAACCTGTTTTGAATAATTACCTTCGCTAACTTCTTCAAACAGGTGCCCCTGGTCATAACGCATATCCGATGAACGTCTGAACTCCACGCTAACTAACGCTTCATTAATAGGATTTCCGTCTTTATCTTTTACTGATAATGTAAATATTGAGGATTTATTTAGCTCCGGTGTTTTATCCCATGAACCGTAAACTATCCAGCCACGCTCGCGTTGTTTTTTTAACTTTGCAACGTAATTATCAAATTCTACTTCTTCGTCCTGCAGGTCATTCGAAACTGCTCCGGTAAACTGTGAGCTAATATCTTTACCAATATCCTCACTGGCGCTTTCGGGCAATATCAATTTCGCCAGACCGCTATCAAGACCGCCAGTTGCGAACGAGATTATTACGCTATCTACCACAGCTAACAAGATAAAGAAGATAATGATCATCGCGGGAATCCAGTGCATGCCTTTCTTTACAGCATTTGCACCTTCTCGCTCTCTTCTTTCATCCTGAACTCCCATGATGATTCCCAAACCATAGGGAATCATCATGAAGAAGGCGAAATGAATTGCAAACACATCCAGTCCAGCCCAATGGGTAACTGCCAAGGGAACATAAATAAGCAGCATTGACGCCGCGGTTGCCAGAGCAGAAACTTTGCCGCCCCAATGCAGAAGCTTGAAGAAGATAAAATAGAGCAAAAATGCGAGCAATGAACCAAGCCCTAAGGTCATCACCAAATTGTAATTATTCATACTGATTAGCTCTCGGAGTTACTCTTGCTCGAATTTACTTAGGAGTTATAAATTGTGAAGGAATCAAAATAGTGTCTTTGACTTCTCCGCTTAAAGGCTTGAGCACGAACTGAAACTTTGTATTGTCAGTGATTACCTTGCTGGGGTCATATTTTACTTTAACGCTTATTCGCTGTTTTTCATCTGGATGAATCAGTATCTTTTCAATTTTTCCAAGATCAACTTCAGCTCCTTCCAATCCCTGTAATGATAAATTAAAACTCGCATCATACATGGATTTATTATCAAGCTTTAGCTCATAGCGGTTCATGATTCGGCCATCTGAGAGAGTCACGTATAGTGGATTACGAATCTGGCTTGCAGTACTTTCTATGAGTTTCTTACCACTCATGCTCCACAAAAGAAACCCTACTGCGCTAATCATGGCTAAACCATAACCATAGGTTCTAAGTTTGAAGAAATGTGTTTTGCCTTTTTCTAGTCCATTTTCTGACTCATAACGAATCAGGCCACGATCCCAGCCACGCGCGTCCATAATTGAATCACAGGCATCAACACACAAACCGCATTGGATACAAGCGTATTGCATCCCGTCACGAATATCGATGCCGACTGGACACACTTGTACGCAGAGACCACAGTCTACGCAATCACCAACACCAACCTGATGGCGATCTTCAAGCGTTTTCAGTGACTTGACGGGTGTTGCGCGGCCTTGCTTACCCTCTCCACGGATAAAATCATATGTTGGCACTAAAGTATCTTTATCAATCATGACGCTCTGAAAACGTGAATAAGGACAAACATGCTGGCAAACTTTTTCGCGCATCAAGCCGGCAGCCAGATAGGTGGTTGTCATTAATCCGAATGTTGCAATGTAAGCCGCACCAGGTGCATTTCCGCTAATAAATCTGATGAAAAGTTCGGGCGCATAACCCCAGTAAAAGATGAATGATAAGCCGGTCCAGAATGCCAAAACTAGCCAGAGAAAATGAGTCAGTCCTCTCTTGGTTATTTTTTCAAGATTCCAGGCTTGTTTATCGAGTCGGATACGTTTAACTCGATCACCCTGAATCAGTTTTTCAATCGAACGAAATGCGTCGGTCCACAAAGTCTGGAAACAGAAATAACCACAAAAGGCCCTACCCACTAAGGCCGTAGAAAAAAACAGTAATACTGCTGCAAGGAATAATAAGGCCGCTAGCCAGAAAATATCCTGTGCATGAACAACCAGCCCGAATACATAAAATTTCTGCGAACCAATATCAAACAAAACTGCCTGGCTTTTACCCACAGGCCGCTCCCAGGGAATCCAGGGTAAAATGAAGTAAGTAATATAGGCGAGGTATAAAGTAGCCGACTTGAAAAGCCTAAAACGTCCTTTAATAGAACGTGGATGAATAGTTACAGACTCAACAACTACTGGAATATTAATATCATTCATGTTTCGCTTTTACCGCCTTTGCAAACTGCTTATGCAGTAACTCTAAAATTAACCGAGCCTGTAAGTTATTATACTTGCCATTATTCAAAAACTACTGTGGCTGGAAAAACCAGCCACAAAAAAGATAAAGAATTGTTAGATTCTTACTATTGCATCTTATTCAGTGCCTAATAATTTAACATAAGCAACAAGAACCTTGATTTCATCATTGCTCAAACGACCACCAAATGCTGGCATTTGTCGTTTGATACCACCAGTAACAACAGTTTCAATTTCTTTTACTTTTGCAGCTAAATCTTTCGCGCCAGGTACATTCGCCTGTGTCCAGATCTTATCGGTTAAATTCGCAGCCCCAAGAGCCTTCATACCATCACCTGTCGGCATATGACAACCTGAACAACCCTTGGTATTAAACACATCTTTGCCGGCAGAAGCTAGACTTGCATTAACAGCCTCACCCGATAAACTTAGAGCATAGTGTGAAACCTGTGTAATTTCTTCAGCACTTAAAGATGCACTGTGAGCCGGCATATTTCCATTACGACCATTTATTATGGTGGTTTCAATATCTTTACTATCTCCGCCCCAAAGCCATGCATCATCAATCAAATTCGGGTAGTTTCCAATTACACCTTGTCCACCTGTTTGATGACAACCAGCACAATTATCACCAAATGTACCTTTACCGTAAGCTAGTACGAAGGCACTATTTTGTTGATTATTAGCAACTTCTTCAAATGGAAGTGCAGCAACCGTTTTTACCATTTCCTGGCGCTTTAGCTCATTCGGGTCATTTTGCATTTCATGCGCTAACCTGGCTCGAGTGGTCCAATGCTCAGTAACTTCTTCACCCGCATCAGATTTAAAGGTTATAGTTTTAACACCACTGATAAATCCTTTGTCAGCGAGGCCTGTTGGCCAGCTTGGATAAAGTATCCAATAGACTATGGTAAATACTATCGTTGCATAGAAAGCCCAAAGCCACCAGGTAGGTAAAGGATTGTTGAACTCTTGCAAGTTATCATCCCAGACATGCCCTGTTGTTTCGGCCCCTGTGATTGGATCTTTAGTTACTTGATGCTTTCCAGACATTTTATTTCTCACCTTCTGCATTATTTGTTTGTTCTTTCTTTTGAAGCGAACTTTGATCTTTGCCCTTTATAAAACCGAGATCATTATCATCATCAAGAAAAGGAATATTTCTATATGTTTCAAGTCGCTTACTGCGCTTTTTACTTCCATATACATAAATCAGAATAGCAACAAAGGTCACAACAAATATAATCAATGTCACACTTTTGTTATTCGCCATTACCATGAACCAATCAAAAATTTCTTGCATCATGCCTCTATCCTATTCTGACTAAGTTCTAAACCCGTGTTCTGCTTAGCGGAACTTAACAAACTCAGCTTCGTCATGCTTACTGAAATCGATCATTGTTCCCAGGACTTGTAAATAAGCTACCAGAGCATCCATTTCAGTTAATTGATCAGGGTTTCCATCATAGTTTCCTAATTTTGCCTGGTTATTAAGATTGTTCATCGCCTGATTAATATCGAGTTTTTTTGCAACCTCTTCACCAAACTTCTCAACATTTGCATCAAATTCAATTTTAGATAATGAATAAGGTACCCCAACAGCCTTTAATGCAGTCATTTTATCAGCGACACCGACCGTGTCTAGGGGATCCATTAACCATGGATAATTTGGCATGATTGATTCAGGTACAACAGACTTGGGAGATATTAAATGCTTTACGTGCCAGGCACTTGAATACTTTCCACCAACACGTGCCAGATCAGGTCCAGTTCTCTTCGATCCCCATTGAAATGGATGGTCATACTGAGACTCTGCTGCCAAGGAATAATGACCGTAACGTAATTTCTCATCTCTAAAAGGACGGATCATCTGCGAGTGACAGTTGTAACAACCTTCTCTGGTGTAGATATCACGACCCAATTGTTCTAATGGTGTGTAAGGTCTAACCGCATCTTTACCGTCAGCATTTTTAACATTTTCAACAGTACCTTCAATGTAATGCAAAGGTACTATTTCAACTAAACCACCTACACTAATGGCAGCTAGAGTCAAAACGATCAGCAGCGCCGCGTTAGTTTCAATACTTTCATGTTTCATCATGCCTACTACTCCTTATGCTTTCGCAGTCGATATGGATTCTTCAGTGACAACATTGCGTCTGGCAATTGTCATCCAGATGTTGTAAGTCATAAAGAACATGCCTGCAACTACAAACATACCTGCTACAGCGCGAGCGACTAGTGGCCCATGCATGAATACAACTGTTTCAATAAAGCTATATGCAAGGTTACCGTATTGATCGAATGCTCTGAGCATCAATCCCTGTCCAATACCTGAAACCCATAATGCTGTTATATAAAGCAGGATACCAATAGTAGTAAGGAAGAAGTGGATATAGATCATTTTTACACTGTAGATCGTGGTGTTCCATAACTTTGGAATCATATGGTAGAAGGAGCCAAATGTTACCATCGCTACCCAGCCTAACGCACCGGAATGAACGTGACCTACGGTCCAGTCAGTATAATGTGAGAGTGCATTAACACTTTTCAGTGACATCATTGGTCCTTCAAAAGTAGACATACCGTAGAAAGATAATGATGTAATCAAGAACATCATGATTGGATCTGAACGTAATTTATCCCATGCGCCAGACAAGGTCATGATTCCGTTAATCATGCCGCCCCACGATGGCATTAAAAGCATAATCGAGAAAGTCGCAGCCAGTGTAGAAGTCCAGTCCGGGATCGCTGTCCAATGTAAATGGTGAGTACCTACCCACATATACATGAAGCTTAATGCCCAAAAATGAATTATTGATAAGCGATATGAATATATAGGGCGACCCGCCTGCTTAGGCACGAAGTAATACATCATTCCTAGAAATGCGGCTGTCAGGAAGAAACCAACGGCGTTATGTCCGTACCACCATTGTGTCATGGCATCCTGAGCACCTGAGAACAAGCTGTATGACTTGACGCCTAAAAAGCTGACTGGTACAGCAAGGTTGTTGAATATATGCAGTAGTGCTACTGCAAGTATAAAGCTTACAAAGAACCAGTTCGCAACATATATATGCGGTTGGTTGCGTCTCAATAAAGTCATTGTGAAGACAAGGAAGTATGCAACCCAGACAACTGTAATCAAAATGTCAACATACCACTCTGGCTCAGCATATTCACGTCCCTGAGTGATACCCATAAGGTAACCAACACCGGCAATAGTAATCGCCAGGTTCCATCCCCAGAAGGTAAAATTAGCCAGTCCACCGCCCCAAAGTCTTGTTTGACAAGTACGCTGTACAATATAGTAAGAGGTAGCAAATAATGCATTGCCGCCAAAGCCGAATATCACTCCGCTCGTATGAAGCGGTCGTAAACGACCAAAAGTAATCTGGGCTATATCAAAGTTAAGAAAAGGCCAGGCCAATTCTGATGCAATATAGGTTCCAGCAGACATACCGGCAAATCCCCAAAAAATTGCCATCAATGCGAATTTTTTCACAATGTCATAGTTATACTGTTCCAGGTAGCTTGTTTCTACATTTGCTACACTAGAGATGTTAGTACTTGCTACTGCACTTTGCGTCATCTTTGAACCTCAAAAAGTCTGATTTTTTTCTATAAAAGAAACTAATAAACAACTATATTAGTACCTTCTAATAATCGGTGGTGAGAATACAACATTTTTTTAACAATTGAAAACCAAAAACAACAATTCTCACTGTTAAATCTCATTATAATCAATCAACTTTAATAAATGTTGATGTAGATCAAATATACAAAACCAGTTTGTAGGAAATATTGAACAATCTATAATTAAATTACTGCGATTGTATACCCACGCTCACCTCAAATACTATCTAATAATATCTGTAAATATGTCATTATTAAATTGCTATACACATAACTTGTGTATGTTGTAATTCATACCTATCAAGATGAAACTTGCAATTCCAAATAGATAAAGTATAAAACGCAGTCCATATCACTAAATACTACTTCATGAATAATACAGCATTACTCGAAAAGCTCTTAAAATCCCGCATTCTAATACTTGATGGTGCAATGGGCACTATGATTCAACGCCACAAGCTTGAAGAAGCTGATTATCGTGGAGAGCGTTTTGCCAACTACCACATGGATATTAAAGGAAATAATGATTTATTGGCAATTACACAACCGAAGATCATTCGTGACATTCATGAAGCTTATCTAGAGGTTGGTGCTGATATAATCGAAACCAATACTTTTAATGCTACGCGCGTCAGTATGTCAGATTATGAAATGCAAGATTTGGCTTATGAACTAAATGTGGCTGGAGCCAAAGTAGCACGCGAAGCAGCAGATAAATATTCAACCGATAAAAAGCCGCGCTTCGTAGCTGGCGTACTTGGCCCCACAAGCAAAACCTGTAGTATGTCACCCGATGTGAATGATCCAGGGTTTCGAGCAATAAGCTTTGATGATTTAGTCGAAGATTACAGTGCTTCTACTCGCGGGCTTATCGAAGGCGGCGCAGATATAATTCTTATCGAAACCATTTTCGATACGCTTAATGCCAAAGCTGCAATATTCGCCGTAGAAACTGTTTTCGATGAAGATAATATCAAACTTCCAGTAATGATCTCTGGGACCATTACCGATGCATCAGGTCGTACCCTTTCTGGACAAACCACTGAAGCTTTTTACAACTCATTAAAGCACGCAAAACCACTATCAATAGGACTAAACTGCGCACTAGGCCCAGATGCATTGCGCCAGTATGTACAAGAACTTTCAAGAATTAGTAATACCCATGTTTCCGCTCATCCCAATGCAGGTTTGCCCAATGAATTTGGAGAATATGACCTTGAGCCAGATGAAATGGCTACTCACATTGAAGAATGGGCAGAAAGCGGTTTTCTCAATATTGTCGGAGGCTGCTGTGGCTCGAGCCCGGATCATATTAGGCGCATTGCAGAAGTTGCAGCTACAAAAAAGCCGCGTGAGATTCCTGATATTACTATTGAATGTCGTTTATCAGGGCTCGAACCCTTTAATATTGGCAAAGACAGTTTATTTATTAATGTAGGCGAACGAACTAATGTAACGGGTTCTGCACGCTTTAAACGTCTTATCAAAGATGGAGAATATGATACTGCCTTGGAAGTCGCCAAAGAACAAGTTGAAAACGGCGCACAAATCATCGACATTAATATGGATGAAGGCATGCTGGAATCCAAAGAAGCAATGGTACGTTTTTTGAACCTTATTGCGGCCGAACCTGATATTGCGCGCGTGCCGATTATGGTGGACTCATCCAAATGGGAGATTATAGAAGCGGGTTTAAAATGTATTCAGGGAAAAGGTATTGTTAATTCAATTTCACTCAAAGAAGGTGAAGAGAATTTCATACATCAGGCAAAACTGATCAAGCGTTATGGTGCCGCTACAGTGGTTATGGCTTTTGACGAAGAAGGACAGGCAGATACTTACGAACGAAAAGTAGAAATATGTAGCCGAGCCTACAGGGTTTTAGTAGAGAAAGCAGGCTTCCCACCTGAAGATGTAATATTTGATCCTAATATATTCGCAATTGCAACAGGTATCGAAGAGCACAATAATTATGGCGTAGATTTTATCGAAGCCACAAAAACCATAAAAGAAACACTGCCACACGCGTTGATTTCTGGCGGAGTATCAAATGTATCCTTCTCCTTTCGTGGCAATAATCCGGTTCGTGAAGCTATTCATTCAGTGTTTCTTTATCATGCCATCAAAAACGGCATGGATATGGGCATCGTAAATGCGGGCCAATTAGAAGTTTACGATAACCTACCACCTGAATTGCGTGATGTAGTAGAAGATGTGGTGTTGAATCGTTCTCCTGAAGCGACTGAGAAGTTGATTGAAATTGCACCTAACTATGTCGGTGATGGCAGCCAGAAAGAGAGTAAACAAGACCTTGAGTGGCGTACCTGGCCAGTTGGCAAACGCCTGGAACATGCATTGGTTAAAGGTATTGATGCGTTTGTCGATGAAGATACCGAAGAAGCACTGGCTGAATTAAAACGTCCCATTCATGTAATCGAGGGGCCACTGATGGATGGCATGAATGTGGTGGGTGATTTATTTGGCTCTGGTAAAATGTTTTTGCCACAAGTGGTCAAGTCTGCGCGTGTAATGAAAAAATCAGTCGCCTGGTTGGAGCCCTATCTCTTAGCTGAAAAGGAGGGTTGCGAAATCAGTACTAATGGCAAGATTCTAATGGCAACAGTAAAAGGCGATGTCCACGATATCGGTAAAAATATCGTAGGCATCGTATTGCAATGTAATAGCTATGAAGTCATCGATCTTGGCGTAATGGTACCTGCAGAAAAAATACTACAAACTGCTCGTGATGAAAATTGTGACATTATCGGTTTATCGGGTTTGATCACACCATCGCTGGATGAAATGGTAAATGTCGCCAAGGAAATGGAACGTCAGGGATTTGAACTACCATTAATGATCGGTGGCGCAACCACTTCTAAAATTCACACTGCTGTTAAAATCGATCCGCAGTTCCATGGTGCTATCGTCTATGTCCCAGATGCGTCACGTGCCGTAGGTGTTGCCGGGAAATTAATATCTAAAGAAGGCAAAGCAGAATTTCATCAAGAAATGAAAGTTGAGTACGAGGCAATGCGTGTCAATCGCGCAGCCAATCAACGTGTTAAGAAAACAGCTTCATTGGCACAAGCACGGGCAAATAAAGTACAACTTGATTGGTCAAGTTATCAGCCACCAAAGCCCGCTATTTTTGCTGGCAAGATTGAGAATGAATTAGTTGCAGGTGACTACAGCATTGAACAACTTGATAACGGCGGAGTAGTAATCCAGTTTGATGATTACCCGCTGGATAATTTAGCTGAGATATTTGACTGGACTCCTTTCTTTAAAAGCTGGGAACTAGCAGGTCGCTACCCCGATATTCTAAGCGATGATGTAGTCGGAGACGAAGCAAGTAAATTATTGGCTGATGCCAAAGCGATGCTGAAGAAGATCATTGGTGAAAAATGGTTAACAGGTAAAGCGGTATTAGGATTCTTCCCTGCAAACAGTAATGGCGCTGATGACATACACCTGTTTCAGGATGAATCACGAACTGATTCTCACACCACACTGCATCATATCCGTCAGCAAATGGATAGAAACAATCAAAACGCTAACTTCTGTCTCGCTGATTTTGTGGCGCCGATTGATTCAGGCAAAGCTGACTGGTTAGGGGCATTCGCCGTCACTACAGGTTTTGGAATCGAAGAACACGTTAAACGTTTCCAGCAAGATCACGATGATTACAATGCCATCCTTCTAGAAGCACTTGCGGACCGTTTTGCCGAGGCGCTTGCAGAAAAAATGCATGAACTGACGCGTAAAGTCTTCTGGGGTTATGCAGCTGATGAAAAACTCAGCAATCAAGACCTGATCAAAGAAAAATATCAGGGCATCCGCCCTGCTCCAGGTTATCCCGCCTGTCCCGAGCACTCTGAAAAAGGCACCCTATGGAAACTGCTGCAACCTGAAGAACGCATAGGTTTAAAGATTACCGAATCTTTCGCTATGTGGCCGGCTGCTGCCGTTTCAGGTTTTTATTTCTCGCATCCTGATTCTCGCTACTTTGGTACGGGTAAGATTCAACGCGATCAAGTCGAGGATTATGCCAAACGTAAGGGCTGGACCATGGCTGAAGCTGAAAAGTGGCTAGGGCCGGTGTTGGGTTATGACGCTTAATTAAATAACTAAAAAATGACACCCCCCACCTTTTGGGTGGTTTTTAACGTCTTAGCAAGGCTACCCAACGCCAAACACTCAATAAGCTGGTTAGTGAAGCTGCAATATAAGTGAATGCTGCGGCTTTTAGAATCGTATTTACCGCCGCATAATCCTGCTCTCTGACATAACCTTCTTTAAGAATGGGTAACGCCTTGCCAAAGCTTGCATCCCATTCTACGGGAAGCGTTACCAGATGTATCAGTGATGAACCTGCAATACTTAGCAAACCTGTGGCAAAAAAGATCAATCCTGCAATTGGACTACGCGTAATAATCAAAACAATCGGCATCACCATCATAATAACCGAACCCGCTTTTTCTAATTTTATAGATGTTTTGACGAGCCGAGTACGTACGGCCAATTTAGTTTCATTTCGGTGGTGCTGAATAGCATGCCCTACTTCATGAGATGCAACTGCAACCGCTGTTAAAGACTTATCATTGAAATTATTGGGAGATAAACGCACCGTTTTACTTTCAGGGTCGTAATGATCATTACCCTCTTGTGTCTCTTCGACCGTAACCTCGGTCATATCGAATCGTTCTAAAAGGTGCTTTGCTAACTCGCCACCTGTTCCCTGAATATGATCTTGTTGTTTAGAAAAACGTTTAAAAACATGTTTGGCCCACCACTGAGGGGCAAAAATTATGAACAGAACAAATAAGATAATAACTAAGAGATGCATGTTTTGAGGGTATCATTGCCTAGAGAGATATAACTGATTATATTATATAAGAGACACCCCCTAACTTTTATACGGTTTTTGATTTCCTAAATGATCCTTGCCCTTGAAAGTTTGTATATTGTAAATTACTAATTGAACCCTACTTTCTAACTATGAATATAGTGTTCAAGATGCTCGATTATAGTTTCTTGCTCTGAAATAACTTCTTTGACTAAATCTCCGATCGAGATTAATCCGATTAATTTATTATCTTCAATAACAGGCAAATGACGAATGCGTTTTTCAGTCATGATTGCCATCCCTTCATTAATATTTTGCTCTGGCTGAATTATTGATACAGGGTGTGTCATAACATCCTGAACAAGGGTTTTAGCAACATCTATATCCTCAAGGATGACTCTGCGAGTAAAATCCTGTTCAGTAATTACTCCTTTGATTTCGTCATTAAGAAGGACTATCAAGGCACCAACCTTCTTTTTGGCCATTTCTTTTACAGCATCGACGATGAGGGTGTTAGGGGCAGTGGTAAAAACCTGATTGCCCTTTGTGGCTAATACCTGCTTTATTGTTTTCATCATATCTCCTAAATATTATGATAATAGAAATAACAAACTACTAAATGAAATGTAGTACAATATGCAAATAATTTCTTTTATGGTAATTATTAAAATTGATAGTAAAAAAAGGTGCTTCCCAAGCAAGAAACACCGTGATTATATGTATTTATTTAAATTTTTACCGATCAATCATATTTCAGCCACATCAGCTTTCTCATTAGTTTCAAATTGCTTATGATCATCGATCATTCGTTCTAAACTTTGTTGAGTTTCTTTCTTTTTGAGCTCTAATTCTTCTAATTCTTGTTTTTTCAGTTGTTGACCTTTCTCAATCTTGTCAAGAGCCTGTTGTTTGATTTCTTGTTGCTCTTCAATTTCTCTCTGTTCTTTTTGTTTAAACAGTTTATCTTCAGTCGACTTCTGATTTAAATCTCTAATCTCTTGATTAATTGCATTAAACTCATCTTTAACTAGTTCTTGTTGTTGCTCAAGCTGTCTAAGTTCATGTTGCTTTTCTTGTTGCACTTCTAATTTATGTTGATCTAATTTTTGCTGTTCAAGAGCTTGTTGCTCATGTTGTTGTGATTTAATTGTTAGTTGTTCAGCAAGTTTTACTAAATCTTCATTTTTGCCTTTTTGTTGTTCTTCCAGATCAGCAATATCTTGTTCTACCAGTATGACTTGTGCTTTTAATTGCTTTAAATCAGTGTGCCTGATATCGAGTTGTTTTTGTAATTGCTTGATATCTGCATGTTTAATCTGTTTTTGTTCTTCAATCTGATTTATCTGCTGGATCTCTAGCTCATCTGTTTCATGTTTCATTTTGTCCAACTTTAGATCAACAACTTCTAGTTGATCTAGTTCTAATTGTTTTTTCTGTATTTGTTTCTTTAGTTGGTCTAGCTGTTGTTGCTTATTGTTGGATAAATCGAGCTTTTGGGTTTCTATGGCATTGTTTTCGCTTTGCCACAACTCGATTTCCTGGTTCTTTAACAGGTAGTATTGTTCCAATTGTTGAATACCCTGTTGAATCAATTTCTTGCGCTCTTTTAACTGTTTCAATTCTAATTGTGTAAGTTCTTTTTCTTGTTCTAGCTGTTTAATATCTTGTTGTTTTAGATATGTTCTCTGCTGAAATGGGTCTGTGCTAGCGGTTAATGACTGTGGTATTGATTGAGGAATTGACTCTTGTTGCATATCATTAATATCGATATATAACATTTCAGCGTTGCCTCTATTACTATGTTCCTTAGTTATTTGTACTGGCTCTGAGTTTAAATCAGTAACAGCTGTTTTACCTGAATTTTCCTGAGATTCTTCATCTGATACATCTGATTGTGAGGCGGGATGATCAGTTTTACAAAGTATCTCTTCGAACTCGGTGTCAAAAATATTTTTTAAGTATTTCTGTGTTTCTTCAAGTTTTATCAACAATTCATTTGAATTATTTTCTAGATCTTCAAAACATTCAATCAATTCAATCCGGGTTTTGGGGTTGTATTTACGCATTGATTCAAAATACAGGATACTGTAACTTTTATGAGTTTTTTCATGTAATTCTTTGATTTCCTGATACCAGGGAAATTGTCGCATTTCGCTACCTTCAGCATCGAGCCACATTCCAAATTTACAATCAATCGTTTTGACAGGTACTTCGGCAGTGTCCAGGTTAAAACCATCAATGAGTATTTTCCCATGTTCAACCCACTTCTGATGCGATTGATGAGCACTTTGTATAATTGCTACAACTTGTTCTTTATTCATTTTTAGCCTGAAGACTCAATTATTATTATGAAGGTTACTTTTATTTTGATGAGTAATTTGTTTAATTTTAAAACATACTGACTTCTATTACAAAGCTAATGGGATCAACGGTAGTGAGCTGTTAACTTCTGTATTTAGACTAAGAAATTTGAAATAAAACTTCTGATGCAATTCAAATGCCTAGGGTCTAACATAGCCGCTCCTTATTTTTCTATAAAAAACCAGATAATCAATAGACGTGTCAGATAAACCCAAACTTAATCCACAGCAACAACAATCCGTAGAACATATGGGCTCACCTTTGCTGGTATTAGCCGGTGCCGGCACAGGAAAGACCCGTGTAATCACCCAGAAAGTCGCATGGTTGATACGTAAGGCGAATGTCGATGCTAAAAATATCGCTGCAATTACCTTCACTAATAAAGCCGCACGTGAGATGAAACAGCGAATTTCAGAGACTCTTAATGCAGAAGAGTCAAAGGGTTTGACAGTATCAACTTTTCATACACTGGGCTTGAATATCATACGCCGTGAGTATAAAACATTAGGCTATAAAGCTGGGTTTACCATATTTGATTCACAAGACAGCGATACTATCATTAAGGAACTGACACTTAATGAGTCATACGATGAAGATGCCAGTGAAAATAACGATGATGCTCGCTGGATAATTTCACGTTGGAAAAATGATTTTATCTCAATAGAAAAAGCTTTTGAAATAGCTGCTAATACTCATGAAATTCATGCCGCAAAGCTCTACAGAAGTTATCAGCGTCAGCTCAAAGCATATAACGCTATTGATTTTGATGATCTTATTTTATTACCGTTACAGTTATTTAAAAGTCATCCCGAAATTCTTAAAAACTGGCAAAATAAACTGCGTTATTTACTTATTGATGAATACCAGGACACTAATACTTGCCAGTATGAATTAGTGAAATTGCTTACCGGGGTGCGTAAAGAACTTACTGTTGTTGGTGATGATGATCAATCCATCTATGCCTGGCGTGGTGCCAAACCAGAGAACATTGCACAATTGCAAAAAGATTATTCAAACTTGAAAATTGTTAAACTAGAACAAAATTACCGCTCTACTTCACTGATTTTAGAAAGTGCCAATGTGTTGATTTCTAACAATGCACATTTATTTGAAAAGAAACTCTGGAGCCAACTCGGTGAGGGTGAAAAAATTAGAATCATTCCCTGTAAAAACCCGGAGCATGAAGTTGAAACTGTGATTGGTGAAATCATGAAATTCACTTTTCGTGATCATGCAAAATATCAAGATATGGCAATTTTGTATCGCAGTAATCATCAAAGTCGCCTATTTGAACGGTATCTTAGAAGTAATAATATTGCTTATAAAATAAGTGGTGGCACCTCATTTTTTGAACGAGCCGAAGTCAAAGATATACTCGCTTATTTGCGACTGCTGGTTAATACCGCAGACGATGCTGCATTTCTACGTGTTATAAATACACCCAAACGATCTATTGGCGCCAGCACATTAGAGAAACTGGGTAACTATGCCAATGAACGACAAATTAGCCTATATGCGGCAAGCCAGGAAATGGGTTTTGCACAACGTATTTCACAAAAAGCAGTTGCACGAGTGCAGGGCTTTATGTTCTGGATTAACGAACTGATTCATGCAAGCACCAAAGCAGCACCACATCATCTAGTGGAACGCATTGTCACAGAAATAGCCTATGAAGATTGGTTAAAAACCGTTTCCTCATCCGAAAAGCAGGCAGAACAGCGTATGGCGAACGTGAATGAAGTCATAGATTGGACGCGGCGACTATATGAAGACGGTGAAGGTAAAGAAACGATTGCCGAAATCATCGCGCATATGTGTTTGATGGATCTGTTAGAAAGAAATCAGGAAGAAGAGGAAGAAAACGCGATCAGCCTGATGACAATGCACACTGCCAAAGGGCTAGAGTTCCCATACGTGTTTTTAATTGGTGCCGAAGAAGAGATATTACCACATGCAAATAGCATGGACGATGATGAACTGGAAGAAGAACGCAGATTAGCCTATGTTGGAATTACCCGAGCCAAAAGACAGCTTTGTATTACCTATGCAAAAATGCGGAATAAGTATGGTGAGAAAATCAGTTGTGAGCCAAGTCGCTTTTTAGAGGAATTACCCGATAGAAATGTTGAGTGGGCAGACCGTGTTGTTTCGTCTCCCGAAAAAATGCAGCAAACAGCACATTCTTATATTTCAAATCTACAAGCAATGCTGGATGACTAAAATAATCATATTAATTGACACCCCCTACTTTGAATGGTTTTCATTAGTCTATTCACTAATCCCTAAAAGTATTTCCACAAAAACGACAACGCGAAAAGCGGATATTTGGTAAAGTTGAAGCTTCTTGAGATGGTTTTAGTTTGATGACATTCTGACTGCCACAATTAGGGCAAGCTAGATCAGAGTTGGTCGGCAAGTTTGGTAGGTCAACTTTTGTATCACTCACTTTTTGTCTGCTTATTTGCTTCTTATGTGCTTCTAATAAAGTTGCAGTTGCAACACTTTCGTCAGCGTTGATCGGCGGCAAACGGTTATCATGCGCTGCTATTAAACGATGACATTGTTTTCTAAAGGGTTTTAATAAGCCAACTTTATCGAAGGATACTCTGAATTCATTCAACAGTTCTTTGGTCGGTAACTTTGGTTGAAAATCTGGTTGCATGAAACTGAATAAATAGAGCTGGTGTTTTGCCCATCGCAGTAGAGCTTCATCATCCAGACACAAAAACTCTTGCAGTGCGATTAAACGCAATAAAATCAATTGTTCATCGCCTGACAGATTGACCATTTTCTTGGTTTCAAAAAACTTTTTAAATCGACCCCACGGTAAACTGCTGGAAAATAATGCAACAGTACTTACAAAGTGAGGATCTGGCGCCACGTATGACCCCCCTTTTCCCATTCCTTCAGAAACATATAAGTTCACACAAACTCCTTGTAAAAAATCAAATAAGACTGCGCCTTTGAAAATAAATAAAATGTCAGAGTAAACAATAATGACTCTGCTAACGCTTGATTAACATAGAGTAGAGAATGCCTTACCAGAGTGATAGTAGCGAATGTGCCATGGTCTCTATTTGCGGACAAACGGTAGTTAAACTTTTTATGAAATATCTCAGCGCTTATCACTTGTGTAAACTTTAAGCAGTCTAATAAATTATTGTTGTTGTATCATAAATCACCTAATTTATAATATTTTTTTCATTATTGATATCAGAAAAATGCCTAGCCGGAGCGTAGCAGAAACAACAGTTTCACCTGACACGTTAGGGTGAGTGTTTTAAAAACGAGTAAAAAGTACGGGGGTGTCTTTTAAACTATTCAAATCCCAGTGAAGCAGATATTGAAACAAGTCTACTAACTTCAAATTATCTTTAGTGAGTTAGATATCTAGCTAATTATCTTCTTGATTAATCGTCAAAACATTTACCTATTAATGATATTAGGTTTTTATTGAAACGCGCCAATACTTTACCTATTATTGTGCGCTTATGTCATCTCCCCATTCACTCTAAAATTGCGTCTAAGCAAGATAAAAATCGCAGGCTTCAAGTCATTTGTTGATCCAACAACAATCGATCTCAGAAGTAATCTTACAGGTATTGTCGGGCCGAATGGATGTGGTAAATCTAACACTATCGATGCGGTTCGCTGGGTTATGGGCGAGAGTTCTGCCAAACATTTGCGTGGCGCCTCAATGGATGATGTTATCTTTAATGGTACGTCTTCGCGCAAACCGATTGGCCAGGCGAGTATCGAACTACTCTTCGATAATTCAGACGCGACACTTGGGGGTGAATATGCCAAGTTTTCAGAAATCGGCATTAAACGTGTTATTTCTCGTGATGGTCAATCCAAGTATTACCTGAATGGCACACGCTGCCGACGTCGCGATATTACCGATATATTTCTCGGTACCGGCTTAGGCCCTAGAAGTTATGCGATTATAGAACAAGGTATGATTTCTCGATTGATCGAGGCTAAACCTGAAGAACTGCGCAACACTTTAGAAGAAGCAGCGGGTATTTCCAAATATAAAGACCGCCGCCGCGAAACCGAAAGACGCATTCAGAATACCCGTGAAAATCTTGATCGCTTGAGTGATTTGCGAGAAGAATTAGAAAAGCAATTGTCACATTTAGACCGCCAGGCAAAAGCTGCGGAGAAATTTAAAACGTTAAAACAGGATGAACGTCGCATCAGTGCAGAATTGATTCTGTTACGACTGAAAAAAGTTCAGGATGACATTGTTGCACGACAAAATATTATCAATGAGCATGCGACTAAGCATCAGGCAGAATTGTCAGAACAACGCTCACTTGAAAATCAGATAGAAACACAACGTGCCAAGCATATAGAAGCGAATGATACCTTCAATCAAGTTCAGGCCAGTTTCTATCAAGTGGGTTCAGAAATTTCACGCCTGGAACAAACAATTCAACATCAGAAAGAACTGCAAGATAGACATCAGCGTGAGTTGCAACAAGTTGATAGTGAAATTATTGCTACATTGCAGCATGCTGAAGAAGACCGCTATCAACTCCAGGGTTCTGAACAACAATTAATAGAACTTGAACCGAAACTAGAGTTAGATCGCAATAATCTAGAAGCTTCAAACAACGCTTTAAATGAAGCTGAAAACAAACTCACGAGTTGGCAACAAGCCTGGAATTCACTCCAGCAAAAAATTGCAGAGCCTGCCCAGCAAGCACAGGTAGAACGTGCACGTATGGAACAGTTTGAAAACCAACTGCAGCAAATTGCCAGTCGTCTGTTAAAATTAAACACCGATAAAGGTGTGTTTAACGCTGATTCGTATAACGAAGAACTTTCAAAGCAACAACAGTTATTAGCACAGACGAAAAATCAATCTAATCAAGTCCAGGACGAATTTGATCGCTGTAAAAAAGCATTGCAAAAACAGATTGAAGACAATAGAAACTCGCAAAAAGAAATTCAACAAAACCGCTCTGAATTACAATCATTGAATGGCAAGTTATCATCATTGGAAGTACTGCAACGTGCTGGCTTGGGCAAAGACAGGTCAGAAAAAACATTACAGCAATGGTTAGTCAAACACGGTTTGGAAAATGCAACACCACTAGCTGATTGTATTAGAGTTGAATCGGGATGGGAGAAAGCACTCGAGATAGTTTTGGGCGATTTACTTGAATCTAGACAAATCAATTCTTATGCTCAGCTTAAACAACTGATGTCTGACGCGCCATTGATTAGTACATCATTTTTTATAAATGAAAATACCAGTAAGGCACCTGCTGATAACACTCTTGCAAAAAAAGTCTCTGAGCCAGAATCATTACATCCCCTGCTTGCGAATATCCAGTGTTCTGAAACTATTGATGAAGCGATAAACCTGCAAAGTAAGTTAGCCGAAGGGGAAAGGATAATTACCCGTGAAGGTGTTTTATTAGGTTCTAACTGGCTAAAGACACAATCTCGGGATAAATCCAGTCAACATGAAGGTATACTCGCTAGGAAAAAAGAAATTGAAAGTACACAACAACTGATCAAACAATTTGAACAAACCCTTGAGCAAGGCGAATATCTTATAGAAAGAGGACAACTACAGCGCAACCAACTTGAAGAACAGCAATCTCAATTACAAGTCCGATTAAATGAATTACACCGTGAAGAATCACAGGCTCAAGCGTCGGTTTTTGCCAGCGAAAATAGAATCAAACAGACAGAAGCTAATCAGCAACGTGTATTAACAGAAATCATCGAGTTAGAACTACAACAGACCCAAGTACAGGAATCTCACCAAGCCGCAACAAAATTACGTAATAAAGCACTTGGTTCGTTAGAGACACTGGAAACAGAAAAACTGGATGTTGAAGACAAAGATACACCTCTTCATGATGCCGTTAATGAGTTCAAACAACAAAATCGGCAGTTAAGGGATATAGCGCAGGAATCACAACTAAAAGTAGAAAGCTTTAGGACTAGTCGTACCAGCGCGCAACAGCAACTTGATCGATTACAACAACGTCTAAGCCTCTTAGAAGAGCGTAAAAACAGTTTAATAGAACAGAATTCTAAACTTGATATTACTTCTGGGTTAGACGTTAAAAAGCAATTAGATGTACAGCTAGAAAAGCGCAAGGACGTTGAAGTTGAACTTTCGGCAGCGCGTGAGGCCTTACAGAACATTGATAACTGTGTGCGCGAACTTGAACAAAAACGCCATCAAGCAGAACTGCAAGTAGAAAAATACCGTTCCATACTAGAAAATTTAAAAATGGAATGGCAGGAAGTTAATGTGCGCGAGCAAACGCTAAAAGAACAGTTTAATGAAACTGAATTTAATGCCGATGAATTGAAGCAATTGATAGATGACACAACCAGTTTACAATCACAGCAAAACTTACTGGAAGATGTTCAGCGTAAAGTAGCACGTTTGGGAGCAATAAACCTTGCTGCCATCGAGGAATTCAAAATACAAAGTGAGCGCAAAATTTATCTCGACAAACAAGATGAGGATTTGATGGAAGCTCTAACAACATTAGAGTCTGCTATCGCAAAAATTGACCGGGATACACGCAGTCGATTTAAAGAAACCTTTGATAAGGTAAATGTGAGGATGCAGGATATGTTCCCGCAATTATTTGGCGGCGGTAAAGCATATCTTGAAATGACTGGAGATGATTTACTCACAACAGGTATTGCGATAATGGCACAGCCTCCGGGTAAACGTATTTCTAGCATTCATCTAATGTCAGGTGGCGAGAAAGCGCTGACAGCTGTAGCAATGGTATTCGCAATATTTGAATTAAATCCGGCACCATTTTGTATGTTAGATGAGGTTGATGCGCCTCTGGATGAAGCCAATGTAGGGCGTTTTTGTCAGTTGGTTAAAAAGATGTCGGATCGTGTGCAATTTATTTTTATTACGCATAATAAAACCACCATGGAACTAGCTCAAAACTTAATTGGTGTAACTATGCGTGAACCTGGAATTTCAAGGCTGGTTAGCGTTGATGTAAACGAAGCAACTAGAATGGTCGAAGAATAAATGAATATCACTAGTATTTTAATTACCATTGTTGGGATTATATTTATAATTGCGCTCTACCTTATGAGCCGCATTAGCCAGAGTAAATTTCCTAAGATTCAGTCCACGCAACTTCCTGATATCAAAGATGAAAATGGAGCTAAATTCACTTCAGTGCTGGATGATATCCCTGCGAGAGATGGTTCCACGCCCCTACCCCGGCCAGCAGAAAATATTGAAACAGATTTCGTTGATTCCTCAACTGATAGAAAAACTGGATCAAAACATATAGAAACGGAAAGGAATACTCAGCAAACTCAAATAGTGTTATTTATTTCTGCAAAAGATGAAAACGGACTCGATGGCAATACAGTCAAACAATCACTAATAAAGAATGGACTTAGTTTTGGTGATAAAGAGATTTACCACTACATATTTGAATCATCAGTTAACAACCAAAAAAATAAGAAAAGCCTGTTTCGAGTCGCTAATGGTGTAGATCCCTGGACTTTGACCGATCAAGACTTAGTCGATAAGAAATTGGTCGGTTTATCAATCATTATGTTTATTCCGACAAAAACAAATAACAATAAAGCTATACAAGTTTTATTAAATTCCGTTGAAAAAATTGCAAACGACGTAAACGGCCTGTTAAAAAACCAGCAACAACAAATACTTACACAAAAAGATAAAGAATTATTACTTTCACAATAAAAACATAAATAAATTTATAACCGCTCATCTACCGTTCAGCTTCAACGCTTATAATGATACCCATACCTTCAATGGTATATACAGATAAGGATTATTAATAATCCGCATCTGAAATTAATAAGTAGCAATGAAAAAAACCACTTACAAAAACAATAAATACTGCTATACAAAGGGGAAGATGATGAGATATAACGACCAAACTTTAGATACTGAAATAGACGACATAGAGATCATTCCAGATGTGGATGATGTTAGTGATTTTGATTCCAAGGTAGAAAAAAAGGTTAAGGCGCATGTAATTCGCCGCAATGTTGAAGACTATTTAGAGCGCAAAGCACTAGAGCGGAGCTTAAAAGAAGTTTTTGATGACGACTACCTATTGGATTAATAGGTAGTGAATCATAATCACTATAAATTTTTATAGTGTGATTTTTAAAGAGTTATCTATACTTCCCTTGTAAATAATTATTGGGGAATCACTTATGCCTTCCGATATCACTATGTCGGACATTATCGCTTTACTATTATTTTTACTTTCCTGGTACAGCATTTCATGGCTAAGCGGTCATTTCTACAGTAAAGATAAAACAACCCTCTACAGCATTTCAAAAAGCGTTCGAAACCAATGGATGCTGCATTTGCTGTCAAGAGAGAATCGTATCTCTGATGTTGCCTTACTCGGACACTTAATAAGGAGTGCATCTTTTTTTGCTTCTACCAGTTTATTGGTACTTGCGAGCTTTATTACCGTATTCGGTGTACTAGACGATGCTATCAAAGTCACTAGTGACATCCCCTTTGCGCAGCATGTCTCTGCGTCATTCTGGAAACTGAAACTTCTATTGATGGTAATAATCTTTATTTTCGTATTTTTTAAATTAGTCTGGTCAATCCGTCAGTATAACGCCACCATCATCATGGTGGGAGCGGCACCAAGTTTTTTTGATTCTGACACAGAACTTTACTCTTACGCTAATAGCTTGGGAATCGTAATTAACCGCGCAAGCCGTCATTTTATTGATGGCATGAGAGGCTTTGAATTCTCCCTCGCTGCTTTGGCCTGGTTTATTCATCCAGTTGCCTTTATCTTTGCAACAATCATTGTCTCACTGGTGACTTATCGACGTGAATTTGCTTCGAAAACTCTAAAAGCCATGAGTTATAAGAAGGTTTGATGAATATGGTCGATGAAAAATAAATACCTTCCGTACTCCATTATGCTATTGCCTCCGCTATTTTGGGCCGGCAATTTTGTTGTGGGTAGAGCTGTTTTAGATAATGCTACTCCAATCGGTTTAGCATTCTCACGCTGGTTACTAGCCTTAGTGTTTTTTTCCCCCTTTATTGTAAAACCATTATGGCAGCAGCGTGATCTCATCAAAAAACACTTTTGGGCGATCAGCTTATTAGCGATCTTGAGTGTTGCTGGCTTTAATACATTTGCGTATATTGCTTTGCAATATACAACAGCGACCAATGCCACTTTACTCAATTCCTTTATCCCAATATTTATATTAATAATATCCGGTCTTTTTTTTCAAGAAAAAATATCAAGCAAACAAATCATAGGTGTGTTTGTATCTTTGTTAGGCGTAGTGATTATTCTAACGCGGCTTGATCAAACTGTAATTGCGCAATTATCAATTAACAAAGGTGATTTATGGATGTTAGTTGCCTCTTTAAGCTGGGCTTTATACTCACTATTATTAAAATATCTGCGGCCTACTGAATTAGCCGCCATTCCGTTTCTTGGAATTTTAATCATCATAGGTACAATTATATTATTACCTATCCTATGGATTGATCCTTTTAATGAGCCAGCAATCATCTGGAATAATTCAATGATTTTAGCCGTAGTTTATATCGCAATATTCCCTTCTATAGTCGCAAATCTTGCATGGAATTATGGAATGAAACACATTGGTGCGGCTAAAGGTGGGCAATTTATTCACCTAATGCCATTTATTGGAGCGATATTGGCGATAGTTTTTTTAGGCGAATCAATTCAGTTATTCCACTTGCTCGGTGGCGCCTGCATTGCATTAGGTTTGTGGTTGAGCCTATCAAAGAGTAAAAACTCATAATAATAGTTTTAAACAGACACCTCCCTACTTTAGACTGTTTTTCACTTTTCACTTTTTAATTCTGAGATTATGAACCAGATCCTGCATATCTTTAGGCATTGGCACTTCCCAGGAAATAACCTCACCGGTATCTGGATGTTGAATAGTTAAACGAGTTGCATGTAAAGCCTGACGATTCATTTTTTGTAGTTGAGTCCGTAATACATCATCAATATTTGCAGGAACTCTGGTTCTGCCGCCATAAACCCGGTCACCGACAATTGGCATATGTTTCCAGGACAAGTGCACACGAATTTGATGGGTGCGACCTGTCTCAAGGCGAACTCTGAGTAAAGTGTGATGCAGCAGACGTTGTTCAACCCTAAAATGTGTGATGGCAGTTTTACCGCCACCCGTAGTTAAAACCGCCATACGTTTGCGATCACGCGGATGTCTGCCAATGTTCGCCTCAATGGTGTCACCAGCAATCACCTCTTTTGATACCAGCGCGAGATATTCTCTTTTTACTTCGCGCTCCTGTAATTGATTCACCAGGGCATTATGAGTTTCAAGCGTTTTGGCAACCATCATCAAACCAGTCGTGTCTTTATCTAAACGATGCACAATTCCTGCGCGAGGTATGTTCTGCTGTTCAGAATTATGCGCTAATAATGCATTCACCAATGTCCCACTCTGATTACCGGCACCTGGATGGACAACTAATCCGGCAGCTTTGTTGAGTACCAATAAGTGATCATCCTCATACACAATATCTAGTTTAATATTTTCAGGCAGGTCTGTAATTTTGGGGGTTAGTAATGGAATGATTATAATTTCATCACCGCCACTAACTTTATCTCGAACATTTGCTGCAACGTTATTAAGTTTTAAATTACCTGATTTTATCCATTTTTGTAATTGACTACGTGAAAACTGAGGGCAAAGCTCCGCAGCAACTCGATCGAGTCTTTCACCCAGATATTCTATTGGAATTGTAAAATGTAGTTCTGAATTAGTTGTCATCTGATACCACTATTCTCTATACAACTTCCAATTATAAGGGAATCTTTCTTGTCTATGTTGTATTAGTGTTCTAATAATAAAAGTGCTGTATAATTAATCAAAAAAATAATCACCAACAATGTACAAAGGGCGTTTCATGGTTACTTCTATTCAAAAACCTTTAACAAATATACTATTATTAATAACAGTATCAATGTTTCTTTCTTCTTGTTCTTATTTTAAAAACAAGGATGCTTCTACGGCTACTGCTGAACCAAGTAAATCAGCTAAAATACTATTAACTGAAGCCAAAAAAGCCATGAATAGTAATAATTATGAAGATGCTATTAAAAAATATGAAGCGTTGGAAGCCCAATATCCGCTAGGTCGTTATGCTCAGCAAGCATTGTTAGAACAGGCCTATGCATACTATAAATTTGATGAGCCAGATACAGCACTAGATACCATTGATCGTTATATGCGAGTTTATCCACGTAGTCCACGTATGGATTATGCGCTTTATCTTAGAGGGTTAATTAATTTTACTCGTGGTGGAAGCTTGATCGATAAAGTTTTCCCGAGAAACTTCTCTGACCTTGATGGTGTACGTCAAAAAGAAGCTTTCCATGACTTTTCAACACTAATTAATCGCCACAAAGGAAGTCCCTATGCCGAAGATGCAAAAAAACGCATGCATTATTTAAAAAATGCATTAGGTGCTTCAGAAGTCAGTGTCGCAAAATATTATATGAAACGCGGGGCCTACCTTGCTGCCTTTAATCGTGCTGACTATGCAATTAAACATCATCAAGGAACTCCTGCCATTATTGAAGCGCTTCAGATAAAAACCTGTGCAGCAAAAAGATTGGGTAAAGAAGATTTAGCCAATGACACCATGAGAATTATTAAACTGAATTTTCCGAGCAAAACAAGTTTCAGTTGCTTAAATTAAGTCAAGTTGCGAATTTATAATATTAAAACAACGTAGGCTCCTTTTTTGTTTGAAATAAAATCTATTGAGCTAATAAAACCGCTATACTCCCGCCCATTTTATTTTCCAAGACCTAAATCATGTTCAGTATTATATCCAAACGAAAAGAGTGTATTAAAAATGACCTCCTTTCAGGACTCACCGTTGCCCTAGCTTTAGTACCTGAAGCCGTGGCTTTTGCATTATTAGCCCATCTTCATCCTTTAACAGGATTGTATGCTGCATTTACCATCGGTCTCATTGCTTCAATAGTTGGTGGTCGGCCCGGGATGATTTCTGGTGCAACAGGCGCAATCGCCGTGGTTATTGGCACTTTAGTGTTGCAGCATGGTGAAGAATACCTATTTGCCGCCGTCATGATGATGGGCTTAATACAAATAACCTTTGGCATACTAAAATTGGGTAAATTTATTCGTCTTGTGCCTCATCCTGTTTTTCTTGGATTTGTAAATGGTCTCGCATTGGTGATATTAATCGCTCAGTTTGAGCATTTCAAAATTCCAGGAGATGAAGGAGTGCATCAATGGATTTCCGGTATGCCACTTTACATTATGTTGGTACTGATTTTGCTAACAATGTTTATTATTCAAGTATTACCGCGTTATACCAAAGCCATTCCATCAACACTAGCTGCAATTGTTGTAGGAACATTAATTGTAATCGGGCTTGGGCTTGATACACGGACCGTCGCTGATATGGCCTCTATTAAAGGTGTTTTTCCTCCTTTTCACCTCCCTGAAGTTGAACTCTCCTGGGAAGCCTTCAAAATTGTATTTCCCTACGCCATCGTTATGGCATTAGTAGGTCTGATTGAAAGTTTACTGACATTAAATCTGGTTGACGAGCTTACAGAAACAACAGGTCACCCTAATCGTGAATGTATCGGTCAAGGTGTTGCCAATACCGTTACTGGTATGTTCAGTGGTATGGGTGGTTGTGCGATGGTGGGACAAAGTATTATTAATATTAAATCGGGTGGTCGCCAGCGTCTTTCTGGAATTTCGGCGGCTCTATTTCTTCTGATCTTTATCCTGTATGCCTCATCTTTGATAGAAGCGATCCCGATTGCAGTTCTGGTGGGTGTTATGTTCATGGTAGTTATTGGTACTTTCGAATGGGGAAGCCTGAGGCTTTGGGGTAAAATTCCACTCAGTGATTGGTTAATTATTGTTGCTGTTACATTGATTACGGTTATTTCGGATAATTTGGCTCTGGCGGTCATTATCGGAGTAATTTTATCAGCTCTTATTTTTGCATGGGAAAATGCACGTCATATCAATGCATCAATACGCATTGATAGGATGGGGAATAAGGTCTATGAAATTAATGGCCCGTTATTTTTTGCCTCTGCTCAGAACTTTCAGGAGATATTCAATCCTAAAGAAGATACTGATGACGTCATTGTAGACTTCAAAAACTCACGTATTGCAGACCACTCGGCGATCGAAGCTATTGACAAACTAGCCGAGCGCTACGATCGCGCTGAAAAACGCCTGCATATAAAACACCTGAGCAAGGAATGTCGTTTGCTCTTAAAAAAAGCAGGGCCACTGGTAGTAGTAAATGTTGTAGAGGATCCGGATTATCACGTTGCTATTGATAATGCCGCGGATAGGATTAAGTGATACTTTAAAATCTCACCCCCACCTTTTCGGCCATTTTTTCGAATTTGAGCATATTTCAAAGATAGCTTCTAAGAATGTGTATCAAGCCATGCTGGTAGCTGATTAATTCTATCAATAAATCCGACCGGATCATGTTTCAGTAGTTGCATTAAGCCATGTACACCATAGCTCACAGCGAAACCATCTACTTTAGCATTGCTGGCTAATTGTAAATCGTAGACACTATCTCCAATCATCAGAGCCCTTGATGCCTGCGTATTTAAATCTACCAGAATCTCTTCTAGCATCTGTGGATGTGGTTTTGAGCGTGTTTCATCAGCGCAACGTGTAATAGGGAAATATTCATGCAAGCCTGTTTCAGATAAGCCCTTGTCCAAACCACGACGTGATTTTCCAGTTGCAACGGCTAAGTCATAACCAGACTCTTTTAAATTCATCAGGACTTCCGTAACACCTTCAAATACGGGGCTGGGGGTTTTATCCTTAAAGAGATAATAGTCACGATAGGTCTGTGCAGTGTTTCTAAGCGATTTATCATCTAGTGTCGGAAATAAAGCCATGATTGCTTCATCCAGACCTAAACCTATAATGTCACTGATTTGTTTGTCACTACGAGATTCTAGCGCCAGTTCATTAATCGCAGATTGCATGCAATTAACAATTTGCGCCTTAGAATCCATTAAAGTGCCATCCCAATCAAAGACCAATAAAGAATACTTGTTCATTTTAATTGTTCTATTACTGCAGCAAGGTCATCCGCGAGCGGTATCTGACAATCATAATTTTTCCCACTACTGTTCAAGGTAAAATGCAACTGATAGGCATGTAGAAATAATCTTTTTAGGCCTAATTGCTTCTTTGCTTCACGATTGGCTGCAAAATCACCGTATTGTGAATCACCCAATACTGAAGTACCTATATCCGCGAGCTGTGTGCGAATCTGGTGCATTCTGCCGGTTAATAATTCGACTTCGAGCAAACTATAATATTGAGAATTTATATTAAATACTTTTAAGGGTGTAAAAATACTTTCAGCTGATTTTCCTTTATCTGCCTCTTTTGTTTCGAGTACTCGAACTTTTTGCTGTCTGCCTTGTTGGCGCTGCAATGAGTTCTTGATATGTTTAACTCCACCCTTCCACTCACCCACAATCAGTGTCTGGTAGAACTTATTGATTTTTTTCTTTTTGAGCATCTCATGCAGTTCTAACAACACAGAACGACTTTTCGCTAACATAACTATCCCACTGGTTTCCTTATCTAATCGATGTACTAACTCCACAAAAGGAATATTCGGACGAAGCAGCCGAAAACTTTCAATAAGGCCGTAACGTATACCTGAGCCGCCATGAACTGCCAGACCTGATGGTTTATTAATAAGTATCAAATCATCATCCTCTAAAATAATAGCATCTTCAATAGTCTGTAATAGTGAAGCAGGCACTTCAGCTATATGTTTTTTCTCAGGCAGAAAAACAGGGGGAATTCGGACAATATCGCCATCATTGAGTTTTTGTAATGGCTTTGCCCTTTTTTTATTTATACGCACTTCACCCTTACGTAATATGCGATATATATATGATCGCGGTGCATCCTTTAATTCTCTTAATAGAAAATTATCTATACGCTGACCCGCATGAGCTGCATCAATTGTCACCAACCTAACCTTTTGGTTCGGCGTAATTTTAGGAGTCATTTTTTCCTGGTCAGTTGATACTCTTTTCATTAATTATAGTTTACACAAGTCATAAATATTTGTTGTAGAAAATTACTATAATTGCTATCATTAATCATTGATTTTTCAAATATTTTTAGAAAAAAAATCATGAGATTTACAAATTCAAGTCTACTTTAAATAAATTCTTATAGTTTTCTATTTGGTCTTAACTGTCTGCACTTGAATTGAATAATAGAGTTTATCTGGTCGAAATGACAAACAGATAATTAATTAAGGACACAGCTCCTTGCCAAATTTGAACAATATTTTGAAGCTTTTCCATAAAACTAAATATTTTATCAATAAGCTTCAAACACACGATTTTGAAATTAAATAACCTGTAGTAATAACAGGACGGGGCTTGTAAACAAAGCAAACAATTCTCAAAATACTTACACAAATCCTTATTATAAAAGGTATTCTGTATTGTGTTACGTGTAGAAAAAATATCTAAATCTATGATTTATAAATATTTTTTAAATATGAAATTATTGTGTCACCATAGTATTTGAAACTAAATAATAAACTCAAATACTAAGGACCTGGCAAGACGTGAGCTGTTGTATCGGATTTATTTTCCGATAATAAATACAGGAAACGTTTAAACAATGAAAAGAATTCTAATAAATGCAACTCAGCAAGAAGAAATACGAGTTGCAATGGTAGATGGACAATATCTCTACGACCTTGATATCGAACATCCCTTCCGCGCACAAAAGAAAGCCAATATCTATAAAGGTATTATCACAAGAGTTGAACCCAGCCTTGAGGCTGCTTTTGTAAACTATGGCGCAGAACGCCATGGATTTTTACCCTTCAAAGAAATCTCACGCGAGTACTACCAAAAGACAAATAAGAAGAGTACTGGTAGTGGCGGACGCCCTTCAATTTCTGATGTCATTAAAGAAGGTCAAGAAGTTTTACTTCAGGTTGACAAAGAAGAACGAGGAAATAAGGGCGCAGCACTAACAACACAAATAAGCCTGGCAGGTCGCTATTTAGTCCTGATGCCAAATAATCCACGTGCCGGTGGTGTATCTCGTCGCATTGAAGGCGATGATAGAAATAAGATTCGAGAAATCTTAGACCAACTCGATCTTGATGAAGGCATGGGCGCAATCGTTCGTACAGCTGGTGTAGGCCGTGAACTTGAAGAACTAACCTGGGATATGGATTATCTCAAAACACTTTGGGCAGCAATTAAAGAAGCTAATGATCAAGTAAAAGCCCCCGCATTGTTATATCAAGAAAGTAACGTAATAATACGCACCTTACGTGACTATTTCAGAAATGACGTTGGTGAAATTATTATTGATAACGAACGTGTTTATCAACAAGCACATGATTTCATCAATGCAGTGATGCCCCATAACCTTAACAAGCTCAAACACTACACAGATACTGTGCCTTTATTCAGTCGTTATCAGGTTGAGCATCAAATTGAATCAGCATTTCACCGTGAAGTTACTTTACCTTCTGGTGGAGCAATTGTTATTGATCATACTGAAGCTCTTACTTCTATCGATGTTAACTCCGGTAGAGCAACTAAAGGACGCAGTATTGAAGAAACCGCATTAAACAATAACCTTGAAGCTGCTGATGAGGTAGCAAGACAGTTACGCCTGCGTGATTTGGGTGGACTGGTTGTTATCGATTTTATCGATATGCAGCCAAATAAAAATCAGCGTGCTGTTGAACGCCAGTTACGTGACGCTTTAAAAGTTGACCGTGCGCGAGTCCAAATTTCGCGTATTTCTCGCTTTGGCTTGCTTGAAATGTCACGTCAACGTCTACGTCCGTCACTTGGTGAATCTAGTCAGATAGTTTGTCCGCGTTGTAGTGGACAAGGTACTATTCGTGGGATTGAATCAATGGCTCTTTCTATTCTGCGTTTAATGGAAGAAGAAGCAATGAAAGATGGAACAGTTGAAGTTGTTGCCCAAACTCCTGTAAAAGTCGCTACTTTTATTCTAAATGAAAAACGCAAAACCTTGACTGAGATTCAAGCACGTCATAATTTACAAATGACTGTCTTGCCAAATCCTGAATTAGATACTCCACATTATGAGATTATCCGTCGCAAGGATGATGATATCGATGAGTCAGTGCAAAGCTATAGACAAATAACCAAACCAGAAGCTCACCCTGAAGGCACAAAAGAATCAATGCCTCAGACTATCGAAATTGCTGCAGTCAGCAATGTAACACCTTCGAGTCCTGCACCTTCTCCTCAGGAAATACAACAGGCAAAGAACCCTGGTGTTGTAACACGTATTTTTGGGGCACTTTTTGGCAGCAAGAAAGTTGAGGCAGTTGAGGAAAAGCCTCAATCAAGACAACGCCCAACAAACCAAAACCAACAAAGCAGAAATAAGCAGACTAGAAGCAGCAATGCACGTAAGAGTAGTCGCACTAACAATAATCGACGTAATACACCAAATACCAATCCAAACAGGAAAAATCCTAGTACCAATAAAAAACGTGAAGCAAATCTTAAGGATTCCCCTGTAAAAAATGAGAGTGGCACTACTACTCAAGTGCCTAATAGTACGCCACAAAATAAAAGTGCCAACAATCAGACAGCAAAGAGGAATCCTCGAAACAAAAATAATAGGAATAGGTCTAAGCAACGTTCAAGTAGCACAGATAATCAGGCAACAACACCAAATCACTCTAATATTAATCAAACTAATCAGGATAAAAATGATCAGACTAGTAATAGACAAAATTTACCTAAACAAGAGAATATTGCATCTCAGGATCAAACACCACTCGAGATAAAGATACCGGCATCTCCTAAGCCTGACAGAGTTGCTTCAACTACTAAAACTAAGCGTGAATCTGTTGCCAAAAATAACACTTCCGATAAATCAACAGAGACAATAAAAGAGTCTAAATCGACTACCTCTATTAATTCTGATGCAAAATCGATAAAGAAGCATGCAACGAGAACAGACATAAAAACTGATAAATCTGCCCCAGTAGCCAGCAAGGAAACTGCAGCAACTATCCCTGTTGATAACACAGCCCCAGTATCCGCATCATCAATAAAAGAAGCCCCTGTTCAAGTGACTCAACCGAGTAAATCAGTTGCAACCACAACGACAACTCGCAGAAAAGTTGTAACGGCAAGAAAAACTCAAACCGTGAAATCAGATGTAAAAGCTAATAATGATGATACAAAAGCCAAGAGAAGTCCCACTAAGAGAAAAGCTCCTACTAAATCTACTGCTAACAAGACTGTCGCAAGCATTAAATCCGTAAAAAAGGATGTGGCTGTTAACAAAAAAGAACCAGTCACTACTCCATCAACGACTTCGACGAAAACAATTAAAGAAACTCAAAGAACAACAAAGGCTGTTACAGAAAAAAGTTCTGCTCCTGTGCTAGAGGTCGCCATAAAAGCGGAAAAACCAGCAATAGTCATCACGGACGTAAAAGAAAGTAAGTAAATCAATGAAATCGGGGCTTCAATTTTTTTGAAGCTCCGACTTTCACTTCAAAATAACGCTTAGCCAACAGAATCAACTTTTAAGTCATTAGCAATGATATGCTTCAAAAGTCCTTCTGAAGCATCTTGCACCATATCAAATACATTCTTAAAGCCATTGCCGCCACCATAATATGGATCAGGTACTTCATTCGTTTCCCAGGTACTCGCAAACTCCATAAACAGATGTAATTTAGCCTTTGGATCGATTTCTTCTAAGGAACCCATCAACTGTTTTAAATTTTCATAATTTGATTGATCCATTGCAACTACATAATCGAAGTCGACAAAGTCTCTGATATGAACTTTACGCGCTCGTTGTGCTGATAAATCAACGCCACAATTTTTAGCTGTAGTTTGGGAGCGTGAATCTGGTGGTTCGCCGATATGATAAGCGTGTGTGCCTGCTGAATCAATTTCAATACGATTCACTAACTGCTTTTGTGCCACGACATGACGAAACACACCTTCTGCAGTAGGTGAACGACAGATATTACCCATGCAGACGAATACCACGCTAACTATAGTTTGATCACTCATACCTTCATATTCTTCTGCGTTTAATCCAGCGCCATATGGAACTGGATGGAACATCTTTACCACTTAACACCTGCTCCAACAAATTTTCATTTGTCTGCATCTGTTTCATATGTAAATATGCACTTCTTGATCCACACATTAAAAAGCGATCATCCATCTGAACGGCCCTATCATTTTCCGGCAATAATACATTGCTATTATTTATTTTCATAAACAATGGTATAGCTGAGAGTTTTTGGTTACTACATGAAGCTTTATGATTAATATTAGCGTCACACTTTAGAATATCTGAGACTAATAAAGGTTTAGATTTAAGTTTGTTATATAAGGCTGGGCTTTCAGTGAAATTGACTTTGAACTCCCATATTCTCACTTCATCGTCTTCAATAACACCGATGATTCTACTCACCAATTCATTTGCTTTCTCATTATTAAAACGTGCCACAATCCGTAAAAAATCACCCAGCATCGGTGTACGGATAAATGCAAAAATAGTGTTGGAAACTATGCTACCTCGCTGCATTAACATCTCATATTTGGCAGACTGGAATAAATGACTATTTTTATTCTTGTTTTGTCTAATGACACGAAAAATATCGGGGTTCAATTCTGTAGCTGTCAGAATTATCGACAAATTATTTGCGTCATTTCTGGTGCCAGCGATAATTCCTACAGCATCTGCTATACCTGCTTTTAACAATGAGGGAGCTTCTGTAGCACGTCCTATAATTGAACCTACAGGTAAGTCCCGACGAGTTCGATCATTTTCGATATAGCGCAAAGTGACATTTTCATTATCTAAATTTTCGTACAGTGCGCGACCAAATCGGCCAAATTCGCAGATTATCCAAACTCCCGGTAAGAGCTGTGGAGGCTCTTCCATTTTCACACCAGAAGCGCCTGTCATCCAGTCATAAAGTGCATAAACACTCGGTGATTGCATTGCCAGAGACATGCGAGAGGCAAATATTTCGAATGGATTTATTACCTCATTTGCGCCAAATGAGAGAATATTAGCCTCAGCCTCGGGAGTTTCAGCGCGTGCAATTAAACGTAACTTCGGGTTTAATAATTGTGTGACGATTGCAACGGTGAGGTTGACCGTATCATCATTGACGATACTGATGATGCCTTTGCAATATGGATTACAAATTCCTGCCATTTCCAGAACTTCAGACTGCGACGCATCATCACACAAGCCAACTGGTAAAACATTGAAATCGTCGGACTCCAGGTCGTGAATACGTTCTGCTTCGGTATCAATGACGACGGAAAGGATCCCCTCTTCCGAGAGCAATCTAGTGAGCTGTACCCCAGTATCACCATAGCCACAGATAATATAAAAAGGTTCACGAATTTTTTTGATTTTTCGTGAAAAAGTATTCTTCCTAAGTTGATTTAAAAAGAGCTTATCCTGAAAAACACTTAACAGAACACCAATGCCATACAACCATGAAATAACCGTTGCATACATCGTAACTAAGGCCCAGAAGCGTTGCGCATCGGTGAAGGCATATGGTATTTCACCAAAACCTATAGTGGTACCCATAAAACTGACAAAATAAAAGGCGTGGAAGAAGCCCATATCCCAGAGTTGACCCTGGTCATCAACACCGGGGATCAGAACAAAACCTAGTATAGATATAGCGTAAACAATTATTAATAGGATCAGCGGCGAACGAAGTCGTCTGATAATGGTGTAGATTGGGTTAGTCATTGATCAGTAGTTGACAATAAAATGGCCAGTGCAACTATCTTCGAATAGATACCGTATCAGCCACAAGTAATACTACCGAGATAATATTGGCTAATAAGGCACCACCTGATAATGACACCACTGTAGCCAAGGCAGCACCTTCCAGAGGCTCTGAAAATACATTTACTGTAATTCCCCAAACAATTGCAGCAGCAATCAATTGTAAATCTGCCACGAGGCTGGTAGCGAGAAAAACTGAGCCAATATGGGTACGATCCCCTACTTTAAGCACGGTAGATATCAAGCTGACTACCAGTGCAGCGAATAACTCATAGACATTATGCTGTCCAGGGTCTGTAATTTCGCCAATATAAAAGCCGTAGTTGAGTGTTAGTGCCAGCACAATAAAAAATGCGAAAATTACTTTCTCTGAATTCATTGATGAGCCTTTTTAGAAAAGAAGTAAGTTAAGTAGGATTTCACACAAAAAAAGACACCCCCCTACTTTTAGGCACTTTTTATAATGGCAAACAATTAAGTCTTGGGTAATGTAACTCCTTTTTGACCTTGATACTTACCACCCCGGTCTTTGTAGGAAGTTTCACACACTTCATCAGACTCGAAAAATAACATCTGTGCCACACCCTCATTAGCGTAAATCTTCGCGGGTAATGGCGACGTATTTGAAAACTCTAATGTTACATGACCTTCCCATTCGGGCTCTAACGGCGTGACGTTAACGATAATGCCACAGCGCGCATAGGTTGATTTTCCCAGGCACACCGTTAAAACGCTGCGAGGGATTCTAAAATATTCAACAGTTCGGGCCAAAGCAAATGAATTCGGTGGAATGATACAAACATCCGATTTAAGGTCGACGAAACTGTTTTCATCAAACGCTTTCGGGTCTACAACTGCAGAATTGATATTGGTGAAAATTTTGAATTCGTCGGCACAACGGACATCATAACCATAGCTCGAGGTACCATAAGATACTATCTTATGATCCTCACCATTCAGCTTTTTGGCACGCACCTGACCCGATTCAAACGGTTCAATCATTGCGTGTTGTTCCGCCATTCTGCGGATCCATTTATCAGACTTGATACTCATTGCTATTTATTAACCCGATTTAGAAACGAAATTACTGGATACTGGTACTGCCGGTACGTTGAAAAGGAATATTAAACCAGGGTAAGTGAACTGAACCACCAAGGTCGTAATTTATATTTCTATTTCGAAGCAGACCCGGTAGCATATTTAGCATATTGCTAAAGCTCAGATTTAACGGAACTTCTAACTTGTGGCTTTGACCCGCTTGAATGGTTATGCGTTGTTCTTTTACGCCACTTGCAACCTGAATTCCATTTAATCTTAAACCGTAATCAAAGCCGCTAAGCGGAATTGGAAAGCGATTGGGGTTTTGAATATCCAGAACAAAAACTGCGGTACCACCACTTAAGTTAAAATTGCCAAATTCAACTTTATGTACCTGTATTCTTGGCCGTTCTACTACACCTTCAATGCCATTTGACGAACACGCTGATAATAGCAATATTAGTAAAAACAAGGTAAAAGTGGGGAGGTGTCTTTTAATATTCATTAATACGACTTCTTGGATAAATACATGCGGGGTATCTTAAAACAAAAATGCCCCATAAGAAACCTTATGGGGCATATCTAAATAGAACCAAATCAATAAATAATCGTTATTGGTGTATCGATCTGGAATCTAGGTATTCTGGATAACAATATTCGGGAACTTAGTGCTGTAATCCTTACCTTTTGAAGCTAGTCTTGCAGCCATTCTACGCGAAATATCTTTATATATTTCAGTATTCTTGCTGTCAGGCTCAGCGACAACTGTCGGTTTACCATCGTCTGCCTGCTGGCAAATTGTGTAATCCAATGGTAATGCGCCTAGATAATCTACACCTGACTCATCGGCCATGCGCTTGCCGCCACCTTCACCAAAGATATGTTCTGCATGTCCACATTCAGAACAAATGTGAATGCTCATGTTTTCTACCACACCCAAAACAGGCACTTCAACTTTCTCAAACATTTTCAGACCTTTACGAGCATCTAGTAATGCAATATCTTGAGGTGTTGTTACGATAACCGCACCACTTACCGGTATTTTTTGCGACAACGTAAGCTGTGTATCACCGGTTCCCGGTGGTAAATCAACGATCAAATAATCAAGTGTGCCCCAGTTGGTATCGTTCAATAGTTGCTCTAATGCTTGAGTTACCATCGGTCCACGCCAGATCATTGGCGTATCTTCTTCTACAAGAAAACCGATAGACATCGCTTTAATGTCATAATTTTTCATTGGCTCTAAGGTTTTGCCATCGGCTGATTCTGGTTGGCCACTAATGCCCAACATGCGTGGCTGACTTGGACCGTAAATATCAGCATCCAGCATACCAACGCTAGCACCATCGACTGAAAGTGCCAGAGCGATATTCACTGCCGTGGTAGATTTACCCACACCACCTTTACCGGATGCGACTGCGATAATATTCTTGATACCTTCAATACGCTTCAGACTTTTTTGAACGGTATGAGCCGAAATGTTTTGTTCAACAGTCACTTCTGCTTTATTGATAGAAGCGTCTGATTCAAGTTTGGCTTTAACTTCTGCAGCCAATTCGTCCCGATATGAACCAGAAGGATAATTCTGTTCAATGCGAACAAATACCGTGCCACCCTTGATATCAACATCTTTTATTGTATTCGAGTCAATAAGGTCTTTTTCGAGGTATTTATCCTGAACTTCTTTTAATAGCGCGTCTACTTGATCGCGAGTGACTTCCGACATGTTTTATCTCCTGAAACTGTCTAGATTTGTTAATATAGAGACCAAAGATCTTAATCAACTAAGTTTAAAATAATTGAGTGGCGTGGATTCTACACTAATAAAGTTAAGCTTAATATTAGTATGGATTAATATCCTCCATTATTGGGGCGGTGTACGATAAAATAAAGGTATGACTTTCAAAACGATAAGAATTAGCCTGCTGTTATTAGTACTTGCCTACGTTGGTTTCGATACTTTCTGGAGCAATGCACGCGCTACAGATTGGAAGCGATCTTTACGTGTGGTTATTTATCCGATCAATGCAGATCACAGTGATGTTACCGATGAGTACATCTCAACTCTCAATAATGAACAATTTGATGATGATATCAACGAGCTGCTGTCAAAGCAGGCAGGTCTTTACGATAAACATATTTCAAATCCCGTACGCTTGAGTCTTGCTCCACCCTTAAAATCACAACCACCGCAAATTCCTGATAATCGAAGCACATTAAATATAATGTGGTGGAGCATAAATTTTCGCTACTGGGCCTGGAAAGAAGAGAATTACACAGGAGCAAAGCCACAGATACGTTCCTACGCCCTATTCTATGACCCGGCACATTATAAAGTTTTAAAACATTCAACCGGACTTCAAAAAGCGAAACTGGCCATAAATCATTTATTTGCCAGCGAAAAATATAGCAAACAAAATAATGTCGTGATATTGCATGAATTGCTGCATACGCTGGGCGCAAGTGACAAATATGATCTACAATCTGGTTTACCTTTTTATCCTGATGGCTATGCCGAACCGCAACTTAAACCTTTATATCCGCAATCTAAAGCAGAGATAATGGGAGGGCGGATTGCACTGAGTGAAAATAAGTCACAAATTCCATCAAGCCTGGATAAAGTGCTTATTGGAACAACGACTGCAAAAGAAATTGGCTGGATAGATTAAAAAACGATTACTTAAAACCTTAACATCAACCAAATTGGTTTACCTAAAGGTCTTCTACAAGGCAAAATATTATGACTTCAATACTACAAGAGTCGCAACTTCATAGACAGATGATCTCTTGGCGCCATTGGCTGCACCAACACCCGGAACTCAGTTTTAATGAATTTCTGACGAGTGATTACATCGCCTCTGTACTCGCTGAATACGATATTGAAATGCATCGCGGCCTTGCGGAAACCGGCATCGTTGCGACCATCCACGGTAATCATCAAGGTGGCAGTATCGGTCTTCGTGCGGATATGGATGCCTTGCCAATTCAGGAACTCAATGAATTTCCACATAAATCGGTACACGCAGGAAAAATGCACGCCTGTGGTCATGACGGTCACAGCACCATGCTTTTAGGCGCAGCCGTTTATTTGAAACAGCATAATGATTTTGCCGGAACCGTTCATTGCATCTTTCAACCAGCAGAAGAAGGTGATGGTGGCGGACGTCTGATGGTTGAGCAAGGTTTATTCGATTTATTCCCCTGCGATTCAGTTTACGGCATGCACAACTGGCCTGGTCTCGCGGCAGGAAAATTTGCAGTACACGATAACGCCGTTATGGCAGCGGTTGATTCCATCCACATCATCATAAAAGGTAAAGGCGGCCATGCAGCCATGCCCGATCAGGTAATAGACCCTATTCTCACCGGATCACATGTAATCACAGCCTTGCAATCTATCATTTCACGAAATGTTTCACCGTTACAATCGGCCGTTATCAGTATTACCATTGTCGAAGCCGGCAGCATTTCAAATGTCATTCCCAATCATATGAAACTGACAGGGACTTTACGCTACTTTGATCCAGAGATTGGTGAAATGGTCAAAGCACGCATGCAATCCGTGGTGGAAAATACCTGTAAGGCGATGGGGGCCACAGGCACACTTGAGATCATTCCAGGCTATCCTGCCACCATCAATACACCAAAGCATGCACAAAAATGTGCCGATACAGCCGTAAAGATTGTCGGCGTAGAAAACGTGTTACGCGACTTACCGCCAAGCATGGGCGCTGAAGATTTTTCTTTTATTTTAAACGCCAGCGAAGGCGCATATATCTGGATCGGCAATGGCGAAGTACCGGAAAAAGAATTAACGGGTGGTTGTATGCTGCATAATACACAGTATGACTTTAACGACGATGTTTCAGCGGATGGAGCGAGTTACTGGGTGCAATTAGTAAAGGATATTCTTGTTTGAAAAAATCAGGCTTTTTAGAATTATAAAAATACACCCCCCACTTTTAGGCACTTTTTCATCATCATAACGATTAATATTACGATTAAGTTTAAGTTTTCAGTGACCAAACGCATATCAATAAACACCCAATAAAGTCTATAATTAATTTTTGTTGATACTTTTATTAGACGTCCGATATGAACGCAGATTCAGAAATTAGCTTTGACTGGAGCGAGAAAGAATACAAAAACTTCAGCAAGGAAATTCAGCTATTAAAACATGACTATCACAAGTCTGAATTGTTCAGCGATGAAGCGCTTGTCGAGTTGCTCGATAATTACCCGAGAACATGGCTGCAATGCTATACCATGGGCACCAACCCTGAAAACCATAATGAATGGACGCCTGTACATATTGCCGAGTGTACGGGTTTAGAAATCATGCAGGCCCTGAAAAAAGGGCGCATCTGGATTAACGCCGTCAATATCGATCAATACAATAAAGAGTATGGTGAACTGATCGCGCAAATTTACAAAAAAATTGCAATCAATTGCCCTCATATTCACAATTTGCGTAATGCTTTTAATGCATTATTAATTTCATCACCCGGGATTCAGGTTTACTACCACATGGATACTGACCCCAATATGCTATGGCATATACGCGGCACCAAAAAATTCTGGGTATATCCTGCACGCGACGATCGTTTTACACCGCATAACTATATTGAAGAAATTATCGCACACGAGCGGCATGAAAATATGCCTTATGAGCGCTGGTACGATGATCACGCCTACACGGTGACACTCGAAGGTGGTCAGGCCGTAAGCTGGCCGCAGCACTCACCGCACCGTGTTGAAAATGTCACCGTCAATATATCTCTTACCAGCAGTTATGAATCAAGCCAAAGCAGACGTCTGGTCGGTGTATATGGCGCGAATTATTATTTTTTGAAAAAACTGGGGATTAAAAACCGCCCTTCGAATACCGATGGTGTTATTCCAGCACTCAAAGCGTTTAGTTATTATGTGTCTAACAAACTTAATTTACTAAAAAAAGGCAGTCGTACCAGTACCTATGTTTCGGATATCGAAGTGGATCCAAATAGTGACACGGGTTTGAGCAAACGCAGCGAAGCTAGCCGCACGGCGTTTTCATTTATCAATGATTAAAAGATGATCGAGAATGTATTTCTAGTGCTGAATAGCACTATTCAGAGGCAGTTTATTTTCTAAGTATTTTCTTTACCAATTCTTTAACCGGGCCATGGATGAAACGGTATATCTCGAATTTTACTCCAGGCTTATTAAAAGAAAGCTTATACATTGTCTCGGTAGTTCCTGAGTAGCGTTTCTTATACGTAAATTCATCATCAGAGTACATAAAGTTAAAACGCTCCAGCGCTGGGTTATCAATGCTGTTTGAAATTTCTTGCGAAAGCATTGCCGTCAACAAGGAATAACGCTCACCATAATAAGTATCAAAGCCACTCTGATAAGGATGAATTGTATCTTTATCTATAAATGAATACAGTGCTGCAACGATCTCATCCTTGAAACGCAAAACGCGTAAACTGACTTTCTGCTGGGGCAATAATCTTTTTGCAACACTTTTGTGAAATTTTTCAAACTTTGGACTATCAAAAGAACTATTTTCTTCCAGACTTCCACGTCGCTCTCGATTCAACTTTGCAAGTGTCGTTATTGTATTATCGATATCGGCAACATCAGTGATGGTTTGGATAGAAAACTCCTGTTCTGATTCGAGTCTTCTGTAGTTTCTGGTAATGTTATTGCGCATTTTTTTCTGCAGACTCATTAAATAGTCTTTATAGGTTTCAGGCAGGTCTATATGCGTACGAAAACCTTGTTCATTGAGTGTTTTAACTAATTGAAATTTCTCTGTGGAAATTTTTTCACTAAAGAGCCTTGAGAGGTATGAGTCATTTAACAGCTCGTGAAACTTCAATCCATCCCATAAAGTATTATGTTGCATTAAATAAACAGAAAAAGAACTTATCACCGCAGTTTCATATCTGGGTTGGATAATTAGATCCATATATTCACCAAAAACACAACTGCCATCAGTTTCACCCGTTCCCAACATAACTAGCTGGCGGCTGCAGGGAAAATATTTTTTGGTGTTATTTATAATCTGGAAAGGAGCAATTCCAATCAGTTTGTTCTGGCAATTTTTACACGTCAATATGTAAAGTTTCCGATCCCCATCATCGCTGTAGGTTTCCCACCAGGTATATAGCCATTCCCACGAGAGAAAGATCGTGCCTTTAGGAGATTTATTGTTTATCGCATTCCATTGATCACGCAGTGCAAAAAAATCACCGATAGTTGAGACAATTTCTACACGGTTAGATACGAAAGATGTTCTTTCTGCCATGTGACAATCTGAATAATCAAAATCTTGTAAGACTAACGGTTTGATAAGTAGTTTCCTTAATTTTCTATTGTTTTTAAAACTAACACTTAAATACTACCTTAGATTATTGGCCTTAAAGCTTAAGGATCAGGATGAAAGGTATTCCAAATTTGATAAAGACCGCGATTTTTCGTATTTCTTAGTTTGTAGGTTCTATGCAGGTGTTATGAAGTATTCCAATCAACTTTCAATGCTCATATAATTCTAATGATTCAGGTATCATGCAGGCTATGCTATATATTCATACCAGCAATCAACTCGAACGACTAAAAAACCAGTTTGCAGGAATTGTTACAAATCCTTTACGCGACGTTTTTGCTAAAGAGTTAGTTGTGGTACAAAACGCGGGCATGGCGCGCTGGCTATCGATGGAAATGGCAAATGCCGCCGGTATCAGCGCGAATACTGAATTCCTGTTTCCCGCTGAATTCATGTGGCGCTTATTACGCCTTATTTCACCCGAAATCCCTGAAAAGAGCCAGTGTAGCCCTGTAACATTACAGTTTCATATCACACAGGAATTAATCCAGAATTATGCGGATTATCCTGAAGTACAACACTACATTCTGAACGATGGAAAAATTAATCAATTAACAATCTGGGATTTAGCAAGTCAATTATCACAACTACTGGATCAATACCTGTTTTATCGCAGCACATGGATTCGGCAATGGGAAAGTAAAAACTGGGATGCCAGTAATAATTGGCAGTCTCGACTCTGGAAACGGTGCATACAAGACAAAGGCTTACTACATTGGTTGAACCTACAAGATCAGTTCAGAAAATCATTAGTCGGGTTTGAAATTCAACAGCTGCCAGAACGCATTTCATTCTTTTCTATGGCAGCATTGTCTCCGGGCTATATCGATTTACTCGGCGAATTAGCCCAGAAAACAGAAATTCATTTATACATTATCAATCCTTGTGAAGATATTTACTGGGGTGATATTCGATCGGAGAAATCTCGTTCAAAGCTCATAAAAGATGAACAAACCGTAACCGATGTCGGTAATCCCTTATTGGCTTCAATGGGAAAGCAAGGCCGTGATTTTATCTTTAAGTTATTTAAAATACCGAATTATGAAAGTGCAGAAAATGGGCAAGCCGAACGATATGAGCCACATACTCTACTTAGTGAAATACAACAAGACATTTATGATTTACAAGAACCTAAACCCATATCAGGACATTTTATGATGGATAGCAGTATCCGTTTCAATGCCTGCCATACAGCGATGCGTGAAGTTGAGGTGTTGCATGATCAAATACTGGCTGAGCTTGATGCTGACTCAAGCCTGTCACCCGATGACATTGTTGTGATGATGCCGGATATTGAAAATTACGCACCCTATATAGAGGCAGTTTTCGGCACCTCAAAACAGCATTTGCCGTTTAGTATTGCTGATCGCGAAGCGCAGAACGTTTTCAATATTATAGAAGCCTTAAATAAATTATTCGCACTTCCAGATTCGCGTTTCGACGTCGAAGCAGTTTTTGAACTGCTCGAATACAACGATATTAAAGAGCACTTTCAGCTGAACGAAGATCAACTCAATTACTGCCGTGAATTAGCCAGATCAACCAATATTCGCTGGGGCATTAGCGCAAAAATCCGCGCAGGCAATAATCTCCCTGATACGGAAGAACACACGTGGAAATATGCACTTGACCGGATGCTACTGGGCTACGCCCTGGCAGAATCAGACAAGGGTGAAGTTTTATTCGCAACAGATCGCAAACTGCCACTGCTCCCTTATAACGAAATTGAAGGTAGCGACGCGCTGCTCTTATCTAATTTTAAGCATTTCACCGATGCCATTTTCAGTGTCAGTAATTGGCAAACTCAAACTAACACTTTTGAAAAATGGCTAGAAATGACCAGACAGCTGATTAAACAAATTACACCCGATAATAGCGACCAGCAGCAGATTTTAAATGCCATGGCAGAATTAGCTAGTAACGCCAGTCTTGCAGAGTTTACTCTGGAAATACCCTTTAACGTTTACCAAAAAAGCCTCAAGCAGTGTTTACAGGCTATTTCTTCCAGCGAAAAATACCTCGGTTATGGCATTACGTTTTGTGCACTGGTACCGATGCGATCAGTACCCTTTAAGGTTGTTGCATTAATGGGGATGAATGACGGCCAATACCCACGCCAAGACCAACGCCCCAGTTTTGATTTAATAGCGAACCAACCACAAGCAGGAGACAGATCACGGCGTGATGAAGACCGCTATTTGTTTTTAGAATCGATACTTGCGGCACGCAGCAAATTAATCATTAGTTATAATGGCCAGAGCGTCAAAGACAATTCAAAATTACCACCTTCCGTTTTAGTCAGTGAATTACTCGATTGTATTTCTATTTATAGCGGTAGAACTGCAGCAGACTGGATAATAAATCACCCTCTACATGCTTTTAGCCCGCGTTACTTCAATCAGAATAAAAATAAAGATTCAGTCGAATTATTCTCCTACGTGGAGGAATACACTGCCTTACACAAAAAAAGTAGCAATACATCATCTGTGCAGTTTATCAAAGAGCCACTTTTAGAGCTTAATGACTCATACAAAAACATCACCCTGAATGAATTGATTGTTTTCTATAAAAGCCCTGCGCGCGCATTTTTAAAACAGCGTTTTTCAATACAGACATTTGATGAAGACACCACGCTGCCGATTCGTGAGCCTTTTACACTGGAATCATTCAAAGATACAGAAATCCGCAATTTGCTGATGGAATGTGCAGTAGACAACAGTGATGCTACACAGGACAAAAAACTGATTGCCCGGGCCAAAGGTCTGTTGCCTTATGGCGAAATTGGCGATGAAAATTATAATAAAGAAAGACGCATCACTGAAACTTTTATCTCGCAATTGCCAAAAACAGAAACCCGCCCTGGCCGATACTTTTCACTGTCATTATCAGACTTTCAGCTGGATGGAAAACTTGAGCAATTGACACAGCAAGGTCGCGTTATTCAGCAAGCCAGCAAGCCGTTTGCCGGTGATTACATTAGTCTGTGGCTGAACCATCTGGTGTTGAATGTTGAAGACGAGTCAAAATCACAGTCAGATGCTGAACGTCACACTTCGTTCTCCTCACCCGAGCATAAATTCAACCTAAAACCGGTTGCAGATGCCAGCGAGAAGCTCACGACGCTACTAGATTACTACTGGCAAGGTCTGCATTATCCATTGCAGTTTTTCCCCAAAAGCAGTTTTGAGTTATTTAAAAGCGGAAGTGAAAAATTAGCAGACGCTAGCAATAAATGGAACGGTAATGATCAGTTCCCTGGAGAAAAAGGAAGCTTCGAAAACTGGCTACTACATCGCAACTTGGAAATGAACAAAGACAATCTACCCGAAGACTTTTTGCACATAAGCAGGACGTTTTTTGGCACACTATTCGAACACCTCGAGGAAATCTAATTGCATCAGATTGAAATCAACCATGAACCTGTCGAACTTTATAAAATACTCAAGTTTGAAGCCATTGTATCCAGTGGCGGCGAAGCAAAATCAGTCATCACCGTAGGTATGGTTCTACTGAATGGAAAAGTCGAAACGCAGAAGCGCAAGAAGATAGTCTCTGGGGATATTCTTGAGTTTCAAGGTGAAAAGTACAAGATAACTTTGGCTGAATAACAAGCTTTAGGTTTCAGTGTATTGATTAAGAGGACACCCCCCTACTTTTATAAGGTTTTTGCAAAACCTCACTCTTTGATTAGTCGTCACTACGTTCCAACATTATCTATGAAGTATATCCATGTACTTCACCTCTTCGAGGCAGTTTGTTTCACTCAACTGTTCAAATTTATTTCAGATGAATTTGTCGGCTAGGCCTCTGCTGACTCCTTTTCAAAAGACTCTCCTTCGGGCCAGCTTTAAACAACAAAGCTGTTATCTCATTATCGTTCGGCTGGCACTTTTTCATTCGATTTTTGCTGCGCATCGTGGCTTATATAACAAGACAATTAAAATCGAGCGGCTTAAGCATGAATACTTGAAAGCGATTCAACTGATGCAATTAAAGATAATTTATGAACCTCAGTGGGTAGACGATGTCTATATGAACAATTTTTTAATTTAACTAGCCATAAGATGCTAGTAGGGCTTAAACGATGAAAAGATATTACACACTTTCTACACTCATTCTTTTTGTTCTAACGGGTTGTGGTGGTGGAGGTGCCTCGTCAACGTCATCAGAATCAATTGATACTACCTCGACAGTTTCAACCCCCACAACTACGACAACACCATCAGTTCCAGCCATTACTACAACGACAACACCATCAGTTCCAGCCACTACTACAACCACGACACCGTCAGTTCCAGTCACTAGTACGCCGACAACACCAACTACTATGGTTATTACTGATGATATCCAGCAGTGCACGCTGAATGAAGGTTTTCGAGAGCTGGCTATAGATATCATCAATCAAGTAAGAGCAGAGAGCAGGGATTGTGGAACTGCAAGATTTGCAGCGGCAGACCCTGTCGTTTGGAGCTATTTGCTAGAGACAGCGGCTGTATCACATTCGGATGATATGGCAACGAATAATTTCTTCAGTCATACCGGATCTGACGGATCTTCAGTCGGTGATCGTGTCAGCAATGCCGGTTATGTCTGGAGTAGAGTCGCTGAGAATATATCGGCAGGACTAAGGTCAATGCAAGATACCATCAATGGGCTAGTCAACAGCCCCGGGCATTGTACCAATATCATGAACCCTAATTATGTTGAAATGGCGTTAGCCTGCAAAGAATCGAATGCTTCTACTTATGGTGTTTACTGGACACAGGTTTTTGCTACCCAGCGATAGTCGTGGGTGTGAATTAACATGTATTGGTGGTTTGATCCATCACCGATGCTCCAACTGCCAATATTGCACCAACAATCGTCATTCAGCTGCCTTACTCATCAAGAAACAGCCCTGCAGGGAGTGATATTGCAGTAGATTGATAATAAAAAGACACCCCCCTACTTTTATGAGGTTTTTTCACAACCTCACTCTTCGAGTAGTCGTCACTTCGTTCAACAATCTCTCGGTTACGCCTCGGCTGACACGTTTTTAAATCACTCACGCTGAAGGGCTAAATGTAACATTAACCCTTTATTGATTATTATGTGAATCTGACTTGTTGTCTGAAATGACATAAACTAGCGCTTTTTTATTACTGATCGATTCATACCCATGCTGCGTTTAACCCAGATTATCCTACCCCTGAATCACGATGAAAATCAGCTTAAACAGGCTGTACTCGATTTTTTACAGATCGCTGCTGAATCTTTATTGTCAATCAGTGTAGACAAGCGTGCTTACGATGCGCGTAAACGTGACAACATCAAATTAATTTACGCACTTGATGTTGATACCCTCTCTAATGCCGAGCTATTGGAGATGTTTTCTGGTCACCCTCAAGTAAAAGAAACACCAGACACTACCTATCAATTTGTTACTCAAGCTCCCTCGAATTTAAAAGAGCGTCCGATTGTGATTGGTTTTGGCCCCTGTGGTTTATTTGTCGGTTTGATTTTAGCGCAGATGGGCTTCAGACCAATCATTCTGGAACGCGGTAAAGAGGTTAAAAAGCGTACTAAGGATACCTGGGATTTCTGGCGTAATGGAAATCTGCATGTTGAATCGAATGTGCAGTTTGGTGAAGGTGGTGCGGGGACTTTTTCTGACGGAAAACTGTATAGCCAGATAAAAGATAAAAAACATTATGGACGCAAGGTGTTAACCGAGTTTGTAGAAGCTGGAGCACCGGAGGAAATATTAACCATTAGCAAACCTCACATAGGCACCTTTAAACTGGTTAAAATGATCCAGAAAATGCGCCAGAATATCATTGAGCTTGGCGGTGAAATTCGTTTTGAACAGAGGGTTGATGAGTTCCTGATTGAAGATGGGAAAATCAGCGGGGTTAAATTACATGATGGACAAACGCTCTATTCCAATCATATCGCCTTGGCTGTAGGCCACAGTGCGCGCGATACCTTTGAACAATTACATAAACAAGGTGTTTTTATCGAAGCGAAACCGTTCTCCATCGGTTTTCGCATTGAGCATCCACAAAGCATGATTGATCATGAACGCTTTGGTAAAAGTGCGGGTAATAAACTGCTCGGTGCAGCTGATTATAAACTGGTACATCACTGTAAAAATGGACGGTCGGTGTATAGTTTTTGCATGTGCCCAGGTGGCACTGTAGTTGCCGCTGCCTCCGAAGCAGAACAGGTTGTATGTAATGGCATGAGCCAGTATTCGCGTAATGAACGCAATGCTAACGCAGCAATTGTGGTGGGTATCGAACCGGAAAAAGATTTTCCCGGAGATCCTTTGGCAGGAATCGAACTACAGCGTAAAATCGAAAAAGCCGCATTCGTATTAGGTGGTAAAAATTACAACGCTCCGGTGCAGTTAGTGGGTGACTATTTAAACGGTAAAGCCTCAACATCACGCAGAGCCATTGAGCCGAGCTACAAACCCGCTGTTACTTATACCGATTTATCATCGTTGTTGCCGGACTTTGCCAACCAAGCTTTACGTGAAGCTATCCCTGCATTCGACAAAAAGATCAGGGGCTTCGCGCGTGAAGATGCCACCTTAACGGCTGCCGAGACGCGCACCTCATCCCCTATTTGCATAAAGCGCGACACGACTTACCAGAGTATCAACGTCAAAGGTTTATATCCCGCTGGTGAAGGCGCCGGTTACGCTGGTGGTATTCTGTCTGCTGCTGTTGATGGAATCCGAGTCGCTGAAGCGATGGCGCTGGCTATTTGTGGTACGCAAATTGATGAAACAATAGAAACAAGAACTGGGTAAGAATATATATATATATAGACACCCCCTACCTTTTAGTGCTTTTTCAGAGTTACCTTACCCTGGTAACGCTAACTTCTAGCATACAATATTAAATAATACTTATATGTCATAAAGTTGTCACATTCAGGATTTATCATACTCACAACTTAAATAACATTAGAAAAGTTGGAGATTAAATGAACAAATTAACACTCGTAATTGCGACTGCTTTAACAGCAACAACTACATTAACCAATACAAACACTTTTGCGGCAGGTCGTGAACACATTGAAGTTGTCGGATCTTCTACTGTGTATCCTTTTTCCACTGTTGTTGCAGAGACTTTTGGCAAAAAAACCAAATTCAAGACGCCAAAAATTGAATCTACTGGTTCTGGTGGAGGCTTTAAATTATTTTGCTCGGGTAACGGAATCAATACGCCTGATATCACAAATGCATCACGCCGCATTAAAAGTAGTGAAGTTGAAGCCTGTGCCAAAAATGGTGTAGACAGCATCACCGAAGTTCAGGTTGGTTTTGATGGTATTGCTATTGCAAACGCAAAGGACGGAAAAACATTTAATCTGTCACGTAAAGACATCTTTTTAGCTCTGGCCAAAGACATACCAACTGGTAAAGAAGGCGAATTGATTGCTAATCCACATAAGACCTGGAAAGAAGTAAATGCCGAACTGCCTGATATTAAAATTGAAGTACTTGGCCCTCCGCCAACATCTGGGACTCGTGACGCATTTGCTGAACTGGCACTAGAAGGTGGTTGTAAAAAGATTGACTGGATCAAAGCGCTTAAGAAATCTGATAAAAGCAAATACAAATCAACCTGTCATTCGGTTCGTGAAGACGGTGCGTTTATCGAAGCTGGTGAGAACGATAATCTTATAGTGCAAAAACTTGAAAAAAACCCTAATGCTTTAGGTATATTCGGGTTTAGTTTCCTTGACCAGAACTCGGACAAAGTTAAAGGCGCGAGTGTTGATGGCGTTGAAATTAGTTTTGAAAGTATTGCAGACGGCTCATATCCGGTGTCTCGCCCATTATTCTTCTATGTTAAGAATGACCATGTGGGTAAAGTACCCGGTATCGCTGAGTTTCTTGCAGAGTTTACTTCTGAAGAAGCGTTTGGTGACGACGGTTACTTGACTGAGAAGGGTTTGATTCCGCTTAGTCAGGAGAAGCGCACAGAGATTGCTTCTGCAGCAAAAGCGTTAACTCCATTATCGCTAAAAGCTGAATAAATTCAATTTCAATAAATTAACTCGTCGGCAGGCCAGACTCCTCCTTCTGGATCTGCCGGCTTTTTACACAATGTTTACTGTGGCCTGAGTCGCGAATAGTAAGATACACATCCTATCGAAATAAATCCTCTGCAATTTACGATTCAGACCACAGTAAATATTATTAATTCTTTATTGTATCTCAGTAGAGCATGGATTAAATTGTCTTCTCTCTCCACAGACAGTAAAAACGAGATTAGGAAGTATGCCCACACCGACAATTCTTATTACCCTGGTCGCGCTTCTGATATTCAGCTATATCATTGGCCGCAAACGTTCTATTGCTGTTTCCAGTTTTCAAAAAGGTAATAAAGGTCAGCGTAACTTACATTCATTACCGTCTTATTACGGTTACATGGTGGCCATCTGGGCGGGCATCCCTGCACTAGTAGTTCTGACATTATGGTCTGCTTTTAACTCATCGATTATTACTTCACTGACAATTTCGGGGCTTCCCGAAGCAATGCAGTTAGAATCCAGAGACACGCTTGGGTTAATACTCAACGAAGTAATGAATCTCGCGGATTCTGGTATGATTGCGGCCGAGTCAGATCTAGTAAAACGTAACGCAGCTGAACATTATCAAAGACTCCAGGGTATTAGTTCACTGGCTAAAACTGCAGTAGTATTTGTTGTTGCGTTACTGGGAATGATATTTGCCTGGCGGTTAATCAGCCCTGAAACCCGCGCCAGAAATACCGTTGAAAGAGTAATACGCGCGGGCATGATTATCTGCGCTTCAATTGCTATTTTGACGACTGTTGGCATCGTTTTTTCAGTATTATTTGAATCACTTCGATTTTTCGATGCTGTACCTCCCAGTGATTTTCTGTTCGGTACCCGCTGGAGCCCACAAACATCGATACGAGCAGATCAAGTCGGTAGCTCAGGTTCATTTGGCGCGATTCCCCTATTCGTAGGTACCCTACTTATTTCCGCTATTGCTTTGATTATTGCAGTGCCACTAGGGCTGTTATCAGCGATTTATTTATCGGAATATGCCAACTCCAAATTTCGCTCAGTGGCTAAACCTGTACTGGAAATTTTGGCTGGTATTCCAACCGTTGTTTATGGTTTCTTTGCGGCATTAACGGTTGCCCCCTTTATACGGGGTATGGGCGAAAGCATTGGTTTGAGTGTCGCTTCTGAAAGCGCATTAGCAGCTGGAATTGTCATGGGTATCATGATTATCCCTTTTGTTTCATCACTTTCTGATGATGTGATTTCAGCAGTACCTCAGGCAATGCGTGATGGCTCCTATGGTATGGGTGCAACCCACTCGGAAACTATTAAACAGGTCGTTATTCCTGCTGCATTACCAGGCATCGTCGGTGGTATTTTATTAGCAGCATCTCGAGCAATTGGTGAAACCATGATTGTGGTGATGGCAGCAGGCCTGTCAGCAAAACTCACCATTAACCCACTGGAAGCGGTAACAACAGTAACAGTCCAAATTGTTACCTTGCTAACGGGTGACCAGGAGTTTGATAGCCCAAAAACTTTAGCTGCATTCGCATTAGGTTTAGGTCTGTTTGTTATAACTTTACTGCTTAACATTGCCGCCTTACACATCATCCGTAAATATAGAGAACAGTATGATTAATTCTACCGAAATAATTCAAGCTGGATTAAAAAAGCGTTACGCTAAAGAAAAGCGATTCCGTTTTTATGGACTGTTATCGATTGTAATTAGTTTTGCTTTTTTGTTGGTGCTGTTAGTTACTATATTCAGTAAGGGACTGCCCGCTTTTCAACAAAGCTATGTGAAATTGGATGTTGAACTTGATGCGACAACTCTTGGGGTAAGCAAAGACTCATCCAATGATGAAATTTATTCTGCAAACTATTCTAAAGTCATTAAAAATGCACTTGAAAGAATGTTTCCAGGCGTTAAGGGTCGTAAGCAAAAGCGTGACTTAAAAAACATTGTCAGTAATGCCGCAAGCTATACATTACGCGATAGTGTTATCGAAGATCCCACAATAATCGGCACCAAACAAACTTTTTGGTTCCTTGCCAAAGATGATATTGATGTTTTCATGAAGGGTAATATAGATCGAAACTTGCCGGAGTCTGATAGACGCATTAAAGATCATCAGTTGCAATGGATCGATAAATTACTTGCCGAAAAAAGACTGGAAAAACGATTCAATACGGTGCTTTTTACTGAAGGTGACTCAAGAGAGCCTGAACAAGCTGGATTAAAAGGTGCTATTGTTGGCTCTATATTTACCATGCTAGTTACTCTCTTACTATCTTTTCCCATTGCTGTTTCTGCTGCTGCTTATCTCGAAGAGTTCGCACCACAGAATAACCGCTGGGTTGATATGATCGAAATTAATATTAATAACCTTGCCGCAGTACCGTCTATTGTATTTGGCTTGCTAGGCTTGGCAGTCTATATCAATTTCTTTGGTGTACCGCGATCGACACCACTAATTGGTGGTCTGGTGCTTACCTTGATGACTTTGCCTACAATCATTATTGCCAGCAGAGCTGCAATTAAGTCTGTACCACCTTCAATTAAAGAAGCTGCTGTTGGTCTTGGGGCATCACGTGTGCAAACTCTGTTCCACCATACACTGCCACTCGCCATGCCAGGAATTCTTACAGGTACCATTATCGGAATGGCACAAGCCTTGGGTGAAACAGCACCGCTACTGATGATAGGTATGATAGCTTTTGTTGCGGAAGTTCCTGGTAGTATATTAGACCCTGCAACAGTAATGCCTGTGCAAATTTATCTTTGGTCAGATAGTCCGGAGCGAGCCTTTACCGAAAGAACTTCTGCAGCCATTATGGTCTTGCTTGGTTTTCTGGTACTAATGAATCTAGTTGCTATTATGTTACGTAAAAAGTTTGAGCGCCGTTGGTAGCATTTTGATATTTTAAACTGTTAACTGTTTAGCTTGAATACAAGTAGTTAATTTCTTTACGAGAAAGATTGAGTAAAAATTATGAGTGATATAATTACCACACTGCCGGGCACAAATACAGCACCGCTAGAGTCTGACGACCTCAAACCTATTGTTGAGACACGCAATGAGTTTGATGTAGAAATTAATGGTACGATCGGTAAACCACTTATTGATAATCCCAAAATGAGCTCGCGTAACTGCGATGTTTTCTATGGTGATAAGCAGGCTATTTTTGATGTGAACCTGGATATTGGTAACAACGAAATTATTGCCATGATTGGTCCTTCAGGCTGCGGTAAATCCACTTACCTGCGCGTACTAAACAGAATGAATGACACCATACCTATATGTCGTGTTACTGGCGAGCATACACTCGATGGGAAAGATATTTATGGGAAGAAACAGGATCCTGTTTTATTGCGCGCCAGAGTCGGTATGGTTTTTCAAAAAGCAAACCCTTTCCCAAAATCTATTTATGACAATGTTGCCTATGGTGCCCGTTTACACGGACTCACCAATAATCGCTCTGAATTAGATGATTTGGTAGAAGCAAGCTTAATTAAGGCTGGGTTATTCAAAGAAGTTAAAGATGAATTACAAAAACCTGGTACTGGACTTTCAGGTGGTCAACAGCAACGCTTATGTATTGCCCGAGCAATAGCGGTTAATCCTGAAGTTATTTTGATGGACGAGCCTACATCGGCCCTCGACCCTATCGCCACTGCAAATATCGAGGAGCTAATGGACGAACTTAAAGAAAGTTATACTATTGCCATCGTTACTCATTCAATGCAACAGGCGGCACGAGTATCTCAGCGGACAGCATATTTCCACATGGGATATTTAGTAGAAGTAAACGCTACTGATAAAGTATTCACTAATCCTGAGCATCAACTCACAGAAAATTACATAACAGGGCGTTTCGGCTAAAGGATAAAAAATTATGGAACTCGGACAACACATCTCACAACGTTATAATCAGGAACTCGAAGAAATTCGCAGTAAAGTTTTACAAATGGGTGGACTTGTCGAATTACAAACCGAGAATGCGGTTAAATCATTATTAGAAAGAGATAAGGAACTAGCTGCCCAGGTTGCAGCTTCTGACGACAAAATCAATACCATGGAAATTGAAATTGACGAAGATTGCACTCAGGTTATTGCACGTCGTCAGCCTACTGCCAGTGATTTACGCCTAGTGATTGCAGTCGTCAAAGTTATTACTGACCTTGAAAGAGTTGGGGATGAAGCTGAAAAAATTGCAAGTTACTCCAAGAAACTGGCAAAGAAAAAGAGTGCTAATAACTTACATGCTCAGTTAACGCACTTAAGTAAGTTAGTTATAGATGTTTTGCATCAATCTCTAGATGCATTTGCGCGCCTGGACGCAGATCAAGCCATGAATATTCTAAGTGATACTGTCAAGATCAATAAAGAAGTTGAAAACTTGTCGCGTTTATTAATCACTTTTATGATGGAAGATCCAACACAGATTAAAAGTGCTATTCGTGTGAATTGGTGCGCGCGTTCTTTAGAACGTATCGGCGATCACGCGCAAAATATCTGTGAATACGTCATCTATTTAGTAAAAGGCAAGGATGTTCGCCATACCAGTCTGGAGCATATTCGCGCAAAATATTTTCCTCATGATATGGAAGATGAAATAGATCTCGATAACTAGAAGAATATTTATTTAGTATGTTTTCAATCTTAGTCGTAGAGGATGACGCTGCAATACGTGAAATGCTCACGGTGTACCTCAATTCGAAAAAATATACTGTGTTTGAAGCAATAAATGGAAAACAGGCACTGGAGCAATTGCATAAATCCACCCCAGATCTATTACTGCTAGATTGGATGTTACCGGATACTGATGGTGTTAAACTGATTCCACAAATTCGAAATATATCGGTACATAAAGAACTACCTATATTGATGCTCACTGCGAGAGCTGAAGAAGCTGATAAAATTAAAGGCCTCGATATCGGTGCTGATGATTACATGACAAAACCTGTTTCCTTAAAGGAACTTGATGCACGAATAAGGGCTTTGATTCGTCGTTCTCAAGGACTTACACAACAGCATTTACTAACTGTGGATAGTATTACACTCGATCCTGACAATAAATCTGTCGATATAAAGGGTGCAAAGGTTAAAATATCGGGGATGGAATACCGCTTGTTACACTTTTTCATGAAAAATCCTGATCGTCTTTACAGCCGCGCACAGTTACTGGATAGTGTCTGGGGGCAAACCGTGTTTGTTGAAGAGCGCACTGTTGATGTACATATTATGCGTTTACGAAAAATTCTAAAAAAACATAAAATCGATTCGCTGTTAAAAACCATTCACGGTGCAGGTTATCGTTTTATTGTAAATAACAATTGATGGAACATGATTACTGGAGTCTGGAACGTTGGAGATTTGCCTTAGTCCTTTTTAGTGGATTTTTGGGTGGTCTTATTAGCGGTTATTGGCTTATTAGTTTCATTGTTGCATTAGTTGTTTATATCTCCTGGTTATTATTCAAATTACAACAGTTGCACAACTGGCTTGAAAGAGGCGGTAGAGCTTCAGCCCTCCCCGATAGTAATGGCATTTGGGAACGCATGAATTACCATATTCAACGTACTCAGAAAATCAGTGATGTTCGAAAAAAACGTATGGGTACTTTACTAAAGCGTTTTCAGGGAATTATCACCAGCCTTCCGTATGCAACAATTGTGCTAACCACAAATAATGAAATTGACTGGGCAAATAAACACGCTGTAAACCTGCTCCAAGTAGATATAATAAAGGACCGTGGACAACGTATTGAAAACCTTATACGTGATCCAAAATTTCAAAAGTTACTAAAAAAAGATAAACAAAAAGAAATTGAACTCAGCGCACCTCACAACAAGCAGGTTACGCTCTCCTTACAAATTATTCCTATTGAAGACAATTTAAAATTACTCATAGCACGTGATATTAGTGAGCGTGTGCAATTGATACAAATGCGTAAAAACTTTATCGCCAATGCCTCCCATGAACTTCGGACACCGCTAACCGTTATTGCAGGTTATTTGGAGATGATGCAAGGAGATGATGAAATACCTGAACAATATCGGGCTGCTATTATTGCTGCAAACGAACAATCTAGCAGAATGAGCAACATCATCCGTGATCTCTTAACGCTCTCTCGCCTTGAAAACAATGAAGTGGATGAAAACAAATACAGTAGAATTGAACTTGCTAAGATAATTCAAAGCATCTGTCGTGATCAAACACAAATCGATAAATCAAAACACATAATTGATTGCAGTCAAGTCGATGAGGAATTGCAAATAAACGGTGTTAAAGATGAAATCATTAGCGCCTGCAGTAATCTAGTTCATAATGCTGTTCGTTATACATCTGCAGGTTCAGAAATCAAAATAAGTTGGAATAAAAATGCAAAAGGCGAAGCACTGTATACGGTGGTTGATAATGGTGAAGGCATTCCAGAAGAGCATATAGCGCACTTAACCGAACGCTTCTATAGAGTTGATAAAGGTCGCTCCCAGGAAACTGGCGGAACAGGTCTCGGTCTGGCGATTGTGCTACATATTTGCCAACGCCATGGAGCAAAATTGAATATTGAGAGCATAGTAGGTAAGGGATCGATGTTTGAAATCGTGTTTCCAGTTGAACGTGTATTTGTATACAATACTCAGTTGGCATCAACTAAAAAAGTTTAATGCAAAAAAACACTGCCGAATAAATAAGGGACAGCATCGCCCTATAGTTATTAGAACAAACCAAGCATCTCGAGGCAACTGCATTGTTAATTAATGCCGGCCCACAGGCTAGGCGTAGCCGTATAAAAACCCCAATAATGTGGAGGGGTGTCTTTCTAAAGAAACGAAACGCCTAAATTCATATTTCAACGCAATTTAATCTATCGTAAACACGAAACAATTTCAGTAAATATATTAAAAAACCAATTTAACCCCTATTAAAAGTAAGGATAAAGGAGTATCATCACGCGCCTTCAATCAGCTGCATTAGCATTAACTAATATTCATTCAGAGGACATAAACAAAGGTGAATTCCTTTTGGCACCTACTTCTTCCCTTTTTGGAATGGTTACCTTCAGTAAACAAGGATAGCCTGCGTGCTGATATTATGGCAGGCTTAACTGGAGCGGTTATTGTTTTACCACAAGGCATTGCCTACGCTTCTATAGCTGGTCTTCCACCACAGTACGGCCTTTACACCTCGATGATTACACCCGTAATTGCGGCTCTTTTTGGCTCTTCTTTGCATTTGATTTCTGGCCCAACTGCCGCTATTTCCATCGTTGTTTTCTCTGCTTTGAACGGCTATGCCGAACCAGGTTCAGCAGAGTTTCTGGGTCTCGTGTTAACACTGACATTTTTAGCGGGTGTATTTCAACTGCTATTTGGTCTTGCACGAATGGGGTCGTTAGTTAACTTTGTTTCGCATACTGTGGTCATTGGTTTTACTACAGGCGCTGCGATTCTGATTGCCACTAGCCAGCTTAAATATGTGCTTGGCTTTCATATTCCGCGTGGAGAATCTTTCATTCACACCTGGATGGATATGTTCCAGCAAATCCATGAGATAAATTATTATATTCTGTCAGTAGCCACGGTTACAATGATCACAGGACTTCTCACTCGAAAGTTTTTCCCGAGAATGCCATATTTGCTGATTGGTATGGTTGCAGGAGGATTATTTAATCTATTGATTAATGGTGAGCCCCGCGGTGTTGAACTGGTAGGTGCTATTCCACGCAGTTTACCCCCTATTTCATCTCCCGAATTTTCTTTTGAAACCCTAAAAATGCTGGCTCCCGGGGCTTTTGCGATTGCCATGCTGGGCTTGGTTGAAGCCGTTTCGATTGCGCGCTCGATTGCCGCAAAGAGCAAGCAACAAATTGATGGAAGCCAGGAGTTTATCGGACAAGGCATGTCAAATATTGTTGGTAGCTTTTTCTCCAGTTATGCAGGCTCAGGGTCATTCACACGTTCTGGAATAAATTATGATTCTGGAGCGAAGACGCCTTTTTCAGCCATCTTCGCTTCATTGTTTCTACTCATTATCATTTTATTGATTGCTCCTGTGACCGCTTACTTGCCGATCGCTTCAATGGGCGCTTCAATACTATTAGTCGCCTACAACCTTGTTGATATACCGCACATAAAAGCAATATTTCATTTAAGTAAGTCTGAAACAGCCATTTTTCTGACCACATTCTTTGCAACACTATTCCTTGAATTGGAATTTGCTATTTATATGGGCGTACTTTTATCCTTAATGCTGTTCCTGAATCGAACCTCACACCCTCAAATCATATCATTAGCACCTAATCCAAAATCTTTAAACCGATCACTGCAAGATGTTAAAGAAAAGAACCTGGATGAGTGCCCACAGCTAAAAATCATCCGTATTGATATGTCAATTTACTTTGGCTCTGTTGCGGCGATTCAAAAAGAAATTCATAAACTCACAAAGCAAGGCTATCGATATATTCTGGTGGATGCTAGTGGTATTAATTTTATCGATATTGCGGGCTCTGAGATGTTAGAGCAAGAAGCAAAACGGCTCGAAGAACTCGGTGGTGGTCTTTATTTTTACCACATTAAAGATGGTGTATTTAGACATTTGCTGCGCAGCGATGCCTTTGGGCATATCGGTGATTATCATTTCTTTCCCTCAAAAAAAGGCGGTATCCAATGGGTATTCACTCAATTGGATGAAGATACTTGCAAGGCCTGTCCTAAACGAATTTTCATGGAATGCTCAACTGTAGATAGAGAGCCATAACTTAAACTTATTTTTAAAGATTAAATCATGAACCAAATAACAAATAACGCTGATGATACGGTTAACAAAAAAAATACTAATAAATCATTACTGCAGAACAAAGACGTTATTAAAAAGCTTATATCATTAGTGTTTTACTCGTTAATGGCACTTTATTTGGCTTCTATTTCACCGACTATAACCATCGCCTGGGTGGTTGCGATTCTGGTTCTAACCATCTATTTATTTGTGTTTGAAATTGTTGATATCGATGTTGCTGCAATCAGTATCATGGTGTTACTGGGATTGAGTAGTCTACTCGCACCAATCATGGGACTTGAAAAAGGGCTAGTTGATACCAAACACTTGTTTGATGGATTTTCGAGTAACGCAGTAATATCTATCATTGCTGTAATGATTATCGGTGCTGGTCTAGATAAAACTGGTTTGATGAGTAAAGTTTCAAGCTTTATCTTAAATATCGGTGGTACATCAGAAAAACGTATTATCCCCATTATTTCAGGCACTGTTGCCATTATTTCATCGTTTATGCAAAACGTTGGCGCGGCAGCTCTTTTCTTACCGGTTGTTTCAAGAATATCTTCACGTTCAAGACTTCCTATGTCGCGTCTATTAATGCCAATGGGGTTTTGTGCAATTCTTGGTGGCACCGTAACCATGGTCGGTTCTTCACCCTTAATTTTACTCAATGATCTGATTCAAACATCAAATACGCACTTGGCAGATGAGCAAAAAATGGAACTGTGGTCACTGTTTTCCACAACTCCAGTAGGCCTCGCATTAGTTGCTACAGGTATTCTGTATTTTGTTGTATTCGGGCGTTTAGTATTACCTTCTACTAAAACAGGCGAAAGTAACACCAGTGGTGAAGATACAATGAGTTATTTCCAGGATGTCTATGGTGTGAATTATAAAATGCACGAAGTGGTAGTCACTGATAATAGTCCATTGATAGGCATGAAGTTGGATGATATTGAAGATGCCTATGATATTCGAATTATCGCAAGCAAACTTGCAGGACAAGAGACACGTGTTGGCCCAGGTGCCTTAGACCGAGACACTGGTTTAAGTGCCGGAATGGTCTTAGGTATTGTATCTGAGAGAGATGATTTAAATAATTTTGTAGAGAAATACCAGCTTAAAAAACGAGATCGATTAAGAACCTTTGCAGAAGACTTATCAGCGAGCAAAGCTGGAATTGCTGAAGTTGTTATTCCACCGGGCTCATCTTTAATTGGTAAAAGTGCACGAGATGTTTGGTTACGCAAAACCAGTGGGCTAGCTATGGTTGGACTTCATCGTGATGGTCAGACTATGCATGAAGATGAAGATATTCGAAATATGCCTTTCCACTCTGGTGACACGCTTGTTGTACACACTACTTGGGACTCATTGATGCGGGTTGAGTCTTCGCCTGATTTTGTGGTTATTACCACAGAATATCCACGTGAAGAACAGCGTCCAAAAAAAGTTGGATTCGCCGCTTTGTTTTTTACTATCGCCTTGTGCATGGTTCTTTTTACTGAGATCCGTTTATCGATCGCTCTCCTTACAGGCGCTGTCGGCATGATATTATCTGGAGTATTGAATGTAGATGAAGCATACCGTGCAGTTTCATGGAAAACGGTTTTCCTTTTAGCTAGTTTGATTCCCTTAGGTATTGCAGTAGAACAAAGCGGCACGGCTAAATGGATTGCCGATCAAACACTTTCAGTTGTTGGTGACATGCCAATCTGGGTAATTCAATCGTCGTCGCGAGTATTGGCAACATTCTTTACGTTGGTGATGTCAAACGTTGGTGCAACAGTACTGCTAGTGCCTTTAGCAGTAAATATTGCTATTGGTGTTGGCGCAAGCCCGGCAGTATTTGCCTTAACAGTAGCAATTGCTACTTCTAACTCATTTCTAATACCAACACATCAGGTGAATGCCTTGATTATGGGCCCTGGTGGTTACCGCGTACCTGATTTTATGCGTGCCGGCGGTATTATGACGATTCTATTTTTGGTGGTTATGATAGCCATGATGAATCTGATTTTCTAAACCTAATTTGATTCTCATTTCACCATCCCTATTTAATGTGAATCTAAATAATTTTGGTGAAAAGAGTTATGAAACTTATGTCTAGTTTCTGATTCGGATTGCCCTATTTGCAGCATAAAACCACCTAGTTCGCGAAATGCAAAAAATAATGACGTTAACCAGATCATTAACAATACTATCAATAATTTGAATGAATTTAACTCAATTAGGGTAGTACCAAAACCTTCCGGATTAAATAAAATCAGACCGTTAATTGAAATAAAATAATGGTAAGTTATTGTAGGTAATATAATACTGATGCATAAACAGATTAACCCTAAAATCAGATGATATTTACTGGTAGCCATATATTCTCCGCATTAAAAGTTGTTAACACGATTATAATTAGTAAATATTACAGAAATGTGAATCTCTGAAAAATTATAGTTTATGCCGTACCGCGTAGTTTAAAAACCATATTTACATATCATGATTTTAATCAATATAGCTGAACTAAACATTCTGTAGCTAAATTTCTGTGCTTGAAAAGACACCCCCCTAGTTTTGGTCATTATTCCATTTTCTCCATACTATTTGTGTATCATGGCAAGAAAGGATTCATGAAAAATCAAATGCAGCCTCATTTAATACAATAATAATAAGTATATATGTATAAAGCATAGGTTAAGTAAAACCTAAATATAATAATCAGTATATTTTGTTATGGAAGGTAAAAATTAAATTAAGATGTCTAAAGTTATCCTACACCGTACGATCGAAGAAATTGTAATCATTACTGTAGCTATAATTTCAATCGTTACTTTAATTCCGTTCGCAGTTTATCGACTCATGCAAGGTCAAACATATGTGGCTCTGTTCGAAATCAGTGGCATCATCTTAGTGTCAATCATTGGCTATTATGTATGGAAAACTCGTAATACAAATATAGCGGCATTTGCTCTTTCATCTATCGTCCTTTCAGGGCTGGTTGCAATAAATTACATCCTTGACTCATCACTGTTATTTTGGTTATTTCCTGCGATTCTGGCTATTTACTTTTTAAACTCCTTAAAAACATCTTTCTTACTGATACTTACCGTCATCATCGGTATTTTTCCGCTACTCCTTATGGAAAAAAACGCATTAGAAATAGCACACATTATAGTACCCCTTTTAATAACACAAATATTCAGCCATATTGTTACCTTTAGAATCAGGCAACAACATGACCGTTTAGATTCCCTCGCTGATAGAGATGGTCTGACAGGTGCCTTAAATAGACGCTCACTTGACGATAGGCTGGACTTATTACAAAACCTGTATTTCAGGCATAAAAGAAAAGGTGGTAATATAACTTCAGTGATCTTATTTGATATTGATGACTTCAAGGAGATCAATGATAAATATGGTCATACTGAAAGTGACAATATCCTGATTCGACTTACAGATACAATTCATAAATACATTCGTAAAACAGATGAATTATATCGTTACGGTGATGACGAATTTGTACTAGTGGCGAATGGCGCTAATTTGTTAAAGGCTGCAGAATTGGCAGAAAAGATCAGGGGGCTCGTAGAATCAACACAATTAAGCACTAAAACAAATATAACTGCATCATTTGGTGTCGCTGAGGTACAAAACCTGGAAAAATCAAACAGGTGGATGGAAAGAGCAGATGATGCTTTGTTTCGAGCAAAAAGAGCGGGTAAAAATCGCGTTTTTCTGGCAAATGCAGAAGAATACAAGTACATTTTCGCGGATATAAAAGCCAATCTATAGCTTTTAATTTCCTGCTATAATTGTTTTTGATTCGTCTTTAAACGAATCTTCTGTTTACGATGTTTCTCTGCAAATTTTGCAACATCACCCCCTACATGTTCTTCACCACGCTGTGCCGCTAGCTCTATCTGCTTTTGACGTTCCTGATAACGCTGCTTTTGTACTTCATTGGTAAGGTCATGACAGTGATGACAACTCACACCATGAAGAAAATGCTGATGCGATTTATCCTCTACCGTAATCGGCATACGACAAGCATGGCATTGATCGTAGGTGCCTTTTTCTAATGCGTGGTTTACCGATACACGATTATCAAAAACAAAGCACTCACCTTCCCATAGTGACTCCTCAGCAGGAACATCTTCCAGATACTTTAAAATACCACCCTGTAGATGATAAACCTCTTCAAAACCTTGTGTTTTCAAATAAGCCGTTGATTTTTCACAACGGATACCACCGGTGCAAAACATCGCAACTTTCTTATGTTTATTGACATCAAGATTTTCTTCAACATATTTTGGAAACTGGCGAAACACCTCAGTATCAGGATTAATTGCATCTTTGAATGTACCAATCGCAACTTCATAATCATTGCGGGTATCGACTAACAATACATCAGGATCTGAAATTAATGCATTCCAATCCTCAGGTTTTACATAGGTCCCAACAATTTCTTTGGGATCAATTGACTCTATTCCCATAGTGACAATTTCTTTTTTGAGCTTTACCCGTGTTCGATAAAAGGGAATCTCATCATCAAAGGATTCTTTGCTATCAACATTAGCTAAACGTGAATCACTACGAATAAAATAGAGTACAGCATTAACACCTTCACGAGTGCCTGCAATCGTACCGTTAATGCCTTCTTTGGCGAGTAACAGTGTTCCTTTGACACCATGAGCAACCATAGTTTTATACAATGGCTCACGTAGTTGCTCAAAATCCTCAAGAATGGCGAAATGATAAAGCGCACAAACAACGATAATTGGTGCTGGTTTTTGAGTGTTCATTGATATATTCATTTTTTGATATTTAATACTAATTTAAATCAGTGGCATACTGTTTAAGGGTTTCTAATGGAATGATTTCTAAGGCGCGCAGGTGTGTTCTACTTAAATACACTCTGGGTGCAGCACCATCGTTATATGCTTCTAGCCAACGCGCAGCACATAAACACCAGCTATCACCTGATTTTAAACCCTCAAAACCAAATTGTGGAGCCGGTGTTGATAAATCATTGCCTTTGGCTTTGGAATAATCGAGAAATATTTTATTGACCTCTACACAGACGGTATGTGAACCAACGTCTTCATCACAGGTATTGCAATAGCTATCACGGTAAAACCCTGTGACAGGATGATCGCTACACATCTCTAGCGTTTCACCTAATACACTTACTGATTCATCTTTTTGCATCATCGTTACTCATTAATAAAAAAGATACCCCCCTACATTAGGGCGATTTTACATTCATAACCTATTTTCTTCTTTCTTTAAAAAAGGTTTTTAAAATCTGTCCACATTGAACCTGCATTATCCCGCTTGTTACTTCTACACGATGGTTATGATAGTCCTTGGAGAATATATCAATAACGCTTCCGGCAGAGCCGGTACGTGGATCAGTCGCACCAAATACAACGCGAGCAATACGTGCGTGAATAATAGCACCCGCACACATGGTACAGGGTTCTAGAGTGACATAGAGAGTAGTACCTGTTATTCGATAATTTTTCAGCTCTCTTCCCGCAGCCCGAATTGCCATTACTTCGGCATGAGCCGTAGCATCATGCTTATCAATCGGTTGATTCCATCCTTCAGCGATTAATGCATCATCTTTGACTATTAAAGCCCCAACCGGTACCTCACCTTCCAACCTGGATCGTTCAGCAAGCTCTAATGCGTGCGCCATCCATTCTTTATCAATATCAGACTGATTCATGACTCTTGATGACACCCCCCTACTTTTAAGGGGTTTTTCAGGTTACATATAATCAGCTGTTTTTTATTGCACAGATTGCCTTCACGGTTTGCAAGATCAAGGCGGGGAAATAGGAGCTTATAAATGTAAGTGACTATTTTCTCAACGAAGAAATTGCGAATCGGGGAAGTTATCTGAGCAATAAAAATTATTCCCATTCTATAGTGGCTGGCGGTTTGCCTGAAATATCATAAGTAACACGAGATACATTCGTTATCTCATTGATAATACGATTAGAAACCAAACCTAAAAACTCATAAGGCAAATGTGCCCAGCGAGCAGTCATAAAATCAATCGTCTCCACCGCACGTAGTGCAATGACATAATCATAGCGACGTCCATCGCCAGTGACACCAACGGATTTGACCGGCAAAAATACAGCAAAAGCTTGAGATGTTTTATGATACAAGTCTTGTTTGTAAAGTTCTTGAATAAATATATTATCTGCCAGGCGTAATATATCGGCATATTCTTTTTTAACTTCACCGAGAATGCGAACCCCAAGCCCCGGGCCTGGGAAAGGATGACGCTGTACCATTTCAGCTGGCAACCCTAGCTCAATGCCAATGGTACGAACTTCGTCTTTAAAGAGTTCGCGCAAAGGCTCAACCAACCCGAGTTTCATATCTTCTGGAAGCCCACCGACATTATGGTGAGACTTAATTAAATGTGCTTTACCTGTTTTACCGCCAGCGGATTCGATCACATCCGGATAAATCGTACCTTGTGCCAACCATTTTGCATTGGTCAACTTGGCTGACTCTTCATCAAAGATTTGTACAAACAAATTACCAATAATTTTACGTTTTTCTTCAGGGTCGGTTTTACCTTCGAGGGCTTTAAGGTAACGCGCTTCGGCATCGACCCGGATCACCTTGACACCCATGTGTTCGGCAAACATTGCCATTACCTGATCGCCTTCTTTGTAGCGCAATAAACCAGTGTCGACGAATACACAGGTCAGTTGTTTACCTATTGCCTTGTGCAACATCGCAGCAACAACAGAAGAGTCAACTCCGCCTGACAGGCCAAGTATAACCTCATCATCACCAACCTGTTCGCGAACGTTTTTAATGCTATCGTCGATGATATTTTGTGGTGTCCACAAATTCGCACATCCACAAATCTCACTTACAAAACGCTCTAAAATTCGAGCACCCTGCTTTGTATGGGTCACTTCCGGATGAAATTGAATCCCGTAAAAATGATTACCTTCATCCGCCATTCCTGCAATCGGGGCATTTTCAGTACTTGCCATCAACTTGAAAGACTCAGGCATTTCAACCACGCGATCACCGTGTGACATCCAAACATCAAGCAAGCCATAACCTTCATCACTAACGTGATCTTCAATATCTTTTAATAAAGCAGTATGACCACGAGCACGTACTTGTGCATAGCCGTATTCGTGCTGCGATGCGTTTTCTACCTTGCCACCCAACTGAGCTGCCATGGTCTGCATGCCGTAACAAATACCCAATACAGGTACACCCAACTCAAATACGACTTGTGGTGCTACTGGTGCATTATCACCGATGGTTGATTCTGGGCCACCCGATAGAATAATACCTTTAGCATTAAAATCGATAACATCCTGATCGATTACATCCCATGGATAAATCTCACAGTAAACCCCCACCTCACGCACACGACGTGCAATTAATTGTGTATATTGAGCACCGAAATCGAGAATAAGAATACGGTCAGAATGGATGTTATTTGTCATGGGCAGATCATCTATATAGATATCGGAAATTGAAAATGTGGTAATTATTTTGATTACAACCGTTTTGTTTCAATACCAGGCAAAAGCGCGTAAGTATACACGTACACTTTTAGCGCAGTAATGAAGCAAATGAGTCGGTAAGCAAAATGATTACGAATGGTAGTTAGGTGCTTCCTTGGTAATCGTCACGTCATGCACGTGTGATTCCTTCATGCCCGCGCCAGTAATTCTTACAAAGTCGGGTTTGCTGCGCATTTCTTCCAGGTTTTTACAACCAACATAACCCATACTTGAGCGAATTCCACCGTTTAACTGATGAATAATTGGTGCTAATGGTCCTTTGTATGGTACTTGCCCTTCAATACCTTCCGGAACTAATTTATCTGCTGCGTTTTCTGATTCCTGGAAGTAACGATCACTCGACCCTTCGGCCATTGCACCTAGTGACCCCATACCACGGTATGATTTATAGGATCGACCTTGGTAAATAATAATGTCACCGGGAGCTTCATCCGTACCTGCAAACATACCACCGAGCATTACGCAATGTGCACCTGCCGCAAGAGATTTTGCAATATCACCAGAAAAACGAATGCCACCATCTGCGATTAGCGGTACACCTGAGCCTTGGAGTGCTTTGGCCACATTCATGATCGCCGTAATCTGAGGAACACCAACACCTGCGACCATTCGTGTAGTACAAATTGAGCCTGGGCCAATACCGACTTTAACCGCGTCGGCGCCTGCTTCAACCAAAGCTAAAGCAGCTTCACCCGTTGCAATATTGCCACCGATGACTTCAACGTGAGGAAAGTTATCTTTAACCCATTTAACGCGATCCAATACCCCTTGTGAATGCCCATGAGCAGTATCCACAATAATTACATCAACCCCTGCTTCAACTAATGCTTTTACACGGTTTTCAGTACCATAGCCTGTACCAACAGCTGCGCCTACACGTAAACTACCTGACTCATCTTTACAGGCTCTTGGGAAATCGGTAGATTTTTGAATATCTTTTACCGTAATCAAGCCACGTAATTTAAAGTTATCATTTACCACTAATACTTTTTCTATACGATGAGTATGTAATAGTTTCTTAATTTCACCTTTGCTTGCACCTTCGGATACAGTTACCAGCTTTTCTTTAGGGGTCATAATGGCTGATACGGGTTGGTCCAAGTTGATTTCAAAGCGCAAATCACGACTCGTAACGATACCAATTAGATCATCACCATTTTCAACCACCGGTACGCCTGAAATCTTGTGTTTTGCGGTGAGTGCCATAACATCGCCAACAGAAACATCGGCCGTTATCGTAATAGGCTCTTTGATGATGCCACTTTCAAAACGTTTAACAGTTGAAATGATTTTTGCCTGCTCAACAATCATCATGTTTTTATGTACGATACCCAATCCACCTTCTTGAGCTAAGGCAATCGCGAGCTTGGCTTCTGTAACAGTGTCCATCGCTGCAGATAGCATTGGAATGTTGAGTTTTATTTTTTTCGTCAGATTTGTGCTCAAATCAACTTCAGCGGGTAACACCGTTGAATGTGCAGGCACTAATAGAACATCATCAAACGTCAGTGCTACTTCAAGAATTCTCATATGATTAATCCGCTAGTTATTGTCTAAGCCTAAACAGTTAGGTAAAGACTAAATTAACCCTTCATTATAGACATTGACCTTTCACAGGTAAACTGGTATCACAATAAAATGGGTTGTAAAGTGAAAATATAGTTATTGAAACGATCCACAAAAAAAAGGATACTGGCGTGGTTTGACAATAATATTCATCTACTTGAACGAAGAATTAAATTAAAAAATAATACTTGCAGCACTTACACTATTATTTAGCATCGACTTTTTTTCTGATGCCACAATGCATAAATCAATGCAGTAAAAGCTGCCAAGAAAGAAGCTGGCTCACTCGGGTTTGAGTGGCGCGATATGGGTAAGACCATTAAGAAAGCAGGCTGCTCATACTAAATCTGCAGCTCCACGCATATAAATTAGTACTCCAAATATAAGGCATCTCTATAATAAAAAGCCGAGTATTTACTCGGCTTTTTATTGATTAAAATTCCACAACAGAATAACGTCTAAGTATATGCAAAGCTCCCTAATTTCAAATCGCACCATTCTCAGTGTCGCCGAACTGAATGCTGAAGTAAACCAGTTGTTAGTTCGTGGCTTTCCATTACTTTGGGTTGAAGGTGAAATTTCAAATCTAGTACGTCCCTCTTCTGGTCACCTGTATTTCACCCTTAAAGATAGTAAATCACAAATTCGCTCTGCGATGTTTCGTAACAGCAATATGAAACTGAAGATAAAACCAGAAAATGGCATGAGGGTATTGGTTCGTGGTCGAGTGGGTTTATACGAGCCCAGAGGCGAATACCAGTTAATCGCCGAACATATGGAAGATGCGGGCGTAGGACAATTACAAAAAGAGTTTGAGGCTCTTAAACAAAATCTTTCTGATTCCGGCATGTTTGATGAAGAACATAAGAGGGAATTACCCGAATATCCCAAACGTATTGCCGTCATCACTTCACCAACAGGTGCAGCAATTCGGGATATATTGACCGTTCTCAATCGTCGCAGCCCACAAACCCCTGTATTGATTTATCCCGTTGCGGTCCAGGGTGAGTCTTCAAGAATGGAAATCGAAACCGCAATCCGACGAGCAGATTTAGACAAAAAATGTGATGTGATAATATTGGCTCGTGGTGGTGGCTCGATTGAAGATTTATGGTCATTCAATGAAGAGAATGTTGCCAAGGCTATCTATAATGCTGAGACGCCTATTATTTGTGGTGTTGGGCATGAAATTGACTTCACTATCGCCGACTTTGTCGCTGACCTCCGTGCACCAACGCCTTCAGCCGCGGCAGAATTAATTACTGCTGACCGTAATCAGCTAATGACCGAAGTTTTACAATCTCAACTTTGGTTAGAACAAAATATTTGCAGAGAATTAAAACTAAAACAGCAGCATCTGGATTGGTTAGAATCTCGCCTACTGCTACAAAAACCTTCGAATAAAATTAATCAACAAGCACAACGCCTAGATGATATCGAAACCCGGCTTCATTTAAACATCAAAAGTGTCTTAGAAAAAAAGTCAGCTCAAATTAGCCATTTAAAAAAGCGCTTGAATTCAAATTTTCCCTCTAGAAAAGTCCTGGAACAACAACAGAGATTAAATCACTTTAAATCGCGCTTAGAGCAGTCCATCTCAGCTAAAATTAAATTAAATAATTCTCGTTTTCAAATCCAGATGGCAACTTTAGATAGTATCAGCCCACTGAAAACTTTGGATAGAGGTTATGCCATTGTCAAAGACAAACATACGGGAAAACTCTTGACGTCGGTAACACAGACGCAAATAAATCAAGCCATACAAGTGCAATTTAAGGATGGTGAAATAAGGGCAACTGTCGATGCTGCCTATAACAAAAGCGATGATTAAAGCCACATCTGACTGCCCATGCCAATCTAAACAAAAATATGCCAAGTGTTGTGGTCGTTTTCATAAAGCTAAACTGTACGCACCAACGGCAGAAGCCCTAATGCGCTCTCGTTATAGCGCCTATGTTTTGGGTAATGCACAATATCTGTATCGAACCTGGGCTGAATCTACACGGCCTGACTTACAAAGTTTACGTGCTTCTATCGCAGTAAATGGCGCACATCAATTTATATCGCTTAAAATCATCTCAACCACAATGGGCGGGATTGATGATGACCAGGGAATGGTTGAATTTATTGCGATTTACGACAAAAACGGTGTGCCAGAAACTCCATATGAGAAAAGTAGTTTCAGGCGCATCAAAGGCCGTTGGATTTATCTAGAAGCCTTATAATATATTCCATATTTAATAGGTATTGAGCTACACTTAGACTATGAACGGATTAGAGCCAGTAACTATTCAGTGTCCCTATTGTTGGGAAATGATTGAGATAACCACCGATAGTTCTGTGCCATCACAAGAGTATGTTGAGGACTGCGAAGTTTGTTGTCAACCTATCCTGATGAAGGTTGAAATATCTAATCAAGGCATTCCAGATGTACAGGTAAGCCGTGAAAGTTAATGCCCTACTTGATATCTTCGAATCACGTAACCAATGCATATTTCAGTCATATTTTAATTTTTTGGAATAACTGGCGACTTCCATTTCCAACACTTCAACTGTCATATAAACATTAAAAATAGGTAATTCATCAAGCTTATTAAGCACGATTTCTGATAATAACTTCTTCTGATGTAAATCTTTGCCTGCTAGCGTTTTCATGGTCACATGAATAAAACTACTCTCGTTATTTACCGTCTTATGATGAACATAGGCGAGAGTCCTGACTTTTATGTCATCCTTGATGAAAAGCAAAGACTCTTTCGCTCCGGCATAAACTGCGTCAATAAGTTCCTTTGGCGTAACTGTTAAATCATTTGAATATTCGATGATACAATGTGGCATGAAGACTCCAGATATTGTTAGTTCTTGGATTATATGATTAGCTAGTATAAATATCACTATAATTAGATCATAAAAAAGAGACGCTCCCCACCTTTTGACTCGTTTTTAAAACAGTCGCCCTACAGGTCAACTTAATTAACATAGCTGTTGCTTTAATTGATATCGGCAAGCGGTTTTTCGAATTTTGTTTCTGTGTTAGTCTCGCAATGAACTAAGAATAATAAATCAAAAATATAATGGGGAGGCTGGCAAAAAAGTGCAATCGGCAGAAGGAATCGTAGAATCTATTAATACTGATAGCAGTATTCATCAAAACCGCCCATGGCTCTGGATTCCCACTTTATATTTCACCGAGGGCCTACCCTACTTTGCGATCGTGGTGCTTTCTTCATTCATGTACAAAAGCTTTGGTCTCAGCAATACCGACATCGCATTTTATACCGCGTGGTTTTACCTACCGTGGGTGATTAAACCGCTGTGGAGTCCGTTTGTTGATATCTACCGCACAAAACGCCTCTGGGTGATTGCGATGCAGTTATTACTCGGTTCTGGCTTGGCTGGCTTGGCGATGATATTACCGTTAGATAATTACCTGCGTTATTCACTCGTGTTTTTTTGGCTACTCGCATTTAGCTCCGCTACCCATGATATCGCCGCGGATGGTTATTATTTGCAAGTTCTAAGCAAAGGCCAGCAATCCTTTTTTGTCGGCATTCGCTCAACTTTTTACCGCGTAGCAATGATAACCGGACAAGGCTTAATTGTTATTTTAGCGGGAAATCTGGAAAATCATTACGATGTCAAAACCGCATGGCAGCTAACCATGGGTTTAATCAGCCTGATATTGTTCGCAGCCGCAATCTACCATACTTTCATCCTGCCAAAAGAAGCCACAAAAGAACAAGCAATTTCAACAAAATCACCCTTTAAAGGCTATGCTGAAGTTTTTAGCAGTTTCTTCAAACGACAACACATCGGCATCTTTATTGCCTTTATTTTGTCTTACCGACTCGGTGAAGCACAGCTTGGAAAAATTGCCAGCCTCTTTATGCTAGATACGCGCAGCGCAGGTGGCTTAGGTTTAAGCACCGAAGCTGTCGGGTTTGTCTACGGCACGGTTGGCGTCACGGCATTAGTCATTGGTGGAATATTAGGCGGGATTCTAGTCTCACGTCACGGCCTTAAATACTGGATCTGGTGGATGGCACTCGCCATAAACCTGCCCGACATTGGTTATATCTACATGGCGTACACACAACCCGAAACAAGTTGGATTATTTACCTGTTAGTCGCCACCGAACAATTCGGTTACGGTTTAGGTTTCACCGCCTTTATGATGTATCTGATCTATATCGCCGAAGGCCATTTCAAAACCGCACATTATGCCATCGCCACAGGTTTTATGGCGGCAGGAATGATGATCCCGGGAATGTTAAGCGGCTGGATTCAAGAAACGCTGGGGTATCCAAACTTCTTTATCTGGGTGGTTATAGCAACGATACCTGCGTTTTATGTGATATCGCGAATACCGCTTGAAGAAGGCTTTGGAAAGATGGAATAATAATAAATAAAGACACCCCCCCCACCTTTTGACTCGTTTTTAAAACACTCGCCCTAACGGGTCAGCTTTAAACAACAAAGCTGTTGTCTCTCTGCGTTCGGCTGGCACTTTTTGTGTTTATGATTTATTCAAATTCCATTTCCGAAAATACCTTCTGGGCATTTCTTCCTGCCAGCGTATCGAAATTCAGCAAATACTTGTATTTTGATTGATCTATCTTTCCTACTTCAGAAATATCTCCGTCATTTTCAATCAACTCAGCAACTGATTTACGCAGAAATTGCAGATACTCATAACTGTCTTTATTAGCTACTTCTAGCGTCGTAGGCTTACCGTGACCCGGTACGATATGTTCTGGCTTGTGTGCCGCCATCGCTTCATAGACCTTGACCCAGCTTTTGCTATTGGATTGTTCGCCAATACCCAGCATACGTTCCACATAGACGATATCGCCAGTAAACATCACCTTTTGTTTGGGTAGCCAGATAAAGCTATCACCTGGAGTATGTGCCTGTCCAACATGTGTTATTTCAAAGTGGTTATCATCGATTTCAAACTGGTGTTCTGTATCAAACACAGTATCGGCATAAACCGCTTCGGTACCGCTGATTCCCTCATCACCGACCAGACTACCCAGCCCAAAAAACTGATCCTGAGTACGTTTTTTCTGATCCGCGACCGCATTTTTGCTGGCAATGATTGTTGCACCCAACTTTTTAAAATAACCATTCCCCAGCCAACGGTGATCCTGACCACCGGAATTGATAACAGTAACAATTGGTTTTTCAGTAATTGATTTGATTACATTATGGATTTTTTCAGCGCCTTTGTAGGTCGCACCAGAATCGATCAAAACTACGCCTTTGGCTGTCACCACTACGCCGAAGGTTGCATTATTGCCAAGATTCTGTGGGCTGCGATTACTTAATTCGCCGACAATGGCATAGATATTATCTGTCACCTTGCTAAGTTTCAGGTCATCTGCAGCGATTGATGTACTGCTCAGAAAAATGCCAGTTAGAAATAGGCTTAAATATTTGAATATTTTCATTTGTTTATGTTTCCCTTTGATTTATTTCGACTGTTCGAAAAAAATGCCCTGTCTTATTAAATAATAATACGTTTGTTTTACAACAATATATATCACGTATGTAAAGCTAATGTTTTCGTAACTGACCTTAATCCGCTATATCAAGCATATTTGTCAGTAGCAAACTCAACAGCTTTTTCCAATCTCTGTAAAGTCCGTTCTTTACCCACTAAATCCAGCGTAACATCCAGTGATGGTGACATTGCTGTTCCCGTCACTGCAACACGTAGTGCTGGCCCTACTTTTCCCATGCCCAGTTCCAGTTCTTCACAGGTATTTTGGATTTCAGTATTGATGGCTGGTGCTGACCAGTTTTCTATGGTTATAAACTTATCCAGGAGAATTTGCAGAATGCCGGGGGTTGCGGTTTTAAAGTGTTTCTTCACGGCGTTCTGATCGTATTCGTCAAAGTCCCGGTAATAATAACTAATACTAGCGGCGAGTTCTTTAAGCGTTTTAGCGCGGTCACGGTGGGCCTCTATAACATCGGTTATGGCTGGGCCACTGTGGGTAAACAATGAATGGTTATACAGGTGCCAATCCAGATGCCTGGCAATTACTTTTGCGGGTAAGGTTTTTATGTATTGCTCATTAACCCACAATAATTTTTCGCGATTAAAGGTTGATGGTGCGCCGTGCACGTCTTCGAGCCTGAAAAGCTCGATCATTTCTTCGCGGCTAAATATTTCCTGATCGCCATGTGACCAGCCCAGACGCAGCAGGTAGTTGAGCAAGGCCTGTGGCAGAAATCCATCATCACGGTATTGCATGACACCGACTGCGCCATGGCGTTTAGAGAGTCGCCTGCCGTCATCCCCTAAAATCATCGGCACATGGGCGAACTTAGGCAGTTTTGCGCCGAGTGCGAGAAACATGTTGATCTGGCGCGGTGTATTATTGACGTGATCATCACCGCGAATAACGTGGCTCATCTTCATATCAATATCATCAACCACGACCGTGAGGTTATAAGTTGGCGAGCCATCTGAACGAGCGATAATCAGGTCATCGAGTTCGCGGTTATTGATCACGATATCACCTTTAACGATGTCATGGATAACCACATCGCCCTCAAGTGGATTCTTGAATCGAATAACTGAATCCAGTGGTTTGCCATCTGCACCCAGCGGAATATCTGTGCGGTTTCGGCATTTACCGTTGTATTTTGGTTTCTCTTTATTGGCACGTTGCTGTTCGCGAACTGTGTCTAGTTCTTCACGCGTACAATAGCAGCGATAGGCATCGCCCTGATCGAGTAACTGTTGCGTCACTTCGGCGTAACGTTCAAAGCGATCGGTTTGAAAAATCGGACCTTCGTCATAGTCGAGTTCTAGCCATTCCATGCCATCGAGAATTGCATCCACCGATTTTTGTGTAGAACGCTCAAGATCGGTGTCTTCGATACGTAAAATGAATTTACCCTTATTCTGACGTGCGAACAGCCAGGAATATAGTGCGGTACGGGCACCGCCGATATGAAGATCACCAGTAGGACTGGGAGGAAAGCGAGTAGCTGTCATGATTTGAATCTGTTTCGAATAAAAAAGGGAGGTTATCATTATGCTATGCGTAGCGCGAGAGTGATGTCTGATAATCTTTAATTAAATTAAAAAAGTGCCTAAAAGTCGGGGGGTGTCATTTTAACTCAACCACAGACACAAAAAAGCCCAAATAAACATCGGGCTTTTTTTCTGAAGAAAAGATTATCAGAGTGTTTGAATTTTGCTCTAGATCAAGGCATTTACGCACGGAGAATGTGAGCGTACATCAAGTACGTGACCATTCGAGTACGTAAGCAACACAGAGCTAGAGCGAAAGGCAAATTCTCTGTTAATTCTTTTCCTGATCGACCAGTTTATTTGCTGTTATCCAGGGCATCATCGCTCTAAGCTTTGCGCCGACAACTTCGATTCCATGTTCTGCATTTTTACGGCGGTAACCCGTCATTGATGGATAGTTCGCTGCGCCCTCTGCGATAAAGCGTTTTGCATATTCGCCAGACTGGATGTTTGCCAATGCTTCACGCATCGCTGCTCGTGACTCGTCGTTGATAACTTTAGGACCAGTTACGTACTCACCGTATTCAGCATTGTTTGAGATTGAGTAGTTCATGTTCGCAACACCACCCTCATACATCAAATCAACAATCAGCTTCAATTCATGTAAACATTCAAAGTAAGCCATTTCTGGTGCGTACCCACCATCAACTAGTGTCTCAAATCCTGCTTTCACCAGTTCTACTGCACCACCACATAGTACTGCTTGCTCGCCGAATAGATCAGTTTCACATTCATCGCGGAAAGTTGTTTCGATAATACCTGTACGACCACCACCAATACCAGATGCATAAGAAAGCGCGATATCTTTCGCTTTGCCTGATGCATCTTGCTCGATTGCGATCAAGTCAGGAACACCACCACCACGAACAAACTCAGAACGAACTGTGTGTCCAGGGGCTTTAGGTGCGATCATGATTACATCAAGGTCTTTACGTGGTACAACCTGATTGAATAGCACCGCAAAACCATGGGCAAATGCGAGTACTGATCCTTTTCTGATATTTGGCTCAATCTCGTCATGGTAAAGCTGTGACTGGAATTCATCTGGTGTCAGAATCATGATGACATCAGCGCCTGCTACTGCTGTTGGCACATCAGCAGTTTTAAGGCCAAAACCTTCGGCTTTTGCAATGGATGATGAACCAGGACGTAATCCAACAGTTACATCAACACCAGAGTCTTTGAGGTTGGCAGCGTGTGCATGGCCTTGTGAACCAAAACCGATTATGGCTACTTTTAAGCCCTGGATAATAGACAGGTCACAGTCTTTATCGTAATAGATATTCATTGTATTGTTCCTTTTGTTAAATCTTTAAGAATTAGTTAGACAAGGTATAGTTTTTAACCATACGATTAAATTTTAAGTGCGGCACTGCCACGCGGAATTCCCATTGCGCCAGAACGAACCACTTCTACAATTTTATGATCTCTCATTGTATCGAGGAAACCGTCGAGTTTGTTCGGGCTGCCAGTAACTTCTATGGTGTACATTTTACTACTTACATCGATAATGCGTGCGCGGAAAATATCAGCCATGCGTTTAATCGTTGCGCATGCGTCCATATTCTCGGCGGATACTTTAACGAACATCATTTCGCGTTCAATGTGTGAATAGTCTGACAATTCCATCACTTTTACCACATCAATCAGCTTGTTCAGCTGTTTGACGATTTGCTCGATAGACGCATCATTACCTTTGGTAACCAGTGTCATACGCGATAGCGTTGAATCATCCGTTGGTGCAACCGTCAGCGACTCAATGTTATAACCACGCTGTGAAAACAAACCAGAAACACGTGACAATGCACCTGTTTCGTTTTCCATTAATATTGAAATAATATGTCTCATTGTTTGTGTCTCGGCCGTACCTTATTTCTTGCCATTCGCATCATCAATTGCATCTTGCTTGCACAGATACATTTCATTGTGACCATAGCCTGCGGGAATCATTGGATATACATTGCCTTGCTGCTCGATTTTAAAATCAAGGAAGTATAAACGTTTTGTATCTTCAACAGCTTCACGCAATGCAGCTTCAACATCGCGAGGTTTATCAATGTGGATTCCAACATGTCCATAGGCTTCAGCAAGCTTGACGAAATCAGGCAATGATTCGTTATAGGTCATGGCGTAGCGTTCTTCATAGAAAAACTCTTGCCACTGGCGAACCATACCTAAATAACCATTATTCAGGTTAATGATATTCAATGGTAAATTATACTGCTTGCAAGTCCCAAGCTCCTGGATACACATCTGGATACTACCGTCACCGGTAATACAGGTAACCACTTCATCGGGATGAGCAAGTTGTATCCCCATAGCGGCAGGCAGACCAAAACCCATTGTGCCGAGACCGCCAGAGTTTACCCAGCGGTTGGGTTTGTTGAACTTATAGTATTGCGCCGCAAACATTTGGTGCTGGCCAACATCAGATGCGACATAAGCATCGCCTTTTGTAACTTCCCAGAGCTTTTCAACAACATATTGTGCCGTAATGAAATCATCACCTTGATCGTATTTAAGGCAATCAAGTGACTGCCACCCTTTGATTTCTTTCCACCATGCATCAAATGCCGTTTTATCCGGGTTGATATTCTTCTCGATCATCATCGCAGCAAATTCTTGCAGAACCTGTTTAATATCGCCCACGATGGGATTGTGTGCTTTAACATTCTTGGAGATTGATGCTGGATCAATGTCAATATGAATAACCCTTGCAGTTGGAGAAAATTTCTTTAAATCACCCGTAACACGGTCATCAAAACGCGCACCGACTGCAATAATCAAGTCAGCATGATGCATCGCACGATTCGCTTCCAAGGTACCATGCATCCCCAGCATACCAATGAATTGTTTATCATTTGAAGGATAGGTACCTAAACCCATCAATGTGTTTGTAACCGGAAAATTAAAGGCACGACCGAATTCAGTCAGCTCTTTTGATGCTTTCGATGAAATGACACCACCGCCTGCATATAAGACCGGCTTTTTAGCTTTCGCGATCATATCCAGTGCAGTTTTGATCTGTTTCTTATTACCCTTAATAGTCGGTTGATAAGAACGCATCACCAGATCTTTAGGGTATTTAAATTCGATATTTTCTACGCCGTTTGTTAGGTCCTTAGGGATATCGACTAATACTGGACCAGGACGACCTGTAGTGGCAAGATAAAAGGCCTTGCGCATTGTTGGCGCAATATCTTCAATCTTGGTGACAAGGAAATTATGTTTTACGCAGGGTCGTGTAATTCCAACGATATCAATCTCCTGGAATGAATCATTGCCAATCAATGCACGTGGAACCTGACCGGTGATTACAACTAGCGGTACTGAATCCATATATGCATCAGCGATACCTGTGACCGCATTAGTTGCACCGGGTCCAGACGTAACGATACATACACCAGGCTTATCGGTTGACTTTGCGTAACCTTCTGCCGCATGGGTAGCACCCTGTTCGTGACGGGCTAATATATGTCTTATCTCACCGCGCGCTTCAGCTTTATAAAGCGCATCATAGAGAAATAATACTGCTCCGCCAGGATAGCCAAAAATGGTATCCACGTTTTCCGCTTTTAGACATTCAATGAATATCTCAGCGCCTGATATTTTCACCTAAAATTCCTACCTTATACTGACGAGCTAAAGTTCGACATAATAATATGAATACTTATGTAAATACACCCCTCAAATAGTGTGTATTTGGCTGATTACCGGTATTTATGAATATAAAAAGGACACCCCCCACCTTTTAGGCGATTTTTAGTGTTTCTTAAAATTACCCTACTGTAATTTTAATTACAAAAAAGGCCACACTTTCGTGCGGCCTTTAACTGTATTTCAATTTAAATATGAAAACTGAATAACAATTCTTAAATTAAATACGGTAAATATGGTGGCTATACCGAGATTCGAACTTGGGACCCCATCATTATGAGTGATGTGCTCTAACCAGCTGAGCTATATAGCCAAATCAGATTTCACCATTTATACGTACAGTGCAAAATCCAAGGGGCGCTAATATAGTGATTGTAGCACTGAGTGTCAACATGATCTCAGCAAATATTATTCGAGTTAATCAGAGACTCCTTGGACAAAACATTTTATAATACTCGGTTCACCTCAATCAATAGATACGAGTTATATGAGTCAGCACACGTTTGATCTTGACGCTTTTAATGCACTACCTAAATTACAGCGTTCCCTGTTACAGCTAATTTCTATCATATATGCACCCGTTGCAGCAACTCCCTTAGCCAGTTGTGCTCATAGACTTGGCATCGATGATCCTAAAATCAATGACAGTTTCACCTTACATAGTTTGCGCCCTATTCTAGTTGATCTGATTCATGCTAATTGGCTCGAAGGCAGCCAGGGCAAATACTATTGTCCCGATAATATTCGTGATGAAGTTTTGTTGAGTTCGATTAATGATGGCAGTTTCGATGAATATTCGAATCAGGTGTTAGCCTCTTTCTCTGCAACCGAATCATTTGGCCGTATTCTTTGGCAAAGTGTAGAACATGGTATCTCGCATGCGCGTATCTATCTGTTTCAGGGAAAAACAGAAAAACTCGATCACACTTTAGCGTTATTATTTGAACGCTATCAATACCGGGATTCGGAACTCATTGATCCTGGTTTTTATCCGGCAACTTTTGGATCGCCTGTAAACCCTAAATTGCTTGCAGTATTAACTGACCAAATGTTCAGTGTGGCTTTTATTGGATTGTCAGAATATAGTTTGAATGGTTTATATAATCAGTCGATATTGTGGGAGTTATTAGCTGAACGAAAACAGAATATTCCAAATTTGGTCGGGTTTGAGTTCCATCTATTAGAGCCTCAGGCAAAATATAGTCTGCTATCAGGGAATACTGAATTATTTCCAGAGTTACCGACAGGTATTTACAAAAAGTCTACAGCAGTGCTATCTAATCAGGATACTGTTGAATATGATGATAGACATATCTTCTGGCATATTGCCAACTCTGCGCGCCAATTGATTCATGGTAATACGGAGAGTTCAATACAAGCCTATGAAAATGCAACTGACATATATCGTGAGGTATACGGCAAACGTAAAAATACTTCGGTAATCTTTGGCAATGAGTTTGAAAAATTCTATCTTTTAGCCTTATTAGGCATAGGTGATAAACAACATTTAGCGACTGCACAAAAAATCCTGAAACAAATAGAGAAAGACAACGACCATCAGATATTAAATGCCTATGCTGAAACCCTGGCGACGGGTGTTTTTAATTATAACGCACCATTGAAAGAGCTGGAAAAAGGCAATTACTGCGTACTATTCTACGCTTTAATCAAGCACTGGCTTGGACAGAAAATTACGGCAGGCGTCCAGGATATCCTCGAGGCAAAATACAACCGCGCAGCCAATGGCAACTATGACTGGTTAACGGCTGAATATGCGCATGCTTTAGCTTTATTTTCTGAAGACAAAACAGATCGTGAAAAATACCTGCAACATTCCACTGATCTGCATCAAAAAATACACAGCCAGACACTGTTTGATTTAGTTAAGCCCCAGGCTGAATGGGAACGCGCTTTAAATGCCATGAATCAGCTGGTAAGCAGCGACAAAACATCAAATTCAAATGACGCTGAGGAACGCGTTGTGTGGATGCTTGATGTTGACCGTTATCACGAATACACACTCACGCCCAAATTACAAAAAAGAACCACCGCCGGCGGCTGGACCAAGGGCAGAAATATTGCTCTAAAACGCCTTAAAAAAGATAGACATGAGTTACCAACTCTAACTGATCAGGATCTGGATTTGGTTTCTGCTATATTTGAACAACCTGATTATGATGCTTATTATCACCGTGGCCCGCAGTTTACACTCGATTTAAATGCTGCCTGGCCAAAACTGGTGAATCATCCAAATCTATACTGGGATGGTGCCCGCAATACACCGATTGAATTGACCCAGGGCGAGTTTGAGTTATTAGTGAGTGAAGAGGGCGAAAATTTACGCGTAAGTTTCTATCCTGCATTTGATGACAGCCAACAAGATAGCCAATATCTTATTGTTAAGGAAACACCAACTCGCCTGTGTATTTATTCTAAAAACGAACAAGTCATGCGCCTTAGTGAAATAATCGCCAATGGCATTGTTATTCCGCGAGAAGCTGAGAAGAATCTCCGCGAAACTCTGGGTACACTTGCCCCGATGATTAGTATCCAGTCTGACCTTGAAGGTGTCGTTGATGCTGAAGAAGTTGAACCTGACTCACGTATACACGCTAACCTATTGCCTTATGGTGAAGGTTTACGCGCGACTTTACGAGTAAAACCCTTTGGTGAATTTGGTGCCTATTTCCCCCCCGGACATGGACGTGCCAAATTATCAGTGGAATATGAAGGTGAACGCTATAAAACAACGCGTGATTTAGAAAAAGAAAAAACATTGCTCGACACCCTGCTACAGCACAGCAGTATTTTAGGTGAAGAAGATGAAATCAACGATGAATATTTGCTTGATGAGCCTCAAGATTGCCTAGAACTTTTAGAACAGCTGTATGCCGAGGCTGAAGGAGAAGATGCTAATGTAATTATTGCGTGGCCTGAAGGCGAAGTGATGCGCATTGCATCTCGCTTTGACACCAACAATCTACGATTGAGTATCAATAAAAGTGGAGACTGGTTTCAATTGGATGGTACCATTTCAACCGACCCATCTCTGGTGTTATCACTGAAACAATTACTCAATCTCTCCGCCAACAATAAAGGCCGTTTCTTGAAAATGGCTGACGGACAATATTTGTCGTTAACGCATCAATTCCGCAAGAAGCTGGATTCAATCCATCGCTATGCAGAACTCAATGGCGACGGTGCCAAAATTAGCGGCCTTGCTTCGCTGGCGCTTGAAGACCTGACCGATATGGTGGGAGAACTCACCGTAGATGAAGCCTGGGAAAAACATATCCGCAGTATCGAAGAACTGGATGATTTTATCCCTAAGGTTCCTTCAACCTTACAGACAGAATTGCGAGAGTACCAAGAAGAAGGCTTCCGCTGGATGAGTCGTCTCGCTAAATGGGGCGTAGGAGCGTGTCTTGCCGATGATATGGGACTGGGAAAAACAGTTCAAAGTCTCTGTGTAATGCTAGAACGTGCCAGTCTTGGCCCAGTTTTGGTCGTTGCTCCGACTTCGGTGAGTAATAACTGGGAGTCTGAGATTCTTAAATTTTCACCCACCTTAAAACCACATTTTTACCGCGAAGGCTGTCGAAAAACTTTACTCGATAATGCCGGACCTTTTGATGTGGTCATTGCCAGTTATGGTTTATTGCAGCAGGACTCTGAACAATTCATCGAAAAACGCTGGGCAACCATAGTGCTGGATGAAGCCCAAGCAATTAAAAACATTAATGCTAAGCGAACTAAAACAGCACATAAACTACAAGGTGACTTCAAGCTCGTCACCACGGGTACACCGATAGAAAACCATCTAGGCGAACTCTGGAGTATTTTCCGTTTTCTTAACCCTGGATTACTCGGCACACAGCAGCAGTTTATGCAGCATTATATAACGCCTATCGAAAGAGATAGCGATGCCGATGCTCGCCAACATTTAAAAAAACTGATTCAACCATTCATCTTGCGTCGCACCAAAACTCAGGTATTAGACGAATTACCACCTAAAACTGAAATTACCTTAGAAATTCCATTTTCTGATGGCGAAAGAGCTCTATATGAAGCCGTACGAAGTAGCGCAATAGAAAACCTTGCTAAAGACAAAGGGTCTCATCAAGGCGGTGAACACTTAAAAGTATTAGCAGCTATTACAAAATTACGCCTAGCTAGTTGTCACCCGAAATTAGTCATGGCAGATTCGACATTGAGTAGCAGTAAACTTGAACGTTTTGGAGAACTGGTTGAAGAATTAATCGAAAATAATCACAAAGCCCTGGTGTTTAGCCAGTTTGTGAAATACTTATCACTAATTCGTGAGTATCTGGATCAACGCGGCATCAAGTATCAATACCTGGATGGCAGCACGCCTGTTGCACAACGCAAAACCCGTGTTGATGCGTTTCAGGATGGTGAAGGTGAGTTGTTCTTAATCAGTCTTAAAGCGGGAGGCTCGGGTTTAAATTTAACTGCAGCTGATTATGTGATCCATATGGATCCCTGGTGGAACCCTGCCGTTGAAAACCAGGCATCAGACCGCGCACACCGTATTGGTCAAACACGCCCAGTAACCATTTATCGTCTCGTCACTGAAAACACCATTGAACAAAAAATTGTGAAACTACACCAACACAAGCGTGATCTAGCCGATAGCTTACTGGAGGGTTCGGATATGAGCGGATCTATGAGTGCTAATCAGATGCTGGAATTAATGCGTGAGACATAAACTATGCTGAACAAAAAACTGCCTAAAAGTGTGAGGGCGTCCTAATCAATGATATTTCCCATCCTAGCATTCACATATCTGGCTTCTTTAACGATATTGCGTAGTTTCTGCAGTGTATTAAAGGGCAAATCCACCGCCATCAGATTGACTAACCATTTGGGTATATTTCCCCCAGGATCAACACTCATTTCATAAGTGACACTTACGTCACCTTTTGTTAATGGTGTAAGAAGCCATTGTCCAGTAAGTGACTGTATTCTAACCATTCCTTGTTTTAGTGGAAGCATATTGGGTTCTGAGGTTAATTTGATTATAGTTTGATTATTGGATTTATTTTGAGTTAAGACCGAGTGCACTATCGAGTCCCTATCCGCAACTGGCCATGGCATTCCTGTTACAACATAGCTATATATCTGGTTATTTCCGACAGTTTTTATGGTACGTGCGCTTTTACAATTATGTAACCAGCGCGGATAAGCTTGAGTATCTTGGATAGCAGCGACCAATGAGGACAGCCGACTGTTAATTGCCATCGTTCCTTTAAATGTCTTGATGACTGAGGTTGGATTATGGCGAATATGAACTTGTATTCCATCCTTATCCTTACTTAACTGCCAGGGATTCGTAGTCAGGCCCTGGCTAGACGTTATTAATAAGAGCAGAAAAATTGCAACAGCAGTTTTATAGATAGTCATAAAAAAACAACAGTGATAGTTAAAAATTTAATATATAAAGATAGTTTAGGTCATAAGGCATTGCAAGTACTGGGTTTTCCATTAATTCTAGATTAAATTAACTTTATATCACTTAATACAATTCTGTTTATTCCGTCTATGCTTATCCTTCATCATTCATTGCAATCGTCTTAAGGAAAATACATCTTGAAATTAACTGATACGCTTTTGCTGATTCTTCTCGCAGCAATATGGGGCAGCTCTTTTATTTTCATGCGAGCGACAGTGGATGTTTTTGGACCTATTGCTTTAATCGCTTTCAGACTTTTATTTGCAGCGGTTTTTATGTTGCTGTTTTTATTACCTCGTCAAAATAACCGAGAGTTTATTGCCAACTGGAAAACACTATTAATTGTTGGCTTAATGAATTCTGCGATTCCCTTTACATTTCTTGCCTATGCCAGCTTAAGCCTGAGCGGTGGAACAGTTTCGATATTAAATGCAATGACCCCAGTATTTACAGCTTTCATTGCACATATATGGCTGAAGAATAAGATGACCCCTTTACAATTTATTGGCATGTTTATCAGCATTTCAGGCTTAGTATTTCTGGTATGGGATAAGGTCAGCTGGAGTATTGATAGCTGGCTTCCTATTTTAGCGGGTGCTGCAGCTACTCTACAATATGGTATAGCTACAAACTTTAGTAAAAAATATCTAACTGATGTATCAGTAATGACAACTACCAGTGGTAGCTTAGTATTCTCCGCGCTTTTCATGTTGATAGTGTTATTATTCTTTATACCGGATTTTTCTCAAATAACTTCAATAGACTGGATTTACACAGTTATATTAGGCGTACTTTGTACAGCACTTGCCTACATAATTTATTTTAAGTTGATTAAAAGCATCGGGCCTTCAAGAACCTCCAGTGTTACTTTTCTAATTCCTGTATTTTCATTTGTTTGGGGTTATATCTTACTCAAGGAGCACGTAACGACACGTATGTGGATTGCGATGTTAATCATTTTGTTTGGAATGGCTTTGGTAACAGAAATAATTAACCGATACAAAAACGTAGTTAAGCCAACCTAATTTATAAACATGGTCAGTGTTACATTAATTTTACATTCACCTTGTTATGTCATAATCCAGTAAATAATAAAACATTGGGCTCACATATGATAAAACCAGCACTTCTCTTTTCAAGCGTTATACTGGCCTTAACAGCGTGTTCAACGCAGCAAGTAGTAACTAATACTGTGAGCGGCGCAGTTACAGTGGCAAAACTTCCTGTTAAAGCAGCAGGTGCTGTTGCAGGCACTGCTGGAGGTTTCGTTGGCGGGACAGTGGGAGGTCTTGTTGCAGGTAATACAGGTGAAAGATATGGGAAAATGGCAGGGCAATCTGCGGCAGAGAATGCGGTTCCTGATCTATACTAATTAATTAAAAGACACCCCCCGCCTTTTAGCCCTTTTTTAATGTTTTGATTTTAGATAATACATAACCTCGTCATAAGCACCTCTAAAACTTACACGATCTAGTTTCCTGGCACTTTGGTAGTCATACATCGGGTCGTAGTAATCAAGCAATAACGTTTTTACTATTGGAACAAATTCTTCTACCGAACCCGTTTTCTGCCAGAGAATTATCGCCTCTTGCATTTGCTCTCGCGCTTGTTGATAGCGAACCCCGCCCAAGCGCTTTTGAATTTTTTCAAGACTATTCAGAAGATGATTTGACAACTCTTTTGCACCGCTTTCCACGCCATACACTTCATCAAAGGATTTCTGCGTATCCAGGATATATTCTTCTATACTGACTTTATTTCGATCTTCCTGAGATACTTCAAGCATTACCAAAGGGGACGCTTGCATTGCTTCGAATAAAGCCTGTGGCACACCTAGTGAACCAACATTTCTTGCCTCATCTTCAATTACAAGGCTTTTACAACCTGAAGCTTCTTTCTTTAATAACTCAATTGCCAAAGTATTTTCAAAATTGATTTGCGTTGGTTGCTGTGTTGCTGTGGGGCCAAATGCTGAACCTCGATGGTTAGCCAGGCCTTCCAGATCGATACTGTTATCGAGCTGTTTTAGTAAACGAGTTTTGCCCGAGCCAGTGCGTCCACCTAGCACAATGATTGGGATTTCATTACAGATGCGTTCGATACTTTCTAGCAGAAAGCGCCGCATTGCTTTATAGCCACCTTTAACGCGTGGATAATCAATATGCGTGTGATCAACTATCCATTGCTGGGATATTTGTGAGCGCAAGCCACCACGAAAACAATAAAGGACAGCCCCCGGGTTTTTGGCAAAAAATTCAGCCCACTTTTTTTTACGCTCAATTCGATTATCTTCTGTAACGAGCTCCGCACCTAAGAGAATAGCCGCATCATGGCCTTGTTCTTTGTATTCTATTCCAACCGCTTCGCGTTCCGCATCTGTCATCAGAGGAATATTTACAGAACGCGGAAAAGCACCTTGCAAGAACTCGACAGGTGCACGCACATCAAGCATTGGCGTGTCATTGATAAATAGTGATGCTAGATCATCGACTATTGGATGTTCACCTCTTGGTAAACCGTCTAATTCCAGATCAGTCATTTATTTGTATCATGGCTTGATCAGTTTCTTGAACAAGATACCCGATTGATTCGAGTGACAAACCAGCACTTTCAGCAAGTTCTAAAAATGTAGTTTCTGTATCTGCATCAACTGCAACGAGTAATCCACCACTGGTTTGTGGATCACAGATTATCGCTCGTTGCTCGGCTACAATAGCGGATAGGTGCTGTCCATAACTTTCAAAATTACGTGTTGCTCCACCGGGCGAACATCCCAGTTTAAGATAATCTAATACAGTCGGTAAAATCGGCAACTTATTGAAATGTAACACAGCATGCAGGCCGCTTCCTTCGCAAACTTCACGTAAATGGCCACCAAGGCCAAAACCCGTAACATCGGTTAAAGCCGTAACACACTCTAGCTGCGCCAGTTTTTCACCAATACTATTGAGTTCACACATTGATTTAGGAGCGATGTGTGCATGTTCCGTCTTTATGATTTTCTTCTTTTGTGCAGTTGATAAAATACCAACGCCCAGTGGCTTGGTCAGATACAGTTTATTTCCCGCTTTGGCAGTTGAGTTTTGTTTTATCTGATCACTCGCAACAGTGCCAGTTACAGCCAAACCGAAAATCGGCTCAGGTGCATCAATACTATGCCCGCCAGCCAGAGAAATACCTGCATCTTTACAGGCCTGACGGCCTCCTTCGATTACCTGCTGACCTACTTCCGCCGGTAACTTATCCAACGGCCAGCCGAAAATCGCAATTGCCATAATAGGTTTGCCACCCATCGCGTAGATATCGCTGATCGCATTTGTGGCAGCGATGCGCCCAAAGGTAAATGGATCATCGACAATAGGCATAAAAAAATCTGTCGTGCTGATAATAGCAGTACCATTACCCAAATCATAAACTGCGGCATCGTCACGCGTACTATTCCCTACAAGTAATGATTCATCCAGCATCGCTGGAATATGACTCTTTAAGATCACATCGAGTACTGCAGGTGATATCTTGCAACCACAACCTGAGCCATGGCTGTATTCTGTCATTTTTATTTGTTTCATTTCACTTTGAGAATCGTACATAAAATTATTCTTAAAAATCGAGGTCGGATTATACTCACTTTTGTACTAAGATGAACAAATCAAATATTTCGGATATGTATATGCCAACATTACTAATAACAGGAGCCAATCGAGGTCTCGGTCTAGAACTTTGCCATCAGTACTTAAAAGAAGGCTGGAAGATATATGCAACTTGTCGTGACCCTGGCAAAGCAAAAGAACTCAACTCGCTTGCTGACGAATATCAAAATCTCCTGAGCGTCCATGCACTTGAAGTAAGCAATAATGATCAAATGCATGCATTAAAAAAGTATCTCAAGGGCAAACCTATAGATATTTTATTCAATAATGCCGGTGTTTATGCTAGTGATGCATCCCAGTTTGGAAAAACAGATAAGAAAGCATGGGAAGAAGCTGTTGCAGTAAATATAATTGCTCCGATGAAAATGATGGAAGAATTTGTTGAAAACGTTGCCAAAAGTGACAAGAAAATCATCGCCAGCATGAGCAGCAAAATGGGTAGCATGCAGGACAACACATCAGGTGGCTCATATGCCTATCGTGCCACAAAAGCGGCTTTAAATGCTGTCATGGTTAGTGCCGCGCATGATTTAAGACACCTGGGTATAACTTCCTTGATTTTGCACCCTGGCTGGGTACGTACAGACATGGGTGGACCACAAGGAGAACTATCGGTAGAACAATCGGCTCAAAAATTAAGGAAAATTCTGGATAAGCGCACAATTAAAGACAGCGGTTCTTTCTTCGATATTGATGGAACCATCATCCCTTGGTAGTCGCCATCCCTGAATAGATAATCAAATGAAAAAACAAAAAGTCATCGTAGGCATGTCAGGTGGTGTTGACTCATCTGTCGCTGCGCTGCTGTTAATTGAACAGGGTTATGAAGTTGAAGGCTTGTTCATGAAAAACTGGGAAGAGGATGATTCTGAGGAGTATTGCACAGCAACTGTAGACCTGGCTGATGCACAATCGGTTAGCGATGTTTTGGGTATTAAACTACACACAGTTAATTTCGCAACTGAATACTGGGAAAATGTTTTTGAGTATTTCCTGGATGAATACCGCTCAGGTAGAACGCCTAACCCCGATATTATGTGCAATAAAGAAATTAAATTTAAAGCTTTTCTTGATTATGCCCTTGAACTTGGAGCAGATTTTATTGCAACGGGTCACTATGCAAGAATCGATCGCAGTCTTTCTGAAATTAAAATGCTTAAAGGCATAGATGTAAATAAAGACCAGACTTACTTCTTATATACCTTACAGCAACAGCAATTAGCTAAAACCCTATTTCCTGTTGGTGAATTAGAAAAATCTAAAGTACGTGAAATAGCCGACAAAGCAGGCTTTGATACTGCCAATAAAAAAGACAGTACGGGCATCTGTTTTATTGGTGAACGTAAATTCACTGAATTTCTACAACGCTTTTTGCCCGCACAACCCGGTGAAATAATTACACCTGATGGTGAGGTAATTGGCAAACACCAGGGCTTGATGTATTACACCCTTGGTCAACGCCAGGGGCTTGGAATTGGCGGATTAAAAACAGCAGATGAAATTCCATGGTTTGTAGTTGATAAAAACATTAAAACCAACCAGTTAGTCGCAGTACAAGGCCACGATCACGAACTATTACTGAAACAACAACTCAAAGCATCGCAATTATATTGGGTGAGTGGTAGGCCACCATCAATTGATTTTAGCAGCCATGCCAAAATCAGGTATCGTCAAGCTGAACAAGCTTGTAAAGTCATGGTCAGTGGAAATGATTGCATAGTTTGTTTTAGTGAAAAACAACGCGCAATTACACCGGGTCAATCCATTGTTTTCTATGCTGAAAATGTTTGCCTGGGTGGCGGAATTATTGATGAAAAGCAAGTCAACTGCGACTAAACTACTCGCAGGCTTCGATTAGCAAAAAATAACATAACAAGGTATCTTATAAGTGGAATCTAATACACGTAATCGTGCCATCGCTTTAGCCGGAATTTTCCAGTGTGTGGATGGCGTAACACAGATTGCCAATACTGGAAAAGTTGATGAATCTTTGTTCAATTGTTGCATTAATAGTATACTTGTAGAAGATGCCGATAGTGCGGAAAGTCTCTATGGTACTCTTAAAGAATTGAAAATCGGTTTAAAATCAATGATGCATCAGCTCGGTGCTGGACCTATTACCCCAGATGGTAAACCTAAAGACCTAGAAGCAACACGTTACGCTCTAGGTTTATTACAATTGGAAAAAAAACTAAACGATAATCCGGAAGTCTTTCAGAGCTTACTCAAGGGAATTCAGGATACACAGAAAAAACTCGAGTTTTTCGATACCAATCATGAAAATATCATCGCAGCCCTAGCTGATATTTATGCCAACACCATCAGCACACTCGGCCCCAAGATTATGGTTAAGGGTGATCAGTCTCATCTTGCCAATCCAAAAAATGCCTCCAAGATTCGAGCTTTACTACTTGCAGGTATTCGCGCAGCTTTATTGTGGCGCCAGGCTGGAGGCAACCGTTGGAAACTTCTGCTTGAACGAGGAAAATTACAAAAACAGGCAGATACCTTATTGCTTCAACTTTAGGGCACCTCTATTAATTAGTTTTAAAATCATTACCTCAAGGGTAAGACCACTTCAGTCACCAAGTTCTCATCTGCTTTGATCGTAGGATCATTCAAATAAAACTCTATGCCTAAAGGCCACTTTGTTGTTTTGATTTTCTTTGTACGGGAGAACGCCATCGCAGTTGACCAGGCATTACCAAGATGCTCATAACTCCCTGTATGAGTTACTTTCAAGACCTCACAACTATCAATTAAGCCTTTTATAAACGGTGACGTAACATTCATTGCACTATCAACAGAGATCGCCGTGATAAAAATGGTTTGGTCCTTTTGCATATCGAATGTTTCATATATTGCAAAAGGAATACGATCTTTTGAAATTTCATTTTCTTCCATAAAATGATAGAGTTTTTGAAAGTCATCGGGCATTACATTGCCTATATCTCTAATTCTGCATTGATTTTTTATACCTACATAGTATTGCTTCTCAAGTTTGCTAATACCCTCAATTTTTACCACCGAAGGGACCACGCCCGTTTCCAGGTAGTCTTTTAGCATTTTCAAACCACGCTCATAATCCATGCCGATATATAGTTTCATTTTATTCACCATCCAGAATAAAAAGAAAGGCAGTTTGCTGTACATATTCCAGGTCACTTTAGTGACATTTTTACGCGGTTTTTCTAGATCAAAAGTTACCTGCGCTGTTGATTTAAAAGGCTTTATAAACTGTAACTGCATATCGAGTCTATTTTCGGTAATTTCTCTCAGCTTCATCTCCCCCTTGCCTGTAAACTCACCATCCCAATCATAGCCAGCACCAGCCTGACTCTGTTTGGTGCTGTATTTGATTTTGGTTCCGGGCTCCATAATTAACCAGGGTGACCACCATGGCCACTGACGGTAGTCAATCAAAGACTCGTGTACTTTTGCTATTGGAACATTGATTATAATTGAACGTGTTACATGATAGGCAGGCATCTGATAACCCTCATATTACTTAGAATTGTTTAATTATAGAACACAGAATACTAAAAACAGGCTAAATGTGGGGGGTGTCTTTTTAAGATATGTTAAAATCCAGCTATGAATAAATTACCCAGTCGTGATGAACAAATCCTGAAAACCCACGCCAGTTTAATCAATATGGTTGTGCAAACAAATCACAATCCACAGTTGCGCCCTCAACTTAATCAAGTACTCAAAGCCAGCGCTGAAAATGGCTGGCAAAATCTGGTACTGCGTATATACAAAATACTCGAAGGTGATCGTTCTGAAAATGTACTTAAAGGTCTTGATGAAGAAGATGAAGTAATCATAAAAGCTATATTAAATGGCCTTCAAGATCCAGCTACACTGCCTGATCCAACACAACAGAATGCAAATCCAACTATGGCAGCGCCAGGCATCGCACATATGTTGAACCTAGCAAGTAGTGGCAATACTCAGGCGCTGACTATACTTTCGCATATGGCAGAACAAATGAGTCAGGCGGGTGGTGATATGGCACGACTCGCTGCAATTATAAAAAAAATGATAGATGGAGAAAGAGACCCGGAAATCCTCAGTAAAGGGATGGGCGCTCAAGGTGAAAGCCTGGTTAATATGATTTTAGAAGAGTTGGGAAAATTACAATTACATTAATTATATAAAAAAATAATGTTGCCGGGTTAATGTTAATCAAGTAACCCAGCAAACATTATCGATGCTATTTTTTCATTGTTTTCTGCATTTTCTTCAAAGCAGCAAAATCACCTTTGGCAGCCAATGTCGCTTGTTCGTTCCAGCTATCCATGACTTCTTTGTTATTATTCATGCGCGCACCAGAAGCATCGAGCATATCTCGTAAAATATCATCATCCGTCGATGCTAGTTTGGTATAAGAATCAATACCAAGCTGTTTCAATGTGGCGGCCATGCTTGGACCGATTCCACTGATTTTAGTAAAGTCGTCACCCTTATTTGCAGTGGCTTTAGCTTTAGATTTAGCTTTTGCTGGAGCTTTTTTTGTCGCAGTAGTTTTCGCTTTTGCTGGTGGTTTTTTTTCTGCCTTTTTTGGTGCTGCTTTTTTTGCAGTAGTTGCTTTGGTTGTAGAACTCGCAGTAGATGTTTTTTCTGTAGCCTTTTTTGCAGCAGTCTTATTCGTTGTGCTGGTTTCAGTCATTGCTGACACTGGTTTTTTCGTTGGCACGCTAGCTGAACCAGTGGAAAGTACTTCTGCTATAGTGGGTGATGACTTCTTCTCAGCAGCTGTAGAAAGAGCACTTTCTAACTTACCCTGCAAGGCGCTGATCTCTCTTTTCTTCTCTTCAAGTTGAGACTTGAGCGCAGAACATTCGGCATTATTTCCACCTTTAATCCAAAAAGTAAAGAACAACCACTCGGCTAACCAACCTACTAAAATACCAAGAACAAAAGCGCCCATTTCAAACTCCTAAAAATTAATAAATTTAAACCTCCGCTATTGTCACACAAACTCCACCGTAACATCAAATAATCAATACCTTATTCACATGCCTTCTGATTTTTAAGCATTTTTTTTGCTTTTTAAATCATAAACGGTAGTGATTTAAAGAAGAAGGAATCAATGGTAATAAATTTATGCCTGGGTGGCAGTTACTAAGTAATCGCTAGCAAATACAATAAATGAAAATAAATTATATTAACTATAGTGGCTAAAACTCGAATGAATACATACCCAATGCTTCTAATAGCAATTATCATTTCTATGATGCCATCCGTAATTAACGAAAAAAGCACTACGCTAGATGACCGTAATATAGTATCTATGAGGAATAAGCTTAGCTTGAATTATAATGGTAAAGAAAATGAAATGGAGAAGCTCTTCATAAATGAAAATAAAGATGATATTGATGCTACTCATTCATTCGACAACATATTTTTAAGTTTCAATGAAACAGAATCATTTGCAGAAAACAATTTAGAAAGCTCAAAAAATACTACAAATACTAATATTATTAATGTTGATTACTGGCAGACAGTACATTCAATCGAATCCAAGCAAGGTAAGCTACTCTACAGACCTAGAAATCAATCTCGAAGCTGCGCCTATACCACTTCTCCTTGTGGGCATCACCAACTAACAGTTCAAGCATTAAAAGATATCGGTTGCACATCTCTACAATGCAAAAAAGACCGATTAAATTATGCTAAGTCACTTGAAATGAGCAAGAAATTACTCGCCTTAAATGAAAAACGATTAAAAAAGAGTGGTTATACAAAGTTAGATGATTACCAACGCTATTTGATTCACCAACAGGGTGCATCGGGTATCAAAACAATTCTTGCCGCGACAAAAGGTAAAAAGTTACTAAATAAATCAATAAAGAAGAATATGGCGAATAACTCTCCCTATTCCTATAAAGAATTAAAAAGAATGGGTAGTAAACTTGCAGCAAGAAAATTCATGCAACATTGGCAACAAAAATGGAAAAAAGAAAAATATTTGGTTGCTGGTATTTCAGATATTCAAATAGCATTAATAAATATTGAATCAGACCCATTAGTGATCCCAAAATTTAGTGATAACGAGATACAATTGGCTTTAAATTATAAATTTTAGTTCGCTGATTACTATTAGCTATTAAAAATGAATAAATTAAAAACCCTCAAAGCATTATTAAATCTGGCAATATTCATAATTTCCACCCTTACATTGTGTGCTGCACATTCGCAGGGCATGCAAACTGATAATCTTGCTAAAAGTAAATATACAAATACCAATGTACTCAACACAGATGAAATTGACAAAAAATTGTCGATACTTATCAAGCGTTATAGTTTAACTGGCAAACCCATTGCTGAACATCCAATCCCGAATATTCAAAGCCCGAAGGCGCAACTCGGCATGAAGTTGTTTTTCACGAAAACCTTGGGTGGTGAAAACACTACAGCCTGCGCCAGTTGCCACCACCCAATGCTTGGTGGTGGAGATAATCTGTCCCTGTCAATCGGAGTAGATGCTGAACAGCCTGATATACTTGGATCTGAGAGAAAAAAAGTCGGTGTTAAACATATCAAGGTTCCACGTAATGCACCAACCACCTTCAATGTTGCCTTCTGGAATAAAGTAATGTTTCATGATGCGCGTATTGAACGTGTAGGAAAATTCGACATAACGACACCAGATGTACCCTACCCTAAAGCTGACGCGCTTGCAGGTGATACCCTGGTTCAGGCCCAAGCGCGTTTTCCTATTACCTCTATTGATGAAATGCGCGGTGGATATTTAGATAATTCATTGAATCAGACACTTCGCAGAGCCTTGGCCACACGCTTAAAGAAAAACTGGCTAGATGATTTTCGATATGGTTTTTCTGATCCTAAAGGCACTGCGGAAGACCTCATTACCGAACAGAACTATTCGGAAGCACTAGCTGAGTATGAGCGCTCTCAGGTATTTATCAATAACCCCTGGAAGTCTTATATAGAAGGTGATATCAACGCCATCTCAGATTCAGCCAAGCAAGGTGCTTTGCTCTTTTATACTGAGCATGAAAAAGGGGGCGCTGGCTGTGCAAGCTGCCACTCGGGTGATTTCTTTACGAATGAGAAAGCTTATAACACCGCCATGCCACAAATTGGAGCTGGCAAGAAAAATGGTAAAACTGGCAGTAATGATTATGGTTGTAATTTAGTTTCTAACAAAGAGAATGACAAATTCCGCTTTCGTACTCCTACTTTATTGAATGTGGAAGTGACTGGTCCCTGGGGACACGATGGCGCTTATACCTCACTTGAGGCCATCACAAAACATATGCTTTCACCCACTCAGGCAGCAATAAACTATGGTCCGCTACAGTTGACCCAGAAAAATATTAACATCAAGGATGTATATAAAAATACACTTGAAGCAGTCAATGCAGGTATTGATCTAAAAGCCAAAGATAAGATTAACAAAGATGACGTAAAACACCTGGTAAGCTTTTTAAAAGCACTGACTGACCCTTGCGTGAAAGATAGGGCATGTTTATCAAAATGGACTCCCAAAGCAAGTGATAATGACCCTGATGGGATGATGCTGCATGCTGTGGATTCAATAACAGGAAAGCCTCTTTGATTTTTATTAAAAAAGACACCCCTGTACTTTTAGCCGGTTTTTTTCAAATCTCAACAGATTGAAATAGACAAATACTTATATTAAAGAATCGTTAACTCTTCCAAAGACCAGCGAGGTCTGGGCTGAATTACGGCTTCTTCTGCTTGTCCCGCTTGTAGACGAATAGCCCCTGCATAAGCAATCATAGCGCCATTATCAGTACAGAATTTCATCGGCGGGAAGTATACGTCAGCCTTTAGCTCATTCAGTTTTTGCCGTAATCGCTTATTCGCTCCAACTCCTCCTGCGATTACCAGTCTGGTGCCAGCTACAGATTTGAGTGCCCGCTTACATTTAATATACAGTGTATCGACTACTGCTTCCTGAAATGCATGTGCGATATCGGCTTTATCCTGTTCAGTTTGGGTCGATTTGTTCCAGGTAGTTAAGGCGTGAGTTTTTAAACCACTGAAACTAAAGTCTAAACCACCTTGCCTTACCATTGGACGCGGAAAATCATAAACACCAGCTACTCCTTGCTCTGCCAAAGCGGCTAAAACCGGGCCGCCCGGATACCCCATACCTAGCATTTTCGCGGTTTTATCAAAGGCTTCACCAACGGCATCATCCAACGATTCACCCATAATTCGATAATCACCAATCGCTTTGACTTCAACTAGCATGGTGTGACCACCAGAAACCAATAATGCTACGAATGGAAACTCAATCGATTTTTTTTCAGAATCCTTTTTTGATAAAGCGACGTCATCCAGCATCGGCGCTAATAAGTGCCCTTCCATGTGATGCACTCCAACAGCTGGAATTCCCAACCCCCAGGCCAGGGATCTTCCGATAGAAGCGCCGACCATCAAAGCACCAATTAATCCTGGTCCAGTGGTATAAGCAATACCATCGAGTTGTGACAATTCTAAATTGGCTTCGGCTAAAGCTTGTTTAATTAAAGGTGTTGTTTTTTGAATATGATCACGTGATGCCAGCTCGGGAACTACTCCGCCATATTCTGCATGTAATGCTATTTGTGAATAGAGTTTATCCGCTAGTAAACCCTGCTCTGTATCGTAGATTGCGACACCCGTTTCATCACAAGAAGATTCAATTCCTAATACTTTCATATAAGTGTTTTCTATTAATAGAGACGTACATTATTTTAAGGTATTCTACAGCCACCAAAGGGATAAAACCATGAGCACCAAAGAAACTGAATCTTTTTTTAAATCACTGACATTTCGTGGTTTTCTAGTTGCGCTACTTATGCTGCTATTGTTGATTCCATTATTCATGATTGGATCAATTGTGAATGAGCGAAAACAATATTATCACGCAGTGGTTGATGATATCGCCTCAGGCTGGGGAATGGATCAAACCGTAATTGGTCCCGTACTAGCCGTCCCATATACCGAACGCATCAGCAGTGTTGAAACCGTCACTGATAGTAGTGGTGCATCAAAAGCCATCAGTCGTGATGTATTTAACAATAAGACCATGATGATACTGCCAGAGATGCTCAATATTAATGCCAAACTCAATGAAAAGAACCGTAAACGTGGTATTTATACATCACTCGTTTACCAGGCTGATGTGAAACTAAGCGGTCATTTCAATCTCGATGTTTTACCCAAAGCGAGCAACAAATACTCAATTCAATGGGATAAGGCATGGCTCGCCGTAGGTCTTTCGGATACTAAAGCAGTAAATTCAACGAGCCCACTGCGATGGCAAGACACTAGCGCCAAATTTGAACCTGGCACCAGGATGCAAAAAATACTCAAGAATGGATTTCACGCCAGTATGGCAAACCTCTCTTCTAGCAAGCCAAAGCAAGAATTCAAAATTGAGTTATCTTTTAAAGGCAACAGTCGTTTTAGTTTTGCTCCACTGGGAGAATCTACTACGACAAAAATTGAATCGACATGGCCCAATCCAAGCTTTAAAGGTGGTGTATTACCTGTGTCAAAAGTTATTTCTGCCGAGGGCTTTAATGCTACATGGCGCATTTCGCATTTAGCGCGCAACTATCCTCAGTCATGGCTAAAGAGCAATGGTAACGAGCAGCTTGAAAATTATAAACTCGATAGCCTTACTGCTGGAGTTGAGCTTTTCACACCCGTTTCGCTGTATTCCAAAATGGATCGAGCAGTCAAATATGGGGTGCTTTTTATAGGACTAACCTTCCTCACTTTTTTGATCTTTGAAGTTAGTGTGAAATCGAAAATGCACATACTCCAATATGTCATTGTCGGCCTTTCTCTATCGCTATTTTATCTGCTATTAATTTCACTATCTGAACACCTCGCTCTTTTAAATGCATATATTTATGCTGCAGGTACCATTATTGGCATCATTACCTTATATACATTTGCCATACTAAGAAGCTTTGCTAAAGGACTTTTTATTTTGATTTTGTTAAGCAGTTTATACGGTGCTCTGTATTTCATCCTGCAAATGGAAGATTACGCTTTACTGGCGGGAGCAGGCGCAATGTTATTTGTGATAGTGATTTTAATGCTGGCAAGCTGGAACCTGAAATACGATGACTAAGTGCTTTTTAAAGATATAACGACAACACCCCACCACTTTTAAGGCATTTTTAATGCGACTGCGTCTTACCCTTCAGCCAGCTTTAAAAAAGATAAAGCTGTTGTCTCGCTATTGCTTGTATGGTTGTTCTAGCCTTAATTTATGATCATAGTTAAGGCATCGGGGAGGTGGAGGCTCTTCGCTTTGCTTCTGCCACTTTACGTGTACAGACTAGCCGAGATTACACCCCTCCACCCCATTCATTAATGAGCGCCTATTAAGAATCTTGCCTATGATGGCCGATTTCAACAAGCTTGCGCCTTTCGTGATTCCCGATACGTTTTTAACCTTACTTGGGAGTTCACAAAATGGCAATGCTCGTTAATGTAAAAGAGTTCGGAGTTGACGTCGCTAAAGATTGGCTGGATATTTTTGATGGTGCTGAAGTCATTAGAATTGAGAATCGGCAGCAGGCTATTCGCGCTTTTCTTAAAACGCTTCCTGGCACTTGTGCTATCGCGATTGAATCGACGAATACATACCATGAGTTGATGGTGGAGTTGGCGGTTACAGCAAAGCATACGGTCTATTTAATCGATGCCTATCGTCTCTCTCGTTATCGGGATGCGGTCGGGATAAGGGCTAAAACGGATGTGAATGATGCCAGGTTGTTGCACCGTTACATGCGTTCAGAGAAACAGCAGTTAGTGGCCTTTAAACCCTTGCCTAAAGCCGTTAAACGCCTGAATCGCCTGCTTAAAGCACGGGCCAAACTGGCGCAGTTAAAAACCGCTATGGGCTTATCTTTAACGGGGGTTGCTGAATTGGCACAAACACGTAAGGCATTGCTGAAACGCTTTGAAGATGCAATGGCAGTGATTGATAAACGGTTGCTGGAGTGTATAAAATTAGCGGAGTATCAAGATGATTATCGGCGCTGTTTAAGTATCCCGGGGATTGGTCCTTTGAATGCAACTGCCCTTGTGGCATTGTTTCATCGAGGGTATTTTTCCAAGTCGGACGCCTTTATCGCTTTTATGGGGCTGGATGTGAGGGTACGAGAATCGGGGTACTTTAAAGGTAAGCGCAAACTGACGAAAAAAGGGAGTCCTGAAATGAGGCGGTTATTGTTTAATGCCGCGAGAGCAGGCGCAAAAACCAAACAATGGAATGCCTATTATCTTGCTATGCGTGCAAGAGGTCATTCGACAACCGCTACCGCGGTTGCCATATCGCGTAAAATCGCTAGACTGGCATTTGCGTTAATGAGAGATCAATCTGAATATCGTCCTATTTAGGTTTTTTTCTTGATTATTAACATGAATCTCGGCTCAATCTAATTAGCTCGATATTTTACGTGCCTGATTTTTATTACGATTTCTATAGTTAGTTTTTGTACTCGGTTTATTACTGCCAGTGTTAACTCTGGACGACCTTTTATGTGGACTGTTGTTTTGTTTCGGTCTCTCATTTAAATTAGAAACAGGCAAATCATGATCGGGTTCAAAACCATTTATTATACGACGTTCCAGCAGTTTGCCGATAAGTCGCTCAATATCTTTTAGTTGCTTGATTTCGTCAGCACTGACCAGCGAAATAGCCTCACCACGTTCTCCTGCACGACCGGTACGCCCGATTCGATGAATATAGTCTTCAGGCACATTTGGTAAATCAAAGTTAATAACATGCGGTAACTGATTGATATCTATACCTCTTGCTGCAATGTCTGTCGCAACTAAAACCCTTACATTAGATTTTTTAAAGGCAGCTAATGCTTTTGTCCTGGCTCCCTGGCTTTTATTTCCATGTATCGCTACAGCGGTAATCTGGTTTCTCTCTAACTGCTTGCAAAGTCGATCTGCACCGTGTTTGGTGCGTGAAAAGACTAACACCTGTTCCCATTTATTAGCATGAATCAAATGCGCCAGTAATTCTGGCTTTCGTTTTTTATCGACTGGACAAATCCACTGTTTAACTGATTCAGCAGTTGTGTTTCTCGGCGTTACAGAAATTTCAACAGGATCATTCACCATGGTCTTGGCAAGTTTACGGATCTCATTTGAAAATGTTGCCGAAAAAAGTAAATTCTGACGGTGCCTAGGCAGGAATGATAATATTTTTCGAATATCATGAATAAATCCCATATCTAGCATTCGATCCGCTTCATCTAACACCAGGATTTCGAGATTATCAAAAAATACTGCTTTTTGATTATATAAATCTAGCAGACGACCCGGTGTCGCAACTAGAATATCCACGCCTTTTTGCAAACGAGTAATCTGCGGGTTAATTTTTACACCACCAAATACCACAGTTGAAGTCAGAGGCAGTTGTCTCCCATAAGTCATCACACTATCTTGAATTTGAGCGGCTAACTCACGCGTTGGCGTTAAAATCAAAGTGCGTGCCTGTTTCGGTTTTGCGGGTTTTCCCTTAGATAAAATTTCAAGAATGGGTAAGGTAAACCCCGCTGTTTTACCAGTACCCGTTTGAGCAGCAGCCATTATATCCCTACCCTTGAGTACTGCTGGAATAGCTTGCAGCTGAATTGCTGAAGGTTTTTCATAACCCTGTTTTTTAACTGCTTTTAAAATGTCTTCTGATAAACCCAGTGAGTCAAAACTCATAATCAAATCTCGAAAAAAATGTATTGGTGAAAGCGCGCGGAGGTTACAGCATAAAGAGTGTTAGTGCTATGATATTCCACTTTCATAATATGGTAATAATATGCAAATTTGGGTCGATGCAGATGCCTGCCCAGTGGTTATCAAAGAAATTCTGTTTAGAGCGGCCGAACGAACAGAGGTTCACATGACGCTGGTTGCCAACCACTTCATGCGCATTACACCTTCCAAATTCATTAAATTCCTACAAGTACCATCAGGTTTTGATGTTGCGGATAATGAAATCGTAAAACGCTTAGAAGCCGGTGACTTGGTTATCACAGGCGATATTCCACTCGCTGCAGAAGTTATTGAAAATAATGCAATTGCGTTAAATCCACGTGGGGAGTTATATACTGTTGAAAATATTAAAGAACGCTTAACTATGCGTGACTTCATGGAAACACTACGTTCTAGTGGTATCGACTCTAGTGGTCCGGCGCCTTTAAACCATAAACACCGTCAAAACTTTGCAAATAATCTTGATAGGATACTCTCGCAAGGCTAGCTTGTTTGAAAGTATCAAATTTCGGTTTTGATTTTGATTTTGAATTTGATGCAATTTGACCTGCGAGAAAAGTCCGCGGATCAACTTTGTCGTCACCTAACACCACTTCAAGGTGTAAATGTGGTCCTGTTGAACGACCCGTATTTCCAACAAATCCTATGATATCTTCTTGAGAGACTTGTTGATCGGCTTCTACAAGTATTTCTTTTAAATGTGAATAACGCGTAATCACGGAGTGTCCATGCTGGATTTCTACGGTTTTACCATAACCTGCCTTGTGACCGGTGAAAATTACTTTACCCGACCCCATTGGGTTAACTTCTGTCCCAGAGCGCGCAGCGATATCAATACCATAATGCATTCGACGCCGACCATCAAACGGGTCTTTACGCATTCCAAACGAAGAAGAAAGATAGCCTTGAGTAACAGGGAAATTACTGATACTAATAACTCTAGATGGCTGCTCTTTAACGTTATTGTGATTTATTACGGCCGCATCAAGACCGTCATTTTGAATCAAAAGCTTCGTTACTAGCTTATCGGCGATCACATCTTCTGTAGCCTTAGTCTGGATTTTAGGTTGGGTTTCCGTTTGAGCTTGGGTTTGGGTTTGGCCTAGGGTTTGAGTTTTGGTTTGCTGTGTCTCAATAACAAAAGAACCAGTGATCAAAGTAATAGCAGCAATAGACAGAAACACAAGATAATTAGTTATCTTATTGATTATAAATGCACACATTTTAATTCCAGCGGGGGTATTGGAACAATTATATTAGCATAAGCTTATAAAATTTAGCAAATACCTCCATAAGCAAAATGATACCGTTAAACCCAAGATAAAAGACACCCCTGCACTTTTAGGGGTTTTGGGCCACTACGTCTTACCCTTTGGTCCAGATTTAATAAAACTAAAGCTCAGCTCATTTCCATGTTTGAAATGGTCCTATGCCTTAATTTGCTTTTTTCACATAGGAATTTATGTAGAATAATAAATTACAACAATTTAATAAATCCTACTAGCGATAGAATCAAGAGAGTAATTAAAACAATTTTTTTCAAAGTTTTTTCAGGTAGTTTAACAAACAGGACTGAACCAAGTTTAATACCAAATACCATCGGAATTATTAATAGTACACTGGTATAAAACACCTCTTTGCTATATAAATTATTCAGATATGCCGAAGCGAAAAACGCAACCTCAATAATAAAAAAGTAAACTACCATGGTCGCTCTAATGTTTATCAACTGAAGCTTAGAACTGGTCAGCATTGAAGCAACAAAAATACCGCCTATTGCGGCAAAGCCATTATAAAATCCAGCAACTGCGCCTATAACAAATAAGCGTAGATTATTGTTTGGTTTTTTAAATTCAAATCTAAATAATGAAACCAAGGCTATGCACAATAAATAGCAACTTAGTATAATTTGGTGCAGGATAGAATTGATATTTGCAAGCACCCAAACACCTATTGAACTTGCTATTATTCCACTGAAAGCAAGAATTTTTAGCAGTTTGTAGTCAATCTCGGCTTTTACATTTTTCAGCATGAATATCGAAGCAACGACTTCCAATACTATCATTGTCACCACCACATATTTAACATCAAGCCAAAAACTGGTGCTGGCCACTACTAGTGCAGAAAAACCAAAGCCAATGCATCCCCTGGCAATTCCTGCGATGAAAATAATAAGCGCAAGAATTAAAAGTTGAAGGTAATTATCAACAAATAATTGATCAAGAAGAGACATTGTAATAAAGCAAGTTTGAGATAATGTATCTACTTCTGAATAGATGTGTCTGATTCTGAAGTATCTTTGATCCCTTCTAAATAAATTGTTAGTTCAAGTTCTTCTGATGCTCGTCCCAAACTATGTTTTATGCCGAAATCATTGAGGCGAATCTTAAAACTTGTCTCATATCCTCGCCTGAATCCACCCCACGGATCTTTGCCAGCTCCGACTTCTTTGATCGTCATAGAAACAGCTCGTGTAACACCATGTAGTAGTAGGTTTCCTTTTAACACACCCGAAGTTTTACTCGTGGGTTTATAGCTGCTGGAAACAAACCTAGCCTCAGGATATTTTTTTACATGTAAGAATTTATCCCCGCGCAAATGAATATCACGAAGTGCATGCGCTGAATCAATGCTTCTGGTTTTGACTGTGATACTGACTTTAGATTTTTCAGGATTATTTTCATCAAAATAAAAAGTACCAGCAAATTTATTAAAACGGCCGGTTAACCAACTATAACCCAAGTGTTTAATTTTGAAGTTAATCGACGCATGACCACCAGTTATATCAATTCGATAAGATTCTGCTGAAATGCTGGTTCCAATGAACATCAGTAAAGTAGCTATGAGCAAAGTATAAATCTTTTGAATGTTCATCTATTCTCCGTGCAGCAAGTTACAACAGCAATTTGAGGATATGGTTCATTTTGGTTTCTTCTCGCAAATAGGAGAATCATCAGGTTTTTCGACACTACTTACAATAGTTTCAACAAAGTCATTGAATTCATCCATACTGATCACGCCTAACATACGATTCATTACATCTGGATTAATCTGTGCCACCGTTTGCTCACCATTAGCAAGTTGAATATAAATACCGGCAGCGTTGGTTTCTGTATCCGTATCGACCAGAGTTTGTTCCAACAGCAGCTGGTCTTCTACGGCAAGTTTTTCGTGATAATCATCCAATTCATCCCAAAGGTCATCTTCAATATCTTCAGATGTTTTAATGACAATACTATTCAGCATGGGGTCTATATTCTGCTCCCACGCCAATTCTTTAGTAATTAAATACACAATGAATTTATCGGCGATTTCTTGAGTGAAAAATAAATATTCAAGCATGATTCACGGTCTCAGTTTTTAAGCTCACCACCAGCCACTTTTAAGATGAATCTATCCATCCATTTGGCTGGTAGTAAACGTTTTAGATATCCCAATACATAAGTTGGAATGGTCACGTAATAATGTGGCTTAGGATTCTTATACTCAAGAGCATGGATTACTTTTTCTAATACAGCCTCGGGAGGGAGAGTATAGGGGTCAACGTTACCCTTCTTTGCCAGGCGTGAGAGTGTCCGCTTATATCGATCACGGTGCACACTACCTTCCATATCAACATTATCCTTCAATGCTTGCAGCGCGTTTGGACGAAATCGACTTTCAATAGGCCCAGGCTCAATTAATGAAACTTTGATATTGGTATCTGAAAGTTCAAGCCTCAAGGTGTCGGCAAAACCTTCAATGGCATATTTACTAGCATTGTAAGCACCACGAAATGGCAAAGAAATCAGCCCCAGTACCGAACTATTAAATATGATGCGGCCTCGATTATTTTCCCGCATTAATACAATCAAGCGGTTATTCAATTCCACCCAGCCAAAAACATTTGCCGCGAACTGTTTTTCCAAGGTTTCACGCGTAAGATCTTCCACGGCTCCCGGTTGACCATAAGCACCATTGTGAAATACTGCATACAGATTCCAGCCGACTAACAGCATTAATTCATTCGCAAGGTCTTGGACACTTTCAGAATCAGCATAATCAAGTTGTAAACATTTAAAACCTTCATCAATCAAGCGTTCAATATCTTGTTTTTTTCTCGCGGTTACATAGACATTATATCCCCGTTCTTTTAATCCTTTAGCGACATGATAACCAATGCCACTTGAGCAGCCTGTTACTAATACTGTTTCCATTAAATATTACTATGACAATTAGAAAAACAGCTATCGTAACAACTTAAATATAAAAAGACACCCCCCTACTTTTAGGCGGTTTTCAAGATAGCCTAAGTGAATGAGGAAAGGTGATGGGATAATGATAAGCATCCAATATTGATCATCTTATTTCTGCCATACTTTGTATTATTTTATTCGAGTGTTGGAACAGTGTTTGCTTATAATAAAGTTTTGATGAACATATACATTTCAATAGATATAGCAATTTAAACTTTCAAATGACGCATATCGGGAGCTTCCGGCAAAGTAGCCTTAGTCATTCACATGACACTGGAAGTCATAGATACCGGTGTAATTGCCAAGATAAGATCACGTGATACCATACGTCTTGATATTGATGATGTGCATCAGTCGATTGACCTGGCACAGGCGTTGATTGCAGGTGGAATTAACGTCCTAGAAATCACGCTGCGTACTCCCGCTGCGATTGATTCTATCCGTTTGCTGGCGAAAATGGTGCCTGGAGCCGTTGTCGGCATGGTGTTAAACACAGTTGACCTTCTCCGTGTTCGTGATGCAAGTGCGAAATTTGCCATCAGCCTGGTTAGTACAAAAAGCTGCTTAAAAAAGCGTTAAAAATGGATTTTCCGTTATTACCGAGTGTTTCAACGACTTCCGAGATTATACAAGGCCTTCATATAGGCTATGCGCATTTCAAACTATTTCCCGCGATCAGTGCAAGTGGTATCATCGCGCTTAAATCATTTGCAGGCCCTTTTAAGGAAGCACGCTTTTGTCCCACTGGTGGCATTAACGAGGGTAATTTTCTCGATTTTCTGAGTCTTGAAAATGTGCTGTGTATCGGTGGTAGCTAGGTTGCACCAAACTCATTGACCAATGTAGAAAAGTTTAACGTAATCAGCAGAATTACAGCATCTGCATTGGCAAAGTATAAAAACTTCTAACAATCACGTAATTCTTAATTTAATAAGGTTGAATAATATGACACAGGCAGATATTGGGTTGATAGGTTTAGCGGTGATGGGGCAGAATTTGGCTCTGAATATCAATGATCACGGGTATTCACTCACTGTTTATAACCGCAGCACTCAAAAAACTGAAGAATTCTTAGTAGGAACTGCTAAAGACACCTCTATCAGTGGTGCATCTTCACTCGAAGAACTGGTGAGCTCATTAAAATCCCCACGACGTATCATTCTTATGATCAAGGCAGGGAGACCCGTTGATCAGACCATTGATGCACTAGTGCCTTTACTGGATGAAGGCGACATCATTATTGATGGTGGAAATTCTCATTACCCCGACACGATCCGTCGTACCACGGAACTGGCAAAAAAAAGGATCGGGTTTCTCGGCACTGGAATTTCAGGAGGTGAAGAAGGCGCCCGCAACGGACCTTCAATCATGCCTGGTGGAAATCCTCAGGCATGGCCACACGTCAAAGAAATCTTTCAATCCATTTCAGCGCATGTCGATGGTGAACCCTGTTGCCAGTGGATTGGTGAAGGTGGCGCGGGTCACTATGTGAAAATGGTGCATAACGGCATCGAATACGGCGATATGCAATTGATTGCCGAAGCGTATCAGTTTATGCATCTAGGATTGGGTCTCACCCATGCTGAAATGCAGGAAACGTTTACTGAGTGGAATCAGGGCGAGTTAAATTCATATCTGATTGAAATTACTGCAGACATTATGGGCGTTAAAGATACTGATAATGAAGCCTTGCTGGAAAAAATTCTAGATACTGCTGGTCAAAAAGGTACGGGCATGTGGACCGCCATTAGCGCTCTTGAGCAGGGCATGCCACTGACCTTGATCAGCGAAGCAGTGTTTGCGCGTTGCCTGTCTGCATTAAAGGATTACCGGCAAGAAGCGAGTGAGATTTATCCATATGAAATCCCTCTATTTGAAGGGGACCGAAAAGCGGCACTGATACAACTACGTGAAGCCTTGTATGCCGCAAAAATAATCTCGTATGCACAAGGATTTATGTTAATGCAGAGCGCATCTGAGCAATACAACTGGAACCTGGATTATGGCAATATCGCTCTAACGTGGCGGGGAGGCTGCATTATCCGTAGTCGTTTTCTAAATGATATTAAGAAAGCCTATGATAAAAATCCACAGCTCAAGAATTTACTGCTAGATGATTTTTTTGTCAGTGCGATTAAAAAGTCCCTGCCAGGCTGGCGACAGACGGTACAAACAGCTTTAGGTATGGGTGTTGCTGTACCTGCCTTTACCTCTGCGCTGAGTTTTTTTGATGGCTATCGTTCTGCACGAACATCCGCCAATCTATTACAGGCGCAACGTGATTACTTTGGCGCGCATACCTATGAGCGTATTGATGAACCACGGGGAACTTTCTTTCATACCGACTGGATTAACAAATAATGAAACAGCCTCTGGAGAATTGTACTTTTGTGATTTTTGGGGCAACTGGAAATCTCGCACGTACCAAACTTATGCCTGCTTTGTATCACCTTGATGAAGGAGGATTATTACCCGATGGAATGAAGATTGTGGGATTAGGGAGGCGCATCGCAAATAAAGAGGAATGGGAAGCAGAGTTATATAAGGACATTGAAGTCAAAGCACGGGGAGGAATTAAAGCTGATGTCTACCAGTCCTTTGTATCAAAACTCGATTATTTACAAATCGGTTTGAAAGACGAGTCCAGTTTTCAATTACTCGCTGAATTCTTAAGTAATGATGTCTTTCCTGATAATATCGCCTTTTACTTTTCGCTGCCACCTACCCTGTATGGTTCTGTTGCCAATCAGCTTGGGAAAACAGGTTTACTAAAGGAAACACAAGGTTGGCGTCGGGTCGTGGTAGAAAAGCCTTTTGGCTACAATCTTGATAGCGCAAGAGATTTACAGCATCAGTTCAATAAATATCTCGAAGAAAAACAGATCTTTCGCATTGATCATTATCTGGGAAAAGAAACGGTACAAAACCTGCAAGTCTTCCGCTTTGCCAACCTGTTATTGGAACCCTTATGGAACCGTAATTATATCGATCACGTACAAATCACGCATGCAGAAACCATCGGCATCGGATCCCGTGGTAGCTATTTTGATCAAACAGGTGCTTTACGTGACATGATTCAAAGCCACCTGTTACAGTTATTATCACTTGTTGCAATGGAACCGCCGGTTTCTATGGAGGCAGAGGATTTACGTGATGAAAAGGTAAAGTTGTTACGTTCTATTACACCCTTGAATGCCAAAACCGTTGCAAGCCATATTTTCCGCGCCCAGTATTCCGAAGGCAAAGTTACCGGGGATAATTCCAACAGTTACTTGGAGGAAAAAGATATTCCTCAGGAAAGTGTGACCGAAACTTATGCTGCGTTAAAACTACATATTAATAACTGGCGCTGGAAAGATGTTCCCTTTTATTTACGCACCGGTAAGCGCCTGGCGAAAAAAATATCCATGATTGCGATATGCTTTCGCCAACCACCTAAACAATTTTTTCGTATCTCTCAACTTGATCATCTCAAACCAAACTGGTTATTGATTGGTATTCAGCCAGACGAAACGCTTCGTATGGAATTAACAGTAAAAAAACCAGGCCTCGACATGGAAACAGAGAGTATCAGTCTTGATACCAGTCTGAATCATCAGTCTAGCAAAGATGCTTATGAAGGCTTGTTACTGGATGTCATCGAAGGAGACCATTCCCTCTTTTTACGCTCTGATGAAGTTGAACATTCCTGGAAAATTGTCGACCCTGTTCTGCGTTACTGGGCTACACAGACAGATTATATTTCAACTTATCCCTCTGGTAGCTGGGGACCGGAAGATTCCCATCGCTTATTCGAAAAAGACGGGCAACACTGGCGTTGTACTCTAAACCCCGATGAATGTAATGACAACAGTTCAAATAAAAACGCTACTAAGAAAACATGATGCAGCATTTAGCGTCCAATACACACAAGCAATGGATAACCTTAGAAACAGCCGACGATGTCGCCTTCGCGGCGCGAGATGAAATAAAGCTGGCGGCAAGAAAGGCCATTGATGACCACGGTGAATTCCGTATTGTCCTCGCTGGTGGATCAACCCCCGAACAAGTTTATACTTTGCTTGCCAAAGAAGATTGTGACTGGGATCACTGGCAGATTTATTTAGGAGATGAGCGTTGCCTGTCCATCGACGACACCGAACGAAATAGCCAGATGATTCAGGAAATATTGCTAAACAATATTTCCATTCCTGAAAAAAATATCCATTTTATTCCTGCCGAACTGGGGCCAGAAAAGGCTGCACAATTGTATGCAGCGGAAATAAAAGATGCCATACCCTTTGATCTGGTTATGCTTGGAATGGGAGAAGATGGTCACACAGCAAGTTTATTTCCGGGTCACATTCATGACCAACATGAACTAGCTCATGCTGTTTATGATTCACCCAAACTGCCTTCGGAAAGAGTCAGCTTAAGTAAGGCGAGTTTAAGTAACAATCATCAATTACTCATCATGACAACAGGAAAGGGGAAAAAAACTGCTGTTAATCAATGGCTAAAAGGAGACGCACTGCCCATTTCAACAATTTCTTCCCTGGGAGACATAAAAATATTCCTTGATTTAACTGCATCGCCCGAATAATTGGGTATACTTAGAGCGTTTCTAATTAAGTCGAATAGATTTAATGTGCGGCTCCTAATAAAACATAAAGCATTTGACTACTTTATCGGCCTAGATCAAGTAATATTAATTTGATAAATACTATTATCTGCGGATATAACGATTAATCCAGATGAACTGGTATCCATATAATGATAAACAAACCCCGTAAATTATCTTTAACTGAACTGCCAGCCTACAAAAAACTGCAGCAACATTTCGATAAAGTAAAAAGTCTGCACATGCGTAGATTATTTAGTGTGGATCCACAAAGAGTCGACAAACTTTCTATCGAACATGAAGGTTTATTTCTGGATTATTCGAAAAACCGAGTTTCATGCTCGACTATTCAACTACTATGTGACCTTGCCAGAGAAGTTGACCTGGAAAAGTGGCGCGAACTCATGTTCACAGGTGAAAAGATCAACAATACAGAAAAGCGCGCCGTATTACATACAGCTTTGCGAAATTGTACCAGTACGCCAATCATAGTTGATGGCGAAGATGTCATGCCCAAAATTAATGCAACCCTCGATAAGATGGAAGTATTTTCAAAAAAGGTCAGACATGGCAAGTGGAAGGGCTACACCGGCAAAGTTATTACCGATGTAATCAATGTTGGTATTGGGGGCTCGGATCTTGGCCCCAAAATGGTACATCAATCTCTCAAACCTTACTGGCACGAACGTCTGAAACTACATTTCATTTCTAATGTTGATGGCTCCCACACAGATGAGACACTAGAAAAACTTGATCCAGAAACCTCCCTGTTTATCATCTCATCCAAGACTTTCACAACACAAGAAACCTTGAGCAATGCCCATGTGGCTCGTGAATGGTTTTTGCAATCAGTACATAATGAAGAGCATATTGGCAAACACTTTGTTGCTGTATCAACTAATAAGAAAGCGGTCAGCAAATTTGGCATAGATCCTGAGAATATGTTTGAGTTCTGGGATTGGGTCGGTGGACGCTATTCACTTTGGTCTGCTATTGGTTTGTCTGTGGTCCTCTCGGTAGGCATGAAAAATTTCAAGAAAATGCTACTTGGAGCTCATTCCATGGATCAGCATTTCCGTGAAGCTCCGCTGGAAAAGAATATGCCGGTCTTAATGGGCTTGCTTGGAGTCTGGTATAACAATTTTTATAATGCCGAGTCGCATGGTATTTTTCCTTACGATCACTATCTTCGAAGCCTACCCATGTATCTAGAACAGGCAGATATGGAAAGTAACGGAAAATCGGTTGATCGCGATGGCCGCAGAGTAGATTATGCGACCGGCCCTATCATCTGGGGCATGACAGGTATTAACGGTCAACATGCATTTTACCAGTCGATTCATCAGGGTACCAAAATGATTCCTGCGGATTTTATTGTTTCAATGAAGAGTCATAGCGACCATCAGGAACAGCACAACATCATGTTCGCCAATGCTTTAGCTCAAACAGAAGCACTTATGCGCGGTAGGAATTATGATGAGACATACAGTGATATAAAGGCGAGTAACCTGGAAATGCGCGATGTAAACGATCGTATCCATCATATGGTATTCGAGGGTAATCATCCCTCCAATACCTTGTTGATAAGCAAACTAACCCCGCGAACGCTAGGGATGTTGATTGCACTTTATGAACACAAAATTTTTGTACAAGGTATTATCTGGAACCTGAATTCATTTGACCAATGGGGGGTCGAATTAGGCAAACAACTGACCAGCCATATTTTGCATGATATTAACCAGCCCTTTCCCGCAACTTCGCATGATAGCTCAACCAACTTTTTGATCAATTATTATCGAAATGTCATTCATGCCAAGGCACTCACTAGATAAAAGATGAATCTACTGGCGGCAGATATTGGGGGTACAAAGAGCTGGCTATGCCTAGCTAAAATAGATGACAGTGGTAAGCAGAATATACTGTTTGAGCGTATTTATCTAAGTCAGGATTTTAATAATGCCATCAGTTTAATTGAACGTTTTTTACAAGATGCTTCTGCACAAGTTTTAGAAATTAGTCGCATGTGTCTTGCATTACCGGGCGTTGTAACCGAGCAATGTGCGGGGTTGACAAATCTTGGCTGGCAACTGGATGCCAGCGAATTAAAGTCTTTTTTTTCAATTGATTATGTTCACTTTATAAATGACTTTGAAGCTGCAGCCCTGGGGGTCAGTACTTTAACTACCTCGGATTACATTACTTTAAATGAAGGTGAGTCTAAAGATAAAGCCATTAAAGTTGTTACAGGTGCGGGGACAGGATTAGGTCTGGCCTGGTTGAACTATAAACAGGATCGTTATTTTGCCAATGCGTCAGAGGGAGGACATATCGACTTTGCGCCAAACACAGCTCAGCAAATTGCTTTACTTGAAAAATTAATGAGTGTTTACTCACATGTATCATATGAACGCCTTGTATCTGGTGGGGGCATAGAAACCATTTATTATTTTTTAAAACAATCAGAACAAGATAAGAAAACAGCAAGCGAAATTACAGCAATTGCTCTAATGGGAGACGAATTTGCAAATGAGGCTCTCAACTTGTTTGTTGCCATTTACGGTGCTTTCATTGGTAATCTTGCTGTGCTATACAAACCTTCTGGTGGTATCTATATAGCTGGCGGAATTGCAGCAAAAATTTTACCGTGGATGCAATCCCCGGTTTTTTTAGAAGCCTGTTTAGAAAAAGGCAGAATGCGTAAAGTAGTTGAGAGCACGCCTATTTACCTTGTTACCAACGATCGCCTAGGTCTGCAGGGAGCCTTAACGAGAGCCACTTCATAAACTCAGACCAATCGATATGGTAAACAAACAGTATAAAATCTATGGCATGGAATTTGCTTTTTATTTTTAAAGAGATAAAAACTTTAATGACGGAATAAAGGATTTAATAATCGTCAAACTATAACGAAGGGAAAAAAATGAACACTACTTCCAGAGATCAGTCACATAAATATAAATACTATGTAGAACCCAGCATGGTGACTGAATTAACACGTAAGACACTTGTATTAGTTCTGGCCGGCGGAGAAGGATCACGGCTGAAGGATTTAACCCGCTGGCGTGCCAAGCCCGCTGTCCCAATTTTCGGCAAGTACCGTATCATTGATTTTGCACTGTCAAATTGTGTTAACTCAGGCTTACGAAAAATAGGGGTATTAACTCAATACAAATCCCATTCCTTACTTCGTCATCTACAACGTGGATGGAGTTTTATGCGTGATGAAATTGGTGAGTTTGTCGAACTTTTACCTGCTCAGCAACGCACCGATGAGAAGGCCTGGTACAAAGGGACTGCGGATGCCTTGTATCAAAACCTGGATATCATGCACCGTCATGGTGCGGAGTATGTGATTATTTTAGGCGGTGACCATATTTACACCATGGACTATTCAAAGATGTTGATCCAGCATGTGCAGTCTGGTGCTGACTTTACTGTAGGTTGTATAGAAGTCCCAAGGGAAGAAGCCAAAAGTTTCGGAGTCATGTCGGTGGATGATGACATGCGTATTTCGGATTTTGCCGAGAAACCTGCTGAGCCTCAACCCATGCCTGGCAAACCCGATATAGCACTTGCCTCTATGGGGATTTACATTTTTTCGACCCGTTTTCTGTATAAAACTTTGACAGAAGATGCAGCAAATCCTGAATCGAGCCATGATTTTGGCAAAGACATTATACCCGCAAAAATTGAAGATTCTATTGCCATGGCCTACGCCTTTCGTGATGAAGCAACAGGGAAACCTGCCTATTGGCGTGACGTTGGTACGCTGGAATCCTATTGGAAAACCAATATGGAGTTGTGTGATATTGAACCAGAGTTAAACCTCTATGATCGCGACTGGCCGATCTGGACATATCAAACCCAACACCCACCTGCCAAATTTATTTTTGATGATGAAGGCCGTCGTGGTGAAGCTATTGATTCGTTGGTGTCCGGTGGTTGTATTATCTCCGGGGCACGTGTTAAACGTTCCGTTATTTCTTTTGCTACAACTATTGGAAGCTACTCACTGGTCAAGGATAGCGTCATTTTACCCAAAGTGCATATTGGCAGAAATTGTCGTATAACCAAAACCATTATTGACAAGGGCAGTGTGATTCCGGATGGCACTGTCATAGGGGAAGATCTGGAACAAGACCGCAAGCTTTTTCATGTATCAGCCGAAGGGATTGTATTGGTTACCCCAAAAATGCTCGATCAACATTTATATTCACTGGATGGAGATGCCATATGGCGTCAAAGCACTTAAAAGTTGTCTTATGCTGGCATATGCATCAGCCCTACTACCGAGAAGGACATAATGGAAGTTTTCATCTCCCGTGGGTTTATTTACATGGCGTAAAAGACTACACCGATATGGCATTTCACTTGGAGAACCATCCAGAAATGTACGCTGTGGTTAATTTTTCTCCTGTTTTACTTGAGCAACTTGATGATTATGTAAAGGAATTAAAAGAATATCATGAACTTACTTCCTATACGGTAAATCCATTATCAGACCCTTTACTGTCATTACTTGCGGGTACAAAACCAATACCTAAAAGTACCCATGAACGGAAACAACTTTTTGAGGAATGTAAACGCTGTTATGCACCCCGCATGATTGAGCCTTATCCAGCATTTCATAGACTTGTGACATGTCTAGAAGATGCGTTCAAGCACGCTGATAAAAGAAAAGAATTTCCACTGCTTTACTTGGATGATCAGTATTTTTATGATCTGTTGGTTTGGTATCACTTAGCTTGGTTAGGACAATCACTCAAAGATTCTAATAAGGTAAAAGAGTTATTTGAAAAAGAGCATGATTATTCATCAGAAGACCGTAAACAACTATTAACAATAATATATGAAGCTTTGTCAGGCATTATACCTCGATATCGAGCACTCTCAGAAAGTGGGCAAATAGAATTATCATTAACCCCATATGCACACCCTATTGTTCCTTTATTAAATAGTTTTGAAAATATGCGCTGTTCATCACCAGAAGCTGCGATACCAAATTGTGATGATTATCCTGGTGGCGGCACTCGATCTAAATGGCATATGGAAAAAGGAATCAAGTCTTTCCAATATTATTTCGGGAAAATACCAGATGGAGTTTGGCTTTCTGAAGGTGGAATAAGTGCTGATGCTATTGAACTGCTGGACAAATTAGATATTAGTTGGACTGCGTCAGGCGAACAAGTATGGCGCAATACCTGTGATCTTAATCAACTTGATTCTGAAGAAGTACACAATAAAAAAGCACTATTTAAACCATATCAATATAAAGATCATAAAACACAACTTTACTTTCGTGATGACGGGCTATCCGATTTAATCGGCTTTGAATACAGTCATTGGAATGCGCAGGATGCCGCACACAACTTCGTCATAAACTTACAGAATATTGCTGAATTTTTAGGCGATAATGCTGGAAACTATGTCGTCTCGATTATTCTCGATGGCGAAAATGCATGGGAATACTACCTCGACAATGGCTATCACTTTCTTGATGCGCTCTATAAAGAAATGACGCAATGCGATGATATAGAGGTGACTACTTTCTCAAAAACCTCAGCTACTATTGAAGCCATTAAAATAGACCAGATTTGTTCAGGTAGTTGGGTCTATGGAAGCTTTACAACATGGATAGGTCAGGAAGATAAAAACCGCGCCTGGGAATATCTGGTAGCTGCAAAACAGGCTTGTGACCGGGCAGTTTCCGCGTCAAATTTATCTAACAAAAGATTGATAGAACTGGAAGGTCAACTGGCTATTTGTGAGGGTTCCGACTGGTTCTGGTGGTTCGGCGATTACAATCCCTCTGACAGTGTGAGCGACTTTGACGATCTGTTTCGAATCCAGTTAAAAAAATTGTATAAGTTGATTGAACAAGAACAACCGGCTTATTTAAACGAACCTATTTCACGCGGCGGAGGTAATGCTGAAAATGCGGGGACCATGAGGCGTAATAAATGAGGACATATTCAGACCTCATTCATCAACATGCCCATCTGGCCGGGGTATTGTTGCATCCGACTTCCCTACCCTCCGGAAATCTTGATGACGATGCCTTCCGCTGGATTGATTTCATGGCAGAAGCCGGTCTTCGTGTCTGGCAGGTATTACCACTGGGTGCGCCACAGCAAAACCACTCTCCTTACCAATGCTATTCAGCCTTCGCCATGAATTCTGCATTACTATCCGCGAATGAGTATACCCACGCAAAACTTGAACAACCGGATTTTATTAAATGGTGCGAGCAACAGGAACACTGGCTGGATGATTACGCTTTGTTTATGACTTTAAAGCAAGTCTTTGATCAAGATTCATGGTGTGAATGGCCTGATGAGTATAAATTTCGCAATACCGATTCTTTACAATTATTTAAACAGGAATATCAAGCACAAGTATTTGGGATTTGTTGGCAACAATATTGTCTCTACAAACGATGGTATGAAATTCAAGACTATGCGCATGAGCGAAATATTTTTTTGTTTGGCGATATGCCGATATTTGTAGCGCATGACAGTGTGGATGTTTGGGTGCATCCCGAGTCGTTCCTGCTAGATGCGGATGGACATCCGACGGTAGTCACTGGAGTACCACCCGATTATTTTTCAGAAACAGGACAGCGCTGGGGAAATCCCCATTATAACTGGGATTTTATGCTGGAAAATGAGTTTAGCTGGTGGCTAAATCGTCTAAAGAATCACCTAGATTTATTCGATCTGATACGAATTGACCATTTTAGAGGGCTCGAAGCTGCATGGGTTATTCCAGCTGACTGTGAAACTGCAATAGAAGGTGAATGGAAAAAAGTCCCAGGTGATAAATTGTTGCAACACTTACAACATGACCTGGGGGAAATCGCAATTGTTGCGGAGGATTTGGGGGTTATCACACCAGAAGTAAACGCACTCAGAGAGAAATTTCATTTACCTGGAATGTCGATACTGCAGTTTTCATTCGATGGTTTTGAAGACAATCCCCACAAGCCAAAAAATATTACTTATGATCGCGTTGTTTATACAGGCACACACGATAATGATACAACTGTGGGCTGGTTTAATGCGCAAAATCCAGAAACACAAAGTCACATAATGAGAATTTTAGAAATAACCGAGCCTGATCAAGTAACCGATAGCTTAATTGATGCTGCTTTAAAAAGTCTAGGACAATTGGTAAATATTCCACTCCAGGACCTTCTTAAACTCGGTTCTGAAGCACGCATGAATATTCCAGGAATTTCCGACAATAACTGGACCTGGAAATTCCAGTGGGAGCAAATACCCCAAGATCTGGCTATTAAAACCCGGCAACGAATTGATAATGCTGGTCGCTTGTATAAACCGGAAACAATCCAATGACACATACTAAAAAAACAACTATTAATAAGAAAACTCACAAGAAAATACCTGTGAAGAAAAATACCGTGAATAAAACTGGTATGGATGAAGCATTAATTCGAATACAAACAGGCAAACATCACGATCCATTCGATGTATTGGGTATTCACACTCAAAAAAATGCAAATGATAGTGAACAAACTTTTATACGTAGCTTCCTACCCCATGCTGAAGTCGTTGAATTAAAAGGGATAGGCGAGATGAAGCGTATTCCCGATAGTGACCTCTTTGAATATGAACTATCACCCAATGAAGCTAGTACTATTGACTATCATTACAGCCTAAAATGGCAACAAAAAGGCAGTAAGCAGTGGCATGAAACAATATCACCCTATAGTTTTCTACCTCAGATAGGGGAAATAGACTTGCACCTTTTTGGTGAAGGTAACCATCATCATGCCTACCATTTTCTTGGGGCTCATATAAAAACAATTGACGGAATAACAGGTTGTCAGTTTGCAGTATGGTCTCCCAACGTTAAAAGAGTTAGCGTTGTGGGTGATTTCAATGGCTGGGATGGTCGTAGGCATCCTATGCGAAGCCGCGGATCATCAGGACTATGGGAATTATTCATCCCTGGATTAATGGCTGGTGACAATTACAAATATGAAATTCTAACCCAGAATGACACCTTGCTAACGAAAACAGATCCTTACGCCCAGTCTATGGCGTTACGTCCTGATACAACATCACATATTTCATCAGATACACAATTCGAGTGGCAAGATCAGCAATGGTTAGATCATCGCACTCATTTTGACTGGCAACACAAACCCATCAGCATCTATGAATTACATGCAGGGTCATGGCGACGTGATGATCAAGGCAACTTCCTTAACTGGCGAGAAATTGCAAATCAACTAATTCCCTACGTTAAGGAATTAGCTTATACACATATTGAATTGTTACCTATTGCAGAGCATCCCTTGGATCAATCATGGGGTTATCAGGTTACTGGTTTTTTTGCTCCTACCGCCCGTTTTGGTTCTTCTGAAGATTTTCGTTACTTCATAAATGAATGTCATAAAGCGCATATTGGCGTTATTTTGGATTGGGTGCCAGCTCACTTCCCTAAAGACGCGTTTGCACTGGCCCGTTTCAATGGTGAGGCACTCTATGAACATGAAGATCCACGCAAAGGAGAACATCGAGACTGGGGCACATTAATATTCAATTTCGGGCGTAACGAAGTACGAAACTTTCTGATTACAAACGCTGTTTACTGGATTGAAGAATTTCACATTGACGGCTTACGCGTCGATGCCGTTGCCTCGATGCTCTATCTTGATTACTCAAGAGAAAATGGCGAATGGTTACCTAACGAATTTGGTGGTAGAGAAAATCTTGAGGCTATTCAGTTTCTTAGACAAATGAACACCACAGTTCATGGGCTGCATCCTGGTGTTTTAACAATGGCAGAAGAATCAACCGCCTGGCCAATGGTCTCACGTCCTGTTGAGTTGGGAGGTCTAGGTTTTTCCATTAAATGGAACATGGGGTGGATGAATGACAACCTGAGCTATATGGAAAATGATGCAATATACCGTAAATATCATCATGATCAGCTCACTTTCAGTCAAATTTATAGTTACACGGAAAACTTTATCCTACCGTTATCGCATGATGAAGTCGTTCATGGAAAACGCAGTCTGGTTAGCAAAATGCCAGGAGATGATTGGCAAAAACTGGCTAATTTAAGATTATTTTATGCCTGGCAATATATTCATCCGGGTAAAAAATTGTTATTCATGGGTGGTGAGTTTGCTCAATGGGTCGAATGGAATGACAATGATCAATTAGACTGGGCTCTACTCTCTGTAGATCGCCATCAAGGCATTAGCAAATTAATCACTGACCTAAACAATCTTTACCAGAATGAAATTGCACTACATTATTGGGACTTTTCACAAGATGGATTCGAGTGGATAGATTGCCATGACTCAGACCAGTCTGTGTTGAGCCTAATGCGTAAATCTAATGATCCACAGGAAACCATAATATGTTTACTAAATTTCACCCCGGTAACACGAACCAATTACAGGATTGGAATACCGGCTGCAGATAACTATCATGAAGTATTGAACACAGATTCAGCTTTTTATTGTGGCTCTAATTGCGGAAACCAGAATCCTGTAACGATAGACGCAATGCCATGGTCTGGATTTGAACAGTCCATCTGTTTAACCTTACCGCCACTAAGCGCTGTATTCCTAAAGGGAAGTTTCTCGAGTTAAAATAAAAAAATGCTTAAAAAGTAGGGGGGTGTCTTTTTCTACTAAAAAACACATCATTTTTAATCGTATTAGCCACCTTAAATATCCAGTTTATTTGTTTTTAAAGAAAGTTTTAGTAAGAAGGATTAAATGGGAAAATTTAAAGCAAATAGGTCATCAAAAGTATGAACGTTTTATTTGCAAGCAGCGAAGTTTGGCCTCTGTTAAAAACAGGTGGCCTAGGTGATGTCTCATACAGTTTGCCACAGGCATTGAAAGAAAAAGAACAGGATGTACGTATAGTCCTTCCTGCGTATCGTGACTTACTGAATAAACTAGATTCATTCAAAATCTTAGGTTGGTTAACACTTCATTTGGCAGGGATAACCAGAGACGTACGCATACTAGAAGCTAAACATAAACAATTTGACATGCCAATCTGGCTGATTGATTCCCAGGAATTATTTGACCGGGAAGGAAATCCCTACACCCATTCTGACGGCTATGACTGGCCCGATAACGCAGAACGTTTCACCCTATTTTCACAAGCGGTTGCAGCGTTAAGCCTAGATAAGTTAAATAATGGCTGGAAAGCCGATATTGTTCACAGTAACGACTGGCAAACAGGCCTGGTATCAGCATTTCTGGATCAAGAACCAGATCGTCCCCGCCGAGTATTTACCATTCACAATATGGCCTATGGTGGTTATTTCTCTCATGACGAATTTAACCATCTACGCTTACCCGGTCAGTGGTGGTCTGCTGAAGGCGTAGAGTTTTACGGAAGTTTATCTATGTTGAAAGCCGGTATCGTCTATTCAGATGCGGTTACAACTGTTAGCCCTACCTATGCCAAAGAGATTTGTACTGCAGAATATGGCTATGGACTGGAAGGTGTTCTTTCATCTAGAAGTTACAAGCTCTCTGGGATACTTAATGGTATCGATAAAAAAGTCTGGAACCCTGCTACTGATAATTTAATTCCTTTCAATTTTACGCCTCAAAGACGAAACCCTGGCAAGCAAAAAAACAAAAAGGCTTTATTAGAGTCGTACGATGTAACGACCGATGAAACAATATTAGGTGCGCCATTATTGGGCATGGTGAGTCGACTAGTGGAACAAAAAGGTATTGATATGGTGCTTGAGGCAATACCTAGGATTATCGCTGATTCAAATGCCAATTTCGTAATCATCGGATCTGGTCATGCTTTTTTTGAAACCAGGGTAAAACAACTCAATGAAAAACACCCTACTCGTGTATTTATGACGATTGGCTACGATGAAAAAAAGGCACATTTACTTGAAGCTGGCGCTGATATCTTCTTGATGCCATCACGGTTTGAGCCATGTGGTCTTAATCAGATGTACAGTTTGGCATACGGTACGCTTCCTATCGTTCATCGAACGGGTGGTCTTGCAGATACAGTTATTGACGCTGGTAAGATAGCAACTGAAACATCACAAAAAATAATCCCTGGCTCCAATGGATTTGTATTTGATACGCCAAATACTGAATCATTAATCAATACGATTCAACGTGCCCTTTCTTTATTTAAGAATAAAAAACTTTGGCAAAAATTACAGAAAAATGCCATGAGTAAAAATTTTGGATGGGAAAAAAGCGCTGACTCATACATTAAAATTTATAACAACATCGATCCTGAATCCTGATTACATTGCATATTAAAACGGTGACTACATGAACCAAAAAACAAAAATTGAAACGTGTCTATCCAGTGAACTTAAATCTTTACCATGTAACTCTCAAGCAATAGGTAAAGGCTTTGAGCGTTACTTAACTTATCACCTAGGACGTTTTCAAACCAGTAACCCTTTCTATTTCTATGAAGCACTCTCCATGACTTTGAGAGACCGTGTTGTAGTTGACTGGTGTAAAACCTGGGAAGAGCATCGAAAGCCTGGTGTAAGAAGAGCTTACTATCTATCGCTGGAATTCCTTATGGGTAGAGCACTTGGAAATAATATGCTCAATATGGGTTTAACAGACAATACACGTGAAGCTATGCATGAGTGCTGTCTCGCACTAGAAGACATTGAAGAGGTAGAACCCGATGCTGGTCTAGGCAATGGTGGTTTAGGACGTCTGGCAGCCTGTTTTATGGATAGTTGCGCATCGCTTCAACTACCCGTGTTGGGTTATGGTATTCGTTACGAATATGGCATGTTTCGGCAAAAGATTGTAAGTGGTTACCAGCAAGAAGAACCAGATCATTGGCTGCGTGACGGTAATCCCTGGGAGCTAGAACGTCCGGAATATACCCAGCGCGTTAAATTCGGTGGACATACCGAATTTTATCGAGATGAGCACAATATAGAGCGCGCCCGCTGGGTGGATACGCATGACGTATTGGCTATACCCTTTGATGTTCCCATCACCGGTTATAAAAATAATACGGTCAACACACTACGATTATGGAAATCTTTTGCCACCGATGAATTTGACCTGGAAGAATTCAATGCAGGAAGTTATACCGAAGCTGTCGCATCAAAAAATAGTGCCGAACACATTACTATGGTGCTGTATCCCAATGATGCCAGTGAAAATGGTAAAGAACTACGCCTTCGTCAACAATACTTTCTTGCTTCTGCCAGCCTACAAGATGTGTTCCGCCAGTGGGAAAAATCAGACAGTTTAAGCTACCAAAATTTTGTCTCACAAAATGTATTTCAGATGAACGATACCCATCCCACAATTTCAGTCGCAGAAATGATGCGGATACTGATGGACAAAAAATGTCTGGACTGGGATGAAGCATGGGAAATTACCAGCAAAACAATGGCCTACACCAACCATACATTATTACCTGAAGCACTAGAAAAATGGCCAATATACTTGTTTGAGCAGCTGTTACCACGCGTGCTAGAAATCATATATGAAATAAATGCACGCTTCATGCGACTCGTGCAACAAAAGTGGCCTGGCGAGATAGCACGTCACCATAGAATGTCTATTATTGAAGAAGGTCCTTATAGACAGGTTCGGATGGCAAATCTCGCCATTGTTGGAAGCTTTTCAGTGAATGGTGTGGCGGCATTGCACTCTCAATTACTTTGTGAAGGATTATTCCATGATTTTTACGAGTTATGGCCAGAAAAGTTTTCCAATAAAACCAATGGTGTCACACCAAGACGCTGGATAGCATATGCAAACCCAGAAATGACCTCTTTAATCAATCGCAGTATAGGTGATGACTGGATTACAGATCTATCCCACATCAGTAAGTTAAAGAAGTTCGCAAATGCAAAAAATCATGAATTTCAGGCGGATTTTAAAAAGGTAAAACAATCCAATAAGCAACGTTTGGCGTATTTAGTTGAAAAACTATGTGGTGTAAAATTTAATACAGACTCCCTCTTTGATATTCAGGTCAAACGCATCCATGAATATAAGCGCCAGCTTCTAAATGTTCTGCACGTCATCTATTTATATAACCAGATTAAACTTGGCAATACAGAAAACTGGACCAACCGCTGTGTTCTCATCGGTGGTAAAGCAGCACCCGGGTATGCGTTAGCCAAGAGCATCATCAAACTTATAAATAATGTTGCCGAAGTCATTAATTCTGATGCAGATGTAGGCGACAAACTAAAACTCGTATTCTTCCCCAATTACGGTGTAACAGCAATGGAAGTGATTGCACCTGCCGCTGATTTATCAGAACAAATATCTACCGCTGGCAAAGAAGCATCGGGCACTGGCAATATGAAATTCATGATGAACGGGGCATTGACCATAGGCACCTATGACGGTGCCAACATCGAGATCCTTAAAGAAGTCGGTGAAGAAAACTTTTTCTTGTTTGGGCTCCATGCAGATGAAGTTCAAGCCCTACGCGGCCACTATGATCCAATGAGCTATATAAACCAGGATAAAGACCTGAAAGCCGTAATGGAACTGTTGCAATGTGGACACTTCAATGCATTTGAACCTGGCGTCTTCGATAATGTTATTCAAAGCCTATATAACCCGCACGATCCATGGGTGACGCTGGCTGATTTTCGCAGTTATATCGATGCCCAGAATGCAGTCTCAGAGGCATGGCGTGATCAGGAGAAATGGGGGCGCATGAGCATCATGAATACTGCCTCCAGTGGTTTCTTCTCAACAGACAGAACCATGCAGGATTACAATAGGGATATTTGGAAGTTAGAACCCGTAGTTATTAAGGGTAACTCTAATAATTAGATCAACAAACATAGAGATTTCACGAGTGTGGAATCTCTATGTCTTACTATTGTGAGGGTATGTTATATCTAAAGTCACTTGCCATCAAACTCGTACAATTGAGTTTTCACCATCAATACCATTGGCAATATATTTGTCGGCTTCCGGATCATTTACCCAACTTCCCTTATCATTCAAATAACGGAATTGGTATTCCGGTATATCGGTATCCAGTTCTACTGTTTTAGTAAAATCGCCACTCTTTAAGCGATTCATTGGTGTTGCTTTATCATCCCATTGATTAAATTCACCAACCAGAAATACTTTGTTAGCAGAATCAGCCGCATCCTTATTGACACGAAATGTAACTTTACAAACAGGTCGGGATTTCAGATATTGTTTTTTGATACTCATATTTAGCTCCATTTATAAAAAATCGCTCTGAATATTTAGTGGCAATCCTAAATATCCATGTAAATACTACGAATAAATTATAAACAATTTGTGACCTCAGATTAAGCAAATTTCAAAATATTTAATTAAATTACTGAGGATTTAATTAATTACTCGATACTTAAACTTGATAAATTATAAAAGACACACCCCCCTACTTTTAAGCAGTTTTTTAAGTGTCCATATAACCCACAACTTATAAGTATAATAAGCAAAACTATCTCTTGAATTACAATAAGATAAACCCTATATTATGATATTCTAATATTTTAAACTTTTTCGTGGGAAGCTAGCTATGCCAATTTATGAGTTTCAATGTCAATCATGTGGGAATGAAGTCGAAGTTCTACAAAAAATCAGTGATGCTCCTTTAACGGTTTGTCCTGCTTGTGGCAATGCCGAAATGAAAAAGAAGGTCTCAGCAGCTGCGTTTCGCTTAAGTGGCAGGGGTTGGTACGAGACTGATTTTAAATCAGGTGATAATAAGAAGAATCTGACTGAATCAAAAACCGATAAAAAACCCTCGAGTGACAGTAAACCGGCTACAACAGGCAATCCTGATAAAAAACCAAAAGAAAAAAGCACGACCAAAAGCGCATAATATAAATATATGTTAGCTAAGTTACGGAAATATATCATTACGGGTTTGTTGATCTGGGTGCCATTAGGTATCACGATTTTTGTCGTAAAATTGTTAGTCGATTTAATGGATCGTACCATTGTACTTCTCCCTCCTGCATGGCGTCCTGATCAGTTATTCGGTTTTGATATCCCGGGTTTGGGTATTGTCATTAGTGCCATGGTGATTTTCGTCACTGGCTTTTTTCTGACAAATTTTGTTGGTCGACGTCTCATTCTCATCTGGGAAAAACTGCTAGATCGGATCCCTCTGGTTAGAAGCATTTATTCATCGGTAAAACAGGTCACACACACCATACTTTCTTCTGATGTTGATACATTTAATGAAGTTCTATTGATTGAATATCCAAGAAAAGGCGTATGGACACTGTGTTTTAAAACCAGTGATAGCCCTGAATCCTTTGATAAGGTTACAGGCGAAAATTTAGTCACGGTTTTTGTACCTACAACACCCAATCCAACATCAGGTTTCATTCTGTTTGTACCAAAATCTGAGGTTATAAAGATAGATATTGATGTGGAAGATGCACTCAAATTAGTCATGTCTTTGGGAGTGGTTACTCCAGATAGCCAAGCTAAGAATAAAATAACCACTGATAATCTAGCAAAAGCGAATAAACAAGCACTAATATCAGAATAAGCGTATACTGCGCGCCCACTTTCACACTTTAACCTACACATATTATGTCAAACGAATCTACCGTCAAGTTTACTGAGCTTGGTCTAAATAAATTAATACTCAAAGCGGTTGACGAATCAGGCTATGAATCGCCTTCTGCAATCCAGGCAGAAAGCATTCCACATTTACTGGAAGGTAAAGACTTAATTGGTCAGGCGCAAACGGGTACGGGTAAAACAGCGGCTTTTGCACTACCCTTGTTGAGCCGTCTAGATTTAAAATCAAAAGACACTCAGGTTCTAGTATTGGCACCAACCCGCGAATTAGCGATTCAGGTTGCTGAAGCAATGCAAACCTACGCAAGGCACTTAAAAGACTTTCATGTGATGCCTATTTATGGCGGTCAAAGTATTGATATCCAGTTACGCCAATTACGTCGCGGGGCGCATGTTGTTGTTGGTACGCCAGGACGAGTGATGGATCACTTACGTCGCAAGACACTCAAGTTAGGCAATTTACAAGCCTTGGTACTCGATGAAGCCGATGAAATGCTACGCATGGGTTTTATCGATGATGTCGAAACAATCTTGAAAGAAACCCCGGCAACTCGCCAAACGGTTTTATTCTCTGCAACCATGCCGAGTGCGATTAAGCGCATCACGCAAAAATACCTTAATGACCCAGTAGATATAAAAGTTAAATCTAAAACATCAACCGTTTCAACCATAACCCAATATTACTGGTCAGGTAAAACCTCTTACAAGCTAGATGCATTAACACGTTTATTAGAAGCCGAAGAGTTTGGTGGCATTATTATTTTTGTTCGCACCAAGAATATGACAACTGAATTGTCAGAAAAACTGGCTGCTCGCGGATATGCTTCGGTACCACTGAATGGTGATGTTCAGCAATCGATGCGTGAAAAGGTTATCAGTCGTCTTAAAAAAGGTGATATCGATATTATCGTTGCTACGGATGTTGTTGCGAGAGGCCTCGATGTTGATCGCATTACGCATGTAATCAACTATGATATGCCCGCAGATAATGAATCCTATGTGCACCGTATTGGCCGTACCGGTCGTGCTGGTCGCCCTGGCACCGCTATATTGTTTGTGCCGCCCAATGGCAAACGCATGCTGCAAGGTATAGAACGCGCCACTGGTCAAACAATTGAACCTTTGAAACTACCATCACCACAAGACATCAGCGCGGCACGTATAAATCGATTTAAAGAAATGGTTATTGAAACAGCAGGCTCACAAAAACTCGATTTCTATGAAAATATTATTACTGAACTTGAAGAGAGTAGCGATTTAAGCCTCAAAGAAATTGCCTCAACTTTAGCGTTTCTTGTACAAAGTGATCGACCTCTTCTGGTTACTCCAATTAAAATACCTGAGTCTAATTTAGGTGATCGTTTTGACCGAGGGGATGGACGTTCAAATCGTACTGAACGAGGAGATGACAAAGACAAGCGCGGAAAATCAAGTGACCGTTCACGCCACGCTGATGGCGCTGGCGCACAAAGAAGCCGCAGTGATAAGCGTAAACGTGGTGTAACGCAACCAGGAATGGTGACGTACCGTTTGGATGTCGGAAAAGTACATGGTACCGAACCAAGGCATATCGTCGGTGCGATTGCCAATGAAGCAGGCGTTGAAAGCCAGTACATTCAAAATATAGATATCAATGAAAAACACACAACCGTCGATCTGCCTGAAGGTATGCCGAAAGAAATCGAAAAACACCTCAAAGGTGTACGCGTGATGGGACAGCAACTGCAGTTGCGAAAATTTACTGGCAACGCTGATTCAGATCAAAGACAAAAGACAGGTAAGCCTAAGGAAGATTTTAAAAAATCCAAAAAAGGCTGATTGATTAGGGTTTATTTATATTCAATTATAATAGAGGTGCCCTAGAGACACTCCCCTACTTTTTGGCTCTTCTTGAGTAAAATCATATTTTGTTCAGCCATTCCCCCAAACTGGCACACCAAAGTTTCACCAGGCAACTGTACTTCATCAATATTGCTTTGTTTATAACCGTTATGTAATAGATTCAAACCTCGCACATCTTGTGAAAACAGATTAATTTACCAAGAAATACAAGAACCTCTTCACTGCCCGGTAAATTGTTTTACAATCACTTGTATAATAAAAATCTAGCCACATCAGTTACCATAAGCTTGGTGGCGAAGCAGGTGAAGAACGATAAAGTTCCACTAGAGTGGATTACTTAAACCATGAATTTGTAATAATTTAAAATGTGAAATTAGTTTCTAAAATTGAATTTGCGAGTAATTCACTAAAATTATCTTCAGGCACAGGTTTAGAAAAAACATAGCCTTGATAAATATCGCAACCATTCTCAAGCAAATAATCTACCTGAAAAGTATGTTCAACACCTTCTGCGATTACACGCTTTTTCAAAGACAACCCCAATGATATTATCGAATTTAATAATACCATTGGCATTTTATTTTCAACAATTTCATCTACAAACGCTTTATCAATTTTTATTACATCTATATTTAATTTATTTAAAGAGGCTAATGAAGAATAACCCGTCCCAAAATCATCCAAATATATTTCAATGCCCAGGGATTTGATCTTATCAATTTTATTTATCACATCTTTAATATTCACTCCCATGACATTTTCAGTAATTTCAATAGCTAATTGACCAGGGTTAATTCCTGTTTTAGCAATGGCAGCTTTAATTACATTGTATAGATTGTCATGTTCGAATTGTCGTATTGATATATTAACTGAAACTTTAAAAGTTTCATCAAGCATAGAAAATCGAGCGATAGCCATACAACTCTCTTCAATTATCCATGTTCCAAGTTTAATAATAAAACCTGTGTTTTCAGCCAAGTTAAGAAATCGCCCAGGAAATATCAAACCTCTTTTGGGGTGATTCCAACGTATTAAAGCTTCGGCTCCTAATATCTTATTATTTTGAGAGTTCACGATAGGTTGGAAATACAATTCAAATTCTTTATTTTGTAGAGCAGCTGGCATACTTTGCTCTAAAAACATTTTTTCCTGATTTATTATATTTAAGTTATTCGTATAAAAAATATAATTATCTCTACCTAAGGATTTTGCTCTGTACAATGCCAAATCTGCTTTTTTCATTAAACCATATGCGGATTCGTCGTCATTAGGGAATAAGGTGATACCAACACTGGCTGATAATATTAACTCATGCTGATCAATTAACCATGGATTACGAAACAGTTTCATTAGCTGTTCAAGCTTAGGAAGTAATTCTTTCTCTCCTTTGATTTTGTCAAATACAATAATGAATTCATCACCACCCATCCTTGCAAACAAGTCTTCAGGTTTTAACAAAGAGAGTAATCTCTCTGCAATATTTTTTAATAAAAGATCTCCTACATCATGTCCTAATGTGTCATTTATTTTCTTGAAATGATCAATATCAAAAAAACAAACGGCTAAGCCATCTAAACGACTGCGAGATTGCTGCAAGAGATCAGTTAATTTATTTTCAAAGTTTTGTTTATTTAGAATACCGGTAAGTTTATCTTTTTCATCACTATCACGAATATTCTCATATAAATTCTGCATTTCCTTAGACGATGTATTCAATATATTTTCTTGCAAATGTCTATCTTTATCTGCATCTATATATGCTTGGTTTATTAATAGGTACAAATATTCTAGGCTCTCTTCATCCACCTTTCCATTTAGTAAACCAGCTTTCTTTAGTTGTCTTTTTAGAAGTCTATGCACTATTAGATTCCCAAAAAGAAGTTAGCGTCATCGTTTGATTTTGCAACTCACATCGACCATTTCTTGGATTATTATTAGTAGTAATTTCACCATATGAATAAAACCCGATTTGTTGAGTGTTAGCAGGGAAAATATCTAAGTTACTTTCTAATTCTTCTTCGGTACGCTGCTTTAATACTAGTCGTCTGCCTACACAACTTATCGCAACTGTCAAGATGGACTCACCTTTATTCTTATTAAAATCGAGCATTTTTGCTGCTTCTGCAGACCCATCAATTAATCTATCCATATTTGCTTTCATTAGAGTGGCATAGCTGCCTACGGGAATATCTCCAGCAAATGTTATTGAGTTTTCTTTTTCATCAATTCCAAGGATCGTACGAACTTGAGTTTCAGTCGAATTTTTACTATCTTTTATTTCAAGAGGAAAAAGTAAACCTGAGGAAGGTAGATCATCTGCGAGTGCACCTAAATATTCTTTATAAAGAGTTAGCGCAGGCTGACCATCTAATTCATACAATACATTATATTCTGATCGTGTAACTACTCTTTCTAAACCGAGTTTATCCCAACCACCTTTAGACCCGTGACTTACATTAATATTTTCACCATAAAATCCAACCATGGTTACAAAACCTTTTTCAGGTTTCCCATCTACCAAAACCCATGTTTCATTAAATCGATCTTTATCTGCAGCCAAGCCACCTGTTACAGTTACACTCTTTGGTAAAACTGAACTTATTCCTTTAGTGAGCTTTGATCCGTTTACTAGTAGTCCGTCAGACAATACAATAATAGATTTTAGGTCATCATCTATTAGTTGCAGAGTAGCTTTTATTCCGCAACTAAATGAATTTTTTGATTCGATCGGCTTTGATACAGATGCAATTCTAGTATTTTCAAACTGAATGATTGTAACTATTATAGAATCATCATAAATTTCATCGTCAAAGATCTCACCTGCCGTTGATGCGCCAATTATTATGGACTGTGGAAATTTCTCTCGAATTTCTTGCAATGGCTGTTTTAACTCAACAACCTCCAAAGAAGAAAAAATGATAATTAATGTGTTTTTACTGTCAAAATCAGTATCAAATTTTTTATTCCAATTACTACTGTTCGTATATTGATAATTATCTATCTTCATTTTTTAATCTCTTATTATTAAACAGATTTGATCATTTTTTATAATAAATCCAAAATTTATTCCTGGTGAAACCAGACTAAAATAATCATGATTAAAATTTAGAAGAAATCTTGATTAGATATTTGGCGATAGAGCTTATTTTTATTGTTTGACATAGCGTAAATTATTAAAATTAGTATATTCTAGATTTGCTTAACCTATTATTAATACTACGTAAGTGTTTAATTTATTATTTTATATGCAGATGTTCGTTCATGTGATTTGTTGCTTATAATTTATTTCCCATACTGGCATAGATAAAAAAGCTCCAAATGTTTTGTATTGTGAAGCTTACTTTATTCATTTGATAATCAGGCTCAGTCAAGCTATCGCTTGCACGAAACACTTACAAAGCTTACTATTCCGCTTCTATTTTTTAATACATATTTTGGGTTTTAGTATGCGTACACATCGTTGTGGATTAGTTGATGAATCACTCATTGATCAAGAAGTTACTGTTTGTGGCTGGGTAAATCGTCGCCGCGATCATGGCGGTGTTATTTTTGTTGATCTTCGTGATTCTGAAGGCCTTCTACAGATTGTTTTTGATCCTGATGATATGGCAATGTTTACAGAGGCAGAAACTATTCGTAACGAGCATATTTTACGCATCAAAGGTCGTGTACGTAATCGTCCTGAAGGCACCATCAACGAGAACCTCACTAGCGGTAAAGTCGAAGTATTTGCACTTGAGTTAGAAACACTCAGCGCATCTGACACGCCGCCTTTCCAGCTTGATGATGACGTTAACGAAGATGTGCGACTCAAATACCGTTATGTAGATTTACGCCGTGACGAGATGCAAAAACGCATTAAGACTCGTGCAAAAATGTCTGCCAATATACGTCATTATTTAGAAGATAATGATTTCCTTGAGATCGAAACACCGATTCTAACCAAAGCCACTCCTGAAGGAGCTCGTGACTATTTAGTTCCTAGTCGCACTCATCCGGGTAGTTTCTTTGCTTTGCCTCAGTCACCGCAGCTATTCAAACAAATGCTAATGATGGGTGGCATTGATCGTTATTATCAAATGGCACGTTGCTTCCGTGATGAAGATTTACGCGCAGATCGCCAACCTGAATTCACCCAGGTAGACATAGAAATGGCTTTCGTTAAAAGTGACAATGTCATGGATATGATGGAAAACATGATCCGCAAGCTATTTAAAGATGTTGGTGGCATTGCGTTTCCAGAAAAACTACCTAGAATGACATATGCAGACGCGATGCTTCGTTTTGGTTCAGACAAGCCTGATATGCGCAACCCGCTTGAGCTAGTTGAAGTTAGTGAGCAAATGAAAGACGTTGATTTCAAAGTCTTCGCTGGCCCTGCTAATGATGACGATAGTCGCGTTGCTGCCTTATGTGTGCCCGAAGGTGCGGCGCTATCACGCAAAGACATTGATGATTACACGAAATTTGTTTCACGTTATGGTGCACGCGGTTTGGCTTATATCAAAGTCAATACTTTGGCTGATGGTGTGGAAGGTTTAAATTCCCCTATTCTTAAGTTCCTGCCTGATGAAGTTGTAATGAGCATGATGCAGAAAACAGGTGCAAAAGATGGCGATTTGGTTTTCTTTGGCGCGGATAAAACCAAAATCGTAAATGATGCATTAGGTGCATTACGCGAAAAGGTGGCAAAAGATCTAGACCTGCTAGAAGGCGATTGGGCAGCTCTCTGGATTGTAGATTTCCCGATGTTTGAGTGGGATGAAAAAGACAATCGTTGGACAGCACTGCATCATCCATTCACTGCACCAACCTGTTCTGCAGATGAACTTCGCGCAAATCCTGGTGCAGCATTATCTGATGCTTATGATATGGTCATCAACGGTTATGAAGTCGGTGGTGGTTCAATTCGTATTCATCAGCCTGAAATGCAAGCAGCGGTATTTGAAATGCTCGGCATTTCAACAGAAGAAGCACAGGAAAAATTTGGCTTCTTATTAAAAGCTTTAACTTTTGGATGTCCTCCATTAGGTGGATTGGCCTTTGGCTTGGATCGTTTAGTAATGCTGATGACCAAGACAGAATCTATCCGTGATGTGATAGCTTTTCCAAAAACACAAACCGCAGCTTGTATGTTGACCGATGCACCTGCTGATGTGCCACGTAAGCAGTTACGCGAATTGAGTATTCAGGTTAAATTACCTGAAGTAGAAGCTTAACGTTATAATAATTTGATGTAATTTTGATAAATAAAAAAAACAGCAATCAGTTAAATATATAAAAAAGTGCCTATAATGTGGGGGGGGGTGTCTATTTTTAGTATAAAACAATGCTTCAACCATCACTGCGTCTCGCTTCGCGAGGCCCTGTGTACTTTTTGTCTCCTAGGGAGCCTCAAAAAGTAATGGAACTATCCAACGAAGATAATCTGCGTTTAAACGTCCTATTAGCGCAAAATCTCAAAGCTATCCGGATTAACGAAGGAACTATGACTGTGTATGCTTTGACCGACCAAGGTGAAGCTAAAGTTGTACTTAATCCTACTTCGCGAGATGAGCAATATCTTCGAGCTGTACGTGAATTATTATCCTTAAAAGTCACTGGTTCTCCCGGTGGTTATCCCATATTTATTAAGCGTTGGACGCGCATGGGACATACCGATAACACCCTGGAACATATGCTGTTATTAGGTGAACCGGAAGCTGTCGTTGCGGTGGTTCATGCACCGACGATCAGTCATGACATTGGAGTAAGAGCATGGTGGGCGCATCCCAGTACTGAAGTGGCAATGCGTTTAATGGAATATCCAGAAATCTGGCAAGGGAAACTCGGCAAGGAACTCGCATCATATTTAATGGAATTCTTGCCGTTTGAAGAACGCCAGTTAAATATTGTCAGCATGGTTAGGCTTTGCCTGCAAGGTAATATTCTCGATAAAGAAGAAAAAGAAAAGCTGTGGGCGCGAGCCAAACGTCGAAATCCATTCTATGTAGGTTTCTTACATGCTCGACCTGAACAAATCCCTCTCATAAAAAAGCCAAATAGATCTCATCAGGTAATCGCTGAAACGTTAAAACCAATTGTTGAAGCTGAAAATCCTTATGCCAAAACATTGTGTAATTTACTCAATACGAAAGGTCAAACCTGGCTAGAAACACTCAAATTGGCTTTGAATAAACCTGTTGATCAAGACGTGGTTATCTCTCTCTTTATCGCAATTAATCATCATTTAAAGCTACCTCTTGATACGCTCTCAAAAGATACACGCGGCACTCGATCGATTGAAATCGCGATGCAGCATAGCACTGAGATCATAAACAAACCGATAGATCGACAACTCCAGGATTTACTCTCAAACCTGGATGAAAAACACTATAAACTTGTTGAAGCAATGTTAGTGCTGGCGCAAATGGGCGAACACACGCTTATTCCGATTTTTAGTGGAAATGACTCTGTAGGCACAGTAATGCGTAAGCGTCTATTACCATTGACCACACCTTTATTAGAAAAAATTGATATACTTATGTAACATACCCATAATACTACTGTTATCTCATTTTCAGGAACAGACATGCCATATTTCGTTTTCAAAATCACCCAGCCAACACCCATTGTAAAAAATCTGAATTTCCAGCAGGAATTTGAAAATTTCAAAGAAGCAAAATCCTTTGCCCGTGGCCTACGCGCGGAGTTACCCTTAAATGGTGGTATCACGGTAAAAATGATTCACGCTGCAAATCAGTTACAAGCAGAAGAAATATTACAGGAAAAGCGCGAAGAAACGGTAACTAAAGAGTGGGAAAAGTAAATCATCCTCAATCAATGCATGAAGGATAAACTGGGTAGGCATTATGGATGAAGATCAGTTTCGTAGTACCTACAACGCTGTTAATCCGAATAGGTGCATTTTCGAAAAATCCATAACCAACCGGCGTTGTGATTGCCAATTGAAACGCAGATTCGTACTAGCAACGCGCGAAGGGATTGCCTGTCAATCCGAAGATGCAATGAAACGCTGTACCAGGGTTCTTGATGCGATGCGCAATAATGCGCGTTTTTCATTAAAAGTGATTACCGTAAATGGTCCAATGCCACACAATAAAGAACTACAGGTGCAGGCAGGTGGAATGCTGGAATTACAAGCTTTGTTCTCTGATAAAAAAGATGGAAATGATAACTCTGAGCAGGACATGGTATTAAACATCCATCAAACCATGGAAGCCGCAATGCAGAAATACGGTGCTATCGAGCATTTCCCTTTTGGTGAAATTGTTAAAGGCATCGTAAAATATCAATCACGACCCAAAAGTAGCAAAAAGAAGTGATTCTTAGCTATATACGAATAAATTTCTCTAAGAAACGATAATGAAACATTTACCACTATTTCTCGACATAAAAAACCGCCATTGCCTGGTAATTGGTGGTGGTCCGGTTGCAAGCCGCAAGGTTTCGAATTTGCTACGTTCAGGCGGAAAAGTAACTGTTATCTCACCAAAGGTTGATAATAAACTTCAACAGAAAGCTGATGATAATAAAATTACTTTAGTTTCCAGAAAATATCAGGAAACGGATATTGTGAGAGCATTTCTGGTGGTCGCTGCAACCAGTAATACCGAAGTTAACCGCAAGATAGCCGAAGCAGCTAATAATGCTAATATTCTGGTCAATGTTGCAGATAACCCAAATCTTGGGAGCTTTATATTTCCATCGGTGATTGACCGTTCACCTGTGACTATCGCTGTATCTACAGGAGGCGCATCGCCTGTTTTAGCACGTCAATTGCGCATGAAACTTGAAACCATGATTCCAACATCTTGTGGCAGACTGGCAGGAATCACCGAAGATTATCGCCAAAAAGTTAAAGACGCATTCCCTGAAGAGTCACAACGTAAAGAATTCTGGGAAACTGCACTCAAAGGCGCTTTTGCTGAACTGGTGTATGCCGGTCAGGAACAAGCTGCGCGTAAACTGCTTGATGAAGCGCTGGAAAATAAACGTTCACATGCTAATGGTGAGGTTTATCTCGTCGGTGCAGGTCCAGGAGATCCAGATTTATTAACCTTCAAAGCCGTGCGTTTGATGCAACAAGCCGATGTAATGGTCTACGATCGGCTGGTATCCAAATCGATACTGGACATGGCAAACAAAGACGCTGAGCGCCTCTACGTGGGTAAAGAAAAAGAAAATCACGCTGTGCCACAGGAAAAAATCAATGATTTATTGGTTGATTTGGCTAAACAAGGCAAACGCGTATTACGCCTTAAAGGTGGCGATCCCTTTATATTCGGGCGTGGTGGTGAAGAAATTGAAAAGCTTGCTGAGAATAATATCCCGTTTCAGGTTGTGCCAGCGGTCACGGCAGCATCAGGCTGTTCATCCTATGCTGGTATACCATTAACTCATCGTGATTATGCGCAGTCTGTAACCTTCGCAACGGGACATCTGAAAGATGGTACCATCAACCTGAACTGGGAGCAGCTAACTCAGAAAAACCACACTATCGTGTTCTACATGGGTTTAACCGGCATCAATGTCATCAGCGAGCAATTACAGGCGCATGGCATGTCGCCTGATATGCCAGCCGCACTGGTTGAACAAGGTACAACACGCAATCAACGCGTACATATCGGCACTGTAGCGACACTACCGCAATTAGTGAAGGATTCAGGTGTACGGGCACCGACACTCACCATCATAGGCGAGGTTGTAAAATTGCATGATAAACTACACTGGTACGAGCCAGAGCGCCATGTAAAAGAAACAGAATTTAGTCGAAATAATTAGTCGCAAAAAATCGTTAGCAGGTAAAAGTCATGAATGAAGTAAAGATAAATATCGAAAAAGCTTTCAGGCAAAATATGAGCGATGGTGATAGCTGTTCGGCGGCAGAGCCTTTTGCTTTACGTAGTATTGATGACAGCATGGAACCAGAATTTGCTGCTGGCTGCATTATCATTATCGATCCTGGTCACGTAGCACGTGATGGCTCATATGTATTCGCTGTTGATAACAAGCACGAGTATATTTTCCGCCAGCTGCGTATTGTTGGTGATAAACATTATCTGGTGCCGTTGAATGATTTATACGACACAATTGAAATAAAATGGGAGCAAATCGAAGGAGTAATTACCCAACGTGCGGGTAAAAAACGTACTTATCACAAGCATTATGATTAGTATTTAGGTGACTTTTAAAAAAAACTATGTTTAAAAGGGCACCCCCACACTTTTAGGCTGTTTTTGTTTATCAGCCAGTCACAATATCACGTAGTGCACTTTCAAGTTCTGAGTACCTGAATGAAAAACCCGCCTTGCTAATTTTATCAGGCACTACACGTTGTCCTGATAACAGCAACTCTTCTGCCATCTGACCGAACATTAACTTCATTACAAAAGCTGGCATCGGCATAAATGCAGGACGATTCAAGACTTTGCCTAAAGTTCGAGCAAACGATTTATTGGTCACGGGTTCAGGAGCTGTACCGTTGATGGCGCCACTGATTTGATCATTTTCAATTGCATAACGGATTATGCCAACAATATCTTCTATGTGAATCCATGACATCCATTGTTTGCCAGTGCCTATCGGACCACCTAAACCAAATTTAAACGGCGGTAGCATTTTGCCTAGCGCACCGCCATTTTTTCCTAAAACAATTCCGGTACGTAAATAACAGGTTCTAATCCGAAGAGCTTCGATTTTTTTTGCTTCAGCTTCCCATAACTGACAAATTTTGCTGGAGAAACTATCGTCAGTTGTACCGCTTTCATCAATTTTATTATCATCATTGCGAAGACCATAATAGCCAAGCGCTGAACCACTGATAAATACATCCGGTTTTACCAAGGCTTGTTTCAAGTAGTCATAGAGAGCTTTGGTGGTATTGACGCGGCTATCTATCAGTTGTTGCTTAACCTCATCCGTCCAGCGCTTGTCTGCGATGCCCTGACCTGCAAGATTTATAACTACATCAAATGTAATTTCGGGGTTTAATAATTCCAAACTACCAACGGTTTTAACTTTTCCATAATTCTGCTGCTTTTGAGCTTTCATTACAGCGGTAAAATGATTCGATGTTTTTACTTCATCGCGCGTGAGTACGGTGACTTCTTGATCTTCTATTAATAATTGTTTGATTAGTTGAGTCCCGATAAAGCCAGACCCACCTATTATTAGAAAACGCTGTTTATTCATACAGTAAATCCTTATTCATAGTTAATATATAAAATTACTTATTAATAAATATGATCACTTACGGAATTATAGTTGTAGAAATGATTAAAGACACACCCCCCACCTTTTATGAGGTTTTGGATATGAATTTAGATAATTTAACTGAATGAAGTCAGTTTGAAATATATATATTTAGCTCTAGAAGAATTGATTAAGTAGCTTTACCAATCACATCTACACCCTTCGGCAATTTAAAGAAGAAAGTACTGCCATTTATAGGCACATTGGTTTTCGCATTTAGCTGCACTACTGTTTTTTGTCCAAGTTGATCATGCATGATCATTTGGCGCATGCCATTTTTATCCAGCCCAATTTCGATGAATTTAAAATCTTTACTAGTCTTACGAGGTGTGAGTTTGAACCAGTCTAAACCCGCTATGTGATGAGTGATAGGAAGAACTACAAACTGAGCATCAGGACTCTGCTTTCGCGTAAGAATCGAAATAGGTGTACTCGACATTGCCTCAGACATTGGTTTAATTGTGACTTGTTCTAAATCTTCATCATAAATCCAGATATTTTTACCATCACCAACGATGGTTTGTGGATCCGGAGTTTTGTAGACCCAGCGAAATTTGTCCGGACGAATCATGGATATATCACCCGTAGAATTCTGGATAAGTTTTCCTTTCTTGCTAAATACCTGCTGGGTAAAATCCCCCTTTAAGCTTGAAACGCTGGTGAAAAAGGTATTTAGTCGTTGACGCGCATCACTATCCGCAGCAATTGAAACAGTTGCATATGACATCAATAATGAGGCAGTGAATAATACTCCAACTTTTTTTAAAACTCTGGTTGTAACAAATGTTGATACACATGACGCGACTTTCATTAATTTATCTCTAATTGTTTAAGCAAAGACTCGCTAAAAATCCAGCGAGACCTTTGGTGGCTCTGGCGCTAAAACTTCTCGAGTCCCATTCGATTGAACTGGACTCACGACACCTGCCATTTCCATATCTTCGATCATTGATGCTGCGCGATTGTAGCCCACTTTAAGGCGACGCTGTACATATGAAATAGAAGCCCTGCGAGATTCTGTAACAATCGCAACGGCCTGATCATATAGTGCATCACCTTCGGTATTTGCTAATGGCTCCAATCCCGGAATAACATCTGCTGATCCCGTTTCTTCTATGACATCAGTTAAGTACTCTGGTTCCCCTTGAAGCTTCCAATAATTTACAACATCTTCAACCTCGCTATCATCGACGAAGGCACCATGCACACGTTGCGGTAGTCCACTGCCCGGTGGTAGGTAAAGCATGTCACCATGCCCCAGTAATGATTCCGCACCACCTTGATCAAGAATCGTACGCGAATCAATTCTGGTTGAAACCTGAAACGCGATACGCGTGGGAATATTGGCTTTAATTAAACCGGTAATTACATCTACCGAAGGACGTTGTGTTGCAAGAATCAAATGGATTCCCGCAGCGCGAGCTTTTTGAGCCAGGCGTGCAATCAATTCTTCAACCTTTTTACCAACCACCATTATCATGTCGGCAAACTCATCAATGACAATAACTATCGATGGTAATGGTTCTAGTATTTTTGGCCGCACATCTATATGTAAAGTTGGGTCAAATGTTGGGTCTGTTATTGGTTTGCCTTTATCCATCGCCTCTTTGATTTTGGCATTGTAGCCCGCGACGTTTCTGACCTTAAGTTGTGACATTAGCGCATAACGTCGTTCCATCTCGCCAACAGCCCAGCGCAACGCATTGGATGCGTCTTTCATATCGGTTACTACAGGCGTCAATAAATGTGGAATCCCTTCATAAATGCTGAGCTCAAGCATTTTAGGGTCGATCATGATTAATTTAACTTCTTCAGGTGTTGATTTGTAAAGTAAACTCATCAGCATCGCATTTACACCAACTGACTTGCCAGATCCAGTGGTTCCCGCAATTAGCAAATGTGGCATCCGCGCCAAATCAGCAACAGCGGGCTTACCTGCTATGGTTTTACCTAAAACCATAGTCAATGGAGATTTTGCTTTACGGAATAAATCTGAATCCAGAATCTCACTAATCGCTACCAGATCACGTTTCTCGTTAGGAACCTCAACGCCAATCGTGGTTTTCCCTGGAATGACTTCAACGATACGAATACTGGAAACACACATGCTTCGAGCCATATCTTGTGCAAGTCCACTGATCTTGCTCACTTTAGTTCCCGGAGGGAGTAACAACTCAAATCGTGTAATGATTGGACCAGGGTAATAACTGTCAATTTTTACCCCGCGAACACCAAAGTGCTCAAGTGTTTCAACAATATTGTTTGCATGTACTTCTATTTGCTCTTTTGAGAAATGTCCCTGACCTTGTGGCGGCGGGTTAAGTAAGCTGATAGGCGGAAGCGTAATTGCCTTGTCTAAGGAAATCGTTGGACTGGCATTACTATTGCGACTGTTTGAGCTATGCTTTTTCTCTATATTGAGCTCAGCTGGATTATTTTCGGATAATTTTTTAACGTGATTTTTAAGTTTTGATATGGCAGTTTTCTTTTCCGTAATAACATCATTAATACCTGCTACAGAAAAATCCTGCTCAATATAATCTCTATCATCATGCGTCATGTAATCAGGAACGCCTAACACGGGTTCCTGCCGTTTTACTATGCCATTTTTGGCAGACTTAGTATTTTTTGCTTCTAATAGATCCGCCATTTCATCAAGCGGATCTAATCTTGGTTGTTGAAAGCCTGATTGTTCCTGAGTTGTTGATTTTTTCCATAAGAACAAACCAGAAAGTCCCGCTGCTAAAGCGCCTGCAATACTGGTTGAATGTTTATCATCTATATTTTCTGCACCATTCTTTTCAAAAGAAAGAGGAATATTTCCAGTTTCATAGGATTCTTTATTCGAACTTGGACTACTGAATAACTCGATAGTAGTTAGAATGGTATCACCGATTTTGTCAATCAACTTTAACCACTGAATGTCCGCGAAAAGTGTCACTCCAGCGATAAACCCGGAAAACAAGATCATGGTCGCACCTATATCACCGAGTGTTCGCATGAAAATACGAGCGATCCCTTGTCCTAATAAACCGCCTGCACCGTAGGCTAAATTGCTTGCTGGCCACAATAAAATAGCCAAGCCACAACCTGCAATTAAAGCGAGAAAAACACCAAAAACTGAAATACCTAGATTAATCCCGTTATTTTTATCTTTAGATGATCTAAATAATAAAAAAGCCGAAACCATAAATGCAAACGGTACCAGATAGGATATATAACCAAAAAACCCAAACAACACATCAGCCAGGTAGGCACCCGCTGAACCTGCCTTATTTTGTATTACCGCATTGTTATCATGGTGAAATAAACCCGGATCTGCTGGGTGATACGTGAATAATGCCAATAATACGACCGCAGTAACCCCTGATAGTATGAAAATGCTCATCTGCTTTAAACTGCCTCTTTTCTGTGCAGTTAATGCGACTTTATCTACAGCTTGTTGTGAGACAGCATTAGTTTTCTTTGGTGTAGCCCTTCTCTTTGGTGTAGCCCTTGTCTTTGTTGAAGGCTTAGACGGTGCCTTTTTATTAATAGCCAATTGAAATTCCCCAATTCCGTTAGGACGACCAGCCTGTATCGACAAGTCAATTATTTTATAAAACTAATCCTTTATAGCTTTATAAATAAAAAATCCTTATTTAGTCCTTTGATATATATTTTTATGTTATTAAAACACTACTACTTAGTTTTATGATAATGCATAAACAGTCATTGCTAAAACGCTGAATTGCTTAGTATATAAGCCCTATATACTTTTCGAGCATAACAGATAATTTCGCAAAAATGAAGGGTGAAAACGTATCATTTAACTAAAAATGAATCCTTGAATTGAATTCATTCGTAACAATGCTTTACCTTGTGATAAACATTACATAGCATAGCGAGACATTCTTAATTAGACTCAAACAAATACTTTGGAGCACTGCAAATGAGCGAAATCATTCATCATTCCCTTATAATTCTAGGTTCAGGCCCAGCGGGTTACTCTGCGGCGGTATACGCGGCTCGTGCCAACCTTAATCCTGTCATTATTACTGGCATGGAGCAAGGTGGACAGCTGATGACAACAACTGATGTTGACAATTGGCCAGGTGATAACGATGGTGTTCAAGGCCCAGATTTAATGGAACGCATGAAAAAACATGCAGAACGTTTCGATACCAAATTAATTATTGATTACATAGCTTCGGTTGATTTCAGCCAAAGACCATTAAAACTTCAAGGTGGCAGTAATGAATACACCTGTGATTCACTCATTATCTGCACTGGCGCATCTGCGATGTATTTAGGACTTGAGTCGGAAGAAAAATTCAAAGGTCGTGGTGTTTCGGCATGTGCTACATGTGATGGTTTCTTCTATCGCAACCAGAAAGTGGCGGTTATCGGTGGTGGAAATACTGCTGTTGAAGAAGCGCTATATCTTTCAAACATTGCCAAAGAAGTTATTCTGGTACATCGCCGTGACGAATTACGTTCGGAGAAAATTCTACGTGATCAAATATTAAAAAAAGCTGAAAACGGTAACATAACCTTGATGTGGGACAATGTTTTAGAAGAAGTTTTGGGTGATAATTCTGGCGTCACGGGAATGAGAATTAAAAACGTGAAAACAGAGGAAACACAGGATATTGATGTGCATGGTGTCTTTATTGCAATTGGTCACAAACCCAATACAGGTATTTTCGAAGGTCAACTTGATATGAAGGGCGGATACATCACAGTCAATAGCGGCACTAGCGGTAATGCCACCCAAACCAGTGTTGAAGGTGTATATGCTGCAGGCGATGTCATGGACCATGTTTATCGTCAAGCCATTACGTCAGCAGGCACAGGTTGCATGGCGGCTCTAGATGCTGAAAAATTCCTTGATAAACTTGCCGAGAATTAACTACATTTATTAATTAGAAATGACCACAGGAAAAGCCTCAAATAACTTAACCTTACTTGATCCTCATTTCAGCGATGAGCCATTTCCACCTGTTGAAATGGCGTGGTCAGAGCCTAATGGACTACTTGCTTTTGGGGGAGACCTCTCCCCTACCCGCCTGATCAATGCATATAAGTCAGGGATTTTCCCTTGGTACAACCCAGATGAACCAATTTACTGGTGGAGTCCCGATCCACGTGCTGTTCTTTTCCCTGATGATATGCGCATTAGTAAAAGCCTGCGGAAGTCGATACGCAAGCTCTCAAATATAGGTTATAAAATCCGTTTCGATACAGATTTTTCTAGTGTCGTTCAATCTTGTGCAGCACCACGCATAAATTCCGACGGCACCTGGATAAGCAATGATATGTATCTGGCTTATCTACGATTATTTAATATGGGTATCGCTCATAGCGTGGAAGTCTGGAATCAGAATGACGAATTAGTAGGTGGTTTATATGGCATCGCTACAGGAGGTGTTTTTAGTGGTGAGTCGATGTTTAGCAAGGAACGGGATGTTTCTAAAATAGCCTTTGTTGCATTAGCATGGCACATACGTCACTGGGGATTTTCGGTTATTGATTGCCAAATAGAAAACAGTCACCTTGTCAGTATGGGAGCAATAAATATTCCACGAAAACAGTATCAGCAAATATTAAAAACATCTCGTTATTTCAAACATGTTCAGTGGGAATATCAGGATGACATTGACTTATCCAGGTGGCGACCAAGCCAAAGATAATTCAGTTTTCTGAATAGATACAAAAAATCCGCATAAAAGTGGGGGGGTTAAATTAGACTGACCTAGCGCGAACACCTCTCGAATCATTTCGTGATTTATTAAAGATGATTTTTGTCCTTTGGTACGGCTAATAAATCAACATTCAACAATATTTACTGGCACTTCTATTACCTGAATTGCAAGCCCACCCCGGGAAGTTTCTTTATATTTATTGCGCATATCTTTGCCAGTTTCACGCATCGTAATAATCACTTTATCCAACGACACAAAATGTTGGCCATCACCACGTAACGCCATTCTTGAAGCATTGATTGCTTTTACCGCGCCCATTGCATTGCGTTCAATACAGGGAATCTGTACCAGGCCGCCGATTGGATCACATGTTAAACCGAGGTTATGCTCAATACCAATTTCAGCTGCATTCTCTACTTGTTCGGGTGTTCCGCCCAATACTTCAGTTAAACCCGCGGCCGCCATAGCACAAGCAGAACCTACCTCACCCTGGCAACCCACTTCAGCACCAGAGATTGAAGCATTCTCTTTGATAATGATGCCAATCGCTGCAGCGGTTAATAAAAATCGGACAATTCCATCATCGCCAGCTTTTTTGAAAGCATTGCAAAAATGCATATAATAATGCATCACTGCAGGAATAATACCAGCTGCGCCATTGGTGGGCGCTGTCACAACTCGCCCGCCTGCGGCATTTTCTTCATTCACCGCCAAAGCATACAAATTGACCCAATCCATACTGCCTTGATTAAACTGTTCATGGGTCAAATGATTCTCTAAAGAGTCAAATAACTGTGCTGCTCGACGTTTTACTTTTAGTCCACCTGGCAGAATTCCACTGGTGCGGCAGCCTCTATCAACACAATTTTGCATCACTTGCCAAATATTCAGTAATTTTTTTCGAACTTGATCTTCAGAATGCCAGACGCATTCATTTTGTAACATCAAATCGCTAATCGATAAATTTTCTGACTTGCAGGTACTCAACAGCACTTCAGCTGTTGTAAAAGGAAAAGGGATCCTGGTTTCATTTTGTTTAATTGGAGATTGAACAGCATCACGCTGGCTATCGTCTACAACAAAACCACCACCGACAGAGTAATAAATTTTTACACTTAATTCATTACCTGTTGCATCATAAGCGAGAAGTTTCATTCCATTTGAATGAAAAGGTAATGACTTCTTACGATAAAAAGTAAGATCTTCATCTTCATCAAACACAATTTCTTTTAACTTAGCCAAATTTATAGACTTGGTTTCACGAATTTTTTCAATTGTGCCAGCGATAGTATTAACATCAACGCTTGCAGGATTTTCACCAAGCAACCCAAGTAAGATTGCTTTATCACTGCCGTGTCCCTTTCCAGTTGCCCCCAAAGATCCATATAAGGCTATTTGCAACTTGCAGACATCTTTTAAAATACCTGACTGTTGCAAATCATCTACAAACATTTTTGCCGCAACCATAGGTCCAACCGTATGCGAGCTGGAAGGTCCAATACCAATTTTAAAAAGATCGAAAATACTAATAGCCATGGTTTAATACTAACTTAACTTAGGTTCTAAAAGTTAAATAAAAGAGACTATGTCAAATGAAATAAGCATCAAAAGAACCGGTATAGTTTAGACAATGTAATATTTGGATATGATACTCAAAATTAATGATTACTAGGACTGTAAACCCCGAAGCAAATTGACTTTAAGAGAATTAATAAAGTTTTCTGCCTTCTTCTTTTCATCAACAGGAGATATATGAAATATTGGTGCAGTCATTACTTTTAGTTTAGATTATTTCTATTACCATCAATAATTACATCCATAAAGTAAAAGACATTAGTGTACTGAGGAACTATCTGACGCGGCTCTATATCTGGATTATTGAACTGTACAAAAAGGATGATTCTTTCTATTGTTTCTGCTCACTCTTCTTATAATAATTTTCTTTGATGAATTTCTGCTAGATATCAATCTGGGAGGAAGTTAATTTATGACTTATATCTAATTCTTTTTACAAAAAAAGCATTACAAAATATGTATTCTTCTACTTTTACAGCTCAGACTAAGATTAACAACAACACTCTGTGGAATAATATTTTCGATTCATGTTAATGTTTAAAAGACCCTAATATTTAAACGCCATTTCTATTTAGTTTGGTCACCTGAAGAATCTATGCATTTATATCCTAATTAATAAAACTATAACCCTATAAGTGACCTGTCTTAACTAATATAAGAGTATCTTCTTCAACAAAGGGGTGATGTTGGCTTAAATGCGGGCTTCGTATCCAGGTACCTACTGGATAGCGGCCATGTTCATCGATAAATTCACCTGAGATAACAAAAATCTCTTCACCGCCGATATGGCGGTGAGGCACAAACTTTTCACCTGCCGGCCACCAGACCAGGGCAGTAGATTCTGCACCAAATTGGTGCAATGGCAACACCTCAAGATTCCCCTGTCCGGGAAAAAAAGGTGTATTTTTAGTATCGATTCTTACCTGATTTGAATCATCTGGATCAAACTGGTGCAGCTTAACAAAAAGTACACAACCTTCCTTACTAAATGGCGCATGCGAAAAACCCACAGTGTTTCGAATATACGTACCCGCCGGAAAATCACCTGTTTCATCAGAGAAGACTCCTTCCAGCACCAATATCTCCTCCCCATGCGGATGATTATGCTGGCGGAAACTCGAGCCCGCCTCGAACTCAACAATGCTGGTAGCATGCCCTCTTTCCACTTCCTCATAAGACAGGCGCTTGCGTTTTACTCCGGCCATCGGGCTGGTTTCCCAAACCATGCTAGCCGTATCTATTACAAGTTGTTTATCGAAGTTCATATTGTACATTCTTGTTGTTCCGTAATGATTTCGTATCATTTTGCCATAGAATGAATAGATTAGAGACACCCCCCACCTTTTAGGCAGTTATTACAGAAATATGCCTGAAAGTCTGGGGGTGCCGCTGTTATGGAGTAATAATTAAAGAATTAACTTTACTCTGAGTCCCCAATTATCCAAGCGTTCATTCCCTGCGAAGCGCGCCTAGAATATGATAGCCAATAGCCTTGCAGAATTTTATTGGACTTGATCCGAGGCTCCTTAGGTTAAGATTTATCCTTCTTCATCGAACAGGTACTAATACCAAATATTGCATAAGGTGGGCACCAACCAATCAGCCCGGTTAAAAGAGGCACGGCCCCGATAGCACCCCACCAGTTTTTTGCATAAACACCCCAAGCAATAATCGCTAGACCAGCAACAACTCTAATAACTCGCTCATATTTACCGATATTAATATTCATCTTAGTCAACCTCTCGTTAATTACAGGCCTCACGCCTTAAGCTTATACTGTTTGTTCACACACAAAATTTATACCCTTCAGTAGAGAAAGTCTATTGCTGAAAAATGTTAGATACCAGGTGTGTCTATCAAATACGTGAATAGAAATGAGATAGATCCGAGAGATTAAATAACTACAAAAGAACCAACGTCACAGACCCTAATTATTCAGTCTTCTTCAAGTGTAAAAACAACAACCATCAGCACCGACTGAAAATTTTCTCTTGAAAAATCACCGAAGATTCCTATTTTCTTATTGTGATTAACAGGCAAAAATGGAGGTATTAAAAATGGCCGAATCAGTCACAGTAAATGAAGGAACTTACGACAAACTGGGCATTGTGCATTGCGGTGTGATCAAAGGCTTTAAAGTCACCTGTGGCCCCGAAATGAAAGTCCTGCACAATGGTGATGAGCATCTGTTTGAGATGACAGGTATTACAGCTAAACGTGAAGGTGAATCAGTTACGTTTTCCAAAGACTAAAAAACTATCCGTACTCAATTAAAAACACCGCTTCGGCGGTGTTTTTAGACACCCCCCACTTTCAGGCTGTTTTTCGTAAAATAACTTTTACAGGGCTGAGTAAATACCTAAGAGGCTGCTGACAAGCGAACGGCACAATATTTGACTTCGGCTATCTTCGCAGCGGGATCTAACGCGGCATTGGTTAATACATTGGCGGCGGCTTCAAAGTAACAGAATGGCATAAAGACTGTTCCAACCGGGGAGTTTTCGCTTATCCTTATTTTTGCCCGGATATGACCACGACGTGTTTCTAAACGCATTACATCGCCGTCTTCCAGCCCTAGCTTTAATGCATCTCTTCTATTGATTGATACCCAGGCTTCTGGCTCAAGCGCATCCAGCACTGCTGCACGGCGCGTCATGCTGCCTGTATGCCAATGCTCTAATTGACGACCTGTTATGAGTATAAATGGATAATCCTCATCGGGTTGTTCATCGGGTGGCACAATATCAGCGGGTACTAGTTTGGCGCGACCTGAAGCGGTTGGATAAGCATCGTGGAAAAGTACTGGCTCGCCAGGATCACCTTCATGCTCACAGGGGTAAGTGACACTTTCCTGTTCTAGTCTTTCCCATGTTATGCCTGCAATTGAATCCATTCCGAGGCGCATTTCATTGAATACTTCCTTTGGTCCTTGATAATCCCAATCCAAACCTAAACGACGTGCAATTTCCTGAATAATCCACCAGTCCTGCTTGGCTTCGCCGGGTGGAGTAATCGCTTGCCTACCCATTTGTACCGTACGATCTGAATTTATATAGGTGCCTGTTTTTTCTGGATTGGCCGCTGCGGGCAATACAACATCGGCATAGAATGCGGTTTCGGTGAGGAATAAATCCTGAACCACCAAATGTTGCATTTTTGCAAGCGCTGCTCTTGCGTGGAGTACATCGGGGTCTGACATCGCTGGATTTTCACCTTCGATATACATGCCCTTGATAACGCCATCATAGGCATGATTCATCATTTCGACGGTGGTTAATCCGGGCTGGTCATCAAGTTCTTTCACATTCCATAATCTTCTAAAACGTTGCTGGATAGCTGGATCTGTAACGCTTTGATAATCAGGGAAAACCATTGGAATCAAACCAACGTCAGATGCGCCTTGCACATTATTTTGCCCACGAAGCGGATGAAGCCCGGTACCATCACGCCCTATTTGGCCTGTAATCATACACAGCGATATCAGGCAACGCGCATTATCTGTGCCATGCACATGTTGCGAGATTCCCATGCCCCAAAGAATCATGGCGTTTCTGGCAGTCGCGTAAAGCCGTGCAATTTCCCGGATTTGATCTACGGTAACACCGCAAATCGGCGACATTGCTTCAGCAGTATAAGACAGCAAATGCGCGCTTAACTTATCATATTCTTCTGTGTAATTATCAATATATTCCTGATCAACCAGCCCTTCGCTGACGATGACATTCATTATTGCATTGAGTAATGCTACATCTGATGCTGGTTTAAATTGCACGAAATGAGTCGCATGACGTTTGAGCTCTGAACCTTGCGGATCCATTAGAATGAGTTGGGTGCCATTCTTGATCGCGTTTTTCATCCAGGTTGCCCCTACAGGATGATTAACCGTTGGATTCGCACCGATAATGATAATCACATCAGCCTTGGTTACATCGGCCATCGGATTAGAAACCGCACCCGAACCGATACCTTCCAGTAACGCTGTTACCGATGAGGCATGGCAAAGGCGCGTACAGTGATCGACATTGTTAGTGCCACAGCCGTCGACACCAAAACCTGTTCGAATTAATTTCTGGAATAAATACGCTTCTTCACAACTACCTTTGGCGGAACCTAAACCCGCGAGTGCATATTTGCCATTTTTGCTGATGATCTTTTTTAAACCTTCAGCGGCGAAATCCAGTGCTTCGTCCCAGCTTGCTTCACGGAAAATTTCCAGCGGCTTAGCAGGATCGAAGTCTAGTTCAGCAGTTTTAGGCACATCATTACGACGAATCAGCGGTTTGGTTAAGCGTTCCGGATTATGAATATAATCAAAACCATAGCGACCCTTTACGCACAAACGACCCTTATTGGCTGGTCCATTTCTACCTTCCACGTGCAAGATCTTATTATCTTTAATGTGATAAGTGAGTAAGCAGCCAACACCACAATAAGGACAAACCGAATCGACTTTTTTATCAGGTACGATCAAACCCACACCATTGGCTGGCATCAAGGCGCCTGTTGGACAGGCTTGTACACATTCGCCACAAGCAACACAGGTACTAGCGCCCATTTCATCATCAAAATCAAACACGATTTTTGTTTCACTACCCCGTTTGGCAAGACCGATAACATCATTAACCTGAACATCACGACAGGCACGTAGACAACGAGTGCAATGGATACAGGCATCCAGATTGACAGCGATTGCAGGGTGTGAACTATCATTTTTAACTTTTGTTCGAGAACTAAAACGTGATGGGTTTACTGATAGTTTTTTAGACCATTGCTGTAGCGCGTTCTCTAACGTGTATTGTTTTTCGGGCATATCAGACTGTAATAGCTCTAATACCATTTTTTGAGATTTTAACGCGCGTTCGTTATCTGAATGTACTTTCATACCTGCGCTTGGATTACGGCAGCATGAAGATGCTAAAACGCGCTCACCTTCGATTTCTACCATGCAGGAGCGGCAGTTACCTACTTCTTCCATTCCGTCTTTGTAACACAGGTGTGGAATTTCAACTCCGTGGCGTTGTGCTGCTTTTAAGATGGTCTCACCTTGATTTGCAGAGATCTTATTGCCGTTCAATTCAAACTGGATGGTTGTTGTTTTAGCTGTACTTGTAGAAACACTCATTTTGACACCCCCCCACTTTTATGAGGTTTTTTGGTTTCCTTGGGGAAATATCTAATCACACTGTCCATAGGGTTTGGAGCTGCTTGACCTAACCCACAAATTGATGCGTCCTGCATCACTGTTGAAAGCTCTTTCATCAGGCCCGTATCCCACTCATCCTGTTGCATCAGTGTGATTGCTTTGGCAGTACCGACACGGCAAGGTGTACACTGACCGCAGGATTCATGCTTGAAGAATTTCATCGCATTTATCGCAGCGTCTCGCATCGAGTCCTGATTAGACAATACAATGACCGCAGCCGAACCGATGAAACACCCATATTTACTCAAAGTATCAAAATCGAGTGGGATATTCGCCAGACTTGCTGGTAGAATCCCTCCTGAAGCACCGCCTGGAAAATAGCCGTATAGCTCATGACCGTCTAACATTCCGCCACAGTATTCATCGACCAATTCTTGCAGGTTTATACCAGCTGGCGCGAGGTGCACTCCCGGAATTTTAACGCGGCCACTGACCGAGAAAGAGCGTAAACCTTTGCGTCCGTTTCTCCCTTGGGAAGTAAACCAGTCAGCGCCTTTTTCCACAATTTCACGAATCCAGAAAAGTGATTCCATATTGTGTTCGAGGGTTGGCCGACCAAACAAACCAACCTCTGCAATATAAGGTGGACGCAACCTTGGCATTCCCCGTTTGCCTTCAATTGACTCAATCATCGCGGATTCTTCGCCACAGATATAAGCACCTGCACCACGGCGCAAATGCATGGGTGGTGCATCAGGGAATTGCTTTCGCAATTTTACTAATTCTTCAGTGAGTAATACTCTTAAGCCCGCATATTCATCACGCAGATAGATATATATTTCTGCAATCCCGACTACTTGAGCGGCTATCAACATGCCTTCAAAAAAGCGATGTGGGTCTTTCTCCAGATAATAGCGATCCTTGAAGGTGCCCGGCTCGCCTTCGTCGATATTCACTGCCATCAGGCGTGGCCCATGATAACCGTTAACAATGCGCCATTTACGTCCCACTGGAAAACCTGCACCTCCTAAACCACGAAGGCCGGAATCTTCCAGTGTTGATATAACTTCTTCGTTTTTAAAATCATCAACGAGTAATTTCTGGTAAAGGTCATAACCGCCATTTTTAATGTATTCATCAAAACGTATTGCACTCTCTGGGGCGATATCTGAAAAATTATTGGCTTCTACTTCCGCAACTACTTTTTCAAGTGTTGCCTGTTTCACCGGATTGGTACCCACAACTGCAACTGGAGCTGAATCACAACGACCAACACAGGGAACTCGTTGTACCCGAATATTCTGACCCAGAGTATTTTCTAATTGAGAAATCAAAGTTTCAGCACCTGCCATTTCACAACTAACAGAATCACAAACACGAACGGTAAGATCAGGAGGACATTGATTGCCTTCTTTTACGATATCAAAATGATGATAAAAACTGGCAACCTCATAAACCTCGACCTGGCTTATTTTTAAAATACGCGCCAAGGCATGAAGGTGACTAACTGAAAGACAATGATAGTGATCCTGAATACGATGTAAATATTCGATTAATAGATCACGCTGAAGTGGCATATCATTTATAAGACCTTGCACTTCAATCAAGGCGCCATCTGATAGAACTCGACCCCTTTTTCGTCTTTGTTTATTTTTTTTCACATCTGCTAACCCTGTTTAACTCTGTTTTAGCGCCTTGGCGTGATATTCAATATGTTCGCCTATAAAAGTCGCGATAAAGTGATAACTGTGGTCGTATCCTTCCTGCATGCGAATCGTTACAGGTTGACCTGCTTTATCACAGGCATTTTGAAAGTTCTCGGGCAAAAGTTGTTTCTCTTCATAAAACTCGTCAGCTGTTCCCTGATCAATCAAAATATCATTTACTTTAGCACCCGCCTTGACTAATGCGGTTGCATCAAATTTCTTCCAAACCTTAACATCATCTCCCAGATAAGCACTAAAACAGCCTTTTCCCCAGCCACAATTAACCGGATTACAAATCGGTGCGAATGCAGAAACGGACTTGTAGGAATCAGGATTTTTCAGGGCACAAATTAAGGCACCATGACCACCCATTGAATGACCTGAAACAGATTTAACTCCAGGTATTAGTGGCAAATCAGCTTCTAACAATTTAGGTAGTTCCTGTGTTACATAATCGTACATCTGGTAATGATGGGCCCAAGGCGTTTGCACTGAGTTGACATAAAAACCTGCGCCTTTTCCCAAGTCATAACGTTCAGGATCATCCGCCACGTTCTCACCTCGCGGGCTAGTATCAGGGAATACTATTGCAATGCCCTGCTCAGCCGCATAGCGCTGTGCGCCTGCTTTGGTTCTTGCATTGTCATCTGTGCAGGTGAGTCCAGATACCCAGTATAAAGCCGGCACATTATCCTGCTCTGCTTGTGGAGGTAGATAGACCGAAAATGTCATTTCACAATCTAAAACTTTGGATTGATGTGTGTAACGATTTAAAAAACCGCCAAATTCTTTAATACTTTCAATTCTTTGGATAGACATTGATTACCTGTAAATAGCAATTTTATTAGTTAGAGGGGGCTTAAAAGACACCCCCCCACTTATTGGGCCTTTTTCAATAACAGAAGCTGTTAAAAAATAATGACCGAACGAATACTTTCGCCCGAATGCATTAAGTCAAACGCTCTATTGATATCTTCAAGCGGCATCGTATGTGTTACCAGACTATCCAGCTCAATCTCACCTGCCATATAGCGATCTACATACCCCGGCAATTCAGTTCGTCCTTTTACACCACCGAATGCCGTGCCTTTCCAGGTACGTCCGACAACCAGATTGAAGGGACGCGTTTCTATCGTCTGACCAGCGCCTGCAACGCCTATAACGGTTGAAACACCCCAACCCATATGCGTGCACTCAAGCGCATCTCGCATAACTTGTGTGTTACCGATACATTCGAAAGAATAATCCGGACCGCCGTTAAAAATATCCTGCATATATTCTACAAAAGAGCCTCCGATATCCTTAGGGTTTACAAAATCAGTTGCACCCAGTTGCTTGGCAAACTCGAATTTTGCCGGATTGATATCAATACCGATAATGCGAGATGCGCCCGCCATTACCGCTCCCTGTATACAGGAAAGTCCAATTCCACCGAGACCAAACACTGCAACGGTAGATCCCTGTTCAACTTTCGCAGTATTTAGTACCGCACCTATACCAGTCGTTACACCACAGCCCAGCAGGCAAGCTTTATCCAGCGGTGCGGCTTTATTAATTTTGGCCAATGCGATTTCGGGGACAACCGTGTATTCAGAAAAGGTTGAACACCCCATATAGTGATAGATATCTTTTCCACCTTTTGAAAAGCGGCGTGTACCATCCGGCATATAACCCGTCCAGATAGTTGGAGCAATGGTTTGGCAAAGATTGGATTTGGTAGAATTACAGTATTCACAATTACCGCACTCGGCGATATAAAGTGGAATGACATGATCGCCAACTTTCAAATCCTTGACACCAGCACCTAACTCAACCACCTCGCAACCACCTTCATGACCCAGAATACAAGGAAAAGAGCCTTCAGGATCTTCACCAGAGAGTGTAAAGGCATCAGTATGGCAAACACCTGAGGCGATTACCTTCACCAGCACTTCGCCCTCTTTTGGCCCCATGACCTCTACTTCTTCAATTTCTAGTGGTCTTTTCGCTTCCCACGCAACTGCTGCTTTACATTTCATACTCTTAAATGCTCCAATAGTAGACTATCACTTGTAAATAATTAGATTTTTAGATTAATTCAAAATAGAATGAATGTTCATTCTTGTCAATTATTAATAAATAATTATCCAACAGAATCACGATGCCATACTTAAAACGCGAAACTCCAATCCCAGAACCAATGGACTGCAGAATCCTGACTGCAGCTCTAGACTTGTTCGTCAACAGCGGTTACCACAATGTCTCTGTACATGAGATTCAAAAACAAGCCAATGTCAGTATTGGCTCTATTTACAAACACTTTGGCGGAAAAGAAGGAATTGCCAAAGCCTTATACAAACATATCCTGAATGAAATGGATGAAATGGTTGATGGAGTCGTTCAAGAACATGACTCACCCACTGAACAGTGCAAAGAAATCATCCGGCTACTTTGTGGATACACAGAAACCCACTACAATATTATGGCGTTTGTATTTCATGCCAAACATACAGAATTTGTACCTGAAGAGCCCTTGATATACAACACTTTACCCTTTGTTAAAATTCATGAAATTGTAGTTAACGGAATAGCGAGCGGTGAATTTAAGGAAACAGACTCATGGGTCGCAGCCTCAACAATATTTGGCGGCGTGATTAGAATGGTTCAATTAAGGCTCGATAACATGATTGAAAATCCATTACCTGAGTATTTCGAAATGCTGGTAGAAGCCGCATTTACAGGTTTATTGGTAAACACATCTGAAGAACATAAAGACAAGATAGCAATCGCTACTACTGCTTAAAACTGAAGTAAAATCAGAAACAACATCCTGTTATTAATACAGTTTTCATACAGAAAACTGATTCTAAAGCGGAAGTTATGCCACTGGCTGGAACTCGGAAGGACTCTGTCCAATCATGTGTTCATAGGTCTGCCAGCGCAGGTCAACCATTTTCTGTGCCAATTTCATCAGGTTTTCGGCTTCTTCAGGATTGGTGCGTGTCAACATCTTATAGCGTGCTTCATTGTAGGCATATTCTTTGAAGCTGATTCTAGGCCTTGGAGAGTCCAGCACAAATGGATGCTGCCTTGCTTCACGTAACGCCGGATTGTAGCGTAGCAGTGGCCAGTAACCACTTTCTACTGCCAGTTTTTGTTGGCGTGGGCCATTGCGCAAGTCATACCCATGTGCAATACAGGGGCTGTAGGCGAGAATAATGGAAGGCCCATCGTATTCTTCGGCCTCTCTCATCGCGAGTAAGGTTTGCTGTGGATTGGCTCCAAGTGCAACCTGGGCAACATAGACATTACCGTAGGAAATCGCCTGCAAGGCCAAGTCCTTTTTGCCAATCCGCTTACCGGCAGAGGCGAATTTAGCCGTCGCACCCGTCGGTGTGGCTTTTGACATCTGGCCACCCGTATTGGAATAGACCTCGGTATCAAGCACCAGCACATTGACATTGCGTCCCGTCGATAACACATGATCAAGACCACCAGAATCAATATCATAGGCCCAACCATCACCACCTACCAGCCAGACGCTGCGGCGTACTAGATGATCGACAACCGCGAGCAGGCTACGTGCGCGCTGATTGTCTAGTGTTTGCAGTTTTTCCTTTAACTCAATTACGCGTTCACGTTGAGCACGAATCTCACTACCTTCACGTTGTTCCGCATTCAGGGTAGTCTGAACCAATTCGTTTCCAAGTTTTGGTGCCAGCTCCTGAAGTAACTGACGCGCCATGAGGTTTTGCTGGTCGGCACTGATGCGCATCCCCAGACCGAATTCGGCATTGTCCTCGAACAAGGAATTTGACCAGGCTGGCCCTTGCCCTTCGTGATTCATAGTCCATGGCGTGCTGGGAAGGTTACCCCCGTAGATGGAGGAGCAACCCGTTGCATTGGCAACCATTAAGCGAGGGCCGAATAACTGCGACAATAGTTTGACATAAGGTGTTTCACCACAGCCTGCACAGGCACCGGAAAATTCAAACAGAGGTTCAAGAAACTGAACCCCGCGTACGCCTGAAAAATCCACCTGGGCACGTTCATTCACTGGCAACTGCTCAAAGAATTGCACGTTTTCGCGACCCTGCTGCAGAACAGGTGCTTTTGGCAGCATATTGATCGCTTTTTTATGTCTATCCTGAGGATTATGCGCCGGACAAACTTCTACGCAAACCCCGCAACCAGTGCAGTCTTCAAGATAAACCTGCAGTGTAAAGCGGGTTTCCGGGAAGCCACGTGCACTGATCGGTGCCGATGCAAAAGTATCCGGCGCAGCATCCAGTTGCTGTTCATGGTAGAAGCGAGAACGGATAACACTATGTGGACAAACAAAGCTGCAATTTCCACACTGTATACAAATGTCCGGCTCCCAATGCGGGACAATCTCGGAAATGTTTCGTTTTTCCCATTGGGTGGTACCGCTGGGAAAAGTGCCATCATCTGGCATTTTACTAACGGGTAGGCTATCGCCTTCACCACGCAACATAAATGCAGTCACTTCATGTACAAATTTCGGTGCCGCGACTGGAACTACAGAATCCAGTGGACGTTGACTGGAAACCTGCTGTGGAATATTGACTTGCTGGAGATGATCAAGCGCAGCATCCACCGCTTTAAAATTCATCTCGATTATTGAGCGGCCTTTGCTGAAATAGGACTTTTCAATTGCATGCTTGATCTGCTCAATCGCTTGTTCTTTGGGTAATACACCTGAAAGGGCAAAAAAACAGGTCTGCATAACTGTATTGATACGCTTATTCATTCCGGCTTCAAGTGCAACGCTGGAAGCATCTATTACATACATCTCAATCTGGCGATCAATCAGGGTTTGCTGCATGGGTTGTGGTAGCTGATTCCAGACCTCATCAGCGGAATATGGACTGTTCAACAGAAAAACTGACTTGTGTGCCGCCAGTTTCAGAATCTTCATTTTGTTAATGAAACTGAACTGGTGGCAAGCTATAAAGTCGGCAGACTGTAGCAGGTAAGGTGCATGGATAGGTTCAGGGCCAAAGCGCAGATGCGAGGTCGTTACAGAACCCGATTTACGCGAATCGTATTCAAAATAGCCCTGCGCATAAAGGTCAGTATTTTCACCAATAATTTTGATGCTGTTCTTGTTGGCGCCGACAGTACCGTCAGCACCCAGACCAAAAAACAAGGCGCATTTCATCGCTTTGGGTTCGATATCTAAAGATTCCCCAAACTCAAGGCTGGTGTGGGTGACATCATCGTTAATGCCAATCGTGAAGTGATTTTTTGGATCCTCTTTTCCCAACTCATCGAAAACCGCTTTGACCATCGCTGGAGTGAATTCTTTTGAGGACAAGCCATAGCGTCCACCAATCATGCGTGGCAAAGTTCTGATTCGTCCCATGCTATATGACTCGACATAGGCTGTAAGGACATCCTGATACAGAGGTTCGCCACTGGATCCGGGTTCTTTGGTACGATCAAGTACAGCAATCGATTTAATAGAACCCGGTATCGCGTCGATAAAGGTTTCAACCGGGAATGGCCTGAACAAGCGCACCAGTAAGACCCCCAGTTTTTCGCCCTTTTCATTAAGTACCTTGATGGTTTCAATAGCGGTATCAGCACCCGACCCCATAATCACCATCAATTGTTCGGCTTGCGGATCACCGTAGTATTCATAAATCTGATAGTGGCGACCGGTAAGTTCAGCAAATCGCTTCATCTTCTTTGCAACGATTTCTGGCACCTTTTGATAGTATGTATTTGACCTTTCGCGTCCCTGAAAATAGGTGTCCGGATTTTGTGCAGTACCACGGATAAAGGGATGGTCTGGATTCAAGGCACGCTGGCGATGTGCGATAACCTGATCTTCATTGATCATGCTCCGTATCTGCTCGTCAGATAGCAGGCTAATTTTGTTGACCTCATGTGAGGTACGAAAACCATCGAAGAAATGCATGAATGGTATACGCGCTTCCAGTGTTGCGGAATGGCTGATAAGTGCCATGTCATGCGCCTCCTGCACAGTGGCCGAAGACAACATGGCAAAACCCGTGGTGCGTGCAGACATCACATCCTGGTGATCGCCAAAAATCGATAGCGCATGCGCAGCAAGAGAACGCGCCGCCACATGAAACACGGTCGCGGTCAGTTCCCCTGCAATCTTGTACATATTGGGCAACATCAGCAACAATCCCTGCGACGAGGTAAATGTCGTTGTCAATGCACCCGCCTGAAGCGAACCATGCGCGGTACCTGCTGCACCTCCTTCGCTTTGCATTTCAATCACATCCGGAATCTGTCCCCAGATGTTTACGAGACCTTTGGCAGACCACACATCGGTTGCCTCTGCCATCGGTGATGCCGGTGTAATTGGATAAATTGAACAGACCTCACTAACACGGTAGGCAACATGGGCAACGGCTTCATTTCCGTCAATGGTGACGTATTTTTGCGGACTCATGGCTGTTTCTCTACAGCTTTACCAGAATAAACGACTTTGTTCACCAGAATATCTGGCTCTGGAACCATCTCTATGGCATGGCAAGGGCATTGCTCGAAACAGACCGCGCATCCGGTGCATAAATTGTAATCGAATCGGTAACGCTTGCCAGCACCGAGTTTGATAACCGCGCCTTCCGGGCAGGCACCAAAACAGCCATCGCATTCAAAGCAGTTGCCACAGGACAGGCAACGTTGCGATTCAAAGCGTGCTTCATGCGCGGTTAATCCTTTGATGATTTCATCGAAGTTATGGATGCGATCAAACACAGGAATTTCAGCCTGCTCCTTTCTGGGAGCTTCAGCCCGATACCAGATATGCAAACGCTCGTAGCTCACGACCGGATGTTTCGCCACTGGCTGATACGCTTCACCACGCAGGTATCCGTTGATATATCGAGCAGCCTTTTTGCCATGACCAACTGCAGTTGTCACGGAACGCTCACTGGGTACCATATCGCCACCGGCAAAAATCCCTTCACTGCCAGTCATCATGTCGTTACCGACAATGACCGTACCATCGGGATTGAATACGATACCGGGAATACTTTGCAGAAAATGGGTGTCTGCATTTTGACCAACTGCCAGTATTAGCGAATCTGCTTCCAGTACTTCGATTTCACCAGTTGCTTGAGGACGGCCATTTTCATCCAACTCCATCACTTCAACCTGGAAATTGGTCTGGTCAATATCCTTAATAGTGCGCAGCCATTTGATTTTGACACCTTCCTCCAATGCTTCGTCAGCTTCAAAATCGTGCGCCGGCATACTACCCCGATCACGACGATAAATGATCATGGCTTCTTCAGCACCCAGACGCTTGGCCGTTCGGGCAGCATCCATCGCGGTATTACCTCCGCCGTAGATAGCAACACGCCTCCCCAGTTTTGGCGGATTATCGCTATGTGCCTCACGCAGAAAAGTAACGGCATCCAGCATCTTGCCTGCTTCACGCGCAGGAATATTTATCTTTTTACTGATATGTGCACCAATCGCAACAAACACGGCATCAAACTTACCTTCTTCTTTTTCTTTCAAAACATTTTCAACACGGTGATTAAGGATGATTTTGACTCCCATGTCTTCTACCATTTTTATCTCAGCATTCAGCTCTTTACGCGGCATGCGGTAAGCCGGAATGCCGAAATGGATCATGCCCCCTGCTACCGGACCTGCTTCACGAATTTCAACTTCATGACCGAGTCGCCTCAGATGATAAGCGGCAGAAAGCCCGCTAGGCCCAGCACCAATAATAAGTATGCGACTTCCACCAGAAGTATGCTCGAACTCAGGTTTCCAGTTATTCTCAAGTGCCAAATCGCCAAGAAACCGTTCGACCGCGTGGATGCTTACGGTACTGTCGGTGTAATTACGGTTGCAGGCGTCTTCACAAGGGTGGTAACACACGCGACCGTGAATCGCCGGAAATGGATTGTTCTCAATCAGGCTCTGCCAGGCCGCTTCAAATTCACCCGCTTGAGACAACCCTAACCATGCCTGAATATTTTCTCCCGCAGGACAGCCACTATTGCAGGGTGGCAAGTAATCAACATAAACAGGCCGTTGAGTCCTAAGCGGTCCCGTGCCCTTTGCATGTTGCGTCATATCAGGATGATGTGTCATGTCCTCATATTTCATTGCTGTTATCTCCCGGGTAATAGCTTAAACAAGGTATAGATAGAATAACGTTTAAGACTTTTTTAACTTATTCCTCTAGCAGTGCCGCATGTGCTGCCGCCAGACGTGCTGAAGGTATGCGTGGTCCGGAGCATGACACATAAGTCAGTCCTATTTCATGGAAAAACTGTATAGACTGTGGGTGTCCACCATGCTCACCACAAACACCCATACGCATATCCGGACGAGTTTGTCTTCCCCATTCGATAGCCAGTTTAATCAATTTTCCTACGCCTTTTACATCAAGCACTTCGAAAGGATTATCCTGAAGAATTTTTTTATCATGGTACATAGGCAGAAATTTATTCTCCGCATCTTCACGTGAAAATGAAAATGTTGCTTGCGATAAATCATTCGTCCCGAAAGAGAAAAACTCGGCTTCTTGGGCTAGATAATCAGCTCGCATACAGGCGCGCACAACTTCAATCATAGAACCAAACTTAAATTCCACTTTAACACCATATTTTTCCTCGACTTGCGGATGAATCTCATCGACATAAGATTTAACCCTGATTAATTCTTGAGCAGTACAGACTTGGGGCACCATAATTTCAGGACAAACATTACTACCTTCTTTGACACATTCAGCCGCTGCTTCTAGTATTGCGCGTATTTGCATGGAATATATTTCCGGGAAGGTAATACCGAGTCTGACACCACGATGGCCTAACATCGGGTTGGTTTCAAACAGATTGCGCACCATTTTTAAAATCATGGTTTTCTTCTGAATAACCTCTTCTAATATGTGCGAATCAGCGAGATAACGCACCTGGTTATGTTCGTCCGTGCCCTCATAGAGCTGTTCAACCGCATCAGTCAGCACATTCATACCTTGCACCGTATCTTTAAGCTGAATCAATTGATCGAGCTCTTTGACTAATTGTTGTTCTGAAGGTAAAAACTCATGAATCGGTGGATCGAGTAAGCGGATAGTGACCGGCTTAGGCGTCATTATTTTAAGAATGCCCTTGAAGTCTTCCCGCTGTATAGGTAACAATTTATCAAGCGCTAGTTGCCGTTTTTTTGTAGTGTCTGCAACAATCATATCAATTACAATAGGAAGGCGGTCTTTTGCATTGAACATGCGTTCGGTGCGACATAAACCTATGCCCATAGCACCATACTTCAGTGCCTGTTTCGCGTCTTGTGGCGAATCAGCATTGGCCATCACTGCCAGCCTCGCACGCTCATCAGCCCATTGCAACAATACCTCCAGTTCTGATGTGAATACCGCTTCGATCATCTCGGCTTCACCCAGGTAGACATCTCCTGTTGTGCCGTCAATGGTAATTAAGTCGCCTTCGGCAATCGTATATTTACCGACGACTGCGGTACGAGTAAGCACATCTACATGAATACCTTCGGCACCTGCCACACAGGGTTTACCCATGCCACGCGCGACCACAGCTGCATGTGAGGTTTTACCTCCGCGCGCGGTTAAAATACCCTGCGATGCAAAGAAACCATGTATATCTTCCGGCTTGGTTTCTTCCCGGAGTAATATCACTCGTTGACCACTGCGCCCCAGTTTTTCGGCACTGTTGGCATCAAATATAGCATGCCCAACGGCTGCACCCGGTGATGCCGGTAAACCACGGGCAATTGGTACTAAATCTGTATTAGGATCAAGCCGGGGAAATAACATTTGTTCCAGTAAATCTGGTTGAATACGCAATAAGGCCTGGTTTTTATCAATCAGTGCTTCCCTCACCATATCCACGGAGGTGCGTACCATGGCGGTAGCATTCATCTTGCCATTGCGTGTTTGCAAACAATACAGCTGGCCTTTTTCAATCGTGAACTCAAAGTCCTGCACTTCCCTGTAATGGGATTCCAGAGTATCTCGCAGCTGTTTTAACTGTTTGTACAGTTCTGGCATTTCATCCAGCATGGCATCAATCGGTTTTGGGGTACGAATACCGGCGACTACGTCTTCACCCTGTGCATTTGTCAGATATTCACCAAACAATTCATTCGCGCCAGTATCTGGGTAACGGGTAAATCCCACACCTGTAGCACAGTCGTTACCCAGGTTGCCGAACACCATGGTGCATATATTAACAGCTGTTCCATTAGCCATTTGCGGGGTGATATTGAATTCTCGACGATAGTCCACAGCACGCTTGCCATCCCAAGAGTTGAACACTGCCTTGATGGCTAATTCCAGCTGTACATAGGGGTCTTCAGGAAAAGGTAAACCAGTGACCCGTTCTACTACATCGAGAAATCGCTCGGATGCGTCTTTGAGATCAGACGACGTCAAAGCAAGGTCTTCCTTAACTCCCACCTTATGTTTTATCTTATCGAATTCTTCATCGAATGCTTCGTCAGAAATACCCAGCGCTACCTTGCCGAATAACTGGATGAAACGGCGGTAGGAATCATAAGCAAAACGTTCATTGCTGGTGTGTTCGATTAAGCCCTGAAGCGAGTCAGCATTTAATCCAAGATTCAAAATCGTATCCATCATTCCCGGCATTGACATGGCTGAACCGGATCGTACCGAAACCAGTAAGGGATTATCACGATCACCAAATGTTTTTCCGGTTTTCTTTTCAAGAGCGGCCATATGCTCGATTACTTCCTCCATCACACCCTCAGGAAGATGTTCCTTATCTTCAAGGTGAGCCAGACAGGCCTCAGTAGTAATTACAAAACCCGGAGGTACATTTAAACCAATCTGGGTCATCTCGCAGAGGTTAGCCCCCTTGCCTCCCAGCAACATTTTGTTTTTTCCATCGCCTTCCTCAAATGCATAAACATTCTTGGTTAAACTTGTCATATATATCCCTCTGTTATCAATTTAAATTATATTTAGCAAACTTTGTCCGTTCTATGTGAAATCGTATCTACGGCAGTATTAGGAATCTGGGTTTAATAATTTCCGAAACGATCACGCAGAGTTTTCTCTTCCATCATAGGATCTCTAGAGGCGCATAGTCATTTTTTGCAACAATTTGAGACTCTATGAGCTGGAGTAAAAAGACTAGTCATCGTTTCAGAAGTTATTGAATTATCATTCCTGAGTTAAACCCCGCCGCTATGCACCACTTCGTAATAAATTTTTTCGAGTTCTTTTTTGTGTTCCATTTCTTCATTGGCCAGAAACTGAAACAGGTCGGCTATCGGCCCCGGTGGTACATTCTGGGCCAGGGCAGTGTACTGTTCCATCGCTGCCTGTTCCCTGCCCAGTGCATAGCGTAATACATCCTGGTCATCCGGTTTTTCGCCAAGGTCTGGCAAGTGGATGAAATCAGAAAACTGGTGGTCGCTTGGTGGTGTTTCTATTTTTTCGCCGATGTATTGTTGAATATCGTCGCGTTCGCGTAAATTCTTGAACAAGTTGTAGTGTTCTTCTTCCTCTTCGGCGAGCTCCTGCACCAGGCTCCTTAACGGTTTACTCACCTTGTCGCACAAATCCTGATAGAAATCGCGCGCAATGCGTTCAAAACCCATCGCGGTTTCAAGAATCTCATCGAGGCTTTTTTTCTCTTTAAGTTTTTTGTAACCCTTGCCACCTTCGGGTTTGATTTTCTTTGTCTTTTTTGACTTGTCTGCTCCGTTGCTCATACCGATTTCTCCACGCTAATCATCAGTGACTCATGTATACTCTCAGCCGCTTTATGCCCACCGGCCACTGCATGGATAACATCCGGGCCTTTGACCATATCACCCGCTGCCCATAACCATTGTGCTGCTGTTTTACCAACATCATCGACCTGCAAGCGGCCGCGTTGCCATTCCAGAGACTCGGTAATTTCATCGCCGAGATAACTGACATCGGCGGCCTGACCGATTGCTTCAACCACCAAGTTGGCGTTATGAATATACACATCGGATTCATCAAATTTCGGATGGAAGCGGCCTTCTTCATCGAAAATCGAGGTACAGAAAACGGTCTCAAGACCCGTAAGTGAATCTTCTTCGATCATGCACTGGCGCGGCCCACGGCTTGGAATGATCATGATGCCCTCTTCTTCAGATTCGCGAATTTCACTCTCATCCGCAAGCATTTTCTCTCGTGGTTCCAATGCAGTAACAGTAACATCTACATGGCCGTATTTATTTTTCTGGTAACGTGCAAGGCTTCTCGCAACATCCATCGCGACATTACCCCCACCAATAACCACCACACTTTTTGGCACTTCAAATTCTTCAGCGTTGGTAATCTGGTGTAGCAGTGTTATTGCCGATATGGTTTTGGCATGTTCGGAACCCGGGATGCGGGTTGAACGCCCTTCGTGTAAACCACTGGCAATCAATACGGCATCGTAATCGGTGCGCAGTTGATCCATACTGATGTCTTTACCAATTTTCGTATTCAAACGTAAATCTACGCCCAGTGAGAGTATCGTGTTGATATCGTCATCAATGCGGTCATAAGGTAGACGGTATTCCGGAATGCCATAGCGCATCATGCCACCGGCTTTGTCCTGCGATTCGAAGACCACCACACTATGCCCTTTTTTCACCAGGTCATAAGCCGCTGTCATTCCGGCCGGGCCCGAGCCGATAATGGCGATACTCTTACCGGTCACAAAATCGGAAATGCCTTCGGCGGCAATCTGCTTGATGCGTTCATGATCAAGCGAGTCCATCGCATAACGTTTTAACCAGCGGATTGCTATCGGTTCACCACGGCGACCAACGGAACAGGCCGTTTCGCAGCGGTGCGTACAGACGCGGCCGCAGACATGCGCAAACGGATTGGTTTTGTAGATCCAGCGTACTGCTTCTTCGAGATCATCTTCCCAGATGGCACGGATATATTCTGGCGCATCCATATGGGTCGGGCAGGAATCATGGCACATGCCGCATTGCACACAGCGCGATGCTTCGAGTATTGCCTTCTGCTTATCATAACCTTCAACTACCTCGCTAAAGTTGTCGATGCGTTTTTCCGGTTCTAGCTCCACCATTTGCTGGCGTTCAAGATCTACCAGATCGGCATCTTCGGTTTTACTCCAGCCCTTCTCAAAAAATTCATTATGTATGCCATTCGGATCAGGCAGGATGAAATAGCTATCAATAGTCTCCTGATCGCAGATATGCACGTATTCGCGTGTCAATGAAATCGAACCCGTGGGGCAGATATCTACGCATAAACCACACCAGCAGCAGCGACCGTAATCAATCGCAGGGCGCAGGTTGCGCACCCCCAAAACCGGGTCTTCTTTCAGGCTGGGAACTTTGACCATGGTAATCGCGGCGTTATCGCAGACTTTCTGGCAGGTACTGCACCCGATGCATTTTTCCCAGTCGTTGATATGAAAGCCACGATAATTTTTGGTAGCCGGACGAGGTTCTAATGCGACCGTAACCGGTTTTCTCCCCAGAAATTGCCAGCTTTTTAAAGGGTTAAGAACACTACCTTTATCGCTATACTTAATATCGCTCATCTATCGACCTCCGGTGGACACGCATCCAGTGAAAACATAACCTGCGCGACATCTTCGATGCGGCAACCTGTCGCCAGTCTTTCCAGCACTTGAACCGCATGCATACTGGATGGCCCACGGATATGTACACGGTAAGGCATGTCACCGCCATTCGAAACCACGTAGTAACAGGTCTCGCCTTTGGAAGATTCCACCCGCGCATAGGCTTCACCGGCAGGGACGTTCCATGCCAGAGGATTGGGTATCGGGCATCGAATTGCACCGCCGATATCGGGCAAAGCTTTAACTACCTGACGCACGATACGGATGCTCTGTAGCAGTTCCTGACGGCGCACCAAAGTGCGCGCCCATGCATCGCCCGCATCTTCGGTGGGAATCTCGAATTCGAGCTGGTCATAAACCAGATAGGGGTCATCACGCCGAACATCAAACGCAAGCCCGGTGGCACGCAGGTTTGGGCCGGTAACGCCCCAATCCAGCGCCTGTTCCTGGTTCATCACGCCAACGCCTTTGGCACGGCCGACAAACACCTGGTTGCTAAAGAACAGGTTATCGTAATCCGGTAAACGCGATTCAATGTAGTCGATGGTTTTGCTTACGCGACCAAGGAAACCTTCGGGTATGTCCCTACGTACCCCGCCCGGAATATTGTAGATGCTGTAAACGCGCCCGCCGGTGAGTTCTTCAAACAGATCCAGCAGGATGTCGCGATCAGCAACGCCCCAGAACATATTGCTGTACATTCCGGTGGTCGCGGCGTGTCCGCCAAAGGTAAACAGGTGGGCCGCAATACGCGATAGTTCAAGTTGCAGAACGCGAAGCCATTGCGCACGTTCGGGCACGTCCAGGCCGCCAATTTCTTCTATCGCCAGTGAATAACACAGTTCCATCGGCGCCGGATCAGGTACGCAGATCCGTGGAACCAGTGCGATGTTCTGTATCCACAAACGACCTTCCATAAGTTTTTCAAAACCACGATGCAGGTAGCCACCGTCCGCATGTGCATGCACGACTTGATCGCCGTGGAGTTTTAATTGCAATGCATAGTTGCCTTCGATGCCCGGATGATTGGGGCCAAAGTTGAGTTCGTATTCATTGCTGGGCGGATGGTTTTTAGCCTGGTAATTTTCTGGTCTCATACCTTGTTAGCACCTGATCTGTCAGTCTTTGAAGTGTCTGCTTTTGAATCGCCAGCCTTCTTTATTGCGCGCACCTCATCCGGGCGAATCGCAATGCCACCTCCCTCTTCCTCTAGCTCTTTCAACCAGTCGGGATGGTAATCCTGAAAGTTGAATTTGCGATTCACATAGGCTTCAGCATCGAAGTCCTTGCGCATCGGCGGCGGGCCGTCCCATTCAGTTAGAATAAAGCGTTCCATATCGGGACTGCCCTCGAAATAGAGACCAAACATCTCATGGATATCGCGTTCAAAAAAAGCCGCCGGATGATAAAGGTCGAAAACCGACAGGTAAATGCCAGGACTGCGCGGAATACGTGTATGCGCTGAAACCAGAGTGTTGCTTTCGTATGACCAGAGATGATAGACCAGCTCGAATTCGTCATCTTCGATCCAGTCAACGCAGCTAATCGCTGATAAATGCACATAACTGCCACGGCCCCGCAGCAATTCGAGCAGAGTTGGCAAGGTGTCTGATGTGACGTCCATGCGGATGCGCCGATCACTCTTGCGCTGGTAGCCAACACCTTCGACATCGGCAACCAGTTGGTCCAGCCATTTAACAATATTGTTACTCATTGATGTTACTCGCCACCTTTTTTATTGTTGTTATCAAAGTTGTTAGCATAGTTATCGTTACCATCATCGTTAACTTTAACGGTTTCACCGATGCGGAAATGGCTGGTGATAGGTTTAAGTGGGCTTTGGTATTGCTCTAAACGGTCTGTATGTTCGCCGGCAGTACCGGGTCCTGCGAGTTCATAATTATGGGCTTCACCGATAACGTCGGTCGGCGTTTGCCAGTTGTCACCAAACAGGTGCTGCTGATTACCCAGGTAGGCGTCGTAATTCTCATAATAGTCCTTCCAGTTACTTGCCTTTCCGCTTTGAATATCACCCATAAGCTTTTTCAAACCCTCCATGATAGCTTCGGGACGTGGCATACAACCGGCAATATAAAGATCAACCGGCAGGTATTCATCAAGCTTCTTGGCAGTAGCATAACTCTGCCAGTACATACCGCCATTCACCGTGCAGGAACAGATGCCAACCACATATTTTGGCGAACTCATTTGTTCGTAGGTGAGGATGATGCGTTTCAGTGTTTTTACAGACACATATCCAGTCACCAGCAAAATATCGGCCTGACGCGGGGTCACCATCGGTTGAATACCGAGACGTTCCATATCGAAGCGCGAGGTCATTGCCGGAGGTAATTCAATCGCACCGCAACCCGTGCAGTAATGCAGCATAAACAGGGAACGCGAACGGCAGAATTTGATCATTTCATCGAATACATTGGCAAACGGATTACTACGCTTCTTAAAACCCAAATCAGGAATAAGCTCTTTTCCGAGATCCGTTTCAACCTTTACCGGTATGTCTTTTATTTCAGTCATATTGTTTAACCTGATTTATTACCTAACTTAAAAGCTGGTTTTCTACCTAATTCATCACAAACGCCAATCCTAGTAATCCCACCATCACCGGCCATTTCCACAGCATGCGGATCAGGTCATCGGTTTTATAACGCGGGAACACAAAGGCAATCGACATCGGAATGGCAACCACGGCAAATGATTTCGCCAGAAATGTCAGCCAGTTCTCACCGCCACCGAGGAACAGCGTGACATACAACACACCCGCCGTATAAAGCTGGAAGCATTGCATCACAAACAATCCGCCAAGATACTTGCCACTCATTTCAACCATCGGGCCTGTGGCTATTTCATGCGGTGCCACGTAAATTTCAAACGGCTGCTTACCAAGCATACCCTGCAGCGCAAACAAACCGGCGAACGCGAGTAACGGCATTTGTGTAATGCCCCATCCCGCTGGGCCTGCTGCCTGCTGCGCCTCGACAATCTCAACCAGGTTGGTCGTTCCGAAGTGCCAGCCAACGCCAAACACAACGATAACGAAGGGAATGTCATACGCCAGCATCGCGGTCAAGGCACGCGATATGCCGATCGAACCATTCGGGTTGGCACACTGGCCAACACCCAGTGCAAGGCCTAAAGAAGGAACCATCATCATATAGGTCAATACTATTAATCCCCCCTTTTCAGCAATGCCGTTCATGCCGGGCACTGGCAACATCGCTTCGGCTGCAATATAGCCACCTACCGCCATCACGATCCCAATATCATGCATCCAGCCATGCGAGGTTTGTGTGTGTTTGCTATAAAGCTTAATGATGTCATACAAAGGTTGCATTAAGGGTGGCCCTATGCGTCGCTGGATACGTGCGCCGATCTTGCGCATCATCAGCACCATAAACATGCCTACAATGAAGGCTACCAATGGCATCAAAATGGCTTCGATGATCATTTCAATTGCACTTGCCTGATTGCTTGTTACATTGTTTATTACATCGTTCATAACACGATCCATGCCATAGCCAGTACCACGGTTGCCAGTAAATAAAATGAAGGTTGTGCGTTTTTATAGAATGTTTTCATTACCGCGCCGAGTAAGCTGATTAACGAATGTATAGAATTTTCCAGCCATTGAAAACTGTAGCGGTACAGCGGGCCAATCACACGCATCAACCCGGCATAGAAATTATCGCTGTACTGGTAGCGGGTATCTGAGCTGAGAAAATGGCCACCGGCATAGTTATCGAGCTGATGGATATGCTGGGTACGTCCGGTTGAGTAGAACAAAATCGCTCCAACCGCAAAGCCTCCGAAGAGAATACCGACAATCCATAGCATATCGAGCGAGCCGCTTGCCATTTCAACACCGCCTACTGTGTAGTTGACTACGGGCATGCCCAGCGTAGCCTGTATCGCAGCAATCGGCTCAAGTACCAGACCCGGCATCAGGCCGGTAATAAATACCAATGCAGCAAGTATCATCATCGGAGCAACCATGCTCCAGGGGACTTCGCGAATATGCTGGTGCTCCAGACGTAGCTGGCCAAGGAACATATTATGGATCAGTTTGTAAACCGAAAGTATCGTTCCGAGTGTGCCAATGATCGAGGCAATGAACAGCAAAGGCATACCTTCCAGCATCAGGGAGCGGTAGATCATCCACTTGGAGACAAAGCCGTTCATTGGTGGCAAACCCGCCAGGCCAATAATTCCCACCAGCAAGATCAGGAAGGAAATCGGCATGCGTGTGATCAAACCACCCAGTTTGTTGAGATCAGAGGTTCCGGTTTGATGCCTGACCGCAAATACGGCTAGAAGCAATGCAGCCTGACAGGTCGCATAGTTGAACACATGCAACAATCCGCCCGCACTGCCAAGTGCATCCCCGGTTGCCAATCCCAACAGCATGTAACCACCCTGCCCGATGCCATGCCAGGCCAGTAACATTCGTGCATCGTTTTGTCGCAACGCGGTATAGGTCGGGATGATGATGGTTAAAACGGCGATCCATCCCAACAGGCTTTGTCCGTCAAGAAAGGTAAACGGGATTTTTAATGTTTCAATAGATACCAGACCCATCAACTGGAACAGCACTACAATGATGGCGTATAAACCCATTCGCGCAGAAATCGCCCCGAGGAAAGCGGCGCCCGGCCCCGGTGTTTCGGCATAAGCGACTGCCTGCCATAAATGGAAGGGTAATAGCCCCATTTTGACGGCAAAGCCACTCCCGAACAGTGCCAGTAGAATCCACATTTGGGGCGTTGATAATGAGGGCAGTACAGCAACAAAATCCTGGTATTGCAAACTGCCAGCATAGCGATACACCAGTGCCATGCCTGCAAGTAATGCCATCGCTCCACCCATTGCGTAGGTGACATATTTGAGTGCCGCACGTGAAGCCGCGCCGCCTGCCAATACCATCAACAGGAAGCTCGCCCAACTGACCAGTTCCCAGCCGACAAATAGCGATAGAAAATCACCGCTGGCAAGCAGCAGTAACATGCTAAATACATTCAGCGACAGGGCTACATGCAGTAGCCATAGATTGCCACCTTCTTCACGGAATTTTTTACCCCATGCTCCCGAGGCATACCAGCTTGTGAGTAAGGCCGCGCCGATAGTAATAACCGCAAAGAACCATGACAGGGCATCAAAACGCCAGGACATTTGTTGGCCGAGAACGGTAAAACTGAAAGAGGACGGTATTGATGACAAGAGCTTGCCTTCACCGTAAGCGACACCCGCCAGCTTCAACAACAACACAAACTGCGCTACATACAACAATGTGCTTATCCAGCCAGTGTAACGCTGACGACCCAGCAACAATACCAGTAAAACGCTAAGCACTGAGAGTACTAACAGATGATCCAGTACGGTCATGCTTATTTACCCCCTTCTGTAATAGCTGAGCCAGGAATCATTACCCTGGGAAATATAGTTGATATATAAGCCTTCACATCAGTTGCCTGAGTGGCTGTCCCTTTTACATACTGGCCCAATGGAACAATGAAAAATGTTGCAGCTATTAAGGCGGCCCCGAGCAAACTTGAGGTAAGCAGATCCAGTCTGCCATGAGCAAGTTTTTCATCATACTGAGTTTGTGTTTCTGATTTTTCTTCAGATTTTGTTTTGTCATAAAGGATAATGACGACTCTGAATAAATAATTGGCTTCGATCACCGTTGTAACCAGAATCACTGCCAGGGCGATTGAGTAGATTGCCATGTCCTGGGATATCAGACCCATCACCACCAGCAATTTGGCCCAGAAGCCGGGAAACGGAGGTACACCAATCAGTGATAGCGCAAACATTACAAACAGGATGGCACCAACTGGTGACGCCTTTGCAGCACCACGCAAACCTTCAAGCGACTTACCCCAGCGCTCGGCCAATAGAAACAGTGCTGGCTTGACCACCAGATGGTGCAACGATACCGCAATACCGGCATAAACACCGGCTTCGCCCGGAATCGAGAATGCAATGAACACAATACCCAACTGCCCAATGGACGAATACGCCAGCATGCGACTCATGTCTTTAGAGCGCCAGGCTGCCAACTCGGCAGTAACAACACCGAGAACACCGAGTAGCAGCATGAGATGTAATGCCTGATGAGTCTGAAACACCAACATAAGTAAACGTACCAGCACCAATACAGCAAGTTTTGATATCAGGCCCGCGAGCAATGCGCTAACGCGTTTATTTGCAGTAGCATAAACCTCCGGCACCCAGGTATTGACCGGGAATAATTCAGCCTTGACACCAATTCCCAGCAGTATTAGTAAAAAGGCAGCGACACCTATATTATTGTTAAGTTGTTCGGGAGCGAGCTGCGCAAGCTGTGCCAGATTGAGTGTACCGGTTTGTGTATAGACTAGTGCAATACCGGTAAGCGCCAGAACCGAACCAAATCCGCTAATGATGACGTAGCGGATTGCGGCGGCATAGGCAGCGCCACTCGCAACGGACGCAACCAGGCCAAAGGAAGCCACGGATGCCAACTCATAGAATACATAAATATTGAACAAGTCCCCGGATAAAGCCAATCCACAAGCTGAACCCACCAATAATAAAGTCAAGGAACATTCCCTAATAGATATGTCTTTTTGATAGGGCCAGAGCAATAAGGTCATCAACAATACCAGCGCGGTAAACAACATCGAAAGTTGATCAATGTAGAAGACAATACCCATAGGTGGCGCAAAACCGCCAATAACAAACATGAAAGGTTTTGTCATTTCGCTCCAGACGAATAGTGTTATATACAGAGACAGCAACAGAACTACCGGTCCGGCATAGCGTGCCAATAAATTGGAAAATCGCCCAAATACCGGCAGCAGGAATGCAGTCAGCAAGGGTAATACCACGGTCAGTACAGCGAGGCTCATTATCTGGGGATTCATATCAATGGAAATCATACGCCCCCCCCCTTTTCATTGATTTTGTTAAGTAACACATCAGGTAATGGCAACAAGCCGACACCCGCCGGTTCTTCCTCGCTGCTTGAGGGACTAACTCCGGTATTGCCTGCAATGTCCCGATCAAGCTTACGGCTGATTTCTCGCATATCAAGGGTGCCATAGTTCCTGTAAACCTGCATTATCAGGCTAAGTGCCAATGCCTGGATACCCACTCCAATAACTATCGCAGTCAGCACCATTGCCTGCGGTACAGGATCCACCATTTGTGTACTCTGGCCGGTCACAATCGGTGCAATCGCATCAAAGCGAAAGCCGGCAAGTACCAGCATCATGTTCGCACCAGCCTCAGCAATTACCAAAGCCAAAAGAATACGATACAGATTTTTTGAAATAACAAGACCGGCAATACCGATTACGATAAGGCCGATTGCACCCGCATAGAGCGTTGTTCCCGGATCAGGTAACATTATGAATCTGCCTCCACTTTCTTTACTACCTCAGTTACAGCATTAGTATCCGTGTCTGCCTCAACATCTGCAATATGCGCCAGTAAGCCTGCAAGTTCAGCGCCTACTTTAAGCCCTACCGCAAGATAAAGCAGCGGCAAGGTGCCGGCTGAAATCAAACTTCCAATTTGACCTATTTCTAGCATCGGTTGTAAAAACTGCTTACCCTGAAAAAGGGATATCAGGCCAATAATGATGAAAGCTGCGCCAGACAGGCCTTCGATAACACTGATTCCACCGTGATTAACTTTTCTACCGGGTCGAGCAAGCAAGGGTATAAAGAACGCCGCAGCCAGAATAACGCCACCCTGAAAACCACCGCCCGGTGTCACATGACCATGCAGGATGATATAGAAACCCACTACCAGCAACAGCGGAAACAATAATTCTGCACTGGCCTTTAATATAAAACCCCCATCAGGGTCACGGCGCGCATTTTCTCGGCGCTTGCCAAGTACAAGCCCTGCAGATGTTGCGGCACTAAACAGAATCGCTATTTCAACCAGAGTATCAATACCGCGATAACCCAGCACCACAGAGGTAACGATATTGGCAGCACCGGTTTCAGCAGGAGCGGATTTTAAAATTTCCTGCCCGATCAACATCGGTGCTGAACCAAATACAAATTGAGCACCGAGAACCAGCAAAAGGAATGCAAGGCCAAGCGCAAATAACAGCGCGGCAAAATCACGTATTGATCTGCGTTCAACCATTGTCGTTATCCTTCTTTGTTGCATGCTTCATCAGAAGATTCTCTCCGCTTTTTTCCAATTGCCACAGTCCCAGACGTCTTAATCCCAGTGCCAGTATTAGGCTACTCAAACCCGCACCAACTGCTGCCTCTGTCATCGCCACATCAGGCGCGCGCAACAACACAAAAATAACCGACAAAGCCAAAGAAACAACCGAGGTAGCCGCCAGCGCTGCAATCATATTGCGTAGCAGCAAAACAGAAACGGCTGATACCAGCATGACGAAAACGATGAGGAGAGTTAGCAATTCCATCTATATTTTCTCCACTTATGCTTTCTCCGCAGTTTCGATTTTATCGGTACTCACAGCCTCTGTTGCAGGGCTCGGGATTGATGCCTCATCTTTAGAAACCTTCCAGGGTTTGATACCCGCAATATACAATGCACGTGCTATTGATGATGAACTCACCGGGTTGGTCAGCAAAACAAAACCACTAATAACGAGCAGTTTAGGCCACCAGTCCGAGGTGCAAAATTCCAATACCAATGAAAAAAGACAGTGCGCCAAGTGTGGCTGCCTTGGTGCCAACCTGGATGCGGTTATAAACATCCGGCATTCGTAATAAACCCAGGGCTGCCAAAAAAGTAAAAAACGCGCCAGCAAGCAGGAATAAATCCGCAATCAGTCGCATCAACGGCCCCCTTCAATGGCGCGTGCTATGGCAACAATACCCACAAACGCTAGCGTTCCATAAATCAAAGCCACATCAAGATAGAGTTCGCTATTAAACCAAACTGCAAAACCGGTCAATGCAACCGTGGTAATCATCGCCAGTGTGTCAGCCGCAACAACCCTGTCGGGTGCTGATGGCCCGATCACTAGTCGAACAAGTCCGAGTAAAACGGCAAGTGCCATCAACGAGGCAGAAATTATTTCCAGGAAGTTCATATCCAGAGCCATCATTTCAAAAAACCTTTAATATGTTGTTCGAACCCCGCCGCAATCACCTGTGTTGCCTGCACAAGATCAGCCCCCGGACTAGAATCGACCCAATGCACCAGGATGCGGTCATCGATAACATCCACAGCCAGTGTGCCGGGAGTAAGTGTTACGCTATTGGCTAACAATAATTTGCCCAGGCTAGATTCAAGCCCGGTTTGCACTTCGACGATTTCAGGACTCAAGGGCAAGGAGGGAGAAAGCACGCGCCTTGCCATATCAAGGTTGGCTTTTAATAAGGCAAAGAAAAAGTGCCCGAGATAACGTGCAAGAGCCAGTGGTGCCTGAGGTGATATTATGAAACCACTAAAAACTTCGGACCGAGGTGTTGCCAGAGATACACCTATGGAAACGATGACCCCAACCAGCAGTTCATCAGCGGCTAAAGAACCTGTTAGCATGATCCATAACGTCAAAACCACAAGACTCAAAAAGATATAAAATGAATAAAAAGAACTGCTCACACATTCACCTCCATGAAAATTATTTTCTTCTTTTTACATAAGTAACGCATACGGTTGCTCGTTTTTGGTGCAATATAGCTTATAACACATATAGATTATCCCTATTTTGATGCACTCATCTAAACATAAATTAGTAAGAATATTATTTACTCTGAATATACTGAATAACCTTGCAACAATAGTGCCAATTTAGAATAATAGATAGTATTTACTGGCACAAATGATGCTGTAAATCTTTTTTACTATCTAGTTAATAAACACATTTTTTTATGTGATTAACAAGGGTACTGGAATATCCATAAACAAATCAAACCGCGGTAACAGAAGCATGAAAAAACCTTCAAAGTCCATTGGCAATGAAACTTACACACGTACCGGGCTGAGTTTGGAGGTATTGAAGCAAAGTTTTCTTGATAACCTATTTTATGCGCTAGGGCGTGCTCCCGAAAAAGCGAATATTCAGGATCTTTATATGGCATCTGCTTATACCGTGCGGGACCGTATGCTGGAGCGGTGGATTAAGAGTTCGCAAACCTATAAAAGTTCCCATTCGCGGACAGTATGCTATTTCTCAGCCGAGTTTCTGCTGGGCCCCCATCTGGGCAATAACATGAATAACCTGGATATTTTTGACAAGGCACGTGAAGCGGCGGGGGATTTGGGTATCGACCTAGAAGCTATTCTTCAACAGGAGAAGGAACCAGGGCTCGGTAATGGCGGACTTGGCAGATTGGCGGCCTGTTATATGGACTCTTTGGCAACATTGCAGATTCCGGCTATCGGTTACGGCATACGCTACGAGTTCGGAATTTTCGACCAAGAAATACATGAAGGCTGGCAGCACGAATGTTCTGATTTATGGTTGCGCGATGGCAACCCCTGGGAGCTAGCTCGTACCAATTTACGATTCCCGGTACGATTTGGCGGTCATACAGAGGAGTACACTGACGAGAATGATATCTATCGTGTGCGTTGGATCCCTGAAATTGAAATTAACGGCGTTGCCTATGACACTCCAATCCTGGGTTATCGTGTTGCAAATACCAATATATTGCGTTTGTGGCGATCTGAAGCAACCAAATCGTTTGATCTTGAGTCCTTCAATAGCGGCGATTATTACGGCGCGGTTAACGCCAAAATTGAGGCCGAAAATATTTCCAAGATCTTGTACCCGAATGACGAACCTGAGGCTGGTAAGGAACTCAGGTTAAAACAACAGTACTTTTTTGTCTCTTGCTCATTACAGGACATGATCCGCTTGTGTCTGGACACATGCGGCACCCTGGAGAATTTTCATCTTAAATTCACAGCGCAGCTAAACGATACTCACCCTGCACTGGCTGTGGTTGAATTGATGCGTTTATTTGTGGATGAACACCACATGGAATGGAGTCAGGCCTGGGATATTACACGGAACACATTTGCCTATACTAACCATACCTTATTACCAGAGGCGCTGGAAACCTGGTCTGTCGGTCTCCTCAAACGCGTGCTACCAAGGCATCTTGAAATCATCTACGAGATCAATTCACGTTTTCTAGATGAAGTCAGAATACGGTTTTTTGGCGATGAAGCCCGCGTTGCAAGAATGTCACTGATTGATGAAGTTAGCGAAGGCAGAGTTCGTATGGCGCATCTGGCAACAGTGGGTAGTTATGCAGTAAATGGCGTAGCAGCGATGCATTCTGAGCTGGTCAAAACAAGGTTATTAAAAGATTTTTACGAACTCTGGCCAGAAAAGTTTCATAATGTTACTAATGGTGTTACACCCCGACGCTTTATTCAGCTAAGTAATCCGGGTCTTGATAAATTATTGACTGAGGTTGTTGGGGAAGACTGGGCGGGAGATCTGAACCGGGTTAAGGTTCTTGAAAAACATGTTAAAGACGCGGCTTTCTGCGAGGAATGGAAAGCTGTAAAGCGTCAGGCCAAAACACATCTGGCGGACTTGATAAAACGTCAAATTGGCATCGTTGTAGATCCTGATTCGCTGTTTGATATCCATACGAAACGGATTCATGAATACAAACGCCAGCATCTTAATCTGTTGAATATTATTAGTGAATACAATCGTATCAAACGGGATGCTAATTATTCCCCCATTCCCCGCACCTTTATCTTTGGAGGCAAAGCCGCGCCTGGTTATTATTTAGCCAAACTACTGATCAAACTCATCTGTTCTATAGCAGATGTTATCAATAATGATCCACAGGTAAACGGTTTTTTAAAAGTGGTATTTTACCCAAACTTTAATGTAACAAACGCCCAGTCCATTTACCCTGCGGCGGACCTCTCCGAACAAATCTCACTGGCTGGCAAGGAAGCGTCCGGTACCGGGAACATGAAATTTGCAATGAACGGAGCTCTGACCATTGGCACACTGGATGGTGCCAATGTCGAGATACGTGATGCAGTTGGAGAAGAAAATTTCTTTTTATTCGGAATGACGGAGCCTGAAGCAATCCAGTTAAAATCAGAAGGTTATAATCCCAGAGAGTACTATAATAATGATAGTCAGTTAAAAGCAGCGATAGACCTGATTGATTCAGGTTTATTTTCACATGGCGACAAGAAACTTTTCCTTCCACTGACAAACAGTTTCTTGAGCAGAGACAACTTTATGGCCTTCGCTGATTTTCAATCCTATCTGAGCTGTCAGCGTGATGTTAGCCAGGCCTACGGTGATCACGAAAGCTGGATCAAAAAATCGATTCTAAATGTTGCACGGATGGGGAGTTTTTCGTCAGACCGTTCGATCCAGGATTACTGCAACAAGATATGGAAAGTTTCTCCTATGCCCGTGCCTTTATAAGCTAATATAAGCTAAAACTACTAAGCATGCTCGGCGATAGGAGAAAATCAAGCAAAGGCACTTCAGCAGCTTGAGCGATCCTGTAACCTTCTTCTGTGACCAACGTTGCTGCTTTTTTCTTTAAATTTTCTGGGATACGCTTTGTATTAGACTCATAAACACCTCAACTGGTAATCAGCATATCTAAAGTTTATTTGCCCAATTCAATTAGACCAGAAAATACGACTCTAATTCAGCGTGACGGTACATTTATAGCTACACTTTAAAATTAAATATGTAGCTTATGTTCTATTATTATTTGTCATTGTTCTATCCCTATCTATTAACACGATGCGGTTACCTTACATCCAAATGAAATTTGCCGTTACCCTGCCATTGCTGTCCAGGAACTTTCAACTACTAGCCCAGTACTTCATCGTATATTAATAAATATCTGGCAACATGCATTAAGTGGAAAAAAATACTAGCGCAACCAAACTATCTACATGGCCATCAAAGTAGTGCATTACGACGTTGCTAGTAAAAGTGAACCCTGATAATTCCTGTTGATGTTCACTCTTTAATCGCGAATATACAGGCGCTATGTTAGGAATTACCAAGCAAACAGCTAGTCGAACCATTGCTGAGTTTAAGCGTCAACATTTATTAGTAGAAACAGCCTAATTTTTATCTATATGATATTGATAAGACGTGTGATATTAGCCACAACTAGTTGATTCACCCAGTACTTTTAAAAGTGTCTCCTAATATCTTTTAAAACAGATTTTGTATTAGTCTAATAGTTACTCTTAAAACAACTTTTCTCGACATGAATGAACATTATTGGTATCAAAATTGCATATAGATTCGTATCTACTGTGGTGACTTCGGTGACAAGAGAAAGTTTTCCCACTTATTTTTGAAGTACACAGTAGCAAGAGAATCAGAGTAATTCGTTAAAATTTATGAGTTTAATTCCTGCACTAGATATAAATACCAGCCCCAGATTTATTTATATCCTGATGTAAAAGAAATTTAAAATGTTTCAAGGTGAACAAGCGACATATCAGCATTATCCGAAAGCCGCGCACCAAAAACGTGCAAATATAAATGCCTGAAAGATTTCAGGCATCAATGATTTTGGGTATTAAAGTCTGTTTATTCGTAAAAAACACTCCGAGCGATGTAATAACCTTCTCGGCTTTAGTCATTAAGATAAATATGCAAGGTAAATAAAATGAATCTGGATAAATCAATTGGATTACTACAAGGTAGTGACAAAATTACAGCAGATGAATACAGAAAACACATACATTTGTATATCAATTTGAAGTTATATTCCTCCGGGCTACCGACTTGCGATACAGATCAATGCAATACCGAATTTTTCTCCGTTGCGGAAGACTTATTGCACAGCTATCAAGAGAAAACACGATTATTATCACGCTACCTTTGTCCTGTTGATCAGCGGATTCAAGATTTTTTAGATGAATATTTAATAGACGTTGGCAGTGATATTAAGCCGCCAGTACTGCCCACCAATACCATCATTATGGATCGACACGGAGTAGCCCGGGAGCTCTCTTTACCAGTTGATAGTGATTTCTTTGAATCTGAATATGTGAAAAGCTATCGAGTCAGTCAGGGTGTGTTACATAATACTACCCGAGACCGTCGCACTACGGCGGGCTCATTTCATATAGCAGAGGGAGGTTTGCCTGTTCCGGGTGATAAAAAAGTAGTACCTAGAATCACCTATGCAAGATTGTTACAAGAAGCACTAAATCCTCCAGAGGAATTATCGATACTTCCATTTACGGCTGGACAGCAAGAACCGGCATACGGTTTTATTTCCACGATGCTTCGCCCCATTGTCTGCCCGGCAATGCCAACCCCGGATAAAGAAAAACCGCAAGCGCAAAAGACCATGGAAATTCGTTTTTTTGCACCAGGCACTTTGGTCGGCAACCTGGATTTTGTGGAGAGTATTTTTGGGAATGCAGGGAATCCAATGCTGGCGGAAAATGATGCAGGACTGGATATTGAACATTGGTCTGGTCATACCGGTTGCGTGATTCTTGCTCCTCACCTTGTCAAAATGAAGAAAAAAGAAATGGGTCTTCCGTATATCAGCGATGCGACCGAGCGACAGATAAAAGACGGTATGTGCTGGGTAGATGATGACGAACTTTATAACGGGGGGCAACCGTTTAAAATTACAGCCAGAAATAAAAAAGGCGTCATTGTTACCATTCTTGCTGATAATTATTTTGGTTACTGCAAAAAAGAAGTAAAAACCCAGATCAGTTATGCAGCAAACCTGTTTGGATTTGCCGAGGAAGAACATTCAGGTGGTGCATTGGCTTTCCCGCGTCATAACCATGGCGAAGAGTTTGGCAATGATATACGCACTAAGAATACCGACTACAAATTTTCTGAAGTTCTAAAAAAATACGGCGATATCATGGACCTTCAGGAAAAAGGGTATGGTATCGATAAACTATATCCGCAGATTATTTATGTGCCAGAAGACCTTAAAATGGACCTTAATAATCAGACGGTGACATGGACTGATGCAGGAGAAAGTAAAACCATCAAGCTTAAACCCGGGCGGATTTATGTTCACCCCAGTGGTTACAAAGTGTCAATGGAAAAACATCCACAAGCACCTACCTGGCGGATTGTGGGCACCGACGCCGAGGGTACTTTCTGTCACAAACCATGCACTGTTTCCGGTGGTGGTAAATCAGAAATATCCAAAGCGATTGATGATGCGGTTATTTATGGACCCATGTTTGTCGATGACCTGCATAACTCCCTGAATAAAGTAGAACAAATTTTCAATTACGACTATTCGAACCGGTATAAAGCGGAATTTCAGCCAGATTATAGTCTCCACCCTCCACGCTCACCGCTTAGCATGGAAAGAAGCCTTGGCTCAATGATTAAAATGCTGACGCCATCTGAAGAAAATTTTTTCCCGGAATACAATGCCTGGCTGGAAAACATTCCAGATTCCATCAAGGCGCTGGCATTCATGATCAAACGCTTTTACCGCCCTGAATGGGAGGGTGATTGGAAAAAGTACTTTAGTGTGGACATTGTGGACGGTGTTCTGGGGCATGAGTTAAAGTTTCGGGACAGGAAGTTAATAATGTCCTATTTACGCGTGGGTTTTGACGAAGAAGGAGCATGGAGAATATACAAGATGCGTCAGGACTATATCGTCGCTGAAAAAGTCCAGATGGAAGATGATATTAGTGCATCAGTTGTAGTCCCCGCCAGAAACCTGAGCAACAAGCCTGAAAACAATCATCATGAATGCGTCAAACTGATCAACAACTGTGAATACCGCCTGTTCCAACGACCAGACGACGCCATTATCAAGGGCTTTGATACCCAAACGGAACTGGAGATGTCACAACCGGATAATTTCATTGCAAATTTCCATCCTCTTACGCCAGAAGAACTCAAAGAGATTAGCGAAGACCAGGTTGAATTTGACCAGTACACGCCACCTATGCGGAATTTATTGCTGAAAAGCCTTAAAAAAGGCAAGCTGGCAGTTTCGTCTGCTCACCCATTAATAGTTAATGGTAAACCCAGTAAAAATCCCCGTTATCTGCAGCTACGTTCCGATCTGGCACAACCAATTAAAATGTATCTGGCTGAAATTAGCGCACGTTTTCATCGACGTGCAGCTCTTGATGAACCCATTTACTTTCCGGTGGACTCAGTCTTAACGGGCCGCAGAAACAACCCGCCAGACCTTGAGGCGGGTATCCGCTCTCTGGCTGTTTATAATCCGATTCATTATCAGAAGCTTCCAGAACTGTTTATGGATTTTATCTGTAGCCTGACGGGAAAATCACCATCGACTACAGGAGCCGGTTCAGAAGGTGCTTTGACCAAAGGACCTTTCAATGCGCTCTACCCAACAGCGGATTTAAATAATGCGCTAGTATCATACATTCTTACAGGCTACTCGGGCTTTAGTAGTGCAGCGGGCTATGTCGGGCCAGAGATGAAGGTTAACCATGACATCAGTTTAATCGTTCCGGAAATCTGGGCACAATTAAAGCCAGAGATCAGACAGGCTGACTACCTCATCAGTAAAGGGCAACTGGAGAAGCTGGAAGACTTTGAACACAATGGCCAGAAAGTGTTGGCCAGCCGCCTCGGTTACCGGATTACGAATCTGTTTATACATAGCTATTTCGGAAAAATATTTGATAATCCTTCGGTAGTATTCAATGAAAAAATCCTACAACCAGAAACCCAGAATATTGAAGATTACATAGATGGAATTAACAATATCGTCGAGGCCCAGAAAAAAGTCGCCCAGAACTATTTAGATGATGGCTCGATTCATCAAGCCTGCCCACCTCTGCAAGCACTGTTAAATATCATGTCAAAAGGTGAATATCAGGGTAAAGACGTCCACCATCCCGAGATTCGTGCAATGTTTACACGCGAAGCAATGATGGCATCTGACTGGTATAGAAAGCGTCTAGAAGTGAAGCAACAACGGGATATTGCCCTATGGCAACGCCATATTGATTATCTAGCAGGTTTTCTGGAAAGAAAAACACATGCTGATGAAGCAGTGCGCCTCAAAATTTTTGACCGGCTTACCATGGCCCAGCAGAAATTACAGCATATAATGGACAGTTCTTATCTTGCCGAGCTGGTTGGTACACTGGGTGCAGACCCGATGGAATAATAAGATAATGGGACTTGTTTTAAGATACCTAAACGTCGAAACTGTAAAAAGTGCAATGCAGTATTTATAGCTTTGGTTGGATTAACTTTAGTTGCAGAAACCACCGCATCAAACAGAAGAAAGTCTGGGAGGATGGAGGACTTAATATGGTTTGTCTGCAAATCTGTAGCTTAGCGTTTTAGTGCTTGTATATAGAAATGCATCATTATTGTGCGTAGACCCACAAATAAAAAAACCGGCGTGTTTAAATATTTATTAATAATCAATGATCTACAATTGTTTTATTGGCGTGAATGTTTTAGGCATGTCTTTTGCATTGTATCTAATACATAAACAAAAGCAGAGGATAATCATTTATTATGCTCAATATTTCGGATGTACCACGCAAACCAGTTGTTCTTGTCATTCTTGATGGTGTCGGTATCAATTCCAGTAAACGGAATAATGGTGTACTGGAGGCCGACACGCGTAATCTTGATGACTATTTTAGTCGATTTTCACACACCACCTTGAGTGCATCAGGTGCTGCTGTTGGCCTGCCTGATGGTCAGATGGGTAATTCTGAGGTTGGTCATCTGACACTGGGAGCAGGTTCGGTGATTCGTCAGGATATTGTTCGCATCAGTGATGCCATTGACAATGGAGAATTCTTTTCGAACCCCGCTTTGCTTGCTTCAATTGGATTAGCCAGCAAGCATAAAAAGCCGATTCATCTGTTGGGACTGGTATCAGATGGGGGCGTGCACAGTCATCTGGAGCACTTGAAAGCATTGATTAGCTTGTGTAAAAATCAAGGGACACAACCCCTGCTGCACATGATACTTGATGGCAGAGATACCTCTCCGAAATCTGCACTCAATTACCTGAAGGAAATTGAACCTTTATTACACGAAAGCGGTGGCGGAATTGCCAGTCTAACGGGGCGCTATTATGCGATGGACCGAGACAAACGTTGGGATCGCACGGAACTCACCTGGCGCGCACTAACACTGGGCAAAGGGCACCGGGCGGAAAGCGCCAGAACCGCAATACTAAGTGCTTATTCAGCGGGAGATACCGATGAATTTGTCCAGCCGATATTACTCCCCATATTCAGTATCATCGGAAAAGATGATCCCGTTATCTGCTTTAATTTTCGCAAGGATCGACCGCGTCAAATCGTCGCAGCTCTGGGTGATCCCGACTTTTGTGGCTTCGACCGAGGCGACGTACCCTTGGCCTCGGTTACTTGTCTAATGCCTTATGATCGCAATCTGCAATTGCCTTATGCTTTTGAACCCGAGCAACCCGAGACCACGCTCGCGCAAGTAATCAGTAACTTGGGACTGGCACAGTTTCATTGTGCTGAAACCGAAAAATATGCGCATGTGACCTATTTCTTTAATGGCGGACGCACCGAACTACACCCAGGGGAAGAGCATTGGATGATTCCATCACCCGATGTCGCCACCTATGACCAGAAACCATCCATGAGTGCCAAGGAAGTTGCCAATGCCGTAGTAGGCGCAATAAGCAAAGGAAAATATGCATTTATCGTTGTTAATTTTGCGAATGGTGACATGGTCGGACATACTGCTAAACGGGACGCAGTTATAGAAGCAGTAGAAACGCTGGACCGCGAAGCAACAAGGGTTATGGAAGCTGCAGAAAATGCGGGCTATTCTGTTTTGCTCACAGCAGATCACGGGAATTGCGAAGTAATGGTCGATCCGTATACAGGTGAACCACATACCCAGCATACGACATATCCGGTACCCTGCCTGATTGTAGATGAGGAGAACTGGCAGTTATCCTGTGATAGTGGACTGGCCAATGTAGCACCTACATTGCTTGAACTGATGGGCATAACGCCTACCGCCAGTATGCTTGAAGCCTCCATATTATTGCGAAAACTCCCAGGTGAACGACCTCAGGAGGGCCATGATAAAGACAGGTTGCGAAACATTGCATGATTATAAGCCCTGTGAATATTAACTTTGATCTACTAAATACTTTTTAAATTATATTTCAAATTTAGCGGTTTGAAATTTTTCCGTTGTTTAAATTGAGAATAATCTCATACAATATATTTGGGGAGCATCCAATGAAATGTTTAATAAAAAACTTACTGGGACAGGACACTTCCGACAAAGAATGTCGTGAAATTTGCCCATCAATTCCTCCCATTACAAAGTCTGTGATAGCTGGTACCGTATTTCTCGTCTTGATGTTCGTTGTCGTGAGTATGATAGATAGTTATTTTTTGTGACTACTCCGACTTATACGGTTTTTTTATCTATAGAGAAATGACATGAAAGATTTTTTTCGTGGCAATCAAAATAGCCAGATAAAATCAGAATGAATTTCACAACATAAACACTAAACGAGTTAATTATCCAAAATGACATTTTGTCTTGGCATGAAATTACAGGATGGCTTAGTCGCGTTAGCTGATACACAAATTGTGAGAGGCGAAGAGCGGCATAACAAAGGTAAATTATCTTTGCTTAACCACCAAACCCAGCCGCTGTTTATCATGACTTCAGGCTTGAGGTCGGTCAGAGATAAAACAGTTATCTATACCGAAGAGAAACTTCAGGTTGAATCATGCAATAGACTCTATCAGGTGGCGAATATATTCGGCACCCAACTGCGGCGGGTCAGGCAAGAAGACGAGGCTGCTCTTTCTCGAGGGCATCTAAATTTTAACATGCATGCCATTATTGGTGGCCGATTAAGTGGTGATCTGGCTCCCACACTTTTTTACATATACCCTGAGGGCAACTGGATAGAAGCCACTCACGATGCACCTTATTTTGTGATCGGCAGAACCCCTTACGCTAAACCCCTTTTAGACCGTTTATTGCATTACGATATGCAGTTAAAGGCAGCCGCAGGATTAGGCTTTTTAGCTTTTGATGCAACAAAAACCAGTGTTACCGATGTAGACTTTCCCCTGGATATGGTTGTTTTAAGCACATCGCAAAAACAGATACATGAGTACCGATTTAGCCAAGATATTCTGACCGAAACCAGCAACTGGTGGCAGCAGCATCTTAAAAGAGCCATCCATGAGATGCCGCTTTCCTGGCTAGATCCGATGTTTGAAAATAACCCCCATAACTAATTAATAAGTGAATCGAGTAGATGAGTAAAATTAATGTAAAAAATGAACTGGTCTATGATATTCAAAAACCAACCAGCTTTTCATTTAGCATTACCTCTGCCATTAATGACTACCAGAAAGTTGATCAAGAATATATTTTCGTTAGTCCGCAGTGTACCTATAAAATTAGTGAAGTCGGTCATTTAGGCAATAGATTAATTCGCTTACAAGCTACTGAGGGTCAATTCAATATTTGTTATCACGCGACAGTTGAGCTTTATTCAAAAGCCGAGAATCCTCCCCAGATTGATGAAATTAACTATCCGGATTTACCTGATGAAGTGTTGTTGTATCTCAACCCAAGCCGTTACTGCGAGTCCGACCTTTTATCCCGATTTGCTGTACAAACGTTTGGCGAACTAGCTAAAGGTTATTCTCGTGTCAGCGCTATATGTGAATGGATTCATACCCAGCTTGAGTACCAACCTGGATCGTCCAATAACAGCACAAGCGCTTGTGATGTCCTACTGCAACGCACCGGCGTCTGTCGGGATTATGCGCATCTTGCTATCACCCTGTGTCGGGCACTGGACATACCTGCGCGCTATGTTTCCGGATATGCAGTAGGGCTGGATCCTCCTGATTTTCACGGTCTTTTTGAAGTATTCCTGGGGGATCGCTGGTATTTGTTTGACGCTACAAAAATGGCACCAACAACTGGTATTGTGCGCATAGCTACAGGCAGGGATGCAGCTGATGCCCCGTTCGCCTCCTTTGTTGGTGCTGCCACATTGCAAAGCATAATGGTGTCAGCTCATGAATTGAAAGGAGATATTCCAGCACAATCTTTTATAGACCAAGAGCTAGTACCCCATTAAACTACCTAGAACACTTCGCGCGCGCCTGTTAAATGACTGTGTAAAACATAAGGGGCTGTCCTAGATAACTAAACTTATCTAGGATGGTCAGATGAGAAAAAGCAGGTTAAGCAAGTATAAACAAAGCCGTTTAATTGAACTGTTCGTAGCAGGAGCAACTGCGAGGACAGCAGCCTCATTAGTGGGTGTAAATAAGACGACTGCCAGCTACTATTTTCAACGGTTGCGCCAACTGATTTACCAACATAGTGAACACCTTGAACTACTTGAAGGAGAGGTTGAGGCTGATGAAAGTTATTTTGGTGGTAAACGAAAAGGAAAGCGTGGACGTAGAGCAGCGGGTAAAGTGCCTGTATTTGGCCTTCTAAAGCGCAGTGGCAAGGTGTTCACCGTGATTATACCAGATGCCAGGACAGATACATTATTGCCAATAATTAGGCAACAGGTTAAACCCGATAGCATCGTATATACTGACACATGGCGAAGTTACAATGCACTGGATGTATCAGAGTTTAAACACTATCGAATTAACCATAGTCAGTTGTTTGCCCATAAGCATAATCACATCAACGGAATAGAGCATTTCTGGAACCAGGCTAAGCGTCATCTACGCAAATTTAACGGAGTTCCAAGAGAGCATTTTCAACTCTTTTTAAAGGAGTGTGAATGGCGATTTAATCACAGTGATCCAAAGACTCAATTAAAACAATTGAATCAATGGGTTAAAGACGAAATGGGTTGATTAACTAGGACAGCCCCTTAATGTAATATTATTTAAATCGTAGCTATTCAGCGATGGCTACTTTTCATATTTGTAGGCGGCCTTATGGTCGCCTTTTTAATTTCTGAGCTACCAATAAGTCACTACCAGAGTCTATTTTCTGCTTAAATTAATTCCTTTTAAACACAAAAAAGCCCCTATTTTAGTCGAGGCTTTCATAGTGTATCAATTTAATATTGACCGCTCCGCGGTAAAACAAAATAGTTAAAGGGTTAAATAGTTAAAAAGCCCGAACAGGACGCACATTGCGAGCGGCGGACTTACCATATCCGCCGCTCTGGTGGCCATTGCCGAAGGCCAGGCCCCACGCGAAACCACCACCGTTCTCCGAGGAACTGAAATAGCCGTCAGAGGAAAAACCGCCCACATTGCCCAACGGTATACTTCCTTGTCCTATATTTAGATACATTAAAATCAACTCATTCTTGGAAGGCAAGAACCAGTCACTAAAACCGTTTAAAACGTAGTTTCTTGCTACTTCAGTTGCAGTAACTTCTGCGCTAACACAACCTGCAATTATATCATCCGTGTTCTGTGCGCCCGTGCCGACTGCGGTACCATCGGCGCCCGTTATAGGACTGCCGTGACATCCCCACGGGGCAGGGCCCTGGTCCTCTGGTGCCGCCTCCAGTCCGTGTGAGCCACCGTCTGTAACATGAAACACGATACCACCCGCGGGACCTGCATTACCAATTGCATACGCGGGATCTAATGTCATAACCTCCCATACAGCCGCGCTGGCAGTGTTATCTACCAAGATATAGGCTTCCTTCTGAACGATATCAACCCATATAGAGCCTACTGAATAGGGAGAGTTCACATCGTCAAAATTTGTTGGAGGTATTTTAGCTATGTGCGCTGCAGCGCCTGAAGAACCAGCTGGACCTTGCGGACCTTGAGGACCAACAGTGTTCAGAGAAATATAGTTTTCTTGTTTCCTACATTTACCTGGTGAAGCGACAATACGCAGAAGGCCACTTTTCTTTTTAGCGCAAGCATGGATCACGTCAGCATAAGTGGGTAATCCGCTGAAGCTTACAATCAATGCAACGATAAAAGGTAATATGGATTTCTTCCCAAACACGCGCAATTTCATCACGATGACTCCCACTATAAATTCAAATTATCCCAGCAGAGTATCATTCTTATTGCGAGGTTGATTGGTGAGGGTAGCCTATTCTTGGGGAAGTGTGTTGATCTAAATCAATTACTGACAGAGTAACCAGTATTTGAGTAATTGAGTGTTTAAGTATCAGCATTAGACCCCCCCCCCCACCCACTTTTAGGGCATTTTTAGTGTTTTGCGGAAGATACCCTTCCTAAACCAGTTTGACTTGACCGGAGCAGACTTCCTAATATTTTATTCTGGTTGAAAGCACAATATGAATTGTAAGCTGGTAGTAAAACCATCCAGTTCAGGAGTTTGTTTAATGCAAAAAGTGTAATTCTGACCACGACCTCACATTGTAAACTATAAATAATTATCATCTAATTCTACAAAACGAACAATATTTAGCTTGTGATTTTTCATCTATATTTCAATTACTTAATATGTAAATTAAGTAGAGATTAAGCTTGCATCTATATAATAAACATATGCATAAATAACTTCTTTTTTCAGTTGAACTCTCAATTATGGACATAAGAACTCAATACCTTAGCTTTATATCAGTACCAAAAGTAACGGAAGATCAAAAAAGAGGATTAATTCTCATTAGTGTGTCTGTTTTCCCTTTATTATTTTCTGCCTGTATTTTTTTTATAGTCATAACTATAGGTAACATATCTTTTCCTGAAAAAATAGGCCACGAAACTGAATATGCCAAAATCACTTCGCCTGTTAACAAATCTTCGATTAGTGAAAAATTTTCAATAAATGGCACTATTTCCGATGCCCCGTTAGATCATCATTTTTATCTATTTGAATATCGGGAAAAGCTGTATTGGCCAAAGTTATCACTTGGAAACAAAGCATCAAACTGGAGTAAAGAATTAACTGTTTACGCTAAAAAAAGCAGCAACGTTTCATATCAGATTTTGATGCTTAACAAAGAAGGGAAAAAAGCAATTGATGAATGGTATGGGAAATCGCTTAAAACAAACAAGTATCCTGGCATTAAAACAATAGAATCAGCGAAAGTTGTAGCCAATGTAAAGGTTAAAACAATATGACATGTCTTCGACGCTAAATCAAAAAAGTGCCTAAAAGTACGGCGGTGTCTTTAAATATGCATATAAATAATGAAAAACCATTTTTCCCAATTGTACCTCGTCAGCCCAAGTTGGACAGTTTGTTTGAAAGACTTAAACCAATTGAATCAATATAAGAGACATTTGAAATATCGACAGTTCACCAAGACAGCGTACACCCCTTAGGGGTGTGTACGTGTATGTACGGGGGTAAGACTCCTTGATTTTGAATATTTTGGGTCAGAGTAAAAACTCTCACTAACAAACAAATTCAGGGGGTCGGTGACAAATGAGAATCAATCACAGGCTGGCTTTGTCTCTTATTATTAAATAGACTGAATAAGTCATTAATTACCGGGGTGTTAAAGCAGTCGCATGATTCCAGGTTATATTAAAAAACTCTTCATCGTTGCCTTGCTAATAGTCACTGGCATATTATTGGAAGTTGCCGGCCTGCTCGATGCTGAGAATATGCTCGGCATAGCTAGGGAATACGTTGATCGTTGGTGGCTGGTTCTGATATTGATTCTTCTGCAGATGATTTTGTTTACCTTTGCGCTGGCGGGTTCTTTTTTTCTTTGGATTGTCGCGCCACTTTATCCGCCTGCGATGGCGACTTTCATTCTTGCCGCTGGCGGGACACTCGGTGGTGTAACTGCATACCTGTTTTCAAAACGTCTTACGGATGAGTGGATAGAAAAAATAGAAAAGTCACGTACATATAAATTACTGCATAAACAGGATAATTTTTTTACATTATTTGCCTTGCGAGTATTTCCTGGTTTTCCTCACTCCCTGGTTAATTACAGTTCGGGAATATTAAACGTTAAACTGAGTCATTTCATACCTGCAGCAATATTAGGTGTTTCGATAAAGTCTTATATGTATTCAAGGGTGCTATATAACGCATCAACATCTACATCGTTTGAAGACCTGTTAGATATTTCTATTTATGGACCGTTGGTATCGTTATCCGTATTTATACTTATCGGTGTTTTCATCAAATATAAACTGTCCCCTTAAAGCTTCTTCCAGGAATAATAAGCTGACCTGCATGACACGGCATAACTATCCTGGTCTAATAAAACCAGATACATCTAGTTAGCTTTACAGGTGATGCATCTTATTTAGGTGTCTTTTCGAAAGTTAGGATTACAGTTTTAGTTATAAATCTATTTATCGATAGAGTCACAGGTGTATTACAGTTTAGCGTTACCGGGTTATCATTAGTATTTTAGAACTTGAACCAATAAGCAAAACCAATTTATTTATAAAAAGTAGTGAGACCAGACAAAGGCGTGATACTTCTAGGAAACCCTATGAATATCCACACTTATTTAACCAGTAAAAACAACCCTCTCATTCCGATTAAAGAATCTTTTTCCAGAAAACAGTCGAGCGAGTATCATTGGATAGATTGGAGAGAGCACACTGAGGGGTGAGATTAAATTGTTGTGAGCGTTGTCTGCGAACAAGCAATTTACCATCGAATCCACGAAGGAAGGTCTCGTAAGGAGATTCAATTGTACGAGTGAAGGTTGTTGTATGAGTAAAAGATTCTGTTTGAGCTAAAAACTTCTATTTATAAATATCTAACACAGGAGTTAATTCTGAACGTTTGTAGTGCAGTTCTCCCTGAGGGTAAGGTATAAGTAAAGGCGTAAGTAAGAGTACAAGCCTAAGTATAGGTAAAAGCTAAAGAACAAGAATAAGAAAGAGGTTGACTATTAACTAGATATAACTAGAAATTCAATGTCTGCTTTCGGATGTGACGGATAGCATTCTCATAAGGAATATGACCAATCTTAAGAGCTGATATGATTGCATCTATGTCAACTTTCATCTAGAACTCCATTGATTGAATCAACATTTGTTGAAGTATCTTTCAACTTATCTAGATAATCAGCCCATGCTTGAGCGTTGACTGTTCTTTCATCAAGATAAGTAGCATGGTTATATGCTCCCCTTACCGGATCATTAACCTTGTGAGCTAATGAGGCCTCTACAACATCAGGTCTAAACTTAAGTTTCTCATTGGCTATTGTTGAGAATGTACCCCTAAAGCCATGAATGGTTGTCTTACCTTTATAACCCATCCGATAAATTACGGAGAGCATCCCATTTTCAGATATGGGTTTACCAGAACCAAGCAATGAGGCGAACACAAATTTACTTTGTCCTGTTATTGGTTTAAGACCTTGTAGTATTTCAACCCCTTGAGTTGACAAAGGTACTGTTTGAGCAATATTCATCTTCATTCGTTCTGCTGGGATTGACCACAGAGCATTATCCAAGTCGATTTCATCCCAATCAGCGAAACGTATCTCATCTGTTCTTACATGAGTCAATAAGGTAAACCTAACGGCACTTTTACAGACAAAATCACCTTGATAGTTTTCTAACTCAACTAAGAATGTAGGAAGCTGATCCAATGATAAATGAGCCATGTGTTGCACTTTCCGAGAAGGTATAAATTCGTTCTTACCTAAAGCTGGATTAATTGATGCATAACCTTTATGCAAAGCATAACGAAAAACGGCACTAATCCGCGATAAAGCACGTTCAGCAACGTCCAAGGCACCGCGACTTACAATAGGATCGATTATCGAATCTATATCATCAGAAGTGATTGTAGTAATAACCTTATCACCAATAGTTAAAAATACTTCTTTTTCCAAAGACTTTAACACCGCATCTGAATGTGTAGTTTTCCAGCATCGCTTGGTATCAGGTATAGATTTAAACTTTATCCATTCAATAGCAATTTTTTTAAAAGTCTTACCTACTGGGTTCTTTTTTTGTTTTTTAGCTTCAGCAGGATTTACACCCTCTGCCAACAAGATTCTATATTCGTCTCTTTTCTTACGCGCATCTGCCAATGAAATTACAGGATAGCTTCCTATAACAATTAACTGTTCTTTTTTATTGAAGTGAAACTTAAAGCGCCAAACATTGTTACCCGACTTTAGGACAAATAAAAACAACCCTCCTGAATCAAACATTTTATAGGGCTTATCTCTTGGTTTTGCATTCTGTATTTTTATGTTTGTAAGAGCCATCTGGGGTACATCCGTTGGGGTACGATATTGTTACCCTACTTGTACCCCACTTTATTGTGGATGTAAAGATACGCCATAGACCTGTATGGACTAAAAGAACTGCTAGAATGGGGGCTTGTAACTACTATGGACTGTAGTGGAATAGAGAGTGGTGCCCAGGGCCGGAATCGAACCGGCACGGTGTTACCACCGAGGGATTTTAAGTCCCTTGCGTCTACCAATTTCGCCACCTGGGCAGATGGGCTTACAAAAAAAACCTATGATTTAAGTGCTAAGGCAAAGCACTATGTTATTTTTAATAATAAATGAATGGAGGCTGAGCCCGGAGTCGAACCGAGGTCCACGGATTTGCAATCCGCTGCATAGCCATTCTGCCACTCAGCCTTATCATTTAGGGGCGGGATAATAGCATAAAAATAAGTTGATGGAATGGCTATTTGAAATCTTTATAAAGTTCAATTAAAAAAGCCCTTTAAATGAAAATCACCAAGGGCTTTATGTAAAATTGGAGGCTGGACCTGGAGTTAAACCAGGGTAATCGACGTTGCAAGTCGTTGCATAACACTCTGCCATCCAGCCGAGTATTATTTTATGTTATTGAGACTATTACTACAACAGACCAGTATGATTAACGGTGATATTATTATAATGACTGGTAAATATTACTTAAAAGTTGTAAGGTTTTATCAGTTAAATAGACAGTTTATATTTTTATATACCGGGCACAAAAAACCCAGTCATAAAGACTGGGTTAGATATTGGAGCGGGAAACGAGATTCGAACTCGCGACCCCGACCTTGGCAAGGTCGTGCTCTACCAGCTGAGCTATTCCCGCTTCGTATCATCAAGAACTCATGCCAATAGAGCTCTTTCAACGAGGCGCGTATATTAAGTGTCAGACTAAAAACTGTCAAGCTTCTGTTACAGTAATTTTAACAGTTTATACAATGCATCCTCATCTAAAACTTCTACACCTAATTGCAATCCTTTAGTCAGTTTAGAGCCGGCTTTATCACCTGCTATAACAGCGGTAGTGTTTTTAGAAACACTGCCGGTCACTTTTGCACCCATTGCCTCTAATTGTGCTTTGGCCTCATTTCTACCCATTTTTTCTAATGTGCCGGTGATAACGTAGGTATTCCCTGTTAATGAGAGCTTTGCTTCATTATCTACTTCCTCTGGTAATACTGGCTTAATTCCTGATGTCAATAATGCTTCAATAATTTCATTGTTATGGACCTGTTGAAAAAAACTCACAATATGACCAGCTACAATCGGCCCAACATCATCAATCTGTTGAAGCCCTTCTTCATTGGCATTTTTGAGCGCATCCAGAGAGCGATAATAATTTGCCAAAGATTTTGCTGTGGTTTCACCAACCTCACGAATACCTAGTGCATAGATAAAGCGTGCCAAACTGGGCGTTTTGCTTTGCTCTAGGGAATTGACTAAATTCTGTGCGGATTTTTCACCCATCCGTTCTAGCTTTGATAACTCTACGGCATTCAAATGATATAAATCACTAATATTTTCTATCAGCTTTTCATCAAATAACTGTTCCACCAATTTATCGCCCAAACCATCAATATCCAGAGCTTTACGTGAAGCAAAATGTTTGATTGCTTCCTTGCGCTGCGCCGGACAATATAAGCCACCGGAACAGCGTGCAATAGCCTCGCCTTCTATCTGCTCAACAGCAGAATCACAGACCGGACATCGATCAGGCAAGTGAATGATACGAGCATTGTCTGGACGTTTATTAGGCACAATTCTGGCAACTTCAGGAATCACATCCCCTGCCCGCCTGACTATTACCGTATCACCGATTCGAATATCTTTGCGTGCAATTTCATCCATATTATGCAAGGTCGCATTTGTAACTGTTACACCTCCAACAAACACGGGTACTAAACGAGCCACTGGTGTGAGAGCACCCGTTCTACCTACCTGAAATTCAACATCTTTTAAAACAGTCATTTGTTCCTGGGCAGGAAATTTATGTGCGATAGCCCATCGTGGTGCTCGACTAACGAAACCCAGTTTTTGCTGGAGCTGTATGGAATTAACTTTATACACTACGCCATCAATGTCATAACTTAAATTATCTCTTTTCGCGCCTATTTCTTGATAATATTCAAGACACGCGGCGACGCCCTGCACTACTTTAATATCTGGGCAGATTCTAAAACCCCACCCTGCGAGTTGTTGCAAAGCATCATAGTGATACTCTGGTAAATCTACACCGACAATTCGGCCAGTTGCATAACAGTACATGGCAAGATTGCGTGAGGCTGTTATTTTTGAATCTAATTGACGCAGACTCCCTGCAGCAGCATTACGCGGGTTTACGAAGGTTTTCTCCCCTGCTTCACGCGCTTTTTTATTAAGTGCTTCAAATGAAGCTTTTGGCATATACACTTCACCACGAACCTCAAGTGTCTGGGGAGTATCACTGCCACTGAGTTTCAGCGGGATAGAGTTTATAGTCCTGACATTTTCGGTGATGTTCTCCCCCGTTTCACCATCACCGCGTGTTGCACCTTGTACCAAAATACCATTTTCATATAATAAGCTAACGGCAAGGCCATCAAGCTTAGGCTCGACGGCATACTCAATTTTTTGAATATTTTTATCATTGAGTCTATCCAGCATGCGCTTTTCAAAAGCAAGTACTTCTTCTTCATTAAAGGCATTACCCAATGAAAGCATAGGTAATAAATGTTTAACCTGGGTAAATTCGCTAAGGAGTTTTGCCCCAACTCTTTGACTCGGCGAATCTACAGTCAACAGTTCTGGATATCGTGTTTCTAACTCTTGTAATTCACGCAGCAACTTGTCGTATTCACTATCGGGTATTTCAGGGTCATCCAACACATAATAGCGATGATTATGGTAATGCAGCAGTTCATGAAGCCGTTGGACTCTGCTAATGATTTCTTTTGTTATTTTACTAGTCATTTATCCCTGTATTCTTATCGCCTATCAAATAACGGTGAATTATAATCTTTTTTACAGGTACTGTTGCAATCTTGCAGAGATACACACAACTATTATATTATTTTTTTTAACCTCTATTATCGCCTTATAAGCCTGCAAAAAACTAATAATTTACCTAAGCTGAAAATCAGGTACAATACGCGCGATAAAATTCTGTAACCTTATTTGATCTTTTAATCAAAATGCCCATCAAAATAAGACATTAGCAATCAGGAGTAGTACATGGCTAGCAAAGAAAAATCTATAATAACCCGTAAGTCAGCATTACCGGTTGATGGTATTGAACCCTATGTTCCGAAGAAAAACGAGGAATATATGAATGAAACCCAACTTGCACATTTCAGAAGTATACTGATAGCCTGGAAAAAGGCATTGATGGAAGAAGTCGATCGTACCATGGGCCACATGCAAGAAGAAGCGAGTAACTTCTCCGATCCAGCCGATCGTGCTACCCAGGAAGAGGAGTTTACTTTAGAACTCAGGGCACGTGATAGAGAACGTAAACTTGTTAAGAAGATCGATAAAACGATAGCTCGTGTCGATAATGATGACTACGGTTATTGTGATGCCTGTGGCATTGAAATCGGCTTACAGCGCCTAGAGGTTCGACCTACTGCCAATTTGTGTATCGACTGTAAAACCACTGAAGAAATCAAAGAAAAGCAGATTGCTTAAGCCTATTACTAACTAATAGTATCGCCGCTGCTTTTTAACTAAAATGGGAGTTTCAGCATCTAAAACTGATAACTCCCCTATCTCTGATAAAGAACCCACCGTAAAAAAGACACCCCCCCACTTTTCGTCCAATTTTCATATTGGCAGGTTTGCTCCATCTCCTACCGGACCTTTACATTTTGGCTCTTTGATTGCAGCAACAGCAAGTTATCTCTGCGCCAAACAGCATCAATGCAGTAAATGGTTATTACGTATAGAAGATGTCGATATACAACGCGAACAGGCTGGAGCAACTCTATCAATTATAAAAACTCTGGAAACTTACGGATTTATTTGGGATGACGAAATCATTTATCAAAGCCAGCGAAACGAACTTTATCAAGCTGCACTTGAATCACTCAAAGACCACGTTTACCCCTGTAGTTGTACGCGCAAAGTTTTAAGAGAGCTGTCAGCATTAACACAATATTCCTATATCTACCCAGGGTATTGTAGGGATGGAATAAAAAACCCGGCAAATACACATCAAAGTATACGCGTTAAAACGAATAATAAACCTGTTTGCTTTAGCGATGCTTGTCAGCCTCAGGAGTATTGTCAGAATATAGAACAAGAAGTTGGAGATTTTATTCTCAAACGCAGTGATGGTTTATATGCCTACCAGTTAGCCGTTGTTGTAGACGATGCGCTACAAAAGGTGAATCAAGTCGTGCGCGGTGCAGACCTTTTTGATATCACTCCGAGGCAAATTTATTTACAAGATTTATTAGGCTATCCAACACCACAGTACTTACACTTCCCTGTTGCTGTTGATGAAGCAGGCAAAAAACTCAGTAAACAGAAGTTATCACCTGAAATTCCTTCTCAGCAAAAACGCGCTACACTTATTAAAGCACTGGCTTTTTTAGGCCAACAGCCGCCGAAGTTAAAAGAATTCTCAAGTATTCAAGACTTATGGCAATGGGCCTTAAATCATTGGGATGCAAGCAAGATTCCACAGGTTATGACTAAAGAAGTAGATTTACCATGAACAATGCAGAAACCAACTTTTCACCTGATGCCTTGATGTTATTAAGTAGCCATTGTGCTCTCTGCCCGGGCGTTCTTGATTCACTCACAAAAATGATCAAAAACGGCGACATTGGCAACTTGTCCGTAATCAATCTGGATCAACACCCAGAGGCTATGCAGCAATACAATACCCGCACAGTACCTTGGGTACGAATCGGTAAGTACGAGCTAACAGGTGCGCAGACGCTTGAGGCACTCCAGCAACGTGCTCAGTGGGCTATAGAAGAGCAAAATTCTGGCGTTAATCAAGTGGCCGGTTTTGATTTTCTGTTATCCGAAGGCCAGGCTTCAAAGGTTGTAGAAGCTATCCAGAATGATGCTTCAGCAATTCGTGCTGTCATGACCTTACTGGCTGATCCAGGTACTGTGCTGAGTACCCGAATCGGAATTGGTGTGGTATTCGAGGAACTTGCTGGCAGCGATTTACTCAAAACATTGATTGAAGATCTGGGTGCACTGACAAAACACAAAGACCAGCGCATTCGAGCTGATGCTTATCATTACCTTGGAATGACTGCCGATAAAAATGCCGTGGTCTTTCTTGAAGCTGGCAAAACCGATAAAGATAAGGAAGTTCAAGAAATCGCTGCTGACTCGCTTAAAGAAATAAACAACCAGCTCACATCACTTAAATAGGATAAAACAATGGCAATAACGCTGGCATTTGATGTTTATGGTACTCTGATCGACACGCATGGAGTAGTTGCAAAACTAAAAGAAAGTGTGGGAGATCTCGCTCGTGAGTTTTCTCAAACATGGCGTGACAAACAGTTGGAATATTCCTTTCGCCGTGGTCTCATGCAAAACTACCAGACCTTTGCCATCTGTACCCAGCAAGCCCTCGATTACACTTGTACCTATTACAAAGTCAACATCAGCGCAGATGACAAACTGCAGTTACTCGAAAGTTACCGTTCGCTTCCAGCCTTTGATGATGTAAGCCAATCATTGAGTGATTTAAAAAAAGCCGGCTTTCGCCTCTACGCTTTCTCAAATGGAAATCAAGATGCCGTCGAAGCATTACTCAATAACGCAGGTATAAGAGACTATTTTTTCGGTGTCGTGAGTGTTGATGACCTCAAAAGCTTCAAACCCAATCCCGCCGTTTATAGTTACTTTTTAAGACAGTCAGGAACAACAGCAGGAAATGCATGGTTGATTTCCAGTAACCCTTTTGATGTTATTGGCGCAGTATCTCATGGCATGCGTGGTGCATGGGTACAACGCACTCCGGACGCCATTTTCGACCCGTGGGGAATAGAGCCGACAACCACTGTAACAAGCCTACTCCAGCTCAACCAGAAAATTAGTAATTATTGATCGATGAATCACGGCAGCCGTGCCATTTTACACTTTGAGATTTCTAAGCCCAGCCTTGGAACTGGCTTGGTAATAAATAAATTACACAACAATAATAGTGATTTTCACATCAATCTGCTTTTAAGGGTTATACTGTGTTAGCAGGGTTCTGCAAATAATTAGCACACATAACATAAGAGAAAGAATATGAGTAAAGGTACAGTAAAGTGGTTCGACGCAAGCAAAGGCTTTGGATTTATAACACCAGAAGATGGCAGTAAGGATCTGTTTGTACACCATTCAGAAATTAAAAGTGATGACGACTACAAGTCACTCAGTGACGGCCAGGCAGTAACTTACGAATTAGGCCAAGGCCAGAAAGGTCCTTGCGCAAATAATGTTGTACCTGCCTGATTTAAAACAGTAGCAAATAAAAAACATATAAAGAGCCGATTACATCAAAGTATCGGCTTTTTTTTTGAATGCTGTAAACCCTAAAAATTCACCAGCCGAATGTAGAAAGACAACAGCATTGTTGTTTAATGCTGCCCCGCAGAGCCAGTTTTGTAAAAACGAGTAAAAGTAGGGAGGTGTCTTTTTATATTGTGTTTAATTTGCATTAAATTAACGCCTATTAATCTCCATCGCTGCTTCACTTAATAAACGCTTATTGCCTTTATAAACTTCAAGTGTTCCAGGTAGTAATTCGCCCGCATTTAAAGCATTTATATTTAACTGATAGCTGAAATCACCATTTTTAAATATATAGCGATGATTTCTACCACTCCCATCAAAAACCAGTTCACCATTTAGTAATACAATATCAGGCTTATCAGTGGTTTTTGTGCCGACAGGCCAGGCCGCATAACGAAGTTGGCCTTGCCCAACATCATCAACACGGATATAAAAACGTTTGGTATTCCACTGAATTATTGACTGAGCATAAGCATTAACACTTCTATGTAAAGAGCCCCTGCCCCTAGCGGAAATATAGTTTTTAAGATTTTTTTCCGCTTTGGATTGATAATTAATCGACATGATTTTCCCATCATAGTCTAACCATATATCCCCATCATTCAGCATAATGCCTCGCCAGCCGACTTCATTCCAGTCTCTGGCAATGTTAGAACTCACTATCGCGCGACGCAAATCATGATCAAACAGCTGATTGAATCGTGCAATGAATTCACTTTCATTCCGTATTGGTGGAATGGGGTATTCACGTTCCAGTGGATATGAAACGAGTTTTGAAATGCTGCTAATATTTTCACTCTTAAACACATTTACAATATTTTTTACGAGAGGAAAGTTTTTTTGTTCCACTGCATGCACGGTGTTTAGTGATGATATGAGAAATGAAATTATTAAAATTTTTATCAACATCATGAAATCAAAAAAAACACATTTTGCATGGTGGATTAATTGCCTGAAAGAATATATCGCATATCTCACCCAAAAAACCCCCTAAGCTTGCGAGTAAATATTTTTATGAGTATATCAATAATATTTTAATATCGCTAATTGTATGCAATATAAAGGGGCATGCAATTACACTATGGACTGACTATCTGATAAGTAGCAGTAAATTGAAAAAACCAGAAAATCAAATTGGGGTCATTTTATCAAGCATATTCCCAACCCTATATGCATCAAGAATACTCAATAGCCAGATCATCAGGTAAATAACAAACGCGATATTCACCGTTTGAATGTCGCTAAGCAGAGTTGATTGTGTGACAGCACCAACTATACCTGCCAGACCCATTTCTACAGAACCTTGTATGATTTGATCAGCAATGGTCAGAACCTTCGCCACAATCACCGACAAAACAGTAATTGAAATCAAAGCGAATAACACGCCGGAAATATAGCGTTTCATTGTAATTTGACCTAGCCCAGGCAAAACAAGCGCTGACCATAAAGCCGCTTTTATTGAATGATTCATCACAATATGACCATAAAAAATTAAAAACGATCATTCCACACATAGCAAATGCTGAAACTAATCTTTTAATATCATCATCGCATGATAACGATGAATAACTGCTTAATTGTTGAAATTTCGGATATTGCTTCGGAATAATATTTAAAAACAGGCTAAAAATCAGTTTAGAATGACACCCCCCTACTTTCAGGCACTTTTTTTAAATAAAATGATATAGGTACTTTTTCCCCTGAATACTCATTGAGTTAATCTATTTTAGCAAATGCCAGATCAATCGTATCCTCGACTTTTTCAAGCCAGAAAAATTCTAACTGTTTTCTTGCTGATTCCGGTATATCTTCCAGGTCGCGCTGGTTACGTTTTGGCAGTAATACGCGGGTAATTCCAGCTCGTGCAGCGGCGATACATTTTTCCTTAACACCGCCTATTGGCAGTACGATTCCGCGCAAACTAATTTCACCTGTCATTGCGGTGTCTTGACGCACGGTTTTACCCGTTAACAAGGAAACCAGCGCAGTGTACATCGCGACCCCTGCGCTTGGGCCATCTTTTGGAGTAGCGCCGGCGGGAACATGAATGTGGATATCATTAGTTTTGAAAATATCAGTGGCGATGCCTAATTCTTCAGCTTTTGATTTCACCAGACTCAATGCTGCCTGAGCGCTCTCTTTCATAACATCTCCAAGCTGTCCGGTAAGTATAAGATGACCATTTCCCGGCACTTTTGCCGCTTCAATGAACAGGATATCACCACCAACAGGTGTCCATGCAAGCCCGGTCACAATGCCTGGTATGCTGACGCGCAATGCAACTTCAGATTCGAATTTCGTTGCACCTAGAATATTGATCACCTCGTCTGTATCGATATACACAGAATCTGTTTTTCCCTCTGCAATACGAACTGCCGCATTGCGAAATACCGCACCTATTTCACGTTCCAGATTGCGACAGCCTGATTCCCGAGTATAACTACTGATAATTAAATTAAGAGCATCATCGGAAATAGATGCCATATTCTCTTTTAGTCCATTGGTTTCAAGTTGGCGTCTGACAAGATAACGTTTGGCAATTTCCATCTTTTCTTCTTGCGTATAGCCTGATAATTCAATCACTTCCATACGATCACGAAGTGGTCCCGGGATGCTGTCAAGCATATTGGCAGTTGCGATAAACATAACCCGAGAAAGGTCAAAATCTACACCCAGGTAATTATCCCGAAAAGTACTATTTTGTTCGGGATCAAGCACTTCCAGTAACGCCGAGCTTGGATCACCCTTGTAGCCGGAACCGAGTTTATCCATTTCATCAAGCATGAACAGCGGATTGCGTGTACCTGCTCTTTGGATAGCCTGGATAATTTTGCCGGGCATGGCGCCGATATATGTTCGACGATGCCCACGAATTTCGGACTCATCATGCAAACCACCCAGAGAAATTCGCGAAAACTCTCGTCCTGTTGCTCGTGCAATACTTCTACCCAGTGAAGTTTTACCTACACCCGGAGGGCCAACCAGACAAAGGATTGGACTTTTCCCTTCAGGATTAAGCTTACGCACTGCCAGATATTCCAGGATACGACGTTTGACCTTATCTAATCCATAGTGATCTTCATCAAGGATATTGCGTGCTTTGCTAATATCGATTTCCTGCTCGCTTAGTTTATTCCACGGTAGTTCAACCAGGGTATCCAGATAGGTGCGTATCATGGAATATTCACTACTAGACTCCGAAGAACGTTCCAGTCGCTTGAGTTCTTTATCAGCTTCTTTTCTGGCTTCTTCAGGCATTTCCGCTGCTTCGATTTTTTCCCGTAGTTGCTGTATTTCCTCACCGCCATTTTCTTCTTCACCCAATTCTTTCTGGATGGTTTTCATCTGTTCACGCAGTACGAATTCACGTTGACGTTTATCAAATACATCCTTTGTCTGTTTTTCTATCTCGCCGGACAAACGTATTACTTCCAGTTTATGCCCGAGAAATTCAGATACCCGTTCGATACGTTTTTGCACATCAAGGGTTTCAAGTATTTCCTGCTTTTCCTCAGAATTTAGATCCATGAAACTTGCAACCATATCCGCCAGAGTACCGGCACTTTCAACAGATTCCATTGAGTACACTAAATCAGAAGGAATTTGCGGTATCAATTCAGCAGCCTGGCGTGCCTGTCGGCGTAAATGTTCTACACGGGCTTCCATCTCTGGCGTGCGGGTTTCTTCGCTTTCCAGATATTCATAGCGTGCCAGAAAAAAAGGATAGCCATCAACGAACTCTGTAATACGAAAACGTCGATGTCCCTGGCAAATAATATGATTTCTGCCTGATGCATCAGTAACATAGCGTAATATGCTGGCTTCGGTGCCTATTTGATATAAATCGACTTCGCCAGGTTCGTTTACCGAACTGTCACGTTGCGTAATGATACCGATTGGGAGTTCACTCCTGACGGCCTCCTGAGCAGCGTTAACTGAACGACTTCGGCCAATAGTGAAGGGCAACATTACTCCGGGAAATAATGTAACGTTACGTATTGGCAGAATAATCAAGGTGTTTTCTGGCAACACTATTTGGGGTGTTGGCGCCGTATCAAGCACTTTATTGTCTTCAATCTCAGCCATTATATTTTCCTCAGAGGCAGAATCAGGCAGCCCCGAGTTAGTTTGTATTCATCAAGCTCATATTGTCCTACCGGTAGCTCAATCCTGCGTTCGAATCGTCCCTGTGGCATTTCCATACGATGCACCTTGGCACCCCGGAATTCTATTGGCTGTTGACGTGCTCCCAATAAAATTAATGCTCCCGACTCTATTTGTAACTTTATCGACTCCCTGGCTACCCCGGGTAACACAGCAATAATCCACAATTCTTTCTCGGTCTCATAGATATCAACAGGAGGCTCCCACGTTGGACGCAGGTAGGATGAGGGTTCAAGTTGAAATAATTGACGCTGCAGTCGTTCCGCTCTTTCTAACATTTCAAGCGATTCTGCCCACATCCAGTCACCAGATTTTCGTATTGGCATGATTTTACCCTGTTTTACGTTTTAACAATTTTATAGAGCTAATAAGAGACTTTGCTGGATATAAAACCAGATAGCGGGGTTTATGAATCAAGATTCTTACAAAGCTCTCTAAATATTTCAAAGAGTCCTTAAAATCCACATATCAACTTGATGTTTTAAATTATAGTGAAGGTTTTAGTATTTACACTTGTCCTATATCATGAATTTTTAAAGTTTATGCCCAACTTATGCAGAACTGGACACTGACAATAAACAATGAAAAATAACAAATTAAAACTGGGCTTTATCATAATTTGCGCAATTGCGCTTATTGTATACAGTAGTACCGAGACAATTTGGCAATCAGAAATCACGATTTTCCACCCTGATAGAACCCGTTTTATTGACCAAGTGGGTGATAATTTATTATACCGGGGCAATCTACCGCTTATTGAAAAGCGATTTGCCCTTTCTGAGCTTGTAACATCCATGATTTCAACTGCAAGCAGGAATAACCCGTTAAACCCAGAAGCAGTGGCACCCACCACCCTTCCTGATCCATACACATTGGTAGACTTTAGCTTACTAAATAATTTTGGCGCAGAAGGTGATGCTAGCCGTATTGAAGATCAGTATTTTGTTGATAACCCAGAGGGCAAGCTTATTCATTATCAGTTGTACAAACAATTATTCAAAGGAATTGTGCTAAGAGATATTGGACAGCGGTATGACGAGGTAATCACCGACCTGCGACAACAGCTGCTAATAACCAGTGATTCTCCGCGCATTATTTACCTGCACTGCAAAGCGGGCTTAGATAGAACGGGCAGTATTACAGCTGGCTATGCAATGAAATATTTAGGCTATTCGTATAAAGAAGCACAAGCCATTAACCTGACTCAGGGACTAAGCAGAGCACCAGACTACTATTCAAGCATAGGCATCAAGCACTATGCCCGTTATTTAAGAGATGTTGCAGGGGTCAAAACAATTGGGGATATAGCTGATTGATTGGAGTTCTATTTGCAGTCCGAAGATTGAGAAGGCTCACCACGTTTTAAATAATGTATAAGCTTATAGGCATTCTGTACAACATATCATTCCAGCTTCCTTGCAAAAGCAGTGATTCTTTTAGTAAAGTACATAAATAATGAAACCCACCACCGAAAAACAACCCGATCGCAATCCCAACTGGCTGAGTTATGTACTCATCGCCCTCACCTTCGCGTTTATCTATTACGGACTATTTGTTAATCCAACTAGCACCCAGGGGCCGATTAACAAAATCCCTTACAGCGAGTTCAAAACCTTATTACATGAAGGCCGCGTCATTGAGGTGGTTCTCAGAGGCGAGGAAATTGAAGGTTCGCTGCAAACTTCAATATCGCCTGGACCAAATCAAGAGGTAGGTAACTCCTTTCGCACGCGTCTGCCAGACTTTGGTGATGAGACCTTGATCCCGGCACTGGAAGCACAAAAAGTGCAGTTCAGCATTGAAGAAGAACGAGGTAAAGGGATGGGAGTGACATTGTTACTGTCCATGCTACCCTGGGTGATTCTGATAACTTTTTTCTATTTTATCTACCAGAGAACCAGCAAGACTCTTGGTGGAGGCCTGGGGGGTCCGGGAGATTTGAAAAAATTCCTCGAATCTCCGGCAAGGGATACTGGTGTGCCCGAAGTCACTTTCGCAGATGTGGCAGGGCAGGACAATGCCAAGCGCGAAGTGACCGAGCTGGTTGAATTTCTAAAAAATCCGGAACAATTCCGTAAATTAGGTGCCGAGGTACCACGTGGAGTGTTGTTGATGGGGGCTCCGGGTACCGGAAAAACCCTGCTGGCGAAGGCGCTGGCTGGAGAAGCAGGAGTGCCCTTTTTCTCAATTTCCGGTTCCGAGTTTATTGAAGTCTTTGTCGGCGTGGGTGCATCCCGGGTACGCAAGCTGTTTGAAGCGGCCAAGGAAAGTGCGCCCAGTATTATTTTTGTTGACGAACTGGACAGTGTGGGCCGTACCCGTGGTACCGGACTAGGCGGCGGAAATGATGAACGCGAACAGACCCTGAACCAGATTCTCGCGGAGTTGGATGGTTTTTCCGGTCGTGAAGCAGTCATCGTGCTGGCGGCCACTAATCGACCGGATGTACTCGATCCAGCTTTGCTGCGCCCCGGGCGTTTTGATCGCCACGTGACGCTGGATTTACCCGACCGCAAGGACCGTGCCGCGATTCTCAAGGTTCACACTCGCAAAGTACCACTGGCCAAGGATGTCGAGCTGGACAAGATTGCTGCCGGTATACCAGGATTCTCAGGGGCGGATATTAAAAACCTGGTGAATGAGGCGGCAATACTCGCCGGGCGCAACAAACGCGAACAGGTTTTGATGCAGGATTTTGATGAGGCTCGCGATAAATTGATGATGGGTACAGTACGTACACTTGCAATTCAACCGGAGGAAAAGCATCGTCTCGCGGTGCATGAAGCGGGGCATACACTGGTTGCCTATTTTGCTCCGCATGCCGACCCATTATATAAAGTATCTATTATCCCTCGCGGACGCTCGTTAGGCGCTACCCAGCAATTACCCGAAGAAGAACGCCACACCTTACCGGAAGAATACCTGCGTGATCGGCTTGCGGTGATCCTTGGTGGGCGCTGTGCGGAAAAAGTATTGCTTGAATCAGTAAGTTCCGGTGCCGATGATGACATTCACCAGGTAACTACCCTGGCTCGTGCGATGGTGGCGCGTTGGGGCATGTCCGATGAAGTCGGACCAGTAGATCTACGTGATAGTGAGGAACACCCATTTCTTGGGCGTGAAATCGCACAACCGCGTCATTATAGTGAAAGCTCAGCAGAGGCCGTGGACAAGGCAGTACACGATATAATCCAGCAGGCAGAACAACATGCCTATGATATTATCAAGCAACACCGACCACAACTGGAAAAGCTTATTATCAAACTAAAAGAAAAGGAAACGCTGTATCGTGAGGATATAGAAAGCTGTCTCGGGCCTGCCATTACTAAAAAACCATTAGTGAACGTCGCATTAGTTTAGCTCCGCATAGGTTCTAGTCCTGTTTTTAAAACAAAACGGTATATTTGAGCTTTACATAAATTCTGGTATACCTACAGGCTATCTATCATTTAAAAAGACACCCCCATACTTTTAGGCTTTTTTTCAGAACTTAAGCAGCGCACTAATTCCACCTCGCCGTTATTCAATAGTTTAAAGGCGAAATAGGTAATATGACTTTCTAATTACAAAATTACCGAACACAAAGTGACTTAAATCAACAAAGGCTTATAAGCATATGCATAAAATCATGAAATATATTCTATTGTTACTATAATATAACTCATTAATAAACAGGTTTATTAATATTACCGAAGAGTATTTCATAAGAAAACCACATACACTAAGGAGACAAAAATGAAGACACAAAGCATCTCAAAGTACATAGGCAAAGTAACCGGCATTTTATTGTTAGGTTCTGGAAGCTTGGCTTTTGCAATAGAAGATATAGGCACCACCAGCATCGGTAAAATGGAGTTCCAGAGAAACTGTGCATCCTGTCATGGTGCTGGCGGTAAAGGAGACGGGCCTTTCGTGGAGTTCTTAAAAGAAACCCCCTCAGATCTTACCGTGCTCAGTAAAAATAATGCAGGTATTTTTCCACAAGCGATGATCTATGATTACATCAGAGATGCAGAAAAAATCAGAGCACATGGCACCAAAGAAATGCCAATCTGGGGTGATAGATATAGTCAGGAAATCATCGAGCGATATGGTGAGATGTATGCTGGACCAGGTAGTTCAGTCAATGAACGCATTCTCGAGCTGGTGTTTTATCTAGGAACTATACAACAGAAACCATAAGGATATGTTATTTATCAATATGTTATTGGCTGTTTAATACAAATAGTTTTAAGCTTTGCCTACCTTCTGTAGGCAGGGCTATTTAGTAATTTTCCAAAAACACCAGTCGAAGTGAAGCACCCGCTTTTTTTACATTCTAGCCCAAAGCGCGAGTCCCGAGCATTAGCAAGACAATATTTTTTTTGGGCTAATTAACTAGGACACTCCTAATTATTATTGCATTGGAAATACGTAACAAGATAACCTATTCTATTATCATAGGTTTTTTGTTTCTGTCTTTTGAATGTGTGCGGGATATTATTATGAATAAATTACATCGATTGTTGCTGGCGGTAGCATCCATACTAATGGTCTCAAGTATTCAAGCTGAACAATTAATGTTTCCACCAGAAGAGGAGCCAACTCCTGGTTATTTGGGCATCACGGTTGACAAGGTGCCTCCATCGATTTGGACACTTTACCCTGATGAAGTTGCTGCCGGCATACAAGGGCTGGTTGTTACCGGGTTATCCGATCAATCGCCTGCTGCTTATTATGGCGTCAAGTTATATGACATATTGGTTGCTTATGATGGCCATTCTATTGTTGACCCTGATAAATTCATCGATAAAGTCAAAGGAGACCTGCCTGGCCGTGTAGTAAGGTTTGAACTGCTTAGGAAAGGAGAGCACCTGACTGTTCCTGTAACCATCGGCGAACAATATACCAAACAGACAGTCTCTCCCATAGCGCAAGTACCTCAAATGCAACAACAAGCGTCACCTCAAGACAGGCAGATGCAAAACAGTTACGCTGCCAAGGAAAAAACACAATCAGATACAAACTTTGATGGTCTGGCTATTCGTAAAATCAGCGGAGATATCTATGATGCCTCCATCGGCTTCAATGCATGGGACGGGACTCGACAGCGTCGTTCATATAAGGGCACACGTGAACAAATCTTGCATCAGGTATTGAATGCTCAGGATCTGCCACCGGAAGTAAGGCAGCAGCTATTGTTCGCGATAAAACCACGAAAACAATCTTCCGGCTGGGGCGGAATGCCTTTTGGGGATGGAAATATGTTTGATCCCGGTAGTTTTTTCAAAGGCTGGGGGTTCTAGTGCATGGTCAAAGTAATAAGACATTTAAATTAGCCAGGGGTAAGCTAAGATGAAGTTCGTTATGACATGCTTTAGGGCACCTCTATAAATTAGACGTATCATCTGCGAACTTTCAAGCGCTCAGATTCTAGGCATGTCTTGAAGGGAATGCTAATTGCCTTCACAAGAGACATAATAACGAAGATGAGTGCTTTAAAGCCTGACGGGCTTAGCCAAAAATCCAGACTCCGTGTTATTGTCACTTGAAAGGCAATTAGCATTCCGCGTGACCATGCCTTGATTCTGGGTTTTTAGCGTTGCCAGATGATACGTCTAATTTATAGAGGTGCCCTTTACTTAAAAACCCAGAATTTGTTGATTATAAAAAGATACATAGGGGTCAACACCCCCATTAAAATTATTGCATAAATAAATTTTAAATGAAGAATATCAACAATGATAAAGGCAATTATTATATTTGATAGCAATCCAGTTATTGCTGACAAAAAAAACCTTGGTAACCTCTTAAGTAGCTTGATTTCAGGAGCAGCGACCACCAATTGAGAATGAAAAGTAACCTTATAATGACCATAAAAAGAAAAAATTACTGCAAAGAAAAATGCGAGTATGTTAGATATTACAGTTGATATTTCATGAACTAAAACGAAGTATGAAAATACCAAGAGGTGGATAATGGTTGACAGTATGCCTATTATTCCGAATTTAAGTAGTTGGGTTGTTATTTTCATCTGGGGCAAATCCGATTTTTAATTTAATCAGGTAAATAGGTCGTTGCTTTACTTCGATAAATACCCTACCTAAATATTCACCGAGAATCCCCAAACCAATTAGGTTAATCCCGCTAAAAAAGAGAATGATTGAGACTAATGATGCATATCCAGGGACATCAACACCAAGAATAAATGTTCTAAAAACGATAAACAACAAATAGGCCAGCGAAACAAAAGACAAAACGAGGCCTATATAAGTCCACATCCGCAGGGGCGCTGTTGAGAATGAAAACACTCCATCAAGTGCATGATTTAATAATTTCCATAGGGGCCATTTGCTACGGCCTACCGCTCTTTCTGGCCGTGAGAATGTTACGACTTCAGTGTTGAAACCGGGCCACGAAAGAATGCCTTTCATAAAACGTGTTTTTTCAGGCAATTGTTTAATACAGTCCACGACAGTCCTATCCATCAGCCTGTAATCACCTACATTTTCAGGCATTGGAGTAGAACTAAGAAAAGAAATCAGTTTATAAAAAAACTTAACGGCCATTTTTTTAATAAAATTTTCTGAAGATCGATTAATTCTTTGTGCCAGCACAACATCCGCGCCCTCCTCCCATTTGTCTATCATCGACGGAATTAAATCAACTGGATCCTGGAGGTCAACATCAATCGGAAAAACAATGTCGCCTGTTGCAAAATCAAGGCCTGCTGTTAATGCTGCTTCTTTACCAAAATTTCGTGATAATGAAATGAGCTTAATATGCTTATTTTCTTCAGCCATTCGTGCAATTTTCTGTTGCGTATTATCCTCACTACCATCATCAATGAAGATTATTTCATAATCAGTTTCGATTGATTTCAAGACCGGCGCAATCTCAGCAATGAATGGTTCGATATTACCCTGCTCGTTGTAACAAGGTACAAGTATTGATAATAATCTGATGTTTTCCCTATTTTTCATTACTTCAGTAACCAATTTACTTCGTTCGAAATGTAATTATTGCAGATAAATCAATACAAATGATACTTACTCCTATTTCAATACTTTCTTTTATTTGATTTTTTACGCACCTTATTTCTCTTTATCCTCTCAAGTCCATAATAGTTTGCATAACAAACATTTCGCCAATCTCGCGAAAAAGGCAAGATGTCATTAAAATAAATGCTTCGGGGATATTCGTGTTTAAAGTCGGGAACAACCAAAGAGAGCTGCTGCTTTTGAATTGCATCATTTATAAGAGATTGACGTTCAAGCATGTAATCATGATAGGGTTTTGCTCGCTGAAAAAGATCATGTATTGCACTTTGGAACTTGCTGCTTTCCAGTATTGCCAGAGAAAATACAACAGTACCAGCTAAAAACATAATAGCGACGCCGAGATATTGTTGTTGCGCATTCGTTTTCAAATAACGTTGCGGTATATAACGTATTGTTATTGCGCCAATTGCCAAAAACCAGCTGAAAAGAAATACAAAATAGATCGCATCTACAGTTCGCGGTGGCGGCCACCCACCCATGGACCACCAGGCAGGAAACTGCAGTATAAAGGGAATAGCAAATGTAAATACTATCAATGCTAAAATCAGTACCTTTGAAACTTTAAACGTCCGTTCTGATAGTTGATAAAGCCGGGTTACTATAAAGGGCGCAAGTATCGAGGCAACTAGCAAAACCGGGCTACTCAACCAAATTTTCAAAGTCCACAATCCCATATCCAGACTGCCGGGAATGGCCCGTGATAAATTGTGCCTTAAAGGAAACGTCGATTCACGCATCGTAGTACCAGGAGAAAAATAAACGATCGCAAAACAAACAAATCCGATAATAAACAATGTAAACCACGGCTTTAATGTCACCCAGCCAGATTTTCTTTGTATTACAATCCCAAGTAGCAACAACCCCATTAACACAAGCATACTGTTTTCATTTGCGCCAATGCCCAAAATGGTCACAAGACACAAGCTAACAAATACACCTGAATAGCTTTTAGCAAGTCTTTGGCGATCCATCAATAGAATCATCAAACCCAACATAAGCATAAGAAGGATATTAGCCGTCTGATAGGTCAAAGCCCCAGCCATCCAGTACAAACTGCTTGCTGTACTCACCATCCCAAGTAAAAAGATTCCGACGAAAAAAAGTGATGCAAGCATTACTGGATAAGAATTCATACCCAGTCTGAATAGTCTTGACAGTAAGAAAGCGGTAGCTGTAAACAGTGATAGAATCACAAGCATTGGCAAAAATCGGTATCCATCAGCTAATCCGAAAATTAGCGGATACATTCCATAAAATGCATTTCCAGAATAGCGTCCGCTCCATTCCAGATAATGTTGCCATAAATGGGGAAACAATCCTTCTTGCTTCACTCCACTCGCCATACAAAAATCATCAGCTGAAGGATGCGCATACTGTCCAAGCAAGATAAATGTAAACAAAACAGCAAAACTGACAAATGCCAGCAGGTAAGGAGATATTCTTAACAATTGTGTTTTTACATCCATATCTGGCAGTATTTTTCTACATAAAACCATAATTGTAGCGAGATTTTACATATTATATTATGATTTTTTATAATTCTTTATGTAGCAGTACTAGTAATACAGTTATTGAAACTTCTAAGTAACTTTGTGGCTAGATAATTGAGGTTGGGATTGGATCGAGAGCATGCATTCATCCAATTACAGCATGAATATTTTTTGATTGTTCACACAGATACTTTTTGTAGTGCCAAACATACTCTGAATTACTACAGGGCATTTCTATTAATTAGGCATTTCTTCTGCGAACTTTCAAGTGCTCAGATTCTAGGCATATCTTGAAGGGAGTTCACTAATAAAGTATCTCTCATAACCCAATCTCCATGGCAAGCTGGAGCAAAATCATGAATAAGAAGCTATATGTCATTATTCCAGTATTAGCTGGCATTCTGAGCATCAGTACATTCGCTAAAGACGACAGCAAATTGGAACCCTTGTACAGTGCGCGATTCACTGATGAATACGTAATAATTGGGGTTAAAAGCACCGGATGCACACGTCCGGAGAATTTTACAATGATTGTCCACGGTAAGGCCGGGGTTGAATACTCGGTTATGAGTATCGTCCGTGTTAAACAGGATAGATGCCGGATGAAACCACACATTGTCTCCATGCACCTTGAACTGCCTGGCGCACTTGCCGCCCTTAAAGAGCCATATAAATTAGAAAATCTGTTCGTGAGTAAGGATGATATTTAAGTCCTGTAGACCTAGAGTATATATATGCTTAATCATAACGCGTCTGGAGCTTGCTGGATCAAAAACAATAAAAAGAGAAGCTTAAGTGCATCTCTAATTATGCTCCAATATTTGTATGGTTGTTAACCGGGTTCAACCATTCATGCATATAGGCAATTAAATATTCAAATGTTAAGCGTAAAAAAAGCTCTGCAAATAGAACAATAAACAAGAACATAGCAATAAATTTTAATTTTTAAGTTAAGTTGAGAGATTTCCATAACTATTCACAAACAACATCAATCATAAATCGAGCCACCCTGCTCTAATTGAACAAGCATCAAACGCATCTCGAATTCCAGCTGGTGATAATCCGGCAGCATGTGCAAACACAAACGATAAAACGCTTTGTTATGCTCCTTCTCTTTCAAGTGCGCCAGCTCATGCACCACAATCATATTTAACAGTGCCTCAGATGATTGCTTAAACACCGCACTCACGCGCAATTCATTCTTAGCCTTTATCTTGCCACCCTGTTTGCGCGAAACATAGCTGTGCAAGCCCAAAGCGTTATGCACCACATGAATTTTACGGTCGTAAATCACCTTACTCAGTCGCGATGATTTTTTCATATGCTGATTCTTTAAAGCCAGCACATACTCACGTAAATCATTATCGTTATAAACGCAGTGTGTAATCGAATGTCGTTGCAGCAAAAAATCAGCCAGCTTGTCATTATCGACCTGGGACTGCACTTGCTGAATTACCGTCGGCGGGTAATTGCCGAGATATTTTTGGATGGGTGTGGATGTTGAAGGTATGGACATGGGAGGGGAATCTAGCAGAAAGCTGATTTAAAAGACACCCCCCTACTTTTAGGTACTTTTTGAATATAAATCCAATAAAAAACATAGCATCATTTGGACTCAGACTCAGACTCAGACTCAGACTTAGATCGACCACCTCTCGGATCACTTCGAGATCTTTTCGAGATGATTTATTGCTTCCTAGGGAAGCTGAAAACTTTTCAATTGCTGGGGCGTGTCTTTTTTAGGTACTATCACCGAGCGCAAATACCTCTCAGAACAGTTCCTGTTCTCATCAAGATGATTTATTAGCTTCCCTAGGAAGCAATAAATCAACTTCCCTGACTATTATCGAACTTCAGAAAGCCTTTTTACCCTTCCTGTTTTCAAGCTATAATCCCGCTCCTTCATAGCATTCAGAATTCGTACACATAATGGACAAAACCTACACACCAACAGAAATCGAACAACGCTGGTATCAACACTGGGAAGACCGGGGCTATTTCACCCCTTCGGGTGATGCCGAGGCTGACCCTTATTGCATTATGATTCCGCCACCGAATGTCACGGGCACTTTGCATATGGGGCATGCGTTTCAGGATACCATTATGGATGCGCTGATTCGTTATCACCGCATGAAGGGCGATAATACGTTGTGGCAACCGGGCACCGATCACGCAGGTATTGCGACGCAAATGGTAGTTGAACGCCAGCTCAATGCGCATGGGCAAAACCGCCATGACCTGGGACGCGAAAAATTCATTGAACGGGTTTGGGACTGGAAGGAAGAATCCGGCGGACAGATCACCCAGCAGTTGCGTCGTTTGGGAGCATCACCGGATTGGTCGCGCGAGCGTTTCACCATGGATGAGGGTTTATCCGATGCGGTTACCGAGGTGTTTGAGCAGCTTTATGATGAGAAGCTGATTTATCGAGGTAAGCGACTGGTGAATTGGGACCCGGTGTTGCACACCGCGCTTTCTGATCTGGAAGTGTTGAACGAGGAAGAACAGGGCCATATGTGGCATTTCCGTTATCCGGTTGCGGATGCCAACGGCAATGCGACAGATGATTATCTGGTAGTTGCGACCACCCGCCCTGAAACCATGCTGGGCGATACTGGCGTTGCGGTGCATCCTGATGATGAGCGTTTTAAGTATTTTGTCGGCAAGAAGATTTTACTGCCTTTGGTGGGCCGTTTGATCCCGATTGTAGCGGATGAACATGCCGACCCTGAGAAAGGTACGGGTTGTGTAAAAATAACCCCGGCGCATGACTTTAATGACTATGAAGTCGGCCAGCGCAATAATCTCGATATGATCAATATCTTCACCATTGATGCTGATATCAATAATATTGCGCCTGAAAAATACCGTGGCATGGATCGCTATGACGCGCGTAAAGTTATTGTCGCCGACCTGGGTGCTTTGGGTCTGCTGGAAGAAGTTAAAGACCACACACTACAAGTGCCACGTGGTGATCGCTCTGGAACAGTAGTCGAGCCTTATCTGACAGATCAATGGTATGTGAAGATCGAATCTTTAGCGAAACCTGCGATTGAAGCAGTTGAAAGCGGACGGATTAAATTCGTACCGGATAATTACAAAAATATGTATTACAGCTGGATGAATGATATTCAGGACTGGTGTATTTCACGCCAGCTGTGGTGGGGTCATCGCATCCCTGCCTGGTATGACCAGAACGAAGAAATTTACGTGGGTAAAAGTGAAGCGGCGGTGCGCGAGAAATATAATCTCGGCAATAATATCGCCTTGCGCCAGGACGAAGATGTTCTGGATACCTGGTTCTCATCCGCCTTATGGCCTTTCTCGACTTTAGGCTGGCCGAATCAATCCGATGCATTGAAAACCTGGTATCCGACCAATGTACTGGTGACCGGTTTCGATATTATATTCTTCTGGGTGGCGCGCATGATTATGTTCGGCCTGAAGTTTATGGATGGCGAAGTGCCGTTCAAAGAAGTGTATATCCACGGTCTGGTTCGTGATGGCGAAGGCCAGAAGATGTCAAAATCTAAAGGCAATGTAATCGACCCTCTGGATGTCATCGACGGCATAACGCTGGATGAACTACTGCAAAAACGTACCGACAATATGATGCAGCCGCATCTTGCGCTGAAAATTGCCGAAGCGACTAAAAAACAATTCCCTGATGGTATTCCCGCTTACGGCACAGACGCTTTGCGCTTCACTTTCGCCGCACAAGCTTCAACCGGACGCGATGTGCGTTTTGATTTGCATCGTATCGAGGGCAACCGTAACTTCTGTAATAAAATCTGGAATGCGGCGCGTTATGTGTTGATGCAGGCCGAAGATAAAGATGTCGGTTTGAGCGCGAATGACCTTGTAGAGCTTTCACTGGCGGATCGCTGGATACTTTCGCAATTGCAAAAAACTACCGCAGAAGTCACCGAACATTTTGAAAAATACCGTTTCGACCTCGCCGCAAAAGCACTCTATGAATTCACCTGGGGTGAGTACTGTGACTGGTATCTGGAGTTATCAAAGCCTGTATTGTTTAATGATAATGGTTCTGATGAAGCAAAGCGCGGAACACGTCAAACACTGGTGACAGTTTTCGAAAGCTTATTGCGTTTGCTGCATCCAATCATGCCTTATATCACTGAGGAAGTTTGGCAGACAATCAAGCCACTTGTAGGAAATAGCGATGATACAATAATGCTTCAGCCTTTCCCTGTTGCAGATGAAAACTTGTTAAACAATAACGCGATTGATGACCTTGAGTGGGTGAAAACCTTCATTATCGGTATTCGTAAGATCCGCTCTGAAATGGATATTCCACCGAGCAAGCCACTCCCTATTCTGTTGCAGAACTGGAACGACTCAGATAATAGCCGCTTCGAAAGCAATGCGATTTTCATTAACTCACTGGCTAAAATTGAATCAGCGGAATGGCTGGAAAAAGGTGCGGCAGCACCCGACTCAGCAACCGCTCTATGTGGTGAAATGCAGATTTTAATTCCACTAGCAGGATTGATCGATAAAGACGCAGAAACAGCACGCTTGAATAAGGAAATCGAGAAAATCCAGAAAGGCTTGGCAGGGGTTGAAAGCCGTTTGAATAACCCGAGTTTTACCGATAAAGCGCCTGAGAATGTTGTGGCACAGGTTAGGCAACAGGCTGAGGAGCAAAGGGCGGCATTGAGTCAGTTGGAACTGCAATTAGCTAAAATAGAGGCCATGTGAATTTAGTACGCAGAGCATTTATCTTTTACTCCATCTCTGCGTTATCTTAGTACTCGAATGACCACATTTAATTATATGCTCACATTCTCCGTGCAAAGATGTCTTGATCTGAGGCAAAATCTAAACACTCTGAGTAATAAATTTTATACGGTAATTAAATGTTCCCATTATGTAAAAACAGCTTAAAAGTGGGGGGGTGTCTATCCAATGAATGAATACCTATTTTTAATTCCAATCGCAATCGGCGCTATTGCCGGTGTCATGAGCCCGGGCCCGAGTTTTGTATTTGTAGCGCAAACCGCCATGAATAAATCGCGTGCGCACGGGATTGCAACGTCTTTGGGGATGGGAACGGGTGCTGTTACATTTACCCTTCTGGCTTGTTTTGGTTTATTTATTGTGATTGAAACCGTACCTTTTTTATATGGTTTTCTGAAAGTGGTTGGTGGACTTTATTTGCTCTATCTCGCTTATAAAATGTGGACGGCATCGGATAAAGCAACGGACCCTTACGCTCCCATTAGCAAGGAATCGAGTTTACTGAAATCCTATTCACTTGGCTTACTAACTCAGCTGAGTAATCCTAAAACTGCGATTGTAATTGGCGGCATTATTATGGCTTTTCTGCCTGCTGAGGTTCCGCCTTATTCCTTCTGGATAATCGGCATCATGGCTTTTGTGATTGATGCTGGCTGGTATTGCACAGTCTCATTGGCTTTATCAACGAATAAAGCACAACGGCTTTACAACCGGTTTAAACAGCACATAAACAGGATAGCTGGGAGCTTGATGGCACTGATGGGAACAAAACTGGCTTTGAATCTGTAGACAGTTTAAAAACTAATTATAAAGGACACCCTCCTACTTTTTGGCTGTTTTTTAAGTTTTAACCCTAATGTTCCTCAAAGGTCGCCCGTTTTCTCAAAATGCTTTCTCTGCCAGGGCCAGATGTGCTTATTTTTTATCACCAGATCATAAAGGCTTTCGCTGTCTTTCCATTTACCTGCCGCGACTACTCCGCGTAATTTTCCATTATTCAATACAAGTTTACGATAGACCATTTTTTTAATATCTCGATACTTGATTTCTTTATTGCTAATGTAATCATCACCGTTATCGCCAATACTTAGTATTGGGTAGTCAACCACGCTTAGGCGTGACATAGAGATCGAGCCATTGTATTTTCCTTTATGATTTATCAGAATATTTGCCAGCACTTCAGCCTGCTCATATCCAGGTTTAGCCGAACCAAATACACGATTCTGGAACTCTGTACACTCGCCTATGGCATAGATACTCTCTTTGCTGGTTTGGAGATGCTCATTAATGACAATACCTTTATTGATCTTCAACCCTGCATCGATAGCCAGTGATGTATTGGGTTTAATACCAATTGAAATAATCACGGTATCACAGAGTATGCTTTCTCCAGTATTTAGTATCACTTTTTTAACTTTGTGATCACCTTCAATTTTCACCACATGCCTTTCCGTTCGTACATCAATACCTAAATCAGCCAGATAAAGTCTTAGATAAACTGATGCATGATCGTCTAGCTGGTGATACATTAAACGTGAGCTGCTTTCTATTACCGTAACTTCGGTGTTATGACGTTTCATCGCATAGGCAACATCAAGACCGACCTGGCCACCGCCAATCACTACTGTGCGTCGACTGCCTACCTGGCGACTTTTGAGAAGTTCAGCATCGTGGATATTACGAAATGTAAGGACATTGTCTAATTCGACGCCTTCAACTTCCAGCATATTAGCTTGAGCCCCAATAGCTAGCACCAGCTTATTATAAGAATGAATTTCACCTAGGCTATCGGTAACTTTAGCTCTTTTCGAGTCAATGCACTTGATCGGATTATTCAATAGTATTTCGACGTTTTTTACATCTGGTAATTCAGTAGCGGCATGTAACTGATCTTCGGTAAATTTACCGTTCAGCATCTGCAGTAAATTATCTCGGCTATAGGGTTGCTGATCTTCACCACCAAAGATTTTGATAGGGATGTTGGGATCTTGATAAAGTAGTTGATGTACGAGTCTTACACCCGCAGAACCAGTGCCGATAATGATGATTGGGTGCTTATTGCTTTCGTTTGCTGTTCCCATATGATCTCTCTACTAATAGAGGTGTCCTTAATATTGATATTTGTCATTGGTATCATTATCTCTATAATTTATATTTTTTGATAGTAGCAATGTAATTATAGTAAACTCCACTGCCTATTTTTTTAAACAAAAGTACCCTATCTATGAAACTGTCTATAAATAAAGGAAATATGAATTTAATTTGGCTGCCACTTTTGCTCTTAATAGTGTCTGCCTGTGATAATAAAAAAGTAACTTCTGCAGATAAGCCTAAAGCTTCTGAAGTTATTAGCGTTGTTGAGCCTTACATTCGTGCAATGCCGCCAGGGCAGGCAGTAACAGCTATGTTCCTGAATCTTAAGAACACCTCATCTGACTCTCATGCGCTAATCAAAGCTGAAAGTGACGCGAGCAAAAACGTTGAACTCCATGAACATAAAATGCAGAATGGCATGATGAAAATGGGCCAGGTTGCAGAAATTGAATTGGCACCGAATAAATCAACGGCACTGAAACCCGGTGGTTATCATATTATGCTGATCGGTTTGAAAAATGATCTGGCCGAAGGACAGAACGTCGATGTAAACCTGGTTTTTAAGGATGGTTCGAACATTAATATACAAGCACCTGTAAAGAAAATTCAAACCAATTAGGCTATAAACGATAAGCAATGAATAAACAATTAATCATTCCACTTTCAATCCTTGCGCTAATTCTAGGTTTGGTAATAGGCAACTTTTATTTCAAACCCGTTGATACAAAATCGGGCCAGTACGTTGACCCTCCCGGTGGAGATTTCACCTTACAGAGTAAAGACGGGCCTGTTTCTTTAAGCGATTCCGACGGGAAAGTGAGGTTATTGTATTTTGGCTATACCTTCTGCCCTGATGTTTGCCCTACTTCGCTCGCACGTATTGGCGCTGCTTTTAAAAAGCTTAATGAAGAAGAATTAAAGCAGGTACAAGGGATTTTAGTCAGTGTTGACCCTGATCGTGACACTGTGGAAAAACTAGCTGACTATACAAAATACTTTCATCCTAAAATCGTCGGAGTGACTGGCAAAAAAGAGCAAATTGATGAAATTGCAAAACGCTATGATGTCAAATACCGCAAAGCAGAGGGCAGTACGGCGGCTAGCTATTTAGTCGATCATACGGCGTATATTTTCGTGCTGGATAAGAAAGGTAAAATTAGCGAGTATCTACCGCATGCGGTTCAGGTTGAACGCGCAGTTGAGGTTATTCGTAACTTGATAAAGGAATAATTTTTTTGTTCTTATAGCATCTTCTGCCAGTAGCCCACGTCAATCCAGTTACCAAACTTGCTTCCTACTTCTTTGAAGTACCCTGCTTTGACGTATCCCATTTTTTCATGAAACCTTACACTGGCTTCATTTGGCAGGGCAATTACCGCCATCAATGTGTGCACTGAATTTTTATCCAGAGCATCAAATAACGCTTGATAGAGCGTCCTGCCTACACCTTTCTCCAAAATATCCGGAGAGGCATAGACGGTTGTTTCGAGACTATGTTTGTATGCAGCACGTGTTTTCCATAAATTGGCGTAGGCAAAGGCCTGTACTTTGCCTTGTTCTTCGTAAACCAGATAAGGGTATGTGGAACTGATAGTCTGAATTCTCGAGCCCATTTCTGGCTCGTTTACGGATTCTGTCTCGAAAGAGATAAAACCGGTTTCCACATAGTGATTGTAGATTTCACAAATTGCTGCTGTATCAGCTTTAGTCACTGGTCTTATCAAAACAGCCTCCTTACTATTATATATGCTGAAAATAGAGTCATTAAAGGACGCGCCCTACGTTTACGCGGATTTTAACCGCGCCCTAGGATAAACTTTAAAAAAAGCAATTGTTTCACTTCGTTCAGCTTAGCACTTTTTCAAAGATTACACCGTTGTAATGACGCCAATATACCTCGCATAATATTTAATTCTGTCTGATCCATTTGTGCACGATTAAACAAGGTGCGTAACCTCTGCATAACTTCACCAGGATGATTCTGGATAATAAAGCCTGTGTCATCTAAAGTCTGTTCAAGATGAATATAGAATTTTTCGAGGTTTTCGATACTCGGCATCTCTAGAGTAGATTGAGTTGATTCAGTCGTTTCTTTTAGGTTTAGCTGCGAATACTGTTTAAATATTTCATAACTAAGCGTTTGTACCGCAGCAGCAAGATTCAATGAACTGTAATCAGGGCTGGTTGGAATCGTCACGCGGTGATTACACAATTGAAGATCTTCATTGGATAATCCCATTCTTTCCGGCCCAAACACCAATGCTACTTTTTGTATATTAGCTGTAGTGCATAGTTTTTGTGCAGCCTGTTCAGGATTCAGCATTGGCAAATCATAACCACGCGAACGTGCAGTACTGGCGATTACGACGGTGCAATCTGCAACAGCTTTTAACAAGCAATTTACGTGTTTAGCGTTGTGTACAATATCATCTGCACTCATCGCCATTTGTAGCGCCTGATCTTGTTGATATTCTTTAGGATTAACCAGGTACAAATTGCTCAAACCCATAGTTTTCATAGCACGTGCTGCTGAGCCTATATTGCCTGAGTGAAACGTTCTTACGAGTACCACACGAATGTTATCGAGCATTGTTTGATCCCGGAACTGAAATGTGTGACCTAAGCGTAATGACTCTGAATATAGCGTTCAACGATCTGTTGAAATTCCCGAGCTATATTATCGCCTTTGAGTGTTACTGTTTTTTCTCCGTCTTCATAAACCGGCGCTACTGGTTTCTCGCCACTACCGGGTAGACTGATGCCAATATTCGCCTGCTTGCTCTCACCCGGGCCATTCACTACACAACCCATAACCGCTACAGACATTTCTTCAACACCCACGTATTTATCGCGCCAGACAGGCATCTGTTCAACCAGATAAGTTTGGATATCCTGTGCCAGATGCTGGAAGTAGTCACTGGAAGTTCTACCACAGCCGGGACAGGCAATTACTTGTGGTGTAAATGACCGCATACCCAATGATTGTAGTATTTGTTGACCAACCTGTACTTCTCTCTCGCGAGCTTCACCCGGTTTAGGTGTTAGTGAAATGCGGATGGTATCGCCGATACCTTGCTGTAATAAAATCGACAAAGCAGCAGTTGATGCTACTATCCCTTTGCTTCCCATTCCCGCTTCAGTCAAGCCAAGGTGAAGCGGGTAATTACATTTTTTCGAGAGTTCCTGATACGCCTTTATTAATTCCTGTGCACTACTGAGTTTGCAAGAAATAATAATTTTATTCGCTGCTAAACCAACCTCTTCCGCTTTCGCCGCACTACCTAATGCTGATTCGATTAATGCATCGTGCTGCACTTCTGCTAATTCTTTGGGTGATTCAAGTTGATGGTTTTCATCCAGCATTTTTGCCATGAGTTTCTGGTCAAGTGAGCCCCAATTCACTCCAATTCGCACAGCCTTGTCATATTTGATAGCAAATTCTATCATCTGCGCAAACTGCTCATCGCCTTTAATGCCTTTTCCAACATTGCCAGGGTTAATTCTATATTTAGCCAGTGCCTTCGCACACTCAGGAACTGCGCTTAATAACTTATGCCCATTAAAATGAAAATCACCAATCAGGGGAACGTCACAACCCAACTTATATAAACGTTCTCTAATCTCGGGGACTGCCTCAGCAGCTTCCATCGTGTTTACCGTGATTCGTACCAACTCTGAACCCGCTTTAGCAAGCTCGGCAACCTGTTTTACTGTACGAACGACATCTGCTGTATCAGTATTCGTCATTGACTGCACAACGACTGGGGCATCACCACCGATTGTGATTCCTCCAACATTTACAGAAACTGTATTTTTGCGCATAGGTTTTAGCATTTAAATTTTAACTTCCACTAGTTTTATCATCATCAAGTTCTGGGAAATTCTTGACTTCAATGAGCGTATTTTTATCTAAATTTGATGAATTAGCTAGTTCAGAGATACTGATTTTCTCTTGCGGATGGATTAAATCAGCTGCAATTTGAGCCAAGGGATACAAAACAAATGGAAATTTGAGTATTTCTTTACGCGGAACATCATATTCAGGCTGTAAAATTGCATCACCATATAGCAATACATCAACGTCTAAAGTCCGGGAGATAAACTTGGTTTTATCGCGTTTTCTGGCATGCTGGTTTTCCAGATTTTTCAGGTATTTTTTTAAATCCTGGAAACTTAAATCCGTCTCAAGCCCTGCAGATAAATTAATAAAGGAATCACCATCAAAACCTACTGCTTCGCTTTCATAGGCTTTGGAAAATCGAATCTCAGGAAAGTCTAAGCGTAATTGGTTAACGCAGGATTGTATGTTCTCTCTGCGATTGATATTACTGCCAATATCTAGATAAACTGCGACCATTATAACTCTCTTGTGCGCTCAATAATTACTCCAACCTCTTTAGAGTCAGTTACAGCCATTGGCTTTCCTAATGAAACTTTTATCCACGGTATTTGCATTTTATCGAGTAGTAGTGATGCGATATGTTCTGCAAGCGCCTCTACTAACTCAAATTCACTACTAGCGACCAGTTCTTTAACCAGTATGGCAGCTTCTTTATAGTTCAGAGTGTCTTTTATATCGTCTGATTTTGCAGCTCTGCGGTTATCCCATCCCATCTCTAAATTGACATTGATTTGCTGACGTATGCTTTTCTCCCAGTCATAAATACCGATCACCGCATCGATCCGCAGATCTTTAATATATACAATATCCATAAATATTCCTTTATATGGCACATATCAATTCACAATCTAAGGTGATCAATATAGATGATTAATAAACATTCTAAGCATACCTTAGCCGCTATCAATGAACTATCAATTCATATGCAATGTTTGTGTAAAAAATTTAATTAATTTAAGTGTGGTAATGACTCACAGAGTATAAAAATGGCTTTTAACTTAAAAAAATCACTATCTTATTTGAAAGATATAATCATGTTAGAATCGGCCCAAGATGTTTACTGGCATGCATATAAGTACAACTTTAAATCTTTTTTTAATTTAATGGCAATCTTTTTGGTGAGTATCAATCCATTCGAAATTTAAATTGAAATGCTATTTGCGTCTAATTGATTCTTATTTTCGTATTGCTTTGTTATGATTCGTGCAGCTGGAACAAAGCGAATTAAAATCTTAAGATATATTTTCACGAATCAATCTAGTTATTGATTTGAACAATTTCGATAAAACATAATAATTTAATACACAAATCAATTATTACGACTGGGAGAAAGCATGAGGAATTTTTTTGCAGGTTTTTTAATAGGCGAATGCACGTCTATGAATATGTTAGTAAAACCATTACTCACATTTGGTTTTAGGTTTTATCTCGCTTATGTCTTTTTTAAGTCAGGATTAACTAAAGTAGATGATACTTTCAAAGTGACTGATTCTGCAATTAGTCTTATGGCCGATTTTAAAGTACCTTTTCTTCCAGTTGACGTAGCAACATATCTTGCAGCATATGCTGAATTGATCTTGCCAATCTTATTAGTGATAGGTTTTCTTAGTCGTCCTGCTGCACTTGCATTATTTATTCTAAATGCTGTTGCGGCATACGCTCTAGCTCATTCCGAGTACGCATCCGTTGTAGGTAATTGGCAACATATCCTCTGGGGTACGATGATCGCAGTTATCATTGCATTTGGCCCAGGTAAAGTATCCATTGATAGCTGGATTAGCAATAAACTATATGGGAAAGAATCCAACCTGCTAGTCAAACTTGTTTCAATAGCTGTTCTTGGTGGGATTAGTTACTTGCTGGCTAGCAAGTTTTTATAACCTGATAAAAAAATGAATAAAAAGGCGACCATTGTGGTCGCCTTTTTATTTGTGTCATCCAAATACTATTAGCAATAACCTTTTAAGAACGTCTTAAAGTCATCACCTAGCTCCGGATGGCGCGTAGCATACTCAACATTGGCCATCATGTAGCCTAATTTAGAACCACAATCGTGACTTTTCCCGGTCATATGGAAAGCATCGACTGTTTCTTTTTCCATCAACATTGCAATTGCATCGGTCAGTTGAATTTCATCACCTGCACCTGCTGGAGTATGCTCAAGCAGTTCCCAAATTGCGCCAGATAAAACATAGCGGCCCACCACTGAAAGATTCGATGGTGCTTCATCCTGTGGAGGTTTCTCAACCACTTTGGTAATTTTTGCTGACGTCCCTGCTTTGAGTTTATGCTCGTTTACATCAGCAATACCGTAATTACTAACAAGCTCCATGGGTACCGGTTCAACCATAATCTGACTCACGCCAGTTTCATCGAATGTATTTAGCATTTTCGCCAAATTTTCCTGAGTGAGATCACAGCAAGCTTCATCAATCAGTACATCTGGTAAAACAACCGCAAATGAATGATTCCCTATAAGAGGTTTTGCACACAAAACCGCATGACCCAGGCCTTTTGCTACTCCCTGACGTACATGCATAATCGTGACATGCTTAGGGCAAATTGAACGTACTTCATCGAGCAAAGAGCGTTTAACACGCTTTTCAAGAGTTGATTCAAGCTCGTAACTGGTATCAAAATGATTTTCAATTGCGTTTTTACTGGAGTGTGTTACCAGCACAATTTCAGTGATACCTGCCGCAACACACTCATTCACAATGTATTGGATCATTGGTTTATCAACGATCGGAAGCATTTCCTTTGGTATTGCCTTGGTCGCAGGTAACATGCGTGTACCAAGGCCGGCAACAGGAATAACCGCCTTGCGAACTTTATGTGTATTTTTCATTGTTATAATTAAACCCCGTGGTTTTTGATTATTGTTATTCTTGTTTCTTAATATAATTATCTCATAAATACCCAAAACCGTCATTATAGTTAGCTGGATATATCTTTCATGCTGATTATTCTTGTCAATTAATTTTGAAAGAAATTAAAAGACACCCCCTACTTTTAAGCTCTTTTTGATAGTTCATTGAGTTTACGTAAATCTTTGCGTAATACTTTTCCTACATTACTCTTTGGTAGATCATCGACAAACTCTATGTACTTAGGACATTTGTAACCCGTCATTTCTTTATGGCAGTAAGCTTGTAGTTCTTCTTCAGTCAGACTAGGATCACTTTTAACCACAAAAATCTTTACCGCTTCGCCCGATTTCTCATGCTCAATCCCTATTGCACCAACCTCTAATACCTTGGGATGCGATGTCACCACGCTTTCAATTTCATTGGGGTACACATTAAAGCCCGAAACGATGATCAAATCTTTCAAACGATCAACCAGTTTTACGTAACCTTCTTCATTAACAACGGCTACATCACCTGTACGCAACCACCCATCTTCATCAAGCACATTGACCGTTTCTTGCGGGCAATTCCAGTAACCTTGCATTACCTGTGGACCACGGATACATAACTCACCAGGCTCGTTAAAGGTTAAACTTTCACCATTTTCATCACGTACGCATATTTCTGTGGATGAAATCGGCAAACCGATCATGCCGGTAAACCCTTTGATATTTATAGGGTTGATACATACCGCAGGTGATGTTTCAGTCAAACCATAAGCTTCAATCAGGACATGACCCGTAACCTCCTGCCATTTATTGGCGACAAATTCCTGTACTGCCATACCACCACCTAACACAATTTTCAGATGTGAGAAATCCAGCTGATCAAACCCTGGAGTATTTAACAAACCGTTGAATAGCGTATTCACGCCCGTTATATAGGAGAATTTCTCTTTTGAGAGTTCTTTTACAAATCCAGGCATATCACGCGGATTCGTTATCAAAACGCTTTTCGCACCGACTTTTAAGGCAAACATCGCATTCGCTGTTAAGGAAAATATATGATAAAGCGGTAGTGCCGTAATGAAAGTTTCCTGACCATCAACCAGATCTGATGAAGCCCAAGTGTGGGCCTGCAATAAATTGGCAATCATATTCTTGTGGGTTAAAGCTGCGCCTTTTGCAACACCCGTAGTGCCACCGGTATATTGCAGAAAAGCCACATCTTCGTGTGAGACTTCTGCATCGGTAAAAGGCATTCCCTTGCCTTGTGCCAACACATCTTTAAAACTGATAGCAGTTGGCAAATTAAATGGTGGAACCATTTTTTTCACATGCTTAACTACAAAGTTAATCAACAGAGACTTTGGAAATGCTGCCATATCGCCTATTTTTGTGGTGATAATGGTTTTAACCTGAGTACTCTTAAGCACTTCTTCCAGTGTATGCGCAAAGTTTTCCAGAATGATAATAGCAACCGCACCCGAATCATTGAGTTGGTGCTCAAGTTCACGGTCGGTATATAACGGATTGGTATTTACTACGATCAAACCTGCGCGCAACGCCGCAAATAGCGCAACTGGATATTGCATCAGATTTGGCAACATAATTGCGACACGATCACCCTTCTTTAGTCCAACCTGATTGGTCAGATAAGCACCAAAATCACGGCTTAGCTGATCTAGATCAGCATAACTTAATATAGTACCAAGATTTGAATAAGACGGGCGATCCCTGAATGAAGCAATCGATTGATGAAATAAATCACCGAGTGATTTGTATTCACTGGTATCAATAAATTCTGGAATACCTGGCGGATAATTCTTCAACCATACTTTTTCCACGTCTCTTCTCCTTTAGTCCTATATTAAGTTTTTTGTTTTCTTATTATCTAATTGTAGCGCATCTTTAAAGTGTTTAACTATTTCACCTGCTGGCTCTATTCTGTGGATTGCTGCAACACTTTTACCTGCCTGCCAGAATTCCTGTTTACCGCTTTCATCCATCGACGATTTGCGCAACTGAAATGCCGAACGAATCGTATAAAACATCCGCATCCAGTGCTTACCTTTAGGGTGGTTCAATAACCAGCTTGCAATTTTACCCGGTTTTACACCTTGTGCTTTAATCAGCGCTGTATTGATTATAGAAACCGGCACACCCGTTATTTTCTCGCTTAAAACAATATCATTCTCTCGCGCCTTAATAATAGCTTCTTTATAGAGTACGCTACTGGTGCATTCATTGGTTGCAATAAACCGTGTTCCTAACTGGCATGCAGCATAACCCATCTGCATTGCTTCAACATATTGTCGCTCATCACCAATGCCACCGGCACAGACGATTGGCACGCCGAAGTCGCTTAATTCATCCAGTAATTCCTGTTTCGTTTTTGCCCCTGCATGTCCACCAGCACGATTATTCACCGCTATCAGACCGTGTGCACCGCCATCGAGTCCTTTCTGCGCCCATTTACGCTCGGTTACATCGTGATACACCACACCACCATGAGGCTCAACGGTATCTACCACCCACTTTGGATTGCCCAGTGAAGTAATAAAAAAGCGCACACCCTCTTCCAGTGCAATATCTACCCATTGCACCATTTTATCATGATAGCGTTTCGATGATTTCTCAATCAACGCATTCATACCGATTGGCTTATCAGTAATTGCTTTGATATCGCGTAGTGCCTGGCGAAAATCCTGTTTATGCACAAAAGTCAGGGAGACTGGCTGTACCACGCCCATGCCTCCTGCTTTTGAAACCGCCGCGACTAATTCATAATTAGAACAGGGATACATCGGCCCACATATTAATGGCACTTCAACGTGTGCATGATCGGTAAACGCTGTCTGCAATAATTCACTCACTGATTTTTCCCGTCTTTATTAGCTTGTGGTGAAAGCAACCAATGCACTTTTAGGCGCGACACAATATCGCCTTCGGCATCTTTAATTTCAGCCTCTACAATGGTGGTTACCCGTTCTGTAATAACTGCTGGAGGTTTAGCCTTGCCCTCTGCAACTAATCGCCCGCGAGCTTTTTTTAAATATTCGATCTCAAGTTGAACCACAATCGCGCGAGTATCGGCAGATATCGCCGAAAGCATCGCCATGCCGCTGGCAAGTTCGCCCAAATTGGCCAAGGCAATCGCATGAATGCAATTGAGGTGATTGCGTACAGCTCTTCGATCTTTTAAGGCAATCAAAACATGCCCTGGCTGCAATGACAATACTTCTGCCTTAATCGAACCAGAATAAGGCACAGCACGCGCTAATAGAAAATTAAACAAGTGCCGACCTAGTGCTGAATCTCCTAAACGATTCCAAAGTGCAATTACGCGATGTGTGGACGAATTATTATTAGTATTTTGTGAATTTGCAGTTTGCAATCAATGCCCTTAGAACAATACCATAAAGATTATTAACATGAGTATAGTCAATAATTTAGCCCGTGAAAGCCTCTTCTGAATTTAAATAGTCAATTTCATCTTGACTACTCTCTCGCCCAAGAATCTGGTTACGATGAGGAAAACGCCCAAAGCGCCTGATAATGTCACGATGATGTCTGGCAAAGCGTGAATTATATTCGAGCTGGCGCTTTTCAAAACATGCCACACTCAAATCCTGATGATCCATGTTTTCACTATGCATCAATGGCATATATAAAAATGCTACTCTATCGTCTGCAATCTCCTGATCAAAACCAAACTTGATCGTCGTTTTTGCAACTTCAACAGCTTGCTGTTCTGTTGCAAAACTCTGCGCTTCACCACGAAACATATTTAACGGGAATTGATCCAGCACTATACAAAGCGCCAAACAGCCATCCGCTTGAATTTGCCAGGAATCAAGCTTATGCGAAGCCGCATCCTGCCAGAGTGTTTCAAATCTCTGTTTGATCTCTGCATCCAGCTCAGTCGTCGAAGCAAACCAATGTTTACTGATAGCATCACTGTACCAAAAGTCTAGTATGTCATGGATGGTAATATCGTTTGTATTCATGTCTTCTGCATTATATCTATATTAAAAAAGCACTAAAAGTGTGTGTGGGGGGTCTTTTAAACAAGCTTCTTCCAGGCATTTTTGATACTCCAGGCCACATCCATCGCATTTTTATTCTCCACAACATCATGCACCCGAAAAATCTGTACCCCCGCATTCACACCCAGTACCGTGGTTGCACACGTCGCTGCAACCCGCTTTGCAGGATCTTTCTGATGCGTAATCTCACCGAGAAAGCGTTTACGACTCGTGCCTAATAACACCGAATAACCCAGTTCAAGCAATGACTCAAGATCAGCCAGCAAAGACAGATTATGTGCCATTGTTTTACCAAAACCAATACCTGGATCAATGATGATATGTTCCTTTGGAATACCCGCTTTCAGTGCAATCTCTGCCCTATTCTGCAAATAGTTTTTAACTTCGCGACAGACATCATCATATTCAGGATTATCCTGCATACGATCAGACTTGCCGCGACGGTGCATCAGTATAATCGGTGCATTCTGCTCAGCCGCCAGCTCCAGCATACTCTCCGAAGCTTCACCCGCAGAAATATCATTAATCCAGTTAGCACCTGCTTCCAGTGCCACTTTGGCGACAAGTACATCGGTAGTATCGACACTGATGATTTGTTTGTTTTTCTTGCGGATACCCTCAATCACGGGGATTACGCGCCTGATTTGCTCCTCAGTGGAAATCTCCTGAGCACCAGGGCGAGTTGACTCGCCACCGATATCAATAATATCAGCGCCTTGCTCGTACATTTCGATTGCGCGCTGTATTGCTGCATCAGGTGTATTAAATTGGCCTCCGTCGCTAAAGCTGTCGGGAGTAACATTCAGTATTCCCATTATGAGGGGGCTTTTAATTGCAAATGTCATATTTGGAATGCAGTTTTGGTATATTGATTATATTAGACCACACCCCCCACCTTTTGGGCACTTTTTCATCGGCCTCAAAAAAGCTGGGGGGTGTCTTTTAAAAGAAAAAGCCTTCTCTCGAAGGAAAAAGGCTTTAAAAAAATACCTGTGAAATCTATTTCTAGAGTTCCAGGAACAAACTCGCTGGATCTTCCAGCAACTCCTTCATTTTAACCAGAAAACTAACCGCCGACTTGCCATCGATCAACCGATGATCATAAGACAACGCCAAATACATCATTGGCCTGATTACTACTTCGCCTTCAACTGCGACGGGGCGCTGCATGATATTGTGCATGCCTAGGATGGCGCTTTGCGGTGGATTGATGATCGGTGTTGATAGCATCGAGCCAAATATACCACCATTGGTGATGGAGAAGGTACCACCGATGAGTTCGTTCAGTTCCAAATGGCCGCTACGTGCGCGGCCGGCAAAATCAGAAATGGCTTTTTCGATATCGGCATTTCCCATAGTGTCGGTGTTTCGAAGAATTGGAACGACCAGTCCGCGATCGGATGAAACCGCCACGCCAATATCGTAATAACCTTGATAAATAATGTCACCATCGTCGATTCTGGCATTCACTTCCGGGTAGCGTTTTAGAGCCTCAGTAGCCGCTTTGATAAAGAATGACATAAAACCGAGTTTGACATTATGCGATTTCTGGAAACGTTCCTGATAGCGTTTACGTAAGCGTGATACTTCGGTGAGATCAACTTCATTGAAAGTGGTGAGGATTGCCGCTGTTCGTTGAGCCTCTAATAAGCGCTCTGCGATTTTTGCACGAAGTCGTGTCATCGGAACGCGGCGTTCTTCGCGGCCTTCGGTGTCGCTGGATGATTGCTTTGATAAAGCTGCTGTTTTTGCAGATGCGGGGGCTGGAGCTACGGCAGGTTTTTGTAAGAGCTCTGCAACGTCTTCTTTTAAAATGCGCCCATGTTTGCCGCTACCGACAATCTGGGATTCATCAATATCATTTTCAGCCATGGTTTTTCTAACCGAAGGGCTGGCGCTTGTAGTTGCTGCCTTAGGTGCTTCTTTTGATGCTTCAGCAGTTGGTGCAGCGGTGGCGCTTTCATCGATGATGCCAATCAAGTCACCAGCAAGAACAGTAGCGCCCTCCTCAGCTTTGATTTCTATCAGCACACCCGAAGCAGGTGCTGGTACTTCCAGCACGACTTTGTCTGTTTCCAACTCCAGTAGATTCTGATCTTCTGTTACATTCTCTCCTACTTTTACTACCCAGGCGGCGATGCTGGCATCAGCAACCGATTCCGGTAGCTGAGGTACGCGTATTTCAATTGTCATTTGTTTGTAGTCTCTAATTTAAGTGCTTTATTTACGAGTGTCATTTGCTGTTTCATATGAACTTTATGTGAACCAACGGCAGGCGCAGCAGAACTTGGCCTACTGACACAAGACACTTGATCATACTGATCTTCATATATTCTAAACCGGTGCTTGGTGCTGTCCCATGCCCCCTGATTGCGAGGCTCTTCCTGACACCAGACCAGTTCTCTAACATTAGGGTAAGAGCCAAGTATTTTTTTGAGCAGTTTATCCGGGAATGGATATAGTTGTTCGATACGAATCAAGGCAATATCATGAATATTTTCTTCGTTTGATTTAGTCAGCAAATCGTAATAAACCTTACCGCTACACATCACTATACGGCTAATACTCTGATTGTTCTTGATGAACCTCGCATCATCAATAATCGGTCTGAAATTGCCCTCGGTAAGTTCTTCAATACTACTCACGGCAGCCGGGTGTCTTAGCAAGCTCTTGGGAGTCATGACGATTAGAGGTCGGCGATACGGCCGTATCATTTGACGGCGTAGCATATGGAAGGTTTGAGCAGGAGTGCTGGGCACGCAGACTTGCATATTGCCTTCCGCACAAAGCTGCATGAAGCGTTCGAGTCGTGCCGAAGAGTGCTCGGCACCCATGCCTTCATAGCCATGTGGTAGGAACATCACGAGGCCACAGAAACGACCCCATTTTTGTTCACCAGAACTAATAAACTGGTCAATAACGACTTGTGCTCCATTCACGAAGTCACCAAATTGAGCTTCCCAGATAAGTAAGGTATTAGGCGAGGTCGTGGAAAAACCGTATTCAAATGCAAGCACTGCTTCTTCGGAAAGTACCGAATCGATAATGAAGAACTTGCCTTGTTTATTTGCGACGTGCTTTAGCGGAACCCAGGCTTGTTTTTTGACCTGATTATGCAATACCGCATGGCGATGTGAGAAAGTGCCTCTGCCACTGTCTTGTCCGCTAATACGCACGTCATAGCCTTGGTATAACAGCGTCGCATAGGCCAGAATTTCTGCGAAGCCCCAATCTATGGGTCGTGTACCTGCTGCCATCTGATTACGTTGATCGATTATTTTCTGGATCTGTTTGTGAACCACGATGCGTTCGGGGACATTATGGAAACGCTTAACCATTTTCTGCAACGTTTTAAGGTCAAAACGCGTATCGGCTTTAGCGGTCCACTCGCGATTTTCATAACTGCTCCAGTTGATAAGCAGATTGGGCGGGATACTGCTGTAGTCCAGTGTTTCTATGGCTGGCTTTCCTGCAGCGAGTTTATTCTTGTAAGCTTCTATGCGCTCTGCTGCCTGATTCTTTGAAAGAAGGCCTTCATTGATCAGTTTCTCGGCATACAATTCCTGGGTGGTCTTTTTGCTACGAATTGTGGCATACATAACCGGCTGCGTCATAGCTGGCTCATCTGCCTCATTGTGTCCATGACGACGATAACAAACCAGATCAATCACCACATCTTTCTTGAATTGCAGACGATAATCGAGTGCCACCTGTGCGGCATAGGCGACAGCTTCAGGATCATCCCCATTAACATGCAGGATCGGCGCATTGATCATTTTTGCTACATCTGTTGGGTAATAAGTACTGCGGCTATCGAGTTGGGTACTGGTGGTAAAACCAATCTGATTATTGATGACAATATGTACCGTACCGTTAATCCGGTAGCCACGAGTCTGCGACATATTGAAGGATTCCATCACCACACCTTGACCTGAAAAAGCAGCGTCACCATGGATTACAACAGAAACAACCTTACCTTCTTTATCATCGATGAGTGACTCGCGACGTTCCTGACGGGCACGCACCGAACCACAAGATACTGGACCGACAATTTCAAGATGTGATGGATTAAATGCCAAAGCAAGGTGCATTGGTTCTTGTTTAGTGGCGATATCGCAGGAGAACCCTTTGTGGTATTTAACATCGCCTGCTGATAGTTGATCAACATTATTGCCCTCAAACTCACTGAATAAATCTTCCGGCGATTTACCCATGACATTAATCAACACATTGAGACGTCCACGATGCGCCATCGCCAACACAATCTCTCGCGTATGTTGAACCGCGGAGTGATGGATAATCTCATTCAGCATCGGGATTAGTGATTCGCCACCTTCGAGAGAAAAGCGTTTTTGCCCTACGTACTTTTTATGCAGATAACGCTCTAATGTTTCCGCCGCAACCAGCTGGTCAAGTAACTGGCTTTTCTTCTCATTATCAAAATCTGGTCTTGCCTGACAAGGCTCTATGCGGCTTTGTATCCAACGCTTTTCGTTGGTATCCATAATGTGCATATATTCAATACCAATGCTTTCGGTATAGGTATGACGAAGTGCTTCAAAAATATTCCCCAGCGTTGGCCGTTCCTTCATCTGAAAACTACCAGGTTCAAATAGCTTATTCCGGTCTACTTTATCCAGCCCATAATTCTTTAAAGTGAGTTCGGGTAAATTAGGTAGTACCTCATCACCACGCAAAGGGTTAGTGTAGGCAACCAAATGACCGAGAGAGCGGTAACTGTTAATCAACTGTAATATGTGTACCTGCTGGCGCTCGTTCTCTATCTCAACATTACTATCTGGTTGTGCACGGCTTGTATTGGTATGTAATTTATCCGTACGAAACTGTTCTCGCATAACTGAGTGCGTGGCTCCATTCTGAAAATCTGCCGGAACTGGCATATCCGAAAAATAGCGCTGCCAGGTTTCACTAACCGAAGCCGGGTTTTTTAGGTAATTTTCAAAGAGAAGTTCGAGATAAACTGCATTTTCCCCATCCAGTAAAGTATCTTGTTGTTTATCGTTTTTATTATTGTTATAAACTTGTTTTGTCATTATTTTATTCCTTTTAGGCAAAGCGCCTTACACAGTATTTAGTTTGCATTACCATGTGTGTCAAGGCAAATTGGGGAATAGTTCACAATTAAATTTTGAATGCTTAAAATTAAGTTAAATAAAGGACACCCCCCCACATTTTAGCCCTTTTTCATTAGTACACAGAAACTCTATTTTTACATTAATTACGGTAATATCAATGGGCTTAAATTGCCAGTAAATTCATTTGTACAAGCCGACACAAGAACGAATATAATCAACTGCTTTATTTTTATTTCAACTCAATAATGAACCCTGACTTATACAAATTACACCCCTACCCATTTCAAAAAATTAATCAACTTTATCAAGGTGTAACACCCGCTGAAAAACCGATGGTTTCGCTCGCAATTGGTGAACCTAAACATGCAACACCACAAATCATATTAGATGCAATACAAGCAAACCTCGCAGGCTTTTCTAGTTACCCCTTAACTGCAGGAAAACTGGAATTAAGAACGGCGATAGCGAATTGGCTGACACAACGTTTTAATTTGGCAGAAATTATGCTCGACCCTGAGAAACATATATTACCAGTCAATGGCACACGTGAAGCATTGTTTGCTTTTGCGCAGGCTGTGGTGGATAAGACTAAAAAAAATCCAAAAATATTAATGCCGAACCCGTTTTATCAAATCTATGAAGGTGCAGCGTTTTTGTCAGGTGCAAAACCAGAGTTTTTATCCTGCACGAAGGCAAATGATTTCGTCCCTGACTTTGATACTGTCAGTGCAGAAATGTGGAATGACTGCCAATTGATCTATCTATGCAGCCCCGGAAACCCCACTGGCGCAGTAATCAAGGAGGCACAGATTCGACAGCTGTTAGAACTCGCTGAAAAACATGATTTCATCATTGCCAGTGATGAGTGTTATTCCGAAATCTATTTTGATGAAAGCAACCCACCATTGGGTCTTTTAGAAGTCGCTGCCAGAGCAGGAAATACAGATTTCAAACGTTGTGTGGTTTTTCATAGCTTATCCAAACGTTCCAATGCACCCGGATTGCGCTCGGGTTTTGTCGCAGGAGATGCGGGTATTCTAAAACAGTTTCTACTGTACCGTACTTATCATGGCTGCGCCATGTCTGAGCCAATTCAAACCGCCAGTATCGCGGCGTGGAGCGATGAAAACCATGTGCGTGAAAATCGTGAGTTATATCGTCAAAAGTTTGATGTTGTGTTGGAAATCATAAAGCCGGTTATGGCTGTAGACAAGCCCGAAGCCGGCTTTTATTTATGGCCCAATGTGGATATGAATGATGAAGTTTTCACCCAGGAAATTTATGCACAGCAGCATCTAAAGGTTGTGCCAGGCAGTTATTTAGCCCGCATGGCAAATGGCTCTAACCCAGGTGAAAATCGAATCCGCATGGCATTGGTAGCTTCGCTGGAAGAATGTACCGAGGCTGCCAACAGGATTGTGAGCTATGTAACATAGTCACTGAATAATACATTGATTAATATAACGGTTATTCAAACTTTATTCAGACAATTGCATATGCATTTACATGCAATTGTCTCGTCTTATTTACTTTCAATCATTTGAATGTAATGCAGAATTAAGCCCACCCCATGTCGATGAATCAGTCACAATTGCTTCAACCGCGCCTGTTTGACTGTGACGTCTAAATAATAATTTAGATTGCCCAGAAAGTTCACGTGCCGAGACGATACTACCATCGGGCATTTTCACTTTTGTGCCAGCGGTTAAATACAATCCAGACTCGACGATACAATCATCACCCAGTGAAATACCGAGACCAGCATTAGCGCCGAGTAGATTTCTCTGACCGAGAGATACCACCTGTTTGCCACCTCCGGATAAGGTTCCCATTATGGATGCTCCACCGCCTATATCGGAATTTTCACCCACGACAACACCCGCGCTGATTCGACCTTCAACCATCGAGTTACCCAAGGTGCCAGCATTGAAGTTTACAAAACCTTCATGCATGACCGTTGTACCAGAAGCCAGATGCGCGCCTAAACGAATGCGGTCAGCATTACCGATACGCACACCTTCAGGAATCACGTAATCAGTCATTCTTGGGAATTTATCGATTGAGGTGACATTGAGCTGATGATCTTCTTCTGCAATTAAACCACGTAGTCTTTCTACTTCAATAGGCAACACTGGCCCCGCCGAAGTCCAGGCAACATTTGCCAATAAACCAAAAACACCCTCAAGGTTGATCTGGTTTGGTTTTACCTCGCATTCTGATAATAAGTGCAGGCGTAAATAGGCATCTTCTACAGACTTAGGTGCATCATCGACAGACACTATTTCGACTTCAACAAAATCACTTTTAATTAACCCTACTTTTTGCGCCAGACAACTACGTGCGATCCGCTCATTTGAACGTGGGAACCATGTATCAAGAGTGGTTCCTGAGTTTACGTCAATATATCGATGGCCGATGCGCTTTATAGTCATGTTTAATTCTCTTGTTTATCTGTGAATAAAATTGGTGCAAAGTATACATCCTATGACTCATCAGGTGGATCAATTTTGTGTTTTTTCAAACTTATTCCCTGATAAACTAAGCCTTTTTTATATGAGAGCAAATCATGTTCAAAACAAATGAATATTTTGATGGGAAGGTAAAATCAATTGCTTTTCAAAGTGAATCTTTACCCGCGAGTGTTGGTCTGATGGAAAATGGTGACCATGATTTCACAAGATTTATCGCAGTTTGCTCTACATGCGCGTGCGATTTTAGGACTGCCTATTCCGAATATCCACTTCCATGGTCCGTCAGCCAGTAGTGTGATTCTGGTTAAAGGAATATCTCAGTAAGTTACTTTCAATAACCTTGATAAGGTATTGCAAAATACACACACTCAAATAAGATTATTCGGCAAACCTGAAGTGGATGGCAAACGTCGCATGGGCGTGGTTTTAGCCAGAGATGAAAGCGTTGAAAAAGCTAAGGAAAAAGCGATTGCCGGGTCAGAAACAATAAGTTACTCACTTTGAAAAGACACCCCCTACTTTTAAGGGGTTTTTGAATATCGCGAACTTATATTTAAACGCTTAAAATCCTTCAAACAGCAACGTCCTGAAGGGTTTTGACTCTTGCATGAACAGTCCTGTTTTATTGTTTTATCAGTAACGAATTGCATCAGCATTTTGTTCCTACGTGCTTCTGCATAGCTAATATCAAAACAATAACAAATAAGTGAATTTACATCGGCCGTTCTTTTAATCCCAACCTGTGTTCTGATATCAGCTTGCTTGATAACGCTGTTATCTTCGCCAAAATAGATCACTTCACACTCTGGATCATCACAATAATAATATTGCTGTTCAACTAGTTCGTTCTGCCAGGGCTTTTTTAGGTGCTGTAACAACGTTTTGAAAGGGACTTGATAGGATTCTGTCTGACTTTGCGGACAAAGCATGCGTTTTTCCGCAGGCTTATCAGTGGAGTTAATCGTTGAACAACAATCAGCCATGACTGATTAAACAGGGCCGGTCGCCAGACTCATCATGATAAATATTCAAGCGGCTAAAACAGGCGTAGTCGACATTCAGGCGAAACTGGTTTTCATCGCTCATTCCCAATGCGTGCATGATAATCACGCGAATCACTCCAGCATCAGTTACCATTAATATCTTTTCACCATTATTTTCTCTTATTAGTTTTTTATATGCACTTAATACACGTGCCTGAAAAACATGAAAGTCTTCACCTTCAGGGGGCGAATAACGCGTGGGAGAATGCCACCAATTATTCAGTAATTTGAAATCTTCCCGCATAATATCATCAGGGGATAAACCTTCCCACAGACCATAATCTATTTCCTGAAGATTTTTATCCACTTCTAGTTCTATGTCGTCTTCTTGAGCAATTAATGCAGCAAATTCCTGACAACGGTTGGCTGGAGAACTGACGATAATATCCCAATCACTTTTATTTTCCAAGGCCTTGACCATCTGTTGCCAGCCATAATCGGTTAGGATTTCATTGCTACTACCACAGAAAACAGAATCATTCTCAACTTCACCATGACGCAGTAAATCTATTCTTGTTGTTGTCATTATATTGTCATCGTAAATAATTAGCGCTTTAAGAACAAAGGCACAAAGCGTGCCTTAAGTAGTAATATTTGCTGTGAGCTAGATATATTTGATATCAATAATTTCATATTCACGAATACCCGCTGGAGCATTTACAGTAGCAACATCACCTACTTCTTTGCCGATCAACGCACGTGCAATCGGTGAAGATACCGCGATTAAACCAAGTTTAATATCAGCTTCAATATTACCTACAATTTGATATGTAACGTGTTCTTCTGTGTCTAGATCTTCGAGTTCAACTGTTGCACCGAAGACAATACGGCCTTCTACACCCAGATTGGTAATATCGATGATTTGCGCTGTAGATAGAACGGATTCGAGCTCTTGAATTCGACCTTCTGCAAAACTTTGCTGTTCTCTCGCGGCATGATATTCAGCATTTTCTTTTAAATCACCATGTTCACGGGCAGTAGCTATTGCTTGTACTATCTGAGGCCGTGTAACTGTTTTAAGAGTGTTCAATTCCTCTTTTAACCGCTCTGCGCCTTTACTGGTTACTGGTGCTCTTTCCATTGTTTTAATCCTTTTAAACTTTTTGTTATTCGTTTTTAGTCAAAAAAAGTTAGTTAATGCAAGTCTTGAAGCTTATAAACCTGTTCTTCTCCATCATGCATCATCGCCTGACATAGCGCCCATGCACCTGTTATGGTGGTAGTATAAGTGACTTTACCCTGCAATGCCTCACGACGGATTTCAAAAGAATCTTCCGTAGATTTTTTACCTTCAGTGGTATTTACTATTAAATCTACCTGATCGTTTTTCACTAAATCAACAATATTTGGGCGACCTTCACTTACCTTATTAATTGTCTGACATTTATACCCGGCTTCTTCAAGAGTCCGTGCAGTACCTCGTGTGGCCACCAATTTAAAGTCAAGATCGGTCAATAATTTTGCAACATCAGCAACAGACTTTCTATCATTTTCACGTACACTCAAAAACGCTGTTCCACCCTTTTGAGGAATTACAATACTCGCAGCACGTTGCGACTTACCAAAAGCTTCTGCGAATGTAATACCTACACCCATTACTTCTCCGGTTGATTTCATTTCAGGACCAAGAATTGGATCAACACCTGGAAACTTAATAAACGGGAAAACAGCTTCTTTAACCGAAAAGTGCCTAGGTATTATTTCTTCTGTCATCCCTTGATCAACAAGTGAAGTACCTGCCATACAGCGGGCTGCAACTTTAGCCAGAGCTCTACCCGTGGCTTTTGAAACATAGGGTACAGTACGTGATGCGCGAGGATTAACTTCAAGCACGTAAACATCATCACCTTTTATCGCAAACTGTACATTCATCAAACCTATAACATTGAGTGCAATTGCCATTTGTTTCGTTTGCGTACGTAATACATCCTGAATTTCTTTACTTAACGAATAAGGTGGCAAAGAACAAGCCGAGTCGCCCGAATGCACACCTGCTTGTTCGATATGCTGCATAATGCCGCCAATTAAGACATCTTTACCGTCACAAATTGCATCGACATCAACTTCGATTGCATCATCAAGGAATCGATCGAGCAGCACCGGAGAATCATTGGATACATTAACCGCTGTTTGCATATACAAACGCAGATCGCTTTCGTTATGTACAATTTCCATAGCGCGCCCACCAAGCACATACGACGGACGAACTACTAAAGGATAACCAACTTCTTCCGCTAATCGCACGCCTTCTTCAGTACTTCTTGCAGTTCTGTTTGGTGGTTGTTTCAGGCCTAATTTTACGATCAACTGCTGAAAACGCTCACGGTCTTCTGCCAGGTCAATTGAATCCGGGCTGGTGCCTATGATTCGCGTACCGTTAGCCTCTAATGCTTCAGCGAGTTTTAGTGGTGTCTGACCTCCATATTGCACGATGACACCTTTAGGCTTTTCCAGTTCAACAATTTCAAGTACGTCTTCAAGTGTTAATGGCTCAAAGTATAAACGATCTGAAGTATCGTAATCGGTGGATACTGTTTCTGGGTTACAGTTAACCATAATAGTTTCATATCCATCTTCACGCATCGCTAGAGCTGCATGTACACAACAGTAATCAAATTCGATGCCTTGGCCGATACGATTGGGTCCGCCACCAAGCACCATGATTTTTTCTTTTGTGCTAGGATTAGATTCACATTCCTCGTCATAGCTTGAATACATATAAGCCGTATCTGTGGAAAACTCTGCCGCGCAGGTATCAACACGTTTATAAACTGGTCGAACACCCTGTTTCTGACGAAGTTTTCTAATTTCTTTTTCTGGCGCATGGAGTAATCTGGCTAAGCGACGATCAGAGAAACCCTTTCGTTTTAACTGGAACATTTCGTCTTTAGTAATGCTGCTTGGCAACCGTCCATTCAAAGACTTTTCAATTGAAATTAACTCTTCAATTTGATTTAAAAACCATGGATCTATAGAGGTTAAATCGAATAATTGTTTTTGATCCATGCCGTAACGGAAGGCATCACCAACATATAGAATTCTTTCAGGGCCAGCTGCAGTCAGTTCACGAACTAGTTCGCCTTTAACACCATCATCATTTAAATCTACTTTTTCATCAAGGCCATCAATACCAGTTTCTAATCCGCGTAATGCTTTTTGAAATGATTCCTGAAAGGTTCTACCAATTGCCATCACCTCACCCACAGACTTCATCTGGGTAGTAAGTCGTGAATCAGCTTTGGGGAATTTTTCAAAGGTGAATCGTGGAATTTTAGTTACCACATAATCAATGGTTGGTTCAAAGGATGCAGGTGTTGCTCCACCGGTAATATCATTTTGAAGCTCATCCAAAGTGAAACCGACAGCAAGCTTTGCGGCGATTTTTGCGATTGGGAATCCCGTAGCTTTTGAAGCCAGAGCAGACGAACGCGAAACGCGCGGATTCATTTCAATGATTATCATCCGCCCATCTTTTGGATTGATTGAAAATTGCACGTTTGACCCACCAGTTTCAACACCAATCTTGCGCAAAACCGTAAGCGATGCGTTACGCATTATTTGGTATTCTTTATCCGTGAGTGTTTGTGCTGGTGCAACGGTTATCGAGTCACCCGTATGGATACCCATTGGATCTAGATTTTCGATCGAGCAAATAATAATACAGTTGTCTGCCTGATCACGAACTACTTCCATTTCATATTCTTTCCAGCCCAACAATGATTCTTCTAGAAGCACTTCAGTAGTTGGTGAAAAATCCAGTCCACGAGCCACAATTTCCTCAAATTCTTTTAAATTATATGCAATTCCACCACCAGAACCACCCATGGTAAATGAGGGACGAATGATAGTCGGAAAACCCAAGCCTTGCTGTATTTGGCGTGCTTCTTCCATACTATGAGCTACACCAGAGCGTGCTGATTCCAGACCAATTTCTTCCATTGCCACACGGAATTTCTCACGGTCTTCCGCCATATCAATGGCTTCTTTTTTGGCACCGATCATCTCGATGCCATATTTTTCCAGTACGCCATGCTTATCCAGATCGAGTGCACAGTTAAGTGCGGTTTGACCGCCCATAGTTGGCAGTAAAACATCGGGTCTTTCTTTTTCAATAATCGCAGCAACAGTTTTCCATTGAATGGGTTCGATATAAATCGCATCAGCCATTTCAGGGTCAGTCATGATTGTTGCTGGATTTGAATTAACCAGAATCACCCGGTAGCCTTCTTCTCGCAGTGCTTTACAGGCCTGCGCACCCGAATAATCGAATTCACAGGCTTGCCCGATAACGATCGGGCCAGCACCAATAATCAGAATGCTATTTATATCTGTACGTTTAGGCATTAGAGAGCCTCCGTCTTTGTTTTTGCAATCTTCATAAGCTCGATAAAATCATTAAAAATAGGTGCAATATCATGTGGGCCAGGACTTGCTTCAGGGTGCCCTTGAAAACTATATGCGGGACAGTCGTTACGTTTAACTCCCTGTAAACTGCCATCAAATAGAGATCGATGAGTAGTTTCAAGTGTGGTTGGCAAAGTATCTTCATCTACTGCAAAGCCATGATTTTGACTGGTGATCATAACTTTTTTCGTTTGTAAGTCTTGCACTGGATGATTCGCGCCATGATGGCCAAACTTCATTTTAACCGTGGATGCGCCACTAGCCAGACCAAGCAGTTGATGCCCCAGACAAATACCAAAGGTAGGCACTTTATTCTCAAGAATTGTCTGAATAGCTGAAATCGCATAGTCACATGGCTCTGGATCACCCGGGCCATTGGATAAAAACACACCATCCGGATTCATTGTCAACACATCTGCTGCCGGTGTTTGTGCTGGCACTACCGTGACATGACAACCACGATCAACCAGCATACGTAATATATTCTTCTTGATACCAAAGTCATAGGCAACAACCTGGAATTTAGCAGCTGATTTATCCAGTGTTGCATATTCGGTCTGACCTAAATTCCAGGTGCCTTGGTTCCATTCATATTGTGACTTTGTAGAAACCACTTTGGCCAGGTCGGCACCTTTTAAACCAGGAAATGATTCAATCTGCCTGGATGCTGCTGCTTCACTATTGTCATCAATATCACCAACTACAATACAACCTTGTTGCGCACCTTTTTCGCGCAAAATTCGCGTCAAGCGGCGAGTATCAATATCAGAAATCGCCACTACTTTTTTTCTTTGCAGGTATTCTGACAGTGTCTCCTGAGCACGCCAGTTACTCATCAGCGTCGGAACGTCTTTTACAATCAAGCCAGTAGCAAAAATAGTATCTGCTTCTTCGTCTTCGATGTTAACACCGACATTACCGATATGAGGATAAGTCAATGTCACCATTTGGCTTGCATAGGAAGGATCTGTGAGAATCTCTTGATAGCCTGTAAGTGCAGTATTGAATACCACTTCACCTACACTACTACCTTCAAAACCAATGGACTTACCGTGAAATACACTTCCATCTTCTAGTACCAGGATTGCGCTCTTATCCAAGTCAGCCTCCGCTTTGCTCAAAGAAATCAGGATCAGGGGTAATCGTGATTAATCTCATTGCTGTTGATTGCATACACACAAAACGGGATGGTACTCCTTATTACAGAGCAACATCCCGTTAAAAATCATTAAAAAATTAGTGTGTGTATTCTACTCGAAAAGAAACAAGAGTGTCTATGAAGCTGATTCGAATAAGGCTGATTTTTATTAACTATTTTGTAAATAAGTTACCCAGCCAATGTTTTTTGTATTTCACGTTTTTTTTAGCACTTTCACCGTGCACCAATAAATCCTGAGGTATAACCTTGCTAATGACCCATTCAGGCAATGGTGCAGTTGTGCCTATACTGCAAGAAGTACCCATTTTTTTAGGGTCGAATACTTTAATATACGTTGGTGACTCCAGGTCATCGACGTAGACAACTCCACAGTAGTCTTCATCATGCTTATGGCGCAAAATTGAATCTATTTCATCAATAAGGAGAATTAGCTCTTCGCCTTGTTTAAGTTTTGTTGGAGGATTTTCACGGATTTCATAGCAATACCAGCCTACTTCAGCATCGCGCTTAACTTTACTCCAAATATCTTCGAGTTGATGCCAACGTAATACACCAAAAAATTTACCTCTAAATATTGTTTTAAAGTCATTCCCTACTAAAACTTCTGCTGCTAACTGTTGTTTCATGCGATTAACTCAAGTGTATTGCCATCAGGATCTCTACAAAATAATGCTTGCCTACCTGATTTACTAACAGTATACGGTATTTTGTGCTCATCTAGACGCGCTTTAGCTTCTGAAAAATTTCTAACCTTAAAAGCCGCATGCCGATCTCTGCCACCATGTTCAGGTCGTGTTACTGAATCTGGATTATTCAGCAACAAAAGATGGATTTGCTGATCTTGATTGATAATTAACCATAGACCTTCAAATGATAGTTCTGGACGAGCAATATCAATCTGTAATCCTAACGCTTTACAATAAAAATCCTTTGCTGCTTTTAGATCAGATATGATAAAACTCACATGATGTATTGATATAAAGTTATTTCTCATATTATCTTCTTTTAATACTGCTTTTATTGAAAAAAGAGTTTCAACAATCCAACGCAGGAAACACTAATCAGTGCCGCCCCCAGAAAACGATGGAATGTGGTGCTATCCGTGTTTACTAGATAATCATGGGTTCGAAGTCCAATAAAATGACCGACTCCCACGAAAGGTAATAATACTAAGCTAAATTGCCACTGTAATTCCACGTCATAGGCAATAAAGGCGCCCATTTTAAACATAACCAGAATAATCCAAAGCACAAAGAGCGTTTCGCGTAACTGGATGCGATTAACGTATTTCGCAACTACAGCAACGATAAGTGGAGCGCCAATTAAAGATGTTCCGCTTATATAACCGCCCAAAGCCAGCAGCATTACATCAACAATTTTTGACTGGCTACGAATGGCATAATTGAATAACCAGGTGAATCCGTAAAATAAGGTAATACAAAATACGATAATCACAAGCCAGTTATTCGGCAGGTTAAACAAACCTATCAGGCCAGCTATTTTGGGTAGCACTATTATCGCCATGACCTTCGCCACAATTGGCCAATTGACGTTTTTGATTCGACTTAACAGCGTGAGAGATGTAAAAAACAGAAGATGCGTGCCAATAATAGGCAAAAATACCAAGGGTTTATCATCGACAAGTAACAGTAGTGGCAAACCTAATGCTGCTCCACCAAAACCGATGCCGGTTCTTACAAAGCCCGTCCAGATAAATATAAGGGCAATAGCCAATAGCTGGCCAGCAGAAAAGTTACTATGTGTAAATGTATTTAGAAAGTCCATTGATGTTATTTTTGTAAATTAAAAATTAAACCTTCTAACCTTCTAACCTTCTAACCTTCTAACCTTCTAACCTTCTAATATAGATCGAAAAGGCACCCCCTACTTTTGAGGCATTTTTCATCAATTAATCATGTTCATACCAGAAATAATAACGATATTTTAAAAAATATTAATGAAGTAATCACCAAACAATTATTTTGAATCGAGCAAAATTGGCTTGTGCCGTATTAGACAATACGCCGTATAGATTCTCTGATGTTTTCATACTTAAGGCCACCTCTATTAAAATAGCAAACTTATAGCACACCGCGCCATTTTTACTCGGTTTGGTTCATCACTAAAATAGGCACCCTAAAGCAAGGGTGCCCGAAGAATAGATAAACTATAGGGCATCTCTATTAATTAAGCCGCAACTACCGGAATATCTAGTAATCTACCTTCGATTTTAGTGGCTGAATCTTGATAACTTTTAATCTCATTAAAGTTTAAGTAGCGATAGATATCCGCAGACATGGTATCAAGTTCACTTGCATATTCCATATATTCTGCAACTGTTGGTAGTTTACCTATAAGCGCCGCAACAGATGCGAGCTCAGCCGAACTTAGATAAACATTAGCACCATCCCCTAAACGATTTGGGAAGTTACGTGTTGATGTCGAAACAACTGTTGATCCTGCCTCTACTCGGGCCTGATTACCCATACACAATGAACATCCTGGCATTTCAGTACGCGCACCCGCTTTGCCAAAGATACTGTAGTAACCCTCTTCCATCAGCTGATGCTCATCCATTTTGGTTGGCGGTACAATCCACATACGTGTTGGAACGGTGGTGCCTGCTTTTTCAAGTAACTTTCCAGCAGCTCTAAAGTGACCAATATTGGTCATACATGAACCCAAAAATACTTCATCAACTTTGGCACCAGCCACTTCTGATAGTGGCTTAACATCATCAGGATCATTTGGACAAGCCAATAAAGGTTCTTTGATTTCATTCAGATTGATTTCAATGATTTCAGCATATTCTGCGTCGCTATCGGGTTCCAGCAACTCAGGGTTATCTAACCACGCTTGCATAGATTTAATTCTTCTGGCTATCGTTCTCTCATCGCCATAGCCTTCAGAGATCATCCACTTAAGCATGACGATATTTGAGGTAATGTATTCAATGATCGGCTCTTTTCCCAATCTGATCGTACAACCACCCGCAGAACGCTCGGCAGAAGCATCGGATAATTCAAAGGCTTGTTCAACTTTGAGGTTAGGTAATCCTTCAATTTCCAATATACGACCGTTGTATACATTCTTTTTACCAGCTTTTTCAACGGTCAGTAAGCCACGCTTAATAGCTGTATACGGTATGGCATTGACCAAATCACGCAATGTAATTCCCGGTTGCATTGTGCCGGAAAAACGCACTAATACTGATTCGGGCATATCTAAGGGCATTACACCTGTTGCCGCCGCAAAAGCAACTAATCCAGAGCCCGCAGGAAAAGATATTCCTATTGGAAAACGTGTATGTGAATCACCACCAGTGCCAACCGTATCAGGCAGCAACATACGATTCAGCCATGAATGAATAATGCCATCGCCAGCACGCAGTGAGACACCACCACGATTCATCATAAAATCTGGCAATGAGTGTTGCGTATCAATATCAACAGGTTTTGGATATGCCGCCGTATGACAAAATGATTGCATCGTTAAATCAGCAGAAAAACCCAAACAAGCCAGATCTTTTAACTCATCACGTGTCATAGGACCCGTAGTATCTTGAGAACCTACTGTAGTCATTTTGGGTTCGCAATACTGATCAGGACGAACACCTTTTAATCCACAGGCTTTGCCAACAATTTTCTGAGCTAATGTATAACCTTTATTAGACATTACAGGCTCATCTGGCTTGGCGAATAAATCTGAAACTGGCAGACTTAATGCTTCACGTGCACGACCTGTTAAACCACGCCCGATAATAAGTGGAATACGGCCCCCTGCCCGAACTTCATCAGCCAAAACCGGAGTATTCAATTCAAATGTTGCAATAATTTCATCGGTGTCCGAACGCTTGGCAACACCTTCAAATGGATAAATGTCGACCACATCGCCCATATCCATCTTTGAAACATCCATTTCAATGGGTAAAGCGCCTGCATCTTCCATGGTATTAAAAAATATCGGAGCTATTTTATTGCCGAAGCAGTATCCACCATCCCTTTTATTCGGAATAAATGGAATATCATTACCCATAGTCCATAACACAGAATTAGTGGCAGATTTACGCGATGAGCCAGTACCCACCACGTCGCCAACATAAGCAATAGGATGTCCTTTTTCTTTTAATTCTATGATAGTTTCCAAAGGTTTATCAGTAAAATTTGGTCTTGGCATTTTTAGCATTGCTAATGCATGCAATGGAATATCCGGTCTTGACCAGGCATCGGGTGCAGGAGATAAATCATCAGTATTCGTTTCGCCTGGTACTTTAAAGATTGTTACTGTAATTTTATCAGCCAATTTTGGACGAGAAGTGAACCATTCTGCATCTGCCCAAGACTGCATTATTTTTTTGGCATGTACGTTACCGGCATCGGCTAAATCTTTAACATCGTGAAAAGCATCAAACATCAAAAGTGTTTTAGATAATGCAATTGCGGCAGTTGGAGCTATAGCTTCATCTTTAAGCGCATCAACTAATGGAGCAATATTGTATCCACCAAGCATTGTCCCTAGAAGCTTGGTCGCCTTAACGGCGTCGATTAATGGCGATTTTACTTCACCTTTAGATAATGCCGCCAAGAACGCAGCTTTAACATAAGCAGCTTCATCAACACCCGCAGGAACTCTGTTAGTGATCAAGTCCAATAACTCTTCTTCAGTGCCCTGCTCCGGGTTTTTGAGCAGTTCAACCAGTTCTGCAGTTTGCGCTGCGTTTAATGGCTTAGGTGGAATGCCTTGTTGAGCGCGGTCTTCAACATGTTGGTGATATGCCTTTAACACAATAATTTCCTCAAAACTTGAAAAACAGTGGATAATCATCATCTAAACAAGCCATAGAGGCAAGTCTAAGTTTTAAATCATCGGTATTAAATGAATGAGATCATTGATAAGAAATTTCCCCAAACAAGGAATTATAATAAATTTATTATTAATGTTAGCTTTAGCTGCATTAGTGATAGGAGTTTCGGCGCCATTATTAACGCTTGAAAAGATGTATTTTTTTGAGAATACCATATCATTACTATCCACAATAAAAGGCCTATTCATTCAAAAAGAATGGTTTCTTTTTACTGTCATAACAGTATTTAGTCTATGCATACCAGTAATTAAAATTGCAGGGTTAGTGTTAATTTTAAACATGGATTATGAAAAAAATTCTTTTCTGGATAAAACCCTACATGTCTTTGAAGTTGTTGGTAAATGGTCGATGCTTGATGTATTTGTAGTTGCGCTATTGTTAGTCTCAGTAAAACTAGGCGTATTAGCAAAAGTTGATGTGCATTATGGACTCTTCGCTTTCGCTTCGTCGGTGCTACTCACCATGGCTTTAAGTTATTGGATATATATTCTTTCAAAAAAGATAATATAACTTATCATAGTATAGCTTCACCACTTATCTAGTTAAAATCTGATTTGATCAGAATACAATATATCTTATGTGGATTCACACGATATAAAGCCCTCGGGAAGTAATACATTATTTTTAAAGCTCATAAGTCGTTAGATTTACGTTCTTTAAAAAAATATGGTTGCAAGAACATGAACAAGGAATTAGTTTTCATGAAGAAAAGCTCGTTAAAAATTTCAATATTATTAGCTTTGATTGCTACTGCTTTCTGGTTTGTAGGCAGCTGGTGGCATTATAGTTGTAATATTAAAAACACCTGTGGAAACGACCAAATACTTGCAGTCAATGATGCTCAAAAGAAGGACCAACCTGTCTCTTCAGCACTAAAACTCCCTAAATCCTTACCAGTAACTGACACCGATTCGGATGGGCTTAGTGACGCAGAAGAAGCACGCCTTGGAACAGATCCCTTATTGAAAGATACTGATGAAGATGGTGTTCCTGATAACGAAGAAATTGGGGTAAATCTCGACTCACCTCTAGATACCGATGAAGATAATATTATTGATGCATTAGACCCTGATGATGATAATGATGGTATTGCAACAGTCATCGAGGGGAAAATTGGTACCAGCGCCCTACGAAAAGATACTGACGACGATGGGTTAAACGATGCTAAAGAAATTGGAAACAATACAGATAAGCCTATAGATACCGATAGTGATGGAATTATCGATGCATTGGATACTGATGACGATGATGATGGAATAGATACCATTAGTGAAATATTAATAGGTACAAATTACTTGTTAATAGATAGTGATGGTGATGGCTTGTCTGATGCACTAGAAATCGGTGAACTTCTAAACAAGCCTGTTGATACCGATGCTGATGGCACTATAGATGCACTGGATACGGAAGATAGTCTTGATCAGGACAATGACGGTTTAAGTAATAAATTGGAAGCACGGTTAGGTACAAATCCTGCAAAAGCAGATACAGATGATGATGGTATCAATGATGCCGAGGAAGTAGGAGAAAATACATCAGTACCATTAGATACAGATCTAGATGGCATCATCGATGCTCTCGATACTGTTGATGACAGTGATACTGATAACGATGGTCTCTCTGATGCACAAGAAAAGAAACTTGGCAGCAACCCAGAAGAAGCCGACTCTGATAATGATGGTATCAACGACAATGAAGAGGTTGGTAATAATATAGATAGTCCATTAGACACAGATGCAGATGGCCTTTTAAATATTATTGATAAAGATGATGATAATGATACTTTAAGTACACGTTACGAAATACGCATTGGCACTAATCCACTTTCTGATGATTCTGACGGCGATGGCCTTAAAGATAATATCGAAGTAAAAAATATTGGTAGTGATGATCTCCAGGACACTGATAGTGATGAACGCATTAACCCTGTAGATTCAGATGATGATAATGACAAAATTCCCACTTTAATTGAATTGAGCATAGGCACTGATCCACTCAAATCAGATTCAGACAATGATGGAATCCCTGATGCTGTAGAGATAGGAAGCAACATTGAATCACCAATAGATTCAGATGGTGATGGCATTATTGACGCACTGGAACCATTAAAGGAAGGCCCAGTCTCAGAAAATTCAATCATTATTGCTGAAAAGAATGAAAAACCCGAGCAACAGCCTGAAATAAAGCCTGATTCAAAAAAATCAGACTTGGAACTTTTGGGGAAACCAGTAGAAGGTTCTATCCAGCCCTCTATATTTTACTTCCCATTCTTATCGTCAAAACTCGTTATCAGTGATGATGCCACAACATATTTCAAAAATGTAGCAGCCTGGATGAAACAAAGCCCAGAAAATAATATTCAATTAATTGGGCATACCGATAATATTGGACCCTCACAAGCTAACCTCGCTTTAGGTATTCGCAGAGTAATGGTAATTCGTGAATTACTTATTCAACAAGGCGCACCTATCAGTCAAATAGATATTATGTCTCGTGGAGAGTCACAACCGATAGCTGATAATAGTACTAAAGAAGGACGACTTAAAAACCGTCGAGTAGAAATATCCCCTATGTAAAATACAACAACTTTTATAGAATATTTTAAAAATAAGAAATTAAGAACTATATATTAATTACTTAGAATTTGTTTCAAAAGGATTTATTTATGTTTAATTACGATATAACACGGACCTATAACCACCAAGATGCCTCATTAGAAATCATCATAATGTTAGCTGGTGCTTTTTTATTGGGATGTGTGCTCTGTTGGTTAATCAGGAAGCTAGTTGCAGAAAATAGTCATGATCTGCAATTTTCTTCTAATCAACACCACCATCAAGAGCTTTATGATATAAAACATGGGCCACAGACAACAAGTACCCCGCGAGTTGTAAAATCCGCTGCAGCACAATCAGAATCTACACACCGAACCCCTAGAATTGATGATTTAACAAAATTAAGTGGTATTGATTCTGATATTCAAAGCGCCTTGAAAAAAGAGGGTATAAATTCTTTCACAGATCTTAGAGATATCAAACGCCAAATACTCAAAAAAATTCAAGAAAATTCACCAAAGCTGAGAGCGAATAAAAAGGAAGTAGAGACTTGGCCTCACCAAGCAAGCCTTGCCGCCAAAGGCGACTGGAAAAAACTCAAAGAATATCAAGATTTTATACAGCGTGCACAAATAGCTTCGCAAAATGTCTTACAAACAAAACCAGATAACGCTGATGATTTAACTGTAGTTGAAGGAGTAGGTCCAAAAATTGAAGAAATATTAAATAACAATAATATCTATACATTTAATCAGTTAAGTAACACCGACAGTATGATATTGAAAAAATACATTGTGGATGTAGATGCGCGTTTTGAAAATAATGAAACTGAATCATGGCCACACCAGGCAGCAATGGCAGAAAAAGGCCAATGGGATGAACTCAATATCTATCAGGAATTTATGCATTCTGACTCTAGCGCTGACTCTGTTATTAGTCCGGAAGCAGCACCAACGGCTATACATGAACCAGAGGAAACTAATCAGAACGATCACGACGATTTGAAGAAAATTGAAGGTATAGGCTCCAAAATTGAAGAGGTTTTAAATAACAATGGAATCTACACCTTCAGGCAATTATACAATTCAGATAGAAATAGATTAAAGGAACTATTAAATGATGCGGGAAATCAATTCAGGATGCATGACCCTCACTCCTGGCCTCACCAAGCAGGTATGGCTGATAGAGGTGAGTGGAAGGAGTTAAAGACATATCAGAAATTTATGTATAATGGTCGCGAACAAGAATCGACTAGACCTGTATCATTACATGTAAAAACCGTACCAGACAAAAAGTCTAATATCATAAACAAAAAGGATGATTTAAAAAAGATTGAAGGCATCGGCCCTAAAATTGAAGAACTACTTAATTCACATGGCATCAATAGCTTTCACGAACTTGCAAAAAGTACCAGAGATACAATCAAGCAGTATTTAGATGATGCTGGTCCACAATTTCGGGTGCATGAACCTGAAAGTTGGCCTCATCAAGCAAAATTAGCCGATTCAGGAGCCTGGGAAGAATTGGAAAAATATCAGGAACTTTTAATCAATGGTAGTAAATAACCATACATCTCCATTATGAATACGTTTAGAATTTTGATCAGACAATTAATACTGATTGGATACTGAGCACTTTCTTTGTCTCACTATCTGTCTTATATTTATGCTTTATAAAAATAAATTATTTCGAATGAAACAAGAATTTAGCCCAGAATTTATATATGTAAATACGCTGTTTAAAACGACAGAATATAAGTTGGATTCAAACAATAATATACATATTAATGAGCTATCTAATTCAGGATATCACAGAAGAATAATTTCACTTGATACAATCGAAGCTGCGACCTCATCAGTAGATACTAGTAACACCTTTCCAAAAATAGCGTTTCTTATGGGATGCGTTGCTGCAATTACATTTGGTTTTTTTAGCTCAAAATATAATATTGTCGCATTAGATTTGCTGAGTCTTATATCTATTCTTACAACTCTTTTAGCTTTATTTATGATTATTGCAATACCAGTAAAAAATCATATTTATGTTGACTCTTTTACTAACAAAACCCTTTTTAACATCAGAAAAAATCACCATAATCAATATCAATTGGATGATTTTGTTAAACTTTTAGATCAAAATATTAGTAAAGCAAAAAACAACAATATCAATGATACAAATATAACGGATTTTTCTCATAAACAACGTACGTTAAATATGAGTCATTTAGACTCTTTATACAATCTGGGGTTCATTGATGAAATAACTTATAAAAGAATAAGTAATAATATCAATAATAATCTCTTGGATAATAAAGATCATCGACCGTTAGCAGATGTCATCTACCTATAGCAAGATAAAAATATAGTTCCTTATTTTTTTATATCCACACAGCAGTCAGCAATAATTAATCAATTTGATACCCTCTTAAATACTATAAAGGACACCCCAACTTTTAGGCTGTTTTCAGACAGATTAAATACCTCATTAACAATAAAAAAAGAAGCATAAAGCTTCTTTTTTATTTAAACCTGATTATCTTTCGAGGGCATATCTTTAAGCAGGAACCACTTTATCCTCGAATGATAGAACTAATTCATCCAACTTTTCAGTAATCCGGACTGTTCCGCCATCCTTACTCAGTGCTCCAAACAATATTTCATCAGCTAACTGGCGCTTGATCTTTTGTTGAATCAGTCTTTCCATCGGTCTAGCACCCATAGTAGGATCATAGCCTTCCTTGGCTAACCAGCGCTTTGCTTTGTCATCTACTATAAGCGTGACCTTCTTGTCCATCAATTGTGCTTCTAAGCGAATCAAGAACTTATCAACAACAGAAATAATCACATTCTCATCTAATGACTTAAATTGAATTACTCCATCCAAACGATTTCGGAACTCAGGTGTAAAGACATTTTCTATCGCCTTCATAGTATCCAGAGAATGATCTTGTTTGGTAAATCCCATTGAGCTTCGGCTAATACTTTCTGCACCAGCATTGCTTGTCATGACAAGTATTACATTTCTAAAGTCGACTTTGCGACCCGTGCTGTCCGTTAAACTACCGTTGTCCATCACTTGGAGTAATAAATTGAAGACATCAGGATGTGCTTTTTCAATTTCGTCTAACAATAAAACAGCGTGTGGATGTTTATTCACAGCATCAGTTAATAGACCGCCATCATCAAAGCCAACATATCCCGGGGGAGCTCCGATTAAACGTGATACGGTGTGGCGCTCCATATACTCAGACATATCAAAGCGCAATAATTCAATTCCTAGGTTCTCTGCAAGTTGCTTAGTTACCTCAGTTTTACCGACACCTGTTGGACCTGCGAACACAAAGGAACCGATTGGTTTTGAGTCATCACGCAATCCTGATCTTGACATTTTAACAGCAGTCACCAACTGATCAATCGCCATATCCTGTCCGAAAACCACGCGCTTTAGATTCAAATCCAGGTTTCTTAATACTTCCATATCAGAACTTGAAACAGTTTTCGGTGGTACGCGAGCAATCTTGGCAACTATAGCTTCAACATCACTCACCGTAATTCTTTTCTTTCTTATATTAGCAGGTTGAAGTTGGCGATTTGCACCTGCTTCGTCGATTACATCGATCGCCTTATCAGGTAGAAAACGATCAGTAATATATCGCTCCGCAAGTTTAGCCGCAGATTCGAGCGCAGACATGGTATAAGTAACACCGTGATGTTCTTCAAAACGAGACTTCAGGCCTTTAAGAATTTTTATAGTTTCACTAACACTAGGTTCTTTAATATCAATTTTCTGGAAACGTCTCGCAAGTGCCCTCTCCTTCTCAAAAACACTGTGATATTCCTGATATGTTGTTGAGCCAATGCATCTTAATTGTCCCGTGGCCAACATTGGTTTAAGTAAATTAGAAGCATCCATAGTGCCACCTGAGGTTGCACCTGCACCTATCATAATATGAATTTCATCGATGAAAAGCACCGCATGCTCTTCTTTTTTGATTTGGTTGAGTACACCCTTTAATCTTTTCTCAAAATCGCCACGGTATTTTGTACCCGCAACTAAAGACCCTAAATCCAGTGAATAGATTGTTGCTTCCGCCAATACTTCAGGAACTTCCTTATCAACAATGCGTTTTGCTAGCCCTTCAGCAATGGCAGTTTTACCTACGCCAGATTCACCAACTAATAAAGGGTTATTTTTTCTTCGTCTACAGAGTACTTGAATCGTGCGTTCAATCTCTAAATCACGTCCGATTAAAGGGTCTATTTTCCCTTCAATGGCCTGTTGATTTAGATTTGTCGCAAATTGCTCTAACGGGGTTGATTGAGTCTCGCCAGCATCTCCATCAGTGTCAGAATTTATATCTGACTGTTCTTCTGTGGAACTGCTTGCATCATCTAGACTTAAGTCTGAGAGCATAGCCTCATCTTTATGAATGTCATGAGATACATAATTCACCAGATCGAGACGTGACATATCCTGGCGAGCTAAATAATAAACTGCATGTGACTCTGGCTCACCAAAGATAGCCACGAGAATATTTTCTCCACTGACTTCGCCTTTACCTGTAGCCTGAACATGATATACAGCTCTTTGTATTACCCTTTGAAAGCCGAGAGTTGGTTGTGTTTCTCTTTTATCTTGTTCAGTTAATAGGGGCGTACTTTCTTCAATATAGCTCTCAAGCTCAGTTTGTAAAACCGGTATATCAATACCACAGGCTCGTAGTGCTTTACCTGCTGATGGATTTGTTGTCATTGAAAGTAATAGATGTTCAACTGTAACAAACTCATGATGCTTGTCTCGCGCATCTCTGAATAGTTTATTAATAGAATATTCGACTTCAGTACTTAACATCTTTTTTCTCCTTATTTGCCCTTTTCATAACTGCTGTGATTGCAATAGCAATCATTAAGCTTGCTCCATAGTGCACAATAAAGGATGCTCATTCTCTCGAGCAAACTCATTCACCATTACGACTTTAGTCTCTGCTATATCTTTAGAAAAAACTCCACATACGCCTTTACCTTTTGTATGCACATTAAGCATAATCCGTGTAGCTGTCTCTTCATCTAAATTAAAAAACTGTCGTAAAACTTCTACAACAAACTCCATTGGAGTGAAATCATCATTAACCAGTATAACCATATATCGCTTAGGTTCAGATACTTCTGGGCGGGATTCTTGGACCACCAGACCAGACTCATGGTCATTATCTTCATCTGAGTGGTTTTTAATCAACATCCCATTAATATTTAGACGTTTTAAGTCAAATTCTATTGTCATTCCTAACTTACCTTCTGTACTTCTATTTTTTCTAAAAAAACCGTAAGACTACATATAAGAAATCATCTGCTCACCGAAATCCGAACAACTTACTTCAGTTGCATTGTCCATTTGTGATGAAAAATCAAAAGTTACTTTTTTGGCGGCTATAGCTCTAGCAAGAGACTTTACAACCAAATCAGCAGCTTCTTTCCAGCCAATGTGTCTAAGCATCATCTCTGCGGATAAAATTATAGACCCAGGGTTTGCTTTATTTTGACCGGCAATTGGTGGAGCAGTTCCATGCGTAGCCTCAAACAAAGCAATAGTGTCGGACATATTTGCACCTGGGGCTATGCCAATTCCACCTACCTGTGCTGCCAAAGCATCAGAGATATAGTCACCATTCAGATTGAGTGTTGCAACAACATCATAATCTTCTGGATGAAGTAAAATATTCTGTAAAAAGGCATCTGCAATAACATCTTTCACTACAATATCAGAGCCAGTAATTGGATTTCTGAATGATAGCCATGGGCCACCATTCAGATCTGCAGCACCAAATTCATTTTTGGCAAGCTCATATCCCCATTTCTTAAATCCACCTTCTGTGAATTTCATAATATTGCCCTTGTGAACCAAAGTAACGCTGGGCTTGCCATTATCTATTGCATATTGAAAAGCTTTTCTAACCAGTCTCTCAGTGCCCTCTTTAGATACCGGCTTAATACCTATACCAGATGTTTCAGGGAATCTAATTTTATTAACACCCATTTCATCCTGTAAAAATGTGATAATTTTCTTTGCTTCAGCAGTCCCACTTTCCCATTCAATGCCTGCGTATATGTCTTCCGAGTTCTCACGAAAAATTACCATATCAGTTTTTTCTGGTTCACGAACAGGGCTTGGAGTGCCCTTGTAATAACGAACAGGTCTGAGACAAGTATATAAATCAAGTTCTTGACGTAAAGTCACATTTAATGAGCGGATTCCACCACCCACTGGTGTAGTTAAAGGCCCTTTTATTGAAACCACATACTCTTTAATCGCATCCATGGTTTCTTCAGGCATCCAGATATCGGCACCATAAATCTTGGTTGACTTCTCTCCGGCATAAATTTCCATCCATTGAATTTGCTTTTGTCCACCGTAGGCTTTTGCTACAGCAGCATCAATGACTTTTTTCATCACCGGTGTAATATCAACGCCAATTCCATCACCTTCCACATAGGGGATGATTGGTTGATCTGGGACATTTAATGAAAAATCACTATTTGTGGTTATTTTAGTACCAGTTTCTGGAATTTTTATATGTTGATAATTCATGCGATTCCTAATTAATTTAAATTAATAATGAGGTTATTGTAGCGCAAATCAAGTTTTGATTTGATGAAAAATCTGTTAGATTAGCCAGCGATTCAAATTTAGTAATGAGAATTAAAAAAATGAAGTATCACGTTTACGGTATAGGCAACGCACTGGTCGACAAGGAATTTGAAGTAGATGAAGCATTTCTTGTGGAAAACAATATCGAGAAAGGCATGATGACCTTGATTGATAAAGAACGACAGGAAACATTGCTTGCAGAATTAAAACAAAGTTTCGGCCTTAAAAAGCGTGCTGGTGGTGGTTCTGCTGCCAATTCTATTGTTGCCATAAGCCAGTTCGGTGGTAATACATTCTATGCCTGTAAGGTTGCTGATGATGAAACAGGTAATTTCTATATGAAAGATCTTGCAATAGCGGGCGTTACTACCAAACTGGATCAAATTAAAGCTGATGGCGTTACAGGAAAATGTCTGGTAATGGTCACCGATGATGCCGAAAGGACCATGAATACCTACCTTGGAATAACCTCAGACTTCTCTGAAAGCGATTTACATCTTGAAGAGCTGGTGAACTCTGAATACCTTTATATTGAAGGTTACCTGGTGACATCTGATGTTTCTAGAAATGCAGCAATCAAAGCCCGTGAAGTTGCTCGGACTAATAATGTGAAAACTGCCTTTACTTTCTCCGATCCTGCGATGGTTACATACTTTAAACAAGGTGTCACTGAAATAATAGGTGAAGGCGTAGACGTACTCTTTAGCAATGAAGAAGAAGCTCAAATTTATACTGAAAAAAGCAATCTTGAAGATGCCATAACAGAACTATTAAAAATTTCCAATAAAGTTATCATCACTCTAGGCAGCAAAGGAGCAAAAATTATTACCTCAGATAAGCATGTGGATATTGAAGTCAGTAAAGTGAAAGCTGTCGATACTAACGGTGCGGGAGATATGTTTGCGGGTGCATTTATGTATGGTCTAACGCAGGGACTGAGTGATAGAGATGCTGGTATGCTTGCAAGCGAGTCTGCGGCTAGAATAGTGGCGACTTTTGGTGCTCGATTGGATAAAGGTATTCAACTAGATATTTTAGACAAGTACCTAAATTAATACTACTTGCTAACATTAACGATGTATCTTGAGGATCTATTGCTTATTTGCGGAAGATCTCGCCATTAAGTTTTTATATCTATTCAAAGTAGCTTTATATTCGCTATTAACTTTATCTTTTTCAATAAGGTTTTCAGTAATAGCTTGTTGATATATTTTAAGGTTATCAAGCACCACATCTATCTGCTTCTCTAATGCTTGTTTATGTGCAATATCAACCATTCTTTCGTGCTTTTGTTCTAGAACCTCAAGCTTTCCAGATTGTTTTTTATGTCGAGTTTTTAAAATATCAATAGTTAACTGTGCCAGCTGCAATTTTGTGTTGTAGGCTTTGCTCAGTTCATTCTCAGAATTAAAAATCGATAGTAATAATTTGTCTTCTGCTTGTTGAAATTCTTTTTCTTTTTCTTCTTCAGCATTTTGTTTTTTACGTAGCTTTTGAAGATCAGCAAGCTCTTTAATCTGCCTATTCCTTTTGGCGGAAATAACCTCTTTGGTTTTTATTCCTTGCTTACTAAGTTCCACATAGCCTAATTGTGATTTTTCCGCTGGCACACTATATGAATAGTGCGTTTTACCGTCATCATCTGTCCAGCGATAGTAGGCTGCATCTGCCGGGAGATAGAGACAAACCATCAAAGCTATATAAATTTTACGTATCATTTTCATTTTTTATTATATTTATTCGAAGGCAATTCGTTTACTTAGATAATTCTAAAAACCTTTCCAAATCGGCCTTATAATTTTCAGTGAGTGTGTTTAATTGTTTATCATTCTCAATAAGTGCCTTCTTATATTGTTCAATAGTTTTATTAATACTTACAATTTTACTAGAAATAACTTTGAGGGTACCTTCTTGAGTCGTAGTTGAAACTTTTTCCTGTAACTTAACAACTTTCTTGTCTAACATTTTATTTTGTGTTTGAAGAATTTTTGTATTTCCTTCAAGCATTTTTATTTTGCTTTCAAAGGAATGAATCAATTCATCTTTATTCTCGTAGGTAGATAATAAAAAATCATCGCGCCTTTGAATTTCATCATAAGCTTGCTGTTTTATTCTTATAATCTCATCTAATTGTTCTTGCTCTTTTTCAGCAAGTGCTAATTCTTCAATTTTCTCCTGCTTCGACTCGGGATCAACCAACTTAGTCACATCACCTGTCTTGTTCAATTCAGCATGAGATTTTTTTGAGGCAGACACAGGAACCTTGTCTGAGAAATGTACATTTCCTGCATCATCAACCCAACGATACAAGCCTGCATGTGCGGAAAGCGCTAACATTAAGGTTACACCAAGAACAACTACTCTTTTCATTACAAACTATCCATTTTCATTATTTTAATTATGTAAAGTTATTTTAACAGGTTGGTGCTAGATTTAAATTCTTATCCGACGAACGAAACCTTAGCAATATAATCGCTCTCAGATATAATCTTTAACTTTTTATACAGACTTAAACCGATCATGAAAGATTACCAGCAAGAATTTCTCGATTTTGCAATTCAAAATGACGTCCTTAAATTTGGAGAATTTACCTTAAAATCAGGGCGTATCAGTCCTTATTTCTTCAATTTTGGTTTGTTTCAGACTGGTTCTGCTCTTGCAAAATTAGGTGATTTTTACGCCCAGGCTATTGTCGATTCTGGCTTGAAGTTTGACATGCTATTTGGCCCAGCTTACAAAGGCATTCCCTTAGTTGCAGTGGTTACCGCAGCCCTGTATGAAAAACATGGTATTGATTATCCCTATGCTTATAACCGCAAAGAGGCGAAGGATCATGGCGAAGGTGGCAATATCGTGGGCGCACCCCTTTCGGGAAAAGTGCTTATAGTTGATGATGTCATCAGTGCGGGCACAGCTTGCCGTGAAGCAGCAGAAATTGTTCAGGCTAATAATGCTGAATTAGCAGGAATCTGTATTTCATTGGATCGACAGGAACGTGGCCAAGGGGAGATGTCTGCAGTGCAGGAAGTTGAAAAAAGTTATGGTATTTCAGTGATTCACATTATCGGTCTGGATAATGTCATTCAGCATATCAAAGCATCGACAAAAGACCAAAAATTACTCGATAAAATCAGTGCTTACCGGAAAAGATACGGTGTTTAGCGTTTAAGCGATATTTAAAAGACACCCCCCTACTTTTAGGCCATTTTTTAAAGACTTTGCGATGATAATCATTACAAAGTAGCTATTCTCTCAATAGATTTCTCTAAATTTTCCATACTGGTCGCAAAAGAAATACGAATATGACCCGACAAGCCAAACGCACTACCCGGTACTAAGGCAACACCTTTATCCGCAAGCAAACGCTCTGCCAGTTCAGTATCATTTGAAACACCATCAAGACGTGCGATCAAGCCTTCAACATTGGGAAAACTGTAAAAAGTACCATCCGACTCGACACAGTCAACACCATCAATTACATTTAACGCTTTTACTACAAAATCATGGCGCTGTTTGAATGCTGCTAGCATCGGTTGAATACATTCCTGGCTGCTATTCAGTGCAACTACAGCCGCATATTGCGAAATCGAAGTGGGATTGGAAGTACTCTGGCCCTGTATTTTTTTCATACCCTTTATCAATTCAGCTGGGCCAGCAGCGTATCCGATTCTCCAACCCGTCATGGCGTAGGCTTTTGAGACGCCATTCAGTACGATACAACGCTCATATAATTCAGGAGTAGCATTTAGAATATTCGAGAACTCTTTAGCATCGAATAAAATATGCTCATACATATCGTCAGTGGCAACAATGATATTCGGGTATTTAAGCAATACATTTCCCAGTTCAGCCAACTCAGCATGAGTGTAATTAACACCGGTAGGATTGGATGGGCTATTAATAACAAACAATCGCGTTTTATCGGTAATCGCTGCTTCCAAAGACGCTGGTGTGAGTTTGAAATATTGATCTTGCCCCGCTTTCACAATTACTGGTACACCTCCTGCAAGCTGTACCATATCCGGATAGGAAACCCAATAAGGAGCAGGAATGATAACCTCATCACCATCATTTAACAGTGCCTGGCACAAATTATAGAAGCTTTGCTTACCGCCACAGGAGACTAGGACCTGATCCATTTGATAATCAAGATGATTATCATTTTTAAACTTGTTGATAATCGCCTTTTTCAATTCAGGGATGCCATCAACAGCGGTATAACCCGTGTTATTGTTGTTTATTGCATCAATCCCTGCTGCTTTAATATGATCAGGGGTATGGAAATCTGGCTCGCCTACCCCCAGATTAATCACATCACGCCCTTCTGCTTTTAACTGTTGTGCCAATGCACTGATCGCTAAAGTCGGAGAAGGTTTTACGCGTTGTACGCGCTCAGATAATTGTATGCTCATTTTTGTCCTTTATTTATCCATGTTTAGTAATGGTTTAGGTATGCCTTAAATAATAATTTTCGTTAGCGGGAAAGATTGAAATATACTCTATCCACCCAATGATTAAAGCATAAAAAAGAAAAAGATAAAGCAAAACACAAAATGACAACAACATTTAATTTACATACGCAATATGAACCAGCTGGTGACCAGCCAACTGCAATAAAATCTCTGGTAGATGGGCTCAATGATGGCTTAATGCATCAAACTCTTCTAGGTGTGACAGGCTCCGGAAAAACATTCACCATGGCTAATATAATCGCACAGACACAACGCCCGACGATCATCATGGCACACAATAAAACCCTGGCGGCGCAACTCTATGGCGAGATGAAAGAATTCTTCCCGGAAAACTCGGTAGAATATTTTGTCTCTTACTACGATTATTACCAACCAGAAGCATATGTACCCGCCTCTGATATCTATATAGAAAAAGATGCCTCCATCAACGAGCATATCGAACAGATGCGGCTCTCAGCAACCAAGGCAATGCTGGAGCGCAAAGACACCATCATCGTCGCCACTGTTTCTGCAATATACGGATTGGGCGATCCTGAATCCTATCTAAAAATGATGCTGCATCTGGATCGGGGCGAAAGAATCAATCAGCGCGAAATCATCAGTCGCCTTACCGATATTCAGTATACCCGTAATGACATCGAACTCTCACGTGGTACTTACCGTGTACGCGGCGACGTGATTGATATCTACCCTGCGGATTCGGATATCGAAGCAGTTCGCGTGGAATTATTTGATGATGAAATCGAGCAACTCAGCTACTTCGACCCCTTAACCGGAGAAGTTTTACGCAAAGTGCCGCGTTTAACCGTCTATCCAAAAACACATTATGTGACCCCCCGTGAAATCATGTTATCGGCGGTTGATAAAATAAAAATTGAATTAAAAGACCGATTGGAACAACTATATGCAGCCAACCGGCTCGTCGAAGCTCAGCGCCTCAAAGAACGCACACAATACGATATTGAAATGATCGTCGAAGTCGGCTACTGCTCAGGCATCGAAAACTACTCTCGCTATTTATCCGGTCGCCCCCCCGGTGCACCTCCACCCTGCCTGCTCGATTATTTACCCGATGAAGCACTTGTGATTATTGATGAATCCCACGCCAGTGTGCCGCAGATCGGCGCCATGTATAAAGGTGATTTCTCGCGCAAATCCAATCTAGTTGAATACGGTTTCCGCCTGCCGTCGGCACTAGATAACCGCCCTTTGCGTTTTGATGAGTTTGAAAAACTGGTACCACAGGTGATTCATGTTTCTGCAACTCCGGGTAATTATGAGAACGAACACAGCGATAACGTCGCGGAACAGGTTGTGCGCCCTACAGGGCTGCTAGATCCAACCATAGAAATCCGCCCTATCGTGTCACAGGTTGATGATGTGATGTCCGAGATCAGCGAACGAGCCGCCAGAAACGAACGTGTTTTGATCACCACCCTTACCAAACGCATGGCTGAGGATCTCACCGATTATCTACTAGATCATAATCAACGCGTGCGTTATCTACATTCGGATATCGATACTGTCGAACGTGTAGAGATCATACGCGATTTACGCCTCGGCGAATTCGATGCACTGGTCGGCATTAACCTCCTTCGCGAAGGACTGGATCTACCAGAAGTATCACTGGTCGCAATACTTGATGCAGATAAAGAAGGATTCCTGCGCTCCGAGCGCTCACTGATTCAAACCATCGGCCGCGCAGCGCGAAATTCAGAAGGCAAGGCAATCCTATATGCCGATAGAATCACAAAATCCATGCAAGCGGCGATCGACGAAACCGATCGACGCCGCAATAAACAGCTCGCTCACAATGAATTACACAATATCACCCCAACCAGCATTGCAAAAAAAGTCAGCGATATCATGGAAGGTGCCTACGGCAGCTCAATGCGCGGCCGCGCAGCCAAAAAACTCGACAAAGTCGCAGACACCCGCGCCCATTACGACCACTTGACTCCCGATAAGGCCATTAAGGAAATTGCCAAACTGGAAAAGAAGATGTTCCAGCATGCCAAAGACCTGGAATTCGAAGCAGCCGCTCAGGTACGTGATGAAATTTCTAATCTGCGCGAGTATGTTTTTAAATAATATCTGTTGTAAAAGACACCCCCCTACTTTTGGGCACTTTTTACAAAAGATTGCCCTAAAGCGCTAGCGAAGTGATTGTCTCGTTTCACTCGGCTTGGCACTTTTTTAAGTTATTTAAACTAATTCAGCAGTGGATATTTTCTTATGAAGACAAAAATTGATCTCAGCAAAAACCTCATCAGCCCTTTTCAGGCGCTTGACTCGATCAAATAATACTTTCGCCCCGGGATAATGCCGCTGCAAAAACACCAGCCATTGCTTACAACGATTACTGACAAAGAGTGGATGGTGGTTTTGACTTGATTGCAGGTAGCTGACTATTATTTCCAGCGTTTCATCCCAACTTAGCCTATGATATTTGGTTCCGTTTAGGTCTGACTTGATACTTGCTGCAAGGTCGGGAAAAGTAAGTGCACCGCGGCCCAACATCAGCTCTGTACAACCACTCTGATGCAATGCTGATTTTGCATCTGCTACCGACCATATTTCACCGTTGATAATAACCGGGATTTTGACACGCTCTGAAACCTGCTTGACGGCCGACCAGTACGCGGGAGGGGTGTAGCGATCGTCTCTGGTGCGTGCATGAATGCACAATTCATCCGCACCGGCACAGACGATTTTATCGACAATTTCATCCAGTGAGTCGTGATTGCTGAAACCCAGACGAATTTTAGCGGTTACCGGAATTTTTGGGTCGACTGCATCACGTACCGACGCAACAATGTCGTAAATACGGTCAGGTTCACGCAGCAAGGAAGAACCGCCGTCGTGTTTATTTACCGTGTTTGAAGGGCAACCAAAGTTCAGATCAATCCCGGGTGGTTCGAGATTTTGTGCCTGTAACGCATTAAGCGCCATTGACTTGGCATTGCTGCCGAGTAATTGCAGATACACAGGCGTACCCGCGGTGGTTTTACCGCCCTGTTCCAACTCTGGTGCAAATCGAAGAAAAACGCGCTCAGGCAATAATTGATCAGTCACGCGAATAAATTCTGTAACGCAGCGATCATAACCGCCTAAGCTAGTCAGCACATTACGCATTTCGTGATCTACCACGCCTTCCATTGGAGCTAAAAATATGCGCATTTCTGTTTTGTTCGCCGTATCGCTAAGCCGTTAAAAGAGCGCAGGATTATAGAGTATTTCGCTTAGTTTGGTATTTTTTGTGTATTAATAGGGTATTAAAAGACACCCCCCCACCTTTTAGGCGGTTTTTGCTAAAGACAAAAGTCCTTCTATCCTTCCCTAGGCATCGACTTAACGGTAAGATTCCCACCTTTAAAACAAGCGAGAAATCAAGATGGGACGCGCCTACCAAAACCGCAAAGAATCAATGGCTAAAACTTCAGATATGAAGGCCAAAGTCTATAGCCGATATGGGCGTGAAATTTATGTGTGCGCGAAAGCGGGAGGCCCTGACCCTGATGGAAATCTTGCTTTAAGAGCTTTGATCGACCGCGCCAAAAAAGACCAAGTGCCTGCGCATGTTATTAGTAATGCTATTGATAAATCCCAAGGTGTTGGTGGTGAAGACTTTGCTCCAGCACTTTATGAAGGCTTCGGTCCCGGTGGTTCCATGGTGCTAGTAGAATGTTTAACCGATAACCCCAATCGCACATTCGGTGATGTACGTCAGTGTTTTACAAAATCAAAATGTAAATTGGGTACACCTGGTACCGTAAGCCATTTATTTGATCATTCAGCGATCCTCGTTTTCAAAGGCGATGACGAGGAAGCCGTTCTTGATGCTTTGATGGAAGCCGATGTTGATGTTACCGATATTGAAAATGAAGATGGCATGATTTCAGTATTCGCACCCAACACTGAATACTACAAAGCTAAACAGGCGCTACTCGATTTATTCGGCGATGACTTTGAATTTGAAGTGGATGAAATTCAATATCTACCTCAAGCAAGCGTTGCATTAAGCGGCGAAGATCTCGAACAATTTGAAAAACTGATCATGTTACTTGATGATAACGATGATGTGCAGAATGTTTATCACAATGCTGAGCTTTAACTTTAACGTTATCGCTCAAAATCAGTTTGCATTATTGAGATAACTTTTTCACCCAAAATGCCGCACCACCTGCAACACCAACTGGCATGACTAAAAAATTAATCACTGGAATCATCATTAAAACGGTGAGCACGCCGCCAAAACCCAAAGCGATGGATCGATTTTTACGCAATAGTGGCAGTTCATCTTTAATGTAGAGTTCGTGATTACCCATTGCAAAATCGGTATATTGTAATGACAGCATCCAGGCTCCATAGATTGCCCAAGCAAATGGCGCGATGAAATTCACCACCGGAATCACGCTGATTAACAACAATACCGGTAACCATTTTAGTGTATATAAAGCTTTTCGAAACTCACTGGCGACTGTTTTACCTACAGTTCCAATCAGTGCTTTATAGCCCCTAAATTCAGGCACAGGTTGCCCCTTGAGTTTTTGCTCGACGCGTTCTGCGAGCAAGGCATTGAATGGTGATGCAATCAGATTCGCAATAATGGTGAAGGTGTAATACACCGCAATCAGGATTAATATTGCAAATAAAGGCCAGAGAATCCATTCTAATCCACTTTTAATAAAGTCCGGTAACCAGCCTGGCAGCCAACCCATCAGACTTTCCATCAAGCCTTCGAACTGTGATTTTGCCAGCCAGATCGCTACTGAAAACACTGCGACATTAATCAATAAAGGCACCACCACAAAAGGACGTATTCCTTTTTTAGTAATCAAGGAAAAACCGCTAAATGCGTACGCAATACCTTGTAAAAAACCTTTGATCATTCTATCTGACTTCCTGATTTTAAATATTTATTCAATAGCTCTTAACGCTAATAGCGCTGATCCATAAGCAGCTTCTGTATGTTCGGGGCTGATCATATCCACACCCAGATAACGTTTTCTTATCTGTGCCCACGCAGGATTTTGAGCTCCCCAGCCGACAGTTCGCACCGACACCAATGGTGCCGCGCCTAATTTTTGCAGACTCTCAAAACCTGCTTGTTCGATCTTCGCGATACCTTCCAGCATTCCCTGGAAAAAATCAACATCAGATTCAGGTCTGGGACTTAATCTGGGTTCTTTCTGCGCATCAGCTATAGGGAAACGCTCACCTTTTTCTATCAACGGATAATAATCAAGCCCAGTGGGAGATTCAGGTTTGAGCTTGCTTGTCATAGCATCCAGCTGTACCTGAGTAAAATAATGCTTCAATACTTTACCCCCTGAATTTGAAGCACCACCTACCAGCCATTTGTCTTCACCTTTATCGACAAAGCGATGACTATAAATACCAAGCTCTGGGGCAAAAATGGGCTTGTGTGTAATCAACTTTATTACTAGCGTGCTCCCCAATGAGGTGACGGCCTCACCGATATCAGTTGCACCAGTCGCAATAAACGCGGCGATACTGTCAGTTGTTCCTGTAACCAGTCGTAAGGGTTTTGGCAAACCCAGTGAATCAGCTGTTTTTTTATCAATTGAAGAAACAACTGTACCAGCAGGATACACATCAGGAAGTAATGTAAGGCTTATCCCAAGCTGCTTTAATAAGTCCTCAGGCCAGCATCGATTAACAATATCGTAACCGAGTTTTAGACAGTTATTCTCATCACTCAAACGATAGTTATTGGCTAATTTACCTAGAATGTAATCTGCCTGATGCAAGGCATGACAATCTTCTGGATTGGCTTCATTCTTGAGTAACCAGATCAATCTCGCCAATGAACCGGAAGCACCCTGCCCGCCACTGTTTTTAGGAAAAACCCGCATGATTTGATGTGCTTCCTCAGTGGAACGTAAATCGTCATACATCAAAACCGATGAACTCGGATTACCGTTTTTGTCTGTGAATAGAAACGTGCCAGAAGTACCATCAATCGCCAATGAATGCAGATTCTGCTTTATTTCCTTCGGCAACTCTTTGAGCAGCTTAAAAACAGCATTCCACCATAATTCGGGCGTTTGCGCATCAGTTGTTTGATACGAAATAGCGCTGCTACTTTTAATATTTTTATCTGAATCTATGATTATCAGGCGGCATCCTGATGTCCCCAGATCGATTCCAGCGTAGAGTTTATGCATAGACTTCTATTTTTCAGCGCTCTATAAGCTAGTGGGCTTTTCTAACATATAAAGAGACTCTTTGACTTCTTCAATTCGGCTATCCAGCATATCTAGTGAATCCCGGATGCCACGGTTATAAAAGAATACCCCTATTTCTTCGGAGAAAAAATCCAGCAGAAATTCAGCATCAAAATTTCCTATGTCTTGTCCGAGTTCTTCTTTAAGGTACATTTTGATTTTGGGTATAAGTAGTGCTTTCTCTTCTTTACTGAATAGTATGGGTGATGTCATAAGAGCGCTTCTAATTTGATTACCAAGACTGTTATAAAAAGTGACTTTATCAAAATCCGTGTAAGAGCCTATCATTTATTCAATAGAATAAGGATAGGTAAATTATAAATCGAAAAGAACTAGAAGCTATTATAAAAAAGGACATGAGGCACATTACAACAGAACAAGTCTTAAGGGCACCTCTATAAATGAGTTTACTCACTGAAAAAAAAGCCGCTTCATATCAAATATTGAATTAGGAGTAAAACTAAAGACTTTGTATAAAAATGGCAGTTACACAGAATTCGTTACAGTCTCAAGCTTGCATGGTGATATTAAAAATTGAGCCAGAGCCTGTAAAAATTCTGCTTAACGGTATATGCGACTAAGTACTAATTTTTCTTACCATTGGGTAAAGATGTTCCATTTCATCCTGAACCCGGCTTAGGATCATCTCAAACATTTCTTCAGTGTCCTTGATAAAAGTGTCATGCTGATCTTTGCCGATGGATAACTCTTGCTTTTTATGCTCGCACCATTTTCTCACATAGCTTTTCATGATTCGCTTTATTTCCTGTGAACCCGACATGAAATTATTCGCCATATTGTTAGCGTCTTGTGACGAATCTTTTAACAAATGTGAGTACAGGTTCGAATCGACATTCTGCATATGTTGATTAACTTGTTCCATATAGTTGTAAAACAGGCTACAACAAGTATCAGTATCACACATTGATCTGTCATTAATCAAAATGGACAATACGTTGGATAGTTCTGTAATTTTATGATTCTGTTCGTATAATTCTTCAAAATTTGTCATTGGGGGCTCCTTCTTTGCGCTGTTGTATATACGAGAGTATATATAATAGTGTGCATTGCTGTTCTTCTCATTAATCTGGATTAAGTATGCAGATTTTTTCAAGCATAAAAAAGCTATATTTTGTCACTTTTCCAAAAAGACCCGTCTCAATTGAAATGGAGAAACCTCATAAAACTGGGAGCTGTCCTCTTTTAACGATTCTCTGGAGTGATTGCACAAAGTGCAATGCTAAATACGCTATGGCTATTCTCATCCAGCGGCTTGAAAACAATTTTTTTACTGGCTGGATGTTCACCTAAATAATTACCGTTTTTTCTATCCTTTGCTGGTCTGATTGGTCGCGGGGAAAAACCGCCACCGCAGTTTGGACAAACATTTTTTAAGAACCCTTCGAAGCAATTTTTACAAAAAGTACATTCATAACTACAAATCATCGCATCGAGTGAATTCGGCGGCAGTAATTGATTGCAATGTTCGCAATTGGGTCTGATTTCAAGCATGATATTTCCATAATAGTATGATATTTATGACTATTATAGTCATTCCTTAATTTATTGCTATCAAAATAAATGGCGCAGAAGTCATTATTTTTTCTGGTTTTGGTGCTTTATCGAACCACCAACAGAACCTGTTGTACATCCTTAATTCAATTTAAAAAGACACCCCCCTACTTTTACCCGGTTTTTGCAAAACCTCGGTCATAAATGTCGTATTAAGCAGTTGATTAATTGGCACTCGGCTCGGTACTTATTCATTTAATCATTAAAAGCAGGCAAAAAAATGCCGACTATAATAGTCGACATTTTGATTTCTACAATCTAAAGCTTAGTAAGTTCTAGTAGAATCAATCATTTGCTGGTGTTACGGGATCTTTCATACCTTCAATTTTTTCCATAATTTTACTCGCCGCATCTTCGACTTTCTCAACCGTGGCGTCTTTCATTTCAGTAGCTTTTTCGGTAACGGTTTCAACCGACTCTTCTACCTTTTCTACAACCGCATTTGTAGCATCGCTTGCAGCTCCTGTAGCAGCATCTTTTAAATTATCCACTGCATCTTTACTAGAATCAACTGCATCTGAAGCTGCTTCTTTAGCTTTATCCATAGCGCTAGGTGCTTGTTCAGTAGTAGTTTCTACCGCCTCTTTTGCAGCATCGGCTGCTTTTTCCTTTTTATCGTTATCACATGCTGTAAGTGTAACTGCGGCTAAAAGGCTAGCTAATAATATTCTAAATTTCATTTTGGGTTTTTCCTTGATTATAAAATAAGTAAAATTGCTCGAACATTGTGAGTATACAATCTATTACATTAGTATATCACTATATACTTACACTCTATGTCAATTTTATTTACTAAAAGTTCAGTATAATTCATTTTAAAATAGACACTTTGTGTTTATGTTACAGAACCTGGGCGAGTTTCAGTTTTTTAAACTGAGGGCCTAGTCTTTAATTCTGCGACTTGCCCTATCTCCTTGATACTGTGGAAATCCATCACAAATCTTGCTCCAATTAGCTTTTGAAACAATAAAAATATGTACTTCAGGTTTAATATCAAATGGAGTCTCGAGAGTACCGAGAGAAAACTAAACCACATCAGAACTATCAGGAGATGCTGCAAAGGTCATGCTCCATCCGCATTCCTTGCAAAATTTACGAGTCGTTCCATTCTCCGCCTGATAACTTTGAAGAAAATCCTCACCTTCAAGCCAATGGAAGTTTTCTCGCTTTGCTTCGCCAAAGGTAGCAAAAGCTGCGTCATGAAATTTGCGGCACATACTGCAATGGCAATGGCCCATCTTCGGTTCTATTTTATCTACCTGATATTTGATTGAACCGCATAGACACTGGGCGTGATATCTAGACATAATTAAATCCATTATTTTTTATACCTATCTAAGTAGATGTGTATTCAAAGGTATTCGATTAATCAAAAATGACACCCCCCTACTTTCAGGCCATTTTTTAAGATTTACTTAAACATACGCTCTTACTAAAACCAGCTAATAATCCAGCAATTCTCGAATCATCTGCTATATTTCAGTTTTACTAAACTCCAACGTACATGCCATCCAACACAAAGCTTAGACCAAGCACGTGAGTCAAACTCGCAGCGACCAGACTCGCGGAATCCAACTAATGTTGCTCGGCAGTATCATCCTGCCATTAATGGATGCGGCAGCCAAGACCATGGGCGAAACCATTGGCTCTAGCACCATTGTACTGGCACGTTTTTTCTTTCAGACTTTGTTTCTATTGCCCTTTGTGTGGAGCAGTTTATACCTACCGCGCGGTACAGAACTGCTTTTGCATTTCAAACGTTCACTTGGCCTTTCAGGTGCTACGCTGTGCTTTTTCACCGCCATTCAGGTGATGCCGATTGCTGATGCGCTCGCGGTGTTTTTTGTCATGCCTTTGATAGTTACACTGCTGGCTCCTTGGATTCTGGGAGAAACAGTAGGCTGGCGCAGAATAGTGGCCGTCGCTGTGGGCATGCTTGGCGCAGTCATTATTATCCAGCCGGGACAGGCACTGTTTGGCTGGCGCGCCTTTTTACCATTGGGTACTGCTATCGGTTTTTCGTTTTATTTGATGTATACCCGCAAACTGGCACGCAGCGGCGAAGGCGGTGATATCCCCGCACTGACCATGCAATTCTGGTCGGGTTTTATAGGCGTATTCATTACCTCCGTCGCAATCTTACTGTTACAACCCCTCAACTGGCCAGTGTTTGATGTCGCCTTGCCAGAGGCTTGGCAGTGGCAGCGTTTAATTTTAGTGGGTTTATTGGCAGCCGTGGGACATCTGGTAATAACCAGTGCCTTCAAGTACGCCGATGCCTCAATGCTGGCACCCTTTCAGTATATTGAATTGGTAGTGGCTGCAATAATTGGATGGTGGATGTTTAATGATATCCCGACACTGACAACACTCATCGGCACGTTGATACTGGTGGCATCCGGTTTGTATATTTTTAATCGGGAACGAGTGCTTGAATCTGAATAAGGCTAGTGGGTTAGATTATTGTATTTTAAAAGACACCCCGCCACTTTTAAGCACTTTTCAACTACAATAGAACCACATCAAACTGTTCCTGTGTATACAACGATTCAGCCTGAAAACGGATCGGTACGCCGATAAATTCCTGCAGCTCTGCAAGACTATCTGATTCCTCATCCAGCAGCAGATCTATAACATCCAGTGACGCTAGCACGAGTAATTCGCGGGCATCAAATTGGCGCGACTCACGCAGAATTTCGCGGAATATTTCATAGCAGACGGTGGTGGCTGTTTTGATATAGCCGCGGCCTTCGCAGGTTACGCAGGATTCACACAGGATGTGTTCTAGTGATTCGCGGGTGCGTTTGCGCGTCATTTCTACCAGACCAAGGCTGGAGAGCGCAGTGACAGAGGTTTTTGCGGTGTCACTTTCGAGGGCTTTTTCCAGTGCTGCCAATACCTGGTCTTTGTGTTGTTCTTGTTGCATGTCGATAAAATCGAGGATGATAATGCCACCGAGATTTCTTAAACGCAGTTGACGCGCCAGGGTTTGCGCAGCTTCGAGATTGGTTTTGAAAATTGTTTCTTCGAGATTACGATGTCCGACAAAACCACCTGTATTAACATCAATTGTTGTCATCGCTTCTGTTTGATCAATAATCAGGTAGCCACCAGATTTCAAATTCACTTTGCGTTTTAAAGATTTCTGGATTTCATCTTCGACTGAGTATATATCGAAGATTGGACGTTTGCCGGTGTAGTGTTCGATTTTTTCGGCTAGTTCCGGAATATAGGTTTTTGAAAATTCTAAAAGACTGTTAAATGTCTCACGTGAATCCACTTTGATGGATTCAATATCTTCAGCGACCATATCCCGCAATGCGCGTTGCACCACGGGTAGATCAGAATATATTTGCTTGGTTTCTGAGCCTAATCCGGATGCATTATTTATCCTTTTCCATAGTTTGTTCAGAAACAAAATATCTGCTTTTATAGCCTCATCGGATATACCTTCGGCAGCTGTACGGGCAATATAACCGAATTTATTTTCAAGAAGATTCTCTGTCACTAGTTCTGCTAGTAATTCTGATGGCTCTTCATATTCATCCAACTCTCGTGCTGCTTTTATTATAGTTTTGAGACGCTTGCGTTCTTCTTCATCTTCAATTTTGCTTGAAACACCAATTGTGTCGGTATCCGGCATTAATACTACATAGCGCGAAGGTATTGTGACATGCATGGTTAATCGTGCACCTTTGGTACCTAATGGATCTTTAATCACTTGCACCAGAACATATTTTCCTTCATGCAGTAATTGCGAAATTGGCGGTGGCGTGATGTCTTCTTCCGGTGTATCACCATTGAATATCATTTCTTTCGGGAAGCGTAAATCTGAGGCATGTAAAAACGCGGCTTTTTCCTGACCTATGTCGATAAAAGCAGCCTCCATTCCTGGCAATACACGACAGACTTTACCTTTGTAGATATTGCCGACAATGCCCTGATTTGAGCTGCGTTCAATCATCAGTTCCTGCAGGATGCCGTTTTCTAGTAATGCTACGCGTGATTCTTGTGGTGTTACATTTATTAGTATTTCTGCGCTCATGTTATTTCCTGGATTTTTATAGGATGTTTATTCCAAAATCTTCAAGCAACTGTGAAGTCTCGAATAACGGCAAACCCATTATGCCAGAATATGAGCCTTCAATGCGTTCAATAAAGGTCGCGGCTAGTCCTTGAATGGCATAGGCCCCGGCTTTATCCTGTGGCTCCCCAGTTTTCCAGTAGGCTTGAATTTCATTGCTACTGAGTCGACGAAACAACACACGGCTACGATTAAGTTTGACCCGCGTTTGGCCTTTATAGCTTAGTGCAACTGCGGATAAAATTTCGTGCCAATTACCTGATATGCTGGTTAGCATTTCTTTTGCGTGCTCAAAGTCTCTTGGCTTGACTAGTAATTGACCGTTTAACACACCCAGTGTATCTGCACCTAAAACAGGCAAGTCGGTTGCAGAATCAATATTGGGACAAATAATCGCGCTGGTATTCTTAATCACAACTTGCGATTTTTCACATGCAAGTCGTTGTACCAAGAATTCTGCGGTTTCATTTGGCTGCTTGCTTTCATCAATATCAACTACTTGAATACGATAAGTAATGCCAATCTGATCAAGTAATTCAGCACGTCTTGGTGATGCAGAGGCGAGTATGATTTGAGGTTTGTTTGATGCCATGATAGGAACAACTACCCTGCTCTATGATAAGGATGGTTTTCAGTGATGGTGAAAGCGCGATAAATTTGCTCAGCAAGAATGACTCTTACTAATGGATGTGGAAAAGTAAGTGCTGATAATGACCATTTTTCATCAGCCATGCTCAATAACTCATTACTTAATCCATCTGGACCACCAATTATTAAGGCAATATCTTGCCCACCCATCATCCAATCCTGCATTCGGTTCGCGAGTTTTTCGGTACTCCAGGATTGCCCCTTAACATCTAGCGCAATGACACGGCAGTTACCAGGAATTGCGGATTTTATCTTTGCAGATTCTTTATCAACAATAGCGGCTAAATTGCTGTTTTTTAATCTTTTCTCGGCAGATATTTCTTTAAGTACCAGAGCACATTTCGCAGGTAATCGTTGTGTGTATTGCTGATAGCCTTGCGTTACCCAGTCCGGCATTTTATTACCTACAGCAAGCAAATGAATATTCATTCCTGTTTAAAACAGTCTATGATTAGACTTTATCGGCTAACGCTTCTTCAACTGATTTATCACTGGCGTCATCCGCGCCCCAGAGTTTTTCTAATTGATAGAATTCTCGGGTGCTCGCAAGCATTACATGTACTATCACATCATTGAGATCAACTAAAACCCATTCAGCACTACCCTTTCCTTCGGTTCCGATAACACCTACATCTGCGGCTTTGGCATCAATCACTACGTTTTCTGCGATGGATTTCACGTGACGTGTTGAATTGCCTGTAGCAATAAATAATAGATCTGTCATTGATGATTTTCCACGCACATCGATTTTCACAATGTCCACCGCTTTCATATCTTCAAGACTGTTTTGTACCAGATCACTCAGTTCATTTAATTTCATATTCTGTTTTCTTTTTAATGTCTATTTAATTTGTATAAAGTTTATGTTTGTTTATGTATTCACACACCTTTTCTGGCGTCATATAACTACAACTATTACCATTAAGTAATTGTTTTCTAATGTTTGTTGCTGAAATATCTAACTGCGTTACTTCACAGAAAAGTATCTTGCCTGACGGTTTTTTTTGCAGCTCATCTGGATCGCTTGACAGTCGCGTCTTGACCCAGTCCTCTTCACTTTCAGCAAGCTGATAACCCGGCCTTGTAGATACCACTAAATGAGTTTCGTCCAATATTTTCTGCCAATCTTTCCAGCTGGTAAAGGATTGAAAAGCATCTAAACCGATGATCATACACAGTGGTTTATGATTGCCTATATCAGTACGAACCGACTTTAGGGTATCTATCGTATATGAAGCGCCCTCACGATGATACTCCCGATCATCTAGTGTGAATTTTTCGTACGCTTGAATGGCAAGTTTGACCATTGCAAGACGATCCTCAGCACTAGCGACGGGTTGCCAACGATGAGGAGGTTTAGCACTGGGAATAAATCTCAATTCTTCAAGTGAAAGCATCTCCACAATTTCAAGAGCTGGACGCAAGTGACCAAAATGAATTGGATCAAAAGTGCCACCAAGTATCCCTATCACTGTACTTGCTCTTCAGAAACGTGTGAATCAGGTACGTATATGACCATCACCATATACAACATACTTGAGTGAGGTAAGCCCGATCAAACCTACCGGCCCTCGTGCATGGAGTTTATCGGTACTGATTCCAATCTCTGCTCCGAGACCATACTCAAAACCATCGGCAAAGCGGGTCGATGCATTAACCATCACCGATGCAGAATCAACTTCACGCATAAAGCGGCGCGTTTTTGTAATGTCCTGGGTAATAATACTGTCGGTATGCTGGGAGCTGTATTTATTGATATGATGAATCGCTGCATCCAGGTCATCTACGACTTTTATGGATAATATTGGTGCGAGGTATTCTGTGTGCCAATCTTCTTCATCGGCTGTATTGCAGTCAATTATTTGGCGCGTTTGCTCGCAACCGCGCAATTCGACACCCTCATCAACAAACATCCTATTGATCTCTGGCAATAATTCACTGGCACGTGATTTCGCTATTAATAGTGTCTCAAGGGTATTACAGGTGCCATAGCGCTGGCTTTTGGAGTTAAAAGTGATTTTTAAAGCTTTATCTTTATCAGCAGCATCATCAATATACACATGACAAATTCCATCCAGATGTTTGATCACTGGAATCAATGAGTCATTACTGACGCGTTCGATCAAGCCTTTGCCACCACGGGGAATAATTATATCAACATAGTCTTTAAGGCGCAGCAATTCGCCTACTGCTTCACGATCGGTTGTCTCAACAACTTGAACACACTCCGAAGGCAATCCTGCCGCTTTTAAACCATATTGTATGCATTGCGCCACTGCTTTATTGGAATGAATAGCCTCAGAACCCCCGCGTAAAATAGTGGCATTTCCAGATTTCAGGCAGAGTGCCGCCGCATCCGCCGTTACATTGGGGCGAGATTCGTAAATAATACCGATAACACCTAAAGGTACTCGCATATGTCCAACCTGAATTCCAGATGGCATATATTTCAAATCATCAATTTCACCCACCGGATCTGTAAGGGCGGCGATTTGGCGTAATCCTTCAGCCATTTTTTCAATACCTGCATCAGTCAATACCAGTCTATCCAGCATCGCATCTTTCAGTCCTTTGGTTTTACCCGCCTGCAAGTCTTTTGCGTTTTCAGTTTTTAGTATTTCGCGTTGTTCGAGTAAACGATTTGCAATCGCATGCAATGCATCATTCTTGATTTTTGATTCGACAGCAGCAAGCACACCTGATGCCTCTCGAGCCTTGCGGCCCAACTCATTCATATAATGTTTAATATCTTGATCCATTGTGTTTGTTTATTCTTTGTTTAAATAAGAAAAACGCCCTAAAAGTATGGGGGTGTCTATCTTAGGCTCACCAAGAGTCATGAAAGTCTATCATGGTTTCCGTAAGGAACAACGATTGCCGGTCGAAGCATCGTATAGTATTAATTCGATAGCTATCTAAGAATTAGCTTTGATTACTTCAGTCCCTGCTAATATTAGTGCTAATTCTAACAAGTCTGACCAGACTCTGCCCAACCCTTTATTAGCAATTTCACTCTGACCCTTGGATAAACGGTCAATATCGCTATTCTTTTTCAGAATATCCACCCAATTCGCATGTTGCATACGCTGCATCGCTTGTTGAAAAGGTTTTTGCCGGGGTTTTGGCAATCTGGATAAAATCTGTGTGGGCTGCATCCCATTCTTTAAATTGAAGCTTGCAGAATACAGCTGACGGCTTAAATCACTCAGGGTCCATAATATCAATTGTATCGGCACCCCCTCTTCTTTCAAATTATGATGGATATGCTGCACCCGGTGTACATCGCCCATCATCACCGCATTCGAAAGATCGAAGATGGAGAAACGTGAGCTATCGCTTACTGCTGCCAGAACCTGCTCTTCGTCGATTAATATTTCCTGACTATCATCCTTATGAAAAAGTAGTTTTAACTTGCTGATTTCCTGATAGGCAGCTAACAAATTTCCCTCTACTCTTTCTGTCAGCAAGCGCACCGCATCGGAAGTTGCACGCATTCCTTGTTGGCGCATCTGTTTGTTTATCCACGCCATGGTTTGGGGGGAAGATAACTCCCAGATCTGAATCAGAACACCCGCCGTTTCAATTGCTTTGACCCATGCGGCGTTGCGCGCACTACCCACTAACTTGGGCATTTGCATCAATAGAATTTTATCCTCTGGAGGATTATCCAGATAATCGCGAATCGCCTGGCTACCCTGCTTTCCCGGTGTTTTAGTCTCTATACGCAAATCAATCAGCTTTTTTTCACTAAATAATGACATGCTATTTGATATACCCTTCAATGCGTTCCAGTTAAATGAAGCATCTGCGTGTAATACATCACGCTCAGCATAACTGTTATTTTTAGCGTGATTGCGAATAGCATCAGCAGCTTCCATGATCTGATAGGGTTCGTCGCCAGTTAACAAAAAAACACTGGGGATTGTTCTCTGTTGCTGTAAAAAGTTAGCTAATTGATCGGAATTTAATCTCATAGGAGGATAATAACGCCTTGTCTTTTTTTATGTAAGCCTCCGCCTAATTAATAATTATTCGATGTTCAACTGAAAAAGACTACCGTTTATTCGGTTAGCTCTATATTTGGTACACCCATTTAATCTTATACTCGTAAACACATCTCGAATTATTGAAAAGACGGGTTCTGCTCAAACGATTCGGCCAATTAAGATTGTTTAAATATTATAAGGAAAATATTCATGAAAATGACTACGCAACTTTCTGTTTCAAGTGCAATTCTTGCAGCAGTACTATCAGGATGTAGCCAGCAGCAAGTAATTGGTGGTTCACAGCTTTCGAGTGGATCGCAAAGCGCCGGATCTCAACAACAAGTTAAAGCAGCTGCTCCAGCAGTTATAACACCAAAAGCTGTTCAACCACAGCGTGCTAAACAGCCGCATTCGGTAAAACATTCTAACATGGCTCTACCACCTGCTAAACCAGGTCAATGTTTTGCCAAAGTAAAAGTACCCGCCAATTACCAGACAAAGTCAAAACGTGTACTAATACAGGAAGCTTCAAGTCAACGCGTGTTAGTTAGAGCCCCCCAGTATCGTTGGATCAACAAAAAAGTACTGGTACAGAAAGCTACTTACAAGAATCGCATAATTCCTGCCCAATATAGAAACACAACAAAACGTGTGTTAGTTAAACCAGCTCATAACAAATGGATCAAAGGTCACGGCCCAATCACCCGTATTGATAATATGACGGGAGAAATAATGTGCCGTGTTACGGTACCTGCTGTTTACAAGAATGTTTCGCAACGTGTACTAATACGTAAAGCTCAAACCATAAGAACATTTGTTCCTGCTGTTTATAAAACAGTGAAACAAAAACAGCGAGTTTCTGCTGCAATATATAAAACCGTAAATCGCCCTGCTCGTTATAAAACACAGAATTATCGTGTGAAAGTAGCAAGTGCCCGTTATATTTGGCGTCCAATTTTATGTAAAACCAACGCACCGAAAAATTATGGTAAATCGGTAGTTCGTCCAGCTAAACAATATAAACGCCCATCATCAGGAATCACTAATCAGGAATACATGCAGGTGATGAATACAATGAAGGAGATGAGTGCTCCCAAAAAAGCCATAGTCAAAAAAGCTGTAAAAGCAGCGCCAACAAAAGGAATCACTCATCAGCAATACATGAATGTGATGAATGCCCCAATGAAGAAGATGAGCGCTCCTAAAAAAGCCGCAGTCAAAAAAGCTGTGAAAGCAGAACCAGCTAAAAAAGCTGAGATGATAAATAAAGCACCAAAAATTAAGACAGAGGTCATAGCTGCACCAAAAACAAAAACTGCAGAAAAACCTAGCAAAACTGCTATTAAACAAAACATAGTTTATGGCATTCAAGCTGCATTAAAATCAAAAGGTTTTGATCCAGGAAAACTAGATGGAAAGATGGGCGCAAATACAGCCGCTGCACTGAAGGCATTCCAAAGCTCTCGCGGGCTTCCTGTAGGTATTTTATCAAAAGACACTTTCCGTGCTCTTGGCTTAGTTAGGTAATCAGTAAAACTATTCAAACCGACTATTTATAGTCATAGGAAAGCCTGCTTAATGCAGGCTTTTTTGTATCTGAAATAAGGCACACTCGTGTTATATTGCTCAGCATAATATTGAGCTGACAACACAAGGAATTAAAAAAATGGTAGAGACTTACGAAAAACTTGGGCTATTTTACCTCGGTAAAGACATCGACAAACAAACTCTGGAAACAACAGAAGCCCTTACTCTACTGAAAAATAAAAATTTCACCACACACGCAACCATCATTGGTATGACTGGCAGTGGTAAAACTGGTCTAGGCATTGGCATTATCGAAGAAGCAGCTATCGATAACATTCCTTCCATCGTAATTGATCCTAAAGGTGACATGGGAAATTTATGCCTTACCGACCCAGAGTTCTCGCCCAAATCATTCGAGCCCTGGGTCGCTGATGAAGCAAAAAACAAAGAAGAAGATATTCATAGCTATGCTGAAAAGATTGCAAACATGTGGAAAAAAGGCATCGAAAGTTCTCATCAGGATAGCGCTCGCGTAGCTAAATATTCTTCAGTTAAAAAAACCATTTATACACCCGGCAGCAGTTCTGGAATGAGCGTTAATGTATTAAGTTCACTGGAAACGCCACCACCTGAAATACTGGACGACAGTGACTCTTTCACATCCTTTATAAATTCGACTGTCAGCAGTCTTTTGTCTTTAATAGGCATTGAAGCAGACCCTGTTGAATCAAAAGAATACATTTTACTCGCACAGTTGATTACAAACTCATGGCTTGATGGAAAAGATCTGAGTATTGAAGAACTTATTGGAAGAATTATAAGTCCACCCTTTAAAAAAATAGGTGTATTACCACTTGATGCCTTCTACCCTCAAGCAGATCGATTTAAATTTGCTACCAAGTTTAATTCCATCATCGCGTCACCAACTTTTAAGAGCTGGCTGGAAGGTGATACTCTCGACATACAAAAACTACTTTATGATGAAAATGGTAAAGCAAAAATAGCTATTTTCTCGATCTCACACCTCAGTGATGCTGAAAGAATGTTTTTTGTAACGCTGCTACTAAATAAATTCATTGCATGGATGCGACGCCAAAGTGGCACATCCGCACTTAAGACTATGTTGTATATGGATGAGATATTTGGTTTTTTCCCTCCTACTAAAAATCCGCCCAGTAAAGAGCCGATGTTATTGCTACTAAAACAGGCTCGCGCATACGGAATAGGCGTAGTGCTCAGCACACAAAACCCCGTTGACCTTGATTACAAAGGCCTTTCCAACATGGGGACCTGGTTTATTGGTCGATTGCAAACGACTCAAGACATAAATCGTGTAATCGACGGTTTGGGTGGGCAAATTAATTCTGCTTTTGACAAAGATGAAATAAGAAATCTACTTTCAAATCTAAAAGAACGAACTTTCTTTCTCAAAAGTGCTCATCTTGATGATATCCGTTTATTTGGTACTCGCTGGGTTTTGAGCTACTTGAAAGGCCCTTTAAAGCGCGATGAAATATCGGCATTAATGGATGAACAAAAATCACAATATAAAAATAATGCAGAACAGATATCTAAAGTTGCAAAACCAGCGATATCAGATGGTTTTGATAATTACTCAACCTTAGACAATAGTATTTCACAACACTACTTACCTGATCTCGCACAGTCAGGAAAATTCACTGCCATGTTAATGGCTGATTGTACCTTGAATTTCTTTAATCAATCCCGGGGCATTAATGAAGAGGAACAACATTGTCTAAGTTTAGAGCTTGCTGCAGATGATCGTTCCGCGAAATGGGAAAATGCGATTAAAACGAAAGGTGATACAAATTGTATCAGCAAACTACCTAGTAACGCACCAGCAGAAGCACAATACGCCGAAACACCAGAGTTTTTAAGTAAAGATAAACAATTGAAACAAACTAAAGCCGACCTTGAAAACTGGTTATACCATGAACATGAACTGACATTATACCGCTGTAAATCCTTAAATCTTGAATCTGCACCTTACGAATCTAAAAGTGATTTCATGGTAAAAATATCAGATAAGCTGAGTGACGAAAAAGAACAAGCCATAGAAGCGTTACAAGAGCGCTATGCAAAAAAAGAAAAAGTATTAACAGATAGACTCGACCGCCACGTACAAAGCGTCGAAAAAGAACAGGCAGACACCACTAGTTCTTTTCTTAATATTGGTATTACAGTACTTGGTGCATTGCTTGGTAAATCACGGGCTTCAATTGGTAGAGCGGGAACGCGTGTGTTAAAGGAAAGAGGAGATGTTGCCCGGGCAAATGAGCGAGTGGATAAGGTGCAAGAAGACATAAAAGACCTTGAAGCAGAACTTGAAGATAAAATTGATGATCTTAGTGACGAATTTGATATTGATAAAGTAGAAATCGAAGAGGTACTGATCAAACCAAGAAAAACAGATATACGGGTGAATGATATAGCGGTAGTCTGGCGACCACTATAGCTAAAATGGGGCGATGTTCAAGTCTGTAAAGGACACCCCCCTACTTTTTAGCCTTTTTGTGATTTTTATTGAAATTGACCTACAAAAGGCTATTTAACACCCAGACCAACTCCACTTGCCAGTTTTATAAAATCGGGAAAAGAAGTATTCACATTGGCGCAATCATTGATCGTAATCTGGCCCTTAGCGCGTAACCCAGCAATCGAAAAAGCCATTGCAATGCGATGATCTCCATGGCTATCGACAGTACCCGAGGTAAGTTGACCAGATGTGATAATAATCCCATCTAGGGTTGCCTTGGCATCGATCCCGCAGGCATTTAAACCATCCGCCATTACCTGAATACGATCACTTTCTTTAACGCGTAATTCTTCTGCGCCAGTTAAGATAGTCTCACCCTCAGCACAAGCTGCTGCAATAAATAAAACTGGAAATTCATCAATCGCCAATGGCACAAGCTCTTCAGGAATCTGGATCCCTTTTAGTTTTGCCGAGCGAATACGAATGTCCGCAACAGGTTCGCCACCTGCTTCTTTTTCATTGGAGAGCGTGATATCAGCACCCATGAGTTTCAGAATATCGATGACGCCTGTACGAGTGGGGTTTACACCAACATGTTCCAGGGTAAGATCGGAGCCCTCAGCGATACTCGCACCAACCATAAAAAATGCCGCTGATGAAATATCTGCGGGTACATCAATATCACAGGCAGTGAGTTTCCCACCGCCTTTTAAGCTGATCCGATTGCCTTCGGTTTTTACCTCGTAACCAAAACCTCTTAACATTCTTTCACTGTGATCACGTGTTATCCCAGGTTCTGTAACACTGGATTCACCCTCTGCATATAATCCGGCAAGTAACACTGCAGATTTAACCTGTGCGCTAGCGACCGGCATAACATAGTGAATGCCTTTTAGCTCACATCCACCCTTTATTTTCAATGGTGGACGGCCGTTCTCTGCTGTTTCAATCACCGTACCCATACTTTGTAGCGGGTTTGTGATGCGACTCATGGGGCGTGTTGACAAGGATTTATCGCCAATCAAGGTTGAGTCGAATGACTGTCCAGCTAACAAGCCTGCCATTAGACGCATCGCTGTGCCGCTATTACCCATATCCAATGCATCTTTGGGTGCTTTTAATCCATACATGCCTACACCATGAATTACTACTTTCTTATCATCTAGGCCATCAATCTGAACACCCATTTTACGAAATGCATTCATCGTAGCAATACAATCTTCACCTGTTAAAAATCCGCTAACATGCGTGGTTCCTGTGGCAATTGAACCTAACATGATAGAACGGTGTGACATGGATTTATCACCGGGAACACGCAAAGTGCCTATTAATTTGCCATTAGGAGATGTAACGAACTGTATATTTTTTGGTGCGTTTTGCATGGAATAGTTTTTATCTGTGTTGCATTAATCAGGTTTTGTGTGAGCCAGAACTAATCGCTTATATTGGCGTCACGGGTCTTTTTAGCATTGGCGAAAGTTTTCTCTAACTGATCAGCGTCTTCGCAGCTAATCGCCTCACTCAAATCAGACAAGTCTTGTTGAAAGTCATTTAGTGCAGCAAGTATTGAATCTTTATTATCTAAGCATATATCTCGCCACATCACAGGATCACTAGATGCTATTCGTGAAAAGCTTTTAAAACCACCGGCGGCGTAATCAAATACGGCATCTCCATATTCAGATTTGGATAAGGTATTAACCAGAGAGTATGCGAGAATATGCGGCAAGTGACTGGTTGCAGCAAGTACATCGTCGTGATGTTTGACCTCGAGTGTTTCGACAATTGCTCCCGTAGCCTGCCACATTTTTTTAACTTTCAAAAAAGTATCGGCGCTGGTTTCAATTGTAGGTGTAAGAATGACTTTTTGACCAACATAGAGGTCATCAATAGCTGCTTCAACACTGCTTTTTTCTCTACCTGCAATTGGATGCCCCGCAATAAAATTAGGCGGCAAAATGCCATGAAAAGCACTTTTCGCTGCTGCTATAACACTTCCTTTGGCGCTTCCTGCATCAGTGATAATGACATCTTTTTTAACATGGTCTACTATTTCCAAGAGTATCGCAGGTATCGCGCGCATGGGTACTGCTAGCATAATTATATCAGCGTCCTGTACTGCTTGTTTAGCATCCAGGGTGTAGATATCAATCACGCCTAATTCAACAGCACGCTTTAGATGTGCTTCACTGCGACTACATCCAACTATAGTCTCACAATAGCCTGCTTTTTTAAGTGCTAGTGCTAGTGAGCCTCCGATCAAACCCACACCAAAAATGGTAAGTTTTTTTATCATCAGGACTGAACTTGTCCCATAATTTTATCAAGAGCATTCAGACAACGCTGATTATCTTCTGGCGTAGAAACGGTTATACGCAGATGATGTGGTAAGCCATAGTTTGCAATCGGGCGAACAATTACACCTTCGCGGAGTAATGCCTGATAGATAGGTGCGGCATCCTGTTCCATATCAACAGTGATAAAATTCCCTACTGTCGGAATATAATCAAAACCACGATACTGACATGCAGCTTGCCAGAATTTAATACCTTTGGTATTAACCTCAACGCAATGCTGTAAATGCTGATGGTCATCCAAAGCTGCACTCGCTGCAAGTAATGCTGGAGTATTCACATTGAATGGCTGCCGTACTCGATTTAACAAGTCTGCTATTTGTTTGCTACTTACGGAATAGCCAACTCGCAAACCTGCCAATGCATAAATTTTAGAAAATGTGCGGGTTACAATGAGGTTTGGATATTTATCTAACCAATTCATTGAATCTGGATACTCTGTCTCTTCCACATATTCAAAATAAGCTTCATCAACAACCACAATAATGTCATCAGGAACTTTACTAATAAAATCTTCCAGTTCCTTACTTTTTAACCAGGTTCCGGTGGGATTATTGGGGTTTGCGATAAATATCACACGTGTTTTATCATTGATCAACGCCAGCATCGCTGCAAGATCATGACCATATGGGTTCTCATCATGATTAGCGTCCAAAGCCTTAGAAACCCTTGCAGTAGCACCGACGGATTGTGTGCTGATAGGGTAAACTGCAAAAGCATATTCGGAAAAAATAGCTTCACGTCCCTCACATAAAAATACTCGGGCAATCATGTCCAGGACATCATTGGAGCCATTACCTAGTGTTATCTGCTGATTAGACACCCCCAAGGTTTTGGCCAGTTTTTGCTTTAGAATAAAACCATTACCATCAGGGTATAATTCAATCTGGTTTACCGCAGATTTTAAGGCTTCAATTACCAAAGGACTTGGACCTAGCGGATTTTCATTTGAGGCAAGTTTCAGGATATTTTTAATACCCAGTTGACGCTCAAGTTCTTCTATGGGTTTTCCTGGTAAATATGGCTGTAACTTCTGCACACCGTTCACAGCAAGTTTATGAAAGTCGATTGTCATAGTCTTCGTCACAATTATTACAATATGGCCTTTGGATAAGAGCCGAGAACACGGATTAATTCTGATTCCGCGGCTAATTCTTTTAATGCCTTAGCGACTTTTTCATTATCAGCATGCCCATCAATATCCATAAAAAAATAATATTCCCAATTAGCGTTTCTTGAAGGCCTAGACTCAATTCGTGTCATATCCAGACCATTTTCAGCTAACGGTGAAAGCAGATGATAAAGTGCACCAGGGCGATTTTTTGCAGAAATCATTAGTGTCGTTTTGTCATTACCCGATGGAGGCACATCTTGTTTACCTATGACCAAAAAACGCGTTGTATTTTCTTTGCTGTCTTCAATATCTTTTTTAACAATATTTAGTCCATAAATCTCAGCTGCTAATGAACCAGCAATAGCGGCAGATTCTAAATCATCTTTGGCGCGTCTAGCAGCTTCGGTATTACTCGAGACCGGAATTTGCTCAACATTGTGCAAGTTTTCATCAATCCATTGACGACATTGTGCAAGGGATTGCTGATGTGAATAGACCCGTTTCACTTTTTGCCATTCAGGATTTAGTGTCATCAGGTTCTGATGGATGCGTAATGTCACTTCACCGCTAATTTTCAAAGGTGAGTTCATAAAAACATCCAGAGTATAAGAGATTACCCCTTCAGTAGAATTTTCTATAGGAACCACGCCGTAATCAACTGTACCATTTTCAACTTCTTTAAAAACTTGTCCGATTGACCCCATCGGCACAGTCTCTACTGCATGTCCAAAATGTTTCTTTGTAGCTTCTTGTGAGAATGTTCCGTTAGGCCCCAGAAAGGCAACTTTAAGGTTTTGTTCGAGTGCCAGGCAAGCAGAAATAACTTCACGGTAAATCGAAGTAATACGTTCGTTTTCCAAGGGACCTTTATTATTTGTAGTAACACGCGTTAATATCTGGGCTTCACGCTCGGGCCGATAAAACCAGAGGTCCTTTTCACCTGCTTTTCTTTTTATATCAGCAACTTGTTCTGCACATTTAGCACGTTTTGAAAGCAACTCAAGCATCTGATCATCTATCGCATCGATACAATCGCGAATTTCAAGAAGCTGTTTGTTTACCTCATCAGTATTGTTGCTGTTTTTGCTCATCAAGCTGCCAGATTAAGAAAAAAAAGTGTTTAAAAATGAAAAGCTTTTTACACAAAAAAATGATAGTAAAATGATGATCATAAATAATATTTTTGGAGCATGGTCAACTCTGTCCTCATCATAAATTCTGGGTTCGTTTGATGAGCTTATTTCAACATCAACGTCTTGACCTATAATCAGATTATTAATAGGCGTTTTGGTTTTAAAACGAACAGCTTGACCTTCAGAATAACACTCTACTGTAGGCAAACTCAACTCACCAATATCAGTCAATTCAATAATCTTGCCTTTAACCACAGTTGCATTTTTAAAAGAAAATGTACTACGCAAAGCGACAATAAGAATGAAAAATAATAATACTGCGATAATGACAAATCCCCAGCCAAACAACATATTAAAGAGTGCATCTGTTTCGTCCATTATATTTATTACCTTCTATCAAATTCTGAAAATGATTTTCAATACGATCGCGTTTTTAAATCAAATATTCAGTTATTGTATTTATGGGCACCTTAGTAAAAAAGCCACCCGTCCATATGTTGTTTAAAGCCCTATACTTATTAAACCTTTCGCAAATAATTATTCTCTCCACGCTTTTAATTATACAATATGAGTATAATCCGCACCTAATACCATCAGCAATAATCTCAATTATTACTTAATTCACAAACATAATAGATTTAGATGATTGACCATTCACTTATCCGTTTTTCTCTTCGAAGCTCTGCATCATTTTGACTAAAGCATCGACGCCCTCTTCTGGCATTGCATTGTAGATACTGGCTCTCATTCCACCAACTGAACTATGGCCCTTAATTGTGATTATTCCCTGTGCAGAAGCTTCGGACAAAAACTCGCTATCGAGCTCAGAATTCGCCAGTGTAAAAGGAACATTCATCCAGGAACGACAGGTCTTATCAACGGAGTTTGTATATAAATCGGAAGCATCAATAGCAGTGTATAATTTCTCAGACTTAAGCTGATTAAGTGCTGCCATTGCTGTCAAGCCACCTTTTTGTTTAACCCATTTAAATACCAGACCTGACAAATACCAGGCATAGGTTGATGGTGTATTGTACATTGAGTCATGCTTGGCATGAACTTCATAATTCATCATTGTCGGTGTAATGCTTAACGCGTCGCCCAGCAAATCTTCCCGGACGATAACAATGGTAAGCCCAGCTGGACCAATATTTTTTTGTGCACCGGCATAAATCAGTCCAAATTTAGAGATATCAATAGGCCTTGATAAGATCGTCGACGACATATCGACCACTAAAGGAATGTCGTCGCCACTATCGGGGGTGAAATTGAATTCGACTCCACCAATAGTTTCATTAGCCACATAGTGCAAATACGCTGCATCTGGATTAACATCCCAGTTTTCATATGGTTTTATACTGGTAAAATCTGAGTCTTCCGAACTTGAAGCCACATTCGCCGTGCAATAACGGCTCGCTTCAGCGATAGCTTTTTTTGACCAGATGCCAGTATTGACATAATCAGCGCTTTTCTTGCCTCGCAATAAATTCAATGGAACTGCTGCGAACTGTGAGCTGGCACCTCCCTGCAAAAAAAGCACTTTATAATTATCTGGAATCGCCAAAAGTTCACGAAAATCGGCTTCAGCAGTCTGTGCAATTGATGTAAATTCATTACCCCTGTGACTCATTTCCATCACTGACATGCCTGTGCCATGCCAATCCAGCATTTCTGCTTGAGCCTGCTCAAGAACTTCTTGAGGTAAAATCGCCGGGCCGGCACTAAAGTTATATTTACGAGGCATTTGTTTGACCTGATAATTTTATAATTCAACAAACATAAGGTGATTTAACAAGAAGTACGGAAGTTTTCATAGAACTATGATGGGATATAAAAATTCATTAATTATATGTTTTTGGGATATAACAATTCACACGAGCATCTGTAAAAGCAGCAGTTAAATGGTCTTTAAAGTTAACGAGCCTATGCATGAAAATGGGGATTATTTATATTAACAATTACTTACAGTGCTTAATTAATATAAACGACACCCCCCCATTTTTGACTCGTTTTCACTCGCCCTTAGGGCCAGCTAAAGCTGTTGTCTCACTGTGTTCGGCTGGCAGTTTTTAAGATATAACCTAGAAATCAAGAATACAGATTACTCTTCTGTATCATCACCATCAACTTCAACAGTATCTACAACAATGTCTTCAATAGTTGCATCATCTAGATCAGCATCGTCACCTTCCATTTTTTCAATTCGTTCAAGCTGGGTTAGTTTTTCACCTTTACCTAGTTTAATCAATCGAACACCCTGGGTATTTCGACCAGTGACAGATACATCTTTAACTGCTGTTCTAACCAGAATTCCACCATTGGTAATTAACATGATTTCATGATCATCTGTAACTTGTACTGCACCGATTGAAGCACCGTTTCGTTTTGAGGTTTGAATCGCGATGACACCGCTACCGCCTCGGTTTTGTGCCGAGAACTCTTCGACTTCAGTTCGTTTACCATAGCCATTTTCAGTCGCCATTAATAAACGACCTTCGCGTAATACAATCAAGGCATTTACCTTATGACCAGGTGGCATTTTTATGCCTCTAACACCGGCTGCAGTTCGACCCATGCCTCGCACATCTGACTCTTTAAAGCGAATTGCTTTACCCTGCGTTGTAAACAACATTGCTTCGTCATCTTTTTCAGTAAGCGCGACATCAACTAACTTATTGTCATCACGTAAGTCTATCGCAATAATTCCGGAGGCTCGCTGATTAGAAAATGCTTTAAGATCAGTCTTTTTGACCGTACCATTTTCTGTTGCCATAAAGATGTATTTATCATCTTCATATTCGCGTATTGGCAAAATCGCCTGAATGCGTTCGCCCTCTTCCAATGGTAATAAATTCACAATAGGTCGACCGCGTGATGCACGACTTGCCATTGGCAATTGATAAACCATCAACCAGTAAACCTTACCTTTTGATGAGAAACACAGAACCGTATCATGAGTGCTCGCTACAAATAATTTCTCGATGAAATCTTCATCTTTCATCTTGGTTGCGGCCTTACCACGACCACCACGGCGTTGTGCCTGATAGGTATCAACTGGTTGCGCTTTAGCATAACCTTCGTGGGAAAGTGTTACCACTACATCTTCTTCAGGGATCAGGTCGATATCACCCAAGTCTTCACCCACTGCATTGATTTTTGTAAGACGCTCGTCGCCATACATTTCAAGCATTTCAATAAGTTCATCACGAATGACTTGCATCAGACGATCAGGGCTTGCAAGAATATCAAGTAAATCAATGATTTTATCGAGTAACTCTTTATATTCACTGAGTATTTTATCTTTTTCAAGACCCGTTAAGCGGTGTAATTGCAAGTCAAGAATCGCTTTAACCTGAACATCCGTTAACCAATATCCATCATCTTTAAGACCATAACGTGGATCAAGATTTTCTGGTCTAGCCGTATCCGATTCGCCACGCTCCAGCATTTCCAGAACGATTTCAGCCTTCCAAGAACGTGAAATTAAAGCTTCACGCGCATCAGCTGGAGTAGCCGATGCTCTGATTAAAGCGATAACTTCATCGATATTACCTAAAGCAACCGCAAGGCCTTCCAAAATATGTGCACGTTCACGTGCTTTTCTTAACAAATAAATAGTACGGCGTGTAACTACTTCACGGCGATGGCGGATGAATGCTTCAATAATTTCTTTGAGGTTGAATAATTTCGGCGCGCCATCAATTAATGCGACCATATTGATACCGAAGCTATTCTGCATCTGCGTTTGTTTATACAGATTGTTCAGCACAACCTCGGCAACTTCACCGCGCTTTAGTTCAACCACCATGCGCATACCGTCTTTATCCGACTCATCGCGCAACTCAGAGATACCTTCGATCTTCTTCTCTTTAACCAGCTCGGCAATTTTTTCGATTAATCGTGCCTTGTTGACTTGATATGGCAGTTGCGTTACAACTATCTTTTCACGGCCATTTTTATCCGTTTCAAAATCAGCAACCGCACGAATTTTCACACTACCTTTGCCGGTGTGGTAAGCCTGCTTGATTCCCTGCGCGCCGTTAATTACACCTGCAGTTGGAAAATCAGGCCCAGGCAGGTGTTGCATCAAGTCATCAATACTCAAGCTACTGTCATCGATTAAAGCAAGACAGGCATTGATAACTTCAGTGATATTGTGTGGTGGAATATTGGTCGCCATACCCACCGCAATACCGGACGAACCATTTAATAATAAATTAGGTAATCGTGTAGGAAATACTACCGGCTCAAATTCAGATTCATCATAGTTGCCTTGAAAATCTACCGTTTCTTTATCTAGATCGGCCATTAAATCATGTGCGATCTTCGACATCCTTACTTCGGTATAACGCATAGCAGCGGGCGAGTCACCATCTACCGAACCAAAGTTACCCTGACCATCGATAAGCATGTAACGCATCGAAAACGGCTGGGCCATACGAACCATGGTGTCATACACCGCAGTATCACCATGAGGGTGATATTTACCGATAACGTCACCGACAATTCGCGCAGATTTTTTATACGGCTTATTGAAGTCGTTGCGCAATTCGCTCATTGCAAATAACACACGACGATGCACAGGTTTTAAACCGTCCCTAACATCAGGCAAAGCACGGCCTACTATGACACTCATCGCATATTCCAGATAAGATTTACGCATCTCATCTTCGAGGTTAATCGGTATTATTTCTTTTGCGAATTCAGCCATATTTATGGGGTTCTATGATTTAAAAAAATGTAGAAAACGGCAGTAAAAGTCGGGCCGTAAAAACAGCTGGGGAGTATATCAGATTAGACAGGAAATAGTACCTGATAGGCCTTAAAACAAGGCAATGATTTGATTTAAAATATGAGTAAAGATACTCCTCTACTTTTGACTCGTTTTACTCGCCCTATGGGCCAGCTTTTTATCGTAAGCTGTTGTCTCCGCTTCGCTTTGGCTGGTGGTTTTTTATAGGATTGTGCATATTCTTCAGAGCTGAATTAAACAATTATATTTTACTGTAATTAAAGTTTAAAAATACAGCATAATATCGTCAGTTACATGATGTAAAAAAACAAACATGAAAAGAAAAATAACAGGATTTCACCTTGATGAAATAAATGACTGGATTGAAGAACTTGAATGCAACCATGGTCAGCACGTAAGGCACAACCCTCCTTTCGTTAATCGACCATGGGTTGTTACGTTAGAGGGTAGAAACAGTAATATTGGTGAAAGCCTTAGATTGCATAAAATGCAATCAGGGAGAAGCGTCAGATAATTGATAACATTGCAGTAAAGATCAAAGTTCCATTAGTACACGTACATGCTCGGCAACACAGCGGCCTAGGGATTCAAGATCATATCCACCTTCTAGCATTGAAATAACCCGGCCTTCGGCAAATTCATCTGCAATATTGCAGATTTCTTTAGTTACCCAGATATAATCGCTATCCATTAAACTGAAACCACTCATATCATCATCGATATGTGCATCAAATCCTGCTGATATATAGATGATTTGAGGCTTGAAATGTCTCAACGCCGGTAACCACTTTGCCTCAACAGCAGCACGAAAATCTGGCCCTCTGGTTCCTGCTGGCAATGGTACGTTGACCATCAAATCTTCCATCGACTTGCCTGCATAGCCTGGATAAAAAGGATGTTGGTAGGTTGAACAAAACAATACGTGCGGATTATGTGAGAGGATATCCTCAGTGCCATTACCATGGTGTACATCAAAATCGACTATCGCAACACGATCAATTTTATGGTGTTCTATAGCATGTAACGCCGCTACAGCTACATTATTAAAGAAACAAAAACCCATGGCGGCATCTTTTTCTGCATGATGACCTGGGGGGCGCACATTACAAAAAGCACGTTTCATTTTTCCAGTAACTGCCAAGTCAGTTGCCAGAATACCCGCTCCAGCAGCCCGCAGTGCTGCTTCCAGGGTGTATGGATTCATACATGTATCGGGGTCTACATGACGCAGTCCTTCCAGTGGAGAATGATTAAAAATATCCTCAACGAATTTCTTGTCGTGAGCGCGTTCCAATTGGGATATTTCTGCATTGGGGGCATCATAATAATTCAGAAAGTCCATCAGACCTTTAGCAGCTAATTGATCTTCTATTGCTGTAATGCGCTGAGGACATTCAGGGTGATACTCGACCATTTCGTGTCTTAAGCAATCAGGGTGGGTTATATAAGCTGTTTGCATTACTAGTCCTTTAAAAACGCATAAAACATTATCACATATTGATGTAATCTTTTTTAAAAAAAGTCGTGTCAGAGAATGTTAAAGCAGAAAAATTGATAATTATTATTATATTCGCAGTTGTAACCCACACCTTCTTGTTACCACCTTGTATAACGATATAGAATCATTGCATAGCATCATTTCAACTTTTTTTATCTGATGAGAACCTAGGTGCATGTCTGAAGATTATTTAAAATCTTTTTTTGATCCCACTTCAATTGCACTAATAGGTGCCAGCATGCGCAATGATACCTCTGGCAAGTTAATGTTTGATCACCTAAGTTCTGATTATACCGGTGAGCTTCATCTGGTTAATCCACACTATAAAAAAATTGGCGAATTAATATGCCACAGTAAAATCAAGAACCTGCCACAAGATATTGATCTGGCTATTGTGGTAACACCTTTTAAAGCCATAACAAAAATCATTCGTCAATGTGGCAAGAAGAACATTAAAAACATGCTCTTAATGAGTGATTATCAGGATAAAATACCAGCTTCAAAATCACCTAATTTAGATGAAATACTGGCAAATGCACGACAAGCGGACATCCGTATTTTGGGACCATCAGCAGCAAGTCTGATTCGCACCTCAAGTAAGCTTAACGCAAGTTTTAACAATAATAAGATTTATCCTGGCAAACTTGCTCTTATCACGCACTCAAAAAGCATTTGCAACTCCATACTTGACTGGGCTGAGAATCAGCAGATTGGTTTTTCCAGCGTTATATGTCACGGCAGAGAGTTAGATCTAAGCCTATCAGATATTCTGGAATATCTGGTTAACGATCATCGTACTAGCAGTATCATCATCCAGCTCGACGACATTCTTAATTCAAGAAGCTTCATGAGTGCAGTCAACGCCGCTGCAATCCGTAAACCTGTGGTAATACTAAAGTCTTCTCATGCATCAGGCAGTTACAGTGATGCAATCACAAAAACTAGTGATGTGCACTCCATGGATGATGTATTTCATGCTGCCGTAAGCCGCGCGGGTGTTGATAGAGTTTATACATTATCGAATTTATATGCGGCAGCAAAAGTATTATCCAGTAATCAACGCACAAAAGGTACTAGACTAGGAATTATTTCCAATGGCGTCGGTCCTATTATGCTGGCAAATGATAGCATGCGTCACCTGGGTATTGAGGTCACACGATTAAGCACAAACCTGACTGCTGAGTTAGAAAAAAATATAAATCTTAGCAATGCAAATGAAAATGCTGTGCTAGTATCTGGTGGCAGTACAACTGACGAAAGTTTCTCAAGCGCTGCAAAAATCTTGCTAAAATCAGAAGAAATTGATGCAGTCGCAATCATGTTCGCACCTGATCCATTTGCAAGCCCGGTAAAGACAGCAGAAGCAATTATAAAGACTGTTAAGGCTACTCACAAACCGATACTGTCTGTGTGGCTAGGCGGATCATCAATTAATGAAAGTCGCCATTTACTCACATCTCATAATATTTCCAATTATCGAACACCCGAGACAGCTATAGAGGCATTCAGCTTTCTATGCACCCATTTACAAAACCGAAAGCTATTACTGCAAGTTCCCTATCCTTTAAAGAAAAGTATTCCACCAGATATCAAATCTGCCATGAATATTATTCAGCGAAATTTGAAACTGAAACGCAATGTACTCTCCCAGGTTGACTCAAGATTATTGCTGGAATCTTTTCATATCCCTTGTACACAGTCTTTGCATGCATCTTCAATCGAAGAGGCCTTAGCAATTGCCGATGATTTTGGCTATCCGGTTGTATTAAAAGTTGATTCTCCAAATATCACTTATAAATCCGATATTGACGGTGTTACATTAAATATTCGAAATGCAAAGACACTGAAAACAGCATACAAGCAGATGATGAAATCTGCATCAGAATTACGTCCAACAGCGATAATCGAAGGTGTAATTGTTGAACCAATGTACGCCCCTAAAAATGGCCGGGAACTAATGATCCGTATCATCAATGACCCAACGTTTGGGCCAGTAATTAGTTTAGGTGCCGGAGCAACGCAATCACCCACTTTAAGCGATCGGGCGATTCAACTACCGCCGCTGAATAGACGACTTGCAGAAAATTTAATCGATAATACTCGAATCAACTTATTATTGAATAAATTCAGAAATATGCCAGCTGCTAACAGAGAAAAATTACGAGAAATATTGATTCGTGTTTCAGAGGTTGCCTGTGAGTTACCACAGGTATTTGAACTTACAATAAGTCCTTTAGTCTTAGATGAGCATCAGGCGAAAGTTAATGACTCGCAAATAGTTATTAAAAATCATAATGCTGATAGCAAAAAATATGCTCATTTAGCAATCCACCCCTATCCATCCGACTGGCATCGAAGTATCACTATTAAGAATGATATAAATGTGCAAATCCGGCCAATACGGGCTGAAGATGCACGAGCAGAAGTTGAGTTTGTGAGAAACATGTCGAGTGAGTCGAAATATTTTCGCTTTATGCATGCAGTAAATGATTTGACGCCAGAAATGTTATCTCGCTTTACCAAGCTTGATTATGATAGAGAAATGGCGTTTGCGGCTTTTACACGCGAGAATGACGAAGAAAAAATTCTCGGGGTTAGCCGTTATTCAATTAACCCTGACAAGAAGAGCTGTGAGTTTGCAATCGCTATCGCAGATGAATGGCAAGGCTTGGGATTAGCTAGGCAACTTATGCTAATTCTAATTGAACATGTTAAAAATAGAGATCTAACACTAATAGAAGGAACTGTACTGAAAAACAATACCGCTATGGACAAACTGATGGAATCATTGGGCTTTAAAAAAAGTGCATCGCCAGATGACTACGATATCAATGTCTATAGACGGGAAATAAAGTAAATTCATACTGCTCATACTAGTACTATTATAAAAATGTTAATTATTTAAAAGATTGGTTTTTTAATTATGCCTATCATCAAAAGTGAATTTAAGCCAGCCTGGTGGCTAAGCAACCCACACTTGCAAACAGTCTGGTCAAGTGTTTTTAAGTCACGGCCAGAATTGAAACTCACACATCAGCGTGTAGAACTTTCTGATGGCGACTTCATTGATATAGCCAAGACTGATTTTAAAGATAAACCGATTGTAGTAATTCTTCATGGCATGGAAGGATCCCTAGAGTCCCATTATGCAAAACCTTTAATCAAACAGTTAGATGAGACCGGATTCGGTGTTTGTTTCATGCATTTCCGTGGTTGCAGTGGAGAGCTAAATCGTCTACCACGTGGCTATTCCAGTGCTGATTCGGACGACTTACAGACAATTGTTGATGCAATTCAAAAGGATCATGGGCGCATACCTTACGCAATTGTCGGCTTCTCTTTAGGTGGCAGTGTATTACTCAAATGGCTTGGTGAAAAAAGCGATGGAGCAAAAACACAAACAGCAATAGCGGTGTCCGTGCCTTTTCGATTAAAAGATGCGGCAGAAAGGCTCGGGCAGGATTTTTCCCGTGTTTATCAAAAACATCTGATTAAAACATGCCAGCAAAAATTCAAACAAAAGACCTCACACCTCGAATCTCCCTTAGATGTTAACGTCGACGAACTGAATACCTTTTTTGATTTTGATGACAAGATAACTGCACCATTGCATGGTTTCAAGGATGCAGATGATTATTACCGACAATGCAGTAGCCGCCAGTTTCTAAATAAAATACGCAAACCCACCTTGATAATCCATGCAGAAGATGACCCCTTTATGTGGAAGCACACAACACCCAATGAGGATGAGTTGTCATCGCTAGTTCATCTAGAATTATCTGAAACCGGCGGACATGTAGGTTTTATTAGTGGCAAATATCCATGGAAAGTTGAATACTGGCTAGATAATCGCATCCTGCAATGGTTAAAAACAAATCAGTAAATTCAAAACATGTTAACTTACAAGTCAACAAAACCCAGAATCAAAACCGAAAAATTAAAATCACCGCTGCCAATGCGTCAAGGCGTTTCAGCGAGTCGGGTTTGGTTGCCTAAAAATGGCGATTATAAAAACAGTATAGAGAGATACGGTGAATGGAACACCATACTTGAATTCCTGATCGAACGTTTTCCCTTCATCCCTGAGGATATCTTGCGAGATCGCATGGATCGTGGCGATATTGTGAGTGAGGATGGTACGCCATTCCAGACAGATAGCCCTTACAAATCCGAGATCTTCCTTTTTTACTACCGCGAAATTCCCGATGAACCTGTGATTCCCTTCAAAGAGAAAATACTATTCAAGGACGATAATATTATCGTTGTAGATAAACCGCACTTTTTACCAGTAACACCTACTGGACGCTATGTCCGTGAAAGCCTGCTCGCGCGCCTAAAACATCAATACCAAATTGAAGAAATTAGTCCCATTCACCGCCTTGATCGCGAAACAGCGGGGGTAATGATGTATACCTGCAATAAAGAGATACGTGGAAATTATCAAAGCCTGTTTCAAAAACGTCAGGTAGAAAAAACCTATGAAGCGATAGCTCCCATAGTTGATCATGATTTCCCTATGACGTATCGCAGTCGAATAGGCAAAGGCGAACCGTTTTTTATTATGCACGAAGAAGATGGTGAGGCAAACTCAGAAACTCTTTTAGATATTATCGAGACTCAAGGCGAATTGGCACGCTATTGCCTTAAACCTGTTAGTGGCAGGCAACACCAGCTAAGAGTGCATATGATGTCATTAGGCTGTCCAATTTTAAATGACCCATTCTATCCAGAGTTGCTTCCCAGCAAAGGAGATGATTATTCGAAGCCTCTGCAACTGCTTGCCAAAACCATTACTTTTGTCGACCCACTATCGGGAGAATCGCGTTTTTTTGAAACACAGCTAAAACTGAAGTTTTAATCAAATTATTATATTAAGATAAACATAGATTAAGAAAATTACAGGCGCTAAAATCCTTACCCGATGAAAAATAAAATTATACGCACGATTACCTCGATACTTCCGGTTGATGAAGGGAGAAATGGTGAATGTAATAATTGTGGTGCTTGTTGCAAACTACCTTTCCGCTGCATTTTCCTGAAAACAGGTGACGGTCAAAAAGAATACTGTTCAATTTATACAGTTCGCCCACCTAATTGTCGTAAATTTCCACGCACACGAGAAGAACATGAGTTGGTTAAAAATGAGTGTGGTTATACTTTTGAAGAAGCAAAAGTTGAATGGCGTGACCCTATCAAATAGTATCAAATTACTCAGTTTTGACACCCCCCACCTTTTAGCCGGTTTTTAAAAGCAAACACCCAATGGGCCAGCATTAATCAACATTTTTATTGCCTATGAACTACATCCCTAGATATCATCACCTCTTCGAGGTTGGTTTGTTGTATTCAACTGTGCACTTTCATTCTAGATGAGTTTATAGACTCGTTCGTCTAGCGTTTTCTTACTTGTTAAGCAGTCCTCTGCAAAATAATCTTCTGCCATTCTGCTGGACCTGTTTTGTGAACTGATTCGCCAGTCGAATCTACAGCGACAGTTACCGGCATGTCCTTCACTTCAAATTCATAAATCGCTTCCATACCCATTTCTTCGAAGGCCAGTACTTTAGAGCTAATAATCGCTTTTGAAACCAGATACGCTGCGCCACCGACTGCCATCAAATAAACACTTTTATGCTTTTTGATTGCATCTATTCCTGCTGGGCCGCGCTCTGCCTTGCCAATCATTCCGAGCAATCCTGTTTCGTGCAAGCATTTGTTCGGTGAATTTATCCATACGTGTAGCAGTGGTTGGACCTGCAGGACCGACAACTTCATCACGCACCGGATCAACCGGGCCGACGTAATAAATGAAGCGACCCTTGAGACTCACGGGTAAATCTTCGCCTGCGTCCAGCATACTAGTCATGCGTTTGTGCGCCGCATCTCGGCCTGTGAGTATTTTTCCGTTGAGCAGTAAAACATCACCCGGTTTCCAGCTTTGTACTTCTTCTGCAGTGATATTATCCAGATTGACCCGCTTAGCCTTGTCTCCTGCTTCGTAACTAATGTCTGGCCAGACACTACTATCGGGTGGCGTTAAAACTGCTGGACCAGAACCATCCAGGGTGAAATGCGCATGGCGTGTGGCAGCGCAGTTGGGGATCATGCAAACGGGCAATGAAGCCGCATGGGTTGGATAATCCAGGATTTTTACATCCAGCACTGTTGTTAATCCCCCTAAACCTTGTGCGCCGATACCCAGTTTATTCACTTTATCCATGATTTCCAGGCGCAATTCTTCCACACGATTCTTTGCTCCGCGTTCACGTAATTCATGGATATCGATTGGATCCATCAAGGCTTTTTTAGCAAGGACTGCTGCCTTTTCTGCAGTACCACCAACTCCGATACCCAAGACACCCGGTGGACACCAGCCAGCACCCATGGTAGGAACCGTTTTCACAACCCAGTCCACCAATGAATCACTTGGATTGAGCATCACCATTTTCGCTTTATTTTCAGAACCACCGCCTTTGGCGGCCAACTGCACGTCAACCTTATCGCCCTTAACCATCTGCACATGCACTACTGCAGGGGTATTATCTTTAGTGTTTGTGCGTGCACCCAATGGGTCAGCCATAATCGATGCACGCAATGTATTATCAGGGTTGGTATAAGCATGTCGTACACCTTCATCGACCATTTCCTGAATATCCATAGAGGTATCATCCCAACGCACATCCATGCCAACATTTACAAATACCGCAACAATGCCTGTATCCTGACATAGCGGTCGATGTCCTTCTGCGCTCATGCGTGAATTAACCAGAATCTGGGTGAGTGCATCTTTGGCCGCAGGTGATTCTTCCATCTCCCAGGCTTTGGTCATGGCACGCACAAAATCCTCACCGTGGTAGTAGGATATGAACTGCAAAGCGTCTGCAATGCTGGTGATAAGATCTTGCTGTTTAATAGTTTTCATGATTTTTAAATAGATTGATTAGAGTTAAGTTAATCTCTAATTATAGCGTGTAATTATAGTAACAATGGTATTATCCAAAGTATCCGTAAAATCTTAGTCATCAGAGAAATTTAATCCCTAAACTATGGGAGTAATTTAACGCTGTAAGGAGTACTTTATTTTGAAGATTGGGGTATTTTATCCAAACAATTATCCTCTAAGCGCACGTAATTATATAGATAACGTGGTACGTGAACTTGAGATACAAAAAATTGAGTGTTTGCTATTTAACGAAAAAGATGAAATTCCTGATGAGGTTGATCTCTATTGGGACCCTAGGTCAATGGGAGGAACAGCCCCTTATATTAAGTTTGCTAATATTAAAAAACCACTAGTAACAACGGTTCATGGAGCTTCTCCCTTTGCATTGCCCATGTGGGTACATTATTCAACCATTAAATCAGCGATTCAATCACGTATTAATAACTATCAGAAACTCCGAAATTGGAATCAATTTCGAAATAAATGCGCCGCATTTATATCAGTTTCGATCTACGGAAAAACGGAAATCGTTAAATATTTAGGATTAAATGAAAAAAAAATAACTCCGATTTGGCATGGCGTTAACCTTGATGTTTTCAAACCAGAGGAGTTTCGTAATTCTGAACCATCTTATTTTCTTCATGTTTCGCAATATCAACCCCTTAAAAACATTAAACGTATCATCAAAGCCTACGAAAAACTATCGATCACCAACAAACCTGCTTTAATTATAGTAGCAACAGGCTATCCTCCTTCATTATCAGTGCCAAAAGGAGTTAAAGTGATACGAGAAGCCATAAAACAAAGAGAATTGGCTGTGCTTTACAGTGGCGCACTAGCTTTAGTGAATTGCTCACTTCGAGAATCCTTTGGTATGATAATACTCGAGGCTATGGCATGTGGGTGCCCAGTTATCACTTCAAATACCTCAGCTTTACCTGAGGTTGCGGGGGATGCTGCATTACTTGTAAACCCTAAATCAATTATTGAAATTGCGACTGCTATGGAGACTATTATCGCAGATGAGTCACTACAGTGTAACTTACGTGAAAAAGGATTGGCACGTGCACAACAATTTACTTGGAAACGTAGCGCAGATAAACACCTTGAAGTTTTTGAGTGGGTTCTGCGTTCGTAAAAAACGCTATGAATCAAAAATATATTCGTGAAGTAGTCTTATCAGACATCGTTTTAGCACACACGCATGAAAGCCTGACATGAGCAAATTCCATAATCAAAATTTTATCTCATTCGTTGTTAGTGCGTCAGCAAAAGATTACTACCAAGCAGAACTATTACTATTATCTTTAGAGCATTTTGCCAAACATCCTAAAGAATTGATCCTTGTTCAATGTGATATCCACATTAACAAAAAATTTATAAGTTATCTGGTCAGTAATGGTTATCGTTATTGCCTGATAGAATCTTTTTTGGATCAAAAAGATTGCGTTAATCTTATGCAAGACGATGTTATCTTAGAAGAGCAATCCAATGACTTATTAATACTTGATATAAATTTGTTTATTCTAACACCACTATCTCAACCACAAAGTATCATCACCATTCAGAGCAGAGATACGCAACCCTCATTGTTAGCTCATGGGGCACAATCTATTTTGTATTATCATGGACTAGTAACACCCTTTGGTCTTCTCTATAAAAATAATGTATCTGACTACGAAACCCTGAAAGCTATTGATAGGGCCAATAATTTAATTAGTAAAACTCGAAAATTTGAATTCTTCAAAGATTATAAAAGATCATGTGTAAAATATCCGTCACAATCACAACAGTCTATTGAGTTTGTTGAAAAGTTAAGAATCCTGATTAGCCCGATAAAGAGACGTTTAAAACTGTTACTTCATGCTGGCACTCCAAAATCAGGCTCTACAAGTCTGCAATTTTTTATGGAAAAGCAACAACAGGAATTAAAAGCTAATGGAATTCTATACCCTGATCTTTTTTATAATGTAACCCCACCGAAACACCAATGGCTAGTACAAAATCTAAGAAATTCTGATGCAGATAAACTACTTGATAACCTTGAAATAGTATTGAACAACATTGATGTAAATACGCATACCATATTCCTTTCAACAGAGGGAATATTCAATCATTGGTGGGATTTCCCTGAAGAATCGAAATCACTATTAGCCGAACTAACCAACTGTTTTGATGTTGCTTTATGGGTATGTCTACGTGATCCTATATCATTTGCAGAAAGTTATTATAAGCAAAATATAAAAAATCCGCGTATTCCTAATATCAATTGTTATGGAAATGATCTTTCATTTGAAAAGATGTTAAATGATGAATGGTTTAATCGTCATTTCGACTATCTAGGATTTCTTTATGAATGTGAAATGCTATTTGGCAAAAGCAATGTGGTGTCTTTCGAATATAATGAGAATATTATCCAGACAGTTTTTAGTATGCTGGGACTACCAAACCCAGTAATTGAAAATGAACTGCGAGAAAATAGCGGTTTATGTACCGCCGCAACAAATCTATTGCGTATTATCAACCGTTATCCCCTTAGCCCGGATGAGAAGCAACAAACCATGCCATATATTAAAAAGCTTAATGAGATCCTTTCAAGTTATTCTACAGAGAGACTTATCGATGCCGAAGACCAAAAGAAATTACTGGAAATGACCTCCCTAGTAAATAACAAATAACGTTCTAAAACAAAGCCTTATACCTTTTTTTTAATTTGTAACATTATTTTATCTTCTTGAGACTGATCTCCTATAACAACATGACCGAATTGTTTTAGACTGCCAAGGCTTTTTACTGTTAAACCATTCCTTACACAAACATCTTCATAAAATGACAAAGGCCTCCACATAACTGGGAACTCTTGCCAATTACCTGTTCTGCTTGTTCCAATGTTTACATTTGCATACATCACTCCTGAATCCGACAAATATTCACTCACAAGCTTAAGTGTGTCATCAAGAATTTCATCTGTCATATGAATCAGTACTGCAAAAGACCAAATATAATCAAATTTAAAATCAAAATTTAGCTGTGCAATGTCAGGTGAGTGCAATAACGTTGGTTGTTTCAATTCCAACCCTGCTTCAGATAATTCTTTTTTACCTTCATTAAGGACATAATCTCTAGCTTCAATTCCAAAATAATGACCTTTGTCTAAATATTCTATTAATGGAATTCCCCCTCTTAGTGTCCCACAACCGATATCAAGTAAATAATGATCTTTTTTAAGGAGCCGATCAATTAAAAAGTTAAATTGAAATGCTCGTTTACTTTCCCAGATATCCGCAGGTCCAACCAATGCGTGTCTAGCTTCAATATCCTGCTTTTCTTTTGTTATATTTTTAGATAGTTTTTGATTGCCTATCATATCTTTCGCGAATCCTAAAATTAATAACTTTGTATCTGAAATTAAGTATAAGTCTATCTCGAATACAGTCACTTAGATTTAATAATTTTTAATCACCATATCAAAGCAAACATTCAAAAATTATTTCCTGGGCATTTACTTCTAACAAACATAAAAAAACCCGCGCCGTATGGCGCGGGTTTTTTACTCGATTAAACGTTCAACTTATAGTTGATTACCACCTCCACCTGTAGAAGCGTCTGGATCAACATAAGGCTCTAAATCTGCTGCAGTTGGCTCTTCATTAATAAAGAGCTGAGCTGTATAGACTGAAGTCGGCTTCTTGTCGCCTTTGACATAGATTGCCACGTCAAAGTCCTCTGTCATTGGTAATCCGTTAGAAGTTATAGAAACACCGTTGTCTAGTGTATCCACAATTGTGACAAGATCTCTATCAACTAATGTATTAACGTCAACCCAGCCTTTTGATGTTGCTAGTGGAGATGGCCCTCCATTAACTGTATCCCAGTCAAGCAGGTTGATTACAGTTGTTACCGGCGCACCAACCGCGTACTTGATATTGTCATTCTGGTATGGAGGTGCTGAACACTCAACTAAAGGAATCTCTAATCCTGGTAGATCCTGACCAAACTTGTTGGGCTTCAATCTCCAGCGAGGTCCAGAGTAAAGCTCACCTAACGTCGCATCTGGAACGGGGCTACTGACAAATTCAAAGGTGTTAACGTCAGTGCCAGGCTTACGGTATGACCACTCGAATGGCTCGCGGTCTACTGTGGTATACCATCCATTTGTCATAGCATTCTGTAAATCAGATGAAAATCCTAGTGGCGGCGTAGGTTCTACTGTAGTGGTACCGGGTGCAAGATCAGGAGCTTCTATTGCAAATGGCATATTTTTGAAAATAGTTCCCGCAGGTATCAGTGTTGGATCCGAAGAACCTTCCGTAGATTCGATTAAATCGCCATCACCTTCATAACAATCTTTTAGTGATCTCCATACCTCATTGGCTGTCCCTGGATCAGTAACCGTGTAAGACGGAAGACGCCCAATTGCCGCTTCGTTTTCAAGGTCTTCGGGACGGATCTGGTCATTCGGGTTATTGGTAACCACATGCTTAACTACCAAAAAGGCACTTGTAACCGGAACTGCTGGAGCAGCCGCTCCTTTCCAATCAGCAGGTAAAGGGATCTTGGCATACATGCGCACATCATTCGGACGCTTAATCTGGTTTCCCCACAAGTACAACGGCTTGCCGTCATCTTTAAGCGTCATGGAATAATCCGCACTTTTTGCATAATTATCGGAAACAGTAGTAAGGTCATTTGCCTCCATATCCGCTGGATCCCCATCTGTATCGGTCACATCAATTAACTGTGTGCCATCTATTAGCGGATTACTACTGATAATGTTTAGAACATCATCCAGCTGAGCGTCAGCACACTCAAAAGTCTTTACTTCCAATTCAGGGTATAGGTCTTGTACAGATACTGGTGGTAACACCCGCGTGCCTTGCGCATCTAACGCGAAGTCATAATAACTGTAAGGGATTGTCTCGAAACAGCTAAGAATATGTTCCATAACGGTATAGCGTTCAGAATCACACTTTACTTTAGTGCCGCCAAGACCCGCACACCATGAACCCATTCCCGCTGGAACCTTGTAGGTATCGGTCGAAGAATTCGAGATGCGAACACCTACTCTTTGGTTCTCTCGTCTGATGCTACCCGCATAACCTTCAGCGTAATCACCGTCGTATTCTTTCTGTTGTGCCCCTAAAAAGTCGGCAACATAGAAACCAAACTGACTATCAATAGGATAAAGTACGGTTCCATCTTTGTCGGTTATTCTTGGCCTATCCTCTGGACACGGAACTCCAGACCTCGTCGTGTCACAGAAAATAGTATTTAGCAACGGCAGGCCCGTTTTATTTTCAGTATCTTTATAGGTAGTGCCATCAAAGCCCCCCATCACATCTCTTGGAGAGAATGTATGAATAGGTGATTTATAGGCCTGCACCGGACCGGCTGCTGCTAATGCAATAGCCATGCCCAAGAGACTATGACGAAACTTAATTGTTGATTTTTTCATAATAACTTTCCCTTTTATTAAATTTATAATTTAAATATTAACTCATCTTATTATACATGCCTATGTTCGCAGTATAAACAATCACAAGTGAATTTCTATTGACATATGTCATACAAACTTTCAATGGGCTATAATGCTTTTAAAGCCTTAATAAAACCACTGTATTAAAACCATTCTAGCGAAATCAATGGTACAAGCTTTTATTCTTTATAACTTGTTAATTATTAATTTTTGTTAATTCTTATTCATTAATTTTATTAATTGCTGCAAGCATTGATGTGATGAACGAAAGGGTATTGTAATTTTAGAATTTTAATTACAACGGCCAAACTTTCAAAATAACTTTTTAAAGTAATCAAATACTAAAGCTGATTTAAAACTTGAGAATGATACATCTAGAGATGTTTAACATTTATAAGCACACCCCTCACCTTTTAGAGGATTTTTTATTTAACTTTCTTATCTTTAATTTAGTACATAACAGGTTCTAAGTATTTTTGATTTATAAATAAGCTAATACAGATGAATTCTAATAAGTCATAAGATAGGTAAAAACAACTTAATTAATTGGGATCAAGACAACAATGCTAATGATTCGACACTGAATTCACGAAGCTTGCCTTTTGTATCAAACTGGAGTCCATGTTTCTAGCCATATGCTCTTGCAACTGAATTATTTTCGATATTCTCGCTTGCATATTCGTTATTTTCGTATCCCTTGATTTCACTTCCGCTTTTACTTCCAGTAACGACTTATATTGCTGTTTTAACAATATGGATTGTTGCTGTAACAACTCATCCTGAACCTGTAGCGCCTTAGTTAACACCGCGATAATCTGCAAAGGATCAACAGTTTTCTTATCCTTGGTGGCCAGTAGTGCGGGTACATCCTCTGCTATAAAGCCCACCCTTTGTTCTTTGCTCCTATCGCGTTTAAATTGGTAGGTAACGCTCTGGAGCCCTTTTAATGCCTGCATCGCATCTTCGCTACTCAAGGCATTAATATTTTCCTTGTAACTGCGGCTCGAGGCGTTCAACCACTGGCCACCAACATTGCTCGCGCCATTGGCTAAGTGTAACTCCACATTACTCGCAACAATTGTTGGATTGCGCACTTCAAACTCTTTCGCACCGGTACCCTGTTTAGAAGCAGCAAAACCGCCGGTGTTCTCCAGAGTCCTGAACGCCCAGGAGAAACCCGCTCGAGCATTTTCCATGGCAAAGCCTGCATCAGAAAATTGCCCGGCATCTAAATTATTAACACTCATTTTTAGTAGCTCGACTAGACCAGAGGCACTGTTAGTTCCACTGAATGTGGTTTTTATATCACCGCTTACATCAAGCCTGGCTGCAGGCGTTGAGGTTCCAATACCGATATCACCAGCAGTACTCACAACCAAAGAATTAGGTGGTGAAGACATATCAAAAGAATGACTTGAAAATGGGAATAGCGTTGCGAGTAATAATAATGAGTAACTTACTTTTTTCATGATGAGATCCTTTTAAACTTCTAATCTGGTGTTAAGGAAAAGTTTTTTTTAACATTTGACTAAAACCTTCCAAAGTAACGGTTTCTTCGGGGCAAAATTTATTGGTATCACAACCTTCTGTTATTCCTTCTAAATTAAGTTGTTCAATCCAGCTCGCTGCGAAACTGCCAATAGAAATATCAGAAAAAATTGCACCCGTGGCTGCAGGAGGTACATACATTGAGACATGCTTGGCTTTCAGCAATATCATTGAAAGCTGTTCTTTTGTAACGTCCATCTCAGGGCAAAAAAGAGATGTTGAACAACCATCAGTAATACCATCAACAGCCAGTTTTTCTATCCAGTCAGCATTAAAATTACCGGGTTGCACATCGGTATAAAATGTACCTGTTGCAGTGGGAGGAATATAGTTAGCACCATATTTTGCCTGTAATAGATATTTGGATATTTCAGCACGCTTTACAACTTCATTGAGTTTACCCAGAGGATCCAGATCACCGCTAACTCCCGGCGCTGCTGAACCGGTCCAGCCTGGTTGAGTATTTGCGTTGATTTCGCTGAGATTGCTCGATAGGGTTAGGTCAGTATCCGAATCAATACCCTCAATATCGACAATACGATTAGCAATAGTTCCTGCGATACTGTTTGACTGGTCTGACCCATAGTTATTCAAACCTCCACCCACAATAGACAAATGGCATAGCGCACACCCTGCATTACTAACAGAGTTTGAAGATGGGTAAAGACTATTCCAGGTAGCAGTATAAGTAGATTTTGCATGAATTGAGGGTGCCGTCAACATCAAGGACACACACACAATTAACATTAAGATTCTATGAGTTAAATCGTATTCATTCTTCCTCACTAACAAGATTTGGTACTTATCTTGAAGTGCAAGTTTTCGTTTCTTTATATTCATAGGACTCGCTGTTTTTTTTCATAGGCTCGACAACAGAAAAAGCTCCACCTCACAGGATGAATAAGCAACACTTGAATCCGCGATTCATGATGCCGTTTCGCTTGTATTGCCTAATGAAAAATCATGTTAAGGCAATATTGAGTTTATAAAAGTGACAATTATCAATTGTCCTATTTCTATTTTAAGATTAGTTTTTATTAGATATAGCGCATAAGTGGGGAGATTCTACGAATCTGATACGTTTAACTATATACCTGTATCAACCAGGAGAAACTGCTGATAATGTTGGATTATTTATGAACAAAAAAGTGCGTAAAAGGTGGGGGGTGTCTTTTTCGCTATCACGTATACAACAAAGCCTGAGGATGACTCAAGCTTTGTAAGAGTGCTTGCTTGTACCACATAGGGCTAACTAAGGTCTAATGCTTGCTTCTATCTTATCCAGACGTCATTTCAATAGATCAAAAGCGGAGAGTTTCTATTCCATATTTGCTATTCTTGCATCCTTAGCTTTCAAATCAGCTTTGGTTTCCTGCAATGATTTTTACTGAACTTGTAGTGCTACCGTCAACACCGCAATGATCTGCAAGGGGTCAACCGTTTTTTTGTCTTTGGTAGCCAGCAATGCCGGAACGTCCTCGGCTATAAAGCCTACACGTTGCTCCTTACTCTTATCGCGTTTAAATTGATAGGTCACAGTATGGAGTCCTTTTAATACCTGCATCGCATCTTCACTACTCAAATCATGGATATTCTTTTTAAGCTTCGGCTTGAGGCATCCTCCCAGGCTCCTGAGACACTCTGACCAACATTAGCGAGGTATAAACCCATATTTGATGCAACATTCGCAGTATTAAGCAGTTCAAACTCTTTGCCACCGGTGTTTTGCCTGGAAACAGCTAATCCACCAGTATTCTCCAGAGTTCTAACAGCCCAGGAGAATGAAGCATTTTCATTTTACAAAATAAATCCCGTATCCGATTTCTTCCCGGCAGTCATATTTTTGGTACTCAATTTTCAACAACTCTTCAAGACCTATATCTTTTGCGCCATTGAAGCGCACATGAAGCTGGGCTTCTTGTGTATCATTGTCTCCAATGCCTACACCCTCTGGATGTATATGAATACTACTCGTGATGACCCTGGTTCTATTGTAAAAGGCAATGTATTTCCGTTGGTCACATCACAGATAAAAAAGTTGGCTTCGTTACCCGCCATATCCCAGCTTTGGGCTCCAAAACCACTACTATCATCCTGTTCCAGACGCATAGAAAGAGTATCGCCCTTAGTAATTTGTAGTTGTAGAGATGCCCTTAAGGATATTATCAACAGCTGCGGTATTACCCATAATGCTTTTGCTAGAGGCTATTCTGTATACCTTTGTGAAGCAGATGATTTGGCAAGTGGGGCTTCTTCCCAATCGATTAAACTGATCCATGCTGCTCTGCGGTATCTGGAACATTGTGCGTTTCGCTGGTACTTAAGCATTCACTGAACGAGAATTTTTATGGAATATAGCGCCGCATATTATTCATCCAATGCGCTTTATCTTAGTGCACCACAGATGATTAACGCCTGCATGTTTACTGAGCATTTAGTTGTTTTTATAAGATAATATTGGTGGTCGCAAAACAATCACCTTTACTCGCACACTAAATTTAAAAAACAATCCCGAAAGCGACCGTTTAAGTGAAAACTATTGTAAATGTTTTGAATAACCGAATGTTGGGTGAAAGATTCACGTTTGGTGATTCTAAGTGCCATTGAAGCCGTCGAATATGGAGTAACAAAAGCTCAAAAACTTCCTCATAATTGCTGATTTCCAGGTGTTTTATTATCAATTATTTGTTAACAGCCATCTCATAAATTCAGAAAATATTACTCATATAAAGAACTAATTATACGCCCTTAGTCGTAAATAGTTTATCTCATGATAATTCAAACATATACTTAGTAAAAATTAAAATAAAAATAAATGATTCATTATTTCAACAGCTTCTTCGGCAAATCTATAAAACGCATGGTAATGGCAAGCTTTGTGTTTGTGTTACTTGTACCTATTGGGTTTTTCATCTATAGCTTATTCCAGAATTCTTGGGAACAAGCTGAGCAAGAAATGCTTGAAAAGCATGAATTGATATCAACTGCGCTAGTGGAGCCATTTAGCCTTTACATTTCATCCAGGCAACGATCACTACAGATTGTTGGTGAAGAACTACTCCTCTTTGAGTCTGTGGAAAAAGAACATGAGGATAATATTGATCATGATAAACAGGAAAAACATCATAATATACAGAGGGCCCTGGATAAGTATATAAAGTCATTTGATGATCTTGTTTCTGTATCCTATGTTACTGTCCCCGATCCTAGGCATAGCCATAAACATAGTCATCTCTCCACTAGAAATTACGACACCACACGGGTAGATAAACCCGACTACTCTTATTTACATTTATCGGCACTTGCTCCGCTTAATAAAAACAAAATCAATGTTGATTTTTTATCACCTGTATTTAATAGCCCTTTCTCAAGAACACCTGTTGTTTTATTGAAACATAATATTCTGGACAAAAATAATAAAGTAGCTGGGACGCTTTGTGTTGAAGTTTCACTTGGATATATAGGTAGTATGTGCTCCAAAATTAATTTTGGTGTGAAGGGGCATTGTGCAGTTGTTGATCAAGCAGGACATGTTATCGCGCATCCCAATAAAGAATGGATAAAAGAAATTAGAGACTTGTCTAAAGTCAGTATTGTTCAAAAAATGTTAGCAGGTAAGTCAGGAACTACAGAATACTATTCACCCTTTTTAAAAGAAGATATGGTTGCCGGTTTTAGTTCAGTTCCCAGCCTTGGTTGGGGAGTGATGATTCCTCAACCAAAAAAAGAATTGACCCATGGTTTTGATAAATTAAGAAAAAATACATTAATCTGGTTATTGCTAGGAATTATTATTGCATTACTCATGTCATTGAAACTGACTGATAAAATTACAAAACCTATAAATTCTCTGATGAGCAGAATAAATCAAGTTGAAAAAGATGATAGCCAATTAACCTTAGGATCTGTTCCGCAAAATAGCCCACTCGAGATCAGTCAGCTTTGGCATTCTTTTTCACAACTTCTATCTGGTTTAGACAAGTCCAACATAGAGATTAGGAGACTCAACTTATCATTGAGCAGGGATATTAAAGAAACGTCAGAGAAACTTAGTGTTATAAAGAAAAATTACTATGAAATTAGCAGTATGGACTACCTCACCTCTCTTCATAATAGAAGCTTCTTTGCAAACCACTTGCAAAATATTCTAAACCAAAAAAGAAAAGAATCAGTAGGTGTTATTTTATTAGATATAGATAATTTTGAACATATCAATAATAAGTATGGATATAGAGCTGGTGATTTAGCCTTACAACAAATATCCAAAGTCATTCTAGAAACAGTAAGTCAAGATGTTTTTGCTGCAAGGCTGCGTGGAGATGAATTTGCTATTTATATAAACAACAATAATGATCATGCTATTGCTAAAGTCGCTGAAAAATTGCGCCATGAAATTGCAACTAGTCCCACTCAATATAAATATGAAACCTTCTATTTAACCGTATCTATTGGCACAGTTAATCATGAAGGCGATGAAAAAATAAGTTTTGAAGAATTCTTAGCTCTTGCCGATGAGGCAATGACTATCTCAAAACGGCAAGGACGTAACAAAGTAACTGCATATGATTTTAAAAAGTCAAAAACTACTGCTGCTACAACTTAATTAGTACACATTACCCTTTATACTAGGCACTTTTTAGTTCAACACAACTTCTGCGCAGCATCACGTATAATATTTTCTGTAGTTTCCCAGTCAATACATGCATCAGTGATCGAAACACCATATTCTAGTGTCGATAGGTCTTTTGGGATTTTCTGGTTTCCCCATTTTATATTACTTTCCAGCATCATGCCGACTATAGACTGCTGGCCATTGAGGTGTTGTTCAATGCAATAATTAAACACCTTTGCTTGATTGATAGGATCTTTATCAGAATTTTCATGGCTGCAATCGATCACCAGATTTTTTGGCAAATGAAGATGTTTCAGCATTGTTTCACACTCTTTGATAGTATCAATCTGGTAATTTGGTTTACCACCACCACCGCGAAGTACAATATGTCCATAGGCATTGCCTTTGGTGCGCACAATTGCCACCTGCCCCTGTCTATTTATCCCGAGGAAACTATGTGGGCTGGTAACCGCCTGTAGCGCATCGGTGGCAACTTTTAAGCTTCCATCGGTGCCATTTTTAAAGCCTACCGGACAGGATAAACCACTCGCCATTTCTCGGTGTGTCTGCGACTCGGTGGTGCGGGCACCTATGGCACTCCAGCTGATCAGGTCTGCGAGATATTGCGGACTGATTGGATCTAATGCTTCTGTTGCCAATGGCAGGCCAATTTCAGCAAGCTCAATCATCAGTTTACGCGCTTGTAGTAGACCTGTTTTGATATCAAATGACCCATTTAGATGTGGATCGTTGATTAACCCTTTCCAGCCAGTTGTGGTGCGAGGTTTCTCAAAGTAGACACGCATCACCAAAACGATTGAATCAGAAACTTCCTTAGCGAGCATATTCAATCTATTGGCGTAATCAACGGCCACTTCAGGATCGTGAATAGAACAGGGACCAACTACCAGGAAAAGTCGTTTGTCTTTTCCATCGAGAATATTTTGTAGGGTTTTTCTATGTTCAAGAATCGACTGTTGTAATGCTTCTGAAAGCGGTAATTCAGTTTTTATTTGATCCGGCGTCAGGAGAACCTCAGTCGATTCTATATTCAGGTTTTCGGTGTTTGTATGCATACTATCGCCGTCTCAAAGCTTAATCTGATTCATTAAGCTTTGAATGTAGCACAAGAAAGAGTGAGCGAGAGTTAACAGTTCAATAAAACCAGAATGAAATTACGTTATATAGTCAGAAATAATCACATACCCTATCTTTTTACGTGTTATATACAAAAACTCGCCCTGCAGGTCGTCGTCGTTACACTCCAACGTTGTCTCAACCAAGCTTCGGCTGGTGGCTTTCCATAAAATCTTAAGGAGTACATTCACATCAAAACGATATTCAGATCCATGCGAATACCATTTCTTATTCTGACGCCCGTCAGCATCTTTTTAGGATTCGCCGCTTGCTATCATGCACAAGCCCAATTTTATATTTTTGATCTGTTACTGGTCTTTATCGGAGCAGTATCAGCACATATCAGCGTTAATACCTTTAATGAATATTTTGACTTTCATAGTGGTCTGGATGCCCAAACAGTAATAACGCCATTTAGTGGTGGTAGTGGTGCACTGGTAGAAAATCCGAATATGGTAGATACAATTTTGTATGTTGCTATTGGCAGTCTAATTACAACCATTCTGATTGGATTTTACTTTATTTTTAGCCGTGGATTATTGATTCTACCAATTGGACTCATTGGAGTTTTGGTAATTCTGAGTTATACACAATGGTTAAATAAATACCCGTTGCTTTGTTTACTGGCTCCCGGAATTGCTTTTGGACCACTTATGGTGGTTGGAACGAGTGTGATTCTTACCGGGTACTATTCCCTATACGCAATTTTTATCTCGATGGTGCCTTTTCTGCTGGCGAGTAATCTACTCTTACTCAACCAGTTTCCGGATATTGACGCGGACAAAAACGTTGGACGACGGCATTTCCCCATAGCTTACGGCATTCAAAAAAGTACAATTTTATATGGTGTGATTGCTATTTCTGTATGTATCACGATTACATTTGGTGTGCTAAGAGAAACTCTACCGCAACACAGTATCATTGCACTGATACCTATGATTGGAACCATGGCGGCTTTTTACGGAGCCATGAACCATGAAGGCAGGATAGATAAGCTCATACCTTATATGGGCCTCAATGTAGCCGCAACAGTACTTACACCATCATTACTTGCGCTTACAATAATTTACGCTTCATAGAATTAAAAATGACACCCCCCTACTTTTATCGGATTTTTATGTTTTTCTGATTAAGCAGGTTCTTTCCATACCATAAAGCCCAGCATCACCATCAGTATGATCATGCCGGAGAGGGAAAACAACATGGTATTTTCAAATCCAAAACGTTTCCATAACTGCCCTATTACAATAGCGCCTAGTGAGCTAAATAATGCAACGCCACTGTAAAATACACCATAAATAAACCCTTTACTGCTGGCCTCATGTGAAATGTAAGACCTTATCGTATTGAGTGATATGACAGTAAATAAGCCCAATAAAATGAAACTCAACCAGAGAAACTCTTGCCATAAGGCAAAGATGGATAATGTACCGAACAAAAATGCAATCAGCAGCATTCGCTTATTGCCAAATTTGTCACTGAGAATCCCGCTGTAATAACTGGAAAGTGTCTGTGTCAGGGTCAATGCGATAACAAATAAGGGAATAATGGAAATCGCGTAACCTGCCTCTTTAGCTTTAATGATCAAAAACTGATCGCTCAATATGAAAAACAGGGCTGTAAAATAGATCAAAATCAAGGGCAGCAAACGCAAGTCCTGTGCATTAATAACTGTTTTACTTTTTTTATCGGTGTCTATTTTATCATATGGAATCTCTTTCACAATAAACAACGCTATGGAGGTAGCTATGATGCCGGGAATAAGGGTGGCGGCAAACATCAAGCGGATACTATCCTTATCCAGCACAACCCAGCTGAGAATCAGAAAGATACAGATGGCGCCACCAAGTTGACCAGCAATATCCATGGTTTTATGAAAGCCAAATGTTTTTCCTGACTTGTTGGTCTCGCTATAGGCACTAATCAGAGCATCTTTGGGAGCACTTCTGACTGCTTTGCCCATACGCTCCAGCCCCCGCATTAAAGCTACCCCTAAATAATTCTGTGTCAGCGCCAGCATAGGCATAGTTATAGCAGAGATAAAATATCCAGCAACCACAAAGGGTTTAACCAGCCTATAGCGGTCACTTATATAACCAAACAGTATTCTGAAAAAATAGGATACAAAACTTGCCACTGCGATAATTATGCCCAGCTTGTCAACGCCTTCATTGAGGATGTAAACAACATAAAGAGGCAACAGGGTTGTAACCATTGCTGAAGAAAAATCAGTAAAGAAGCTAACCCAACCGAGGTAAATGATATTCTTGTCAATGTGATGCATAGTTGGCGCGATTATATCGAAGTAAGTGTTACTACTGAAAAATAAAGCCGTTATGTTTAATCATTCAGCAGGTTATATTTGTGAAGCTCTGACTTTTAGACAGTTTTTAGGGAAAAGGCTAACTCCAAATCAACTTCATGAGTGCGCCTCGCAGCAAAGGCTAAATTACGACGATCTTTGACTGTTTTTTTAATAATTTTAAACATTCGTAAGCATGCGAAAATTCACTGCCACCATCATGCAGTGCCCCCCATGCATCGATCAAATATGCATCGTATTGATTACTGAGCAGACTAAGTATTTCTATTTTTTAATACATTCGTGGATTTTATGAAGCTAGAATTAGCTCTCTAATTTCAGCCGTCTCAAGATTAGGCAATGATCGATGGATGAATGCGCCAGCCCTGATAAATGCGGCCTGTATTATTTGTAATATATCACCATGCACAACTAATAAGATGGTTTTCGAGAATAATCTTCCTCCAGAGATAACACCAATGAAGTTGCACGTTCCATGACTGTATTAGGACTTTCTACGCTATCAATAGTATGAGTGGAACTTACTGCGTCATTATCCCAGACTGTTTGATAATGAATATTGGAACTCAATTCAAAATCGCCAAAAAAACGTTCACACAGGTTTTCAGCTAAGCTTAACTTCATCCCTACAGATCAATAATCTATGTACTATTTCGGCGGATTCAAGCGCCCTTTTGAAATCAGAACTGATAATTATAGAAACACCAGACAACAGAGTATTCGTCTGCACACTTTGTTCAACCTGTAACCGACCAAAATCACTTAGGCTATAATAAGGAACACCATATTCTGCTTCGTTCGCGATTAAACCTTTCTGGTTAGCAGTGCTTTCTCCATGACGCATTATTGCGAAGTAGCGGTTCTTGAGTGTTTTTAAAGTCTCCAAATAATTCATTCTAGACATTATAGATTGGAGCGAAATATCAAAATATTTTTTTCGCCACTTGATATTAAGTAATTGCATACTCTTCAATTTTTCTATTAAAAAGATACTCTTCCCACTTTTAGCGAGCTTTTCGTTTTGTCGTTTAAAACGTTAACTCGATTATTTGTATTTAGATAAAACAGGAGAAGATCTAACATCTCCTGTTTCTAGTATTTTCTGCTTAGATCTATAAGGAAAGATAGTCCGCAACGAAGTCAGCATCTTTATCTCCGCGACCTGAAAGATTAACCAGAATGGTTTTTTCCTTGGGCATATCCTTGGCAATTTTCATCGCATGTGCCACCGCGTGGGCGCTTTCCAGGGCAGGGATAATTCCTTCTAAGCGCGATAACTGCATAAAGGCATCCAGACATTCTTTATCATCGGCTGCAACGTACTCAACGCGCTTTATATCTTTAAGATAGCAATGCTGTGGACCTACGCCGGGGTAGTCCAGACCCGATGCAATCGAATAAACGGGTAAAGGATTTCCTTCGTCATCCTGCAGGTTGTAACACTCAAAACCGTGGATAGAACCTTTCTTGCCGAGTGTCAGCGTGGCTGCGTTGTCGGGCGTATCCAGCCCCTTTCCAGCAGGCTCCACCCCGATCATTTTCACATCTTCATCTTCAAGAAATGCAGTGAACAAGCCCATTGCATTCGAACCACCACCGACACAGGCGATTAATGTATCTGGCAGCGCATTCTCTCTTGCCAAGAACTGTTCACGAGCCTCTTGCCCAACAATGCTTTGAAAATCACGTACCATTTTCGGGAACGGGTGTGGCCCCACCACAGAACCTATTGCGTAGAAGAAGTTTGCCGGGTCTTTCAGATATTCCTCAAAGGCACTATCGACAGCATCTTTTAGTGTTTGGGTGCCGCGTGTTACAGGAACCAGCTTGCAACCCAGAATTTTCATTTTGGTAACATTCGGGTGTTCTTTTACAATATCTACCTGACCCATGTGAATCTCACACTCCAAACCAAGCAAGGCGCAGGCTGTTGCTAATGCGACACCGTGCTGGCCAGCGCCTGTTTCTGCCAACACCTTGGTTTTGCCCATGTGTTTTGCCAGCAAGGCTTCACCGATACAGTGATTGATTTTATGAGCACCGGTGTGATTGAGGTCTTCGCGTTTAAGGAAAATTCGCGCGCCACCGGCTTTTTCGCTCAAGCGCTTTGCATGATAGATAGGGCTGGGGCGACCCACATAATTGATTTGAAGATCGTACAGTTCATCTTTAAACGCCTGCGTATTTCGAACTGTTTCGTAGGCATCATTGATTTCATTCATGATCTCTACCAAAGGCGGTGGAATTATCTGCCCACCATATTCGCCAAAATAGCCTTTCTCATCAGGCATATCCAGAAACTGTTTAGACATTGTTGTTCTCCTTTGTAATTAAGTTTTTTAGCAGTACTTATTTAGCTCATAACATTCTAGACTTAAAGCAAAGGTTTTTCTTAGATATAGATCACCAACCTCTAAATTTAAAGTTAAAAGATACCCCACTTTTGGTCGGTTTTTCCATTTAACTGTTCTGAATTGATTGATTTAATTTTAGTTTATCAAGCTTTAGTTAATCAATAAGGGCCGCCACCAGTCTTCATTATCCAGATACCAATCAATGGTTTTTTGTATACCTGTCTCAAATGTTTCTTGCGGTTCATAACCTAATTCTTTTCTGAACTTGCTGGCATCAATCGCGTAACGCCAGTCGTGGCCCGCGCGATCCTCAACAAAGGTAATCAGGTCTGCTGATTTTTTACCATTTGCAGGGGCAGCATTAGGATATTGTTTTGCCAGTTCCGGATTCTCGGCAAAGCGTTTATCCATTTCATTACAGAGTAGATTAATAATATCCATATTATTCCACTCGTTATTGCCACCGATGTTGTAGATTTCTCCAACTTTGCCTTTTTCAAGGATCAAATCTATGCCACGCGCGTGATCATCAACATATAACCAATCGCGTACATTTTTTCCTGTTCCGTAGACCGGCAGCAATTTATTCCGAAGAATATTGCTCAAAAATAATGGAATGAGTTTTTCTGGGTATTGATAAGGACCGTAGTTATTAGAGCAGTTTGTTGTAGTTACGTTTAATCCAAAGGTATGGTGGTACGCACGTACGATATGATCAGATGAAGCCTTACTCGCTGAATAGGGTGAGTTTGGTGCGTAAACATGGTCTTCAGTAAATCCTGGTGAGTCATCATCTAATTCACCATAAACTTCATCCGTGGAGACATGGTGAAAACGATGGTTTGGCTTGGCGGTTTCCTTGTTTTCAATCCATACGCTTCGCGCCGCCTTGAGAATATTATGGGTACCGATGACATTCGTCTCCAGAAAAATATCAGGACCAGAGATTGAACGATCGACGTGACTTTCTGCGGCGAAATTCACAATTGTGTCGAGATCTTCATCAATTAGTAGTTTCTCACATAAGGCTTGATCGGCAATGCTGCCTTCAACAAATCTAAAATTAGACTTATCTTTTAGTGCGTCAAGACTAGGCTGATTACCTGCATAGGTAAGCGCATCAAGCACCACCATGTGATCTTCAGGATGGGTTCGCATCCAGTAATGAACAAAGTTCGCGCCGATAAAGCCAGCACCTCCAGTTACTAATAATCTTCTCATGTGTTTTTTAACTCACTCATCATTTTTCTTAAAGCCACGCGCCAATGCTCGCTTTTCATCTCCAATGCTTTCCATGTCGTGGTTTTATCTAAAACACTGTAACAAGGTCGACTCGCAGGTGTTGGGTAATCAGCAGTAGTAATCGCATTGATTTTAATAACTTTATCTAACAAACCCAGTGCAACGCCCTCTTCCATTATGGCGTAGGCAAAATCATACCAGCTCGCCACGCCTGCATCTGACCAGTGATGGATGCCTTTGGTATTTCTCTCGATTGCTTGCCACACAGCCTGTGCCAATGAATTTGCCCAGGTTGGTGTTCCGACTTGATCAGCTATGATTCCTAATTCTTCGCGTTCCTGCATCAAAAGCAACATGGTCTTAACGAAGTTGTTACCATGTGCTGAATACAACCATGATGTACGAATGATTAAAGCTTCATCACCTAAAATGTCTAAAACCCGATTGTCGCCATCGCGCTTTGTTTTTCCATAATATCCGTCTGGTTCGGTTTTAGCATCTACTTTATAAGGTGTACAGGCTTTGCCATCAAAAACAAAATCTGTAGAAATCTGTACTAATTTGATAGATTGATGTTTACATGCTCGTGCCATGTTTTCTGCACCAGTGGTATTGATGGCAATCGCTAACTCAGTTTCTTCTTCGGCTTTATCAACTGCGGTGTAAGCTGCTGAATTAATAACTACATCAGGCTGATACTCTGCAACAAATACATTCACTTCATCTGTATTTGTAATATCCAGCTCATTTCTATCTGTCGGGATACATTCATAAGCATCAAGAATAGTTCGCTGTAATTCATAACCGAGTTGACCATCTGCGCCAGTAATAAGGACTCTTTTCATTACACAAATTTCTCTGCATCAACAAAGCATGGCGCTTCGGAATCTTTTTCAGAAAGTATCGGGGCTTTATTATCAACGAGATGCCAATCTATACCCAACCCTTTATCACCCCAAAGCAAACTGCGTTCATGTTCTGGAGCATAATAGTCTGTGCATTTATAGACAAATTCAGCGGTTTCGCTCATCACATAAAAACCATGGGCAAATCCTGGTGGTACCCAGAGCATATGGTGATTTTCTGCAGAAAGCTCATAGCCCACCCATTGTCCAAATGTATCTGAATATTGACGCATATCGACTGCCACATCAAATACAGAACCTTCAACAACTCGAACTAATTTACCCTGTGGCTGCTGAATTTGATAATGTAAGCCGCGCAAAATACCCTGTGATGATTTGCTGTGATTATCTTGTACAAAATCATAATCAATGCCATTTTCTGCAAAAGTTTTATGTTGCCAGGTTTCCATGAAGAAACCGCGATGATCACCAAAAACTTTTGGTTTAATCAAAACTACTTCTGGAATACTACTTGGGATAAAATTCATGTTAGCTTTATACTTGATATCGCTATTATTGCAACTATCTTTATAGTTAAATAAACTATTGTTTTGCGTGTTATTTGCAGATCTTTCATAGTTTTGGAGAAATATGTTTAAACTTACGAAACAGGATCAAATTCGTCTAATAAAGCTATCTGCCATTTTTACAATAGTGGTTGTTTCACTTTGGTTAGCAGCAGTATCATTTTCGACTAGCTCAGACGATAGTCTTCAAGCTGAGGAGGCTGTGCCAAACGATATTTCAAGCAGAGCAGATCTAACTCCAGAAGAAAAAGGTACGATTGCAATTTTCCGCCATAACAATCCTGCGGTGGTTTATATCTCAACTGTCAAACGAGTAGTCAATATCTGGACACGTGATATCAGCGAAATTCCAAGCGGCACAGGAACAGGATTTCTTTGGGACAATCAAGGACATATTATTACCAATTATCATGTTATTGAAGATAATCTCACCGCAGACGTTCGTCTAAATAAAAAAAGCTATAAAGCTAAAGTTGTTGGCAAAAGTAAACGCCATGATATTGCTGTATTAAAATTAGATAATGTGAAGAATTTACCCAGGCCGATTCAACCGGGATCAAGCAATTCATTAATTGTCGGGCAAAAGGTATATGCCATTGGCAATCCATTTGGACTAGATCACACTCTGACTACTGGAATTATCTCAGCACTTGGACGCAGCATTAAAAACAGTACTCTAGATATGGATGACTTAATCCAGACCGATGCCGCAATTAACCCGGGAAACTCTGGGGGGCCCTTATTAGACAGCGCGGGACGCCTCATCGGCATGAATGTAGCAATATACAGTCCATCAGGCGCATCTGCAGGCATTGGTTTCGCGATTCCAGTTGATAATGTTAATCGCGTAGTGCCAAACCTGATTAAAAACGGTCGGTATATACGTCCCTATGTGGGAATTAGTGCTAACGATACTGCCAATAAACTCTTGATAAAGGAGCTTGGAATCAAAGGTTTATTAGTATTAGAGGTGACAAAGGATTCGCCTGCTGATAAAGCGGGATTGATCGATTCTAAATTAATCAACGGTGATTTGATCCTGGGTGATGTTATTCAGTCAATCGATGGCGAAGAAATAGAGGACGTGAATGATTTCTTGAATATCATTGAACAGCACCAACTCAATGATACTGTCATGCTGGAGATACTGCGCAAAGGGAAAACAAAGCTCAAGGTACCCTTGAAATTATTTATGCTATAGGTTTAACAGACAGTGATCTCAGACAAGTTGCAATATAGATAAAGTTCTCTTTCTGACAGACTTTAAAAGTGTCTCATCTTCAATCAAAGATTGCTTATAAGAAGGCACCATTTGTTTCATTTTCGCCTGCCATTCAGGTGTTTTCATTCGCTCACTAAAGCATTCTTCAAGTACTTCAATCATGGCTTGCACGGTAACAGACGCACCAGGTGAAGCCCCTAATAATGCTGATAAACTGCCATCAGCGGCACTTACCACCTCGGTACCGAACTGTAATTTACCACCCTCGGATTTACTCTTTTTGATGATCTGTACACGTTGGCCTGCCTCGGCAAATACCCAATCATCATCTTTTGCATCAGGAAAATAATCGCGTAAGGATTCCATTCTTTCAGCATGAGTTTTTCTTGACTCTTTTATCAAGTACTTGGTTAAATCAAAGTTACGAAAACCCGCTATGGTCAACGGTAAAATATTATCAAACTTAGTTGATTTAATAAGATCGAAATTAGAACCATGTTTCAGAAATTTAGTCGTGAAACCTGCAAATGGTCCAAAGAGTAGCGCCGTTCCATCTTCTAATACACGCGAATCTAAATGGGGTACTGACATAGGAGGCGATCCTACAGCAGCTTTTCCATACACTTTGGCATGATGTTGAGCCACTATCTTAGGTTTACGGCAAACTAACCACTGACCACTAACAGGGAATCCTCCATAGCCAGCACATTCAGGAATATCTGACTTTTGTAGTAAGGATAATGCGCCGCCACCTAAGCCAAGAAAAACAAATTTAGTATATATGGGGGTTCTTTGTTCTAAATTTAAGTCTTCAATCATCACCTTCCAACGACCATCTTCTTGTTTCTCTAGATCAGTAACATTGATATTTAACCTTAATTCAAAGTTGTCTTGCTCTCGTAAATAACGGGCGAAAGCGCGAGCAATTCTGCCAAAATTGACATCAGAACCATGCAGAATTCTCGTGGCAGCTACCTTTTCAGTCGGATCACGGTTATGCATAACCAAGGGCAACCATTCACTGATCACTGCTGGGTCATCGCTAAATTCCATCTCTGCAAACATCGGATGCTCACGCATTGCTTCATAGCGCTTACGTAAAAACGCTACATTGTCTTCACCCCAGACAAAACTTTGATGAGGTACAGGATTAATGAATCGTGTTGGTTCAGGTAAGGCACCTATTTCCACACAATAAGACCAGAATTGAAGACTAAGCTCAAAGGCTTCATTGATTTCAAGAGCTTTATTTATATCTATCGAACCATCTTCCGCTGGGACTGTGTAATTTAATTCACAGTAACCGGCATGACCTGTTCCTGCATTATTGAGACTAGCGGTACTCTCTTTTGCTACATTGTCTAAGCGCTCAATCATGATAATTTTCAGGGAAGGATCAAGTTGTTTTAGCAACAAGCCTAAACAGGTGCTCATTGCACCCGCGCCAACTAAAACTACATCAATATCTTTCTTATCCATAACATCATTTAAATTATTAAGTTACGATCGATTGTATAAGCAAATAAGCTAATTTCCAGAACTTGAAGCAAATATCATTGTTATTATTAAAGAATATATCTGAAAAGGATTGAATACTTTGATGGTGTAAACTTAATTCAACACTGTTTATATTTCAGCACTCTACTAACAAATTATCAAAAAAACGCATAAAAGTGGGGGTGTCTTTTCTATATTTATTTCTCTACCAATAAGCAGCAAAAGAAGCAAAAGGTGGACCTTCTGCCTCTTTAAGGAGACTCATGCTATAACTTTCTCCCTACCGATATTTCTGGTCAGGTACATCATTACCGCTAGAATTACCAAGAGTAATACAGTGCCAGCCAATAAAGCATAGTCTTCCAGTTTTAATAGCGAATAAAGCATTGCATAGAGGCCTGCAAGTAATACAGTCACAATAGCAGTTTTGAAAAGGTTCCGAATTGCAGCCATGGCATACAGGCTGATCATGAGAATGATAATTGATGCTGCAAATATATAGGCTTTGAAAAAGCCCGCATGTTCTGCCATTGACAGCAGTGTTAAATAAAACATGGAAAGTGCCAGGCCAATTACACCGTATTGAACAATGTGCAGTCGACGCCCTATACCCAGTTCGAATATCAGAAAAGTAATATAGGTTAATACAAAAAATAGCACACCATATTTTATTGCGCGAGTAATCTGTGAATACAGCGATACCGATTCGAAGAGATTCACACCAGCACTGAACTCATTTACATTGAATGCCTGGGTCTCCAGTGTCCAGAGCTGAGGGTAGTTTCTCGCCAGATTAGGAACACTCCAGTTAGCCTCGAAACCCTTAGCACTAATCTCATGAGAATCTGGTAGGACATTTCCCTGAAAACTAGGATGTGGCCAGTCAGATTTAACAATAACGTCTGTGGTTTTTCCAAAAGGACTAAAATAGAAACCCTGACTACCATTTATATTCAAATTCATTTTAAATGGATAACGTTTCTTTTTTGTCGAACCATGAGTACTCAAAGTTAAATCCAATGGCGCATGAAATCCACTGGCCATTGTTTTAATCACTTTTGTACCCGGCTCAAAATCGACTTGATGCTGACTACTCCATTGTAGATGTGAGACTTTATTGATAGCCTGAGTATCAGAAATACCCAGTGCTAGCCATGCCCGGCTCCAATGTATTTTATCAATATTGTCGGAGAGACTATTGATGTCTGGACGTTGAAAATCACCACTAACTTTTAAATCTGCGGTATAAACCAGCGATTCATATAAGCTTCGCTTCCGCTTTTGACCACTCAGATCAACATCAATATTCAAATCATCTGGTAATATTATCGCAGTGCGATTCTTAAAAGTTGTTTTATTTTCTTTTCGCTCATAACCATCTTTATCTGTTTTAACGACTTCGGTAATAAATTTTTCAGTATAGGGAATAAACAGAGCAGGACCTTGAATGTTTTGTTGATGACCCCAGATGCCTGCGATTTCATTTAGTACTCCACGATAAAGTCGGCTACGTTCAGTAACAATATCATTCACCATCCCAAGTGGCAGTGTCATCACCCCAATCAACAAGGCAATCGTAATGAAACGAAGCACCAGAGAATCACTGAGCTGACTAAAGTTAAATAAATAGCTTTTGATGATATTCTTATCTTCGCCTTCTTCTACATCTGATATTTTAATCAGACCAATTTTGCGCGCCATAAAAATGGCGAAGAATAAAAAACCTGCGAGAATTGTAATTAAAAACAACAGGCCGAGTAGGCTGGCGATAATGCTCATGGATGTACCTCATCATTAAATGATAAAGGGGTACAGCGTAAAATCAGAATTTGTAGATAATGTGATAAAAACGGGATTCGTTAATGGTTTTTTGTGCAGATAGTGTGTAGTTAACTATTAAAATGATCTACACACTATCTAAAATACACTTATAGAATTGTAGTCAATGCCTGAGAATGTTCTGCGGCTTTACGCCCAAGATCTGTTAAATATCCACCATCCTTTCGTGTAATCAAACCTTTGTTATGAAGACGTTCTGCGGCTGCAATAATCTCGGAAGCTGCACTATGATGAATTTTGATTCCATCCTGTTCGTTCTTTAAATTAAATTGTGCTAATACATTAAGTTCATCAGTTAATTTTGAATCAAATGGCATAGAATTTCCTCAGAAATATTTTAAGATAGACAAAGTTTAGCAGAAATTTAAGCGCTCGTAGTAGCAACTTTGCCTGTAATAATATGAACCCTTTTTCTAAGATACATAAAATACAAAAGCGGGATAACAACTAAAGTTAAAATAGTAGAAACCAAAATACCAGAGATTAATGCAACTGCTAAACCACTAAAGATTGGATCATCCAAAATAAAGAATGCCCCAACCATAGCAGCTGCAGCTGTCAAAATTATTGGCATCGCCCTAACTGCACTGGAATTGATAATAGCTTCTTCTAGAACAACTCCTGAAAGTAATTGTTCATTTATAAAATCCACCAGTAGAATTGAATTTCGTACTATTATTCCGGCCAGTGCAATCATGCCAATCATCGAAGTTGCTGTGAATTGTTTATCAGCCAGCCAGTGCGCTGGCATTACACCGATAACAGTTAGTGGAATTGGTGACATAATAACCAAGGGCACCACATATGAACGAAACTGAGCCACGATAAGCAAGAAAATCATAATCATTCCAACAGCATAGGCAATTCCCATATCACGGAATGTTTCAAAGGTTATCTGCCATTCGCCATCCCATTTTAATCCATAGAAATACGGGTCATCTGGAGGTGAGAAATAATACTGATCAATACTTTTACCATATGCAGCAACGGGGTTTTCAATCTCTCCATTTTTGACACCATTTTTCACACCGTTCTTTACACCATCGGCAATATCAAACATTCCATACAATGGGCTATCTATATCGCCGGTCATATCACCCATGACATAAACGACAGGTAATAAGTCTTTATGGTTAATTGAATGCTCTCGTTGCGCCTCGGTTACATTTACAACTTCGGACATCGGCACTAACTCACCCTTTGTACTGCGAACTCTTAAAGATAATATAGATGAAATTTTATCCTTGTTAGCTACAGGAAATTCAAGGCGAATTGGTACCGCATATTTAAGGTTCTTATTGTGAACAAAAGTTACATCTTCACCGCCTAAAACAGTACTAATCGCAGAGGTAATTGCATCTTGTGAAACACCCAAAATTGCAGCCTTTTGACGGTCAACCTTCACGACAAGACGCATTTGCAAAGCTTCAACGCTATCATCCACATCCGAAATATCATCAGTTGCTTCGTAAACGTTGCGAACTTGACGCGCAATATCTATTTGTCCCTGGTGATCTAAACCATAGATTTCTGCTACTAGAGGTGCGAGTACCGGTGGTCCCGGGGGTACTTCAACAACTTTTACATTCGCATTATATTTTTTAGCTATATCCTGCAAAGTAACTCGTACGGCTAAGGCTATTTCATGACTTTGGCGCCCACGATCATGCTTATCGACCAGGTTTACTTGTATATCACCAAGGTTCGAACCATTACGAAGATAATATTGACGGACTAATCCATTAAAATTGATAGGCGCGGCAGTACCTGCATAAATTTGATAATCACTGATTTCTTCAACATCATTTAACTCCAGCGCAAGTTCATTCAGAACTCGCGAAGTTTGTTCCAGTGTTGTACCTTCAGACATATCCAGAACAATCTGAAATTCAGATTTATTATCAAACGGCAACATTTTCAGAATTACTTTCTGAAACGGAAAAGCTAGTGATAACGATATTGCAATCAATACTGGGATGAATACAAACAGCAAAATAAAGCGTTTACGGGCGCCACCTTTTTTACGTAAAAAAGGACCTAAGACAAAATTAAAGAAGCGCTTGCTTTTGGTTTCACCCTGCTCTTCATGATGATGACTAAAATCAACCTTGGCTAATACTTTATTCGTCATCCAAGGCGTTACGATGTACGCTACTGCTAGTGAAAGTAACATTCCAATACTTGCATTGATTGGAATTGGGCTCATATAAGGTCCCATCAAGCCGCTAACAAAAGCCATTGGTAATAGTGCTGCGATAACAGCAAATGTTGCCAAAATTGTGGGACCGCCGACTTCATCGACTGCCAGCGGAATAACATCAACTAATTTCTTGCCGCCCAATACCATATGACGGTGGATATTTTCGACTACCACGATGGCGTCATCTACCAGAATACCAAGGGAGAAAATCAATGCAAACAATGAAACACGATTAAGTGTAAAACCCCATGCCCATGATGCAAACAATGTTAAGGCAAGTGTGATTACGACTGCAGTACCGACAATAAATGCTTCTCGAATACCTAATGCAAGCCAGATTAAAGCTGCTACTGCAAGCGTTTCAATAATTAGCTTCTGGATTAACTTATCAGACTTAGCTTTTGCGGTTGCACCATAGTTGCGGGTAACAGTGACATTTACGCCATCAGGAATAAACGTACCTTTTAATTGTTCTATGCGTTTTATAACATTGTCAGAAACAGAAACGGCATTAATTCCAGGCTGTTTCGCAATCGCAATAGTTACTGCCGGCGAAGTGATTCCTTGATGCAGCCCCATATGAGAAGCGCCTTGGCTGGTGTGAAATGAAACATAAGTATCCGGTGAATCTGCTCCATGCCTTATTGTCGCAACATCTTTCAAGAATATTGGTTTGCCATTATAAACACCTACAACCAGTTCACCAATTTCACTTTCATTGCTTAGAAAAGTCCCTGCAATAACTTGTATTTCAGTATTATCATCAACTAGCGAAACCGCATCTTTAGCCGTATTACTGGCGCGCAAGGAATTTCGCAAATCATCCAGGGAAAGGTTATGACCCGCTATTTTTGCACTGTCTAAAAGTACGTGAACAACTCTTTTAGATGCACCCACAGTATAAATATCACGGGTACCTGGTACACGCTTTAACTCAGCTTCAATAGCATGCGCAACCTGTGATAATTCATAAGCACCACGACTCTCATCTTCTGTCCATAGCGTCAGTGAAACAATCGGTACATCGTCGATACCTTTAGGCTTTATCAGTGGCTGTCCAACACCAAGATTTGGTGGCAGCCAATCCTGATTGGAGGCGATTTTGTTATACAGACGCACTAAAGCATCGGTTCTATCAACACCCACTTTATACTGAATCGTTAACAATGACATGCCCGGTAAAGAGGTTGAGTAGATATGTTTCAAACCCATGATTTCTGATAAGACTTGCTCGGCAGGTGTACTTACCAGGTTTTCCACTTCTTCAGCACTTGCTCCGGGAAATGGAATAAAGATGTTTGCAAAAGTGACATTAATTTGTGGATCTTCCTCACGAGGAGTTACCATTACCGCAAACAAGCCAAGTAATAATCCCACTATTGCCAATAAAGGAGTGATTTCAGTCAGCAAAAACTTCTTGGCTATTTTCCCTGAAATACCCATTTTCTGTTCTTCAGATTTCTGTTTTTCAGAAGAAGCCTGAGTAGAATCAGTCATGGCTTTTACTCTCTTTAACTGACAGAAGTCCCTGCTTTAAGTATACGGCAGCATGAACTGGATCTAGAGCAACTTTTTCACCATCTTCGAGCCCTGCAAGAATACGTATTTTTCCGTCTGTGGTTAACTTACCAACTTTAACCTGTCGTAAACTAGGTAATCCATTTTCGTCAATTACATAAACACCAGTGACTTCACTTCGGTAAGCAACCGATGAAGCTGGAACAACCAATTGCTGTTCACTCCCTATATCAAAGCCTATTTTAACAAACACCCCAGGATATAAACCTTGAGCGGATGAAACCAGATCCAGGGTTGCTCTTATTTTAAATGCATTCGTTGCTAAATCTGCATATGGAAAGACAGTTAACTTTTTAACTAATATTCCTGTTTGATCATTATCGACATAAACTCGGGCCGAGTTATTTTTTTTAACAGCATTAATCATGCTTTGTGGGATATCGGTGACTACGCGAATTTTCTCAAGAGATATTCCAGTCATGATTGGTGTTCCTGCTGATACAACTTCCCCTAGCTCGACATGACGCTCTGTAACGATTCCACTATATGGAGCAAGAACTTCAGTATAGCCGAGCTGTTCGCCTGCTTGTGATAAGCCTGCTTCTGCAGATGACAAACCAGACTTTGCTGCAGAAAGCCTTGCCTTAGAAGCATTGTGACTAGCTTTGGCTGACTCTACACGTGCCAAACTTGATTTCATCGTGGCTTCTGACTGCTCATATTGTGAGCGCGACAAAATTTGTTTGTCATATAAACCCCGAACACGATTAAATTCTGCACGAGCGGCATTATAGTTTGCGGAGGCTTCCCTAGTTGCTGCTATAGCTTGAACAACTGCTGCTTCTGCACTTTTTATTGCTGCCTTAGATTCATTAACAGCTGCTTGTGCTTGTTGTAAGCCTGATTTTTGAGTTTCTGAAGATATCAGTGCAATTAGTGCACCTTTTATAACAGAATCACCCACGTCATAACTCAGTTTACTTATAACTCCAGCGGTTTGCGCAGACACCGTACTTTTATTTACAGCCTCTATCTGACCATCCAACATCTGGTATTCTGTAACTTCTTCTTGCACTGCAAAAGCAGTCTTTAGCGGTAAAATCTCTGCTTTTCCGACTAATGGTAGCGCCAAAACGATAGAAACACCCATCAAAATAAGTTTATGACTGCAACTCATGTTAAAATACCCACAAATTAAAATTATAAAGTAATGTCAAGTCTAACACGCATATTAGAAATATCTAATATATTAAATTTACCATAGACAGACAAGTAATAGATAAGTGGTTTTCAAAAGAGGCATAACAATGAAAAAAATAATAAAAAAAACAATCGCTTTAACCAGTATCGGCACCTTCGCTCTAATGTTCAGCACATGCTCTCAAGCCGAAATCTATAAATGGACCGATGAAAACGGTATGATTCATTACACTGCCACTCCACCTATGCAAAAACAGAAACACATAAAAGCTACTAACATTGAAAATGAAATTCGTTCAGCTGCCGGAAAATATCGCCCACCTGCCAAAGGCTCAAAAGCAGGTAGCACTGATGTAAGATCAACTAGTCAAGATGATTCCAACAAAGACGAGCAATTAGCGGGGCCAGACAAAAAACTCATCAAATATTGCGAAAACCAACGTAATAACCTTGAACAGTTAAAGAAAAATTTTCGCAATGTGTGGATAGATGTTAAAGGTCAAAAGACAAACCTGGATCAAGAACAACGTAAGCAAAAAGTAGATTATCTTAGGCAAAGAATTAAAGAAGATTGCGTGGGTGTTGACCCTAAATAATTGATAATTCACTGAATACTTCAATAATACATTTATAAATGCACACCCCCCACCTTTTTGGCACTTTTTTTGATTTCTGTATATGTTAATTTTGAATAATCCATTTGCGACTTTTAGTTTAAAAGCTACCTGCTATATGGATTTTCCAGAGGTTTTAGATTATTTAACGCTAAATATTAGTATGCGAAAATAGAGTATTACCCAGAGAATACCCCTGGATAATCACTCTATTGTTTATATTATCAATCTGTCTAATTACCTCCGTTTCCACTACCTGTTCCGCTTCCGCTTCCGCTTCCGCTTCCGCTTCCGCTTCCGCTTCCGCTTCCGCTTCCGCTTCCCCTTCCGCTTCCGTCTCCACTTCCCGTTCCGCTTCCGTTTCCGCCGCCTGCGCCCATCCAGATTACTTCATCTTTCTCATATCCCAGTACTTTATAGTTTGGTACACCAGAAGTTATCGGCTCCAGCACAGGCATCCAGGATCCACCATTTTTGGTTAGGTCTGTATCCTTCATATTCATGGCGGCCAATACGCTTTCCGGCGCCACATAACCACCAGGTGATTGAGGGGCAAACCAGTTTAATATCATGTTGACATCACTTACACGCAAATAACTATCATTGTTATCAATATCAACAGTGGCAAGCTCAGCGACTAAATCATCGTCCTCAACCGATAAGCCTAGATTCGCCAATCCGTGAGTATTGTAGAAGTGCCATCTGTACTTAGGGAATTCGAGCATTCCCATCTGACCCATATCAACGGCTACTTTTTCTGTTACTGGCACAGGATTAGATAAAATACCAGTTTCAGAATGACAATTCTGACAACCTTCTTGGCCATAGCCAATAGCTTGTTCTTTTGGTCTTACACCATGGCCACCCAAAGTAATACCGTTGGAAAATGCGGGATAGTTTTCTACCGCAGCAAGGTATGCGGGTACTGCTTCCGCCGGTAAACCAGAAGCTTGCATCTTCAGGAACATTTTCATCAAACTACCATCTGGCAGCTTCATGGTGACAAGATCATCCTTTGAGGTGAAAGGTGGATACCAGTCATAGTCAGCTGGAATTCCCATTGGCTGATTCATTCCCTTGAAACTGTTTAATCCAGCATTAGATGCCTCAAAAATATTGAAATTAAAGGGTACATCTTTGTCCAGAATGCCATCTTTATTCTGGTCCCATGCAGCAAAGCGATCATCAGAGCTAATTAAATAATGCTCGTAGCCATAAGTTGCTTTATCAAAATGGATCAAATTCGGGAAGATCTGCATCATCGCCATGGCCTGTCTATCAGGATCAATCGAAAAGAAATCAAAAAGTGTAATCTGACGAACTTCCGTTGGCGTTAAATCCAGCATATCCATTGCTGCAAATGCCTCCGCATTACCTGCACCCGTGTCTGATTTATTGGCATAAAAGCGATACATGGAATAAGCATTATATTCTGCTCCCGCTTCATTCTTGACAGTATCTCCTTTAAAGAAACGTGCATCGAATACCATGCCATTCGCCATTGGCTTAAATGGTGTGATCTTGGCTTGTGGTGATCCACGTACCGCCAATGACTGCGCAAGGAATGAAGTGCCTCCATTAAACCACACCAGTGTAGGCGCGGCCTGATAAGCTGTGAAATCTCCTGCAATATCATCATGGTCATCAGCTTTCATGTGATCGGCGGAAATCAATTTTGTGTCTTTACCTTCCGTAGTACGACCAAAAGAAATGTGGGAGCCTTCTCCATAAATAGAGTATGTGATGCCCCCACTGACCGGAATGTGGCATGTTTCACACGCCATTGAATCAAGATGTCTTGAACTGTGAATAGATGCTTTTTTACCGTTGACTGGTTCCAACGGTGTTGCAGAATCCACTAAAGTTTCGATTCTGTGACAAGTCGTACACATGATATTGGTTGGGTCGTCAGGATCCGTCTTTGTTCCTGGGGGTGGAGCGGGGTAATCTGCCGCTGCTAGATCACCACCCACACTATGTCCACGTACAAACTTATGCTTTTCTACCTTATGGCATACCGTACACTGGTTCTTGGCATTTTCAAAGGGACCTGTACTGACGGTAGCATGAACATCGTAACCTTCTTCAAACAAGGTCGCTCTTTTATATCCTGTACGAGCGTGTTCATGACAACGTAAGCAACCTGCTTCATTGGTATGGCCAGCCGATTTCACAGCCTCGGCACTACGATCCTGGGCTACCGTTGGCCACGGTGTTTCAGGGGTTCCATCCCCGTCTGTATCCATCATCAACGGCATATCTAGGGTACCGTCGCCATTAAAGTCTATCTGTAGATCAGGCGAACCATCCTGGTCGAAGTCACTGTTGTCACGCGAAGCTTTTGCGTAACCAAGCGGTGTTGGCGATGCGCCATCTGCAGGCGCATTTAAGCTGATTACCAGATGATCGCCTTCAGGCACGGACTTATATTTGTCAGCATGGCAAACCAGGCAATCAATGCCCGAATTCACGATATTGCTGGCTTGTGTTTTTGGTTCCGGTAGTCCCATACCACCAAGCATGCCTTCAAACAGCCCTTCCATAACTGGCAAATAGCGCCCTGCATGACATTTGGCACACTCGCCAAGATTCTCATTGCTGGTGTAATTGACCAGTGCTGATGTTCCGGGCAGACCACAGGCCCTGTCTAAAGCTCCATGAGCACCACCACCCGGAAACATCACTGAGTCAGTGCGGGCAGCAAGCTTGTAATGTACTGAATCTTTGAATTCTGCTATCGCATCTTCATGACATTGATGACAGATCGCTTTACTGACATCTCGTTTGACCTCGGATTCAGGAATTTCAATGTCGTTTACAATGTATTGCTTCAGTTGTGCATCATAAATAAAATCATGTGGATCAGCAGCTGGAGGATTATCCACAACTGGCTCAGAGTCTTCAGTATGATGACAAGCCCCCAGAACCGTCATAATAGCTATTAGTAAAAATGAATTTATAAAGTCTTTGCGCAGATGCTGTACTTTATATTCTGTGATGCCCTGCTTTACTTTAAAGAACATATTAACGACTCCCCACTGAGTTTAGATACGATAGTTTTATTTCCTGAAATTCTTCATAAGAGTTGATGCAGCTCGGCTATTCAGTAAGTAATGATACTTTTGACTCGCCCACTCCACCTCATGCTATTTAAACATAAGCCTATATTTAATGGGGGAAAATTCTATGACAATTGTTAATCATTTGACAATAGCTGGATATTTTTTATATTTTCTTGATATATATCAAGAAATAAAAAAAACATTAATAGATTTAAATCAGTTTTATAGTAATGCTTTTAAAAATTAACATTTGTCAATTCTCACAACTCTATATAAGTATATAATTAATCATTAATATATATACGACTTAAAAGTATGTTACGCGTCGGGTGATGTTTGTAAAAAATAATAAATTCAAATAATTGCACGAATTCAAATCTATCAAGAAAGAATAAATTAATATGACTTTTAGAATAATTACACTGCTAACAACGGTTTTGCTGCTCTCTGCCTGTGGCGGTGCCAGTAACAATGAATCAGACAATACAAATGAAACTATCCAGGATAGTACCGAGCCAACAATTACAGATTCCCCAACACCCACTGTGCCAGCTGCTTCTACAGAGGATAATGGAATAACAGATACACCAGAACCTAGTGACCCTGTTCCAACTGATCCTGTTCCTACTGATCCAGTTCCTACTGATCCAGTTCCTACTGATCCTGTTCCTACTGATCCTGTTCCTACTGACCCTGTTCCTACTGACCCTGTTCCTACTGATCCTGTTCCTACTGATCCTGTTCCTACTGACCCAGTTACGCCTGATAATCCAACAGCAGAAGATACAACAATTATCGTTACCGAAGAGTCTATGCATGACTTTGATTCAGCACATTTCAGTGGCTCTGGAAACTGTACTCAATGCCATGACGGCATGACTGCTGAAAACGGTGAAGATATCTCTATCGTTAATTCCTGGAAAACGACCATGATGGCGAACAGTGCGCGCGACCCATTCTGGAAAGCCAAGGTTGCCAGCGAGGTTAATCGCAATCCTGCGCTCAGTGAAACCATTCAGGGTAAGTGCGCACGCTGCCATATGCCTATGGCCCATGTAGAAGCAACTTTTAAAGAAGAATCAACAACTATGTTTGGCGATGGCTTTCTATCACCAACAAACCCTCATTTCGATGAAGCGGCAGAAGGGGTAAGTTGTACGCTTTGTCACCAGATAGAAAACACTTCTGTATTCGGTATGGGAGATGCAACATCTGGGAAGTTTGTCATTGCAGAGGATACTACTGACCGTAAACTCTATGGTCCTTATGCTGATCCAATCCAAGGTCCAATGATCAACAATGTTAATTTTACACCTGTGGGTAGTGATCATATGAAAGATTCCGCATTATGCGGCAGCTGTCACGATGTTAAAACGCCCATCATTGATACTAGCGGTAAGTTGACTGCAAATGAATTTCCAGAACAAATGATATATAGCGAATGGCAAAATAGTAGCTTTGCAGCAGCAGATACAGAACAAAGCTGTCAAAGCTGCCACATGCCATTAGCTTCAGGTAAGGCAAAAATCGCAAGCAGGCCTAATTTCGTGGAAGCTCGCGACCATTTCTCAAAACATCAGTTTGTCGGTGCAAATTCGGTCATGCTGGATATCTTGCAAAATAACTCGGCTGACCTGGGCCTTTCTGTAAGTGACTTCAGTAAAACCATCAGTTTGACCCGTGAAATGCTAAAAAGCGGTGCCAGTATTGGTATTGAAGACCTCAAACATGAAAATCAACAGCTCTCTTTTAATCTGATAGTTCGCAATCACAGTGGGCATAAGTTCCCAAGTGGTTTCCCTTCACGCAGAGCGTGGTTGCATGTCGAGGTGCGAGATAGCAATGACAAACTGGTCTTTGAATCCGGTGCAATCAATGGTGAAGGACAAATCAGCGGAGTTGATGCAGATACCAACAGCACTAGTTATGAGCCACATCACGCGCTGATCACATCGGCTGATCAGGTACAGGTCTACGAAAACATCATGACTAATACAGACAACCAAGTTAATTACACCTTACTCAATAGCGCAAGCTATATAAAGGATAATCGCCTCATGCCACTGGGAATGGACAAGAACAATGCTCCCACTGATATCAGTGTTCATGGTAAAGCCATCGATGATCAGGATTTTATCGCTGGCGAAGATCTGGTTTCTTATCAACTACAAAATATGCCTGCTGGTTCCTACAAGGTAAAAGCAACATTGAATTATCAATCTATCGCTTATAGGTTTGCCATAGATTTATTTAAGGATAAAGCAGCGCATGCACTGGTAAATAATTTTAAACTGATGTATGACAAAGCTAAATTTCGATATGAAGAAGTCAGTTCAGTCGAGGCGAAACTTTAATCAAGAAATCTCTAAACTTTATAAAAAGATGAGGGGTGTTTATTCGATAGTAAATATTGATTTCTTTTAAATTGTTTAGAGTACACACCCCTACTTTTTAGTGATTTTTCATTTTGTTTTTAAAACGAACCTATCACTTATACTGAACTGGGTACTTTCTCGCTTATAATGTGACACTAGTACTTAGTGAAGTGTTGCATGTTTTTTAAAATTAGCACAAAAATAATTTACTTGTACTCAAACCCGCAAGAACTAACACGATGAGGCAGCATAAGTCCTTGTATAATCTTTTAATTCCTCGTTTTTCGTCTGGAATAGACACATATATAAAATTTTACTTGTACTCAAACCCGCAAGGACTAAAATTCACGGCTTTGATAATCACAATACAACGCCATGAAAGTATCCCAGTTCCCAATTTCGACCCTACGTGAAACACCATCCGATGCTGAAATAATAAGCCATCAATTGATGCTCAAGGCTGGCATGATAAAACGTTTGTCATCTGGCCTCTATACATGGGCGCCTTTTGGCCTAAAAGTGATGCGCAAGGTTGAGAACATCATTCGAGAAGAAATGAATCGCGCTGGCGCTGTTGAGTTACTGATGCCAGTCGTTCAACCTGCAGAGCTATGGCACGAATCAGGTCGCTGGGATCAGTTTGGCCCAGAATTATTGCGCATGAAAGATCGCAAAGATGCTGATTTCTGTCTTGGTCCAACGCATGAAGAAATCATTACCGATTACGCGCGTAAAGAATTAAAAAGCTATAAAGAGTTGCCCGTAACGTATTATCAAATCCAGACAAAATTCCGTGACGAAGTTCGACCCCGTTTCGGTGTCATGCGCTCACGTGAATTTATTATGAAAGACGCATACTCTTTTCATACTTCACAGGAATCACTGGAACAGACCTATCAAATCATGCATGCGGCCTATAGCCGTATATTTGAGCGCATGGGCTTAAAGTTCCGTCCAGTACAGGCAGATTCTGGCGCTATCGGCGGGACTGGTTCGCACGAATTTCATGTGCTTGCCGATTCTGGCGAAGATGCTATCGCGTTTTCCAATGACAGTGACTATGCCGCCAATGTTGAGATGGCTGAAGCACTGCCACCTAAAGGCGAACGAGCTGCTCCGACAGAAGAAATGCAAAGCATTGATACGCCTAACGCTCATACCATTGATGCATTATCAGAACTGTTGAAGCGTGACCCAAAAGAGTCGATCAAGACGCTGATCGTAGCTGGTGAAGAAGAAGGCACAGTGGTTACCTTGTTAATGCAAGGTAATGATCAGCTTAACGAGCTAAAAGCTGAAAAACTGGCAGGTGTAGCTTCACCATTGACTTATGCAACTGATGAGCAACTACTCGAAGCAGCTGGTTGTAATGCAGGCTCCATTGGACCAGTTGGTTTAAACACTAAAATTTATGCTGATCATGCTACCAGAAATATGTCTGACTTTGTCTGTGGAGCCAATCAGGATGAAAAACATTTTACTGGCGTGAATTGGGGTCGTGACCTACCAGAAGCAATATTCGTAGATCTTAGAAATGTTGTCGAAGGGGACCCTAGCCCCGATGGTAAAGGGTCATTAAGTATTCTTCGCGGTATCGAAGTCGGACATATCTTCCAGCTCGGTACTAAATATTCTGAGGCGATGAATGCCACTGTATTAGGCGAAAACGGCAAACCAGAAGTGATGACCATGGGTTGTTACGGTATAGGTGTAACCCGTGTAGTGGCTGCCAGCATCGAACAGAATCATGATGAGAATGGCATTATCTGGCCAATGGCTCTTGCACCTTTTCAATTGAGTATCGTGCCAATCAATTACCATAAAGCTGAAGAAGTAAAACAGGAAGCTGATGCTCTTTATGAAAAACTCATTGCTGCTGGCTATGATGTATTACTCGATGATCGAAATATGCGCCCCGGCGCAATGTTTGCGGATCATGAATTGCTCGGAATTCCACACCGGATTGTAATTTCAGACCGCGGTTTAAAAGAAGGCCAGCTTGAATTCAAATCTCGAACGGATGATAAAGCCGTTAATATTGATCATTCAGCTGTGATTGATTTCGTAGCTGAAAAACTTGCATAGTTGTTAGTACTCTAAATTCCAGCTACCCTTGTTTATGAAGTACATCCCTGTACTTCAGCTCTTCGAGGCAGGTTCGTTATACTCAAAGTTCAAATTCATTCCAGATGAATTTGTCGGCCAGCAATCGTAGTTTCCTTAAGGAAACTACGATAGACTTTTTGGCTCTTCGTGAGCCTAAAAAAGACACCCCCCTACTTTTAAGCTTTTTTTTATTAAAATGCCTTTAAAGTGGGCAGGGTTTTTGTTATTTTAAGCAAATACTCTTTTATCTTTAGGTTTTGTCAGCAACCAGATAATACTGATCAAAATAATACCGATAAACAGCATGCCGCCGTAATTCACCATTTCCCAGCCAAACTTATGCTGGAACATGCCTGCAGACAAGGAAGCCGCAGTCACCATTGAAAATACCATAAAATCATTTAACGCCTGTGACTTGGAGGTCTCTTCTTTTCTATAGGTTTGAGTCAGCAAACTCGACGCACCAATAAACAGAAAATTCCAGCTAATACCCAGCGCAACCAGGGCAACCCAGAAGTGCCAGACTGATTGCCCATTCAAATTAATAATCACACAAACAAGCGCCAGGATTGCTCCAGTCGTCATAACTTTCAATACGCCAAAGCGCAGAATGATCGAGCCGGTAAAAAATGATGGCGCAAACATAGCCAGCACATGCCACTGAATTACAAATGCAGTCTCACTGAAATCATGTTGATGGTGGTTCATTGCCAAAGGCGTGGCCGTCATCAAATACGACATCACGCCATAGCCCAACATGCCGCAGATCACAGCGACTATGAATGTAGGTTGTTTAACAATTTGTAAAAGCGGACGACCAGACCCTTGGCTTTTATCTAAACTAGGTGGGGGTAATTTGATGAAGCTCAGAACTATAAAAATCAAAATATACAAACCAGTGACGTAGATGAATCCGCCGGCAAACTGTGTTTCAGTAAACATCGACCGACCAAAGTTTGCCAGATTAGGGCCAATAAATGCAGCAATCACACCCCCGACCATGACGTACGATATCGCTTTTGGCCGGTTAAATTCACTCACCACCTCAACAGCAGCGAAACGAAAATAGGTGGCAAAACCATTAAAGATTCCAATCAAAAAAGAACCGGCTACGAACATCCAAAACTGATGATTGAAAATAGCATAGACTGAAATCGCACTACCTAAAATACCAAAGCAACTGCCTATCATAAACGCAGCTTTACGACCGATTTTACCCATTAACATCGAAGCTGGAATGCTCGTCAGCATAAGTGCCAGAAATTGCAAGGAAAGAGGTAAAGTAACCAGGGATTTATCATCGGTAAGTGTGTAACAAACAAGCGCAGAAGCAGTAATCAACAAGGATGAACCACTCATCATTAGCGCCTGGCAAGCCGCTAACATGTAGACAGATAAAGGCATTGATTGTGAACTTGAATCAGAGGTATTTTTCACGATTATTTTCTATTTTGCGGTGTATAGACAATAGTTACTATGCGATACTTCGTCCACAGTTCTCTTGCCCCCATTCAAAATAGTTACCAAGGATAGTTCCCCATGCCCCAAAAAAATATCTCAGGACATAGCTCAGATTTACGCCCCGTTCAGCGTGCTTTATTAAGTGTTTCAGATAAAACATATTTAGTTGATTTTGCCAAAAAACTTCACGCCAGAGGCATTGAATTACTTTCAACAGGCGGCACCGCGAAATTACTCGCTGAGAATAATATTCCTGTTATTGAAGTCTCTGATTACACCGGTTTTCCTGAAATGATGGATGGCCGCGTAAAGACCCTTCACCCCAAAATTCATGGTGGAATTCTGGCACGACGTGGTACCGATGATGCAGTAATGCAGAAACATGACATACCACCGATTGATCTGATTATTGTAAATCTATATCCCTTTGCCGACACTATCGCGAAAGAAGACTGTACTTTTGAAGATGCTATCGAAAACATCGACATTGGCGGCCCAACAATGGTACGAGCCAGTGCTAAAAATCATGCGCACGTGACAATTGTTGTTAACCCATCTGACTATGCATTCATCGAGAAAGAACTTGAAGATAACAACGGAAGTATCTCAAAAGAAACACGTTTTAAACTAGCAACAAAAGCCTTCGAGCATACCGCAGGCTACGATGGCATGATCGCCAACTACCTGGGCAAGATTGTCGAAAATGGCGAACCAAAAGGTTTTCCATCAACCTTCAATACCCAATTCAAACTCTCACAAACCACGCGCTATGGTGAAAATTCTCATCAACAAGGTGCATTTTATATTGAAGCACAGCAGCAAGGCGCGAGTATTTCTACGGCGAGACAATTACAGGGTAAAGAACTTTCCTATAACAATATCTCAGACACTGATGCCGCATTGGAATGTGTAAAGCAATTTGAAAAAGACCCTGCATGCGTTATCGTAAAACACGCCAACCCTTGTGGTGTCGCTATTGGTGAAAACATTTTAGAGGCTTACGAACGCGCTTTTAGTACCGACCCAGAATCAGCCTTCGGCGGCATCATCGCCTTTAATCAGGAGCTGGATGAAAAAACAGCCCAAACCATTATCGACAAGCAATTCGTTGAAGTTATCATTGCGCCGAGTGTCACAACAGAAGCGAGCCTGGCCGTAAGCGCAAAACAGAATGTACGTTTACTCGAATGCGGCGAATTTGGAGAAGCGATGCCGCGTCTTGATTACAAACGCGTCAACGGCGGTTTATTGGTTCAGGACGCTGACCTTGAGCTCTATGAGAAACTAGAAGTCGTAACAAAACGCAGTCCAACGGATGAAGAAATGCGCGATCTGCTATTTGCATGGAAAATCGCGAAATTCGTTAAATCAAATGCTATTGTTTATGCCAAAAATAATATGACTATAGGTGTTGGTGCCGGCCAAATGAGTCGAATAAATTCTGCAAGAATTGCTGGTATAAAAGCAGAACATGCCGAACTCAATGTTTCTGGATCTGTAATGGCATCCGATGCCTTTTTCCCCTTCCGTGATGGTATAGATGCCGCTGCAGACGCTGGAATTGCTGCCGTGATACAACCAGGCGGATCTATGCGTGACGATGAAGTGATAGCTGCGGCAGACGAGGCAGATATTGCGATGGTCTTCACCGGAATGCGACACTTCCGCCATTAGATAATTCTAAAACAGTGCCTTTTGCGCGATTACGGTGTCAGTTTCATGCTCGAATCCTCATGTACTAAGTATACATTCCGGTTCTGTGCGTGAAACTTCCTTGTACTCACACAAAAATCACTATTCTAGAAATATCGAATATTCTTACTGAGTTAATAAAATATTTAGAAACCTATTGGAATAATAGAAATCAACATTTTAGAAATATCTAATATTTACTGCTTGATTTAAAAAAATTCAACAACGTGAACACTTAACTGTTTATCTCTAAGGCAATTCTATTCTCAAAATAATTACATAATATTTTTCCTGATTACCCACTTCTAAGCTTAATCAATTATATTCGTGCTATATATTAAGTGTGAGTCATGACTTAATAATTGTGACTACTTCCATCTAAGCTCAGTCTAAGTTTAATGAGCCCACTTATTGTGAGCTCATATTTTAATGGTCTCATTAAAAAAAGAGATCGTGATCTTTAATGCGTCTTTATTAATCAAAAAATTCTTAATACAGACCCATTTCACAAAACCAAAGGATATAGTTATGAGTAATGAGAAAAGGATGAGCCTGACGGTCAAAGTACTGTTAGGTATGTTGCTAGGTATCGTGATCGGTTTGTTTTTCAATCTTTCCGGATTAAATGCGGCAGGGTCATTTGTAAACGAATATATTGTAAACGGTTTATTTCATGTAGCCGGAAAAATGTTTGTCAATGCCTTGAAAATGCTGGTTGTACCGCTAGTTTTCTTCTCCCTGATTTGTGGTGTCTGTGGTATTGGCAATATCAAATTACTGGGTAGAGTGGGTGGTAAGGCCTTCGCCTTCTATATGATGACAACCGCGATTGCGATAGCAACTGCAATTATCATCGCCGTTTCTTTCGGCATCGGTAAAGGCATGAACCAGGCAACTGACGCTACCTTCGCCGGAAAAGAATCTCCACCACTGACTGAAGTGTTCATTAGTATAATCCCCACAAACCCAGTCAAGTCGATGGCTGAGGGTGATATGTTGCCTTTGATATTCTTCTCAATTTTACTCGGTATCAGTATGCTGATGGTTGGTAAAAAAGCCCGCAGGTTTGTTGAAGGAGCTGAAATTGCCAATGAAATCATGATGAAAATGGTTAACATCGTAATGGCAGTTGCACCTTATGCTGTATTCGCACTGATTGCTAAGGCCATTTCCGAACTCGGACTAGATTTACTCGCTTCCCTCGCCGGATATGTGGGTGTGCTGGTTGCTGCATTATTGTTCCATTTGTTTATCACCCTGATGTTCGTGCTAAAAATATTCTCCGGCCTAAGTCCTGCGATGTTCCTTAAAAAAATCAGAAATGTACAGGTTTTTGCTTTTAGTACGGCAAGCTCGAATGCCACCATACCAGTCAGCATGAGGACAGTAACCGAACGTTTAGGTGTGAATAATTCGGTTGCATCTTTTACTGTTCCTTTTGGGGCTACTATCAATATGGATGGCACTGCAATTATGCAGGGCGTAGCGACAGTATTTATCGCCAATGTCTATAATGTTGAACTTGGCGTGGTCGGTTACTTAACCGTAATCCTGATGTCTGTACTTGCATCCATTGGCACTGCCGGTGTACCAGGTGTTGGTCTGATTATGCTATCAATGGTATTCCATCAAGTAGGTTTGCCTGTAGAAGGTATCGGCCTGATCTTAGGTGTTGACCGTCTTATGGATATGATCAGAACTGCGGTCAATGTATCTGGTGATGCTGTAGTATCAAGTATCGTTGCCAAAAGCGAAGGTAAACTCAATGTGAGTGTCTACAACGATCCTGAAGCTGGCATGTTTGATGCAGAGGAAGAAATACATATCGATGTTGCAGTGGAAGCAGAGATGCAGCAAGCAATCGAAGCTGTGCACAATAAAGAATAAATATTCGTAAAGTGTACTTTATAAAAAAGGCAGGGAAACCTGCCTTTTTTTATTGCTTCTGATTTGAAACAATCAACTTATATAAATAATGCATTCTTTAAGCTGCTGTATTTCTAGCATAGAATCAGCTTTCAATTTCTAATAAGGATATTTTTACATGTTCATGTCTATTGCACTCTCACTCCACGTATTAGCCATTGTCGTCTGGGTTGGTGGTATGTTTTTCGCCCATCAGGCTTTACGCCCTGCCGCCGTTAGCACACTTGAGCCACCGTTACGATTGCAACTCTGGGTTGCCACCTTTAAACGCTTTTTCCCCTGGGTGTGGGTGTGCGTAGTTCTAGTCCTCGCCACCGGTCTATGGATGATGTTGCAATTCCCCAAAGCGCCGATATTCGTGCATGCCATGCTGGGACTAGGAATTGTGATGATGCTGATTTTCATGCACGTGTTCTTTGCACCCTATAACCGCCTTAAAAAAGCCGTTGCTGAACAACGCTGGCCTGATGGCGGTAATGCTTTGGGACAGATCAGAACTATGGTGGGTATAAATACAGTAATTGGAATAGTAACAATCATTATCGCCACAGCGGGTAAGTTCTTTATTCAATGATTATAAAAGGACACCCCCGTACTTATAGGCGGTTTTCCTTATTTTTACACTAACCCAAGTATTACCACGTTATTTAAAGCTATAATCATTCGCTAATCAAATAGCAAACAGGAGTGTTCTTATGATGTGGTTAGTATTAGGCGTTATTCTGTGGAGTGTGGTTCATCTGTATCCAAGCGTTGCCGCCTCACATCGAAATAAACTTTCAGCATCTATGGGCAATGCGTATCAAGGTATTTATGCGCTTTTGATTGTCGGCTCTATTGTGTTGATGGTGTTTGGCTGGAAAAATACCATACCCACACAAATTTATACCCCGCCTACCTGGGGAAGACACCTGACGATGTTGCTGATCCTGATTGCAATTATCCTATTCGGTGCTGCCAATGTAAAAACTCGAATCCGTGAATGGATTCGCCACCCCATGCTCACAGGCATGCTGGTCTGGAGCATTGGTCACCTGCTGACCAATGGCGATAGCCGCTCAGTCATTTTATTCGGCGGGCTCGGCCTGTGGGCTATTGTTTCCCAGCTAACCATCAACAAACGCGATGGCGCCTGGGTAAAACCAACAGATTCAAAAGGACTGAAAACTGAGATCATTTTGATTGTTGTTAGTCTGGTGCTGTATGGAGGATTATTATTCCTCCATCCTTATTTTTCCGGAATGAGTTTGATGCTGAGATAACCCTGATTAAGGCTGAATACTAAGGGTTAGTCACACCCCCCTACTTTTAAGGCATTTTTTATACGGCTGCGCCTTCCCTACGGATCAGCATTAAACAACAATGCTGTTGTCTGACTCCGTTCGGCTGGCACTTTTTACAGGAAAATTGGATTCTTAACGCTTGCTATAAGAGGTAAGCAGCCATGCGGAGTATCCCAGAATAGTCGTCAGTCCTGTATTAGAAAGCGATCATCTCCATAGGAAGAGACTTATAGATCAAAGGCTAATCTTGTCAGATCCAAAAGGGATTTCGGGGGTGTTTTGATCAACATAACACTAGCATTGTGGAGTCGTTTCGCAGCAGCTTCTACACGATCAAACATTTCATCGAACAGCTTGTCCGGGATGTTCAAAGCTGGTGTAAGTCGAATCGTCCGGTGACAATTCATTGACAAGTTTGCATGGACTCCCGCTGCGTGCAGGGTCATCAGTCCTAGCATACTGGTAAATTCACCTACCAGATCTTCATGTCCAAATGACACCTTGGAGGGTATCACAGGCTGGAACTCTATTGCATACCATAGACCAAAACCACGCACCTCTGAAATAAGACCAGGGTATTTCTGTGCAATTGCCTGTAATCTAATCAAACCCTTCTCACCTAGAGTTCTAGATCGTTCCACAAGATTTTCTTCATCTAATATTTCCAATGATTTTACAGCAATCGCCATAGCCAGAGAATTTCCTCCAAAGGTGTTTGAGTGACGTTTGCATGCCAAACCGCCCAACATGTTTTTATATATTTCTTTACGGGCGATAGTTGCACCGATTGGTATCATGCCGCCACCCAGGGGTTTGGCCAGTGTAATGATATCTGGATCCATACCTCCCCACTCGATACTGGGAAACCAGTATCCACTGCGGCCCAGTCCCGCCTGGATTTCATCAACGATTACCGGGATGCCGAGGCGTTTGGTGATACGGTCCAGACCTGACAGGAAATCCTGAGGCGGAATGATCACACCGGCTTCACCCTGAATGGGTTCGAGTATAACTGCGGTAATGTTATCTGACCCCTTGTGGTTTATGGCGTCTTCAAATGACGCCAAATCGCCAAAGGGCAACGTCAGCGTATTCAGAGCCAGAGGATGGAACAAACCCTGAACCTCCTCGTTCGGTGTCAGGCTCATCGCTCCAAGTGTCTTGCCATGATAAGCACGCTCGAAGTTGACAAAATATTTGCCATTCGGTCGCCAGGCTTTAGCGAACTTGATAGCACCTTCAACGGCCTCGGCACCACTGTTGGAGAAGAAAACCTGGCTATCAGAATGAGACGGTGCGACGGAGGCAAGCAATTTAACGAGATTGTGTTCCAATGCTGCGCGCCATTCGCCAAGAGATTGCTGAGGCAGGCCCATCACCGGGCTTTGATCGAGATATTGATGGACAAAATCGATCAGCGGCGGATAGCGTTCACCGAACGGTGTTGCTGCGTAACCACTGGCATTGATGCGGGATAGACCATCAGGGTCTTCAAGCTCCCAGGGTGAGGTTACCTTGAATGGACCCGCCAGCCGCGCGTATTCAATTGCCCGGCTTAAATCACCGTTACCAAAACTCTTCTCAAGTTCGAGAATTCTATTCGCTGGAATTCCGCTAATAACATCATTCGTATGTAGTGGCAGATATTTTGACATGACTCCTCCTCGCTGGATATAGTGTACACAGGACTAGACAACCGAAACCTTATAGAAATACCGTTGTATCTACATGATACGCATCAAAGTGTTCATGATCATGTTTTCACAGTTCCGGTATTACGTCGAGATCGCCTATTCAACAACGTAATTGAATCACAAATAACAGTGTCTTATTTATAGCATTAATATTTGTTTTATCAGCTTTCTATTTCTATTACACGTGCTAGTGGTAAGCTTAAACCTTCGACTTTACTGATATTTTATGCGATTGTTTCAAGAAATATTTTAAACACACCCCCCCTACTTTCAGGCACTTTTTACATTGCAAAAACTCACCTACACTAGCCAGACATACCATCCCGAAGGGTCGGCTATTGGTTTGGTGTTACTTCAGACAGATGAAGTGCTGGAAAACGAAATCCGCCAGATGTTCCCCGAGCCAGCTGTTATTTATCATACCCGCGTTCCCAGTAGCAAACAGGTAAGCAGTGAAACTTTAGCCGCAATGGAGGCTGAAATCCCGGTCTCGGTGGGCTTGCTACCGGCCACAGGCGGTATCGGTGTGATTGCTTATTGCTGCACCTCGGGCACTACCATTATCGGTGAAAAGAATGTCGCGGCAGCGATTCATTCGGTATTGCCGAATGTAAAAGTCACAAATCCGCTAAGTGCTGTCAAAGCCTATCTCACACATCTTGGCGCAAAAAGAATCGGTCTACTCACGCCTTATGAGCCGCAGGTTTCACAGGCAATGGCAGATCACTTAGAAGAAGAAGGATTTGAAATATCCAGTTTTGGCTCTTTCCATGAGAAGGAAGAAGCAAAGGTAACACGAATCTCGCACCAGTCTATTCTTGATGCGATACAGCAGATTGGCTCGGGCGATCAATGCGATGTAGTGTTCGCATCCTGTACCAACCTTCGCACACTCGATTTGCTGGAACAGGCAGCGCAGAAAATCGGCAAGCCGGTAATCTCATCCAATTCAGCACTCGCATGGCATATTGGGGAACTGCTTAAATAAGCAGTTAATATCTTTAGGAATGACACCCCCCTACTTTTAGGTGGTTTTTAGGTTTTTTGAAACATAACACTGAGCTTTGCGGCACATTTGGAGCACAGTGTAAAATGTATCCGGAAGCATCGTTTTGTTAAATTTAGCAACTCACTAAAGCCACTTTTTGGCCTCGAAAATCACCGTATTCACCCTATTCGGTATGGATTTTTTGCGGCTAATACCAAGATATAGTGTCTCACTGACCGGTTTGGAAAGTCGATGGGTTTTAACAAGTTGTGGTTTCTGGAAAGCCTCTACAGCATAGGTCGGCAATACCGTAAAGCCCAACCCCATACTTACCGGTTCGAGAATTAGACTGATCTGGTTCGAAAAACCCCTTTTTTCAAACAGGTTGCTGTGTTGAAATTCCGGATAGTTTGCACCAAGCAGCAAACCGGCATGATGTGCACCATCAGGATGATCGATAAATCCTAGCTGCAACAATTGCTCCCAGCTCGGCTCAGACAACGCCCTCCGGTGTGACCAACAACAACTCTTCTTCGGCAACTGGCTTAAAGCTGACTTCATCCAGAGTTGAGAGGCTCGTCATGAATCCAATATCAACGTCATAGTTCTGCAATGGATTGTTCCACATCGCCGTTGGGTGCAAATCGATAATCAATCACCAGCTTCGGGTGCTGCTGTTGCAGTTCCAGCAAGATGAGGGTATAGCTTGAGACCGACACTCCCGGGCGACATCACCCGGACAACACCCTCGTAGGCAGGATCCTCTCCGATCCGCTGCTCAAGATTCGACAGTGACAGAATGATTTCCGCGCTTCACGGTACAGGCGCTCGCCGGCATCGGTGAGCGTGAACTGCTTTCCCTGTCTGATCAGCAAAGGCTTGTCCCAATTGATCTTCGAGTTTACGCACATGCTGGCTGACGCCGGACTGAGTCATATTCAGGCGTTCGGCGGTGCGGGTGAAATGCCCCACTTCCGACGAGCGTACAAAAACTGCGTAACCAGATCGGGTTAATCATTACGAAATATACTCATTAATATGATAAATGATAATTTTACATAATTATCCCGTCTTTGTAACCTGGTTTCATCAAAGACATAAACAAAGGAGGAAAATGATGAACAACGTCTACCCGAGAAACTTTTCTCACATCGGTATTTCAGTACCAGACTTGGAGCAAGCCGTTAAATTTTATACCGAGGTGATGGGTTGGTACCTTATTATGAAACCAACCGACGTTGTCGAGGATGACAGCGCCATAGGAGAAATGTGTACTGATGTTTTTGGTGCAGGCTGGGGAAGTTTCCGAATTGCCCATCTCTCAACCGGAGATCGTATAGGGGTTGAACTGTTTCAGTTTCCGAATCAGGAGAACCCGAAAGATAACTTTGAATACTGGAAAACCGGCGTTTTCCATTTCTGCGTACAGGATCCGAATGTTGAAGAGTTAGCAGAGCGAATAGTCGCTGCAGGCGGTAAAAAGCGAATGGAAGAACCGCGTTATTACTATCCTGGTGAAAAGCCTTATCGTATGATTTATATGGAAGATCCGTTTGGAAATATCTTAGAAATTTACAGCCATAGTTACGAACTCGTTTATAGCGAAGGTGCTTACTAAAAAGTTGAAATATCAACAGGAGATTTACATGAAAACAGAAAAAAACAAAAACCCAAAAGATTCAAAAGTCTATCTTATTGGTAGCGGAATTGCGGGGCTTGCGAGTGCTGTATATTTAGAAAAAGATGCTGGTGTTCCTGGTGAGAATATCCATATTTTAGAAAAAGACTTAATTCCTGGCGGAGCCACTGATGGTGCAGGTGATAATGATAAAGGATTTGTTGTTCGTGGTGGAAGAATGCATGAAATGCACTATGAATGTTATTGGGAATTGCTTTCGCACATACCTTCATTGGAAGATCCAAATGTTTCGGTAAGAGATGAATCGTATGAATTTAATGAACGATTTGTTTCAAATGGTCAGGCAAGACTTTTGAAAGACGGTAAAAAACTGGATGTTTCTTCTTATGGTTTATCATTTGAACAACAAAAAGATTTTATAAAACTAACCTTTGTTTCAGAAAAATCATTAGGTAATAAGCGAATAGAAGATTGGTTTGATCAAGCCTTTTTTGATACTAAATTTTGGTATATATGGACTTCCATGTTTGCATTCCAGAAATGGAGCAGTCTTGCTGAAATGAGAAGATATATGAAACGCTTTATCCATCTTGTTGATGGCTTGCCTAAATTGGGCGGTGTAATGCGTACCAAATACAATCAATACGACTCAGTCGTAAGACCTATGAAGAAATACCTTGAAGAAAAAGGTGTGAAGTTTGAATTGGGCAAAGAAGTTGTTGATATCGATTTCAATCTATCCGCTGATAAAAAGACTGCTACCGTACTGCACCTTAAAGACAAAACTGAAATAGTACTTGGAAAAAATGATTATGTGTTTATTCACAAATGGCTCAATAACAGACAGTACTGATAATGGAACCTGGGATACTCCTGCAAAATTGAAAGGAGTAGAAGAATCCGGCTCCTGGAAGCTATGGAAAAAAATAGCAAAAAAAGATAAGGCTTTCGGCAATCCCGGATCCATTCTGTGACAATATTGATTTGCAAAAATGGTACTCATTTACGGCAACAATGAAAGACAGCACATTTCACGATTATATGGAGAACTTCTCGGGCAATGTAGACGGAACAGGTGGACTTGTCACTTTGACTGACTCCAACTGGCTCATGTCATTTGTAATAGCACGGCAACCTCACTTTCCAAACCAGCCTGATGACGTCAAGATTTTTTGGGGCTATGGACTCTATCCTGATAGAAAAGGGAATTACATTGACAAAACAATGGCAGAGTGCACCGGTGCTGAAATGCTAGAAGAGCTTTATTATCATTTGAAAATTCAAGATATTGATGAAACCGATTACAGAAGCCGGGAAGGTAAATTGTATCCCTGTTGCGATGCCGTTTATTGATAGTCTTTTTATGCCGAGAGAATATTGGTGATAGACCAGATGTTATACCAAAAGGAGTCAACAAATTTTGCTTTTTTAGGTCAATTTGCCGAAGCACCTAAAGATTGTGTATTTACCGTTGAATATTCTGTAAGGACAGCTCAAATGGCAGTTTATGGTTTATTTGATACCGATAAGAAGGTGCATCCAATGTACGATTCGGCACACAATCCAAAATATTTACTTGGAGCACTTAAAGCAATTAGTAGATGATGAAATGTGACTGAATCACATAACAAATCACTGTACGGGATTTTTACTCCGCCGTGCACTTGCAAGCGCGCCGCTTTAAGACGCTTATTAAAAAGTTGAAGTATCAACAGGAGATTTAAATGAAAGCAGTCCGAATTCACGAATATGGCAATAGCGACGTTTTGACATTTGAAGATGCGCCTATGCCGAGAATAACTTCGAACGAAGTACTAGTTAAGGTTGTAGCTGCATCGGTCAACCCAGTGGACTGGAAAATTAGAGAAGGCTATTTGAAAGAGATGATTTCTTATCCAATGCCAGTTACATTGGGCTGGGATGTGTCTGGGGTTGTTACAGCTGTTGGCTCCGATGTCACTCGTTTTCATGTGGGTGACTCTGTTTACTCTCGACCGGATATAAAACGCAATGGCACTTATGCTGAATATGTAGCCATTCGGGAAAACGAAGTCGCACTCAAGCCTCTAACCATTTCACATAACGAAGCGGCCTCTTTGCCTTTAGCGGGCATTACTGCCTGGGAAGCGCTAATCACTACAGCACAAGTATCCGCAGGCCAAAAGGTGTTGATACATGCAGGATCGGGGGGTGTAGGGACACTTGCTATTCAGCTTGCGAAATCATGCGGTGCTTATGTCATTGCAACTACATCAGGAAAAAACAAGGCGCTTGTGGAATCGTTAGGAGCAGATGAAGTAATTGACTATCAGACTCAGAATTTTACAGAAGTTCTAAGCAATATTGACGTCGTCTTCGATACTCTTGGTGGCGATATTCAGGAATCATCCTGGTCGGTATTAAAACAAGATGGCATACTGGTTTCGATCGTTAGCCCTCCGTCTGAGGAAAAAGCTATGAAACTGAATGTTCGAAGCTCGTTTGTTTTTATCGAACCGAATGCTCCCATCCTAGAACAACTGTCTAAATTAGTTGAACAGGGTAAACTGCGGCCAATTATTGGTGCCGAATTCGCACTACAGGATATAGTAAAAGCGCATACGCTCAGTGAATCCGGGCGCTCAGTTGGTAAGATTGTTTTGTATATTGGGCAACCCTAATAAACAAAGGCAGGTAAATGCTTAGCCCGGCAGCTTTGGACAATAATGAAACTGCCGGGCCATTAATTCAACAGTGTGTTAATAAACTCTACAACCTTTTAATAGTTTATAGGGTCTTTAACCTTTGTTTTTGAAGGTCGTTATTTAAATAATGAATCATAATTATTTTATTTATAAAATAATAAGTGAACTGCATCAGGCTTAAATATCCAATTAACAGGTATTAAACCTCTCTTTTTATTTCAATTTTGTATTTTTTCTAGGGTGGAAGTTGATATAAACAAAGACACCCCCCTACTTTTAGGCACTTTTTACATTGCAAAAACTCACCTACACTACCCTGACATACCATCCTGAAGCTTCGGCTATTGGTTTGATTTTACTGCAGGCAGATGAAGTACTGGAAAACGAAATCCGCCAAATGTTGCCCGAACCGTCTGTTATTTATCATACTCGCGTTCCCAGTGGCAAAGAGGTTAGCAGTGAAACCTTAGCGTTTGTGGTCTGTCAAAAGTAACGACCTATAATTTCGGGTTGGCTTTAAGTATAGCTAGTCAACTGGAACCCTGTGAACACCCGACATCAATGATGAGCTTAAATTTTCCCAGTTAAAATCTTCGAGAAACTGCGTGTCAGCGATATTTTCAACCGAGTCCATAGTATGTAAATAACAGAGTATCAAAATCCTTGTTTTGATTCGTAAATAACTCACATAGTCAGGTCGTGATTTGGATCGATAATTAAACTTCGAGATTAATTGATTTATGTCAACTGCTAATAGTTTATTATATGTGGCTATAAATGGCATATATATTTGTTTTTTGGGTTTTCTACACTTCGACGTGGGGGATTTTTGCACTCTAATACGGGAAAAGTACTTATGAAACTCACATCTTTACAGCTTCATTCAGCAAGGAGCGCACGTGCCAAATACCTGTTAGCAGCATCGGGTCTCGCGTTCTTGTTGAGCGGCTGTGGAGGTAGTTCTTCTTCAGTAACCTGTTGTGCCGACAGTTATCGAGGCTAACATTGACACGCTGGCGGCACAGATCGGTGGCGGCACGCAGGATGTGGCGCTCTACAACGACGGCGCCACCGACTGGACACTCTACACCATGGCCAACCGTTTTGCGGCGACGCCGGTCGGCATGACCAAGGGTTCGGTGACGAGATCACGGTGCCGGGTTACATCCAGCACATCACGGTGGTCAAGGACTACGGCGGCAAGGATTACGCCTTGCTGTCGATGGGCAGCAAAGGCATCGGCGTGGTGGATATCACCAACCCGGCTGCCATGGTGTATGTGCGCACCATGACCGTGAATTACATGACGCCCGAGTACACATTCTCGGACGGTGGCGGTACGATTTTGACCGAGGCGGCATCGATAGAGCCACACACTTCCGGACCGGTGAACGATCTGCTGGTGGATGACAAGGGCACCCGCCGAGACCACCGACGACGAGTTGTTTATCGCCAACACCGCCTTTGGCATTCAGAAGACCAAACTGTCCAACCTGATGGACGCTGCAGCCGACGGCGTACTCGCCATCGACGGCAGCGAACTCTGGACACTGAAATACGCGGGCGAAATCCCCTGGGGTGGCCCGCTCAGCCTGAAGATGCATGACGGCAATCTCTATGCGGCACTCGGTTTCCTCGGCATCGGCATCTACGACCCGGCTGATCTGACAGCGGTGGGTGCCTACAACCTGTACACCGATTGCACCAACAGCGCACAGGAAGACTGGTTCGGCTATCCGAAACGCAAGATCTCCTGCCCCGACCCAGTTGAACACCGACCTGGTGGTAGCGCCGACCTTGAATGGCGTCGCTCCCAGTGGATGCCGATGGCATGCCCACCTATGTTCAGGCTGCACATGAACTGGGCAACAAGAACGACCAGACCTGGTATCCCTGGGCCGAGTTCGAAAAGTACGGCAAGTACTACTACAACGCACGCACTATGGATCTGGTAAATCTGATCTGGTCGAGCCTGCGCGCACAGTGGCTTACATTGCCTACGGACTGGGTGGTCTGGTGGCGGTTGATGTAACCACACCCCGCAGCGATAACATACGAAGGCTATGTGCCTGCCGCGCCGGCACACGGCCCGGACGAGCCACCGATCAACGTCGACAAGAAGGGTATCCTCTCGCACTTCGGTTCCGGCATGCTCAAGGAAGCCGGGGTAATGAATGTGCGCGTGGTTCCGGATCCTAACGGGGCTGCAGGGACATAGTCTCGCTTTCTACACCGACCACTTTGCGGGTCTGGTCGTGGTCAGCGGCGCCGAATCACCGGCGACCAACTGGAGGAACGGTATGGGCGGTTTCGATAACGACACTGATCCGCGCGTCTTCTGGCCTGACTACGAGTTCGTTACATCCTACGATATGACGCCTGTACCCGTGGGCGACGAGTCACTGCCTGCCTTCCTGGTTGCTGATAGCAACGGTAACTATCACCTCACCAGTGATGCTGGCCACAGGCGAGATCAATGGCCACGGCGGTGCGCTGTTCCTGATGTCTGGTGAACACCAGCTGCCGCAGGTCAGGTGGATGCGGTGCAGTCTTCTGGTGCTGGTGGCGTGAGCTTCGTCGACTTCATTGATCTGACCTCTACGAATGTAGCTGTAGCCAGACCGTTTTGATGTACCCGTGAACCTGGTCAGTACCGACGAGATAGGCGCAAATATAGACGGTAGTGCCGGGCAGCCAATCGCCATCGGTCATACTGAGGGTGTGACGGTGTCAGGCGACTATCTGTATCTGGCAGATGGACCTCATGGCATGAGCGTATGGAAAATTGCTGATGGCTTGACACCCATCGACGAGCTGCACCTGGTGGCTAACACGCTGCAAAGCGAGTACCCCGAACCGGGCATCGATGTCATGCCAACTCCCCATGCATTCAAGGTCTTCTTCGATAGCGACCCCACCAAGGCATACGTGATGAGCCAGAGTCTGGGCATGCGCCGCATTGATGTGTCGGCTGTTACCAGTGGTAGCGCAATGGTGGGCGCGCCTGCGTTGCTGAATGCCTTCGGAAATATCTTCGAGCACAACACTGAAGATGGAGATGTCGCCGGTGTCGACGGTTTGAAGGTGATTGGTCAGGATCACGCCTATGGTGTCGAATTCTCCGGTAAGTACGCCATCGTCGCCGACGGTGACAACGGCCTGACAGTATACGACACCACGGCAGACCCGAGCACAGGCGCTCCACCTGGTCGCCAACATCGGTGACTCCAACGACACCGCCAGTGGCAAGCCACGCGGTGGGCCGCGCTGCAAGTGTCAAGCTGTGGACGGACTCGTCCACCGGCAACACCTATGCAGTGGTTGCTGCAGGTGCCTATGGTATCTCGGTGGTCGACATGACGGATTTCCTGGCCAGTGGGCAAGCGAGCGACTTGACCCTTAGCAAACTGCTCAAGACCTTCGAACCGCTGAAAGCAGACGACGACAATGCCTTCGGCTCCGCCGATGGTAAGAGTGTGGACGTTCATGTCGTAGGCGACATCGCCTACTTCAGCTACGACAGCTTTGGCCTGGTGGCCTACCGGATGGAAGATCTGATTCGGCCTGCGACAGAAGAGCGGCCAGCGGTGGTGCCCGCCGGGCAGGATCCTGAGATCTGTGCGACCATTACTGACGTGACGAAGCTGAGTGCTAAACAGGGCGGCGTGGGAGAATGTCGACCAACAGCTGTGGCTCAATTTAAACTGCAAAAGTACGGGGAAGTCAAGGATGCCGACGGTGTCGTTACCACGCCCTCGCCCTATGCAGACCTTAGTGGTGGTGCGCTGTACATGACACCACAATACTTCCCTACCAAGTATCGCGATGCGACAGGTACGCTGATTACAATCCTCGAGCCGAGACTGCTGTTTTATGTAGCCTATGGAGATGCCGGTGTAGTGAAACTCGACTGGAGTAGATCCAGAAAACCCAACCCTGCTGGAGATCAAAGGAGTGATAGGTGGTGCTGCAGGCACTGCTATCAACAACGGCCGGGTGTACACAGCCGCGGGCGCTGGTGGCCTTACTGTTTTGAAATAATAAAGGCAGTGCAAACCCAATCGATCTAAAACGATTGGGTGTCGGAAGAAGCCATAACGGCTTTTAAGGATGAGGTTGGTGACACTTTAAGTGTCATCAACTTCGCTGGCAACCAGAGCGCAAATATTGATGAGAGCGGTTCTGGCTATAAATAATTAGATTGCTCTTCGTTTCACGAAATCATCGTAGTTGAATTCTCTTATCGATGTGGTTGAAGTCGATGCAAATAGTAGCGCGACTGGAGCTTTTTACGATCTAGTGGGCAACTTCATTGATGGTGATTTATTCGCTATAGCTAAGGCTATCGTCGATGCCTTAACGCTCGGTGTTAATCTGAATTATCCGATAACTTCATTCGCTGCACTGCTAGCTAAGGGTGATGTATATGCCGCCGATCCAAAGTTGGAACTCGTTGCGGGTAGTTCGATCAGTATGGAAAACTACAATTATTCCAAAACTGAGGGCTCGATTGACCTGCATTGCGGGATTGGTTTCAACTTCAAAATTACAGACACTATTGGACTACGTGTTGAGTGGGAGCGGCTTGACTAGGTAGAGGCCAATGGTAGGGAAAACGATGTAGACCTGATTTCTGCTGCGCTGATTTATGATTATTGGCTTCTAACAGTGTATTAATAAGTTCTGCGACCTTTTAATATATTATCAGGTCTCAAACCTGTCGTTTTGTTTGCTTTTTATTCTAAATTGGAGCATCCAATGATTCGACCAGCAATCGACATTTCCTTACGGAAATTACGATAGACTTTCTTGGCTCTTGGTGAGCCTAAGAAAGCCACCCCCCTACTTTTGGGCACTTTTTACGTTCTAGCGCTGTTTTTATTAAATAATTACCAGTTCCGGACTGGCCCGCTTGGATAGCATTACAGTACCATCATCTGTAATCAGAATATTCTCTTCGTGCACCATTTGTTTTCCATTATCGTAGCTCATACCCGGTTCTAGCGTGACGACCATTCCGGGTGTCAGTATGGTGTTATCTGTTGAGGTAACAGATGGCCATTCAGTGAGCTGCATTCCCAAGCCATGCCCCATGCGGCCAACATCATTCCCCTCTGCTCCTCCCTCTTCTAAAACTGTCCACATAGCTCGCCATAGGTCTGTCGTTGTGGCGCCTGGTCTAGCTGCAGCAAATCCTGCATCGGTTGCTTTATAGACAGTTTCGTAAGCACGTTTGCTTATATTGCTGGCACTTTCAAATGCATAGTTGCGGTCAAAATCACTGAAGTAACCATCAAAGGTTGTGCCGGTATCAATAATGAGTAAATCACCAGCAGCTACTCGACGATCCGTTGGACCCATAATGATATTGTCATAACCATCTGGGCCTGATGCCGAAACAATGTAAGGCGTATTGTCTGCACCGCGCTGTAATAAATCGATACGCATTTGCTGTACTATCTCGCGTTCGCTATCACCAATATTAGCGAAACCTGGCAGTGAGTTAAAACTATCCGCGGTCAGTTCACAGACAAACTTCAACTTCTCCACTTCAGCATCTGATTTGACGCAACACAGGCGGTGTAATATTTCACTGCAATCAACAAAGGGCGTATTAGTTATATTATCTTTTAATTGTTGAAAGTCTTTAGCCGGCATTTTCAAATGGCTTTCAGCACCCAGTGTTGCACCGAATTGACCATAGCGTTTGGGTAGGTCTTGAAGTGTGGCGGTGAGTAAAGAAATCCCGTCATCACCCGGTTGTGGCGATGACCAGATGCGAATGTCATCGATCCAGGTTGTTTGCATTCCGACTTCACCGATGCCGGGGATTACAGCAATCGGTTTGCCTTGCAAAGGCACGACTAAAAACCACGGTCGCGTTGGACTTTGCCAGAATTGCGTGAAAAAACCACTAAAGTAGCGCACATGGGGTTCAGTCGTCAGCAACAAAGCATCCATTTTATTCTGGTGCATTTTTTCCTGTACCGCGGCGGTGCGTGTTTCAAATTCTGCCAGGTCAAATCCTCGCTTTGGGGGTTTTAGTGTCATACTTTCTTAGCCATCAGCGCATCATATAATTCAGGATCAGTAGCCCCTTCAGTCCCTAGAATATATATACGACTAGACTGATCCAGACCAAGTTTCTCAGAATCAGCGGAGTGATTACGCCCGGTGATCAAAGCACCCAAACCAGCAACCGCAGATTCACCTGCTTCAATTTTTACATCACCGTTAAAGCCATTGCCTAATAATTGCATGGTCAACGGTACGGTCTCTTCATTGATGGTGAGGAAATCATTTCCGCCGGTGTTTAATATCTCCCATGCCAATTCCGAAACCTCACCACAGGCAAGGCCAGCCATAACCGTTTCCAGGCGTCCTTCAACAATCTCGGGCTTGCCGCTTTTGGCGCTTTGTTGCAGGCAATTGGCATTCTCCGGTTCGACCACAATGAAACGCGGTCGATTCTCACCCCAGTACTCCCAGAAATACGCACAGACTGCCGATGCCAAACCACCCACACCGCCTTGAATGAAAACATGAGTCGGAATATCCCCGCCCATTTGTTCTATTGATTCTGCCAGTAACACGCCGTAACCTAGTGCTACGTCCTTGGGTATTTCCATATAACCCGGGTAACTGGTATCAGATACGATAATGCGTCCTTTTGCTTTGGCTTCTGAATCAGCCATTTTTACTGACTCGTCGTAATTGCCCGGAATCCTAATCACTTCGGCGCCGAGGTTTTTCATAGCCAGTTTTCGCCCTTCTGATACATCGCGATGAATATAAATCACGCACTGGCAGCCGAACAACTGGCAACCCCATGCAACTGAACGGCCATGATTGCCATCTGTAGCGCAGCTAATCACTATCTCACTGACAATCTCGTGATACTTATTATTGAGTAAATCCTGCGTGCTGGGCTCATCCCCAGTTTGTTTTTTGATTTCAGCCTTTAATTGTCGAACCACGGCATAAGCACCGCCCAAGGCTTTAAAACTCTTCAGGTGAAAGCGTTGTGATTCGTCCTTGTACCAGATTTTATCGACCTGTAAATCTGCTGCCAGATTCTGCAGGGAATAAAGCGGTGTAGCTTTATAGTTGGGCCAGTTAGAAATCTCATTCACTGCATTGGTGCATTTTTCCAATGAAAAGATCTGTTTCATCTCATCTGGATAGAGATCAGATTTATGAGCGCGGGGATTTGAAAAAAAAGTGAGGTGACCTTTGACAGATATCATTCTGTGTACTCATTATGCTGATAGATAAGATGAAACGAACTATGAATAAATAGTATGGTGCAAAAAAGAGGATTTTGCTGAGTAGAATGAGACTTATGAATACAAAATCTCACAGAGGATTAATTGTTAATTAAAGGGGGAGATTAGACACCCCCCACCTTTTATGAGGTTTTTGCAAAACCTCACTCTTCGAGTAGTCGTCGCTTCGCTTCAACATCGTCTCGGCTACGCCTCGGCTGACTCGTTTTACTCGCCCTTCGGGCCAGCATTAAATAACAATGCTGTTGTCTACGCTACGCTTCGGCTAGAGGTTTTTCTAAACAGTTTTTGGTTTCGGTTTATGGCGTGGATTCTTACCTTTGTAACCACCACCGCTACGTGGCTTGCCAGAAAACTTTCCTCCCGGTTTATTACCACCACTGCTTGGCCTCTGTGGTACACGATCACGGGTGATTCTCTTACGTGGCTTCACATCGGCTAACAGATCGGCAGTGACGCTTGCCATCTCTATTCAGAGACATACCGATGTATTCTTCGATTTCGGGGAGATAAAAGGCGGTATCTTCACAGGCAAAACTATGCGCTTCACCGGATGCACCAGCACGCGCAGTACGGCCGATACGATGTACATAATCTTCGGCGATTTGTGGCAAATCATAATTGAACACATGTGAAACATCGTCAATATGCAAACCACGTGCTGCAACATCGGTAGCGATTAAAATCTGGTGTTTACCCGATGAAAATTCCTTCAAAAGTTGCTGGCGTTTGTTCTGGCGCACATCACCCGAAATCAGCACTGCCTGAATATCATTGCCGCGTAAATAATCATCAATGGTTTCTGCATTGCGTTTGGTATTCACAAAAACAATCGCACGCTCTGGTTTTAATTCTTGAATCAAGCCAATCAATAACGGAATTTTTTCATCATTGGATGGATAGTAAACATACTGTGCAATTTTTTTTGTATTCACCGCTTCGGCCTGAATTTCCAGCTTTTCAGGCTGGTTCATGTGCTCGTAGGATAATTCCATGACACGATGAGACAAGGTTGCCGAAAACATCATACTCAGTCTTTTTGTAGGGTCAGGCAAGCGTCTTAATAAAGAAGCGAATATCCTGAATAAAGCCAAGATCGAGCATGCGATCGGCCTCATCAAGTACTAAGCCTTGGCATTCGTGCAGGCTGAATACCTTTTTCTTCCAGTAATCAATGATACGGCCGGGGAGTGCCAATCAGAACATCAACACCTGCTTCAATGGCTTTTTGTTGCTGATCGTAACCCGTGCCACCGTAGGCTAAGGCAATTTTTAATTCAGTATTCTTGCTTAAGGCTTCAGCATCTTTCGCGATCTGCATCGCTAATTCGCGTGTTGGTGCCAAAATTACAAAACGCACCTGAGATTGATTGCGGTTATTTTTATTTGGCTTCGGGTGTTTAATTAAATGTTGAAACGCCGCTAATAAAAACGCCGCTGTCTTGCCTGTTCCTGTCTGTGCCTGGCCTGCGATATCTCTGCCTTCGAGACTGATCGGCAAGGTTTTAGCCTGAATTGGTGTACAAAAATCAAATCCCATTTCACTTATTGCTGATTGTAATTCAGGCAATAATGGCAAATCGGAAAATTTGACGTCACTTAAATGTGTTTGATGTAAATCTACTGTGTCTTGTTGAGCCGTATTTTGTTGATTAGTGTTTTCCATTTATTATTTCTATGTTGTTTATGCGAGCCACGATAATTGCATAGCTTCTAGCACGGGTTTAGTTGCGGGCATTTTTCCCCGCCAAATTGAAAAAGACTCGGCTGCTTGTTCTACCAGCATACCCAGCCCGTTCATGACTTTGGCAGCACCCTGATCTTCACACCAGTTTTCAAATGCGGTTGGCCTACCGCCGTACATCATATCATAACAATGCGCCCCTGCGGCCATACAGCTTTCAGGTATTGGTGGCATGATGCCTTGTAGGCTAGCGGCAGTGCCATTGATGATTAAATCGTACTCACCTTGTATGACCTCAAATCCTCCACCAGAGAGTCTACAGATTTTACCATTTTGATTGGTGAGTTCCTGCATATCAGCCGCCAACTCTACAGCACGCTCCGGAGTGCGATTAGCGATAAAAATCTGTTCTGGCATCTGTTGCAATAAGGGCTGCAAAACACCTCTAACCGCGCCACCGGCCCCAAGAATTAAAATGCGTTTGCCTTGAATCAGACTCTGGTGGTTTTCGACCAGATCACATACCAAGCCGATACCGTCGGTATTTGTGCCGTAAATGCTGCCATCTTCGCGAAAAACCAAAGTGTTTACCGCTTTGGCATTTTTAGCGTAATCACTAAGTTCATCGGCTAATTCCCACGCTTCCTGTTTAAAAGGCACGGTTACATTTAGCCCCATGCCGCCACCTTTACGAAACGCTTCGACGGTTTCCTTGAATTCATCAATCGGCGATAACAACGCCTCATACATGATTTCTTCTTCAGCCTGCTGGGCAAACATGTGGTGAATCTGGGTGACTTGCTATGATTAATCGGGTTACCGATTACGGCGTATTTATCCATGTTCTGTATCAAGTCCTGTTATGTTCTGTTTTTAACTACTATTTTGTGATTGTTACCCTGTTTTCAACCATTGCGCTACAGTCTTGGCGTAATAGGTAAGAATGCCATCTGCACCCGCGCGTTTCATCCCCAACAAGGCTTCTAGCACCACGGCTTTCTCATCCAGCCAGCCATTTAATGATGCGGCTTTCAGCATCGCGTATTCGCCGCTAACCTGATACACATAGGTCGGGGCTTTAAATTCATCTTTAATTCGACGCACAATATCCAGGTACGGCATGCCGGGCTTGATCATCACCATGTCCGCGCCTTCCTGTAAATCCAGCGCTACTTCGTAGAGTGCTTCATCGCTATTCGCCGGGTCTTGCTGGTAGCTGTATTTATTGCCACCGCGAAGGTTTCCCGCCGAACCAACCGCGTCCCGAAACGGACCGTAGAAACTGGAAGCATACTTTGCCGAATAGGCAAGAATCCGCGTATTGGTGTGCCCTGCTTTTTCCAATGCAACACGGATTGCGCCAATGCGGCCATCCATCATATCCGAAGGTGCGACAATATCGGCACCGGCATCGGCGTGTGAGACTGCCTGTTTGACCAGCACTTCAACCGTTTCATCGTTCATGATATAGCCGTAAGCACTCATCAGCCCATCCTGTCCATGCGAGGTGAACGGGTCCAGTGCTACATCGGTAATCACCCCTAATTCTGGCGCGGCGGATTTAATCGCGCGAACGGCACGTTGCGCCAAACCATCAGGGTTATAGGCTTCCTCGGCGAGATCTGATTTATTCGCATCACCAACCACAGGGAAAATAGCCATAGCTGGTACACCCAAAGCAGCAATTTCCTCAGCTTCTTTAACCAGCAGGTCTATCGTCAGTCGCTCAACACCTGGCATCGAGGCAATCGCTTCGCGGCTGTTTTCACCTTCGATGACAAAAACCGGATAGATCAAATCATCAACAGTCAGAATATTTTCACGCATAAGGCGACGCGAGAAATCATCACGGCGCATGCGGCGCATACGCGCATGTGGAAACGAACCAGTGGTTATAGGCATGGATTAACCCTTTAGAACTTGTTAACAGGCTAGAGATTAAGCCACAGGTGAGGGAAATTGCAAATCAAAAATTATTGCAAGGTATGCGGTCCTTCATGGGTCGCGACGGGCTCATCGCTTTGCCTAGCTTGTTGTTGGTTAGGGAGTGCAGATGCGTGATGCATCATCAAGCGCCATCCGTTTTTCTGGCGGAGATAAATATTGGTAGCCAATATCAATGAGGTGGGTGCATCTGGCTGGTGGTTCCTCGCAATACGCTCGGCCACCAGATGTACCGCAATATCATCGACCACTGAACGATTTAACACCTCAGTATAAAAAGCGGGTTCGTTGATATTAGAAAGAATCTTCATCCAGCTATCCAATACTGCTTCACGACCAATAATTGCCGATGTTCCCGGGTGTATACAGCTAACACCATGTTCTGCGAGGACATCATCCATAAGTTGCACATCACCCATTTCGAAGGCAGAGTAAAAAGCCGCTTCGGCTTCATCGGGTGTAGCAAAATAATAGACTGGTTGATTTGTTTTCATAAAAACAAAATATACCCGAGTTAATCCAGACTCGCCACAAACCTTTTGAAATTAAGAATAATTAAGGAATTTTTCGATAAAAAATAACAAAAAATAATGAACTACCATTGCTTAACCATTACACTAATATGTCTCTAAGATAATACCCTGACTTTATTAAGCCAACTAAAAGGAATTTCATGAAATTTTTTAGCAAACTCGTCCTCATTATTGTTGTTGTAATCGCAGTTTTAATCGGTGCGCTAGCTATTTTTGTTGCTACCTTTGATGCCAATGATTACAAACAGCAAGTTATCAGTCTGGTGAAAAAGCAGACAGGACGAGAGCTGGCGATTAATGGAGACCTAAAATTGGCAGTTTATCCGGATATTGCGCTTGAGGTGGGTGAAGCTTCGCTTACGAATGCAGCTGGCTTTAGTGGTGAGCAGTTTGCCACGATCAGCTCAGGCAAGGTTTCAGTCAAACTTTTACCCTTATTGAAAAAGCAAATCAAGGCGGATGAGGTTTATCTGGATGGTTTGCAATTAAATTTACAACGCAAGGCGGATGGTTCCACAAACTGGGATGACCTTGCCAAGAGTGATGCCAAAGAAGCTGAAACTATTGAGAAAAAAGAAACCTGCCAAAGTCCTTCAGGAGCTAATGGATAACTTATCGATCGCAGGAGTAAATCTTAAAGATGCGAATATCCACTGGATAGATGAGCACGCAAAACAGGATATAACACTTTCACCACTTAACCTGAGCACAGGAAAATTCAGCCCGGGCACACCCTTACCAATTGAATTAGCTGTTGTGGTGAAACAAAAAAATCCAGAGATGACCATTGCAGCTGAGGGAAACACCACCCTCACCTTGAGCAAAGACAATAAGAACTTCTCACTCAGCAAACTCAAGCTACACACAAATATTAAAACTGTACAACTCGGTAAGGGAAGCCTTGATGCGAATATAAGTGCTGATGTTAATGGTAATCCACAGAAAATCAGCATCGCTGGCCTGGACCTGCAAACAAACCTGACGGGAGATTTGATTCCTGGAGGTGCTGTTAAAACTAATCTCAAGGGCAAACTCGATTTTGATGTGAATGCCCAGCTACTCACAATTACGGGAATGAAAATCGACAGTGACATTAACGGTAAACCTCTAGCTGGAGGTGCCCTAAAAGCGCTTATAAGCGGAGATACAAAGCTTGATCTTGCGAAACAGCTTTTAACAATACCGAACCTTGCGCTCGATGCGAAAATGACAGGTGGCCATGTAAAAGGTGGTACTGCCAATGCAATCATTAATGGTCAAGCGCAATTTGATTTAGCTAAGCAATTACTAACAATCAATGGTATGAAAACCACGGCCAATGTCACTGGAGAGCTACTTCAGGGTGGTAAAGCCAACAGCAATATCAGCGGTGATATTCAAATGGATTTGGCTAATTCACAAATAAAGTCTCCCTCGATTACAGTGAATAGTAATGTCGAAGGTGGATTCATTCCCGGTGGCAAGCTTGAACAAACAGCAAAGGGCAATCTTGATTTAAACTGGGCGAATAAAAAAGGTGCTGTCAATCTCACTGATCTCTTCCTTAAGTTGGCGGGTATGGAAATCAAAGGCAGCCAGGTTCAGATAGCGCCACTTGCAGCAAAACCCTCAATTTCAGGACAGTTTCAGACCAATACATTCAACCTGAAACAAGTGATGAAAACGCTTGGAATAACGCCTCCTGTGACGAATAATCCGAATGCATTGTCACAGCTTCAGGCAAAGTTTGCGTTGAAAGCAGACACTGACAAAGCTGATCTTCAGGGCCTCAATATCAAACTAGATAAAAGCACATTGTCGGGATCCCTTGGCATAGCAAACTTTACTGGTCCCTCAGCGATACCCAGTTTAAAACCACAGCTAAGCATCGATAGTATTAACCTTGATGACTATCTGGCTCCAGCCTCAAAAACAGCAGCTGCGGGGCAATCTAAAGCAGCTACTCAACAAGAACTACTGCCGTTGGACACATTGCGTAAACTCAATATCGATGGGAGTTTCAAGATCGGCAACATGGTTATCAATAAAATAAAAATGGCTAATGTCAGTGCCAAAATCAACGCTAAACAAGGCTTGATTGTCATAGACCCCGCCAATGCATCTCTCTACAGTGGCAAATATACAGGCCGCATAAATATCGATGCAACACAGGCAACACCAACAATGAAAATGCGTCACGAAGTCGTTGGACTGCGCTCAGAAGGCTTGTTATTTGATTTGTTCCAGGACAAATATATATCAGGCGATACTAAGCTGATAACGGAGCTTAGCTCACGTGGCAATAGTATCGATGCCTTTTTAAAAAACCTCAATGGCAATACCAGCATTGGATTTAAGGATGGCACTATTCGAGATTCAAGTTTTGCAGAGAAAGTCTCACTTGCGGTTAAAGTGTTTGAGAAAAAAGAACTGCAAGATGGTAAGTCGGTAGTCAAATTTACCGGACTCAGTGGCGATTGGAAGACTACTAATGGCGTATTCAAAACAGACAACCTAAGCATGCTTGCGCCGTTCTTCAATATTTCGGGTTCCGGTACTGCTGACGTTGCCAATCAAACACTCAATATGAAGCTTCGTATTGGGCCGAATACCAAAGAAGGTGATAAACCCTTATTTGCACCTCTGACGATAACAGGAACGTTCAGCAATCCAAAATTTGGCCTGGACTACCAGGACCTAATTAAATCTGTGGCCGCCCAGGATATCGAGAAAGTAAAACAGGAAGCCAAGCAAAAATTTGCCGAAGAAAAAGCAGCGCAGGAACAAAAACTCAAGCAAAAACTCAGTGATGCCAAAGCTGACGCGGTTAAAAAACTGAAAGCTAAAACAGGAGAGAGTCTCGGCAACACACTCTTGGAAAAAATTGGCGGCGGTTCAAAAACTGAAAAGCCTGCTGCAACACAAGACCCAAATGAGCCAGCACCCGAGAAAAAAAGCGCTGAAGATCAAATCAAAGACCAGCTAAAGAATAAACTTAAAGGACTGTTTTAAAAGGGGATACGAGTACACCCCCCTACGTTTAGGGGTTTTAACAATACGGTCAAATTAGGGATGCCGACATGTTTTTATTCAGTATTTAGATAAACTGATTATTCAGGCTCATTACCAAGAACCCAGCTTTTAGCTTCGTTGAATTCACTGAAGGGGAAGTGCCTGATCTTAGCACTAACGAAGTGTGCTGCTATACTCTCGGCCAATCCGGCAATTGCAGAATCCGTTACAATCGCAATATGAGAGAGCTTTTGTTCGTGATCCTTTACAAACTTGAAGTGCTTTAACATCGCACCAAAAGACTCCCAGCCAGGAAATTCTTTAGTATTTATGATAATTCCATTGAGCTTTGCATGCTCTTTTATATAGGGGTCAATCACGCTGCTAACTACTTCAAAATCTTGCTCTGTTAATTCACCATCGGGTTCTAAAATAGCAATTGCAGATTCTCTATCCAATTCTATATTTAACATGGCATATTCCTTTTATTCACAATGACTCGTTTAATTTCAATTAATATATCTTATTGATAAATAACAATAAGTACACTTCTTCTTAAAACAATATCTTTCTGATTGATATGGTATTGAAGCCAGCCTAATATCTCTTATGTTGCAATTTAATATCTCAACTTCTTTAATATATTTTAACCTTTTATATAAAAAAATGCCCTTACAATAGTGCTTGACTTTAGAAGCTTTAGTAGTATTCTGCGCCGAAATATTGGCATGACTTAAATCAAAGTATTTATTTCCGCTAACTAGAAATTATTTAAAAATGCGCTCCATTAAAATTACATTCTTTCTATGTTTGTTATCGCTATTTGTTACATTTAATAGCATTACATACAATACTCTAGTATCGGCTGAAGAAAATACCAGCATTGAGAAAAAGTTCTTCTTTAATGATGCGGATTTTGACGATAACACTGATCTCGCGCCAGTCTCTCAAGAGCAATTCAAATTTTTTGTGCAAGCACTGGCTTTAAGCTTATTGTTCGCTTCACGAAAAGCAATTTTCCGTTTCAAAAACACCCTACCTATTCGCGCTCCACCTATTTTCTAATCATTACTTCTAGTAATCAGGTTAAAACACTAAAACGTTGATTTAACCACTTTGTATTTGCCGTATTCGCACTTTAAATGAATTCACGGCACAAAAAATAGGTATTTGATTATGAAAAACATGAATTTATTGACATTAAACAGCATAGACCATTTGGTTCACCCCGAAGAATTTGACGAAATAACCCTGGGTTCTCCGGCAGTCTCTGTCTTTACAGATTTTAAAGAGCATAAGCCTTTAGAGATTGAATCAGATATTCCTGCTGTTCAGGCTGAATATCTGATGCGAAAGGCACATGTGCGATTGAAGCTTGTGGTAGACAACAAAGCCGAACTTCTAGGAACAATTAGCCTGGATCAACTCAGTGATCAAAACATTTTGATACACCAGCACAAAGGTTTAGATCGTGATGATATTCTAGTAAAACATCTGATGACGCCGAGGTCACAGATTAAGGCACTGGATTATAAAGAGATGATGACCTCTACAATTGCAGATGTGATTGAAACGCTTAAAAAAGATGGTGCACAACACTGTTTAGTTGTTGAATCTCAAGCGCATCAAATCAGGGGGATTATATCGACATCAGACATTGCCCGCCGTTTACACACGCCACTGGATATTGAGACAAAAACAACATCCTTTGTCGATGTCTTCAAAGCATTAAATAAATAGAACTGGAGAAATGCTGACGCCCATAATTTTATGGGCGTCTTATTTTTTTTCCCGACCGCAGAAACTCAATATCCGAATGAAACAGCACCCAAAAAAAAAGCATTGAGATCAAGGGCACCTCTATTAAAAGACAATCTAAAGAATAAACTTAAGGGTTGTTCTAGAAGGGATACTATGAAGACACCCCCCTACTTTTATGCCATTTTTCAATTCTAGCGATGGTTTCTAAACCCATTCAAACAAGCCGAGCCACGCAGAAAATCGATGGTTAAGGGTGTAGCTGTCTGAGCGATTTTAGGATCGAGTTCTATAGCCGCGTCGATTTTCGAGTAGTGAGGGAACCGCTTGCGGCTTGTTTGTCAGGCGGCATTTCATTGGTTACTTACTTGTTGCTGTTGACAAGAAAGCAACTCGAATCCTATAACCGAATGTAGAGGGAAATTCATTTGTCCCCAAGTTTCGAAAACCCTACTCAGAATCTTGAATATAATAACCAATAAAATACTATTGCATTGATGCTTATACCAGCATCAGCCCTCCCTCATTCTCACAATCTCATCTTCCCCAAGAGGCAACGGGTGTCGAATCGTTAAGCTCTCATTCCATTCCTGAGCAAAATCGCGCTGTAAGCGGATATTCATCTGAAATACAACCATCATTGCAATCAAGGCTCCGAAGCTTGCCAGCGCCATGTCTTTATGCGCATCCCAGGCATCTCCCTGAGTCCCAAGATAGGCTTGTCCGAGTTCGCCGCCAACGACTTCCGCAGCAGCCCACTCGACCAGTTCATAGATCATGGAAGTAGACATGGTTAAATCCAGCGGAAGAAAATAGCTCCAAAAGCCTTTTACATTAGCGATACGTATAAATACTTCGCGGATCGGATAGGCAAGTAATAGTCCGTATAGGAAATGCACCAGTCGATCAAAGTGGTTTCGTTCAAAGCCTAACAGGCTGTTTATACTTGAATCAGTAAGGTTTTCAAACCAATGATCATAAGGCACTTCGGCATAAGTATAGTGGGAGCCAATTTCATGAATGCCCAAAAAGATAAAAATGAGCGTATAGGAAACCCTTGAAAGTGGAAACTTCCCCAACGTCACTATCAACCCCACTAATGCGACAAGCACCAGAACATTTTCCAGCGCCCAGTCTGCGGGATGTAAAGGTGTGATAGCAGCCCAGAGTGCAATCGGTAAAAACAGGATTAACAAGACATAAAAATAGCGTTTATGAGTCATAGTTGATGTGTATGTACCCTACCATTATGCATATGCTCTACAGACACTGAGTAATCTGCAAGAACGCCTAAAGTCGTAAACAAAAAGATAACTCCAGATAATAAAGTTTGCACAATAGAGTTCGATATTTTCATAATCTTTATCTTTAGATGAATAATACGGGGCATATGATCTAATTATACTTTAAGAGCACCTCTATTAATTAGAAGTTTCATCTGCGAACTTTCAAGCGCTCGGATTCTAAGCATGTCTTGAAGGCAATAAGCATTCCGCGTGAACATACCTTGATTCTAGATTTTTAGCGTTGCCAGATGATACGTCTAATTTATAGAGGTGCCTTTAATAGAATAAGTGTTTATTATGTTAGCAAAATAGCAGTTATTGACACAATATTTGTTAGTTCATAAATTTAGTACAGTGCAAAATCATTAAAGAAGCTTACTTTTCCTTTGTAGGACAATTATTATGTATTCTAAAGTTAACAAGGAGAAAATCTTATGAACGAAACAAACAATCCATACACAGCACCCGGTTCTGATGTTAATAATAATTTACAATCCCGCAGCTCTATTCCAAAAGTTATTGGAATCATTTCAATTATCCTAGGCACACTAGGATTGATTTTTGGTGTAATAGGACTCGCGGGAATGCTGTTTGCGAGCGACGCGATGAATACACTCAGAAATGCTGAAGGCGCAGGTATACCAGGATTCAGCAAAAGCTATTTAATAGGCTCGACTGCAATTTCAATTTTAACCTCTATCTGGGCGATTTTTATTGGCATTAAATTACTCAAATATCTGGATATTGGCCGACGTCATTTCAACTATTACACCGTTCTCACTGTTATCCTGGGCATCGCTACTTTCTTCTATACCAAGAGCATGATGAGTGAAATGTTTGCAGATATGTCACCAGAAATGGCAGCAGCTGCAGGCGGAATGGGCACATTAAGTTCAATGGGAGCTTTTATTGCCCCTATTATTCTGATTATCGTGGCTTTATTGCTTAATCAACAAAATATTAAAAACTCATTAAGCCGATAAATAAGTAAAAAAACCGCACATAAGTGGGGTGGGGGTCTTTTATATTACGTTTAAAAGCCAGGAATTAGATTCCTGGCTTTTTTATTCTTCTTCTGGCTTTTTTATTTCTTCGCTCTGGCTTTTCTGTCTAGTTCTCGCAGATGCGCGAGCTTTTCACCGATTTTTAATTCCAGACCTCGCGGTACAGGTTCGTAATAAATCGTTTCACCCATTTCTTCCGGAAAATAACTCTCACCCGCAGCATAAGCACCCTCTTCCTGATGTGCATAACGGTAGTCTTTACCGTAATCCAGATGTTGCATTAATTTTGTTGGAGCATTACGCAGATGCATCGGTACATCCAGCGAGCCAGATTCTCTTGCATCTTGCATCGCGGCTTTATAGGCAGTGTAAACTGCATTACTCTTGGGTGCAGAAGCGAGGTAAACAAGTGCCTGAGCAATCGCCAGCTCACCTTCTGGGCTACCTAAACGCTCGTAGGTTTTCCAGGCGTTCAGGGCTAATTCAAGACCTCTTGGATCGGCATTACCAATGTCTTCACTTGCCATTCGCACCACTCTTCGTGCGATATAAAGCGGGTCGCAACCTCCATCAATCATGCGGCAAAACCAGTAGAGTGTAGCATCAGGATTACTGCCACGCATAGACTTATGCAAAGCGGATATTTGTTCGTAAAACAGATCGCCGCCTTTATCGAAACGGCGCACACCTTCACTGGCAATCTCTTCTATGGTGCTGACAGTAATACGTCCATCTTCCACCAGATCTGCAGCAATTTCCAGCCAGTTTAAACCGCGGCGCGCATCACCATCAGCAGCTCTGGCAAGAAAACTCAAAGCATCTTCTCCAACTTTTAGTTCACGATAGCCCAATCCACGCTCGGGTTCATTGATTGCAGCCTCTAAAATACTTTTGATATCGGTTTCGCTCAAAGCACGTAAAACATAGGTACGCACCCGTGACAATAAGGCATTATTTAATTCAAACGAGGGGTTTTCGGTAGTTGCACCAATAAAACTAAATGTGCCGTCTTCAACGTGAGGCAAAAACGCATCTTGTTGAGATTTATTAAAACGATGCACTTCATCGACAAACAAAACAGTACTACGACCATCTAGTTGGTAATTCTGTTTAGCTAATTTAACCGCTTCACGTATATCTTTTACCCCCGACAACACCGCAGACATCGTTATAAATTCTGCACCACTGTATTGCGCGATCAAACGAGCCAGTGTGGTTTTACCCGTTCCGGGAGGCCCCCAGAAGAGCATGGAATGGAGACGATCCTGCTCAATCGCAGCACGTAATTGTTTACCTTCACCAAGTATATGTTGCTGGCCGATATATTCATCCAAAGATTTCGGACGCATACGTTCTGCGAGCGGTCGATTATCGTTTTTATGTGTAGCTGGTGTATTCACAGCACAATTGTATCACTTGATTTGGTTTCTACTAATGGATACACCTGATTTTTTAAATCGACACCTGAAGCAGGATAAAACCCATCAAACTATTAAGCCTATTATTCCCATATTAAACAACTAAATAGAGGGTGTTCTTATTGATTTTATTATAAAATGAACTACTTCGATTTAGCATCGCTCAAAGTAAATGATAACAATGATTCTTGAGCAAATCAGGGGTAATCGCAGTTTTAAATAAGTGCGCTATAAGATTGCTTTAATACAAGGGGTTTAAAAATGGGCTACAAACATTTAACTACAATTTTGGCATTTAGTTGCCTATTGGCTGCCTGTGGCGGTGGGGGTAGCTCTTCTACTGTTACTGATAATCCTTCTCCCTCTCAAAAAATCGGCACATTGACTGTTCAGTTAGACCCGACTGTTGCACTTATCGGTGTGCCTTATACCACTTCGACTTATAGAAGTTCTGGAAAAACCAGCAATAATGGTACTTTTGAGTACAAAGAAGGTGAGTCTGTAAGCTTTACTATCGCAGGTATAGATTATACTTTACTTATACCAGGGAGCACTAACAACGAAATCGATCTGGTTGGTAACAATTCAGATGTCTTGCAAAACCTCAAACTAATTCTAAATTATCTGGATGCTGATGACGATCCAAGCAATGGTATCGACCTGAACAACTCCTCTGTCGTTATAGATCCAACCCTATCTATCACAGAAGTGACGAAAATTTTATATAAGTCCACAGGTGATATGCCTGAGTTACCCTTCTCACCTTCGTTGGGCATTAACACGGAAGCACCTCAAGGTGGCGCTGATACAGCGGGCATGCCAATGCCATTTGTAGACATTTTCAGAACCGCACGACCATTTACCGAATTATCACCGGCTGGCACCCAGTTCGATGCAAATGGATGGCCCACTGAATTTGCTACAGGGCAGACTTTTGCCCGCACAAAACTACTCCAGGGCGCACTGGATAACTCTATTCCTGAAGGAAAATATACGGTTCTTTACGATGACAGCGGCAAACTCGAATTTGGTTCAAGCGGTACAATTTCAAATGTAAAGAAAGTTAGCGGTGAAAACAAATACACTTTTGATTTGAATCTTCGTGATTTTGATGGCGAAGATGAAGTTGCTGCTTCTGATACCAATGCCTTCAATATGAACATAAGAGACATTGCTTCAGGCTCCGGTAACTACATGAGAAACATCCGGATTATCATGCCTGGTGGAACCTGTAGTGGAAATCCCTATATTCGCTTTGATTCAGCAGCTGATTGTCCTAACGGAACGACATACCAATCATTTGAAGAGCGATTAAAAGCAGACAGAAATGAGATTATATTCAATCCCGACTATTTGATGTTTTTAAGAAATTTCAAAGTCGTGAGGATGATGAACCTGATGGAAGCCAGCCTAAAAAAACTCTGCTATACCGCCGAAGATTGCCCAGCTGAGGTAGGCACTTGGGAGAATCGTGCGAAGTTGGACGATGCTGTGTGGGGTGGCAATGATGGCAGAACACCTGATGAAAACCACAAAGGTGTTCCCGTTGAAGTGATGATTACACTTGCCAACACTCTTAAACGCGATATTTGGGTCAACATGCCGCATATAGCCAGCGATGATTACGTTTCTCAGTTCGCCCAACAGGTTTATGCAGAGCTTGATCCTTCCATTAAAGTCTATCTGGAATACTCAAATGAGGTCTGGAACAATGGTTTCGCAGGACATGCTTACGCTACATCAGAAGGTAAGAAACTGGGACTTGACACAGTACCTGAAGAATTTGTGGGCTATCGTGACAGTGATTATTTTGCCAGATTGCGTTTTTACAGCCAGCGAGCTGTTCAGATTTTCAAATTATGGGAGACCAAGTTTGGGGGCAGTAACTCTCGCATAGTTCGTGTACTTGGCTCTTTTATCGGGGACAAGGTTCTGACAGAGCAAATGCTTAGAAATATAACAACTAATGATGTAGATGCAGTTGCAATCGCCCCCTATTTCTTCGGCTGCCCTTATAAGGATATCTGTATTGACGCGCCTATGGCACTTAACGAGGCAACGACTGTTGATGATATTTTTGACACTATCAATCAAAGTGGCGATGTCGATGTTAAATCACTGGAAGGCACCATCAATGCGGTAAAAAATCAGCTGACGATTATCAGTTTATCCAATCTTAAACTTGTAAGCTATGAAGGTGGACAACATCTGGTCACTGGCATTTTTGGTAGTGCTATTGATGAAAGCGACCAGGCACGCTATCGAAAACTCTTTAATCAAGCCAATCGCGATCCGCGCATGAAAGAAATCTATATTAACTTTCTGAATGCGTGGAAGGATTTATCCGATGAAGGTACCTCCTTATTCACGCTTTATACATTACCACAATCGTTCTATCGCTATGGTAACTTCGGCTTAAAAGAACATTTGAATAAATCCCGCAGTGAATCGCCTAAATATGATGGGGTAATGACGTTCCAGGAAGCTGCTAAAGAATGCTGGTGGGATAATTGTGAATGATAACTTCTAGCAAACTATTAAAAAGACACCTCCACTTTTAAGTGATTTTTATGCGGTGGTGCCTTCCCTCGATCGGGTCAGCATTAAATAACAATGCTGTTGTCTCGCTAAAGCTCGGTCCATTTTTTTTAAAAATAACTAAAAGAACTCATACAGAGCTAGGGTATTTTTCGTAAGCTGAACGATTTTATCCTACACAGGGCATCTCTATTAATTAGGCATATCTTCTGCGGGGCTTAGCCAAAAGAATTGTCTAATTAACAATGGTGCCCTGCAATAAAAAGGCCCGACAAAAGCGGACCATAATTGAAACTGCGATCTTTATTATATTATCTATAGCCAGCCTACAAGCTGTGCATGAACTCCAGTATTTTTAACACCATCAAGTACTTGCATAGATTTTATAGTTTCAGGATTGTAACCAACAATCATTAAATGAGTTTTCTTCTCATTTAAATCTGCTGATATCACTCCATCAAGTTTACAAATCTCTTGCTTTAAACTTTCCCTATACTCTTTGCTTAATTCCTCATTGATGTGTACAACTATCTCTGTATTTTCCATGGGTCAACCCTCTTATTATTAACACTAAAAAACCATCAAATGGTCTGATGCCAATATATACCTGCGACCTGCATAGCTCTGTAAATAAATCACAAAACAAATGATTTGGAATAGTATTTTGCTTCGCATGACTAATTACTTACTATGCAAATAAAAGTATAGACAGAGTAAAGGTTAAAACCAATCAAACTTTATGATGGTTTTGATCAGGAAAATTTAGAGTTCGAAATAATCAGGCTAGCAAACTTTTTCGACTAGAAAACATAAAAATCAAACTGAAAAACCCTGAAATCACACTACCTATCAAGCTCACTAATAGAGCTGTTGTTTTTCTTAAAATCCGTACAGTTCGCAATGCTCCCTTGCCTAAGAGTTTGAACAAGCCTTTAGTTTGAGGGCCATATTTGATAGTCATTTTTTCCAGATGTCGCAAATCATCAGCGTTTTCCACATATTTTAATAAATGCAAAGTGTCAACAGCAGAGCTTGATTTTCGAATACTGTTAACCTGAGTCGCAATTGTTTGCAATGGTTGAATTGCCTCAGGATGATAGGCTCGTTGAGCTGCTCGACGAAGATTATTGACACTTGTATCATGCTTCGCCAATCGCATAAATGCCGGCCAGTCAAAAACATTTCGACCTAATCTCATCAGTTGCTTTTGAAAACCACGTGTTAAACGTTTTGATTTAACCGCTATTTTAATCAAAGAAGTACCCGTCTTTGCGGGAGCTGCGGTACCCAGCGAGCCAATTGTAAGTGCTGTTAAACCGATCCCAGCCCCAGATAGAATTACAATCAGTTCATTGATCTCCTCACCCTGCTGATGTTTTGTATACTCTTTTCTTAGGTCTCTAACATCTCCAACTACTGTAAAGTCCGCACTTACTGCACCGGCAATACCTGCCAGATTTGCACTATCTCCCTTAATAAAACCGTCAGCAAAATTAGAGGTATTGGTCATAAAACGTTTAAAGCGGGTATCTTTTTCATCAAGTTGCTGCAGAAAATGACCGTAATCGATTGTGTAATTATTTGATCTTGCAATTTGCAGATACATTCTGGCATCGTCAAAGTCAGAGTTTTCGATCGCAGTTTGAATTTCATTACCAATCTCTGCATTCCCAACTTTTAGGCGTAACTCTTTGCTGATATCAATTAGTGTTTCTTGATATTTCCAATACTGCGTAACTTGATAAAGACTAAACACGAATGTGCCTAGCGAAAGATAAAAAAATGATTTACTAAATATCAGAGTAAAAACTAATTTAACTATTCTTCTCAAGCCTTATCCATTTCCCTTTCATCAGACCTTCAAGCGGTTGAAAACGAATTTTATAATTCATTTTGCGGCACTCTTTAATCCAAAAACCGGGGTAGACATAATCCATACCTTGCTCGAGGGCATAATGAATCTGCCAAAGTATGGCGAAATTACCCAAACCGCGCTGGCCACCTTGTTCTGGGTCAAAAAAGGTGTATACCGCAGAAATCCCAGACTTAACCACATCTGTAACAGCGACCCCGATCAGCTGTTTTACGTTTAACTCACCAATCGTATAAAATTCAATAAAATGAATATCACACCAATCAGCCAGTAAGAACTTTTCCACTCCGATATGATCCTGGCTATCGTGACGACTTTCTAAGTAACATTGGTAAAGAGGCAGGTATTCGTCGCGAAAATCACCTTTATTTACCTCAACAAGTAAATCGCTATTAAGTTTCCAATTGCGTTTCTGGCTTCGACTGGATTTGAATTCTGCAACGGGGATGCGCGTTGTAATACATTCTTCGCATGTATGACAATAAGGACGATAGACTTGTTCACCACTGCGGCGAAATCCATTTTGAATTAAATAGTCATAGACCTTTGGAGTCATCTCGTAATCAGGATCTACAACAGCATTTCTCGCAATCAGACCCGGTAAGTATGAGCATGGGTGCATACCGGTTGGAAAAATTTTAAGTGGCTGGTCTAATTTCATAGTTTTTAGTATTTTACTGACATGCTCCTTGTGTGCAAGCAGCAGCTTTTAAACCCTCAGGATCGATAACCTGAATACTACCCTTTGTTTCCTTAATAAAACCTTTACGCTTCCAGTCTGAAAAGAATCGACTTACTGTTTCAATCGTCAATCCTAATAGGGACCCTATTTCGCCACGTGATAGTGGCAGGCTTAACCATTGTTCCGAAGTAACAGTATTTAGCTGGTGATTCTCATCTGACTTACTTAAGCTCATAATAAAACTAGCAAGCTTTTCCGATGCTTTTTTAGCCCCAAGCTCTAATAACATGTCTTCAGTCTGTCTGAGATTCTTAATAACTCTTGCCATCATGGATTGATCAATTTCAGTATAGTTTTTTCGTAATGTTGCAAGATCAGCGAGCGGTAAACGGCAAACTTCACTATCGGTTAATGCAGTTGCAGTATGATTATAATTCTCATTGGCAAAACCATCAAAGCCAAACAAGTCGCCTGCAACTAACACACGTACTATCTGAGTCCGGCCATCCGCCAGACTCTTGGTGATTTTTATTAGACCTTTGCGTAAAGTGTAGGCACTTTCAGAACTATCATCATATTGATGAAAAATAGATTCACCAGCGTCGTAAGTAACCACTGAGGTATGAAAGTCTTTAATAGTTTCCTTTAAAATCTCTTCCGGCAATTCAGAAAAGATACTACGATGCCTTACTGGACAAGAAAAACAATGACCTTTGCACTTAATATGTGGCACACATTTAAACCTTAAATTAATTAACTGGGACTATATTCTATCAACTTATTAGAACATCGCCATCTCTCTTAATGAAGATAGGGATAATTTCAAAGTAAACGAATATATTTGGAGTGTTAAGCAATGCTGTTATATTATTTAAAAAAATAGGTACAAAAATACTCATACAGATTAAGTCAAGGGGATACAAATGCGATTGGGACAATCATTATTAATACTCATTTTATTTTACCTTCAATTTAACTCTGTTGCAGTTGCTAAAGGAAGTGTCCAAGATTATTCCCTGCAAAGTATGGCTTTCTCGTTAGACTTAGTAGATGCAGCTTTGGAACGACTATCACATAAAGTTAAATACGATGGTAAATATCTTGAAATTCCCTACCCCTGGGGTGACGTACCAAATAACATTGGTGTTTGTACTGATGTCGTAGTGCGCTCATACCGTAAGCTGGGAATAGATCTTCAACAATTGGTTCACCATGATATGTCACAAAATTTTTCTCAATATCCTAATCTACCAAAATGGCAACGCGTTCAAGCTGACCCAAATATTGATCATCGAAGAGTATTAAACCTACGAGTATTTTTTGCCAGAAATGGAGCTGCCCTGCCAATCACAAATGTTGCATATGATTATTTGCCTGGTGATATGGTGACATGGGATATCATGCCCGGCATGCCCCATATTGGCATAATTACAGATAAAGTCAGTGCGGATAAAAAAAGACCTTTAATCGTGCACAATATGGGAAAAGGTCCAAAGCTTGAAGATATTTTATTCACCATGAAAATTACTGGACATTATCGTTACCAGCCAAAGTTAAAGAAAAGTTGACCCCTATTTTTAACAGTCATCAAAATCCTTATGGCATAGCAGCACCTGATAATGATAGAAACGACACCCCTCACTTTTAAGTGATTTTTTTAAATAAAAAATGGAAGTTATGCAGAACTTAGGTATTTTTATACGGCTAGGCCTTCCCTACCGGTAAGTTTTAAAACAACAAAAGATATTGTCTCGCTATGGCACGACTCATTTTTTTCTATACCGATTAAACTCAATTATACATAACAAGGCTTTTTTCAGTTTTATACGCAGATGGAACACTACAAATGACTTGGTTGTTCCATTTAATTTATGGGTTTCGTAATTATTCGTGGAAATATTTTAATGAGTAGTCAGTTATTCTATACACTATACATTTAATGTTAATTAAATACTTAATTTTAACACTGTTCTAGATTGATGGAATTACACAGATTGATGAGGGATACTTTAATTACTTATCGAGGTTCGCATGACATCAACAAAACGTAAAAAACAAAACACAGACAAGCCGGTTTAAAAAAGAAACAGCAACACGCGTTACCGAGCAAGGCTATAGCGTAATTGACACTGCCTCAGCGGTAGGCGTTCAGACTAATCAAATTTAGAACTGGAAGCAGCGAATCGCGGACGAAACATCAGGTGTTCGACTTACAGGAGAAGATAGGGAGGAATTGCTTCGAAATTGATGAAGTTACGTGCAGTTTTAACCATCCTAAAAATAATTGGGTTTGATAAGAGCTTGCTTAACTAGCCATTCAGCTTCGGTTAATTGATATCATGATATATAAGCTCCATACCAATAAATAATTTAGTTTCGGGGTTTTTATGAGGGTTAATTTGCTAACGCATCCTCTATTACAATCACTGTTTTGTATAATAATTTTAAGTTTTAGCTGTGTTGTATCTCAACCTGTTCAAGCCGAAATAATTAACATTCCTCTAAAAAGATCAGTGCCAACACAGCCTATTACCAGGCTGGAAGTGATAGCTATGGTCAAGTCTATTCTCAATGGCCGGGTTTTATCTGTAAAAAAACAATCTAGCTACACTAACCCAGACTGTCATCACGTGAAGTTTTTGGAAGATCAGGGAGAATTTCAGATGATAAAACTAGGTTGTTACTTAGAAAACATTGTGCAAACACACCGCTACTAATATAATCCCTAAAAAATTCTCTATCCCCTTAGTTTGAATGTACAATTAACTGTATAATTATAATTATTTTATTCTTTAATATCGGCATAAATTTGATATTCTAGGTAAAGAAGACCGAATAAAAAACTCTAATTTAAAATTCAAGGGGACTCTATATGAGAGTACTGGTTGTCGAAGATGATACGGATATTCGCGAGCAACTTATCGATACATTACAAGGTGAAGGCTACGTTGTTGATGCTGCTGCCGATGGTTCACAGGGTTTATATTATGCATTGGAATATCCTGTTGATCTCGCCATTGTCGATCTAGGCCTACCTGAAGTTAGTGGCTTGGAAATCATCAGAAAATTACGTGAAGCCGGTAAAGATTACCCTGTGATAATTCTCACTGCGCGTACTCGCTGGCAAAATCGCGTCGAAGGTCTAGAAGCTGGCGCCGACGATTACGTCGACAAACCATTTCATCATGAAGAACTTTTAGCTAGAATGCGTGCGCTTTTACGTCGCACAGGTCGTTGGTCTCAGGCTGAATTTTCGTGTGGACCAATACGCTTAAATACCTCTGAGCAACGCGTTTTAGTAAGTGATATTGAAATATCATTAACTGCCTATGAATATAAAGTCATTGAGCATCTGATGATGCATGCGGGTGAAGTCATATCAAAAACTGATTTAACCGAGAGTATGTATGACGATGAGTCTGATCGTGACAGTAATGTGATTGAGGTTTTTATTCGTCGCTTACGCATGAAGCTCGACCCTGACGGTACTGTCAACCCCATTGAAACCTTACGTGGTCGTGGTTATAGATTTACTCTATCTCGTAATACACCAAGTTAAAATTAATATTTAATGAGTTCATTACGTAGTCGTCAATTTTTAAGTGCACTTGCAATTATTTTTCTTGGCATTTTATTGTTGGGCAGTGTTTTATACTATGTCACCCAACATCAAATGCTTAAAGACGAAGAAACATCATTAAATGAAACCGGTCTTGAGTTAATGGGCTTCCTTGATTTTAAAGATGGCAAATTCGTCATTGATAATAATTCTAAAAATGATTTTCTGGCCTTCTTAATCAAAAATAAGTTTAGCAAATTAAGTTCTGAAAAATTTGCTTATATTCAACACAATGAATCAGGAAATATCGTCTGGCATAGTCAATATCCTTTCAATGACATCAGCGCTGGGCGTTTTGCTAAAGATAAACGTAAGGTGTTCACAACCTTTCTGTTAACTATGCCCCCAGACGTTGGTGGTGTTGATATTCTCAATCCGGAAGATACCCAGGGTAGAAATGTCTCCAAACTAGATGGTGCAGAAAATTACATCGTCTATGCGCGAGGTTTTTCTTACAAACCCAATGGCTCTTATCAACTTATTCTCGCTAAATCAGCATCTGCTTTACAAAAAGGTCATGATGAAATATTACGGAATATTTTTCTGCTATTTCTTATTACCACAATCCTAGTATTAATTTCACAACTCGCCAGTAGTTATTTTGTGATTACTCCTATTAGAGAGTTTGAAAAAGAAATCAATAAAATTGAATCAGGTGAGCAACAACTAATCATCAAAGAATATCCGACTGAGTTATCCGCAGTTAAAAGTGCAGTAAATGCATTGATTAATGCTGAAAAAGGACAAAAGCAACGTTATCGTGATGCCCTCGATGATCTCGCTCATAGTTTAAAAACACCCTTGTCCGTATTACAAAGTACAGCTGAAAAAAGCCATAACGATACAATACGTACACAAGTATCACGTATGGATGACATTATTGCTTACCAATTACGTCGCGCAGTGGTCAATGATCATGGCACGATTATCAAACAACAAGCCGTTAGACCCGTTTTGTATCGCCTTAAAGATTCATTGGTTAAAGTCTATCGTGACAAACCCTTTGAGTTTGTCATAAACGTTGATGACTATTGCAAATGCCGCATGGAAGAAGATGACATGATGGAAGTATTTGGCAATCTTGCTAATAATGCCTGTCGTTTTTGTGAAAAAATTGTCGAAATTACTGCTACCCAGAATGGTGATATTTTAATTATAGATATTGATGATGATGGTTTGGGCTTCCCCGATAAAAACCCTTCAGAGCTGTTACAACGCGGCATTCGCGCTGATAGCCATTCAGAAGGCCAAGGCATTGGACTTGCTGTTAGTACTGAAATTGTTGAAGCTATTGGTGGAAAAATAGAATTACTTATTTCACCACACGTTGGGGCACGCGTTAGATTACATTTGCCAATGTAACCGTTTAAAACTTTCTACCGAACATCAATCTCAGAAACAAGAATCTCTTGAAAGGCATAAATTGAAAAAACCGCTTACGGCAAACTCTAAAAATTGAGTTATTCATTTTGTACAACAAAACATGAGCTCACTAAAAAGTGTATGTGGTGGGGATCTGTTTATCTATATTTGTGAAGAGTGATATAACAGAAAATATCATGTGATGAGTAATGGCGTCCCCACGGGGACTCGAACCCCGGTTACCGCCGTGAAAGGGCGGTGTCCTAGGCCACTAGACGATGGGGACCCGAACTAAAACAAATTTAACTTGTTGGTGAAGCTTTTGAATAAAACCATTACAAGTAAAGATACGTAAAAAATGGCGTCCCCACGGGGACTTGAACCCCGGTTACCGCCGTGAAAGGGCGGTGTCCTAACCGCTAGACGATGGGGACACATATTTCTAAATGCTTAAACTAACTACCCTTGTAATCAGATTAAAGACGCTACTTTTTTACGTTTAGAATTTCACAAATCATCGTGAAAATCCTGCAATGATCGCTTCTCATTAAGATCAGAATCATCACGGGGCGAGAAGATAACAGATGTAGCCAAACCAGTAAACAAAAAAACAAAACCGATTGGTACCGCCATTAAAAACCTTAGTGCCCATTTATCTTCATCAAAAATCAGTAAACCAAAACCAAAAATTAATCCGGCAATGGTTAAAACTAGACCAATGATAAATATACTTTTGCCAATGCGCGCAAATGTTTTCATATTTCAAACTCATTCGCATCATTTGCTGTTCCATTTCAATACAAATTAATATTAAAAATGGTGGAGCTAAGCGGGATCGAACCGCTGACCTCTGCAATGCCATTGCAGCGCTCTCCCAGCTGAGCTATAGCCCCAGTGCCAAAAGAAGCGCGAATTGTGAGGGAAAGCATAAAAGCTGTCAAGCATATTATAAAATTTGATCACTGCTTATTTTTCACTACTAGTCAGCCTGTATTAAGCATAAATACGTTAGTCTTAATCTGTATTTTCTCAATTTCGATTAATCCGCTTGAGATAGATAAATACTTGATAAACAACTTTAAATACAACGACCTTAATCTTATGATTCATATTTAATGGAAGTTAATAGAATTATAAATAATTAAACAATGGCTCCAACTAACATAGGTTGCTAAAAATAATAATGAAATACCTATCAAAGCAGTTACAGCAAAAAGAAATACTCGGACTACTATTTCTATGTAGCTGTGTGTTTTTTGCAGGACAAGTGAGTGCAGGTCCAAACACACGATCCCCTCTCGGTGTTAATAGTAATGAAGTCATGGATGATGACGCCAGTATCCCGTTTATTGATATCTTTAAAACCTCAATACCATTTGAAGAAGCACGCCCGTGGTTAACGAAAGGTAAAGTAGTTTATGACGAACATGGCTGGCCTAAAAACCTCAACGGAGGTCAAGCTGGAACACGCTTCCTGTATAAGCTTCCAAAAAACACTGTGCCTGAAGGTAACTATACGGTTTTATACGATGGTGAAGGAATTTTAACTTATAGCGATGATGCAAAGCTTGTCAAACGTGAGCCTGGAAAAGACATTATTTCTATTAACGCAGGCAAGGATAATGAATTCCGCGTAAAACTGATTATAAAAAACAGCAACACATCTAACTATTTACGTAATATTCGCGTATTAATGCCCGGTGGTGTTTGTTCCAACAATCCATTTAAACGCGTTAACAATAAAAGATATTGTAAAGGATCTCGTTTTTTATCATTCGAAAACTATCATGAAAGTCTAATCTTTAATCCCGCCTATCTAGACTATATGAAGGATTTTAAAGTTGTACGCTTCATGAACATGTCTGGCATTACCCGCAATCCTATTATCAACTGGAATGAACGCCCAAAAGTTACAGATGCAACGTGGGCAGGTATACAAGGCGAACGTGGCGCACCACTTGAAATAATGGTTGCATTGGCAAACCGTTTAAACGCGGATCCTTGGTTTAATCTGCCACACAAAGCAGATAATAATTACGTCAGACAATACGCTAAATATGTAAAAGATAATCTAAAACCCGGTCTTAAAGCCTATGTGGAATATACCAATGAGGCCTGGAATTCTATTTTCACCCAAGCGCATTATGTAAAAGATATGGGTGAGCGCATGCAGCTGGATGAAGATCGCGACAAAGCCGGTTACAAGTACTTTTCACTACGTTCCGTACAGATCTTTGATATGTGGGAACAAACTTTTGGTGGCACTGATCGTATTGTTCGCGTAATGGGAAGCTGGACCGGTTGGACAAAACTTTCAGAGATGTTGCTATCTTATCGCAACGCTTATCAAAAGACCGATGCAATTGCAATTGCGCCCTATTTCTTTCCCAGTTTTAAAAGTGCACAAAAAGCAAAGTCCGTTAGCCAGTTATTTCAATTAATGTATGATCCAAAAGAAAAGTACTCCATTCCGAAAGTACTAGGGTATATCCATAAAAATGCACAGGTGGCTGAAAAATTTGGAGTTGATCTAATCGCTTATGAAGGTGGACAGCATTTAGTCGACTGGAAAAGTCGCAATACAGAATCACACCCAACTAAATTAATGATAGCAGCGAATAAAGATTGGCGTATGGCAAAAGCCTACAGCATTTTCATGCGTGGCTGGAAGGATAATGGCGGTAAACTATTTGTGAATTTCTCGGCTCCTAGAACATATCAATGGTTTGGTAGCTGGGGCACCAAAGAATATATTACTCAACCCATAGCTAAAGCGCCAAAACATCGGGCACTATTGCAATATGCGCGTCAAAACCCCTGCTGGTGGAGAGGTTGTTCAAGCCCGACCATCGCACGTCTAGATAAACCAGGAAGAAATCCTATCGGAGATGTATTTGCATTGGTTCCATCAAAAAAGAAAACTATTCCAACTAAGATAACTCCTACTAAACAGGTGGTTGTCGCAACAGTAAAGAAGTCAATTCCAGCCGTAGTTAAAGCATCAACAGCTAAGCCGATTTCTCCAGTTCTACCCAAGATTACTAACACTGCTGCAAATGCGATCGAAAAAACTATCATCGCGAAACAAAAAAACAACCCTGTTGAGATAATATTAAATAATAATTCTGCAGTTTTTGATTCTGGAAAAACAGTTGTAAAAGCGGCTACCTCGAGCTTTGTAAAACCAATATGGGAATCTAGCTCTCTAGGCAATAACGAACCAAATGTAAAAAAACCTGTAACTATTCAACTGAAGCAACAAATCCATACGCAAAAACTTGCCAAATTAAAAGTTAATCAGCCGCATGATGCGGTGGTACATCGCGTCAAAGGTCGAGGACGTTTTTGGTCAAACAATGCCACTTTACACTTAAAAAATATTGTTGATGGTAAAATAAGTGGCGGTAATGACCTTTCGGGAGTATGGCAGACACACTGGGATAATGAGTTCCTTCATGTGCGCGTAGACGCTCTAGATGATAAATTTATCCGGGATTCACAAACACCTTGGAGTGATGATTCAATCGAGATTTTCGTCGATGCTGACGGTAGTCGTACAGATAAATTCGATGGCCTAAATGATTTCCACTTTATCTACCGCTGGAAAGACCGGAATGTAAACTTAAGTAGTAATTCACCACGTAAACGCAATCTTGGTATAAAACAAACCATGACAAGAACAGATAGAGGCTACACCCTCGAGACTTCAATTCCGTGGAAAACGCTTGGCGTAAATCCAGTTGCTGGAAAAGATATTGGCATTGAAGTACAGATTAATGATGACGATAGTGGTAACGGACGTGATGGCAAACTTGCATGGCATGCGAAAAACGATCAGTCATGGAAAAATCCACAAGCATTCGGCCGTTTAGTTTTAGGCATATAAAATTACCAATAATTAGACAACTTGCGAATTAGGCTTTCAAACAGCATAATTCACTAGTGCTCTCCTCTTGTTTAACACTGTTTATCAATCGGTAATTTCATGAAACTATTCAAAGGCTTGTTAGTGCTTGCATTATTGCTCGCGGCACTGGCCTTAGGCGCGTATTTAAACCAGCGCTACCAACAATATATAAGCTTTCATACGCCTGCAGCAAAGCCCCCAAGCGGCGATCAATTAGCTACCGTTAAATTAACTAAAAGTAGTCAGGATAAAACTGAGGTTCGAACCAGTAAACCGGAAAATATATTCCTCGGCATCAACACCGCTGATGTACGAGAAGACACTTCCAGTGTACAGTTTTTGAACCTGTTTAAATCAGCCATACCATTTGCCGAAACCGTTCCCTGGGGCAGCAGCAAAGAAGTCGAATATGATGAAAATGGCTGGCCTACCGATCTAAAAGATGGTAAAGCAGGTACTAAATTCCTTAATCGCCTTCCCGAGGGCACCATTGAAGATGGCTTTTACACTGTGTTATATGATGGCGAAGGTGAAATATTTTACGGTAATGACGCACGCCTGGTTGTACACCGTCCGAACCGTGACATTATCGAAATCAAAGCCGGTAAAGATAAGATTCTTAACGCTTCTTTATTTATCAAAAAAACAACAAAAGATAATTACATCAAGAATATCCGTATTCTTCCCGAAGGCGGTATTTGTGAAGGCAAACCGCATATTCGCATCAAGACACCTGAAGATTGCACACCTGAAGATACTTACCTCGCTTTTGATGAAAACGATGACAAAATTCTATTCAACCCAGATTACTTAAATTTCATGAAAGACTTCCAGGTCGTAAGGTTCATGAATATGTCTGGGATGACGCGTAACCCAGTTGAAAACTGGGAAAATAGAAACAAACTCGAAAAAGCTACCTGGGGTGGTCGCGCAGGCCTCTATTCACGCGGTGCACCTGTTGAAGTGATGGTTGCACTCGCCAATCAAATCAAAGCGCATCCCTGGTTTTCAATGCCCTATAAAGCTAGCGACGACTATGTTCAAAAATTCGCTGAATACGTAAAAACGAACCTCGACCCCAGCCTAAAGGCCTATATCGAATACAGCAATGAAGTCTGGAATCCAATTTTTATCCACCACGATTATGCTATTAAAAAAGGCCTTGAAGCTAAGCTAGATAGCAGTAAATCTCCTGCTGGTTACAAATGGTATTCAAGGCGTAGTGTCGAAGTTTTCAAAATCTGGGAAAAAGCGTTTGGTGGTAATGAGCAACTTATTCGTGTAATGGGTAGCTGGGCCAGCAATCATAATATGTCGAGTCAGATATTGGCATTTGAAGACGCCTATAAGCACACAGATGCGATCGCAATAGGCCCATATGTTTCTGCACATCCAAAAGTATTACGCAAAGCTAAAAACGTTGATGATGTATTCAAAGCAATGATGAATAAAACCTCGAAATGGGGCATGAAGACTATTCTTTCTTACATCAAAAAACAACAAAGCGTTGCCAGCTCCTTTGGTGTTGATTTAGTCGCCTACGAAGGTGGACAACATCTGGTAGATTGGAATACACGTAAGGTAGACGAACACCCAAATCCACTACTCTATGCGGCAAATCGAGACCCACGAATGGGTATTGTTTATGACGAATTGTTACGCGAATGGAAACGTGCTGGCGGCAAATTATTTGTCGCCTTTAGTGCACCTCGGATTTATAGCTGGTATGGCAGTTGGGGTGTCAAAGAACACATTCGCCAAGCGCGCTCAGACGCACCTAAATATGATTCTTTATTGCGCTATTTAAACAGTAATCTACACCCGGAGCAAGCTGCAGCAGGGAACACAGAAAGTGTGCTACCAAAAGAAGCCAAAGAACTCAAAGTGCCGTATGCAAAAAGTTCGCAGACGATCTGGAATATGAGTCAAAGCCACAACCTTCCTTCTAAATTAATAGATAATATCCCGAGTGATATTGACGTAAACTGGCAAGCAAATTGGGATACTAAACACCTTTATATGAGTTTTTCAATTACTGATAATGACATTCAAAAAGGTGATGAATTAATCCTGACTTTAGACACAACTTCAGAAAGCGAAATTAAATCAATTACTGAAAAGGTGGTGAAGAAAAATACCGATTCTACGGCTAAGACTGATCAGACAGCTGGTGAAGAAAAACCGCAAGAATTGAAACAGAAAGAAGAAGCATTAGATGATCAGGCCAAGACCTTCACTTTCACCCCGTTTGACGCTGTCGGTACACTAACTCACATAATCCTGACCGATACGGGATACCATTTAAATGTGGCAATCCCCTGGAATAAAATATACTCAGATGGCAAAACATTTGCCAGCAATGGCAATAAGATTGGTGTAAACATCAAAGTCACTGATGTTGATGAAGATGAAAAAGGCAGTAAGTCACTTTACTGGTCAGATACCAACCAACCATTGCCTAAAATCGTTCTGAGTAATTCTCCTATAACACAGTAGCATTTTATTGGCATCCGGGCTGACCAGTACCCATCACAAATTTCAACCCGGATAGAGGCAGCTTAAACTGCATAGAGTTTGAAATATTTTTTAAATTCAGCCCTTCATAAACGTGCCTATACTCACGTTTTTACGATAAAATAGTCTGGAAATAAACACCCCCACCTTTAGGCGTGTTTTTATGCATATATATAAATATGCATTTCTTTAAATTGAATAGCATAACAATCTGAGTAAATTCAAGCATGATCACCCTTTACCAATTCCAGTCCTGCCCTTTTTGCAGCAAAGTTCGCGCCGTATTAACTTTTATCAAACAGCCGTTTGAGGTTGTTGAAGTTTCTCCCTTTGGCATGAAGGAGCTCAACTTTACCGATCACAAAAAAGTACCTGTTTTAAAAGATGGTGAAGAAGTGATTGTTGAGTCTGCAAAAATAATTGAGTACATCAATGAAAAATACGCAAAGTTCGCAGTAAACAAAGACGACAGCGAATGGACAAACTGGGTTGATCAGACACTCGTGCATTACTTGCCACCGCTAATACATCCTGATTTTAAAACATCATTAAAAAACTTTAACAAAATCATCAAGCCTGGTCAGTTCGGGTGGCTCAAAAGTAAACTGGTACGTTTTGCGGGCGCTATCGCTATGCCTAAAGTGGCGCGTAAAATGAAAGCCAAACACAATATTGTGAATGCCGAAAACGAATACCTTGACGCGATTGACCATTGGGTAGAGAAAGGTCTAAAAGGTAATAATTTCTTTGGTGGCGACAGCGCTAATTTTGTCGATTGCAGTGTCTTTGGTGTTTTGAACTCATGTCACGAACTTGGCGTGGTCAAACGTGCTATGCACCACAGCAAGGGATTTGCGCTTTGGTACAATCGTTGTCATCCCTTAATGGCAGGCTAAACTTACAGGTTACATAAAATGGCATATTCAACAATAATTTCTACAGATGTATTGGCCGAGAACTCATCAAATTCTGATTGGGAAATTCTGGATTGTCGACTTTCACTGACCGACCACGACGCGGGTTTCAAAGCTTATTCAGAAAACCATATACCGTATGCGCAATTTTGCTATTTGGCAGATGACTTTTGCTCACCCGTCACTGAGCTTAGTGGACGCCACCCCTTACCGGATATTCCGAAACTACTTGAAAAGCTAGGCAGAATGGGCATCAATCACAACACACAGGTTGTCGTATACGATGATGCAAACGGAGCCTACGCAGCACGCGTCTGGTGGCAGTTACGTCAATTAGGACATTACAAAGTCGCCGTGCTTGATGGTGGGATAACTCAATGGATAAAGGAAGGGAGAGAACTCACTCAACAAATACCGAATATTGACGCAACCGAATATAGCGGCAGTTTCAACACAAAAAATGTGGTTACAACAGATCAAGTTGAACAAAATCTCAGCGAGCATACTTTTACGCTTCTGGATGCGCGCTCAAAAGAACGCTTCGAAGGCAAAGAAGAACCGATCGACCCAATTGCCGGGAGAATACCTGATGCGGCGAATCGTGCCTTTCAATTAAACCTCAATGAAGATGGCTTATTTTTATCACCAGAAGAATTAAGACAGCAGTATCAACCGCTAATAGCCGATGCTGCAAACCACAAAATTATACATATGTGCGGTTCCGGTGTAACTGCCTGTCATAATATTCTCGCCATGGAGATTGCAGGCTTTAGCGACACTCAACTCTATGTGGGCTCATGGAGTGAGTGGATACGGGACAGTAAACGGCCCATTGCAACTGCTTAAAAAGACACTCCCCTATTTTAGGCATTTTTTATATGGCCTCGCCCCTTCTTTACTGATTATTCACCGCTAACTGATCTGCTCTAATAGGTGGGTTGATAAAGTCATCTGCCCAGTCGGGATCAACCTCTTCACCTGTTTTATTTAATAGCGGCAAATCCGAATCATTCCAGCCCTTGATACCGTTTTTTAGTGAAACGACGCGCTCATATCCCATTAAAGTCATGGTTAAAGCTGCCAACACACTGCGGTTACCAGACCTGCATACCGCAATAATTGGACGCTGGCGGGCTTTTACCAGTTCCGGTACCGTTTCTGCATAGTCCCAATCGCAAGACTGTTCCAGTACACCTCTGGGAACATGTAGTGAATTCTCGATATAGCAACCATCGAATTCATCGTGCTCGCGAATATCCAGCAATAAGGTATCGGGATTTTTTTGTATAAACTCCTCAACATCCCAGGGAAAAATTTCATCAATATGAGATGTCAAAGCATCATCTACTAGTTCCTTAAATGTTAGTGCCACAATACCACCCTATAAACCTATTATTTCGAATCTGCAGAATTATAAGATAGTTGAAGAATGTAATAGAGTTAAAAACAGAAATATTTTCAGGAACCTGAATAATAATCATCATTTAGATATTTTGCACGATACATAGTGAGATAAAAATAAACGTAATTTTACAGATTTTTCATAAAACAAGGCTAAATGCAGGACTATTGACCGCATTTTGGGGGGGATCTGTGATATTTAAGCTATTTTTTCCTTCATCATTCTCGTGCAAAGGTATCATTTAGTATCTATGTCTTGATTAATACAGATGCAGACACTATATAATTAACTAATTCTTTTATAAGGAGTAAACATGCCTTACATTGTACAAAAAGTTATTGGCTTTATCTTACTCTCTGCAACCGTTGGCTTAGTGTCATTGCAAGTTCTTTTCCATCTCACCTAGACGCAATTTATTAAGAGACGACGAAATGACTAAAGCGACACGCTACGATCCTGAGAACCAGCTTCTTAATACGGTAAAAACAGGCATCAAAGGATCACTATTATTCCTCATGCCCTTACCCGTTTTGATCGGTGCCGTGATCCACCTGCTAAAGGGCAATGTTTTTTCAAGCTTAACGGCAGGCGCTTTATTTACAGGTTTTATGGTTGCAGCGGTAATCGCACGCCACGGCTTTAAACTTGAAAGCCGCTTTAAACAAAAAAAACTAGCCAAGGCGCCCGGAACACCATTTAAATCAGTAGCCGCTGTTATTCTTGCAGGGACAACCGGCTTAACCGCATTTTTACTCTCGGGTTATGGTTTATTAGCCAGCATTTTAATTGGATTCGTTGCCTTGCTCGGTTTCTACCTTGCTTATGGCGTTGATCCGCGACACGATAAAACCGGCAATATTTCACTGGGCGTGAGTGCCGATGAAGTCTTTGAAGCGCTCGAAGCCGCTGAAATCAAAATTGCCACCATCGAAAAGGCACGTAAGAGTATCCGTAATATCGAGTTCGACCAGCATCTCAAACGCATCATCGAAAAAGCGCGTGGCATCCTAAAGTTGATAGAGGACGACCCAAAAGATTTAGACCGCGCGCGAAAGTTCCTCAAGGTCTACCTGGATGGCACCGCACGCGTCACCGAGAGCTATGCCAAAACACACGGCAAAGATGCAACTACAGCGGTGTTGGATACTAACTTTCAGGAAGTACTAGACTCTATAGAGACTACCTTCGATGAACAACACCAAAAACTCCTGGAAAATGACCAGTTTGATCTTGATGTAAAAATCGAGGTATTAAAAACCCAATTGAAGCACATATAATCAAGACCCCCAACCAAAGGATCTCATCCATGTCTGAAACAACAACTAAAACAGCCACTGCAGTAGAAATTCTACCCGGCACAGAACTAGCCGAATACAAAGAATTAGCCAATGAAATTATTGCCTATGAAAAGGCAGACAGCGCTGAGAAGAAAACCATCGAAGAACTGATCTCAGAAATCAATGTTGAAGACAGAAGCACCATTCTGTTCTTTGGCAGCAAAGCCCAGGAACAGATGAGTACCATTTCTGAAAGCATGCTGGAAGGGGTTCGCAATAAAGACCTCGGAAAAACCGGCGCACCATTAAATGACATGATTGCGGCAATTCGCGGTTTTGATATCGACGAGTTAAATCCCAATCAAAAACTGGGATTCTTTGCACGTTTATTCGGCAAAGCCAAACCCGTTTCGGTGTTCCTGAGTAAATACGATGATGTGCGCAAGCAAATCAATAACATCACGGACAAGATGGAAGAGCAAAAAACGCAGTTGCTCACCGACATAATATCACTGGATAAGCTCTACGAAGCCAACCTGGAGTACTTCCACAAGCTGGAACTCTATATCTCGGCCGGCGATGAAAAACTGCGCATGATCGATGCCAACCAGATTCCGGAACTTGAAAAAGCCGCTGAAGATGACAAGGAAAATATGCTATCTGCACAAGCAGTTCGTGACTTGCGTAGCGCCCGTGATGATCTGGAACGACGCTTGCACGATCTGCGATTGACCCGTCAGGTTGCAATGCAAAGTTTGCCAAGCATTCGTCTGGTTCAGGAAAACGACAAAACGCTGATCAATAAGGTCAACTCAACACTCATCAATACCGTACCGCTTTGGAAAAACCAGCTGGCACAGGCTGTTACCATTTTCCGTATGAGCGATACCGCAGATACTGTGAAACAAGCATCAGATTTGACCAATGACTTACTTGAAGGCAATGCCGATAATTTACGCACCGCAAACGCCGAAGTACGCCAGCAAATGGAACGTGGTGTATTTGATATTGAATCGGTTCGCAAAGCCAATTCACAATTGATCGAAACCATCAATGACAGCTTGAAAATCGCCGAAGAAGGCAAAGCCAAGCGCGCCGAAGCAGCGAAAGAACTACAACATATGGAGAGCGAACTGCGTGCAGCACTGGTTGCGGCCAAGGCGCGTGCTGATAAACCTGTCACCGAAGCTATTAAATAAACAGTCCCCTCTCCATGAGGGTGAGGGATTATAAGGAGTAAAACATGGGAATCTGGGATAAATTATTCGGCGAATTCGTCGATAACATTGAATGGACAGACTCAAGCGTCGATACCATGGTGTATCGTTTCCAGCGCTACGGCAATGAAATCAAATTCGGCGCGAAACTAACGGTGCGCGAATCGCAAGTCGCGGTTTTTGTTAGTGAAGGCCAGATCGCGGATATCCTTGGCCCTGGGCTTTACGAGCTGGAAACCAAAAACCTGCCGATTCTTTCTACCTTGCAGCACTGGTATCACGGTTTTTCAAGTCCTTTTAAGGCTGAAGTCTATTTCTTTAATACCAAGCAGTTTGTTGATCTTAAATGGGGTACCAAAAACCCGATAATGATGCGCGACAGTGAATTCGGCATGGTTCGCTTACGCACCTTTGGTACTTACAATATCCGTATCGACGATCCGGCTAAATTTATCAGTGAAATCGTCGGCACCGACGGCCACTTCACCGTCGATGAAATCAGTAGCCAACTGAGAAACATGATCGTTACACGTTACACCGATATTCTAGGCAGTGCCGAAATTCCGGTACTCGATCTTGCAGGAAATCAGGATCAGCTCGGCGATTTACTGACGCAGCGCATCGCGCCGGAATTCAAGGCTTACGGTCTCGAACTCACCAAGGTTCTGGTCGAAAATATCTCTTTGCCACCTGCGGTTGAAGAAGCGCTGGATAAACGTACCAGCATGGGCATGATTGGCGACCTGAATAAATATATCCAGTTCGGTGCCGCCGAATCGATGCAAACAGGCGCCAGCAGTGGCACCGGCAGCGCGATCGAAATGGGACTCGGTTTTGCCATGGCAAATAAAATGGCGAACGAGATGAATACACCAGCCGCAGTGCCACAAGCACAAACAACTACATTGCCAGTGCCGCCACCATTGCCTGATACCAATTGGCACGTCGCGATAGACCGCAAAATCATGGGGCCTTATGACCTTACGCAATTAGAGGCGTTAGCGATCAACCACCAGATATCACCCGGCACTCTGGCGTGGATTGATGGCATGGAAAACTGGCAAGCCATTGAAAAAATCGTCGCACTAGATGGTCTTTTTGATGATGACACTGTAGCGCCTCCCACCTTGCCCAAAGTTAAGAAGTAAAAATACACCCCCCACTTTTTAGCGAGCTTACCGTTTTGTTTTTTAAAACGGATCACTCGATTATGTCGCCGTTTTTTGGCGACGTGCGTGGACTTGGTGTAATGTACTTAAGCATTAAATGTTTCAAGGGATGAGATAATAATAAGTGAGTAGCCTTTTCGATAAAGAATTGCGATTTACCCCGCTAAAAGAAGAAGAAATAAAAGCAGTGGAGGATAAGCACGTCATCACACAGGCGCATTTCTCCTGCAAGAATTGCGGCTCTGATCTGGTCTATTCGCCCGCCTCGCAGGATTTGGTATGCCGTTCCTGCGGGCATCATTACCCGGTAGATACCAAAGCAGAACCGATCAAGGAATACGACTTCAAACAAGCGGTACAGGAACTGGGGCGCTTGCGCCATGATGAACCTGAAGATGGCAAAATAGCCGTAATTCATTGCCCATCCTGTGGTGCGGAATTCAGCTTCGAAAAACATGTACATGCAGGCGAATGCCCCTATTGTGCAACGCCCGTGATTACCAGCACAAAACATGCGCGCTTTATCGTACCGCGTTCGCTATTACCGTTTAAATTCGAGAAAAAGCAGGCGATAGAAATTTTCGACAAATGGATGAGTAGCCGCTGGTTTGCGCCCTCCTCTTTAAAAAGCCACAGCAGTCGTGAAGAAAAACTGGTCGGTATTTATCTGCCCTACTGGACCTACGACAGCCAGACTTACAACCAATATCGCGGCCAGCGCGGCACCACCTATTACGAGCGCCAGGTCTATACCACCGTGGTCAATGGTCGCCGTGTGCAACAAGTCAGAACCGTACCACGCATTCGCTGGGTCACCTGTTTCAGGCCGAGTTGATTTGCACTTTGATGATGTATTAATAGGCGCCACAAAAACACTGCCGCGAACCATCATCGACCACCTTCAACCCTGGGATTTAGATAACCTTGTTCCCTATTCAGAAGAATACATCAGCGGTTTTCGCAGTGAAATTTATCAGGTCACGGTCGATCAAGGCTTCCTGCAAGCCGAAAATATCATGGAATACAAAATCAAGCAGGCAATACGCTACGATATTAGCGGCGACCACCAGCGCATATCATCCGTAAACACCCAGCACGAAGACACCACTTTCAAACACGTCTTACTACCCGTATGGTCAGCCGCATTCGACTACCGCGGCAAAAACTACCGCTACGTCATCAATGGTAGAAACGGCACAATTCAGGGCGAACGCCCCTACAGTTTTATTAAAATCGGCATAGCCGTAATCGCCGCGATGGCAGCACTGATTGCCCTACTCTATGTTATGGACTCATACGGCGTGTTTGAGAATATGAATCAGGGTGGCGGCTTTTATGACCCATCATTGCAGTTTGATTTCAGATATTGAAAGTGGAGTTAAACAACAGCACCCGATGCTTCGACCAGCAATCGACGTTTCCTTACGGCAACGACGATAGACTTTAGTGAGCTTATCGTTTTTGTTTTCAAAAAATGACAAAAAGAACTTATGCAAAGCTAGGCGGTTTTTTGAATATTAATTATTAACGTTGAGCTGAGTGACACGCCGGAGCTACGCGGAGGCGTGTCCGAACAAGCGATTTGTTAGCGGGTATCTGTTAAAATAACTACTCACTTGAAAGAATGCTCACTCGTAGACCTAATATAATAAATATAACTCCAACCATCTGAATAAGATGATAAACGCCGTTATGATCAAAACGCCAAACAAAATCGACGAAAATGGAATTATTGGTCTGAACTCCCGTAGCAACAATAGTTATCAATATCCCGACCACCATTAGAGATGCCCCCTCAATACGTCTTTTATAGGACAACCAAACATATCCGCATAAAGCAAAAAACAGTGCTATGGCCTCATAAATAATAAATACTATAAAACTATCAGACCATATTAATGTGAGAACATAGAAACCTACTCCTATAGCCAGCATAATTAATAACATTCGTTTAGCTATAAATTTACCCCAGATATCATATATACACCCTACAACGAAGAGCGCCACAAATAAGCCAAGTGCAAGATAAAGTGAATGCCAGAGAAGTGCACTAAGCTCATCGGACATAATAAAACCATGAACTATTGCACCTAATAAGGCAGCTAAAAAAAACAAATAAAATGCCCAGACCCATAAGGTAATTTTCCAGGGTTTCTGTTTGCCAATGCGCTTCAGGTATATTGCAGCTATCAATGCTATAACTGCCAATATGGCATCAGTGGTGGCAGTAGTTTGTTCAGTAGAAATATCAATTAATTCCAACTTTTCACCTTATGCCGAGAGTCCCATTAATCCACATGAAATCCGCTAACGTTTAAGGTCACCCGCCGAAGCAGGAGGTCGAGTGTAGCGGTGTGTTAGGCGCATGAACATGCAGCATCATACTCCCTAAGCTTATCTTTATGTTGAGCCATCAAAATTCTTCATTCTTTAAATTAGTAACGATCTCCGGATACAGTTCAGAATGAACCATCCCCGCATGCCGTTCACCATAGCGAACGGGTATGTCCTGTGTCCAGTCGCTAGGAATAAACAAGGGTAGTATCAGAAGGACCCGTAAAATGAGACGCCTGATTCGTGTGGCTTTTCTCACATCCATATTTAATCCGTTCGCGAGGGCAGACATGGCTAATGGTTTTACTCCCGCATAATCTCTTTTAACCGCCCAGATAATTAGGATCACACCAGCAATGCTCATCCCGATGTTAAATTCTTGTCCTGGTGGTAAACCAAATAATTCCATACGATACTCACGAAAGAAATCGATGAAAATACGGAAAAATCCGTAGCCGAAGAGAAAAATCCCGAGCAAAACGCCGCGAGGCGGATGTATACGCCTCATAAAAAGTAAAACAGGGATCAACAAAAGATTCTTTAGCCCATCATACAAGACGACCGGATGTCGAAAACCATCTACATCAGGGAACTTTATAGCCCACCATACATCTGTCACGCTGCCAACAATTTGTCCATCAATAAAGTTACCAATCCGTCCGAGCCCCATGATAAAGAGCGCGGGAACCATTAGTTCATCCGCCAGAGAAAGGAAGCTTTTTTGATAGAGCCTGCAAAATAGCCAAATACCAAGTGTACCGCCAAACAGAATACCGTGGGTTGACATACCTCCTAGCCAAATCCAAAATATGTGCAAAGGATGAGTGCTGTAATATGCCCATTCGTAGAATATAACCTCCACAGCGCGTCCGCCAATCAACACACCTGAGGCAATCAGAATAGTCAGATCGTACAACTGCCTTACATCTATACCGAGTGTCTCGCGAACAGTACGTAACCAATGAAATAAACCGAGAAAGCCGAGGGAGTAACCCAACCCATACCACCAGAGGTACATGCCTCCAATCTGACCTATTACGGGATCGATATTATGAATAAATGGTCCAGGCATATTATATAAGTCGATTGTATTTCGCTAAACATGTCGCATGACACGCGCGGCTTGCCGCGTCGCAGTCCGTGCGATTGTTATGTGGCATCGTGATGTTCAAAGTGCCCGCCTTCGACCCGATTCGGTCGGCTCGTTGCACCCCGCGTTGGCCGTTTACGGGCAGCATTAGGTTCGTGCCATGAGCCATCCCGAGATGCGGGTGGCTAGCGCGCGCGGGAAGTGCTTCGCTAAGAACGCGATGACCTTGTTCTGGAGACCCGGAATCGCCACCACCCGCCCCTTCTTCATTGCGGCATAGCCGACTTTGGCTACCACGCGCGCATCCATGAGACGAAGCGGCCATCCGGTTGCGAGCCGCACGCTCTCCATGCCCGCTCGCCCGAAAAACGCGCTTCGCGTCGGTCCGGGGCAGAGGCACGTAACGCTGATGCCAGTCCCAGCAAGCTCGCGTGCAATTGCCTCGGAGAAGCTGAGTATATAGGCCCGCGTCGCGAAGTGCACCGAGACGTTGGGGCCGGGCGCAAAGGCGGCGATCGAGGAGACGTTGAGGATCATGGCTGGTGCGCGCGCGGGACGCTGACGCAGGAACAATTTTGTCAGATGCGTCAGCGCCGTGACGTGGACCTGAATCATCTCGAGCTCCCGCTCCAGGTCTGTGACCTGAAAGCGTCCATGCACGTTGAAGCCGGCATCGTTCACGAGCGCGCTCACGGCGACCCCTTCCCGGTCGAGCGCGGTGAAGATGCCGGCGGGCGCAGCCGGATCCGCGAGGTCCATGGGCAGCACAATCGCCCGAACTCCGTAGCGTTCCTCTGCCTCGACCTTGACCGCTTCAAGCCGTTCCTCGTCCCTGGCGGTAAGGACGAGGTTCCACCCGTCCTCCGCGAACAGACGCGCGAACTCGCGTCCGATCCCGCTTGAAGCGCCGGTGACGAGTGCGAAAGGGCTTCCTCCCGCCGAGTCCACGGGTCGATGCGTCATTTAAGGCTCGACCTTATGAGGACCGCCCCAGAACGCGGTCTGGAGCGAATAGGCTGCATGGAAAAACTTGCATTTAATAACTTTGCAATTTCTATTGCTGATTTTACACTTCCTACTGCTACTGCTACTGCTACTGCTATATCAATCATATTTTTCCTGTAGTCTAACAGTTTATTAGACAGAAGCCTTATTGTCCGATAATAGACGGCCTCTGTATAGAGCAGATTATTATAGTTTATAGGGTTAAAAAGGACACCCCCTACTTTTAGGCGGTTTCACAAAAACCGCCCTCTTCGAGTAGTCGTCGCTAAGCTCAAACATTGTCTTCGCTGCGCTTCGGCTGGGCACTTTTTACACACTCGCGACGTCTTTCTATCCCATTCAAAAGCAACGAGTATCGCAGGAAATAATGGATCAGAATGAAGGTTGTTTGAGTGAGGCACGAGCGAGTTCCCTTCATTCCCATTATTTTCGAGAAACACAGTGAACCCGAAGGAGGCTTTTGTGGGGTAGCCTTTTGTTGATTCGACTAGGTCTCACCCTAAAGGGCTATATTTCTGCGAAAGATATTGTCTCACTATCGTTCGGCTGGTTATTTATTTTGGCTGAGCAAAATACATGAACTCGTAGCTTCGCTACGAAACCCTTTTAAAAGACACCCCCCACCTTCTTCGCACTTTTCATTCTTTTGAAACATAACTATGTTCATGGAAGGTTTTACGGAACGTTTTATATAAATTGCCGACTAAGCACTAATAGAAACATTTCAAGGAATTCAATATGATATTAGGGATTAAAAAGCATTTATTGCAAGTCGGCCTGCTTTTGCTCGTTACTGTTGCCACCTCCGGCACATTAAACACCGCTCAGGCGGCCAATGCACGGGCCGACATTCTGCAAGCCGCCGATACAGTAAAAAGTGGAGAATATGTGGATCGACGCTTTTATAAGCAAATAAACAAGCCTTTTATCGCCAATGATACGCGAAAAAAAATGCTGATCATTGGGGACAGCCATGCCAAGGATTTTTACAATGCGGTGTCGGAGAATAATCTTGACCAACGCTACCAGATCAGTACCAGGCGTATCCCGGCTATCTGTGGGCTTTATCTGGGGTCAGAAAATATCAGTCGTCTCATAGAAAAAAGGCATGTCCCAAATTGCCAAAGATCTGACACTCTGGCGGCAGCCATGCCACAAATTAAGCAAGCTGATGTAGTCATTCTTGCAGCAAACTGGAAATTGTGGTCCGCACAACGTTTGCCGACTACTATCCAGAATCTGCAAATAAAAGCACCACAAAAACTTCTCATTGTCGGGCGAAAGAATTTCGGCAAACTCAATCTGCGAAAATATCTTCGCCTGTCAGATAATGAGCTTAGGCAACTCCGAAATCCGGTATATGGACTCCAACGTGAGATTGACCAAACGATGCAACAAACATTGCCAGAAGGAATGTTTGTAAATACCCAGGCTTTGATTTGCAAGAGTGAAAACGATTGCCCACTGTTTACGCCACAAACAAAGCTGATCAGCTTCGACGGTGGCCACTTAACACCGCAGGGGGCTCACTATGTGGGCAGAGTTTTGTTGCAAAACCCACCATTGAATAAGTTGTAACAGCCATCGCTTTTGCCGTGGCACTACTCTATGTGATGGAATCACAAGGCGTGCTTGAAAACATGAATCAGGGTGGCGGCTTTTATGAACCGTCGTTGCAGTTGCTCTTCTAGGCTCACCAAGAGCCAGAAGAGTACGCAGGGTCATGCGTAGCATGGCGCAGTGTTGGTTGAAACAAGGGATAGACGAAATAAGGACACCCCCCTACTTTTAGGCACTATGAAGTGGTCTAATATTTGATACAACCCAGTTAAGCATATTAAACTTAACTGAGGTAAATATTATGACAAAAAGAAAAAGCTATTCTAAAGAATTTAAACAGGATGCAGTGAGTCTCGTCCTTGAACAAGGTTACTCAAGAGCAGAGGCTGCACTTAATCTTGAAGTGGGTATCAATGCACTCAGTCGCTGGGTCAAAGAATATCAAGAGAAGGACAAACACGCCTTTGTCGGCAAAGGTAATTTGAGTCCAGAACAATCAGAGAATCGCAAGCTTAAAGCGCGTATCAAGCGTCTTGAAATGGAGAGGGACATCCTAAAAAAAGCGACGGTATTTTTTGCCAACGAAACGAAGTGAAATACACGTTTATCACCCAGCATAAAAATACCTATCCAGTCAGCCTGCAATGTCGGGTTTTGGGTGTCAGTCGTCAAGGCTATTATCATTACTGCAAGGTAACCGCCAACAAACAAAAGACGGCAGAGCATCGGGAGATGCTCGAATGGATTAAAGAACTCGCGATAGTAACGGACTTTAGCTATGGCAGTCGTCGGATGAAGAGGGCGTTAAATGCCCTGAGCCATGTTGTTAGCCGAAACAGAGTGAGAAAGCTCATGTGCGAAGCAGGTATCAGCGTTCGTCGCAAAAAGAAGTACAAGGTAACCACGGATAGTAACCATCAGAATCCTGTATATCCCAATGTCCTCAAGCGCCGATTTAATGTATCAGATAGAGATCAGGTCTACGTCTCAGATATAACCTATATCAATACAGGCGAAGGCTGGTTATATTTGGCTGTTGTGATTGATCTTTGTTCACGCAAAGTCGTTGGTTGGAGTACAAGCAAAAAGATAAAAGCCAAACTGGTCTGTGATGCGTTGAAAATGGCTCTATGGCAAAGAAGACCAAAGCCAGGCTTAATACATCATTCGGATCGAGGCTCTCAATATGGCAGTGACGCTTTTAGACAGTTATTAAAGGATAACAAGATCACAGGCAGCATGAGCCGCAAAGGTAATTGTTGGGATAATGCTGTCGCCGAAAGCTTCTTTGGCAGCTTGAAACAGGAACGGGTGCAATGGTATGACTACCGAACCCGAAATGAAGCAAGACAGGATATAGTGCAGTACATTTCCATGTTCTATAACAGCTTTCGTTTACATTCGACGTTGGATTATGTCTGCCCTAATGATTTTGAGAAACAACTAAAAGCAGCTTAACTAGGTTGTACTAAATACCTTGACCACGTCACTATTTAAAATAATAAGTGGGATGCCTGCTGTGATTCCCTTTTATTAAAAACGAGGTAATTCAGTAGGGTGAGAGCTAATTTCCAAAGGAAATGCCGGGGAAGGTTGAAGCAATGTACCGAACTCAATAAAAGTACTAAGGTGTGTTTTTATCTGTGAATTAGTAAAAATGGGGGAAGCTCAATGACACCCCCCACCTATTATGAGGTTTTATAAACCTCACCCTTTGGGTAGTCGTCGCTAAGCTTGTATGGTAATTCCTGCCCTTATCTACGATCATAGTTAAGGCATCGGGGAGGGGGAGGTTTTTCGCTACGTATCTGCCACTAGAATGTGTACAGACTGTTGGAGATATCACCCCTCCGCCCCACTCATCAATAAGCGCCTATAAAGAATCTTGCCCGCACGGCCGATTTCAACAAGCTTGCGCTATCGATGTTCCCCGACTTCTCTACAATACTCTGGAGTAAATCTTATGGCAATGATGACAGTTAACACTGAACTCGGAATAGACGTAGCCAAAGACTGGCTTGATATTTCTAATGGTAAGGACGTTGTACGTATCAAGAATAATCAACAAGCAATAAAGAGCTATCTTAAACAACTAGGTACAACGGCGTGTATTTCAATTGAATCAACAAATACGTACCACGAATTATTTGTTGAACTAGCCTTTCTTGCCAAGCATACAATCTATATCGTCGATGCCTATAGGCTCTCACGCTACCGTGATGCCGTTGGCATCAGGGCTAAAACAGACACCAATGATGCCCATTTATTATTGCGATATATGAGATCAGAAAAGCAACACCTGACTGTTTTTGAACCTATTCCAAAAGCCGTTAAACGCCTTAATCGCTTACTTAAAGCACGCGCTAAACTGGCTAAATCAAAAGCATCCATTGGCCTTTCTCTAAAAGGTGTCGCAGAGTTAGCACAAACATGTAAAGCCCTAATGAAACGGATTGAACAAGCGATAACGTTGATTGATAAACGTATTCAAGCCTGCATCAAAGACGCTGGATATAAAGAAGATTACATGCGTTGTTTGAGCATTCCAGGGATCGGTCCTGCTAATGCGGCGGCCTTAGTTGCGATGTTTCATCGCGGACACTTTCGAAAATCAGACTCGTTCATCGCCTTCATTGGACTCGATGTGAGAGTACGTGAATCAGGATACTACAAAGGTAGGAGAAAACTAACCAAACAAGGAAACCCAGAAATACGAAGATTGCTGTTTAATGCAGCAAGAGCTGCCGCGAGAACAGAAACATGGAATGACTACTATATGTCTATGAGAGCACGTGGACATTCAACAACCGCTACTGCGGTTTCGCTCTCTCGAAAAATAGCTAGATTAGCTTTTGCTTTGCTAAGAGATCAATCTGAATTTAGAACTGCGTAAGTGTTTGACAATTACCATAGAATCTCCAACATTGTCTCGGCTGCGCCTCGGCTGGGCACTTTTAATCTTAAAAAGAATTAAATACTTCGCCAGCGTGAGGATGAATAGCATCACCATCAACAACTCCCGCCTCGATCATTTTACCAAATACCATTTTGGCTGTGTCAGCAGCGGCATCCATTGTGGCTTGATCAGGATATCTCGCAAGAACAACACCTTTGCCGTTGCCGTATGAGACCATATCAATGAAATCTGCGCCCATACCTTCAATATCGCTTCGTAGGCCTTCGGCAATTTGACCTGCCTTGTCCATGTCTGATGCTGCAAAACGAGTGATTCTGTAAACTGCCATTTTATTCTCCCAATGTTTATAAAGTTGTGTTTTATGTTTTCCTGAGGCTATTGCGCAGAAGGTTAAGAAGTATAGGTGCAGGTGGATTATTAGTACAATTGTGATGGGATATAAATAGGACATCCAACATTTAACCAAAAGGACAACTATTCAGGTAAAAATCCACCGGCTTGCATATTCCACAATCTCGCATAATGTCCTGACTTGTTTTTCAACGCGGTAACCCACATACATAGGTCGTATAAGGTTACGCCATCCGACTTTTGTGATTATCAACGATGGTTATGTCGTATGGCACTGCGCTTATACGACCTACGTTAGTTAAAAAGGACACCCCCCTACTTTTAAGCCCTTTTTACATCCTTGTGAGTTTTTTTATTTCCCAACCAAATATAAGCATTTGATTTTCAATTCAATAATAAATCCGATTCAATCGGATAAAACTCACTAGCAGAATTAATCAATGAAACAGCTGTAAGCTGCCGAACCCCATAAACTTCAACCCTGCACTGATATTTCGTTATCAATTTTTGCGCCAGCAAATCAAAGTCACCATCTCCCGAAACTAAAACAACCGTATCGCTTAACTCTGCATATTCAATCGCATCCAGTGTGATGCCAACATCCCAATCCCCTTTCGCTGAACCATCACTGCGTTGAATGTAGGGTTTCAGTTTTACTTCAAACCCAATGGCTCTAAGTATATTTTGAAACTGCCTTTGCTTTTCATCGCCACTATCGATTGCGAATGCGATTGCTTTAATCACCTTCCTGTTCTGAGTCACTTTTGCCCAAAACTTGTTGTAATCAAAATTACGCCCATAAGCAGACTTGCTTGTGTAATAGACATTTTGTACGTCTACTAAAATCGTAACTGTTTCCATACTGTTTCAACTCGTTGATAAAGGTAGATGACGACCTGCATTTGCAGCGATCCACCTATGCTTGCTGTGTCAGCACAGCCGTACTTCATACCATCTGCTAAAGACTTTTGTTCGGCATTGTTACTGTGTTATTTATTGATGAATATGGACTTGATATATGCACTTTTAGTTGCTGCTTATGACTAGAAATTCTATCGTCTTTCTACAATTTTTCGTTAAAATGATGCACATCCCTTTGTGGAAAAGGTATAGTTAGTCCGGCAGCTTCAATCTGTTCCTTTATCTTTTTGGTACTTATCCCAATAAACATCCCAATAATTTTCAATGCTTGCCCATGCCCTTAACTGCAAATTCACCGAGCTGTCTGCCATAGCCACTACCATCATTTTTGGTGCTGGATCATTAAGAAATCGCGGCTCATTCTGAATAATAGACCGTAATACAGCAAAGCCTTGGTCTATAGGATCGGAATAGGATATTCCGACGATTAAATCCATGCGTCGCTTGCCATTTTTGGTGAAATTCGTAACAGGTCCACCCCATAAACTACTGTTCGGTGAAGAAATGTAAAGGCCATCTGGCGTTTCCAGAATGGTAGTAAACAATCCCACTTCTTTTACTTTTCCGCGTATGGAACCGAATTCGATCGAATCCCCAGCGTCGAAAAGGTCTGAGAATAAGTAACATCATTCCTGCTGCAATGTTACTGAGTGTATCCTTAAGGGCCAAAGCAATAGCAAGACCTGCCGCACCAAGCAGTGCAAGGATGCTAGTAGTATTAACACCAAAAAAATCAAGAATAATAACAAGACCAACTGCATACACAACCACAGAAGCAACCGTGCATAAAATAGGAACCAAAGTTTCGTCAAACCTTTCAAAACGATCGTTGGTTCTATTTATCCAACGGTGTAGAAATTTTGCCCCAAAATGACTAGCAAATATTACGGCTATAATAAGCAGTCCGTTATAACCAACTTCCAGTACCTGTGCCGAATGGTTATCCCATAATTTTTCTAAATAATCATTCATAATCAAAACCTCATTATTTTATCGTGTCGAACAATTTATTAGACAGAAGCCGCAGCTCCCGATAATAGACGATCTCTATCTATTTCAAGGCTATACAGATTCTGTATAAATTCAATTATTATAGTTTATAGGATTTAAAGGGACACCCCCCCACTTTTATGATGTTTTTTATGCGGCTACGCCTTCCCTGACGGACCATCTTTCTATGAAAGATGTTGTTTCGCTAACGCTCAGCTCACAACATCACCCTTCGGGCATTCGTCGCTTCACTGCAACATTGTCTCGGCTATGCCTCGACTAGGCATATTTACGAATAGATATCGTCAAGGGGTATAGGTGAAACTAAGTACTATTTCAATAGCATTTTCCACAATTGTTTGATTGCGCTCGCACTATCGCCGCGTTCACTATAGAACTCAACAAATTGATCTGAAGTGGCGGTGGGTGATAACTCGATTCCCCATAGGGGTTTTATTTGTTGCGGTAATAATGAGTAACGAATATCTACCACGCGAATGGGGTTTTGTTGATCTAATGCGATGTACCCGTTGGAAAACCAACGGAATCGTTCGATGTCCTTCTTTTGTTGAGAGTCTTGTTGCGAGTCTTTATCTAGCCATGGTAAGTCTCTATCTATCGAAAATTTCTGTACGGAATTTCCTTCCCAAATGGTGGGTTTGGCCCAGCCAATTTTTTCCGCGTCTACATAATAGGAATCATCCGTTGTGGTGATGATTTTCCAGATTAGGATATTGGCAAAACTCGGTTTTGCTTCGATATTTAGCGCGTTTAATCCACGTGATGCGGCGAACAGTCTTGAACCCGCATTTCCGGAAATTATTAAATAAGAAATTTGGACAACGATAATAAAATTGGGTTCCGGCAGGTTCTTAGTCTCTTTTTATACATCGTCCTATCTTATTGAAATAACGTACGCTTAGAGTGAGGATTCCTTATTTGTCCCAGTGTTATTTTTACCCACAGATTATATTGTTATACTCCGCACTTTATAGAACTATCAGATCTACAATGACTTACAAAATAGACCATGACATGCGCCACTTAAAGCAACCGATTGCCATTGCTAACTGGCTTTTTTTCGTTGCGTTCACAGTATTTATTATGGTTGTTATTGGTGGCATTACGCGCCTGACCGAATCTGGTCTTTCAATCACGGAGTGGAAGCTAATAACGGGCGCATTGCCGCCGTTGAATGAAGCGGCATGGTTAGCGGAGTTCGAAAAATATAAACTGATCCCTGAATACACTGAGATAAACGGCCCAGCGGGTATGGCTTTGGAAGATTTCAAGTCGATCTATTTTTGGGAATGGATCCATCGCTTTTGGGGTCGACTGATTGGACTTGTTTTTGCTTTACCATTTGCCTGGTTCGTGATCAAACGCGCTATACCAAAAGGTTATGGTGTTCGCCTTACTGTGCTGTTGGTATTAGGTGGAATGCAGGGAGTGATTGGTTGGTGGATGGTTACTTCTGGTTTATCTGAGCGTACGGACGTTAGCCATTTTCGTCTGGCGGTCCATTTGTTGATGGCATTATTTATTATAGGTGCATTGGTTTGGACAGCGCTGGATCTTCGGCAGTTGGCTCGTGGTCAAAACAATAAGTCAAAACTGACCGGCTTTGGTCTTTTGGTGTTGATTGTATTGTTTTTGCAATTGTTATTTGGTGCTTATACAGCGGGACTCAATGCGGGCTATGTGTCTAAAACCTGGCCGTTAATGAATGGTTCTTTAATACCCTTAGGGATAGATTGGACTAGCAATCTTTGGCATACGCTCAATAATGATCCTATTGTTATCCACTTTATCCACCGCTCCTGGGCCTGGGTTACGGTTGGTTTTCTGATTGTGTTAGCAATGCGAATACGTGCACAGTCCAGAAAAGCATCGATAGCAATTCACAGTGCTTACGGTGTTCAGATATTGCTTGGTATTGCGACTATTATGACGAGTGTAAACATCGTTTTTGCGGTGCTGCATCAGGCAGTCGGAGCGCTGGTGGTTGTCTCTACCGCGTGGGGTATCCATCTACTAGGTCGTTCTTCATCAGATGTGGAAAACCAAGCCGATTAGCCAGTAATAGTTAAAAATGCAGACTTTAGTCTGCATTTTTTATGGGCGAGAATTAGAGACAGTGCCAAGCAGGGCTCAGCGACTAAGATTCAAAGGAGGTAGTTTTCATTAATTTGAAAAAAGCACCTCAAACTAGGGG
>CAWJZX010000006.1:0-104184 GCA_963847495.1 uncultured Gammaproteobacteria bacterium | reverse complement strand
CTTGGTCGGACCCTCCTGAAATACTATATGTGACTGTGTCATTATCAGCGTCACTCGCTAATACAGCGTACCCCGTATTAGTAATATTTTCAGCTACATTGATAACTGTGCTGCTTTGAAAAACTGGTGAATCATTTAAACTCCCATCTCCATCACTATCAATATATTTCCCAAATTCTGCTGGTGTAATCGTTTGACCAAGATTTGCATAGATGTTTAATAAATTATTTTTTATTTCTACTAAATTAACGTTTTGAGACGAAGCTATTAATTGTTGAAAATTCACACTTGTAGTTTCTATTGTTCCATCATTTTCAAGATCACGGCTTATTTGTGACAGTAATAACGCTAATCGAGCTACATTTTCGGATGGTTGACTTGAAAGGTCACTTGCCATTTGCATTAATATAGCTGACGTAGCCAGCAAAATAGAATCGCTATTTGTTGAGCCAGTAATATCCATGCTTGAGAATTCAACGATGCCATTATTTGATATATTAAATAAAGTTAACACCTCATTTTCTGCTAATAACCTTGCATCTGAATATGTATAACCATTAGCGATTAAGTATTTGATTCGGTTAGTTTCAAGTGTTGTTAAATAAATCGACCTTAACATTCATATTTGCGCTAACTTCAGCAATTGCACGGAGCTGAATTCTCGATCCCGATAGGAGCCCAGTTAGTTCGTCAAAAAAGAACCCATCGACAATAACATCTACAAAAGGAGATGTTATTACTCCACTGAAAGTAAATTCACCAAAATCATTGATTACTCGAGTAGAAAAGACTTTTCCAGTTGGTATAAGATTTATATCAAGTTCATGAATCTCTACGCTTGAACTTGATATTAAAGGTCCTTTTTGTGATACCTAAATAAGAACGTTATTATTAGAGTTACCTGGGGTGGCACTACTGCCTCCACCTCCACAACCTCCAATAAGAGATAAAATGACTGCTAGAAATAGCACCTTTGTTGTGATCAATATCTTGTGCATAACTCCCTTATCTCTTATCAATAAATAATTTATATTTTTCAGCCTAACATAATTTATATAATTAAATTATTTTCATATCTGAATATGTGATGTTTATCATGAATAGGAGTGAAAAGGATAGGTGAACTATGATTAAAGAGCATTTCCCCCAGGCTTAAATAACATTTAGGCTCTATTAAAGAAAAAATATATTAAATTAGTCTAAAGTTACTTGCCCAGAACAAGTCGGTGTGCGCAATTTTATTAGTCTAGAACACTTGCCGTTGGCACGATTAATGGAAAAAACTGATGAAGCACATTTATTATGATATAAATAATAGGCTTATGAAGTGTTCTTTAAAACACTTAAGAAAAAATAGCAGGCTCGCAGCCCGATAAACTATTAAAAAAGGGCAGCGGCTTTATTAATGCACTGTTAAGCATAGGGAGTGACTATGACGTATATGTATAGACTTGCAATTGTTGGCATATTGTTGCTTGTTCAAGCCGAGGTTGGAGCCGAATCCACTTCGCTTGGAGAAGGCGCTGTTGTGGATCATCGCCCTATGGGCACTGCAGAACTTACTTTGCTTTGCGTTGGCGAAGCCAATATTCCGATGGAGAAAAAAACTCAGCAGTTAGCTTGCTTACATTACCTCCAAGGTTTTTTAGACGTGCATTCCTTGACAATTGGGTATCTAAAGGCGTTCCAAGAAAAAGGTGACCCAACTGTAAGAATCCCTAGCGCTATAATTACCTGTGTCAATACGAAAGAAGTTTCCGCCACCTCACTATTGAAGTTGTTTTTAAATAAGTACGGGACACCGGAAGCCATGGCTAGAACGCCAAGCGCCTATACTGCGCTTTTTACTTTACTTCTTGATAATTTCCCATGCGTGCGCAGATAGTACCATTAAGCCACCCAATGGAAATCGTGAGCAGCGCGCTATTATGAATCAGAACATATATAAATAAGTGGTATAAATCATGGGGCTGATTTTTGGAGTTATTCTGGGAGGCTTGGTTTCATGGATTATTACCCATATGTACCATAGTTAATCCAATTCAGAAGCACCGAGCTGGGCAAAGCCATTAATCGATTCCCTCAAAGATAATGTTCTTGATTAAACCCATCGCTATCTCCTTTTTTAAAACCAACAGAGTATAATTCAGATTGGTACAAAAAAATAAGACTATTGCAGGTCGTTGCCGGCTAACGAATGACGAATACTAAGTCTCCTTCAATAGTCTCTATTCACCTTTCAGACGTTCGAGTTCCATCCTTTTATCCAGCCACTTTTCAGAATTCTTGAGTTTTGACCATGACCGACGTTTACCTTCGAGTGTTACAGCCCCCTTGGAGTTTCCCCCGTGCATACGGCAACGGCCATTCACAGGACGATTGATTGCTTTATCCCATACTGGGGTAGCTCTACAGGTTCCGCCTTTCCGGGTTTTGGTTGTTGCACCACAATAAGGTCTTAACCACTTAGGGAGTGTCTTACGATGTGTCGCCTTTCTAGATACCTTCGTGGCTTCCTTCTTTGCAAGTATGTGGTCTACCCATTCGTCCGGGTCCATTACTCTACTCAGGAAGTTGAGTCTTTCTGCCTCGGTTAGGTTTGCCCACTCTTCCGGTTCCATTACTCTACTCAGGAAATCGGCCTTATCTGCCTTGGTCAGGTGGGTGGCTATCTTGAATGCGACATATCCCGTTGAGGTACTGTTCGATTTGGTCATATGGTTTGGTCTCTTTTTTGGGGTACTTTTTCCTGCCTCCCCAATGAGGTGTATTTTTCCAATCGCGTGCGCACAATATGAAGTACGAGTTGTATTTTCGAATTCTGTATTACATTGCACCCCCTTATATACCCCCCATACAACCCGTATATATATACAAATAAATGTGTACGTTTGTACGGGTTGTTGTAGGGGTATAGGGGTCTATTAAAAACTCACAAACAACCCTTTTTCCCAACCAATTAACGACCGGGATTCACTTTTTCCCGTCTATTTGACCGGGTTTAAATACTCCCCCCATACAACCCGTACATATATACATATTTGTATCTAAATAGATGGGGAGAAAGGATTCAGAAGACGAGAAGAGCGCGGGTTCATACTTTCCATATTTTGTTTTGATAACATCATTATTCTTCACCAGTCGTATGAGCTGCTGGTTAATTGCGTCCAGTTGAAAGCTCCGTTGCATCCTGCAATTTCCTTCTTGGGTTGATGCACCATCACTTCAGGGCATCAATGATCTTTGTTCGAGTAAAGTCACCTCTCCGTTCGCAGAGTGTTTGAGCCTCGCGTCCCCTGCTGGCTGCGTGGGAGTGCCCACCATTCCCCCCATTCTCCCAAAAGTTCCTAGTCAGTGGAATATCTGAACTATGCTTCAATGAGTCTCGTCCAAGACAATCGTAAGCACCATCCCTGATGCGGCGTTGGATCATGGCGCCAATGAATTGTCTACGCCCAACAGAGTAAGGCCAAAGGTTCCCAAATCCCTGACTGAAGGGCCGTCAACCACCGGCTTTGTTCGCATGCAAGTGCACAACATAAGATGGAAAGATTAGGATACGCGGGAGACGATTCCCTACTCACCATCGCTCTTCCCCCTACGTCATAATCAGATTCGTAATACACTCTGTTGCCCAGATTTTGGCTTTTTGATACAGGCGAGTACGTCTATCACTATCAGACGTAAGCCGGGTGTTGATTTAAGCTTTTCCTTTAGAATATTCCTCCAGTCCCATCCACCCGAGCATCGGTGCTTCGTATCTGAAATTCGATTTTACCCTTGATGTCTCGGTTGAGGATCGTATGAAAGGTTGTCCATTACTTTAAGCGTGCGGGTCTTTTATCCTGCGCTGGCTGTCTTCCAGTGCCATGTATAGCACTGGAGCTGGTGTGGTTGGCAGGCCGAATACGGGCCTTCCCTGCTGCCACCATTAACGCTATCGAATGGACTAGCCAGCTCTTGCCTTGTTTTGGTCTTCCACTCAATAGAGATACGCCGGGCGGTAACAGGTCTTTTATTAACCAGTCTATCGGCTCAAAGACTTTCGAGTCTAAATATTCCCATGATATGGACTCATACTTACCCGTCTTTACATCGGTGCATGCTCGTCTGCCTTGACACCGGAGAACAGCTCAACCACGTTAGGTAGTGGACGCTTCCATCCCGCATCCTGTGCAAGCTGGAACAGGGTTCCGATTGTGATACCACCTGTAGGCTTGAATGACTTCCACTGGCCCTGCATTTCGCGTTCTTTGTATTTAGTACCATTAGATGACCATTCATTCCATATTCGAAATGCCGCTTCCTGTTGGTTATTTTGATGCCCTGCCTGCTGTAACGCCATACCAACGTTTCTCCATTCGTTACGGGTACAGTCAGGGCTAATATGTTTGAGTGCATCTTCGACAATGTCCCAGTCTGTGTGACTTTCTTGTGGGGTTTGATTCTGCGGTATCTGGTCCTGGTTCTGATCCTGTTCCCGCCATATCTTCAGAAGGTCATCGGGCAACGTGGGCATCTGGTCGAGCCAGTCACCTAGAGGATTGCTCCTTCAGGCTTCTTCCATTGGTAGGGCTTACCTGTTTCAGGGTGTATGGAGGGGGGAGTACATCCTGTACCGTCAACCCGCCTCTTGTCGCACATCGTAATTCGAGAATACACTCCTTGCCTTCATTGATCTTGTGGGTTTCAAGTGGTGGTATGCCTTTAGGTAGCTTATAGAGTAGCTTTCCCCTCCCTTCCTTCCCAGACTCGAGAATGACAGCATCAGGGGCCTCATAAAGCGCGTCTAGGTCTATACCACGATCATGTAACCATTGCTGTGCTTTATCCCAATTATCAATGTCTATGGCCACTGTTCCACTATATGCATGAGCTAGTCCGATGTTTCCTTCCCATCCTACAAGGTCATTGCAGTTTTCAGGCTTGTTCCAGCCTGTATAAGCAGGGATTTTGGTTCCTGGCTTAATGGGTACAAGTTTCCAGCCTAGTTTCTGATAGGTATCTATCATGTTTACGGGTTGTGGTGGTTGCATCCAATCGGGCAACACCTGCTGAGGGGTTATGGTATTATTCATAGTGGTAAGTTCCTTTACCTCACGACTGGTCAACGGTCGGGAGGTTTTCTTTGATTAATAAAATAATCCTCTCAAGTCTCAAGTTATTATCCAAGTTTTAAGCATTTAGCTTCAAGATTGTTTAGGTGGTCGTGGCGCTTTCTTTGATTAAAACGATCTTCTCGATAAACAGTTTGCATACTTTAAGGGTATCACTTGTCCTCTTGTCTATTTTCGTGGAGTCCTTGATGAAGTTTTCAATCTTTTCAATCAACTCTTTACCCTCTGGCACGAGGTCCACACACAGGTCTGTCTGGATCATCCTGCTATTACATCTTTCGAATTCGTGATGTCCTAGTTTATCAAAGAGCTGTTCTTCTGCTGATTTGAAATACTTGTCAATGCTTCCGAAGATTTCAATGTGCCTCCTGTACTGAGCAGTGTATTTACCGGTTTGAGTATACGAGGGGTTTATCTTGTCGCATGCCCACCACATGCATCTACACATGGTAATAATATTCTGATGTAGTATTTTTCGATGCTGTGTTCCGGGTAGATCATTCATGCCAACCCTTCCAGTATGCTTGAGGCATCCTTCTGTCTCTCTGCATGTATCTGGTCATTTCGAAGCTTTCTTCAAACCGACACGATTCGACTTTGCGAGTGGATTAGGTGATGGGCGGATTGCAAGCAAGGCAGCACGATCCGCGATACGTTGCTCGAGCCATTCGTTGATCTCGCTTTCTAGGTAACCAGAAAGGCGAGACGACAAGGGAACACGAAGAGGAAATTCTCCAACTTTCTCCATTTTCCTGCGCTGTTTTTGTCTTAATCCTGTGATCTTTTCAACTTCGTCGTTGGACAGGATTCGGAGAGTATCTGATCGATTCATCTCGAGCCTCCCGCCGTCACACCAACACGACGGGCCGCAATCCATTCTAAAACATCCTGACGATAGTTCATCTGTGTACATCCTGTGTAGTAACTGATGCACAGCAGACTAAAACTTATTGTGTGGTTATATAATTGGTAAACAGGGAGTCGCGTTTACCCTCCGCTGGTAAACAGGGAATCTGTGTTTACCCTCCTCTTCACTCTACATTCTGCCTGTTTCTTTTTCTCTGCTTGACTGCATTTCGAACATCTTCCGGTCTCACCAAGAATCGTTTGTCCAATGGGTCTGTTGATGGCCAATTCAGAGTTTCCGCGACTTTCTCATATGCTTGTTTATTCGTCATGCCGTCTAATGTCATCTGATGATCATATACCATCAGGATAAACTCTCTCTTATGCGCTTTCAAATCTGGCCATCCACTGCTCAAACCCATAGCACGTGCTACTGCTCCTTTTCGAGTATCATGTTCTGGAATGTTAAGAAAATCGACCTTCAATACATCATTCAGCATTGTTGAAATGGCTGTCGCCAAGGGGTCTTCGGAATAGTCTCTGCTTACAAACTTATGATTTAATAGAAGGCGCCCCATGGGGCCTCCTTCATGCAGTATTTTCTGAATAATTTCTTTCTCACTCATAAGCGCGCTTCCAACAGCACAATGTCAGCACCTTTCTCGGCCGAGTCGAGTTGATCAGACCACCACTGCATCAGGACTTTCCGTGCATCCCACCTCTCTCCCCGGTCATAGGACTGTCGAACTTTGCCTCCGAATGTATGGTCAAGGGCGATCTCTACTATGTCTTCGCCAAATTGACGTTTGCCGTCAGTGTCTAGTGCGTCATGTGCGTTGGTGCTGAATGCACTGCGCCAACCGTGGGGAACGTGCTTCCCTCTTAGTCCTAGGGTCACCCGGTAGGCTTTCTCGAGGCTCTCCACGCTGATATGGCCGGACTTGTTGCGGGCGTTGGTCGATGGAAAGACAAGAGTCGAGCTTTGAGAGATTCGCCGCCAGTGTTTGAGTCGTGCCACGACGGCAGGTGATAGCGGGATAGCGTGATCATTTGTCCGGCTCTGCGTCTTCATGCGCGACCTGGGTATAATCCATCGCGGATCATTGCTCTCAAGCTCGAACTCTGACGCATTTTGCTCGGATCAACTCACCCGGTCGTGTAGCCATACGCGATAGCATCCAGAGGGCAAGCTTGACAGTGGGTGAGGTGTTCGCTGCTTCCGTATCACGTAGGACCTGTCCGAGTTCTACGAGTTTGAGGAGGGCGGGTTGTCGTGCGTGGAGCTTGCCCGTGGAGCGTGTTGCACCATCAACCTTGACGACGGGGTTGTCATCCCTCAGGCCTTTGATGCGTGCCATATCGAATATCTGAGCGACATGCTGGCGCACCCGTGACCATGTAATGGGTGCACGCTTGTGTAACGGTTCAAGGGCCGTGTGCGCCATTGCTGTAGTGATCTGGGCGACGGGAAGCGATGCGAGTGCGGGGTACACATCACGCTCAATAGCCTGCCGGGATTTTGTATAGTGCACGACTGACCACCCCTCGCGCTTCATCTCGAGCCACTCTTCAGCAAGACCTTTGAAAGTCGTTGCTGTCTGACTGCTGAGGTCTGCCTTGATTAGCTTGCGTTGCTGACTTGGATTAAGTCCTTGTCGCACCCAGTCGCGAGCTTGTGCGTGCGCTGTGCGAGCTTCAGGTAGGGTGTGATCCACCCAAGTACCGATGTGGTAGGGGTTGTTATTCGATCCCCACCTATACACCCATGAGGCCTGCCCTGGTGCTTTGACTTCAAGGAATAGACTACCGCCATCTTTGTGTCGGGCTTTCACCCCTTCTTTGACGAGTTTGAGACAGGCCTTTGCTGTCAGTAAGTGTATGCCGCGCTTATTATTTTCAATAACACCCCTTTCATAATTGCGTGATCGGGTTCGATTATCGTTTTCACCCTTTAAAGCACCCCTATGGTTGAGGGGTTTTAGGTGATTGTAAGGGATGTTGAGGACAAAGAAAAGCCCGGTATTCTCAATGAATCCGGGCTTTCATGGTGTTACCCCTCGTTAAAGGGGTGTTGTTTGGTGGAGGCGGCGGGGATCGAACCCGCGTCCGCAAATACTCCGCCTAAAGGCGCTACATGTTTAGTCTGTCTATTAGTTTAACTCTTTCCTACCCAACAGACAGGGTCGAAAAAAGCGGTTTTGGTAAAGTTTTAACGGATCCGTCCCAAACGTACTTCGCCGCGATCCTGTATAAATGATCCCCGATTCTTTCCCTACAGGCAAGGATAGGCGGAGAGTCTAGGCTACTTTATTAAGCAGCTAGAGCGTAGTTGTCATCATTGGCAACTAAAGTTTTTTAGCTAGTGTTTAAGTGGTCACTAAATCCACTACATGCTCCTCAGGTTTTGTGATCCACGTCGAAGCCAGAATCGCCCCCAAAGGTTTCGGAGGTACATAATATCTACATACTTCCTAATGATGATTAGATGCACTTTAGGACATCTATACGTTTGACAGTCTACAGGCTAGTTTAGTTCCTGTCATTACACTTAAAATTAAAAAGTGACAAAAACCGAACTAACTCAAACTACCGTTTATTAGTATTGGGTTGTACAATGCCAAATTCAAATGTAAATTGCATTTTTTAATGATTAAATGACACCCCCCACCTTTTTACATGTTTTTTTATATAGCTTAATGAAAACATGCCCTACGGGTAGTCGTCGCTTCACTCCGACATTGTCTCACCCAAGGCTCGGCTGGCACTTTTCTGGAGGATTAAACAACAGCATCCCTTGGGTCAAGCACATCGACAATTCCTTGTGGAATCTACGATGGTCTTTCTTGGCTCTTAGAGAATCTAACAAAGCCACTTCACCTGTTCGAGGCAATTTTGTTTCACTCACCTAGTTCTAATTCATTCCAGATGAATTAGTCGGTTACGCTCCGGCTGGGTGGTTTTAGGGTTTTGAACAATCAAGATAATGATCTAAAAGCAAATACCACTATCTATTAATGTTCTCTATAAGCCCAATATTGTAAGAGGCGATGTTAGAACAGGAGCGAACTCAAGAAATTTCTTCTCTTTCACCTTTGCACTATCTTTCATAACTACAATACGGTCATCACCACGCAATAACGGATCCTTAATCGTTCCATTTCTGACCAGGTCTAAATTGACTATATGTCTGGAGCCATCACGATAGAAATACACAGTTCTAGAATCACCTACTTCAGATAATCCTTGTGCCATGGCGATAGCTTGTAGAAAACTCAGATTACCTTTGATAGGAAACACACCTGGCGTTCTCACTTCACCTTCAACCGTAACGCGCTTTTCAACTGCTTTATTGGTACGACTTATACTTACTTGAGGCGCTTGCATGAATTCTATCAGACGCTTAGTTATTTTCTGTTCGGCCTGTGCGATGCTTAGACCCCCTATTGCAACCGTACCCACTAAAGGAAGTGATATTGTGCCACTCGGTTCAACTGTTAAGGCTTTAGCCGATAAATCAGGGACTTTGAATACATTAACATCCAGAATATCACCAGAATTTATACGATCAGAAACAAACATTGGAGCTTGCTTAGTTACTGGGGCAGATGCTGCTTGCGAATCATTAACAGAGGGTTTTGAAGAAACAGAGGATATTGAAGTAACTTGCGGTTGATGATTAGGCGCACTATTTATAGCATCCACAGAACGTGCGGCTGCAGCGGTTTCTGCCACTGTTGGAGTATAAGGTGTTGAACTGGTGCAGGCTGATAGAAATGCTATCGTTACTACTACCAAGATATCTTTAACTATAATACTATTAATAAGTTTCATAATTCACTCTCTCAAAAAAATAGCACAGTTCAGACAACTAAACTAATACTTCTAATTTATCGGGATCTATTTTATAACCTAATGGGTTATTACTTTGCCAACGCCAAGTGTCATCACACATTTCCTGAATTCCATATTCAGCCTGCCAGCCTAATAACTCCTTAGCAAGTGCCGGATTCGCATAACAACAGGCTATATCGCCTGGGCGACGATCAACGATTTTATAAGCGACTTGTTTTCCCGATGATTTTGAAAATGCCTTGACCATTTCCAATACAGAATAACCTTTACCTGTTCCCAAATTTACGGTGTAAAGGTTTTCTACTTTATTACTATCAAATGCCTGCAAGGCTTTCACATGACCCTTAGCCAAATCTACCACATGGATGTAATCACGCACTCCAGTGCCATCTGCAGTTGGGTAGTCACCGCCAAATACTGAAAGTTGTTGATAACGTCCCACTGCAACGCCAGAAATATAGGGCATTAAATTATTCGGGATATCATTCGGATCTTCACCTATCAAACCACTTTTATGTGCGCCTACTGGATTGAAATAACGCAATAACGCAATATTCCATTGATTGTCAGAAACATAGATATCACTCAGAATTTCTTCTATATGTAGTTTTGAGCGTCCATAGGGGTTGGTTGCACTAACGGGGAAATGCTCCTCGATCGGAACGGTTTCAGGGTCACCATAGACAGTTGCAGATGAGCTAAAAATGATTCGTTTTACATTATTTCTACTCATCGCATCGAACAAGCAAATACTGCCTGCGATGTTATTGTCGTAATACATTATGGGCTTTTCGACCGACTCACCTACTGCTTTTAAACCGGCAAAATGAATCACACCGTAGATATCATATTTTTTAAATACTTGATCAAGAATTTGTGGGTCACGCACATCACCTTCAATAAAGGTTACTTTAGTGCCCGTGATTTGTGCGACTCTATCTAAAGATACCGTTGAGCTATTGCAAAGGTTATCTAAAACGATTGGGGTATAACCTGCAGCAAGCAATTCAATACAGGTATGGGAACCTATATAACCTGCCCCGCCGGTAACTAGTATGTTCATCTGGTTATTTTGATCGTTGATTTATGATGAGCTAGAGATTACCCCTGTGTATAGAAAATAGCCAGATTCTTACCCAAGAAACTGGCTATTCAGTTTGTTTTAGCCGATAGTCTGTCGATTATTTTTCAATATTATGACAGGGGCATTATGCTAACTAGACTTCTTTTTAGTTGTTTTCTTTTTAGTGGTTTTCTTTTTAGTTGTTTTCTTTTTAGCGGCTTTCTTTTTTACCGGCTTCTTTTTTGTAGTTTTTGCACTTGTTTTGTTGCCACTGCTTGATTTCTTTTTAGCTGTAGATTTTTTATCAGCACTAGTTTTCTTAGCCGTTGATTTTTTCTCAGCTACTGATTTTTTTGCGGCTGTAGACTTAGTCTTATCTTTTTTCTTGGCAGCCGTAGAAGTAGTCTTGCCTTTTTCATTTTTCGTGCTAGTTGATTTTTTGGTACTGCTCGAACTTGAACTAGAGTCACTTGATGATGACTTTTTAGAGATTGATTTATTAGCAGTGGTTTTGTTTTTGGTTGAAGTTGATTTTCCACTCGTTTCAGACATCTTATAGCCTTCTGGAGCAACACTTTTACCGCGTGAAGTTGACACGTTTCTCTTTACGTCTTTGAACGTTTCATCGCCAATACCCGGTACATTTTTAAGATCTTCAATACTGCTAAATTTACCATTGGCTTTGCGGTATTTAACAATAGCCTCTGCTTTATTTGCACCAACACCTTTCAGGTAAGCCGCTAGAGTAGCTGCATTGGCTTTATTTATATTAACGGTCTCAGTACCCTTAAACTCAGTAGAAGCCGAAACAATAACTGGCAATAACATCAATGCCATTACAAAAGCCATTAAATATTTTCGAAGTATTAAACCCATTTTAAATCCTCATTAATAAAAAAATAAACAACAGCGATAAGAGGACCTATAGAACTAATTGGTTCAAATTAAGTATCGGCAGTAAAATTGATAAAACTATCAACAACACAACTCCACCCATAATTAAAATTAGCATCGGCTCAAATATGCCTAGCATATTGGTCAGCATCGCATCTGTTTCACGCTCTTGCTGTATTGCCGCTCGTTCAAGCATGTCATCTAATCTGCCACTACTTTCACCACTGGCAATTAAATAAACCGTCATTGGGGGGAAATAACCTGACTGTTCTAAAGCTCTGTTTATCGCCATACCTTCGCGTACTTTTACCGCAGCATCAGTAACTGCCTTTCGCATGGGAAGGTTCTGCACAACCTGAGCGGATATTGACATCGCATCTAATATGGGAACACCACTAGATGCCAGAATGCTCAATGTGCGCGCAAATCGAGCCGTATTTAAGCCGCGTACCATTTTTTTAATTATCGGCACTTTAAGTAAAAAATTATGATATTTGTAACGCCATTTTGGAATTTTAACCAATTGCTTAAAAAAAATAAATGCGAGTATTAAGCCAATTCCTATAATGATTCCGTAAGCTCTTACAAATTCACTGACTGCTATTAACATCTGCGTCATAGCAGGCAATTCCTGCCCAACATTATCAAACACATCAACAATTTTAGGGACGATAAAACCCAATAAGCCAGCAACAATTGCAATCGACAAAACAGTCAATATGACGGGATAAAACATTGCGGTAGATATTCTTTGCTGAGTCTGCTGGCGAGACTCGGTATAATCCGCCATCCGTTCTAATACAGCATCAAGGTGTCCCGACTGTTCACCTGCTGACACTGTTGCCCGATACATATCGGGAAAAACAGAAGGGAACATTTTAAACCCATCGGCTAATGAAAAACCTTCTACAACACGGGAACGAACCGCTGAAAGAATATGTTTAACATTGCGTTTTTCGGTTTGTTTTGCGGTGGTTGCTAGTGCTTCTTCTAATGGAGAACCTGATTGCACTAAAGTAGCCAATTGACGTGTCAATAAAGCCAGATCAGCCGCTTTAACACGACCTGCCCTGCGAGTTTTTAGTTGATTGTTCTTTTCGGATTTTTCTACTTGATTAACTTCTAAAGGGGTTAAGTTACTGTCACGCAATAACTGGCGTATCTGGCGGGCAGTATCGCCTTCAAGTATCCCGGTTTCTTCCTGGCCTTTACTATCAAGTGCTTTGTATTCATAGGCGGGCATAACTTCTTAACTATTAATCAGATTGACTGTTTTTATCTGATCTTCACGTGTGACACGCAAGACTTCTTCAAGAGACGTCCTTCCTGTGATAACGAGACGCATTCCATCTTGACGAATAGTAGGGACAGTGTTGTGGACGTATTGTTCTAGGTCTTGCTCACTTACACCGTCATGTATCATATTCCGCGATACATTATCTATTTCAACTAATTCATAGATACCATTTCGACCTGAGTAACCCGTGTGATTACAAATTTTGCAACCTGTATGATGGTAAAGTGTTGGAGGGTTTGTACTATCAATACCCATTAATTCACACTGAACCGTATCCGGCGTATATGGAGTACGACATTCAATACAAAGTAATCTCACCAAGCGCTGTGAAATGACTCCTATTAAACTCGATGATAATAAGAATGGCTCAACCCCCATATCACGCAAACGGGTCACAGCACCAACGGCAGTATTAGTATGGAGTGTTGAAAATACAAGATGCCCTGTCAACGATGCCTGCACCGCAATTTCTGCGGTTTCTAAATCACGTATCTCACCGATCATCACGACATCAGGGTCTTGGCGCAAAATCGCTCTTAAGCCCCTGGCAAAACTCATATCAACTTTGTTATTAACCTGAGTCTGACCTATACCATCAATATAATATTCAATAGGATCCTCAACGGTAAGAATATTTCTACTCGTTTCATTTAGATGGGTTAAAGCGGCATATAAGGTGGTAGTTTTACCCGAACCTGTAGGTCCTGTAACAAGAATTATTCCATGAGGCTTTTTAATCAATTCTTTTAGCCGGGCATGCGTTGCAGCATCCATACCCAAATGTTCAAGATTAAGCCGACCTGCAGACTTATCCAACAAACGCATTACCACACGCTCATTATGCCCAGATGGCAGGGTTGAAACACGCACATCTACTCCTCGACCCGCGACACGCAATGAAATACGTCCATCCTGTGGAATTCGCTTTTCAGCGATATCGAGCTTTGCCATGACTTTAATACGTGAAATAACCAATGCAGCTAAGCTTCTAGGGGGTTCTAAAATTTCGCGTAAAACACCATCAACACGCATCCGCACTATCATGCGATTTTCAAAGGTTTCTATATGAATATCAGAAGCATTTTCTTTAACCGCCTGGGTTAACAATGCATTGATAAGACGAATAATTGGCGCATCATCTTCGGATTCGAGTAAATCTTCGGGTTCTGGCATAGAATCAGCCACATCCCGTAGATCAAATTCTTCACCAAAATCATCCATCATGGCACTGGCAGCACCAGCACCGGAATTATCATAATGCCTAGCTAAAAGATGCTCAAACTGATCATTTTCAACAAGTTCAAACGAGACCTGTGTCTGTAAAAACCGGGTAACTTCATTTGCAATGCTTGGTGTTAAACCTTTCTTGTAATGTACTACAAGCGCACCATGTTCATCGCGTTGTAGCACTACACCATTGCGTTTAGCAAAGCTGTATGGAAAATCTAGTTTCTGGGTTGAATCATCAACATCAGATTCAGAAGTATTTAACACCATGGCTTGATCCATTACAGTGTTACTGATCGACTGGTAAATTATTGCGTTTAACTGGCATCACATTCTTCAACCTTTGAGGAATTGCTCGTCCAGCTGAATTTGCTGCAGGACTGGCAATACCTTTACGCCTAGCCAGGACTTCAGCGGCCCTTCTTTGTTGTGCCATCTTCTCTTTTTGAATTCTATTGTTATATTCGAGTTCTCGTTGTTGCTGTTCACGAACTATAATCTGTTGCTTTTGTTCATGCGTGAGGTTTTTTACTAAATCTCGTCTTAAATCAGAAGGGAATTTTGCAGCTTTATCTTGAAGTATTCCACGCTTGGTTACATTAGAGGTTACCTGGGCATATTTAAGCTTATTGTATTTTTGACGGGTATAGTTATCTGCTGTGAGGACATCCCGCATGATTGAAGGATGAATAAATACCATTAAATTCTTTTTAGTTTTTGACGTTTCTGTAGAACGAAACAATCTACCTAAAACGGGGATGTTACCCAATACAGGAACTTTAGTTACACTATCCGTGAAACTATCTTCCATTAAGCCTCCCAAAATAAGTACCTGTCCATCTTCAACCATCACACTGGTTGTTATTGAACGTTTGCTGGTAATCAAGTCAGATGCCCCTGTATTACCGGGTGCTATGTCGGATACTTCCTGCTCTATATCAAGGCGTACACTATTTCCTTCGTTAATCAGAGGTTTGATTTTTAAGGTAATTCCTACATCCTTTCGTTCAATTGTCTGAAATGGGTTAGAAGGATTAGTACTATCCCCGGTAGAGGTAAAACTACCCGTTACAAAAGGAACATTTTGTCCAATAACGATACTGGCTTCTTCATTATCAAGTGCAACAAGAGTTGGCGTAGATAAAACATTTGTAGCGGAGTCCGTAGTCAATGCATTGACCAATAATCCAAAGGTGTTTTTACCAGTATTATCAGCTAGACCCAATGTCCCACCTGCTGGGGCTGAGGTAATGTCATTACCACTTAAAATACTGAGCAACGAACTAATTCCTGTAACGGTACCTGATGCAGCCAAAATACCCTCTGTACTATTGACCGCCAATGCACTTCCCAATGTTTTAGTTATAGAAGGAGATACTTCCGCAATAATAGCCTCAACCAATACTTGAGCACGGCGTATATCCAAACGACTTATAACTTTCGCAAGATTCCTCTGCACTTCAGGCTCTGCAGTAATAATCAATGAGTTTGATGCTTCGTCTGCCTGAATATCAACATCAGCAGCTTGCGTTCCAGCACCACCTTTGCTTGTTGCAACCTGAGTTTTTTGCGCAGCAGAAAAGCCAGTCAGAACATTAGCAAGGTCGCTTGCCTTGGCGTAACGCAAATAAATGACCCTGGTCTTTTCCTGAAGAGGCTGAGAAGTATCAAGTTTAGCTATAATCTTTCTTACTTGTTGACGTGAAGATTTATCACCACTTATTAATAAGCTATTGGTTCGTTCATCGGCTGAAATCTTATTTTTCCCAGGCGCCCCCTTAACCGAGGACTGTTGTAGCTTTTGAATAGTTGCTGCCAAATCCTTAGCTGAGGCATACTTCAATGGAATTACTTCAAGCTCTTCATCGTCCGCACGATCCATGCGTTTAATGACTTTTATCAGGCGCTCTATATTCGCAGCACTATCAGAAATTAAAATCGTATTACTGGGAGTATAAGCTTGTAATTGACCCGTGCTTGGCACTAGTGGACGTAAAATTGGCACTAACATTGCCGCGGGAACATGTTCTACTCGGACAACCCGGGTAACCAATTCATCAGAATTTCGAGTGCTTTTCTTTAAGCTTTCTTCTTCTTTCTCCAATTACCGGAACGGGTTGCTGCTTTGCCTGGTTTGAAGGAACTACTTTGATTAAATTACTGCCAACTCCCGAAGGCACTGCAGAAAAACCATGCACTTGTAAAATAGATAAGAATGTTTCATAGAGTTCTTCAGAATCAATATCGCTGTTGGTAATCACCGTCACCTTGCCTCGTACCCGCGGATCAACTACGAAACTTTTTCCGGTAATCCTGGAAACTGTTTCGATTAAGGTCGGAATCTCAACATCGCGCAAATTAATTTGTGCAGATTCTTCTGCCTCTACAACAGACGACACCATAAGAGTTATAAAAGCGAAATTGATTGATATTAACTTAAAAACTTGTTTTAAATTAATGTTTGATAAGGTTGAAAGCTTGACTGACTTTGGCGATATTGATGCCATTGACAACAATGGTGTTTTCAAGAAGCCCTTAGAAATACCCATATTTAAACACTGTGATTGAAAATAATTAATTTATGTCACCAACTTCATCCTAACCCAAAAAACACACGCAGATGATAACCAGTAATTTATCGCGCATATCTTACCACTTTTGAGCCCTATTCGCTAAGGCTTTGATTCAAAAAAATTGTAAAATAGATTGCTTGCCATATACCCAACTTAGACCATTATCGCATTAATATAATATCGATGATAATTTAAGCGACCTACAAAAGACTGTTATATTTATCCATAGTTCCCAATCTCCTTTTTCTTTACACAATTGCTTAAACTGTTAGCACGGCACATGACCGTAAAATATGCGAATAAATAAAAATTGGACTATGAAATGAATACACATCAAACAATTATCAACTTTCAAACCAAGGGAAGAAATACCTACAACATTAGCCATCAAATTGAAGATGTAATTTATCAAGGTAACATTAAAGTTGGCCTCTGCCATATTTTTATTCACCACACCAGTGCGTCCTTGATTATTACAGAAAATGCCGACCCAGATGTACGCCATGACCTTGAAACAATCATCCGAAGGCTATCACCTGATAATGACCCAGAGTATCATCACACATTGGAAGGTCCAGATGATATGAGCGCACACGGACGTAATATGTTGACTCAAACTGAACTTACCATTCCCATCACGAATGGCAGATTATGTCTGGGGACATGGCAAGGCATATTTCTCTGGGAGCATCGCACCTCAGGCTATAACCGTAAATTGACTATTACATTGATGGGCGAATAACTCATACTGAAGTAAGAACTGCCATAACAGCTAGAATTAATGGTTGAATATTATAAACGACACCCCCCTACTTTTTACATGTTTTTTATATAGCTTAATGAAAACATGCCCTACGGGTAGCCGTCGCTTCACTCCGACATTGTCTCACCCAAGGCTCGGCTGGCAGTTTTTCTATCTTCTCAATACAAACCATAAACTGCACTACTGTTAGTCGGGTGTTACTTTTAATCAAACTATTAATCACCTAGAATATCAATTCATCATATGTTAGAAAAACAATAATAATAAAAAAGGTTCAATAAATGGATTTCAAAAAATACCTCCGTATTCTAGTGCAAAACGATGGATCAGATCTCTACCTTACTTTCAATGCTCCACCTTCGGCTAAATTTCAAGGAGAGTTGAAAGCCCTGAGCCGCGAGAAAATGACATCCAAAGAACTTGATGAGATTGCCAAAGTTTTGATGAATGCTGAACAACGTCAGCAATTTGAGCACAAGCCTGAAATGAACCTGGCGCTTGATGAGCCCGATATTGGACGTTTTCGTATCAATATTTTCAAACAGCGAACCCACCTCGCAATGGTAATTCGTAATATCAAAGTTGATATACCCAATGCCGATGCTCTTGGTCTACCGCCAATTCTGAAAGAAATCATCATGAAAAAACGTGGTTTAGTACTGTTTGTAGGTGGAACTGGTTCGGGCAAATCCACGTCACTTGCCGCCTTGATTGATCATCGCAACGCTAATGCTGCAGGCCATATTGTTACTATTGAAGATCCAATCGAATATGTTCATCCACATAAAAAATCACTAGTCAGTCAACGTGAAGTAGGGGTTGATACAGATAACTATGAAGATGCTCTGGAAAACACCCTGCGCCAGGCACCTGATGTGATTCTGATTGGAGAGATTCGTACCGAGGAAACCATGGAGCATGCGTTGGCGTTTGCTGAAACAGGGCACCTTTGTTTATCAACACTTCACGCGAACAATGCCAACCAGGCCCTTGATCGTATTATTAATTTCTTCCCCGAAGAACGTCACAATCAGCTTCTACAGGATATTGGTTTAAATATTCAGGCATTCATTTCACAACGCCTTATTCCAACCATAGACGGTAAACGCGTTGCTGCAATCGAAATTCTAATCGGCACACCTATTATCAGAGAACTGATAACAAAGGGGGAGATTATGGAAATTAAAGAGATTATGGAGAAATCCGAAGAACTCGGTATGCAAACCTTTGACAGCCATATCTACAGACTTTACAAAGAGGGTATCATCTCTTTAGAAGAAGCCATGAAAAATGCCGATTCACCGAGCAACTTACAGGTAAAAATGAATCTGGAAGACAACTCATATGCCAATATGGATGATGAAGAAGAGATTGGAGAAGACGGTGTTGAAAATCCTGACTCATTGTTCGCCGGCTTGTCACTTAAGGAGCTTGAAGAACCAACACCTAGAATTGATGAAGCAGATAAAAAACTAAAAACACCACAGGAGATCATGGAAGAAAAAATAAACATTCGTCTAGCACAAGATGCAAAAGCAGCAGAAGAAGCCAGAAAAGTAGACGAAATAATTCAAAGTAAATTATCAACCAATTGAGATAAACGTTCAGCAACACCCCGGTGTTGCTGCACAAACATTTCAGCTTTCATTTTAACTGCTTGTTTCTGTTCTAAAGTCAGGAACTTATCAACATTACTTTCAATTTCCTGCTGATTGTTACATATCGTGAATAACCCAGCTGTACTTAATTCTGCCACAATATCCTCAAAGTTAAACATAGATTGACCACTTAGCACTGGAACACCCAAGGCTGTAGCTTCCAAAGGATTATGCCCTCCGCTGTTGAAAAGACTACCACCGATAAAAACCACATCTGCACTGGCGTACCAGCTCTGCATTTCACCCATGCTATCGCCTAGTATAATATTCACTGGCTGATCTTCATAACTGCTAACTCCACTATGGCGAAGCGTAACGATACCCTGTACTTTTAGATTCTCACAATACGAATACACTTTATCAAAACGTTCAGGATGGCGTGGCACTAAAACTAAAATCAAATCTGCAAACTGCTTTAATAAATTACTGTAACTATCTAATATTATTTCATCTTCACCCGCGTGAGTGCTTGCTGCAACCCATACGGGCCGTTCTTTACCCCACTGCTCGTGCCAATGCTGACCTTGCAAGATGCGTGCTTCATTCAGCTCGAGATCATATTTAATATTACCCACAACTTCTATTTGATCTGCCCTCGCTCCCAAATGTTCAAAGCGTTCTGCATCTGCGTTAGAACGAACTGCAAGTGTATTTACGTTGCCGAGTGTTTCTGCGACCAGACTACGAATTCTTGAATAGGCTTGTGTGGAGTGATTAGATAAACGCGCATTCACGATCATTAATGGTATTTTTTTTTGCCGACACGCAGCATATAGGTTGGGCCAAATTTCGGTTTCAACCACAATCAATATTTTCGGTTGAATACGATTGATAAAACGAGACACCACATCTGGCAAATCATAAGGAAAATAAAGATGCGATACACGCTCAGCAAATAGCGCTTTGACCTGATCAGAACCCGTAGGTGTGGTAGTAGTAACCAGAAAACGATATTCTGGATACTGTTCAAGCAGTGCTTCGATAAGCGGCTTGGCGGCTATCGTTTCACCCACAGAAACCGCATGTAGCCAGATAAAAGCTTGTTTGTTAGGTAGTCTTACGAAACCCAGGCGCTCCGAAATTCGTTGACGATATGCAGGGTTTTTACGGCTCCGCCAAAACAGTCGAAGTATTACGAGAGGGAGAAGCAGATATAATAAAAGAGAGTAAAACAGGCGCTTTAGAGACATTTTAAACACAATTCCCTGTTATAGCTCGAGGCCACTTTCATAAAAAACATGAGGATAGCATGTAATACTGTATGTCAGGATGAAATTGTGGCAGACTCCCAAACCTTTAATATTCTCGATTCAACTACTCTTCTAACCAATGACTAATGGTACTTTCTATGGAAATTAGCAAAAACAAAATTGCTTCACTGAGCTACACGCTAAAAAATGATGATGGACAAATTCTTGATCAGGCCGATAAAGAAAACCCATTCCTGTATATGCATGGCACTGGCGGCATCATTAAAGGGCTGGAAAATGCCTTAGAAAATAAAGGAATAGATGATAGTTTTAATCTAATAGTTGCACCTGAAGATGCCTACGGCGAACGCGACCCAAGTTTAACTGAAGCTGTTCCACGCACCATGTTTGAAGGCATCTCCGATGAGAATCTGGTTGCCGGTGCACAATTTCATGCGCAAACAGGCCAAGGCACGCAGATTATTACCATCGCTGAAATTGAAGGCGACATGGTTAAAATTGATGCGAATCATCCTCTGGCAGGCGAGACTTTACACTTTGATGTTGAAGTGTTGGATATTCGTGATGCTTCAGAAGAAGAAATTGCTCATGGTCATCCGCATATGCCCGGGGGTTGTGGACATGATCACGGCTGAACTTGCCCGATAATTAATTCAAAGACACCCCCCTACTTTTAAGCAATTATTTATAAAATGCCTTAAAAGTAGGGGTATGTTTTTTTTAAACAAAGACGCTATTCAGTATACGGCAACTCAATTACAGCATGTTTTGTCTGTATGAGATTATCAAACTGGTTCTCTAACTCCTGAAAGTCAGGAATTTTCTTTAAACCCTGTCGATGAATATACACATAGCCGGCGGCGGCTCCCGCAACAAATCCCACCGGGTTTTTGGCGCCGAGCAAAGCTCTTGCCCCTACCCCCGCAGAATATAATAACTTGCCACGTCTTGACTGATTACTGCGGTGCAGGCCTGTGATACACCACTCCACAAAATGCTCACAGTTATTATGAAGAATATGGTATTGCACTTCACCCAGTCTCAAACGTGCGCGGATAATTGCCCCATCAGGTTTATATTTTCGATTCAAATGTGTTTTTACATGAATCTCATGTCCTTGAGAAAACTCATCTAGAGAGCTCTCTTCTATCTCTCCTGGCGAAACCAGATCATTTGCCAGTCCAGAATAATGAATCACTCGATCATTGCCAACTCCCAGTCCATGATGAGTGTAAGAGCCGGATGCTTTTTTAACGTAAAGATGTTGACCTTTATACATTCTGCTTAATTATCCAGATAGACACTTCCCACTATATATACCACACGCCATTAGTAATCTGACAATCAATCGAATCAAACAGCATATGAATGACAAGCTAATGTATCGCGTTTTGGCAGAAACGTTAACAATAAATAGTGTACGATCAAATATTATTTTACGTTACTACAAATAACTTAGACACATCTACTTACACACAATTCATAAAATAATTTTAAAATCAGTTGGTTATCTGCTCATGATAATGAAAAAGGCCCTAAAAGCCAGGGGGTGTCATTTTAATACTGCATTACATTACAGTATTTCTTATTTTAAGGTCTAATAGTTATCTAAACCTATTACTTTCAATAAGTTATCCCCAGCATAAATCAAAGGCAAGCGTGAACGCAACCATGGAGGAATGCCTGACTCTTGCATAAGGTTTTTTAAACTGATTGAGCCTCTTTGTGGGATATTAATTTTCTCCCCGCCCTGGCGAAACCGAACTGTAACATCCTGCATTCCATCGGGGAAATCATCAAGGACAAGCGTCATATTCAGTGACAGTATTTCTAAAGGTTTATCACCATTCCACGGCATAATCACACTAGCTTGATGTTCTGAGAGAGGCGCAAGGAGATATAGTTCATCCTTAAAACGCCTGATTTGTGCACCCTGCCATTCGATCAGAGGTTGCGAATCTTCGCTGGCATTTATAACATCAGAAAAAACATGTTTCAGTTTTATGTCAGGCGGATTTACAAACCCACTCTTGGTAATCCAGTGTCTCAATAACAATTTTTGTTTGGCCTTGCTGTGTTTGATGAGCTCCGGGATGTAGATCGCATTTTTGCTTTTTGAGCTGATGGTACCGAGCTCATTTTCTGCAACTTGTTCTAATATCTCTAGCGTTTCAGCTTGAATGGAAGCTGAGCGTGAAATGGTTTTATCAATCCCGGCCCAGCGCTGACGAAGCTGTGGCATAATATTTTGACGCAAAAAATTACGGTCAAAACCATGATCCATATTGCTTGGGTCTTCAATGTAATGTAATTGATGCAGGTTCGCATAAGTTTCTAAAAACTGGCGTGTTTGACTCAATAATGGCCGTACATGTTGTCTCAATCTATCTTTGGAACCGAACTCACGAATCCCCGGCATCGCTGCTAAACCCTGTACCCCCGCACCACGAAATAATTGCAGTAATAATGTTTCAGCTTGATCGTTCTGGTGATGCGCAGTGAGTAGAACCTCATCTACATTTAGCGAAGCATTTAACGCCTTATATCTTTCTTTACGAGCAAGTTCTTCGAGACTTTCCCCTGCCTTAATTTTCAATCCAAGCTTATTAATTTCTAAAGGCACACCCAAGTCATCGCATATTTTTTGACAATGGTTTATCCAATCATCAGCTTCTTTTTGTAGGCCATGATGAATATGCATCGCTCTGACTTTAATTTCAGAATCAGGTATTTGAGACATAAGGTGCAATAGCACATGGGAATCAAGGCCGCCGCTATAGGCAAGCAGAAATTTTTTAGCAGGCGTTAAGGATTGTAATTTTTTGAGTAAAACAGCAGATGTAAAATCAGGAGTCAAACTGTCCAAAGCCCATCAAACGTTGGTAGCGCTTTTCTAATAATTGATCTGAGTTTAATGCACGCAAATCTCTAAGACTTGCTTGTAAGGCTTCACGAATACTAACCGCAATCGCATCATAGTCACGATGTGCTCCACCTAATGGCTCTGGGATAATACGGTCGATCAATCCAAGCTTACTCAGTTTTTCAGCAGTAATCCCCAAAGCCTCTGCTGCTTCTGGAGCTTTAGCAGCATCTTTCCACAAAATAGATGCACAACCTTCTGGTGATATAACCGAATAAGTACTGTACTGCAACATCATTACATGATCAGCAACTGCAATTGCCAATGCTCCGCCTGAACCGCCCTCACCCATGATCGTGGCAATAATTGGTGTACGTAGTTTTGCCATTTCAAATAAGTTTCTCGCAATAGCTTCACTTTGGCCACGCTCTTCAGCTCCAATACCAGGGTAAGCGCCTGGTGTATCTACAAAAGTTAACACTGGTAAGTGAAATTTTTCTGCGAGTTTCATTAAACGCAACGCTTTTCGATAACCTTCAGGACGAGGCATGCCAAAATTACGCTTAATATTTTCTTTCGTATCCCGACCTTTTTGATGGCCAATAACCATGATGGGGTTTCCGTCAAAGCGGGCAATTCCACCAATGATGGCTTTATCATCGCCATAAGCACGGTCGCCATGTAATTGTTGAAAATCAGTAAAGACACGATCTATAACATCAAAACTGAAAGGGCGCTTAGGATGGCGCGCCAATTGACCAATTTGCTTAGAGGTCAGTTTAGAGAAGATGGATTTTGTGAGTGAATTTACTTTCCCTTCCAGGCGCTCTACTTCGTCACCAAGATTTACATCAGAACTGCTGACATAACGTAATTCATCTATTTTTGCTTCAAGCTCGGCAATCGGCTGCTCAAAATCAAGAAAATCAGGAATCATATCAATGCTTTTTAGAGGTTGATTATTCTTGATTCGCGATTTCTTCGTGAACTTTCTTCATATCCAAAGCTTTAACTTTAGATATCACATCTTGTAATTGTTCAGCATTCAACATACCTGGCTGTGAAAATAGAACAACTTGTTCACGGAAAATCATTAATGTGGGAATAGAGCGAATTTGAAAATGGCCTGCTAATTCTTGTTGTGACTCGGTATCAATTTTTCCAAAAACAATATCTTCATGTTTTTCAGAAATGTCTTCATAAATAGGAGAGAATGACTTACAAGGTCCACACCATTCTGCCCAAAAATCTACAATGACAATGTCATTATTCTCTATTGTTTCTTCAAAGGATTCAGAAGTAATATCGATTGTCGCCACATTGCGCTCCTATTTTAGTAATAAACTGAATTTGACGAGAATATAAGTGTTACTGCTTTGAATAGCAAGCCACGCCCGCATTTATTGTATCTTTAAAGAACACCTCAAGCACCCCACGTTGGCAATATTTCTTGTTTAATATCTAGATGATCGAGGATTCGAGCTACCATGAAATCTACAATGTCATCCAGACTTTCTGGTTTATGATAAAAACCTGGATTGGCCGGCATAATAACTACCCCCATTCGTGACAATTTGAGCATATTCTCAAGATGGATATCTGAAAAAGGTGTTTCTCTCACAACCAGGATTAATTTTTTACGCTCTTTTAAAGAGACATCTGCGGCGCGTTCTATTAAGTTATTACTACTACCCATAGCAATAGATGATAAAGTCCCAGTTGTGCATGGACAAACCACAGTAGCGTCTGCTACACCACTTCCACTGGCAATAGGAGCCATCCATTGTTCACGTTCGTAACTTTTTATCTGTTCAGGTGCGGCTTTAAATAACTCTGTAAAATATACCTCAGCATCACTAGCACGTGATGGTACCTGGTATGATGTCTCAGTATTGATAACAACTTGTGCAGGTCGTGAAATCAACAATGTAATTAATGCGTGCGCCTTAACTAACTCTTCGAGTAAGCGTAAACCATATTGTGCACCTGATGCGCCTGTCATAATCAGGGTAATTCTTTTTTGGCTCATTGCTTGATTACCCTTTGATTTCTAAGGCGGATAACAACTTTTCATGGATACCGCCAAAGCCTCCGTTACTCATTACCAAAATATGGTCTCCGCTATTTACAATATTTGCAACTGATGCTACCAATAGGTCAATGTCACTGTGTAAACTTGCTTTTTCACCCAATGAATTCAGCACTTCGCCCATATCCCAATCTATACCCTTGGGTTGAAACAATAATACCTGATCTGCTGACTCAAGGGACTTCGCCAAAGATTTCTTATGTACACCCATGCGCATGGTATTTGAGCGTGGTTCAAGTATAGCGATAATTTTACTTTGAGAAACGTTAGCCCTAAGCCCTTTAAGGGTAGTTTCAATAGCTGTAGGGTGATGCGCAAAATCATCATATACACGTACACCATTTATCTCACCTCGTAATTCCATGCGACGCTTAATACCTTTAAATTTTGCTAGAGCTTCTGTCGCATATTTTACCGGTACGCCAGCATGGCGGGCTGCAGCTATGGCTGCAATCGCATTACTTACATTATGCTTACCTAGTAATGACCATTTAACCCTGCCTAATACTTCTCCATCCAGAACTACGTCAAACTCACTCCCATCAGGATTTAAATAGTTGCTTGTCCAGCCTTTCTGGTTTTCAGCAAGTTTAACTGCCGATGAAAAATATTCTGTAGGAGTCCAGCAACCTTGATCAAGAACATCCTGAATATTGTTTTCCTCGCCATTCACTATGACTAAACCTTTTTCGGGAACTATTCTTATTAAATGATGGAATTGTGTTTTTATCGCATCTAGATCTGGAAAAATATCAGCATGATCATATTCAAGATTATTCATCACTAAAGTTCTTGGGTGGTAATGTAAAAACTTTGAACGCTTATCGAAAAAAGCAGTATCATATTCATCAGCTTCTACTACAAAGAAAGGTGAATCGCCTAAACGAGCTGATATCCCAAAGTTTTCAGGCACTCCCCCAATTAGAAAACCTGGTTTGAGTCCAGCATATTCGAGAATCCAAGCCAATATACTTGCTGTAGTAGTTTTACCGTGTGTCCCGGAAACAGCCAATACCCAACGGTCTCTTAGAATATTTTCAGAAAGCCATTGTGGTCCCGAGGTGAATAAGAGGTTTTCATTGAGTGTATGCTCTACAACATCCATGCCACGAGTCATGACATTTCCCACAACAATCTGATTTGAACTATCCTCTATATTGTCTGTGTGGAGACTATCAAGATGCTCAACTTTGAAACCCTGTTGAATATTTATACCCTGGGCTTCTAACAAGCTACTCATCGGAGGATAAACATTTTCATCAGAACCACTTACATGTACTCCTGACTCTTTAGCAAGTAATGCAATGCCGCCCATGAAAGTGCCGCAGATGCCTAAGATATGTATTTTCATATTATGGGGTCTTATCAGAAAATAGATTGATAAAATATTTTATATGTTTTTTCTACTCTAATTCTAATCTTTCTAGCTCATCAATTAAATCTGAAGCAGATTTTTTATTGACTTTACCATCACTAACAAGAAAAGCTCTTTGCTGAAGCCAGACATCTCTTAATGCACTATACTGATCATCTGAAAGGTCTTTAAAAGCATCTTCTTGTGAAAGAAAGTCTGCACGCTTATCTATAGTTTTTAAGACAAAAAAGGAAATACTCTCATCACTATAATGTGTTAGATCTGTATATCTATCTACGCTAATTTTAGCAGTAGCATCTCGAACAGTGGAAGGTCCAAGAAAAGGAAGCATTAGATAAGGACCCGACTTAACACCCCAACGAGCTAAAGTCTGCCCAAAATCCTCATCGTGCTTTTCAAGCCCGGCAGCAGATGCAATATCTAACAGACCCGCAAATCCTAATGTAGAATTAACAACAAAACGCTCGGTATCATTTACGGCATCAATAAATTTAAATTGTAATACATTATTGATTGCATTTTGTACATCACCTAAGTTCTCGAAAAAGTTAGTCACGCTAGTATCCACAAAATTCGGGGCAACTGCTTTGTAAGCTTTTGCTACAGGCTTCAAAAGGTGATTATCCAGACCAAGGTTAAATGCAAAAATCCTGCGATTAAACTTTTCTAGTGGATCTTTATCTTTCAGTATTGCAGAATTATTTTGTGTAAAAGCAGAATTTGAAGGGTGTTTTTGATGTGTTGCGGAAGAACTACAGGCACTCACAAGTAACATTGAAACTACAAGAATAATCAAGCTGTGAATCGCGTTATTATCTATTAAAAGCATCGTTCTCTAACCCGAGAGATAAAAATTACGTTAACATTATATTATAGCGTATGTAACTTTAAACGGTTTATAAATACGATTAGTTTCAGATAATTTTTAGCATTTGAATTTAATTTATCACTTTGGATGCAGAAGTCTCGTTTATCATATGATTTCTGATAACTGTATCCAACGGACCGGGGCGTGCAATCTCGTACCCTTGACCATAATCCACTCCCATCTCACGAAGGAGATGAATTATTTCTTTATTTTCAACATATTCGGCAATAACTTTTAGATTCATTGTGTGTCCAACTTGGTTGATTGATTGCACCATGGTTTTAGCCACTTCATCGTTGACTATGTTCTTTACAAAACTACCATCAATTTTTAGATAGTCGACATCTAATGACCTCAGATAACCATAAGAACTGACACCAGTTCCAAAATCATCCAAAGAAAACTTGCAGCCCAGAGCTTTTAGACTCACCATCAAGGCATTGATCATAGTAATATCTTCGACTGCTACCTGTTCAGTAATCTCAAAACAAAGCATTTGGGGGTGTACACCTGATGATTTTATCTCTTTTAAAATAAAATCAAGGAACTGTGGATCGTTCAAACTTTGTCCTGATAAATTTATAGCAAAAACAGGTAATGGTTTTTGTTCTGGGATGCTGCTTAGTTGCTTAAATACTTTTTTGATTACCCAGCGGTCTAGAGTTGGCATCATCGAATAATACTCAGCTGCTGAGATAAACTCATCAGGGGGGATTGGGTTACCATTTTCATCAGATAGGCGAATTAATAATTCATAATGATAAAAAGGCTTTTTAAAGTCATCTATTCTCAAAGGATGTATTGGCTGAGCATGCATGCGAAAGCGATCTTGTTGTAATGCTTTTTTAAGAATCATTACCCATTCAAGATTTCCTTCCAACTTTTGTATGTCAGCATCCTCAGAACGGTATGCCGACAATAGATTACCACCTCGCTTATTAGCAAGATTACAAGCTATGTTAGCCTCGGAAATAGCTCTTGTTGATGATGTTGTATTAGCGTCTACAATGACAAAACCAGCGCTCATAGTTACAGAGTACTGCTGCCCGCGGGACATAAATTTATATTCAGCTACATCATTCAATATATTTTCAATAGATTTAATCGCAGACATTAATTTACGTTCGCAAAACACCACAGAAAAATCATGAGCGCCTACCCTACCAACTATGTCAAGCGGTTTTAAAATATGCTTTTTTATCAGCTCACCCATACTTGTGATGAGAGTATCTCCACTGGCGTAACCGACCGTATCATTAATTAGTTGAAACTGATCAATAGAAAAATAAGCGAGAACATGTGTTGAGGTATGTTTATGCGCATTGTCAATGAGTTGCTTTACTTCTGCATCGAATGATTTTCGATTCAGCATTCGAGTTAAGCCATCATAGGTTTCAAGGTTAGATAATTTTGATTCTAGTGCTTTTCTCTCAGTTATATTCCTCAAAACTAACAGTAAGTGATCTTCCTCCCCTTCTTCATACTTCATTAAGGGAATAAGATTTAACTCTATCGATAATGTTTGATTCATTTCAGTTTTTAATAAGCACTCACGCCTTAAACTATTAACCAATCTCTCACCATCGTTTAGAATCCCTTGTAATACTCTTCTAGTATTGGTGTTTAACAAAGTAAATACTTCGCTGTACTCTCTGCCCATGACTCGCCTTAACTTGCAATTCAACATGTTTTCAGCTTCTGGATTAATGTAAACAATCTTGTTTTGGGCATTTAAAATGACGATTGCTTCAGGCAACGATTTATAAGCGTCCTCCTGACAACGATCAGAAGAATCTTTAAATCGCGCTTTATTCATTCTATAGAAAGAAATTAAAACTGTACCCATGACAATAATTAAGAGCAAAAGAACGATTATGGCTATGGCAAGAATGTTTTGATCTAGACTAATCACGAATTATATGGGCATCTATTATTGTTAAAAAATTGAGACATACACTTAGAAAGTTAATATTAAACTAACTATATTCTCTCATACCTTTAATGAATACCCCCTTAAGCAGTTGACCAATATATCATTATATATTCACGAGGCAGATTCACTTTTTAAATTCAAAAAAAAGCCGCTCCTTATGAGGGGCGGCTTTATTAAACAAAAACTAATTTATACTTTTTCTTTGATTCGTGCAGCTTTGCCAGTAAGACCTCGAAGATAATATAGTTTTGCTCTGCGAACAGCACCCTTACGCTTAACTTCAATTTTGTCAATTACATGACTATAGGTTTGGAACACTCTTTCAACGCCTTCACCATAAGATATCTTACGAACTGTAAAAGCAGAGTTTAGTCCACGATTTCTAATTGCTATTACAACGCCTTCAAAAATCTGAATGCGCTCACGCTCACCTTCTTTTACCTTGACTGATACAGCAACTGTATCACCCGGATTAAATTCTGGGATTTCCTTGCTCATTTGCTCGGCTTCAATCGCCTGAATAATCGTGCTCATAATAATTCCTCTAAAACTAATTGTTTTCTTTCAAATATTCATCAAGTAACTTTTGATCATAGTTACTTAATGGTTTGTGTTCTAACAAGTCAGAACGTCTTATTAACGTTCTACCTAATGATTGTTTTCTACGCCAGCGTGCAATTGCTTTATGATCACCACTTTTTAATACTGCTGGCACTTCTAAATTCTCTACAACATCTGGTCTCGTGAAATGTTCACAATCCAGCAAGCTCTCAGTAAATGAATCTTGTTCTGCTGAATCTTCATGCCCCAGCACACCAGGTAACAAACGTGTAATGGCATCGATAATAACCATTGCACCTAACTCACCGCCACTTAGAACATAATCACCCAATGACCATTCTTCATCTACTTCTAAAGTAATTATGCGTTCGTCTATACCTTCATAACGGCCGCATAACAATATTAAACCTTTTTCTTCTTCACCTTTTATAGGCTTTGAAATCTCGCGTATTGCTGTCTGAGAAAGTTGTTTGCCCTGCGGACTCAAGTAAATTACCTTTGTCTTTTTAGGTGCAGCCGATCTTGCAGCTCGAATTGTTTCTAACAAACAATCCGCTTTCATAACCATTCCAGGTCCGCCACCATAAGGACGATCATCAACGGTACGATGAACATCCCTAGTGAAATCTCTCGGATTCCAACAATGTAATTCTATTAAACCACGCTTTGCTGCACGTCCAGTTACACCTACTTGTGTAACGGCTTCTACTAATTCAGGTAGAAGTGTTATTACATCAAAACGCATACTAGATCCCTAAAACTCTGGATCCCAATCAACAATCATAAGAGAGTTTTCTAAATCAATTGACTTAATCACATCATCGAAAATAAAAGGAAGCAAATATTCTTTATCCTCAACTCCATTCTCTCCGTCCAGGGTACCTTTAACAATAATCACATCATTACTACCAGTATCAAAAAGCCAGTCAATTGTTCCAAGCTTCTCACCATTGATAGTCTTAACAGATAGGCCGATCAAGTCTCTCCAAAAATATTCATTTTCTGATAGCGCATTCAATTGATCACTATGAATTGCTATTTCTGCTCCTATCAATGCTTCTGCTTGTTCACGGGAATTAACACCATCAAGCAATGCAACAATATTTTTACCTTGTTGTTTACCATCAACTAACTTGGTAACTTCCCAAGTGTTATCTTTGTTTTTTATAAACCACTCAGTGTATTCAGTGATTTTAAGTCGTGGGGATGTATATGAAAAAACCTTAATCCATCCCTTGATGCCATGGACTCCTGAGATTTTTCCCAACAGGACATAATCATTAGACTGACTCATACAGCCTAGACAAATTAAGCAGCAGCTTTAGCTGATTCTTTTAATAATGTAGACACACGGGTAGAAAGCTGAGCGCCTTCTTTAATCCAATGATTAACACGATCCTGCTTTAATTCTAAACGCACTTCTTGTCCTTGCGCACGAGGATTATAAAAACCTAATCTTTCAATATATCCACTATCACGAGGCTTACGAGCATCAGTAACAACAATTTTGTAAAAAGGGCGCTTCTTAGAGCCGCCTCTAGCCATACGGATTGTAACCATAATCTTAAAATCTCAAAAATTTAGCCAATGCGAGTCTTAACAAATTGTCTCGACAAAAATCAACTATTAAGCTCAAAAGAGCAACAGAAAAATAATCGCGCAATTCTACGCTTTTTATTATAAAAAGAAAGTACATTTTTCACTAGTTCAAAGGATTCTTAAGTATCTATTGGACTTATAGCAGCTTTAATCAATCTATTGGATTTTTAAATTATATAGATTCACCTTAATTTCATACGAATATGACATCAATTCAGCGACCATTAGAACTCACAACTGAAAAATCAATAAATATTACCAAAGACTAATTCTAATCGATTTTAATAGAGCATCCTTAATAGACCGTCTATCTAAAAACAGTGTGTAAACCTATCCACTTATACCAGATTATCTTGATTTTGAACTCGAATGAATTAGTCTAGAGTATAGATTACACACTGGGTTGTTAATTGATTAACGGTAAAAAATAACAACAAGCCCCCCCCCTTTGTCGTCACAGAAAAATACTTATGATTCTAAAAACCGTAAAAGCATTACTATTGTTAAAAGCGACTGCAGTTTGCTTACTATTTTATGTGTCAGCAGGAAATGCTTCCCCTATGAATCAAGAAATACACTCAAATAGCCTTATGCTAAACCTGTCTTACGAAGAAATTATTACAAAATCACCAAACATCATTAACTTTAAAGAAATGAAGCCACTCAATGTATTTGATTTTATAAAGAATCGTTACCTCACTTTTTATGCCAATAAAACTGAAAAGATTAAGGCTACCTACCTAGAAGGCTCTTACGCAATTAACTACACAAAAAAATGGTAAATTTAGCTAATATATAACTCTTTTTCACATTCCCGGAAAACCACCACCACCCATTCCTGGTGGCATCTGACCTTTCATTCCACGCATCATATTCTTCAAACCACCACCTTTAAACTTCTTCATCATCTTACTCATTTGCTTGTGTTGTTTGAGCAAACGATTCACATCCTGTATTTGCAATCCAGAACCAAAAGCAATGCGTTTTTTACGCGAGCCTTTAATTAATTCGGGAAAACGGCGCTCTTGCGGTGTCATAGAATTGATAATTGCTACCATACGACCTACTTCTTTATCGCCCGCGCCACTTTGAACTGCTTGACTCATCTTTCCCATGCCAGGAAGTTTATCCATTAAGCCACCCATTCCACCCATTTTTTGCATTTGCAACATCTGCGCACGCAAATCATCAAGATCAAATCCTTTTCCTTTATTTAGCTTTTTAGCCAGCTTTTGAGCATCTTTATGATCAACTTTGCGCTGCGCTTCTTCCACCAAAGAAAGCACATCACCCATACCAAGAATACGTGATGCAATTCTTTCTGGGTGAAAGGGCTCTAACTGATCAATCTTTTCACCCATGCCGATAAACTTAATCGGTTTACCCGTTATTTCTCTTACCGATAGTGCAGCACCACCACGCGCATCACCATCCGCCTTAGTTAACACAATACCAGTCAGAGGAAGCGCATCACCAAAAGCCTTGGCAGTATTTGCCGCATCCTGGCCTGTCATCGCATCAACTACAAATAAGGTTTCGACAGGGTTAACAGCAGCATGAATTGCTTTGATTTCATCCATCATGTCGTTATCAACATGAAGACGTCCTGCTGTATCTACTAACAACACATCGATATGTTGTTTCCTGGCCTGATCTAATGCATTACGCGCAATTTCAACAGGCGACTGCCCAATCTCACTAGCAAAAAAAGTAACATCAACTTGTTCAGCCAATGTTTCTAACTGTTTGATTGCCGCAGGGCGATAAACGTCACAACTTACCATTGCGACTTTCTTATTTTCACGCTCTTGCAATAATTTCGCGAGTTTACCCGCAGTAGTGGTTTTGCCCGCTCCTTGCAAACCGGCCATTAGAACCACAGCCGGAGGTTGGGATTTTAGATCCAGCGATTCATTCGCCTGACCCATGATTTCAACCAACTCATCGTTGACTACTTTGACCAAGGCTTGTCCTGGCGACAAGCTACCTTGCACTTCCTGCCCTATTGCCCGCTCTTTAATACTATCAACAAACTTTTTTACAACTGGTAAAGCCACATCAGCTTCTAACAAAGCCATGCGAACTTCGCGCATTGATTCTTTTATATTATCTTCTGTTAATCGCGCCTGACCTTTTAGTTTTTTAACCGTTAGGGAAAGCCGATCACTTAAATTTTCAAACATTATATATAACTCTTTATGATATTTTTTTGAACACTGAACTACACCTCTAGTATAACATTAGCTTGCATTACTCTATAATAAATTGATTATTTTTAACCTATTATAAAACGACAAATAAAAACCCATGATGGCTAACCTTTTAAATCTTGCTGTAATAGCGTGCTATTTAATCACCTGGGTGATAATTATATTACGACTTCGTACCAATATAAGTAACCCTGAACAAACCGTAAAATCCAATAAGCTTTACTTCATTCCATGGCTAATAGCTCTTGTATTACATATCGCGAGCATTCATTTGCCATTAGCTAATGGTAATCCGCTCACTTTTAATTTTATTACACTTGGGTCCTATGTAATGTGGTTTATTAGTCTAGTGCTATTTATTACAACCTTGAGTCGTAAAATAGAATCACTCGCAGTCATCATCCTGCCCTTTGCAATTTTAAGTATTTTTATTTTAATGGCAGGAGATACAAGCACAGATAAAATAATCAATATGCGAAGTGGGTTAGGCCTGCATATCCTGATATCTCTGCTGGCTTATAGCATATTAATGATGGCTTCATTCCATGCTATTCTACTCGCTGCGCAAAACCATCATTTACATAATCGGCAACACAGTCGTCAAAGTATGAACTTTCTGCGCACCCTACCTTCACTTGAAGATATGGAGCATTTTTTATTTCGACTTATTGCGATTGGTGTGATTTTATTAAGCTTCAGTCTACTTTCAGGGTTTTACTTCCTAGAAAATTTATTCGGTTCAAATGTTGCACACAAGACCATACTTTCAATTATATCCTGGATCATATTTAGCGCATTATTGTTTGGTCGATGGAAATACGGCTGGCGCGGAAAAACCGCCGTTCGCTGGACACTGGCGGGTTTTGTAGTGCTCGCTTTGGCCTTTTTTGGTTCTAAGTTTATTCAAGAATATGTATTAAAAATTAACACCGCTCAATCTACTGTCATTCACTTACAACAGAGTTCCAGCTAATAGTGAATATCAACGAAACTCCTATTGGAGTATTGTTCTTTCTGCTCTTTATTTTGTTTCTTATGTCTGCATTTTTCTCAGGTACAGAAACCGCTCTGATGGCGCTCAATCGCTATAAGCTAAAACATCTAGCAAAGAAAAACAAAGGCGCACAACTTGCAATGCAGCTATTGCAGAAACCCGATCGACTCATCGGAGTCATATTAATCGGCAATAATCTGGTAAATATCTTAATCACGCAGCTGGCAACCTACCTGGGATTTCGTCTAGGAGGTAGCGCCGGAGTAGCAATTTCTACTGGCATACTTACGCTAATGCTATTAGTGTTTGCAGAAGTTACGCCAAAAACTATTGCCGCCTTAAAGTCGGAGCAAATCGCCCTGCCTGCATCTTATATTTATGTGGTGTTGCTAAAAGTTGCTTATCCTTTAGTCTGGTTGATTAACTTATTCGCCAATACAGTGGTACGTTTGGTCGGCGTTGACCCCAACCAAAACGAATTACAATCACTGAATCATGAAGAATTAAAAGCAGTAGTCAATGAAGCTGGTGGGCTAATCCCCGAGAGCCATCAAGATATGTTGATGCGGGTGCTCGATATGGAATCGATTACCGTCGAAGACATTATGATTCCTCGCACTGAAATCAGCGGCATCGACCTCAATGATGACTGGAATGACATTGAAGAACAAATCCTCCGTAGTAATTTTACACGCTTACTCATCTACAAAGGTAGTATCAACAATATCCAGGGATTTTTGCATCTGCGCAGATTATTACCTTTATTTCATGATAACAAAATGGAGCGAGAGTATTTCGAACAGGCCATAGTTCCTGCGCACTTTACACCTGAAGGGATCCCTCTTACCCAGCAATTAATCAACTTTCAGAACGAGCGCCGTCGTATGTCATTAGTAGTAGATGAATATGGAAGCGTTTTAGGGCTTGTAACACTTGAAGATATACTCGAAGAGATTGTCGGACAATTTTCCACATCCCCCTCCAACTTTGATTATGAAGCCAAAGTAAACCCGGATGGTACGATATGGATTGATGGCGCCATGCATATACGCGATGTCAATCGCCAGTTAAATATGCAATTACCCACAGATGGGCCCAAAACTATCAATGGTTTAGTAACTGAACATTTAGGCCAGATACCCTCACCAGGTATTAGCATTCTGATTAATAACTACCCTATGGAAGTTAGAAAAACCCAGAATAATGTAATTAAAACCTTAATTATTTATCCCAATATAAATTCTCATGAACAGCTAGCAGAAAGTGATTAGAGTTCATCAAAGAGATCTCGTATGGCTAAAGTAAAAATTCAATATAGCTGTACAGCTTGTGGTGCTATTCACAATAAATGGAGCGGTCAATGTGGTGATTGTGGTGAATGGAACACTCTGGAAGAAAGCGTACTGCAAAGGACTTCCGGAGGCGCAGTAGCTGCAAAAAGCAGTCGCTTTCAAAGCTACTCAGGTGACACTGGCCAAGTCAAATCAATCAAGGATATCGATCTGAAAAAGGTCCCACGCACCTCAACGGGTTTGTCTGAACTTGATCGCGTATTAGGCGGTGGTTTAGTTCAGGGCTCTGTAACTTTAATCGGTGGTGATCCCGGCATTGGAAAATCAACTATCCTGATTCAGGCATTGGCAAGCTTAGATAATTTACGCTCTTTATATGTAACAGGTGAAGAATCACTCCAGCAAGTTTCAATGCGCGCAACACGCTTAGAACTCGCAACAGAACCTTTAAGATTACTCACCGAAACCTGCGTCGAACGTATTATCGAACATGCCATCTTCGAGAAACCCGACGTAATGGTGATTGATTCGATTCAAACGATACACACCGAAGAGCTTAACTCAGCACCCGGTGGTGTCAGTCAGGTACGCGAGGCTACCGCTAGGCTTACACGCTTTGCCAAACAAACCAACACCTCACTCTTTATTGCGGGCCACGTCACTAAAGAGGGCACGCTCGCAGGACCTCGAGTACTAGAACACATGGTCGATACCGTACTTTATTTTGAAGGTGATCCCGGCGGACGTTATCGAATTTTACGCGCAGTAAAAAACCGCTTCGGCGCGGTGAATGAATTGGGCGTATTCGCCATGACCGAAAAAGGTCTAATTGGCGTCAACAACCCTTCTGCAATATTTCTCTCACGTCACGAAGAACCTGTAGCCGGCAGCGTCATCATGGTAACCCGTGAAGGCACTCGACCTTTATTAGTAGAAGTTCAGGCATTAGTTGATGAAAGCCACGGCCAACAAGCACGTCGTGTCGTGATCGGACTAGAACAAAATCGCATTGCGATGTTACTCGCGGTATTACATCGCCACGGCGGTGTATCCATGTTTGATCAAGACGTTTTTATCAATGTCGTTGGCGGTATGAAAATCACTGAAACCGGCGCCGATCTCGCAATGATCCTCGCAGCCCTCTCAAGCTTTAGAAATAAACCCCATCCCTCGGACCTCGTAGTATTTGGCGAGATCGGATTAGCCGGAGAAATCCGCCCAGTCCCGAATGGCGAAGAGCGCTTAAAAGAAGCCTTCAAACACGGCTATAAACGCGCAATCATCCCTAAAGGCAATATGCCACGCCAACCCATAATCGGGATGAAAATAATGACTGCACAGCGCCTGGAAGATGCTTTAGAATATTTATAGGGTAGTCTTAAGTTATAAACCAGACTTTAAAGCACTATAAAGTGACGCCCCCTATTTTTAGGCGGTTTTTTCAAGGTTTATCAGAAGAGGTCAAGCAAACTTGAAAGATTTAAAACATTTATTCGACAATAACCAGGAGTGGGCCAAAGGAATCCTGAAAAAAGACCCGGATTTTTTTACCAAGCTTTCCAAGCAACAAGCACCAGAAATATTGTGGATCGGCTGTTCTGATAGTCGTGTACCCGCGAATGAGATCATCAACCTGCCTCCCGGTGAAGTTTTTGTACATCGCAATATCGCGAATGTTGTGGTACACACCGATCTTAACTGCCTTTCTGTGATTCAATTCGCGGTTGATGTACTCAAGGTAAAACACATTATTGTCTGCGGACATTACGGCTGCGGTGGCATCAAAGCGTCGATGGAAGATAAAAACCATGGTCTTATCGACAACTGGCTACGACATATAAAGGATGTTAGCCGCTTCAATGCTGAACAATTAAATGCCGTTGAAAATGATAAAAAATTTGACCTGCTGTGTGAACTCAATGTTATCGAACAGGTGAAGAATGTGGCTAATACAACCATCGTCAAAAAAGCCTGGAAAAAAGGCGCGGAACTCTCGATCCACGGCTGGGTATATGGAATTGATAACGGCATCATTAAAGACCTCAACACGACAATAAGTACTTAAGGTAGCTCTGTTTAGCCAATATTAAAGGTACCCCCCTACTTTCTGGCACTTTTTTGCACAAGACTTCTTTCAGGCTATAGATACGTTTATACTTACAAATTAAACAATGACATTGTAAACAAGAGAAGAATACGTGAAACTAAGCGCAACTGAATTCCGCGAACTAGAGCATAAATCCATAACCTTACTGGGTATGTCGGGCGTAGGTAAAACTTTTTTATCCAAAATTTTACGCAAGAGCAACTGGTTTCATTACTCGGGTGATTATCGTATTGGTACCCGTTATCTTAGTGAACCGATTTTAGATAATATTAAAATAAAGGCCATGCAGGTGCCTTTTCTTCGTGACTTATTAAGATCTGATTCGATCTATATCAATAATAATATTACCTTTGAAAACCTTGACGTAGTATCATCATTCCTGAGTAAAATCGGTGATCCTGAGCTGGGTGGTTTGTCCCTGGAAGAATTCAAATACAGGCAGAAGCTATTCCATGATGCCGAATATGCAGCGATGACTGATGTTCCCACCTTTATTAATAAGTCGCGCCAAATATATGGTTGCAAAGACTTTATTAATGACGCTGGTGGCAGTATTTGTGAACTGGATGATAACGATCTGCTCGATATGCTGGCTGAAAATACGGTAATTATTTATATTCAGGCGAATCAGGAAGACGAAAAACGTTTGATCGAGCGCGCCACCGCCGCACCCAAGCCGATGTATTATCGCGCTGCGTTTCTTGACGAACAACTGGCAATCTTCATGCAGGAAAACAAGCTTGAATATGTTGCCATGATCGACCCCGATGAGTTTGTGCGTTGGGTATTCCCACGTTTGTTTTATTCACGCATTCCACGTTATGAGGCTATTGCCGAAAACTACGGCTACACCATCAAGACCGAAGATTTATACAAAATAAAAACCGAGGCTGATTTCTTGCAGCTGGTTGAAACAGCAATGGACCAGAAAGGATAATTACTATGCCTTTAGTTGCACATAATAATTTACCCACATTTGACCGCCTCAGAGACGAAGGTCAGGTGGTTTTGCGCCCGGGTCTGGCAGCCAAACAGGATATTCGCGCGCTGCATATCGGCTTGTTGAATATGATGCCGGATGCTGCAATGCAGGCTACTGAGCGCCAGTTTTTCCGCTTGATTGGGGAAAGTAACCCGATTGCACAATTTTATGTACATCCGTTTACTTTGCCAGTATTTAAGCGAGAAGCAAAGGCAAAGGCACATATTAAGAGCCACTATTCCAGCTTCGAAGAGTTACAACAAAAGGGACTCGATGCCTTAATCATTACCGGCGCCAATGTGACCCAGCCTAATTTATCCGATGAAATCTTCTGGAATCCTTTGAGCGAGGTTTTTAGCTGGGCACATGAGAATGTCACCTCTACACTTTGCTCCTGCCTTGCTACGCATGCCTCGCTCGAATTACACCACAATCAAAAGCGTCGCCATTTAAATCAGAAGCGCTGGGGGGTGTTCAGCCATCGTGTAACCGACAAGCATCATCCGCTGGTGCACGGTATCAATACGCGTTTTGATGTTCCTCATTCGCGCTTTAATCAGGTAGATGCATCACAATTTGAAGAAGCTAGTTTACATATACTTGCCGAAAGCCAGGATGCCGGCGTGCAAATGGCGGTCAGTACCGATGGTTTCCGTCTTGTGTATTTTCAGGGCCATCCGGAATATGACAGCATCAGCCTGTTAAAAGAATATAAACGTGAAGTAGGACGTTTTGCATTAGCTGCCAATCGAGGTGAAGAATGTATATACCCGCCCTTTCCCGCAAATTATTTTGACCTTCATACACAGGCAATTTTCAATGAATACCAGTACCGTTTGACGCAAGCGATCAGTAATAAAAAAGAGTTACCGCACTTCCCGGAAGCCCTGATACTGGATCGCATCGACAATAGCTGGCACGATACCGCCGCCGCAATCATGGCGAACTGGATGGGACTTGTTTACCAGGTAACCAATATAGACAGGTTACTGCCCTTTATGGAGGGTGTTGATCCGGATGATCCTTTAGGTATTTTTACAAAAGAACATTAGGCGGAAAACAATTAATAGAAAGACACCCCCCTACTTCACGAGGTTTTTGCAAAGACTCACCTTTTGGGTAGTCGATCTATGTTCCAACATTGTCTCGACTAGGCCTCTCCACTAGGTGGTTTTTAACAGGTTCAGACTATTCAATATGTCGCAGTCTTAACTCAATAATTGTCACTCCTTAAAAAGTAAACGCGAAATAAAATCCTAAATTTTAAATTAGAATAAAATTTTTCATTAATTTGAGTAATTTTTTACATTCCCGAAATTATTATACAAAAACTGTACAAAATAAATTGTACTAAATAATCAAAGGGAGTTAGAAAAGATGGATATCAATTTTAAATCAAAGTTAATCAGTTCTACTATCGTAGCAATGTTAATTTCAATTCCAACACTTGCGAGTGCGACTGATTGCAATTACTCGAAACAGGCGTCTGCAACTTCATACAGCAATCAAGCTAGTCAAGGCAGTTTTATAAAAGTAGCCGCTCACGCTAAAGCACCAATGGCTCAAGCCGACATTGTTGATACCGCTGTGAGTGCTGGCAGTTTCAATACCTTAGTCACAGCTGTTAAGGCGGCAGGTCTCGTGCAAACACTGAAAGGAGCTGGTCCTTATACTGTATTTGCACCGACAGACGAAGCTTTTGCCAAAATACCTAAAGCCCAGCTTGACGCTTTAATTGCAGATAAAGATGCACTTAAGAAGGTGCTTCTCTATCATGTTGTGTCAGGCAAGGTATCCTCAGGAGATGTGGTTAAACTGAAATCAGCCAAGACTGCACAAGGCTCTGATGTAATGATAGACGCATCGAGTGGCGTAATGATTAACAGCTCTAAAGTTGTAATGGCAGATGTTATGACCAGTAATGGCATAATACATGCGATCGATACTGTTTTAATGCCAAATTAGTTCTACTTAAATACACTATTTAATATGTAAACAACTAAATAGCCCTCGTGATTCACAAACTTCACGAGGGTTGTTTAAATATTTTCGTTACAGCTTAAATACTATTTTTTGACAATTTATTGTTTTAAAAGATGCTTCCTGAGCCCCGTCGAAGGACACCCCCCTACTTTTAGGCCATTTTCTTCATCCAGCCTAAACCTGCATCTGTAGTGGTTCTTGGTTTATATTCTGCACCAACAAACCCGGTATAGCCCAATTCATCAAGCCATTTTAATAAACCAGGGTAATCAATTTCCCCTTCATCCGGCTCATGTCGGGAAGGAACGGCGGCTATCTGGATATGTCCTATTAATTCAAGATATCGCTCAAGTCTGGCGCGCAATTCACCATGAATCTTTTGAATATGATAGCAATCGAACATGATTTTTATATTCGTGCGATCTAGTCGCTTTACAATATCAACAGCAGTTTCCATATCCGCGAGAAAATACTCAGGTACATCTTCGCGATTAATGGGCTCGATTAGTATGTCTATGCTAAATTTCTCAGCGAGTTCCGCAGCGTAATTTAGATTGGCTGAAAAAGTATCCATGGCTCCTTCAATGTCAGCTGCCTTACCTGGCATAGCGTGTACTGAATTAGCGCCTATCGCAGCTGCATAATTGATTGCCTGTCGGATAGCTTCTCTTGCCTCGCTAAAACGGTCAGGAATGGCACAGAGTCCAAAATCGCCAATCGCGAGTTTACCCGGTGAGGTATTTAGGCTTAGCAGTCGTAGATTCACTTCCTGCAGGGCTGCTTTTACAGCTTCTGCCGGGGTATCAAATGGCCAGTGACATTCAACCGCATCAAACCCCGCATTTGCGGCAGCTCGAATTGCCTCGGTGAAAGGCAACTCCGTCCATAAGAAACCAAGATTAGCAGAGAGTTTTGTCATCACAAATTATGCCTTAAGGAAAATCCAAAAGAGACTAACTCATTTGGGCTTTTAATGATAATAGCTTGCCTGCCTTGAGTTTAATCACCACCGCGACCAGTAATAATAATGCCGCCCATGCGAGGATTGAAGGCACCATTTCGTGGCCATGTGTGATCTGGCCTTGAACATCGATCCCCAGTTTCTCGACCAGATAATCGACGATAAAACCTGTTATTAATGCCACTACACCAACTCCCGACAAATACGCAATTAGTGAGCGTTTGCCCAGTTCTTTACCAATCACTCCCAGAGTTGAAACATTCGTCGCAGGGCCAGCCATTAAAAACACCATCGCAGTTCCGGGGGAGACCCCGGCAAGTATCAAGCCTGCCGCAATCGGTGTCGATGCAGTGGCACATACATACATCGGAATACCAACGACCAGCATCACCAGCATTGCAACCAGACCACTACCCCATTCTGCAAGAAACGTGACTGGCACAAATGTTTTTACCGCCGCGGCAAAAAACATTCCTATTACCAGCCAAAACAACACTTTATCAAATAAATCTGTGAACGAATATACGATTCCATCCCAGGCTTTGTGCACAAAACTATAGGGGTGTGATTCCATTACTATTTCTGATGCTGTGTCAGGTGATGAATCGCAACAGCTACTTGATGGATCTTCCTTAGCAATGTTTTTACTACAACAACTTTCTTCTGTTACTGGCTCGATTTTCTCCACTGCACAACATGACGTTGTTTCAACTGCCTCTTGTTTACTACAACAAGAAGTCGTCTCAACAACAGCCGGTTTCTCTGAAGAGCAGCAACTTGTCTCAACTACGCTGACAACTTCTGCTTTAGCATCATTGTCTTGTGCACGGCCTACCAGCAACCCCGCGGTAATTGCTGAAGTGATCGCCGCAATGGGGCGCACAATCGCCATAAATGGCCCCAGTAGGGCATAGGAAATACTCACCGAATCAACACCGGTTTCCGGTGTTGCTACCAGAAAAGATATGGTTGCAGGTTTTGACGCACCAGCACGCCGCAACCCCAGTGCGGCTGGAATAACACCGCAGGAACACAATGGCAGAGGAGCTCCAAATACCGCCGCTTTAACAACTGATGTGAAACCGTTACCGCTCAAGTGTTTCTGCAAAAAAGAAGTCGGTATCAATGCTTTAATCAAACCACCAATTACTAATCCTAGTACCAACCATGGTGCGGCCTCAAGACTTAATGACAGAAAATTGTTTAAAAATTCCATAGTAATTTACCCTACCTTTTCATCGGACACACTATCCAAAGCATTTAAGATGGTACACGATGTTGCTGGTTCTAAACCGCCGCAACAGGCATCTGTTATTTTATGTAAAGCCTTACGCATATTTTTTAATTCTTTGATTTTATTTTCTATTTTCTCAAGCTTATGTTCAGCGATGGTTTTTACATCGCCACAACTATGCTGATCACGCTCAACACGCAAAGTTAGTAATTCCGAGATCTCGTTCAAAGAAAACCCTACCGATTTAGCCTGCTGAATAAATTGTAACTGTTTTAACGAATCCTCATCATATTCACGATAACCCGACTCTGTTCGAGAAACAGGCTCAAGCAAGCCCTGCTTTTCGTAAAAACGTAAAGTTTCGACTTGAAATCCTGTGTGCCTTGATAATTCGCCAATTAGCATTTTTTTATAACCTGAATATTTGTAAGTTTCGTGTAGTATAAACCCTATAGTCAACTTTAGGGTCAAGCTTATTTAGTTTGAACTTATTCATATAAATTCATACCTAATATTACAGGTTCTTACAAACTTTAAAATTTCAACTAAACTCAATTTGCATGGCGTAAAACACTTGTACAAATAGAATAAATTAAATCAGGAGATCAAAATGGATGCTGTAGACACAATCAAGATTTTAGGAAGCCTTCTTGGCAACGGTGCGTTATCAAAAGGCTCTGGAGGAAATGTCTTAGGCAGCATCCTCGGCTCTGCCCTCGGCGGCGCACAAAATCAACAAACGCAGGGCGGTGGCGCACTGGGTGATATTTTAGGTGGCTTAATTGGCGGCGGTCAAAAATCGACCAATGGCGGTTCAATGACAGACATGCTCGGTGGGTTACTGGGTGGCGGAAGCGCACAACGAGGGGGCGGTGGTCTCGGTAACCTGTTAGGCAGTCTCACAGGTGGCGGACAACAGGGTGGTGGCGGACTTGGAGACCTGCTTGGCAGTCTCACTGGCGGCGGACACGCTGAACAACAAGCCCCTCAAGGTGGAGGCATGGGTGACCTTTTAGGCAGTATTCTCGGTGGTGGCCAAAGTAATAGTGGCGGTCTTGGTGGCGCGGGCGGATTAGGTGGGCTACTCACAGGCGCATTAACCAAATACGCGCAAAATCAGAATAGCGCTGCCCCGAATCCCGAAGTTAATGATTTTAGCAGCATGCCCGTTGGTGTTGATCGTGCTCAGGCAACAGACCACGCAGCCCTAGTTATTCGGGCAATGGTAAATGCGGCAAAAGCAGACAATCAAATCGACGAAGCCGAGCAGGAAAAAATCATCGGAAAACTTGGTGATGTTACACAGGCAGAAGCTGATTTCGTCCGCAATGAATTCCGCCAGCCACTAGATACCGATGCTTTTGTCCGCAGTATTCCACGAGGCATGGAGCAACAAATCTATGCAGTTTCACTTATGGCGATTGATTTAGATACCAATAAAGAAGCACAATATCTGGATCAGCTAGCAAAAGGTCTAAACATCAATCCACAGATGGCAAACCAGATTCATACTCAAGTTGGAGCGCCAACTATCTATTCTTAAAGAATAAATCGAACCAGATAAAAAAGCGGCTCATTGAGCCGCTTTTTTTATGTTTAGAGACACCCCCACACTTTTAAGGCATTTTTCTGTGAAGCCCTTTCCCCAAGGAAGGGGGAAAAGTAAGCATTTGAAATGGGATCTCCGTTTTTTATGCCTATAAGACACCACAATTGTTTTGCGGTGTTAGTAAAACACTTCAAAACATTTCTTGAATATTTTTTCCATCAGTAAGCATATAAATACCAAAAACTTGACATAGATCAATTTATTCACAATTGCCTCAGTAACATTTGCGCCATGGTCTATAAACACGAAGTTGGGTTCAAATTAAGCTGTCTTAAGGAGATTCGAAATGTTGCAGTCCAATCATAAAAGCTGGTTAGGGGCACTCGTTGTCGGGTGTATTTTGGGTGCGTTCTCTTCGACGGCTTCAGCCGATGCAGGTTGTATTACCTGTCATGCGGGTATCGAGAAAATAAGAGCTGATGGCAGTGGCATGATGACTCTTATAAAGGCCCTGGGAAGTGGTCACGGAGACTCTGAAGGCTGTGTTATGTGTCACGGTGGCGACCCGCTAACCACAGACAAGGACAAAGCACACAAAGGCGCACCAGAATCACTCACAAAAGCAAATGGTCCGAGCAACTTCTATCCCGACCCTGGCGCCATGGACATCAATAAGCTCACCTGTGGCCAGGCGGCCTGCCACAAAGGATATTCTGAGCGTGTTGAAAAATCATTGATGAATACCGAAGCGGGTAAAATCCAAGGTAACTTGCACACCTGGGGCATCAAGGAAGTACAAAATCATAAAGTCCCATGGGGTAACTATAATATCAAGGACGAAGATGGTTCTGTTCCAGTCGTGGGTACTGATGAATATAAAGAATACATGAAAGCCATGACGGCAGCTCACCCCGATCAATTCCCAACCGAGTTGACGCAGGTTCCACAACCCACCGTTGAAGAAATCGAAAAAGATCCAAAATTGGCTGGATTTACCTATCAGCGTCAACAGTGTCAACGTTGCCACGTCACAGTAAAAGGCCGTGAGAAGCGCGGAGACTACCGTGGTCAGGGTTGTTCATCTTGTCATATTCCTTATGGTAACGAAGGCTATTACGAAGGTAATGACCCAACCATCGACAAGAAACAGCAGGGCCATATGCTAACGCATCAAATACAGGCCACACGTAAATCGGTGGTGAAAACCTCACATGCAGAATACTCTGGTATACCCGTCGAAAGTTGTAACTCATGTCATAACCGTGGTAAACGTATCGGTGTGACTTATCAGGGTCTTATGGAATTCCCATACGGTTCACCTTATAACGAAAAAGGTGGTAAACAACCCAAGCTGCACACCAAACAATACCTGTTTATTTCTGATGACCTACATCATCAATATAACCAGAGCCGTCCAGGCAACCCTCAGGGCGGTATGCTCTGTCAGGACTGCCACACTAGTATAGATATGCATGGTGATGGCAATATCCCTGGAACCACATTGGCACAGGTTGAAATCGAGTGTCAGGATTGTCACGGAACTCCTAATAAGTTCCCATGGGATTTACCACTCGGATATGGTGAAGAGTTCAATAAAGAACTAACCGGTGGTCCACGTGGATTATCTGAAACTTTGATGGCAGAAACACAAGCGTATGCCACCACCTATGAAAAGAAGGATGGCTACCTCAAAACCACCCGTGGTAACCCATTCGGCAATGTCGTCAAGGATGGTAAAAAAGTCATATTGCACTCAGCAACCGGTAATGATTTTGAAGTACCAATCCTGAAACAGATAAAAGATGACGACAGCTGGAAGTCCCAGAATGCCTTAGTTGCCATGAGCAGTGTCGCCAAGCATAACGAAAGCCTTGAGTGTTACACCTGTCATGCTTCATGGGTACCGCAGTGTTACGGCTGTCATGTGCAAGTCAATTATGGCAAAGATAAGGATGGAAACCCCTACCATGATACCGACTGGATCGCTTCAGGTACTGATCGCAAGCCAGATGGCTCAACGGCTGAATCGCCTCTTGGAACCAAAGGTATCCAAAGCCCTGGTAAAGTGTTTGAAACACGCTCATACCTTCGCTGGGAAGACCCAGTACTGGGTATCAACGGTGAAGGTCGCGTAACGCCATTGATGCCGGGTTGTCAGGTTGTCTACACCGTTATTGATAGAGAAGGCAAAACTATCGCCCTCAATCAGGTTGCTAAATCAGAAGACGAACAGGCAGAGCTAGGACAGAGTAGAACGCCGTTAGCCCTCGATATGGCGCCAGTGCAACCTCACTCGGCACAACGTAAGGCACGTACCTGTGAGTCCTGCCATAATAATCCAAAATCAATGGGTTATGGTATAGCTGGTGGTGTGTTCCAGACTCGTTATGTAGAAGACATCGTTGAAGACCTGATTGACCAGAAAACCGGTAAGCCGATTCCGAAGCCAGGTAACTACCAGATTCAGGTACCTAAAATTGCGGATATGGATTTCGACTGGTCAACCATCATCAAGGATGGACAGCAGGTACAGACCGTCGGAACGCACTGGCCGTTATCTCGCGCACTGCCAAAAGAAATGCGTGATGGCATGGAGCGCACAGGTCTGTGTATGGGTTGTCACCGTGAAATGTCCAATGAAGAGCTATGGAGCAAGGTGGCTGCACCGGGTATATTGAATGACCAGCAGCATATCGAGATGCTCAACAAGTTATTCAAGACCTATGCAGAATCTATAAAAGCCAAATAGTTAGACTTGTAGGGACCGGTCCTGTAGTTTATTGATTTTAAATTAATAGATTGCAGGGCCGTTTTTTTTCAAAGACCATAAGTACACAGGATGATACGTGATTATTTAATGCGTAAAGAAACTAGAATATGAAACCAACAAACATGAATGAATCTGAGATGGAAGCATCAAAACAATATCTAACAATCCAAATAAGTAAGCCAGATATTCTAATTCAGGCTTTAATACTGGCATTGATATTGGGCCTGGCATCGATCCAGATAGCCGAATCGTCCGAACTAAATGCACAACTGGCCAAACCAGATACACCTGCGAAGCTAGTAGCAGCCAATGCCCCTAAGTCGGCAGAGGTGCTACGGCATATTGACCCACTCGATGCCGACCGTGCCTATTCCAGCCATCGCGGTAAAAATCCGCACAGAAAGCTAACACCAGAGCAGGAAATCAGTGTCGCCTTGCAACACTATCAGGAAGGAAGAAAACCTGAGGCAATGGTCTCCATCAATCAGGCTATCGCCAAATATCCGCAATCAGCCAAACTCTATGACGTTCGTGCAACCCTGGCATTACAAAATGGTGAAACCAAAGAAGCGCTGGCAGATATTGAAAAAGCGGTGCTGCTAGACGATAAAAATCCCATCTATCTGGTGAATCGCTCACAACTTTATTTGAAGTTTCACCGTGAAGAGCAAGCATTGGAAGATTTGAATAAAGCCATAGAACTCAATGCTGATCTTGTTCCGGCACGTTTCAACCGTGGATCATTGCTCGCCTACCAAGGTAAAAATGAAGAGGCTATCAAAGACTTTGACCAGTGTATCGCGTTAAACCCGCACTTACCTGCGCCCTATTTTAACCGTGGCTCTGTTTATAAAACACTCGGTAAAAAAGACCTGGCTGTAAAAGACATGAAAAACTTTATCCAGATAGCAAACAATGAAAAATGGAAAAAATCAGCGCAAGATTTACTTAAAGCCTGGAATGAAGAAGCCGACAATGCAGAAAAGGCTAGCCAGTGAAAACAGAGTATTACAGTTCCCAGCTTCATATACCACCTAAACTGCTAACAAGCTTATTTGCAATCATAATAGCTGGGGTGCCATACATCAGTGTGAGTGCCGATGTGGATAAAACATCTGTCACCACAATAGAAGAAATTACTCGTCAAAAGCAACCCAAAAACACATCATTTGAAGACTTACTCAAAGAAGCAGGATTAAGTTATCAGCTAAAAGATGGATTTAGGGAAATCAAAGTAGAACCTGAATATGTCCTACCCTACGAAAAAAGACTCAGGAACGCAGACGACACTCTGGAAATTCGTTACGCCATCAGACCCTTAAACCGCATCGAAATCGCCTACGAAGACCCGCACAATTCAGCACCGCATCCCAATGACATGTTTGATATGCTGTTTCGCACCTTAAGCGAAACGCTCGCAGGCCGCACCCACGTACTCAGCCGGGCATACACCGCAGAACAGGCCAAAGAAATGTTTAACGCTGGCTGGGCTTCCGTCGGTGTGTTTGATGTATCTCCTGATGTTAGCAAAGAGTACAAACAGGCGATGCTACTCACCATTCACCATAATGATAAAGCAGATGCCTACCTGTTAATATTGACGAATGACCTTAAAAAACAGAAACAAGCCATAAAGGATGTTAAAGACAGCCTCAAGTTTACAATTTTTGAAAAAGGCATAAATCAGCCAGAGTAATTAGAAAACGGATTTTTAAGGGCTTTTAAAAGATACCCCCCTACTTTTTGGCGGTTTTTCTGCGGTTGCACCTTAGCATTCGGACCGTATTTCCATGAAAGACGTTGTTTGGCTATCGCTCAGCTGCAGAACACTCGCCCACGCCACGCGAGTCAGCTTTAAACATCAAAGCCACAATCTCACTGCATTCGGCTAGGTCTTTTTATCAGCATCATCTTTTTCTTTATTATTTGTTTTTTCTTTATTGTTTGTTTTTTCTTCATCGCCTTTGTATACGACTATTTCTACAGGTTTGTGATACATCAAATGGCTCACATCAACTTCATCTCCGTACTTTTCTTTGATTGCTCTGACGGCACGAACTCGCCTGTCGAAGAAGTGTGCAGCACCTATTTCATTGTATAATCCAGATCGCTTCAAAGCATCTTCTACTTTAAATTTTACCCGTGAAAAATAAAATTCAATACCTGCTTCAGCGAGCCGCTCAGACATATGACTCAGCATTTCTTCACCGGTTGCATCTATCTGGTCAACTGCTTCCAGATCCAGTACGATGACTTTTAGTTGTGGTTTGTCGGCGACCGCATTTAATAATTTACGCTCCAGATAACCCGCATTGGCAAAATACAAATCGCCATCATAACGGTAAAAAGCGACTGTTTTACTAGTCTTTAAGGCATTTAATCTAGCATCTTTATAGACGCCATCTTCGGTTAATGACACCTCGGCAAAATGGGGCGTCATGGTGCGGTATAAATAGAACAACAGGGACAAGCCGATACCAATAAAGATGCCCCACTCCAGATGCGGCGCAAAATAAAGCGTTGAAATAAATACTGCCAACGCCACAAAACCATCATGCGGATTAACAGTCCATGCGTGTTTGAAAGGCTGAAAATGAAACAGGCTGACAACCGCAATAATGATTACAGCCGCCAGAGTCGCTACCGGTAAATAATACAAAAGAGGGGTTAAAAACAGCAATGTAATACCCACAATAATACCCGACACAATCGCTGCAAAACCGGTTTTGGCGCCTGCATCAAAAGCTACCGCAGTACGCGAGAAAGACCCTGAAACCGCATAACCCTGAGTAACACCTGCCACCAGATTCGCCAGCCCTTTTCCCACCATTTCCTGATCTGCAGAAAGATGCTGGCGCGTTTTTGAGGCTATCGCCTTGGCAATCGAAAAAGCTTCAACAAAGCTCAATAAAGCAATCATGAAAGCAGGCAATAATAGTGACGAAAAATGATCGGGATTTATCGTCGGGACACTAAATGAAGGCAAGCCACTATTCACTTCAGCAACAATGTTGCCACCCATGTTTTCGTAGTCAATTACCCAGGACAGCAGAATTGCTATAACAACTGTCAATAATATTCCTGGCAAGCGCGGTGCGAATTTTTTAAACAATACCAGCAATAATAATGAGAATGCACCCATCGCGAGCGTTGGAAAGTGTGTCTGCCCGGGAATCGCTTTTAACAGATTCCATAATGTTTCATAGAGGTGGCCACCAGACTCTACATTAATCCCCAATAGTTTACCCAGCTGTAAACTGCTAATTACAATTGCCGCTGCATTGGTAAAACCGATAACCACGGGGTGCGAGAGAAAATCAACCATCACCCCTAATCGTAACAAGCCCAGCAACACCTGCATTGCTCCAGCGAGTATCGCAATCATCGCCGCGTACACAATGTATTGTTCAGGCTCCAGGCCGAATGGAATCAAAGCCGCCGCCGTCATCAGCGAGATAATCGCAACCGGACCATTCTGCAGCTGTCTTGATGAACCAAATAAAGCCGCCACAATCGGCACCAGAAACGCCGCGTATAAACCTGTCTGAGGAGGCAAACCCGCGAGTTGTGCATACGCCATAGATTGCGGAATTAGTACCAATGCAACCGTAATGCCCGCAATGATGTCAGCTTTTAAAATTTCAGGATTTTTAAGATCGCCAATCCAATCCATAAATGGCACAAAACGACTTTTCGCGTCAATTAATAATTGTGCCAGGTAATTATTCATTCCTATCCAAAAAAGTGCCTGAAAGTGGGGAGGTGTCTTTATATGACTTAATTGTTGTTATTGGTATTATTGTAGATATCACGTATATAAATTTATATATTTTAGGCAAATCACTCTCAAACATGAGGCTAGATTCTTATCATTAGCCATCAGACAGGTATCGTGTATCGTCTCTATCAACTTACTCAGTGTTAACTTTTCGCTATGCGCCATCTCTTCTAGAACAGACCAAAAAGCCTCTTCCAGACGCACTGTAGTGCTATGACCATGAATACGGAAGCCCCGCTTCTCTGGAATAAATTCTTTTATTTGATCTGTCGTACATGACTGAAACATGTGTGACAGGATCGAATCGGACTCAATATAAATAGACACGCAATTAAAATTCCCTTGTCTGTTTGAAATAAATGTCGGTTTGCAATAAATACTACCACTTGCATACTATCTTATTCTAGGATGTATCCAGCAACAAGCAAGCCAAACGACCTATTAAATCAGTGTTTTTATGGAGATTCTGAATGAATGAAAAACGCCAAATTCTTGTTTTAGCCTATCGAGATCACGCTGAAGCGATGCGCGTATCGGCAGGTCTGACAATTTTTGGTCATTCAGTCGAACTGATATTTGTAGATCGGGTTGTTGAGGAGAGCGATGAGAATATTGCCCAGGCTGAACTGCTGGAACTCAGTGGTATCGAACCAGTATCGCTAGTCGAAGACCCCAATCTGGATCACATAGACTATACTCATTTTAATGCTTATTTAGATCGGGCTGAACATGTCATCAACCTCTAAAGACATCAATCAATCTGAAATTGATTATTTAGCGCTCGACTTTGGGCTGTATCCAGCTTCAAAAGGCTTACGTAATCTTTTGCTTACGCGACAAAACCAAAACATAACAATAATGAACTTAAATACCAAACTGATGAGCACCGCCGAATGGGATATCGTGATAGACAACATCCTCAAAGCCAAACGCTGCATCACATTATAATCAACGCCATTTTTTTTGCACAAGGAGAGAGACAATGAACAAACCCCTAATAAAATTAACAGCAGCATTCACCCTGTTTTTGAGCGGCAATGCCTTTGCAGCAACACCCTTAGTCGATGTTGCATGGATCAAGGATCATTCCTGTGATGCAAATGTGCGCGTTTTAGATATTCGCAACCCGCTAGACGGTGGTTCACGCACAGATTATTTAAAAGGACATATCCCCTGCGCTGTGCATACAGATTATCTTAAAGGCGGATGGCGTGGTCTGGTTAATAAGGTTCCAGGACAACTACCACCAACAGATAAAATTTCAAAACTGATTGGTGATTTGGGTATAGATAATAAAACTCACGTGGTTATTTATCATCACGGTAAAAGTGCACTTGATATGGGAAGTGCCACACGTGTCTACTGGACAATGAAAGTACTGGGTCATGACAATGTTTCTATCTTAAATGGTGGCTATCTTGCTTATGCAAAGGTTAAAGGCAATAAAATAGAGAAAGGTAATAATAAGGTCGAAGCAAAAACCTTTAATGCTAGTTTGCGTAAAGATATGCTGGTTTCAGCGATGGATGTTAAGAATACCCTGAACGATGGAAAAACCACACTGGTAGACTTACGACCACAGCATCAATACATTGGTATCAATCGGCATGCAAAATCGTCACGCAATGGAACCATTCCGGGGGCAAAAAATCTGCCTGAGAGCTGGATGACAGTTAATGGTGGTGGAACATTCCGCAACAAAAGCGATCTGAGCAAGCTTTACAAAATAGCCAAGATTGACCCTAATTCCGAGCAGATTAACTTTTGCAATACCGGACATTGGGCATCAGTGGGCTGGTTTGTCAGTAGTGAAGTGATGGGTAACTCAAAGGCAAAATTGTACGATGGCTCTATGGTTGAATGGACAAATAAAACTGATTTACCAATGGAAAAATCAGTCGACTTTTAACATTTGAGAATCGGTCACTCATTTTGTTTTTGTCTATTGCTGTTGTTGACGATGTCATCGTTTGATGCCACAGCAATAGACACTCAAAAATACGATGCAAGATTATGCAGTGCCGAGTTAATTGTATTACAGGGTGATTTGCGACAGTTTTTACACAAATCTACATCAGCTATACATAGGGATGGATATAGACAGCGCATGGCAGGAGCATTGGGAACACTCAATTGGCTGTGTAGACAGTATGCATCTTTTCACGGATTAAACTCTAGCAAATTCCAGACTGACATCAATGAGCTACGCGCCGCTTTTGATGTAAGCAATTGGGACAAAACCAATCAGATTTTGAACGGTTTAATTGAGCAAGTGCCTCTATCACTATCGGGTTTAAAACCTGAAGAAGCAAAGACAGAAGCCATCCATACTGGAAAAGGGATTTATAAAGGCTATTGCCAGGCTTGCCATAAACAGCCTGATGTTAATCAAGCAAGGCCAACTTATTCATTATTTAAAATGGCGAAAGCATTATCTGAAAAAGAGTTTATTGCGAGAATGATTGTTGGTGTACATGGCACACCAGAAATAGCGCTACAAAACCCATTAACAGATGATGATATTTCTGGAATGTACAACTATTTACTCACTGAAAATAACTAAATGTAAACCAATAGAACAGATTATATAAAAAAGGAAATTTTATGGAATTTTTTAAGAAGACACTTGACCCCAGCATTGCACTCGCAATTATTGCGGCTTTCGATATCTTCCTATTTCTAATTGTCGGCGCATGGACCGTAGGCGGCGGCGAAACCATGATGACGGGCCTGATCGCAAAATTCTTTATGGGTGACGCTATTAATTCCATCCCCTTCTGGCAACTGGTATTCAAACCAGATGCAGGTTATTGGAAGATTTATATTTCACTCGGAATGCTGTTTGGCGCATTCGTTGGCGCTATTTTAAGTAAAGAGTTTTTCATTCGATTTCCAAAACGCCTTTCAGAATGGGTGATGATAACGATTGGTGGCTTGCTCATGGGAATCGGCATTCGCCTTGCGTTCGTTTGTAATGTTTCAACTTTTTTCGGTTTGACACCACAAATGAATTTAGGGGGTTATCTAGCAATCTCAGGAATTATAGCGGGTGCCTGGGCAGGCTCGATGATTTATAAAAAATCATTAGGAATTTAGGGGAATACGATGTCAGTTATTGGAGAATGCTTGGTTGCCTTTTTATTCGGCTCAATAGTTGGTTTATTAGTGCAACGCTCTCGGTTTTGTAACACCGCTGCTCTACGTGATGCGATTCTATTTAAAACTTACCGCAACACCAAAGCGCTATTGATATCTATGATGATTTTAACCATCGGTTTTACCGGTTTTATGAGTATTGGTGAAGGAAAACCGATGCATTTTGACGTCGGCTTGAATCAAGTGATCGGCCTGTTTTTATTCGGTATTGGTATGGTACTAGCAGGTGCGTGCACCGTATCAACGTGGGTAAAAGCTGGCGAAGGAAACTTTGGTGCAGTCTGGGCATTATTGTTTACCTTTATCGGAATGTTCCTGTTCTCCCTGGTTTGGTCCTTTATGTATTGGCCACCAGCACCAGCTGCAATGACAGGCGAGGTAAATCTAGAAGCGCTACAGTTAGGTTTTGCCAATGCATCAACCCTGCAAGAGAAAACAGGTATCCCCGCGATATTTTTCGGTTTACTACAATTCGCAGTATTGTTTGGCATTTATAAATCGATACTGCGTAAAGAACGCGAACAGCAATCGGCTTAAACATGAATACTTACAGACTTAAGAGGAATTAAACATGGGATTTTTTGGCAAGAAAAAGGAAAGTGCTGAAGCCAGCACAGCTTACGAAACACAACTGGAAGATGGTACAACAATCAAAGTCAGTGCGGTTATCGATTGCCTTGGAGACTCCTGTCCGCGTCCACAGTTGATGACAAAAGCAGCGATGGGAAAAGCACAATCTAAAGATAACATCGAAGTACAAATTGACAACCCAACTTCGGTAGAAGCGATTCCACCTATGATGTCTGAATTAGGTGGTACTCATTTAGCTACTATTAAAAAAGATCGTTACTGGCAAGTACTGTTGCAGAAGAATTAAGTCCATGACTCGCATTTCTAGCAACACACAACTCGCAGCGTTAACCATTATCATTTCGATAATGACGGTCGTCTCTTTTGCTTATATTTTTTGGAAACAGCCGCAATCATTGCGCGTATCTCGTGATGGTATCCCGTTCTTCACACCCGATGTGATTCACCCTGATACTGGCAAACCGATTTCGGTCGATGAGCTAGTCGATCATTTCAAATCAGGCGGCTGAAATGGATTTAGAGACAGTCATGCAATTTAGCGCTTTTGTTATCGCCATGTATTTCATGTATGTTAGTTTCAGTTAACAGCATGTTTCATGGGTTAAATTATTAAGCTTAACTATCAGGTTTAAATTATGAAATCATTCTCAATAATCTTTTTTTGTATCTCCAGCGTGGTTGCCACAATTGGCATTGCATACGGTTTATACCCGTACGCAAAACTCTCAGAAACACAATTGGCGAAAAGTGCCACACCGCAAACTATGGAAACATTTGAACAAGTCATAAATCTGGGCGATGACTTTGGGGAAATGAGCGTGATTGATCTTATGGGTCATTATTTAGACAGTCCACCCGCGCCTGTGGGTAGCACTCAAATAAGCAAACCCAAAAGACAATTTGGTGGCTGCTAAAGCAAATGACCAGATTCAAAACCACGATGCAAAAGTTGAGTTGCTTGATACTATCCGCACTTCCCGTTTCCGTGCTTTTAGCATCTACTCAAACTAATCAATCAAAAATTATGATCATCAATACTACAACTCAAGCACAACTCAAAAACAAGGTGTTAGTTGATGCTCGTAACTTAAAAAGTTGCCAGGCATCAAGTGTTACTGGGGCAAAGTGCCTACCTGCCGATACCTTTCATTCTAAAAAAGGAGATCTAGCCAGTTTTTATGACATCGGCTGGGCATTCGGCACCGCAAATTTAAAAGAAACTGATGACGTTTTAGTCTTCGCTGATGAACCTCAAGATCGAAATGCTCTGGCAGGCCTGCTTTTTTTAGCAGGTCACCACAAAGTAGCCTACTGGTCAGGAAAGGTATCCGAATTACAAAAGCTAGTCGGCAGCGCAGCTGGCCAAAGCAGAGGAATTTTACGCACGCATATTTATCTAGGAATCATGCGAGATAACTATATTGCACTATCGAATGAAATCGAGTCGTTGAAAAAAAAAGGCTGGCAGGTCATTTTAGAGTCGAATCTAAAACCAGGTTTTAAATTAAAAAATAAAAAGCTGTTAATCGCCGGAAAATCGCCGATCAAAAACATCGCAACTTTCGCGCAATTACAAGCTGAAGGTAAACATCAGCTGTTATTAAGCATCGATAAAAAATCATGAAAATACTATTTGTAATCAGCAACCCAACATCAGTCGAAGCTTTACTCGGTTTAACAGACGCCTGTGCTCGCCGCAACCAGACCTTTCTGTGTTTTTTCACTGGAGATGGTGTTGAAATATTGGGTGATTCAAAAGTCATCGATGCTATTAGCAAGGCAGAACGAGCCGTAGTCTGCGAATTTTCATGGGCAAAATATCTCCCCGGTCAACAAGCTCCAATTGAAGAAGGAAGCCAGACAGATCATAGTGCAATGGTTAGCAAAGTGGATAAAGTTGTATCGCTTTAAACACACCCCCGTACTTTTAGGGCATTTTCCATCAAAAATGCCCTAAAAGTACGGGGGTGTCTTCGAATACTCACTAAATACTAATTAGATAACATCCTCAATTATCTTAACCAACAGCTCCCGAATAGGTTTGGTTGCGACGACGCTAGCTTCTGGTTCTCTAAAGCTCAAATAAATGCGCCCGGGTTCGCTATGTAAAACATAGATGGCGATTGCGTAAGGGCATAGCACAATATTATGTGGATTCTCGGCAACCAGCGCGTGGGACAAGTCAGCCTTGCAGAACAACACAATCTCAGCGTCGTCATAAACAGGGGTGGTCACGCCAGCGACCTCTGCGGTATTCTCCAGCATGGTCTTGGCATGAGAGGTATAACTTACCACCAAGCCATTTCCCTCAATTGACGCTAGCAAATCATCTTTGGTATCCTCAAAACTGCCTTCGGTGCTATAAATACTCACAAACTCAGGGGCTTTTATTTTTGATTTCTTGTCAGATTCGTCTGCATAGCTATTAACCATCAAAGTCGTCGAAGCACCCGCGACAATAAACAATAGTAAAAAGAATAATTTTTTCATTTAATCAACCCTCATAAAAAACACCAAATGTGTAAAACTTAGTATTAAACCACATCAAATAATTAATTTTCGAAATTTTATAAAGTCGGATAATCGGTATAGCCTTCGGGACCAGGCGTATAAAAAGTATCCATATCCGGCTCGTTTAATGCCGCCCCTGTTTTCCAGCGAGTCACCAGATCCGGATTAGCCAGGATCGGCTTGCCAACCGCAATCAAGTCGCATTTTTTTGCAGCCAGATCGCTCTCAGCGTGCTCCATATCGTAGCCACCAGAAAGAATCAACGATCCCATAAAATTTTCGCGAAACATTTTCTTGATAGAATCCGGCACTGGCGGTGCACCCATCGACGAATGATCAACAAGGTGGATATACAGCAAGCCCCGCTCATTGAATTGTTGCGCCAAATAAGTGTAATCCTCATCTATTCCGTCGTAAACAGGCATATCATTGAATACACCATAAGGCGATAGACGTATACCCACCTTGTCTTTGCCAATCGCAGCTATTACTGCATCCACCACCTCAAGCACAAAGCGCGCTCGATTCTCGATAGATTCGCCGTAACGATCACTGCGTTGATTTGAATTCGGGCGAATAAACTGCTCCAGTAAATAACCATTTGCGCTGTGCAATTCGACTCCGTCAAAGCCAGCTTCGATGGCATTTTTTGCCGCATCTGCATATTCAGCGATAGTAACTTCAATATCCGCCCTGGTCATCTCGATTGGAGTCGGATGCGGTTTCATGCCTTCTGCATCTGTATACATCTCACCTTCTGCCGCTACTGCAGAAGGGGCAAATATGTGTGAGCCTAAAGGCATATTATTTAGATGGGCAATACGACCGCAATGCATCAGTTGTATAAATATTTTAGCGCCCTCGGCATGTACCGCCTCGGTAGTAAGCTTCCATCCGGCTATCTGTTCTTGTGAGAAAATTCCCGGAATCCGCGGATACCCCAATCCATTCGGAGATGGCGAAGTACCTTCAGTGATAATAAGCCCAACAGAAGCACGCTGCGCATAATACTCTGCCATCAGTTCGTTGGGAATGTTGTCAATCGCACGGCTTCTCGTGAGTGGACACATCACCAAACGATTTTGTAAATGCATTTGACCAAGCGTAGTTTCAGTAAACAAAAGTGACATAATGATTAACCCTCTAAAATTTACTAATCTTGTTGTGACATTGTGTCGAATTTACACTGAACATCAAGTTCTATGTATCAACTTTAGTACACATTCGAATAATAAATATCAAAACTTAGTAATCTCCATTAAATATCATTCTTTCTATATACTTAGCTATAATAAATAAGTTACGAAAAGCTGGAAACATGACATTCAAAAAAGCACTGGTCATCATTTTTATTCTGTTCTGGATTGCGCTCGCAATTAACCCGGTTGACTACCGGATATGGGCGCTGGAAAACATTCTGGTTGTGACGATGTTTCCACTGATACTCTGGCTTGACAGACGCTACAACTTTAACAAACTGACCTTCCTCAGCATGACAGTATTTGTCATTTTACATCTGTTTGGTGCTCACATGACCTATAACGCCATGCCTTATTTTAACTGGGTTTCAGAGTTATTCGGCTGGCAGCGAAACAACTACGATCAGGTGATACATTTCCTCTTCGGTTTAATGCTGTTTGTGCCTTTTTTTGAAATTTTTTATCATCAAGGTATTTCCAGAAAATTAAGTTACCTGATAGCATTTTTATTCATCTCCAGTGTCGGTGGCTGGTACGAAGTACTGGAATGGTTAGCCAGTGAAGTGTTTTGTCCATTCGAGCAAAAAATCTGTTTCGACGGCCTCACTCAAAACGACATCTGGGATTCACAAAAAGATATCCTCTACGCCGTTATTGGCTCAGTGATTGCGCTGTTAATACATAGAAGATGGGGTAAAAAAAAGGGGTCTATTTGACCCCTTAGACATTCATAACATGAAGCTCAGCAGGGCTTTAGCCGCGCATCACTTGCGTTTCCACTGATACTCCTTGTAGCGGCTCTGGTTATAATTGCGCTCCGTTTGGTTACGATGGTAGTCTCTCTTGTATTTTGTGCGTGGCGCGTATTTAACTCGATGCTCATGATGCATGAGATAAGGCCTATCCTTCGACTTGATTCTAATATTTACGCGATCACGCGAATCCAGATAATAACGCGGTGGAAGCGTTCTGATTTGTCTCCAGCGATCACCATCGGGGTAATAATAAAGACCCGTAACAATGTTAAAATAAATCCTGGAGCTGGGGTAATAATAATAATCGTATGGTTGATAATATGACGAACCGTAAGACACCGATCTGGCGCGAACATCGTGATCGCAGCCCGAAATTCCAACAGTCACTGTTGCCATCACCGCTCCCCCCACCAATGCACCACTAATAGCCTTCAAGCCAAGTCTGCGGGTTTTAAATTTCTTCATCTTTAACTCCATTTTAATTTAAGAACTTTTCGCTTATTAAGACCCTTCGAAAGCCCACTTGTTTCGCTTAGCTTAGATGAAAAAGTAAGAAAATAGGTTCTAAAGCGGTATTGGATGACTTAAGTCATGATTTCATGGCTTATCAATATCCAGTGATAGGTTGTAAGGAGGCGAATTCTATTTTTTTCATTTAGCTCTGCATAAGCTCCAGTATCGCCCTTGGTGCGAACAATTAATTACTAAACGCACACACATAAGAAAGGGGCCTAATTGGCCCCTTAATCTTTCATAATATCAAGCTCGCAAGCTTAGTAACGTATCACTTGCGATTCCATTGATAATCCTTATAGTTTTTCTCGTTATAAGTGCGCTCCACGCGGTCACGACGTGTGTCTCCCCGGTATTTAGTACGTGTCGCGTATTTAGTCCGATGCTCATTATATTTAACATAAGGCCGATCCTTAGACTTAACTTTAACTTTCACCCGATCCCGCTGATCCAGACGGTAGCGGGTTGGAAGCTTCCTGACTTGCTTCCATTTATTGCGCTCAGGGTAATAGTAGTGGCCCGAAGAAGGATTGTAGTAAACACTAGAGCTAGGATAATAATGATAATCGTGGGACTTGATATTTGTCCTGTTGCGATCACTATTTTTAGTACGATAGTCACGACGGTAATCTCTATCTTTTCGACGATCATCTCGCTTGTAATCTCGGCGAGGTCCGTATTTGCTACGATGCTCGTGGTGTCTTAAATACGGCTTATCCTTAGACTTGATTCTAATTTTTACGCGATCCCGATCTTTCAAATGGTAATGCCTTGGTAGAACCCTGTTTCGTATCCAGCGATCGCGATCGTAGTAATAGTAATCACGCGTACTAATATTAAAATACACGTAGGAATCAGGATAATAGTAATAATCGTAAGGCTGGTAATACGACGACCCGTAAGATGCCGACCTGACACGAACATCATCATCACAACCGGAAATGCCAAGCATCAATGCACCAACTAATGCGGCACCACCAAAGCGCTTAAGCCACGGTTTTTGTATATTTTGATTTTTCATGTTGTCTCCAATAATCATCGAACATAAAAAAATGCCCGTTTGTTCATTGAATATTAGATGATATTGCCGTAAAAAGAAGTAATAAGATGTAAATATTTGTAAAGATCGGAAGAAACGTGATTTAAATCACGAGATTAATGAGATATCAGTTTTGGGAAATTCTACTGATTAGCATTGCATAAGTTCTAGGATCGTTGTGATAAATAAACGAGCCATCACTAAAATCCCCCCACATTTTAGTTTGAGTGAAAATACCATCACTTTGTGAAACGCTTTTTTAATAGTCAATACAAAAATAATTATAGAAAATATCAATATGTAAGAACCTTTTATCACCCTGCATCCCCCGACAAGTACAAAACCATTTATCTAATAGATATGACTACTCTATAAAGAGCGCTAATCTCATTGACTTATTGGGTAATGCCGTGATTGCTGTTTTTGCGAATAAAAATATTACAAAATTCGATGCTATCATCTTTAGTTTCATATGCAGTTTTGCGTTTCTATTATCAAGCTTTCCTCTTGAGGCTAAGGAGGTTTTTCACTTAAAGACTCAAGCCGAAAAGCTAACAGAGCTTGATAGAATAAAAAAAAGAGGAACACTGAGAATTATTGTTCCTGCTAATCTTTCCTTAGATATCCTCCAGCACAATAAGGTTTCTCCTCTAGACGATCAACAAAACCTTGCCATGGAGTTTGCTCGCTCTTTAGATCTTGAACCAATATTCGTTCCTATAGATTCTTATTCAGATATATTGCCCGCATTAAATGATGGGCGTGGGGACATGATCGTTGCGAACCTGTCTATTAGCAAAGAAGGTAAAGACAAGCTAGCATTTTCAGTTCCTCTGGAAGAAGCACAGGAAGTAGTACTAGTTAGAAAAAATGCGACTGAAGTTGAAATAACCAAAGATCTTGCAGGGAAAAAATTAGCCATAAACGGTGCACCTAATCATCTGAGAAGGGCACAGAACTTTAAACTGCGTTATCCCTCAATTAATCTTATAAACCATGGAACAGACTTGTTTGATGAACAAGTGATCGATCTGATTGTTAGTGGAAAATACGATGCCACTATTATCGATCACAATATTGCCAAAAAATATCTCGATTATCGCAATGATATTCGAATTGCATTCAATGCTTCAGCGAAGCAAGCGCGCGCATGGGGTCTACGAGCTGACTCTAAAGAACTTAAAAGCGCAGTAAATAAATTTTTATCACATACCAAGTTGTCAAACCAGCATGTACAGAGCAACTTTGGCGACTTGAATAAAATTAAAAAACGTGGAGTTTTAAGAGTTATATTAAAAAACAACGCTTCATCCTATTTCTGGTCACGAGATAAATTTATGGGTTTCGAATATGAATTAACCCGCGCCTTTGCCAAAGAACTAGGCTTAGAATTATCCGTAATAGTGCCACCCAACGATGAATCAGTTCTGGATTGGCTTGAAAAAGGCAAAGCAGATTTTGCTGCAGGGTATTTAAGTCCCAATCCTGAATGGAAAAAAAGGGGCATAGCCCAAAGTTTGTCCTATCACCAGACATTCCAGCATATGGTCGTAGCAAAGAGTGACAAAAGTATGCACTCTGCTGCTGATCTTGAAGGTAAAACAGTGGTATTACAGAAAACCAGCCAGGCATGGAAAGATCTGGAAAAATTAAAGCATGACGGTGTCAACGTCAACTTACAGGCAGCTCCGGAGGGAATGCAAGTAGAAGAAATCATCCAAAAGGTTGCGGCGGGCGAATATAAAATGACGATAGCTGATGGACAGATACTCGCTATTGAACTTGCCAACCGTGTTGCAGTTAAATCTGCATTCACTTTTGGGGATAAAGTAAGCCATACACTTGCCATACGAGGTGAAGATAAAACCTTATTGCGTATCCTGAATAGTTATATAAAACGAAAAAAAGATGGGCCTTTATATACTCGTTTGTATAAAAAATATTTTGCAAATCACAGCAAAATTGCACAACATCAAGAGTCGCGACTAGAAACCCTTGATGAAAAAAAGCTGATCAGTGAATATGATCATCTGGTTCAGCAACATTCTCGAAAGCATGGCTTAGATTGGCGTTTAATCTCAGCACAAATGTTTCAAGAAAGCCGATTTAATCCTACTGCAGTTTCATTTGCAGGTGCGACAGGATTAATGCAAATAATGCCCAGAACAGGAAGGAGTCTCGGCTTCTCAGAATTATATAACCCGGAAGTAAGTATAAAAGCGGGAACAAAATATATGGGTAAATTGTTTCGCAGATTCGACCCTGCGCTACCTATAGAGGATCGAATGTGGTTTACCCTCGCTTCCTATAACGCAGGCATAGGGCATGTCAACGATGCCCGCATTCTGGCAAAAAAACTGGATCTTGATCCAAACCGCTGGTTTGGCAATGTTGAAAAAGCCATGTTGTTATTGTCTGAAGAAAATTATTTTAAAAAAGCGCGGCATGGATTTGTCAGAGGTAAAGAGCCAGTAAAATATGTTCAATTGATTAAAAAAATGTATGCGAATTACACCAACATCGCAAGGCTGGATGAAACATTAGTTAAACAGCCGTTACCGAAACTGACATTAGCAAAATTGACTGTGCCGAAACAAACTCCAGCGAAACGCGCATTAGCGAAACTGACTTACCGAAACAAACAGAAGCGAAGCTCACATTAGCGAAACTGACTGTACCGAAACAAACAGAAGCGAAGCTCACATTAGCGAAACTGACTGTACCAAAACAGTCAGTAACGAAACGAGCAGCACCTAAGAAGAGAATAGAGAAAACTAAAATTGTTAGTATTAATAAGAAACCACGCTCTAAAATAGTAGCGAAACCCCAGATGAATATAGACTTCAACGCTATCTCTAATGTAATTGCATCCCTGAATAAAGATTTAAATCAACTCTATTCAAATCAGAAAAAGACGTTAATTGCGAAGAATTGAAGGCATCTTGAAATTCAGGACCATCGCGCCATCCATTACAGCGGTGATTACTCCGAACTCTGCCACCAGTTCGCAATGACCTGACTCACCTGAGGGTTGATCAAATAACCATAGGAGCGATGACAATTCAGCCCATTCTCATCGTGAAAGTAATTATAAATCTCGTGACAATGATCCTCAATCGCATCAATAAGGTTTAACTCCAGCATTTCACCAAAATCATTAGCTAAATAGCGATCCAGCGCAATCAAGTCGCCATCTGCCGCAATATTTATCCAGTGTCGAATATTACTCGGGTACTTATGCACGCCACTCATATGATTACCCAGTAAGCGCTGTTGTACATAATTCATACCCAGTGGACTGCCGAGGCTCAGAAACAAATCGACCTTTCCCGGTAAATGTTCCAGATTAGAAAGCGCCCAGAGCGTGTCATAGGTAATCACCGAGCCCATACTGTGGCCGATCACCAGAACCTTGTGGCCATTCTGTAGCAACGGTCGAAGCTCCTGTTTCAACTGCTCGCGAATATGACTCGCTACCTTATCTTCGTTTTCAAAATAGCGATTCGTCTCCTGCGCGGTTTCTTTCAATCTGCCACGCAACAACCGCAACAACACCGGTGAACTATCCACTGTGTTGTAAATAAACATATCCAGTTTGTGGCGCCAGGTTTTAGCCAGCTTGATATCCAGGTCCGAAGGGCCATCCTCCTTCAGCATCGCCTCCACCCAGGGTTTATGCGTATTAATATTTTCGCTGCTTTGATAATAACGATAATTCCAGTCAATGAACTTGAAGTTCTCATCATGAGTGCGTAAATCATCCGCTACATCAGGCTCGACGCGCCGCACACCTTCCACCAAGGTGCGCCAAAGCAGGTTTTGGTGCAGGTCCCCTGGAGGCTTGGGATTCTTCCCCGGGACATATACTATATGACGATGACTCATTGAATACGCTCAAGTGAAATGCGCTGATCGTGACATAGCGCAATGGATTTTGTATTTAAATCAGAAATTTTCAAGTATTGCCCTTAACCACTGATAATTGCTTATTATCTAGCAATGTAATAATAATTACATTGACATAGCTTAGTGTTTTGACGAAAAGTACCTTTTTGCTACTTATTGAAGAAAATCATCCACCCCAATCACCTCAATTGCCCTAATCTCTGTATCATTTCGTTCAGTCCCGGTGTTGTAACCCCAATCAACAAGCTGCAATTTTATAGCCTGTAACTCCGGGTTTTGCTGCACGCCGATCAATGTCGGCAAACGGTCTTCGATAAAGGTAATCAGCCTTTCAGGATATTTAGCCAGCATCTGCTGAAGCACAGCCTGTTTATCAAGTTTTCTCTCCAGGCCAAAAATACGCGCCTCATCCAGCTCAATAGCATTCGCCTGCAAAATGCGTTTTACAAAGCGTTCCTGCTTGGTGGAGATGATAAACCAGTCGTCCTGCCTCAGTGTTTTAAGCTTTTCTGCAATCCCCTCAAACAGTGGATTACTCGCAATCCACGCGGCCTCATCGTGCTGTATTTCGCGGTCGCGGGTTTCACCAAACGCCGTTTGCAAAGCATCGGCATCCACACTTTTATTTACCAACACTGCATCTTCCATCAAAGCCTGTAATTGTTGGTGATAGCCCTCACACAGCTCACTCATCACAACCCCCTGTTGCAACAAACGCATGATCAGAACTGCCTCTGAACCGAACTCAAGACACGGGCGTATTTGTCGAAACTGTTGAATCTGCTCATCGTTAATCGCCTGACCCTGCATGTCCGGCCAGAAATCCTGAGCTGCCTTCCAGCCCGTGATCGCGGTTTCAACCGCGCTATTGCAAATAACTCCGTCAAAATCGAGGGCAAAAAGAGTGTTTGTTTTTAGTAAGGTCATTATTTGAATTATTCTGTTTGCTCTTTTAATAAGCACTCTAGTTCTTATTAAGTGCCAAAGATCTCAAGCCACTGTATCCAATTTATTACATCGGGATGTTGTCGAATAGTCGCTAACCATAAGTCAAAATCCGCCTGTAAATAATAGCTTTCCAGTTTCCATTGACCTTTGTTGTTTTATAAACCTCCTTTGCACGTCTGCAAAAGAGGTTTATATCCCAGTACACCATCAAAAATATTTGATGGGTATTAGGTTCTATTCACTAGTTGGCGGTGTTGCCGTAGCAGGTGCTGCCGTAGCGGGAGCTGGTGTTGCCATTGTTGGCGCATTCACAGGCGGTTTTCCCATTTGAGGCATAGCCATTTGTGGCATTCCTCTGGGGTGCATTCCCATTGGTGGCATTCCCATTGGTGGCATTCCCATTGGTGGCATTCCCATTGGTGGCATTCCTCTTGGGTGCATTCCCCTTGGTGGCATTCCCATTCCTCTGTCCATCCCTTTTCCTTTAGCCATGATACGTTGTTTCACTGCTTTTTTTTTGGCTCTCATCTGTGCAAATTTCTGACGTTGCTCAGGGCTTAAAATAGACTCAATTTTGAAACGCTGTTCACCTTTTTCTATTACCATACGACGCGCCAGAGTTGCCTGCTCATTCGCCAGAGAAAATACATCGGACTTGTAATTAGCACTGCCAGTATCTAGTTCATTAATTTTCTTATTTAACTGCTGCTTTTGTTTCTGCAAAGAGCGCATGGTTGCCTCTTTTTCATTTATCAGCGCCTGCATTTTTTGCTTCTGCTCCGCAGAAAGACCTAACTGTTGCATCATCTTAGCTCTCATAATAGCGCGCTTACTCTGCAGCCGATGCAAAGCTCCCTTTTTAAGTTTCGGTCCAGGTCTCATTCCCGGCATACCTTTGCCGTGCATTCCTTGACCCATACCATGCATTCCCTTGCCATGCATACCTTGGCCCATACCCATCTTTCCATGCATCTCTTCACCCTGTTTATCAGAGTCCTCAGGCTTTTCGATCTCGCTAGCTAAAGCGTTATAAGACAGCAATGCCAATGCAATGGCTGAAAATGGTTTAATTAGTTTCATGTTGTTCTCCTAATTTTTTACTGTTGCGTTATTTTTGATTTTTTAAACGATGGTTTGTAACTTGTGGTTTGCAAATTATACTAGAAAAAACTGCAGTAGAAAAATAAACTAAAACAAATAATTACTTTGTAAGGCTCACCAAGAGCCAGAAAGTACACAGGGTTACACATAGCGTAACGCAGTGACTAGTTGACAAATTCATCTGGAATAAATTTGTCAACCAGCAATCGAAGACTCCTTGCGGAGCATACGACATACTTTTTTGGCTCCTGCCGAGCCTAAAAAAGCAACCTCCTTAATTTTCGACTGTTTTAACCTAAATAAAACAAAGCAGACAAATCACCTATATAATACTTTCGTCATCACTAATCTAATAACTATAATCCGGGCTTTGTTAAATTTAGAACACAGCAAATAATGCTTCGAACTATTCTAATTCTATTCACTTTTTCATTATTTACCGGTTTAGCGGCTAAACCGGTAAATAATACTAACAATGCTCTTAATCAGGTAAACGCCATTAGAAAAGCTGTCCAGATGGAACCGTTCACTTACTCAACCTCCTTGTCGCGAGCGGCGCAGAATCATGCCAGTTATCTCACCAACAATATTGGGAAACATTTTAATGGGATTGATTTACATACTGAAAGTAGAGCGCGCCCGGGCTTTAGTGGTGCAGATGCATCATCACGTTCTGCTAAAGCAGCTTACCCTTATCGGGATGTGAAAGAAAATATCAGTGTTGGTAGTAAAAATATTGCTGATTCAATTTCTGGCTTGATGTCTGGCATTTATCACCGCTTCACTTTCCTTGACTTTCTCGTAGATACAATTGGTTTCGCAGTGGCAACTGATAAAGAAGGGTTTAAAAGCTACGTCTATAATATGGGCCGCAAGGATATGGAAAGAACTTGCAGCAATAGGCCACAGCTGGCAATGCCCAGTAAATCTGTTGATTGCCTTGGCACTACAGTAAACGCTGACTATATTGAAAAAGCTTGTAACAACCTTCCACAAGAAGCACTTTATGAGGCGCCTTTTGCGTTGGCCTGCCCCAATGGTAGATTGCTTAAATCCAGTTATATGGATTCCATTTGTAGAACTCCCCCTGTAGAAATACTGCTTCGTGGCGAAGGTTCTTATTATAAAATTTGTCAGCCGGAAATTCGCGTTAATGCAAACTGGTTTAATGATTTGTGTAACTCCAACAATAGTCCGGCTTTGCATTCCGGTGAAAATAGTTACTATAAAATCTGCGAAAACAAGATACGCGTGTATGCAAGCTGGTTTAAAAATTACTGCGACTCTGCATCACCCATCGACCAATCGATTGAATCTGCATACTACTCAAATCTGTGTCATTCTGATTTTAAAGTCAGTAAAAAGTTTAGTAAGGAACTGAATGCCCGGCAATACAAGAAAAATCCTGACTATGTGGTTTGGCCTCCCTTAAATGCAAACGAAGTTAGACCTGTGTTTTTCGATGAAACACCTGATCCCTTGCCTGATCTTGATGTCAGCGGTTATCCGTTGTCTTTGCAGTTTAATCCTGGCAAGGTAAAATCTGCGAAAGTAAGCACTTTTAAACTCGAAAAGAAAAGCAAAAACGGAAAGTGGACACGCATAAAAGCAGTCCGCGAAATCAACCATAGCAACGATCCACAAAAAGTTTTTAGTAAACTTCAGTTTGCATGGTTTCCGCTGCAAAGGCTGGATTGGAATACAACATACCGTGCTTCTGTGTTTGCTAAAATCGATGAAAGTAAAAACAATATCAAGTGGTTATTTACAACCAAATCAATCAATACGCCGCTGATAACAGTAAAGTCTCACCAGAAAAAAGTGCTCGTCCCGAAAGACAAATGGTTTACTTTATACCTCGTGCCCAGCAAAGATGTCAGCCGTCCGATGCAACAAATAAACCTGGCATGGCGTGGGTTTTCAAAGGTTAAATCAAACATCATTGACCTGAATACCATAAAGCTGATAATTGAAAACACCCATTGTCAGCCTGTAACTTTAGAAATGGCACAGGGAAGAAAATTGACGCTAAATACCTGCAAGCCTTCCTAAGGTGATTTTTATCTGGGAGTATTATAAAAACACACCCCTACTTTATGCCATTTTCAAAAACTTTTTAAAAGTGTGGGGGTGTCTTTTTAATAACTAAAAACTACCCAATCCCGCTCTAATGAACATCCAATAATTCAACATCAAAGATCAACGTTGCATTCGGTGAAATCACGCCACCTGCGCCGCGTTCACCGTAGCCCATGTCTGCGGGGATAATGAGAGTGCCTTGTCCGCCGACTTTCATCCATGCTACGCCTTCATCCCAACCTTTGATTACTCGGCCTGCGCCAAGTGGAAAATCAAACGGGGTGCCACGGTCGACTGAGCTATCGAACTTGATGCCGTGCTTGTCTGCTGCCGCTGGGTCGTATAACCAGCCGGAGGTAATGTACGGAAACTGTTTGATCTGCCTGTGCTTCTGTAACATTGCCGGATTTTACGTTGGTTTTAGTGAATGTTGGTGTTGATTCATTTGTCATGGTTGTTGTCTCTTTTGGTACCACATGTTTTATTTCATTTGTCTTGTCAGCGCCACAGCCGAGCAATAGCACACTGATTGAGATCGCGCTGACGAGTATTCTTATTTGCTTTACATTCAATTTACTAAATTTCTTTTTTAAGGTATTAGATTATATAAATTTTGACAATTTAAAGTTTGGCGATATGCCTGTTATTAATAGAGACACCCTGAAATTACCAGAGTTATAAAGCGAGTATTATCTCACCCCAGCAATTGCGGCATGAATAGCGATGCAAGGCTTAATACCAGAAAAAATCCTGCCATATCGGTTACCGTGGTTAACAACGGCCCTGAGGCGACTGCCGGGTCGATGCCGAAATGTTTGAGTATCAGTGGCACTGTGCCGCCGATGGATACTGCTATCAGGGTATTTAGTGACAGCGCAAGCCCGATTACCAGCCCCAGATACATATTGTCTTTCCACACCCAGGCGACGATTCCGATGAGGATGCCGAGGACGATGCCGTTGATGATTCCAACGCTGAGTTCTTTGCGCAGTACATGGAAAAGGTCGATAGGACGTGTCAGGCCCAGCGACAACTCGCGCATGCTGACGCCTACTGCCTGATTTCCCGAACAGCCGCTCATGTCAGACACCATCGGAAGAAATACGGCGATTGCGATGACTGCTGTGAGGGTTGACTCATAGGCTGAAATCACACTCGCGGCGATGATATTCAGGACGATATTGGATGACAGCCACGAGAGCCGACGTTTGGCACGCAGCAGGGTTGGCATCGAACGCAACTCGTCACCGATTTTCTGTCTGGATAAACTTTGCTGCTCGGAACGTTCCAGTTCGGCTTCTGCATGTTCTATGCGGGATACAACTCCCAGTAACAAGCCCTGCTCATCTACAACTGGTATGCCGAGAAAAGGATTTTCATCAAACAGGATTGCCAGTTCATCCTGATTGGTTTGCGGCGTCACAGAGATAACCTTCCTCATGATCTCACTGAGTCGCATGGAACGTTTGCTTCTAAGCAGTCCACGAAGTGAAACGACGCCTACTAGCTTGTCGTCTTCATCAAGGATATAGGGATGCTGGCCGCGATGCCTTTCAAAATGATCTTCATCTGATGCTAGACGCCGTAGAACAGCTCCAACAGTTTCGCTATCACGAAAAGTGAATGCCTCGAGTTCCATCAATCCACCGGCAGTATCCGGATCATACAGCGAAAGCTTGCGAACATCCGCAGCGCTTTCAGGTTCCATTGCTGCAAGAATCGCTTCGCCGCTTTCCCGATTTATCTCTTTTACAATGTCAGCCTGAGTATCACTTTGCAGTTCGACCATGATCTTCGCTGCGACTTCAGAATCGAGGCTTTCTAACATGGTAACAGCCAGTCCTGACGGTGCTTCCTCGATCAATTCTGCCGCAGCTTCGGGCGACATTATGGATATCAACTGATCTCGATCATCGGAGTGCATCAAGGAGGCCTGGCGCAAAGCTTCATGACTGGATATGGATTCTACAATTTCTGCGACCTGCTGTTCATCCGCCGACTCCACAGCATCCTGTAGCGTATCTTCGAGTGTTTCGAAAAACTCTTTATCGTCTTCGTTGGGCAAGTTATCCATACTAACCAATTCCTTATTAGGTGTTAACTATCTGTTTTACCTGATTTATTGTCTTATAAATTTGCTAGTAATTATGCAAATTTAATTATGTACGTATCAAGTCATTAAAACATCTAATAGTATCTACGTAAAAATATTTAGGCCACGGAGATAGTTATGATCATTAAATATAGGATTGTTTGACCTGTTTTATATATTGTTCGCTTTTTTGGAAATAAAATGGTGCTTTCGCGGTAAACGCTTCACTTTTTATTTCAACCATCAGTCAATCTTCTATATTTAAAAGTGTTAAGCGGTTTTCATTGATGCAATAATTACTCAGTAACTTTTGAGAGACTATTACGCGATATAAGGTCTCACCAAACTAATCATCTAAAAAGAAACTAATTAATGGCCGATAAAATCTATGTAATAGACACCAATATCATTCTTCATAACCCGCAAGTCATACAAGAACTATCACAGAAAAGTAATAATATCGTTGTTATACCCGAGACCGTTCTGGTTGAGCTGGAAGATTTCAAGAAAAGTACCGGAGAGCTAGGTTATCAGGCAAGACGATTTGCGCGGATGCTGGCGGCTGCCAAAGTCGATAAGATCGACCAGAAGAATGATTACCGGATTGTAAAATTACGCTTGAATGGTTCGGCTTCGATCCATTTATTCTCCAAGAAACATTACGAGTGTGACATGGATTCGGCGCATATTAATGAATCCAATGACAAGCGTATTGTTGAGGTTGCAGAGGCTTGCCAGAGTTATTACAAGGGTCATAAAGTCTCTTTCGTTTCGCTGGATATTTATGCACGCATGTTTGGCTTGTTTGCCGGAGTGCGCGTCGAGACACTGAACGAGGATAAGGATTCTGTCCCCCAATTTCAATTTTTCAAGTCAATCGAGGTCGATTCCAGCCACTTTAACAGCATGCCGGGCAGGGACATTAATGACTATGACGATAGTTATAAAATGGGTACTTTCAATTATGAGTTTGTCTCCCCTGATGGCAATAAACAATATGGTCTGGTGAATAAGGAAGGCCATATTGATGTTATCAATGAAAAAGAAGATTTCAATGGCTTGCCGATAAAGCCGATGAATATGAAACAGAGCTTTTTGTTAAAAGCGCTGCTAAGCCCTTGGTATGACATTACCATGGTTGATGCCAAAGCAGGCAGTGGCAAGACCCTGCTCTCATTTGCGGTGGCGATGCGGTTGGTTGATCTGGGGATTTACCAGAAAATAGTGTATGTAAGAAACTCGATTGAAAGTACCGACAAAGGTGCCGAAGTGGGTTTCCTTTCAGGGAATGAAGAAAAATTTCGTATCTACAATATGGCTTTGTATGACACCCTCGAATTTTTTGCGAAGAAGAATTTCAAAAAGAAAGACCAGGCATCGCTGAATCAAAGTGCCATCGAATTAAAAGTTGAAGAGTTGATCAATAAATACAATATCGAAAAACTCTGGCCCGGCGAGGCACGAGGTCGCACCCTGAGCAATGCAATTGTGATTATGGATGAATGGCAAAACAGTTCTAACAATACTACCCAGCTGATACTTTCGCGCCTGGATGGCGATTGTAAAGCGATCATCATTGGCTCGAATCGCCAGATTGATAATATGTTTCTGAATCGATACAACAATGGCTTGACCACGCTGCTAAAACAAACCAGCGTCAAACATAAGGAAGTCTCACTGTATGCGATTGAGCTTGAGCGCTCGGTGCGCGGTAAATACGCGCAGTTTGCCGAGGAGATTTTTGAAAAGAAATCGCACGATTGATTCAGGAGTTTTAATACAACTCACTACAAAGTATGCCAGACATATAGATCGGCATTGGCTAAGACATCCAAAGACAAAGCTTATTTTTTATTAAATATAATATGATTATTGCTGAACTGCTTTAAGTTAGCAGAGTCCAATAGTCTGGCTACAATTTGTATATATTTGCAGTGCAGAGTTCAATCAATCAGGAATTACAATGACTACGTATAATCTTAAAGAAAGCATAAAGTTACAACGTGAAATGCTGAGCCACTTTTTGGCGAACGGCATGCATGAACTGGCCAACAACTGTGCTGAAATTATCACCAGTCAAGGTGCCCTGGAAGAGCTGATTCAACACTCATGTCCGAAGCTTACTTATTGTAAAAATATTTTTGTTCTGGACTCAAATGGTGTTCAGATTACGGATAATGTGTCCCAATCCGGGCTTGACCACTCGCAGTTTGGGCGAGATCGCAGTAATCGACCGTACTTGTATGAGATTTTAAAAAACAGTGCTGAGATGGATTTTACGCTCTCTGATGCCTATATCAGCATTAATAAGAAACGCCCTTCACTGACGGCTATCCAGACGATACGAAACCCAGACGGCTCAGCCATTGGGTTTTTGGGAGCCGACTTTGACATACGCGAGCTTCCACATAGCATACTGAGCTACAAGGAACCGGATAACTGGCGACAAGTGAAAGGCGACCCTGCGATTCGAGGTGGTTTATTTCTTCAATATCGGGCTGAAAGCGTGATGGATACCCGTATGGATGAAGTGTTGGCAATCATGGCTGAATTGATCACCGAGCAAGGCGTTTTTCACGGAGAATTTCATTTGTCCAGCAGTCGCTGCGTGATCTGGCAAATTGATGATCCTCTGGTTTATCGACTCCTCACTATTGACGATTTGACGGATCCGGATATGTGTCTGGTACTTCCCAGTCGACCCTATCCGGAAAACGCCATTGTGCCCGAAGATAAAATAATGTCGATCTTCGAAATGTTCCGTAATTTACGTTTTGCTGATGAAAATATTTATTTGCGGTCGGGTTCCCTGAATATTATGAATGGCATGGTTGGATTAAATTTCTCCTGTGACGGATCACATTACATGCCGTATAACGAATTTTTAGAAAAAAACACTGAGTTCTGGTTTGGAAAGCTAACGTAATGGTTTAACCACGCTGTTAAAAGAAACCGGCAAGAAGCACAAAGAAGTGTCATTGTATGCGATTGAACTTGAGCGCTCAGTACGCGGTAAATATGCACAGTTTGCGGAAGAGATTTTTGAAAAGAAATCGAATGAATGATTCTGCGAGCTTGAATAGTGAGCCTCCCCGCCTTTTACACATTTTTTCTTAAAAATGCCCCAAAAGGTGGGGAGTGTGCTTAGCATAAATTAATGTGTCTTTTCGATCTTGATATGCTTTTTTAACAAGCGCTGCAAATCAGGTAGAGTCTGGCGTCTGACAAGATTCAGCGCTTTGATACCCAGCAGTTTTTCGATTAAGGAAACGCCTGCTTCGGTATTCGCGGCTGGTCCGGTTATGAGCTCAGGCTTCATCCCGAAGGCGCGCTCAATACCCAATACCGCATAAGGGTCGAGTGCGCTAAGAACCGTCATCGCGATCTTGTTTTCTAGCAGCTCCATCGCCACCGAGCCATTATAGGGTTCCATCGGCGAGGCCCCCAGTTCGGCAATCAAAATATCCGCATCAGTTTCCGAAATTTGCGACAGCAGTTTAGTCATTTGTCGCTCAAATTCATCGGGAGGGACCACAGTGGATGGTAGCCCAACATCCATAAAGTCGTAAATATAGTCAGCTCCTGCATCTTTATAAGACAGCACATCACGGTATCTGCCGGCGCCGGTAAATTTCGCTGCAACAACCTTCAAACCCATACGCTTCAATTCATGGATGATGATGCGTCCGGAGGTGGTCTTGCCGGAAGACATCGAGGTTCCAATCAGCATGATAACGGGCATTTCTAATTCTTTAGCTTTGGATTCCGGGACAAAGTCCAGCATGCAGACCTTATCGCCACGCAATACATGTCCGGTGTAATTCATCCTCATTAGATCCGGCATTAAATGTGACTGCGAAGTCATCTTGCCGAACAGGCCACCTGATGTCAGTGCGTGCAGCTTGCCGTCGTCACCAATTGCTTTCCAGCTACCAACGGCATCAACAGTGGCGGCACGGTTACCGAGTGCACCAATGATAAAATCACCTTCCAGTACCGGCGCCATACGCCCCGAACATAATTCGACACGGTAAGTGGGTGTCGATCGTCCATGGACTTCGCAGACGACGTAATCACCGGTCGCCCATCTATCCCGATCAATGGCTGAATATTCATAAGGCTTATCCTGAAGGTCGGATATCCGTGTAGCGGAACTGTAAAATGGCTTAAACATGTCTACCTCCTTTATCGTAATTACGCTTTAAGTGCTGGAGCGAGTAGTAGCGAGGCCAGTAAAGCGGTTCGTTCCAGCGTTTTGTCGATATCAATATGTTCATGCTCGGCATGTGCACCATCACCGACTGCGCCCATACCATCCAGCGTCGCGGTAAATTGGCTGGTGGTATTACCGTCAGACCCACCACCGGCCTGACCCTGCTCCAGGCTAATGCCCATTTCAGCAGCATGCTTTTGTGCCAGTTGCCACAATGCCTGATTGCGTGGTGTGCGCTCCATTGCAGGTCGTCCGATCTGGCCACTTATTTCAAGTGTAGTGCCCGGCGTTTCCGCAGTCAGGGACAAAATGACTTTTTCAATCGCTTGCGCATCGGCCTGGGAATTAGTCCGCACATCTACAATCGCACTACTCCTGGGAGCCACCACATTAGCGCGCAAGCCTCCGTCAATGGTGCCGACATTAACACTGACACCGTTTTTTGGGTCGTTCAGCGCAAATAGTTTCTGGATTACATGTGATAGTTCGAGGATGGCACTAGCTCCTGATTCAGGATCAAGCCCGGCATGCGCAGCCTTTCCCATCACTGTAATCTGATAACGGGCGACCGCTTTGCGTGATGTTTTTAATTTGCCAGCGGGTCCCATCGAGGGTTCCAGCACAAACACACGATTCATGCATCTTGCGAGCCGGCGAATATAGCGGGTTGATTCGAGACTGCCGATTTCTTCATCGGAATTCAAAAAAATGACGGGTGTAAGCTCAGGCTCTAGACCCAGTGTTTGTAATGTTTTCAAGGCGAAAATGGCCTGGGTGATACCTGCTTTCATATCATAGAGTCCCGGACCACGCACAATATTGCCATCGATCTCGAACGGCATCTTATCCAGCGTTCCAACAGGCCAGACAGTATCATAGTGCCCGATCATCATCTGCGCATGTCGCTCAGCGTGTTTGCGAAGTGGACGCGCATATAACATCCCACCACTGCTATTGCCAGGAATACGGATTGCCGAATATCCTACGTCTCTGAGCGCATCACAAATCTGCTTGCGCACGTGCAACTGGGTTTGCGGATCGGTTGAGGGAGACTCACTCAGGGTTAAGGCCTGCATAAAATCGAGAGCCTCATTTTTATATCGCTGCACCTGATTCAGGATATCTTGGCCAGGGAGCATATCCATGTTGTCCCCCTATTTCTTCATGCCTTTCGGGAATGGAAAAGCCATGGTTTCTCGGATCTCGGCAAATCGTCCGGGATGAAGGTAGCTCAGCAAGGGGTTATTGAATATCAACTCCTGATCATCCTGCTCAACCGAGCGCAGCATCGCCGAGTCAGCATGTGTGGCAACGATTTTTCCTACAATAAGACTATTAACATCGAAGTCATCGATAATGCGATCAAGCTCGCATTCAAAGTGCAGATATGCATCCTTTACCAAAACTCCGTCAACAGTTTCAGCGGGAAAGGTTTCTACCAGTTCAAGTGAATGCTTTTGGCCATCTTCACAGCGAGGTGTCGCGGATAACGACGCCTGTATCCACTGTGATGGATTGGGATAACTGACGGTGAATACACCCTCGCGCTTGGCATTGTGATAAGTACTATGCCGGGGAGTGCAAACAAAACCAAAATGATTTTCCCAGCTCATCGGCATCGCCATGTGCTTGGGAGCAAGATCATAGCTACCATCCGCTTCTTTGGTACCGACAATCACCAGCGGAAAAACCATGAAAATACGATCCCAGATTGGATATTTCATGGAAAAGCTACTAAGGTTCGATGGTTTTTTCACGACAACCTCCAAATTTACTTAATCACCCAAGTTTAAGAACTCACTTTACAGCGTTTTCTAAAATGACTACTGTTTGTTTAACGACTAATATTGAAACCTTGCAATTACATTATAGGCTAGTAGCAATGAAAAGTTATTGATCTATGTCTTAAGAGCACCTTATATTGTAACAATGAGGGTAAATATAAATAGGCTGAAGCTATTTATGCCTGTTCTTTTATTGATTAGCCCTTATTTAAGCACACCCTATTTTTAGTGGCATACAGTTTTGTTTTTTTAAAACGGATAACTCGCTTAATTAGGATAGCCTTTAGCGATAGCTTTCAACTTTTCAATCTTCTTCTGCATTTTTAGATAATGACTGCCTTTCCAATAGAGATTCTCACAGTTTTCGCAGATATAGAATTCATCGTAATATTTTTTGGTTGCGTCTGAAAGGCGTTCTATGATGGCCTGTTTCTCCACCGAGTGTATTTTTCCATTGCAGCGCATGCAACGGCTGAAGGGCTTTTGTTTATTGACTAAATCAAAATGTGTGAGAATTTCGATTAACTGTTGTTGCGGTTCCCTACTGCGCACAAAGTAGCCGTGGCTAACTTGTTTGCGCATTAGCAGTTGGCGGTCGCAAGTGAGTAAGATGCGATCATCTTCTACCGATATTCTGGCAAGGCTTGGGTCATCGTAGTCATTGCGATAACGGGTGTCGAAACCCAGCATACGCAGGTAGGAGGCCAGTCTTCCCAAATGCACATCGAGCACAAAACGCGCATCGTGCATGGATTTGGGCTGACAATGCCTGAGCGGTGAAATCTCCAGTGATGTTTCCTCTGATATGGGCTGCAATGTAAACACCGGGTAGACGCTGATATGGTCTCCATCTTCTACTACATAGTTAAAACCAACCGATTCGTCATTTACTATGATCAGGTCTACTTCTGTATGTGGTACGCCGATTGATTCGATCAGGTCTTTGACAGAGCGCGGAGATTTTAACTCGACATTGAAGCGGGTTTCACGCTGATCAACAGCCAGAAAGTCATTCAGCTCTTGGTAAAAGCGTAGGTTTAACTGTTGTGACATAATTTGATCATGATCAATAAAAGCGTTTTTGTAAGGAGTATAGTTATTATCATAGAACCACGCTTGGGAGGGATATTATTATGAAGATTAAAAACCTTAGTTCTAAAAATTACGACTCAATATTACACTTAATTGCTGCAGTACTAGTGCTTCTTATTACTGGCATGATGTCTGCAGTCTATGCTCAACCAGCAAAGGCTTATACGAATACTGTCGTTGCACTCGAACTACGTTATGCTGAGGAAATACTCGCACATAAAAAATATATGGCTTACAGTAAACAGGCTTGCACGGAGGGTTATCCCAATATCGCACACCTATTTAAAGCATTGGCTGCCTCAGAAGGTATCCATGCGCGTAATTTCAGCAAACTATTAGCAAAGCTGGAGGGCAAGGCAGATGCCTCAATCATTAACGATAAAATAACAGTAAAATCTACCAAGTATAATTTAAACAATGCGGCTAAGGTTGAACGTGATGAAATAGATCGCGAGTATCCTAAAATCCTTGAGGGAATACGCTCAGAAAAACATCAACAGGCAATTACCGCTATCAATCATGCCTGGAAGGCAGAGCAGCAGCATCGTGATCTACTGATCAAACTACAAAGGGCTGGGGTCACATGGTTTGGCGTCATCGTGGACAAAATTGAAGGCGCGGCTTCACATTACCATGTATGCCAGGTGTGCGGATCGACATTAACTGTGAAGCCCAAAGACAAATGCCCAATTTGTGGCAGCCCTGTTAGTCGATATAAAACCATAGCTCCATTGCCAGCCGCGGCATGTCCAGTTCGTGAAGAAAAGGAGCTAGGTAATTAAAAAAACAAAATGGATTTGCTACGCTGTTTTTTTATAGCATGGACATAAGGCATTTTCAAAAAGGCCTAAGCCGAACGGGGGCGGGACAACAGCTTCAGCTGGCACTTTATGGGCGAGGTTGAGCCGAGATTCTATGTTAATAATCAAGAAAAAAACCTAAATAGGACGATATTCAGATTGATCTCTCATTAACGCAAATGCCAGTCTAGCGATTTTACGCGATATGGCAACCGCGGTAGCGGTTGTCGAATGACCTCTTGCACGCATAGCAAGATAATAGGCATTCCATTGTTTGGTTTTTGCGCCTGCTCTCGCGGCATTAAACAATAACCGCCTCATTTCAGGACTCCCTTTTTTCGTCAGTTTGCGCTTACCTTTAAAGTACCCCGATTCTCGTACCCTCACATCCAGCCCCATAAAAGCGATAAAGGCGTCCGACTTGGAAAAATACCCTCGATGAAACAATGCCACAAGGGCAGTTGCATTCAAAGGACCAATCCCCGGGATACTTAAACAGCGCCGATAATCATCTTGATACTCCGCTAATTTTATACACTCCAGCAACCGTTTATCAATCACTGCCATTGCATCTTCAAAGCGTTTCAGCAATGCCTTACGTGTTTGTGCCAATTCAGCAACCCCCGTTAAAGATAAGCCCATAGCGGTTTTTAACTGCGCCAGTTTGGCCCGTGCTTTAAGCAGGCGATTCAGGCGTTTAACCGCTTTAGGCAAGGGTCTAAAGGCCACTAACTGCTGTTTCTCTGAACGCATGTAACGGTGCAACAACCTGGCATCATTCACATCCGTTTTAGCCCTTATCCCGACCGCATCCCGATAACGAGAGAGACGATAGGCATCGATTAAATAGACCGTATGCTTTGCTGTAACCGCCAACTCCACCATCAACTCATGGTATGTATTCGTCGATTCAATCGCGATAGCACAAGTGCCAGGAAGCGTTTTAAGAAAAGCGCGAATAGCCTGCTGCCGATTCTCAATTCTAATGACTTCAGCACCATCAAAAATATCCAGCCAATCTTTAGCGACGTCAACTCCGAACTCTTTTACATTAACGAGCATTGCCATTTTGTGAACTCCCAAGTAAGGTTAAAAACGTATCGGGAATCACGAAAGGCGCAAGCTTGTTGAAATCGGCCATCATACGCAAGATTCTTAATAGGCGCTCATTAATGAATGGGGTGGAGGGGTGTAATCTCGGCTAGTCTGTACACGTAAAGTGGCAGAAGCAAAGCGAAGAGCCTCCACCTCCCCGATGCCTTAACTATGATCATAAATTAAGGCTAGAACAACCATACAAGCGTTAGCGAGACAACAGTACTGTTGTATATGCTGGCCCGAAGGGTAGGCGCAGCCATATAAAACCGAGTAAAAGTAGAGGATGTCTTTTACATCTATTTAAAATCAAGCTGGCTGGTATTTGCCTTCTGTAATATCCAGCCTTGCTGCGACTGCGGCAGTAGCAATAACCATAACGGTTTTTTGCACCGGGTCGGTGACATTCAAACCGCCCATGACGCTATTTACTATTACGCTGCCAAAAGGTATTTGACTGGCAATTATTGCGCTATCGATTTTTTCTGGCTGTTGCGTGCCGATGGTGACTTCTACCTGCATGCTATCATGTTCAATTCCCATGGATCGAAACAGTGTGATGGAGCTGTGGTGTAATGCGTCTTGCACCGCGCGCACTGCGGCTTTGGTGTAATCCTCACCATACAGGTCATTACCTGTTCCCATTTCTAAAATAATGCGTTGCAGGCTCATGTTGCGCCCTCCTCTGCAAAATCCAGATAGACAACTGCGGCGGCATTCGCAACGACAGTAGTTTTGGTTTTACAATCGCTGAGAATATCGAGACCACCTTCAACCACTTCAACCGTTGCCTGACCATAAGGTAGCACAGCCTTTACCACATCGGTATCGACCAACTGCGGTTGCGCGACCCCAATCGAGACTTCGATAATCATTTTCTGTTTGTAAAAACCAAACGCCGGGGCGATGCTTAATGAGTTATGCCAGAGCGCGTCTTTTAGCGCACGCACGGCGGCTTTGGTGTAATCCTGACCTTGCAGGTCGGTACCCATTCCCATTTCCACTACCATTCGTTTTAATGCCATGTTTGGCTCCTGTTGGTGGTTTTATAGTAATAATAGGACACCCCCTACCTTTTATGAGGTTTTTTGAGACAGCTGGAAATTACATCATTATTTAATTTGAAGATCAGTATTTGGAACCTGGTAATAATTCAGGAAAGTTGCTGTCTTGTGGTAGTTCCTGTCACGAAATAGCTTTGATAGATTGAGTCCTACTCCAACATACAGATTTCGCTCTTTTTCCGCATTATCATCATCAAAACCGCGGGTGTAATAACCAAGATGTAATTCCAGGTGCTTCAAGTATTTATTTTGTACTGAATCAAAACCGTCAAGTTTCAAGGCGACAAGGTACTTGGTATTTTCATAGTCGGTAAATATATCCGCTTTACCACCTGGCATGTATTCAATGCGCAGGTCCAGCTTTCGCGCTAGATTCGGATTGGTTTCAAGTGCATAGCCCACATAAGTACCCACGCCATTGATAATAAAATCTTCGTATGAAAATCCATAATCCGAACTCACAGAATCCCCGACTTCCATCATACTCATTATACCAAAAGTGGACCACGCCCCATAAAGAGCCGCCTTATCTTGTGAGTAGCCCCAAGATTCATAGAGATATGTTAGCGCACGATCGGTTACATAGCTGCTATACAAATGTCCCAGCTTATCTGCTCCGCCGGACTTGGTGTCTTCACCAAACCAGCCTTCCGGGGTGGCATGTGGTGACTTTTCGCCATAAGCCCAGGTTGAAATTCCCCATGTCGTAATGGCCAGTGCTGCTCCTATATTTGTATATTTTAGCTTGTCTTCTTTGGCTAGGCCGGTCCATTTTTGCTTGAGGTCGAAGGCCATCAAGCTACAATTGGCGAATATCAGGAATACTGCAAAAAAGTGTATGAAGAAATTTTTCTTGATGTCTTTAAGCATGGGAAATTGTAATATCATAAAGTCATTTAAAATGTGGGGATGTCTAACTCTAGTATCGCTTTATTTAAAAAACGATACCAGACATTATGAACGCGGTTATCTCCTTCTTTTGATCTATTTAGTCGCCTAGCAAACCAGTACGGTCGAACCCGTGGTGTTTCGCGCTTCCATATCCCGATGTGCCTGAGCAGTGTCTTTTAAGGCGTAGCTCTGGTTGACGTAATTTTTGACGATACCTTTACTGATAACGTCTATGAGTCGGTCAGCGCCTTCAACAAGTAATTCACGCGTTGCGGTGTGAGTCGCAAGCGTTGGACGTGTGACATACAGAGAGCCTTTGGGCGCGAGTATTTTGGGGCTGAAAGGTTCTACCTGTCCAGTTATATTGCCGTAGGTGACCATTACACCAAAAGGTTGTAAAGAATCGAGTGAGGCTTCAAAAGTTGACTGCCCAATGCCGTCATAAACAGCGGCAACACCTTGGCCATTTGTGAGTTCACGCACACGTTCTGCGATGTTTTCTTCACGATAAAAAATCGCATGATCACAGCCGTTTGCCATTGCTAATTGTGCTTTTTCTACTGAGCCGACAGTCCCGATAACAGTCGCACCGAGATGCTTGGCCCATTGACATAACATTAAGCCCACACCGCCAGAAGCCGCATGCACCAGAATTTTATCACCAGCTTTTACTGGATAAGTGCGGAATAGTAAGTAATGTGCGGTGAGTCCTTTGAGCATCATCGTAGCGGCCGTTTTATCGTCTATGGAAGCGGGGATTTTAATTAGTTTTTGCGCATCAATGAGGCGTTCCTCTGCATACGCTCCGACGACCATGGCATAGGCGACCCGGTCCCCTATTTTCAGGTCGAGATTCATTTCAGCCACGCCTTCACCGAGTTCTTCAACTACGCCCGCGGCTTCCATCCCCAGTATTGCAGGATATTCAGCTACCGGATAGGTTCCATCGCGCAAATAGATATCAATAAAGTTTAAACCACAGGATGTCTGACGCAATCGAACTTGCCCTGCTGCAGGTTTGCCGACTTCAATGGTATCCCATTGTAAAACTTCTGGGCCACCAGCCTGATGGATGCGTATAGCGTGGGTCATGTTTTATCTCCTTTAGATTATCCTTGATAGTTTAGTACGGTATTGAAATAAAAAGGGATCAGTTCCAAATAGAATGAGCCAAACACCTGCACCGTTATGACTGATACTCGCGCTTCCCCAGCTTAACGCTTTTACACCGAGTTGTTTTCTCAATAAAAAGTCAGTCGCCATTCGTGCATGACGCCCATTTTCATTGGAATAGGATGGATAAAAACAGGGGCGTGTATTTTACTCTTTTATCCTTTACAGGAATTTTCATTTAGTAAACAAACCTATGTTAAGAACTGAATTAAAAAATACCTCCATACTACTGATCGATTAAATAAATGTCGTTAAATTCATAACGACTTAAACTACGAAGAGGAGAGTGAAATGGGAAAAGGAATAACTTTTATTTTAGGTGCTATTGTTGGTGCGGTAATACTGGCTGCAGCTGGCTGGAAAATGATGCCGGGGATGATGCTAAAGGAGTATCAGAGTCCTTTTAGTCTTGAAGAAACGGTGCAAAAAATAAGTGATAATGCTTTAGCGAAAGGCTGGGTGGTTGCCGATGTAAAACCATTGCATAAGTCTGTCGCCAAGCATGGTGGCGGAGATCTTCCCCCGGTGATGCTGGTCAATCTGTGTGAGGCTCACCATGCATATAAAATTCTTAAAGAGGATGCCAACAAGATTGTTTCGGTGATGATGCCTTGTACCGTTTCGGTGTATCAAAAATCTGATGGTAAAGCCTACATAGGAACCATGAATGCGGGACTTCTGGGCAAGATGTTTGGCGGTGTAGTTGCTGAAGTTATGGGTGGTGCAGTTGCTTCGGATCAACAAAGCTTCATTGCATTCGCAAAGTAATCGCTGAAACACAATATCTCATTAAGCAATATTTTTGTTCGAGATATTTTTCCCGATTGCAATGAGCGTACCGGTGGGCATTAAAATAAATAGTATTAGCCCCATTGGTACGTTTTCATGAGTTCATATTTATTCACCAAGGTACTTTTAAGCGAAATGTTTGTGCTCAGGTACAGATATAATTAGCTATAACGTTAACTGTTATATTTCAATAATGATCAAGATCTTTAAGTGCAAAGAAACCGAAAACATCTAGTAAGATGAAGCTTCTAAACGGTTACCATAAAACATTCAGAATATAGTTCGTCGTAAACCAAGAATGCTGAATAATGCATGAGATCTTAATGATCTAGACATTCCTCCAGCTAATCATCTGGAAGAAGCACAACTCAAGATAGAAACTGCATAGCTTGTTGCAAAATCCTTTGCATTGCCACTTAGACCCTGAACCTTTTATTTTTATTATTCTTGCCTAGCAGTATCTGCAGTGAGCTTTTTATATTTTTCTTTATAACAGAACAAAAAAACACACTCCTCCACTTTTTGATAGTTTTAAAAAACACAAGCATTACAAGAAAATATCAAACAGAATACTGAGCGAGAAACCTCAGTAATCTACCAATCTGACAGAATCGCATAAGTCCCGACAGCATGCGCTACTTCTCTATCATCCCCTTCTGAGTATAAAGCAACCTCGCCTACGATTAGCATTCTGCCGAGTTTGATCAGTTTACATTTGCAGATGATGTCTTTATCTCCAACCGGTTTGCGCAGGAAGTTGATATTCAAACTGGTGGTTGCAGTTTCTGTGAGGGTACCGATTTCGCCCATTATCATAATATACAAAGCCACATCTGCCGCCGCCATTAGTGTGGGGCCTGATACGGTGCCACCGAAGCGTAACTCGCGCTCGCCGACTTGATGACGGGTGATTGATAATTGATTGCCGACTTCCAGCACTTCGCAATTGAAATGTGGCACGTGGGTTTCTAAAAACTCGACTATTTCTTGTTTGGATGCCATACAGATCTCGCCTAATTAATAGAGGTGCCCTTTATCCTATCAATTTACACGAGATGACAATCCAGGCTTTCTTTAATGGAGATTATTATTCCCGACTATTTTGGCTACTTGTGATTTTTCTGATTCCGCACAATAACGGATAATTTTTTTCTGAATAGTTTTATTGATAGCAGTCCAGGTAAGCCTATGATCGCAAAAATACCGAGGCTTCCTCCACTTGAGCTAGTAATATTGGTGATACTTCCATCAGGATTAACGGTGATCGATACCTTTGCCTGATTGCTACAACCATTATTGTCAGTAACCGTGTAATTGAATGAATCCGTACCGGTGAAATCAATCGCTGGGGTGTAGGTGAAAGTACCATCGTTATTATTGGTAATCACAATGCCATTTGCCGAAGTAGTATCTGCAGATGCTATGCTGAGAGTATCAGTGCTATCGACATCGTTATCATTACTTAAAACATTTGAGGTTGTGAGAATGGTATTTTTGCTTGTAATTTCCGTGTCATTAACTGCTGTACAGGTTTCCGCAGGAAGTAACTTGGCAGAATTGCTAGTGATATAGATTTCAGGGTCGACAAAACCCAGTTTATTATTACACGCTGCTGTGAAAGTGTAACCTAGATAACTAGCTGCATTGGTATTTACCCCGAAATGCAGATGTGGGAGCGGATTCCCGTTTGAGGTATATGCTGCTACCTCAGCAATCTTTTGACCACCTGATACGCTATCACCAACGGCAACCGTGAAATTTTTGATGTGACCGTACAAAGCATAAAAGGTCTTATTATCTTTAGTGGTGTGTTTAATCACCATCGCACCACTCGCTGCACCACTATCACTACCATAGAACGGTATTGAGGTACTTGCTAGTTCCACAACGCCTGCAGCGGTCGCATAAACCGGGCTACCCACTGCAAGGTCATAATCATCCGCAAGATGACATAGACCAATCGGGGTTTTATCAAGGAAACCATAATAGATTGAATCCTGATGTTTTTTATTCGCTGGGTAATAAAAACCCGTGTCAGTCCGGAGTATTTCCGCGGCTATTAACGCCACAGGAATCAGAAATAGTGCTAAATAAAGTGGAAGACGTATTTTCATGTGACACCTCAAACAATTGAGTAAGATGACGATCGTTACTTTTATATTTAAATATTTTCTTGAATTTTAAACAAAACTAGCATTAGGGTAGTTAACTGTAAATGAATAATTGAAGCCGCTAAGTGCTTCAATCAGAATCCAGAAATTCTTCAATGTATTGAATTTTATTCGGCACATCTTCCCATTCCACGGCATCATCCGGGGCGGGAATCATACCTTCGATAACCGGCCACTTTGCGGATAAATCAGCATTAATTTTGATGAACTTGAGTTGATCATCGGGTAGATCAACTTCATCGTAAATCGCGTCGATGGGGCATTCAGGCACACATAAGGCGCAGTCGATGCATTCATCGGGGTCGATGACTAAAAATTCCGGGCCTTCGTGAAAACATTCGACGGGGCAGACATCAACACAATCAGTGTATTTGCATTTGATACAGTTTTCGGTAACGACAAATGTCATTATTTATCCCTCAAGTGAACTTAAAAAGACACCCCCTACCTTTTACAGTCTTTTTAAGGAAGCTAAGATTCAGTCTGAAAAGATTTAACTCAGATTTTCTTTAAGATAAGGGCCATATCCATAATATTAACGGAATAGTGATAACTACAATAATAATTTCTAAAGGTAATCCCATACGCCAGTAATCGCCAAATTTATATCCGCCGGGGCCCATAACAAGTGTATTGGATTGATGCCCGACAGGTGTGAGAAATGCACAAGATGCACCGACCGCAACGGCCATCAAAAACCCATCAATATTGACGTGCATGGTTTGCGCTGCGGCTACTGCAATTGGCGCCATCACCAGTGCGGTGGCAGCGTTGTTTACCACGCTGGATAGCAGCATGGTGATAATTAGAATGAGGGTTAGCACGATCACGGGGGATTCGGTACCTACCATTTCCAGCATTGATTCTGCCAGCAATACGGTGGTTTGGGTTGTTTCTAGCGCGTGACCGACGGGAATCATCGCAGCTAGCAGTACAATCACTGCCCAGTCGATTTGTTCGTATATTTCGCGCACGCGAATTATTCCCGAAGCGACATACACCCCAACACCAAGCATAAAGGCAATTGGCAACGAAACAAGGTTGCTCATAGCCATAATAATCGCCACAATAAAAGTAGCCAGGGCGAGGACAACTTTAGGTTTTCTGTCGATTTCTATGGCACGGTAAGCGAGTGGCAATAAACCAATCTGGTTAAACTGCTCATCGATAGTTTCTTCGTGTCCTTGCATCAGCAACACATCACCAGCCTTGAAGGTTTGACTGCGTAAACGCCTGACCACACTTTTTCCTTCACGCGCCAAACCAACCAGGGCTACAGATCGACCAGAAAGACGCCTTAAATAGCGAATATCGCGGTTCACAAGCGGAGAATCCTGAGCGATAACACCTTCCATAAGCATGGTGGTGTGTTCGTCTGGCTCATCATAAATATGGGTTGCTGAGTTTAGTAGCTCAAAACCATGACTATCCAGTAACGGTTTGAGTTCTGCCGGGTCAGCACGAATAATGAAAATATCATCTACACGTACCTTGTAATTCAGATTTACATTTCGTGCATAGGTACTTGGTGTGGCAACGCCTAAAATCTCGGTACGATCCTGGCCACTAAACATTGGCATTTCATTGAGGTGTTTTCCAATGTATTTACTCCCCTCTTTTACCTGGATTTCGGTGAGGTAGGTATGAATTTCAAACAGATTGAGCGAGGCGTTTTTGGTCATTCTGCCTTTTGGGATCAAACGCCAGCCGATAAAAATGATAAATAAAACACCAATAATTGCAACAGGAACACCCACTGGGGAAAAGTCAAACATAGCGTATTCTTCACCTTTCACCTCAGCCCGATAAGCCGCGATAATGATATTCGGCGGCGTACCAATCAAAGTGGTCAAACCACCCAGAATACTGCCAAACGCTAATGGCATCAGTAAACGCGCCGGCGGAATATTGTATTCTTTTGATGCCACCATGGTAATCGGTAACATTAAAGCCAGCGCACCAACATTATTCATAAACGCGGAAAGTATCGTGACAATTATCGTGATGGATGCGAGTAATGTAAATGAGGTGAATTTAACGCGCTTCATTTGCTCGGTTATCAAACCTACGACACCTGCGTTCTGCAAGCCTTGTGAGAGTATCAAGACTGCGGCAACGGTAACCACCGCAGGATGTCCAAAGCCCGAAAACGCCTCTTTCTCTGGGACGACACCAAACAGGACCGCAGCAATCAGACAGAACATTGCTACCATGTCATAGCGCCAACGCCCCCAGGCGAATAGCAACAGGGCAGCGCATAGAATTATGCTAATAGCATACTGTTCAGAATTCATAGCCTAAGCTTAGGTGAATATTGAGAAATAATTCACAGAAACTCTTTTTATATACGATCTATAGACACCCCCCTACTTTTAAAGTATTTTTTATCAATTGCTCTGGGTATTCTCTACCAGTGGTTTTGCCCCGGATTGTGGAACATGACACAGAGTACAGGTATAGCGAGAACCTGATACCTCTTCTTTATCACCCTTGCCATGAAATCCGCCGTAGTGATTTTCTGGCATAGGTATTTTTTTACCAGTTCTGTGTTCGGTCTTGCCAATCTTATCTTGCCTATCGTGGCATTCAGTACAATCATTTTTTTCTGCAGTAATCGGCAAATATTCTTTGACTGTATGCGATATCAATGGAGGTACGGTCGAATAAGCCAAAGGAATCATTTCGCTTTTTCCTGCCTTAATTTCAGAGTATGAAAAAGCAACAGGTGTGGCATCGGAAAATACATTATCTTCACCTATTCCCATGTTCATCTGGTCTATGGCATCTGCGAAAAGGGAACTGCCAAATAGACAAAACACTATCCCTGCTAATATTCTCATATTCATGTTGTTCTCCTTGTTTTAATTCGGTTTTATCAATAAGTATTAAATTATCTGTACGTTTGATTTCTGTTGTTCCATGGCAACTGTCTCGACTTTTTGTGAATTAATTTTATGGCGCAAACCAAACTTCAGAGTATCTTCAGGGCAGACTGTTATACAGCGTGCACAATTGCTACATTCTCCAGAACTGATCATGCCCAGTTCACCTGCACGTTTGAAATCCAGTACTTGTGGTTCCGGACAAACCCGAACGCATTCAATACAGTGCGTGCATGTAGGTGTGTCAAAACATAACCGCAACGGCGCCACTTTTCCTAATAGAGCATAAAATGCTCCCAGCGGACATAAGTGACCACACCAGCCATGTTTGAGCACAAACAAATCAAACAGAAATATGGCCAGGATGAACACCCACCCTGCTCCAATACCGAAAATCAATTCTCTATGAAAGATACTGATCGGACTGATCCATTCAAAAGCAGCGACTCCCATTAATAATGAAAGAAATAGCGTCATTCCCAGTATGATATAACGTAGATTTCGTCTTACCTGAAAAGTATCTTTAATCTGTAAGCGTTTTCTTAACCAAGCTGCAAGGTCTGTTACCATGTTTACCGGACAAACCCATGAGCACCAGACGCGCCCTCCCAGAATCAGATAAGCGCCGAAAACAACCAGTGCACCGATAATCACCTCGGTATGTAAAACATGGCCTGCCAGGAAAATTTGCAAGGCTGCGAACGGATCAGCCATCGGTATGATCCCTAAAAATTCTGAGGAACTAAGATTTCCGCGTATTATCGGCTTATCAAATAATGTCCAGCCCCAGTGGGCAGAACCAAAAAATAGTAACAGTATGCCCAGCTGAACGATTCGACGGTAAATGATAAAACGCCAGACTTTTAGTTTTCCCCAGAGCCTGTCGGGCATGACAAATGGTCTAACCGGTTTTCCATTTGGCCCAAGCTTTATTTCATCGTTAACTACCTTGGTTTGAGGACTACTTTTGAATAAATCTGAGGTCATTTGATCTCCCCCTGATTAAAATAGTCAAGTCCACCTGCCGGAGTTTCTTTTGTTGGTGTTTTTCTTTTTGGTGCTTTGAATTCCTGGGTAATCTTGCCGTCGTTTTTCCAACCCAAACGGTAGTGCTCACCAACTTTGCCTTGGACCATATCTGCACTCACCACTTTGATAGCCGCCTCATCAGTTGGGCAGGCTTTCTCACAAACACCGCATCCGGTACAGTCTGAACTATGTACTAGAGGAATAAACATCGAATGTTTGCTGGTTTTTCTTGGGTGATGTTCAATAGTAATGGCTTTGTTTTGTACTGGGCAGACACGATGACAGATTTCACAACGCAAGCCGAGATAGGAAATACAGTTTTCCATATCAATCACTGCCAGCCCCATTCTCGAATCTTCGATTTTTGTCAGTTCGGGTGAAAGCGCCCCTGTCGGGCAGGCCCTGGTACAAGGTATATCCTCACACATATAACAGGGAACATCACGTGGTGTGTAATATGGCGTACCGATAGGAAAGCTATCACTCGTAGTGGCGAGTTTCAGCGTACCGTATGGACAGTCTGTGACACATTGCCCACACTTGATACAGGCCGCGTTGAAATCCTTCTCGGCAAGCGCTCCAGGAGGCCTAATAGCATTATTATTGGCGTAAGCTTGCTGGTTTAACAGATACGCCCACAATGAACCACCACCAGCCACGAGCGAAGCGTTTCTGGCCATTTTGACCAGAAAGTTTCTCCGAGATTTACTCTTCTTTGCCATAATAGTTTGCTATAGCACTATGCGACTTTATAAACCTTTACAGCCGCCTTTTTAAAGTCAGTTTCTTTTGACATTGGGCAGGTTGCATCCAGACACAACTTATTGATAAACACAGATTCATCGAAGAATGGCACAAATGTATACCCAATAGGTGGCCTGTTACGTCCTTCGGTTTCAACCACAGCTTTTACCTTGCCACGGCGAGATTCAATCCAGCAGATATCATCACGCTTCAATTTACGTTTTGCTGCATCATCAGGGTGCATAAATATCTGCGCTGTAGGAACTGCACGGTGCAATTCTGGTACGCGCCTAGTCATGGTTCCGGTGTGCCAATGCTCGAGAACCCGACCTGTAGACATCCAAAGATTGTAATTGTCATCAGGCTGTTCAACAGGTGCTGCATAAGGACGGAAGAATATTTTGGCTTTACCCTTCAAAGATACTTTTTCTTTGTTGGTAATACCATCAAGGTTACCTGTAGGTCGTGCTTTTAAGGCGGGTCCATAGAATGCAAACTTATCGCCTTTTTTCACATACGTATCAAATTCTTCATTGAAGCGCCATTGAGTCTCTTTGCCGTTAATAACAGGCCACTTCAAGCCACGTACATTATCGTCCATATAAGTATCAAAGTCGGCAAGGTCATGCATGTGACCTACACCAAACTGGCGATACTCATCGAACAATGCTTTTTCAGGGAACCAGCCATCAGCCAGTTTTTCTGCGATGTGGTTACCATGACCCTTAGACACCGCCTTGTCTGGCCATGCAACCTTGCGGTTTTCCTTAGTTGCAAACAGAACATCGTAGAGTGTGTCTTCTGGCGAATAGCCCATTTTTTCGGCATCCGCTAATACATCGGGAAGCAATCCGTCTTTGAATCCTGCTGATTTAAGGCCCGGTATCTTCTTCTCACCCCAAACCTCTTTAAGCTTGAAACGTTTTGCAAATTCCAGCATTTGCCAAACATCGCCCATGGCTTCACCGGGTGGATTCACTTGTTGACGCCAGCCCTGGGTGCGACGCTCCGCATTACCATATAAACCCCATTTCTCATAAATCATGGCGGTAGGCAAGATCAGATCGGCTACTTTGCCAGAAATGGTTGGATAGGGATCCGAGCAAACGATGAAATTATCCATTTCACGTGCAGCTTTTACCCAGTGATTGGCATTGGCTGTCGCCTGAAACGGATTGTTGACCTGTATCCAGGCCCATTTGACCTGACCATCTTCCAGGTCACGCATCATTTTGGTGATATGGCTACCGACTTTTGGGTTTAATGTATTGGCTGGAAGCTTCCATAGGTTTTCACTAAACGCACGATGTTTAGGATTCGCAACTACCAGGTCAGCGGGTAGGCGATGAGCAAAGGTGCCGACTTCTCGCGCCGTTCCACAAGCAGATGGCTGTCCCGTTAAAGAGAATGCACCATTGCCTGGCTGTGCCTGCTTGCCGAGTAATAAATGCGCCATATAGGCCTGTTCATTGATCCAGCTTCCACGATGATGCTGGTTCATTCCCATGGTCCAGAAACTGACCACTTTACGCTCCTTTTCGCAATAGGCATCTGCCAGTGCGACCAGTTTTTTCTTATACGATTCAAGTGACTCTTTGCTATCACCTTTACTGAGTTCGGCCACAAAATCCAGCGTATAAGGTTCGACACCTTTCTTGAAATCCTCAAATTCGATCAGCCAGTGATTCATCGCTTTACCGCGATTTTTCTGCGGGACTTTTTCGCCTTTTTTACGGCGTTGCCCAATGGCTTCATATTTATCCAGCGTAACTTCCAATTCTTTTGCCTGGGTATCTTTTTCTGCTTCGAAAGCGAATTTATCAGTGCCACGCATTCCATAACCGATGTCGTAGGGACCAGTAGCAAACACACAATGTTTCTTTACAAAATCATGATCCACCGCATCGCGTTTAACGATTTCATGCGCAATATAATTCCAGATAGCCAGATCGGTTCCGGGTTTGAATACAATCTCGGTATCGGCAATATCCGAGGTCTGGTTGGATGAAGTAGTTAAATTAATCAGTTTTACCTTATCGACATTGGCGAGTTTACGGTCGGAAACACGCGCCCATAAAATGGGGTGGCATTCCGCCATATTGGCACCCCAGGTGACTACCGTATCCGTGTACTCAATATCGTCATAGTTACCCGATGGCTCGTCGATACCAAAGGTCTGGATAAAGCCGACCACGGCTGATGCCATACAATGGCGTGCGTTGGGATCGAGATTATTGCTACGGAAACCTGCTTTCACCAGTTTCGCTGCGGCATAACCCTCTGGGATGGTGTATTGACCAGAACCCATTACAGCAATGCCTGTAGGACCTAGTTCATTGTAGGCATTCTTGAATTGAGTCGACATCTCGTCGAAGGCTTGATCCCAGCTGACTTCCTGAAATTTACCTTTCTTGCTGAATTTACCATCCTGCATACGCATTAACGGTTTGGTCAAGCGGTCTTTACCGTACATGATTTTGCCGTTGAAATACCCCTTGATACAATTCAGACCGCGATTCACTGGCGCATCCGGGTCGCCTTTTGTGGCTACAATTTTGTCATCCTTGGTAGCAACCATAATGCCGCATCCGGTTCCACAAAAACGACACACTGATTTATCCCATTGCCAGTCTTTTTCGGCTTCTGCGGTCTTTGCTAAAGCAACACTGCTGATGGGTATGCCAATAGTTGCAGCTGTTGTCGCTGCGATACTGGCTTTTAAGAATTCCCTTCTTTTATTAGTGTTGTCTGGGCTCATTGTATATCTCCTTTACTTAGAAGTTTGATTGTCACGCGATATTCCATATCTCGTGAAAACAGGGTTGAATAAGTATCTTGACTTAGAGTCAACTGTTTAGTTTTTTTAACGTTTCATCAAGGTTTGATGATTCGATGTCGTCAGGAGGAATAACATCGGCGTTATTGTCATCTGCCAGATAGTGATAAACCATCTCGGCATAGGTCACCATCGGTAATGCTTTGATTTTTTTCAGACCATCAATTTCCTGATTGACGTTTTCAGCTTCCTGAACCACTACGATCTGATTTGATGCAGTATCAGTTTGATGAACTTCAACATTGCTGATGGCACTTAACGCAGCTATGCACTCATCGAATTTACCGGGTGAAACGGCAACGACAATACCTGACAGGTTCATATACTCTCCTAGCGGTGGACTGAGCTAATGAATGGGGGAAGCGCAATCTCATTGATAGATGCGATTGGCCCAGTGAACGTAGATTATCAAAATCAGCAAAGTTGTGACTTAACATACATCAAGATTCCATAAAAATATTAGGGAAATAGTTAAACTGTTTAGCAGGAAGCCCTTTTCAGTGAAAATTCTCACAGAAAAACTCACCGAAACGTTCTATTCTTCTATATATGCGATCAAAAAAGCACACCCCCCTACTTTTAGGCACTTTTTCAATAAAAACATAAAGATGATCTAGTGGAGACTCCAATGACCAATAAATTTTTGTCCTTAATTGCTCTTCTCATACTCAGTGTTTCTGCCCATGCGGAAGACAAAGCGATTATCGTATTCGATGCATCCGGTAGCATGTGGGCGCAACTTGACGGTAAAACCAAGATCGAAATTGCTAAAAAAACCCTGGCTAATCTGGTCACTAACTGGGATGAGAACAAACATTTAGGACTGCTCGCCTATGGCCATCGCAAAAAAGGCGATTGCAACGACATCGAGACTCTTGTTCCTGTCGGCAAGGTTAATAAATCAGGGATGATTTCCACGGTCAATAAGATCAACCCCAAAGGTAAAACACCGATTAGCGCATCAATCAGAATGGCGGCCGATGAATTAAAATTCACCGAGGACAATGCCACGGTAATACTCATTAGTGACGGTAAAGAAACCTGTAATGCTGACCCCTGCGCCACCGCAGCCGAACTTGAAAAACTTGGTGTGAATTTCACTGCACACGTTATTGGCTTTGGCGTAGACAAGCAAACCAGCGAACAGCTCAAATGTATTGCCGCAAACACGGGTGGAAAATATTTTCCTGCGGACAATGCTGAGCAGTTAAATGACGCACTGAAAAAAGTGGTTGAACAGCCAAAAGTTTTGACACTTCAGGCTATTGATGAAAAAACCGGCACTATCTTTAATAAAATGATCGAGTGGACATTTAGCAATCAACAGACGGATGAAGTGATCACTCTGTCTGCTAGCGGCAATGGCAAAGATTTTTCTATCGCCAGTAAAGACACTAAACAAAGCACTGATTCAGCAGCACTAATAAGCGCGGGAAACTGGTTAATCAAGGGCACGAGTAACAGCTACAGCGGTGACGCTAGCGTAGAAATCACGGGTAAAGACAATCAACTCATTAAAGTAAATTTTGCAAGAGAATTACCAAAAGTCACCATTAACGCTGCGGACGAAGCTGTTGTTGGCACTGAACTGAAACTAAGCTGGGAAGCCCCAAAAGAAGTCGAAGGATTGCTGAACCTGCAACTGGCAGATGAGAAACCGAAATATCACGCTAGCCCACTTTTGCATACCAAAGATAAAAGCGAAGCCACGATGCGTTTACCATCTGTTGCTGGCAACTATGTATTGAGGTTTTATGATGTTCACGATAGGGATATCATTCTGACTGAACGTCCGATTACTCTAAAAAATATCGAAATCGTAATTAATGCTCCAGACGAAATAGGAACAGGCACAGAGCTCGACCTTTCATGGATCGCACCAAAAGATGCAGAAGCCAAGATTAATCTGGAAATAGTGGGGGAAAAGCCCAAATTTCATGCAAATCCGCACCTTTATATAAAAGGCAAAAAAGAAGGCAGTATGCGTATGCCTGCTACTGCGGGAGACTATATTTTGCGCTGGTATAACTTAAGTGATCGAAAAGCTGTCATGGAGCGGCCAATAAAATTGGTTGAATCACAGGTTACAATCACGGCACCCGATGAAGCCGGTGCCGGAACTGAAGTCGACCTTTCATGGGATGCACCCAAAACAGCGGAAGCGAAAATCACTCTCGAAGTCGCCGGGGAAAAACCCAAATTCCATAGCAACCCGCACCTTTATATAAAAGGCAAAAAAGAAGGCAGTATGCGTATGCCTTCCACAGCAGGTGACTATATTTTGCGTTGGTATAACCTGAGTGACCGTATAATCGTTACTGAAAAAGCGATCAAACTAACCGAAGAAGTTGTTACCATTAACGCACCTGATGAAGCCGGTGCCGGAACTGAAATCGACCTTTCATGGGAAGCACCTAAAACGGCGGAAGCGAAAATCACTCTCGAAGTCGCCGGGGAAAAACCCAAATTCCATAGCAACCCGCACCTTTATATAAAAGGCAAGAAAGAAGGCAGTATGCGTATGCCTTCCACAGCAGGTGACTATATTTTGCGTTGGTATAACCTGAGTGACCGTATAATCGTTACTGAAAAAGCGATCAAACTAACCGAAGAAGTTGTTACCATTAACGCACCTGATGAAGCCGGTGCCGGAACTGAAATCGACCTTTCATGGGATGCTCCCAAAACGGCGGAAGCGAAAATCACTCTCGAAGTTGCTGGTGAAAAACCCAAATTCCATAGCAACCCGCACCTTTATATAAAAGGCAAGAAAGAAGGTAGCATACGCATGCCTGCTACAGAAGGTGACTATATCTTGCGCTGGTATAACCTGAGCGATCGGAAAATAGTAACAGAGCGCGCTATTAAAGTTACGGCTCAGAAAATTACTATTACTGCACCAGATGAAGCTATAGCAGGTACAGAAATCGAATTAAGCTGGGATGCATCCAAAGGACTTGATTCCTACATCAACCTTCAGCTTGCCGAAGACAAAACCAATTCCAACGCCAGCCCGTATGTCTACACTAAAAAGAAGACATCAGACTATCTTCGACTACCCTCTGTTGCGGGTGATTATGTGTTGCGCTGGTATAACCGCAGTGATAGAAAAATACTGGCAGAACGCCCCATAAAACTCACCGCAGCCAATATCACACTATCCGCAGCAGATGAGGCCATAGCAGGGACCGAAACTGAGATTTCCTGGGAGGCGCCCAAAGGCCTGGATTCATTCATCAATATCCAGCCAGCTGATGAAAAGCCAAATTACAATGCCAGCACTTACATTTATACCAAGAAGAAAACATCAGACTATCTTCGACTACCCTCTACTGCAGGAAGTTATACGCTGCGCTGGTATAACCGCGGTGATAGAAAAGCATTGACAGAGCGACCTATTGTTTTAACTGCGCCTGAAGTCACAATCTCCGTGCCTGAAGAAATCAAGGCGGAAACCGAGATTGAAATTAGCTGGCAAGCACCAAAGGGATTAGACTCATTCATCAACCTGCAAAAAGCAGATGAAAAACCTAATTACAATGCCAAAACTTATTTTTTTACCAAAAACAAAAGCTCTCAGTTTATGAAAATGCCAGCAGAAGCGGGGGAATATGTACTGCGGTGGTATAATAGAAACGACAGAAAAATGCTCACCGAAAAGAAAATTACAATTAATTCTTTAGAATGACGAACGGTTCAGTTTCAATTCAGCGGCAACCCGTAAAATAGCCCACGAGTTCAGATAAACAGCCACAAGTTGAATAATAATAATATGGCCGGGCTAACAATAATAATAATGATTATCTGAAGTCAAAACACCACCCGATTGAGAACTTTCTCAATCGGGTATTTTTTTACCAGAAAAATGGTATTGTTCTTGCGTAAACATTCCAGCTTTAATAGAATGCACCGCGTCGCCGCAATAGCTCAGTTGGTAGAGCAACTGACTTGTAATCAGTAGGTCCCGAGTTCGACTCTTGGTTGCGGCACCATATAATTCAAAGGGTTACAGTGTTTTCGTTGTAGCCCTTTTTTATGCTTTGCTACCTATTTGCTACCCTAGGCTCAATTTCAAAAAATATTAGCAATATCAAGTTGAAAAATATCAAGTCGGCAAACAGATCAAATAAAATAAATTCGAGACATACTGTGAAATTTATATACCCCTGATAGCAAGAATCATTTTTCATTAAACCTACTCAACCAACGCTTTTAGCATCGCATCTTTTGCATCAGCATAAAATTGGACATCTACTTTCGTTGCCATGTCATCTGAGAGATCAAGCAACTGCCGCCTGCAACTTACTGGAAGCAATACTGCTTGGGCACCCTTTTCTACTGCTAATTCAACGACATTTACCGCATTCATTATCGGCTCTATAGAACCGCCCAGATTAATTTCACCAACTAAAATCAAGCCACCTTTAATGGACTTTTTCAGCATAACGCTACAAATTGCCACTAATGCAGGTATGCCTAACTTGGCACCTTTTCTTGCGGCATCGAAAGCCCTGAGCTGAATCGTAAATTCATGAGCGCGAGGATCTCGGTCACCTACCAATTGAGAAGCCCTAGAATAAAGATTCTGTTCGGCGTAACGAACGGACTCTCTAAAGGCGGGGGGAATTGGATTATTAAGAATTTTAACTGAGCTCCCTGGCCCCTCATTTACTTCAATACGATAAAGACCAGCATTGTCATCTTCATCAGTACCTCCTTCGCTAATAGCCCAGATTTGCCCTGGTTCCAAAGGATCACTGCCAATAGCATTATCGGCTTGTAGTTCAGGTGTAGAGACAAACTGTTCAACACCATCGTCACCCATTATGTAACTAAAATGAGTATTACGAAATTCAGCTGAACCAATACGTTTCTGTTGTTCTTTAACCCTTCTGCGTACTTCTAATCCTTGACGAACAGCCCACTCCAAATCCTCATCGGCTACTTCTGAATCCATATTTGGATATAATAGTTTTAATAAACCTGATACGGTTTTATTGACAGCATTAGTATCTCTACCGCTTAGAGCACCACCAAAATACACATGTCCCTGCAAAGCGCTAACGCGACTTTGATTTCTTAAATGACTAAAGCATTCAGATAGGAAATCGCTCACCAGTCCGAAATGATCAGTAAGTAAATCCTTGTTCATTTTTGGCACGTTCCAGCCAGGTAAATAGCAATGAATACGATCCATCCAAGCCGTATCGTTACGCATCTCTTCTGGTAATGGCCCAAACAGATGCCCAATTCTTTGTTGATGATCAACATCTACATTAAAGTTACCTACAAAAACCAGTGATCCATCACCACGAATACTTTCTTTTCCTCGGCTAAACTCCCCTGATTCCATATAACCTTTCATGATATTGACTCCATCTTTGGAATCAAATGAAATCCCACTGACTTCATCAAAACAAACAACATCATACTGACAAACCAAGCCACGTTGGCCAGTCGAATTATTTACAAACATTTTCGCAACTGTTGCCTTACCACCAGAAATTAAATGTGCATAAGGTGAAATCTGTTGGTATAAGTGACTTTTACCTGTCCCTCTAGGTCCCAATTCAACCATATTATAGTTACGCTCCACAAAGGGAATCAAGCGCAGTAGCATGGCATTTTTTGCATTTTCATCCAGGCTATCTGGTTCTAAACCAATTGATCGCAACAAGAGCTCTTTCCACTCTACTGTACTGAATTGTTCCCTTGCAGCTGATAACACATCCAATACATTTCGCTTAGATAACTGTATAGGTCTTAGTGAAGATACTCCAAAAGGATTCCCTGACTTCTCCTCTGCGATAAACTTGTCATACTCCAGAGTAATCTCTGCATAAAATCCACCCGTCAAAAGCCGGTCATTCTCATCAACAATTTTATCTGAAATCCGTATATTATTTAGCTGAAGGCTGGGTAGTGACGCCAAATAACCGCCATCTTTTGTACTAAATCGTACACTAACCATATCAATCAGTTTTACCGTACCTTCTTTATATGCTTTTGCTTTAAAAAGCTCTTCTTCACCTGCCTTAACTGTTCGCGATGAAAGCTGACGCTGAACAATCTCTAAGCCTTCTTTAATTTCATCTTCATCGGTGGTTGCGCAATAACGCCCTAGCAAAAACTCTACAACATACGTTGGCACGGGGAACTGCTGGCTAAAAGTTCGCACTAAGTCTTTTCTTACAACATACCCTTCAAAAGCATCCGCCGCTTTATTATCCAACTGATCTAGCTGCATTATTCATCACCTCCAACGGTTGTAGCTTGTTTAGCCAAAATATTGCCTTCACTATCGTATATAACCACTATGGCCGATACGCCTTCATTGCCATCGTCTAATATCATCAAACTAGCCTTGCCATCCTTAAGCACTTTAGCTTTTACTAAAGATGATTTGCTATCAACTAACTTCGTGCGTAAATCCACAAACAATTCATCTGACTCACTGGATACTTCTAGTTTGCATGTTAAACCAAGCCACTTCACAGATTTAATATCGGCTTGTGTTACTTTTTTTGCTTCGCTTGTAATCGTCAAAATTGGCACCAGGCATTCTTGCAGGCTTACGCCACCGTGCGCATATCGCCTGCCCGCAATAAAAGAATGAATACCATGGGGAAAATGTATTGGAATAGTCAGGTTCCAGTACCAGCCCAAGGTCAATCCATCAACTTGAACATTATTCTTCAATTGTGCACAACGTCCCCAACGACTATCGGCTGCCTGAGCAGGTAAATTCGACTTGTGCATTTTCCCAGGGACCAATAACCATCCGTGATCGGTAACGATCCTTATCTTGCGCCAACCGGATTGTTGAAGCTCTATTACCCGATCGACTATGCCCTCTAAGATCAAAGGAATTCGACTCGGTAATTTTAATTCACTCTTATGTCCTTCTTTATCGATATCACCACAAGCCACCCACGCCTTTCCATCTGGATCACCCAAATCATCATCACCAAGGTACTGCCATTCCAGCTTACTTAGCTCCTTCTTAAAACGATCATGTGATAGTGTGCCATTTCCGATTACACTTGGCTCAAAGTCGTTACCATCTTGTACCCCAGTCAACTTAGAATAAATAGGACTTACTGCAGCCTTAGCCGTAGCTGTAACCGAAGGCAAGGCAGACCATTGTGTTCTGAGAGTAGGCTCAAAGCCTTTGCTTACCAATAAATCTAGTAATTGATGCGCAACATCGAGCCGCAAACCATCAACGAAAAATACCACTTCGCCACTAGTCTGATAATCAGCGACGGCTTCCGAGACACCATGAAAACCACCCGTAATATCCATACCAGGGTATCCATGCTGTTGAACATGCTTTTGAAAACGCTCATTCAAATCAGCAAGCCATGGGGTATAAATAGAAGCTAGAACGCCTTCAACAATATTATGTTGAGCCTTACTCTCACACAAAGCAAAAGCCTTGATCGCAGCCGCATCCGTTAACCACCCATCCTCACTATAGCGTTCCCCTAACTCCTGTGGTGTCAAACCACCTAATGCTTTTTGGGTACGCTCAGCCACCTCTGCTCAAGACTCTAATAGTTTAGCCCAGGGCGCATATCCCAATTTAGCCCACAAGCTACTACGCCTCGACCCGTGTGTTTTTTCTAGTGCCAATATTTGAGTTCTGGCAGCAGCAATATCCTGTCCAGCAATGGCCTTTAAACCGTTCATCAAACTTTCTTCAGCCTTAGCATTGGCTAATGGATAAGACGCTGGATTAGCAAACAAATCCGCTGGCATAGGCACTCGTTCTAAAAGCGTGATCAAACTGGGGTAAATATCTGGGCTATCACTATAACGTTGCCACACATTAGCCCACGGGCCTTCACCTGCACATAATTTCTCTGCAGCCGTAAATTCACCATCGTTCTTTATATCTAAATCAAATTGGCGTTTAGCTTCATTACAAAAGGCTTTCCATCGACCTGCACTCCAACGTTCTACAACAGCCTTAGGAGAATTCATCCAACTAAGTAAATCACGTATTGGATCATTCGATAAAAGCTGATTAAAATCACTCGCTTCTAGGCGTTTACCTTTTAATTCATTGATATCGCTGCTCAACACTTCAGGTAAAGCCATTAATAAAGCATCTTGCGTGGTTTTATCTTTAGCAATATCGAATCCCAAACTACCCATTTCAGAGCTTAGATATGCGTTGACAGTCCAATCTTTGCCGTTGTATTGACTCCATAACTGACCGCGGTATTGCAGCTCAGCCAATGGTTGAATATTTTCAGGACAAAGTTCTATTGCTCTAAGTTCAGAGCGAGAAATACCAGGAAGAAAAATTATCGGTGTTAAGTTATCTGGCAGATCAATATCTTCTAATACATCAGCAATCACACACTTGAGCCAAATCGCAGGCCCAATACGATTATCCAGATCAAAATTTCCTAATGTATATAGCTCAGGCAATACCTCACGCAATTGGGGCAGCACACTTACCCACTGACACTCTTTATCCGTCCACAATATAGCGGCAGGTGCAGACTGTTCTGGTCAAGTCAAACAAGACACTAAACTTTAGATAATATGATTATTCGTGAAACCGGTTTCACGAGGTTTGATGCATAAATATTCGAATCGCTTTATAACTTTGTAGTTGTTTTTTAAGTTTTGTCTCTATCAATAAGGACTTGCTCAAGCAGGGTCTTGATTACTTCTTCCTGCCCCGCTTTATAACTTTTTCAAGCTTTCGCAAAATTCCCAGAATCAAGTCAACTAGTTTACTATTGCCGATTTTTAAACCTTTTTCAGTACGTTGTAGACACTGGCTACCGATATGCCCAGCCGAGCGTAGCCAGACAATAGCATGAGCTGGCTCATAGGGAGAGGTTAAAAACCGAGTAAAAGATGGGGCGCGTCTTTTTTAACACACTATTTCGAATAATCATTAAGTACTTAATCCACTTATTATAACCATCCATATTGTGATCAGAACCATCAGAGTAACCAGCCTCATAAGCCTCTGTTACACGTAGCTCTTCACGCTCAGGATTCACAAGGTATCTATCCTGCCAGCCCTGTAAATATTCAGCATCAACGCCTGCTTTTTCCATCGCTAAAACTGCTTCCTAATGTTCCTGGTTCATTGACTGTTCCTCTTAATAACTTGCTAAAAACAATGTTGTTATCAAAAAATAGTAAACTCTTCTCGAAAGAAATTTGAATTATGCAGTATACCCGTATATTAGTACTTCTGAATGTCCCCATTGGGGTAAAGCTATCATTAAACATAGAAAAAAAGCCCACTATTGAGTGGGCTTTTTTCATTCCAAATTAAAACAATTTTTAAGCTAGTAGCTCTACCTTGTCTGGTCTTTACGTACCTTTTTCTTTGAACCACCGAACTTGTAACCAATATTCAAACCTACTGCAATCGCATCACGATCATAGAAGTCAGCACCTAAGCGTACAAATAATCCAGAGTCTTCAGCTTGCCATTGTGCACCAAGACCAAAGCTTTTCTGAATACTTGTTTGCTTTTCATACGGTACCGATTCTGAGCTTGCTGCATTTTTTATCGCTGAGATACCGCCCTTAACATATAAGTTCAACTGCTTTTCTGGGGCTCTTAATAAGTAACCAAGATGCAAAGATGGTACCTTATAAGAAATAGATTCAACAGCAATTGATGGATTAGCGTTACTTAACTTTGCATCACCCATGTCTGTGTAGCTTAATTCTCCAAACCAATGTGGTTTAAAGTGGCGACCTATAGCAAAATTGAAACCTTGGCTCATATCATCTGAAGTACTGTAACCACCTGCTTCTCCTTCCGGATCAACATGCGTCATTACTAACCCTCCTGCAACATAGTTGCAAGGGGTGAAACCATTCTCTAAAACTGATTCTGTGCCACAATCGGTACTCTCTGTTTCAACAACTTCATGGTCAGCCCACATATTTTTAAGCGTATGCACATCAGCCATCGCTGTGCTTGGCATCAAACTAGGCACAATAAAAAATGCAACTAATAACATGGGTAAGAAGCGTTTCAATAATTTCAAACCTCCGAAGCGTCTAAAGGCTAACAATAACATCATCATAAATGCTCC
>CAWJZX010000005.1:0-362422 GCA_963847495.1 uncultured Gammaproteobacteria bacterium | reverse complement strand
AGCCGCATTTTTCACCTTACTGGGCGATATACTTAAAGGCCTGATTCCTGTTGCAATCGGTCATGCGCTTGGCCTGGACTGGGGTTGGTTAATCCTCGTTGGTCTCGCTGCATTTCTCGGTCATTTATTCCCGATTTATTACGGTTTTAAAGGCGGCAAAGGCGTAGCCACGGCTTTGGGTGTCTATTTAGGTTTAAATCCGATTGTCGGCATTGTAGTCATCCTTACATGGCTAGTCTCAGCATTGGTGTTTAACGTTTCATCCCTATCTGCTTTGATTGCAACACTACTGGCACCTTTGTATTTTTTCTGGGTAACTGACTCGCTGCATTTGTTTTTGGGTTTAGTGGTTATCAGTGTATTAATTTACTGGCGACACCTTACCAATATCGTTGAAATCATAGATGGTACGGAAGGTAAAATTTCAGAAAAAAACAAATGAATACCAGCCAAGAGATAGATAATATACAATTAATTCAAATACTTAAATACGTCTCTATCGCCGTAGGCAAGCTAATCCAATCTCTATAATTCTATGCCAAATAGTTCGCCATCAATTTTAACGAGCGACATTAGCGAATTAAAAGGTGTCGGCCCGAAAATGGCCGAGAACCTGCAAAAACTCGGCATTGAAAAAGTACAGGATTTACTTTTTCACTTACCCTTACGCTATCAAGACAGAACCCAGATTTACCCCATTGGTGCCGTAAGCCACGGGCAGGAAGTTTTGGTTCAAGGTGAAGTTGAGCATTCTGAAATTGTCTACCGTGGCAGGCGCATGATGATTTGTACGATTTCAGATGGTACAGGTCTAATGACCTTACGCTTTTTTCATTTCAGCAACGCACAACAAAAAACCCTATCTCGGGGCACAAGGCTCAGGTGTTTTGGAGAAGTCCGGATCGGCAAGGTTTCCAGGGAAATGGTGCATCCTGAATATAAAATCCTGAACGAAGAAACCGGGCATCAACCCACTCATCTTGCTGATGCACTCACACCCATCTATCCCGCCACCAAAGGATTACAACAACGCAGCTTATTACGTTTAGCGCATCAGGTGCTGTCGCATCTGGCTGAATTAAACGATTTAATTCCTGCAACCATCAGCACTCAATATCAATTATCAAATCTCAGGCAGGCTCTACAAGCCTTACATCAGCCGACCGCAGAAGTTTCTGTTGGCCAACTTTTGGGCAGAAACCATCCCGCACAACAGCGCCTGATATTCGAAGAATTACTCGCACATCATTTAAGTTTACGAAAAATGCGCGAGCAACAAAAACAATCTTTAGGCATACCCTTTTCTTCGAACTCAGACTATTTTGATCGCTTAACATCCGGCCTGCCCTTTGATTTAACCGACGCTCAAAACCGCGTAATCGCCGAGATTAACCAGGATTTAGCCAAGGCCTGGCCGATGAGCCGTCTGGTGCAAGGTGATGTCGGTTCGGGAAAAACTCTGGTCGCTGCGGCTGCCGCTTTATCTGCCATCGAAGCAGGCTATCAAGTGGCGTTAATGGCGCCCACTGAAATTCTCGCCGAACAACATTTCAAAAGCTTTAGTGAATGGCTAAAACCGCTCGATTTAAACGTAACGCTGATTTCAGGCAAACTAAAAGTCGCTGAAAAACGCGAAGCACTCGAGAACGCCGTAAACGGAAGCAGCCAGTTAATCATTGGCACCCATGCCCTGTTTCAAAACGATGTTCACTTCCAAAGGCTGGGGTTAATTATCGTCGATGAACAACACCGCTTTGGTGTCCATCAACGCCTCACATTGCGTGAAAAAGGTCGCTCAACAAACTCACAGGATGAAACCTTCCCGCACCAGCTTGTAATGACCGCAACCCCTATTCCGCGTACGCTGGCAATGACAACCTATGCGGATATGGATTACTCGGTCATCGATGAATTACCACCGGGAAGAACGCCTGTTAAAACCGTGGTTATCAGCAATAGCCGTCGCAGTGAAATTGTCGATCGCATCAATGCGGTGTGTGCCGATGGCGCTCAAGTCTACTGGGTCTGCACCCTGATTGAAGAATCCGAAGCAATGCAATGCCAAAACGCCGAAGAAACCTGGGAATTATTGAAAGAAGCATTACCCGAATTAAACATTGGCCTGATCCACGGACGCATGAAATCAGACGAAAAAGAAAGCATTATGGCTGGTTTCAAAGCAGGCAAAGTGAATCTGTTAGTCGCTACCACCGTGATTGAAGTCGGCGTCGATGTACCCAACGCTTCCTTGATGATCATAGAAAATGCCGAACGACTAGGCCTCGCGCAACTGCATCAGCTGCGTGGCCGTGTTGGTCGCGGTAGTAAAGCCAGCAGTTGTGTATTGATGTACCAGACGCCACTTACACAAAATGCACGAAAACGACTGGAAGCACTTCGGAATAGTAATGATGGCTTTGAAATCGCCAAGATTGACCTCGAAATCCGTGGCCCTGGAGAAGTCTTCGGCACCCGCCAAACGGGTGAACTACAATTCAAAATTGCGAATCTGATGGAAGATCAATTGTTATTACCCAAAGTCCAGCAAGTCGCACAAATCATTCTGGAAGAATATCCTGAAAACGTAGAACCACTCATCGAACGCTGGATTAAGCATGCAGAGGTATACGCTGCGGTTTAGTTTGTTTTAAAAGACGGTTCCTGATCCTATCGAAGGACACCCCCTACTTTTAAGTGATTTTCCATTTTTGTTTTTAAAATGGCCAACAGAAATTATGCAAAGCTCAGCGGTTTTTTCGACATCACATTAAGAGTCCGTTTCTGATTAAACTAGTGTGCATTCTATTTAATTTCTCAACGAAGTTAAGTCGTACAAGTTAATTTCCACAGTATTTGTAAGTAATTGATGGTCGGTTTCTTCACTTACTAATCATTTTTAATATGTTATAAACGGTGGGGTTGGTAAACACTTAAGGAGGAGTAGATGCAGAAACCTAAAACTGATTATGAAATTGGGCAGGATAATATAACGCCCTTTGGTCTGGATATTCACAATCCGGTGTTTTTAATTTCAGGTCTTTCCGTTGTCGCTTTTGTCCTTCTGACCTTGATGTTTCAGGTGCAGGCAGCTGAATTCTTTAAGTGGTTACGCCCTGCGGTGACTAGCACATTTGACTGGTTCTTTCTCTCATCGGCAAATATTTTTGTACTATTCGCCTTTTATCTTGCAGTCTCTCCTTTAGGTAAAGTCCGTCTCGGTGGACAGAATGCCACTCCTGATTACTCATATGTCGGCTGGTTTGCAATGCTGTTCGCCGCAGGCATGGGCATCGGCTTGATGTTCTTCGGTGTTTCCGAGCCAATGTCTCACTTTGGTTCTTCAATGGGTGGCATAACCGTTGGCGATAATGGAATCAGAACCGATTGGGCGCCACTTGGTGCTGCTGTCGGTGATGCCGAAGGCTCGCGTAGATTGGCGATGGCGGCGACAATATTCCATTGGGGACTACACCCCTGGGCGATCTATGCCACGGTAGCACTGGCGTTGGCATTCTTTGCATATAATCACAACCTGCCACTGACGTTACGCTCGGCGTTTTATCCACTGCTAGGTGAGCGGGTCTGGGGATGGCCGGGTCATATCATAGATATTACTGCCGTTTTCGCGACGCTATTTGGTCTCACCACATCGCTGGGATTCGGAACAACCCAGGCATTGGCAGGATTCAATTTTCTGTTTGACTGGGGAACCGGGAGTGTCGCCGCATTTGTACTGGTATCGGTGATCACTGCGATTGCACTGATTTCGGTTCTCAGAGGCCTCGATGGTGGCGTCAAAGTACTGTCAGAGATCAATATGGCACTCGCACTATTACTCTTGCTATTCATAATCTTTGTTGGTCCAACCGCTGATATTTTCAAATCATTCACGCAAGGCGGTATGGAATACGTCAAACAACTTATACCACTATCCACGCCTTTCGGACGTGAAGATGTGAACTTTTCGCAAGGCTGGACCTCATTCTATTGGGCATGGTGGATTTCATGGTCACCATTTGTCGGTATGTTTATCGCTCGCGTTTCCCGCGGACGCACCGTAAGAGAATTTGTTTTCGCAGTGGTTCTGGTACCAACCTTACTCTGCATACTCTGGATGAGTGCTTTTGGCGGAGCCGCTATCAGTCAGGTTATTGCCGATGCTGCAGCCCCGGTTGCCAAGGCAGCACAAGAGTTAAAACTGTTTGAGATGGTTAAGCAATTTCCACTAACCAATTTCCTCTCGCTCATCGGCATCATTCTGGTACTGGTATTTTTTGTTACCTCATCTGATTCGGGGTCACTGGTTATTGATACCATTACCGCCGGTGGCAAGGAAGACGCCCCAGTCGCACAGCGCGTGTTCTGGTGTACCTTCGAAGGACTGGTTGCAATCGTACTATTGCTCGTAGGGGGTTCCGAAGCAATCGGAGCCTTGCAGGCAATGGCTGTTTCAACTGGTTTGCCATTCACCTTTGTGCTGCTGGCAATGTGTGTCAGCCTGTATATGGGCTTGAGCAAAGCACGAAAAGCCATGGTAAGCTGATTTAAACAACCATTGGTTAAATGAGGCCCCGACTTGTTCGGGGTTTTTAATATCTAATTTGCTATTCTAAAATACTGCTTACATTGAAACGCATAGCTCATTCGCAATGAAATCTGCTTTGTCTGAAAGAAGTGTCATGCAAAAAATTTAAATAAAGGATAGGATCATCCATAAGGACGGATAAAAAATCCTTAAAAAAGGTGAGAGATATGTTTTTAAATATGACACCCCCCATATATGGTCTCCTCCATTTTTGCAAAATAATATTCAACAGTTTTGACAGGGATAGATTTGCTTCCATATATTCGGCTTCTCATTGGGATATTCACATCCCGAGCCTTGATGAAGTCTGCACAGTTTATCCTTGACACCTTTACGGATTATTACATCCCTAGGGGGGTACAGATTCTCAAACTGCCGGTCTTACCTATGTTGTCATCTGTCGTCTATTATCGCCGCAAAATCGTGGTGGGTACTGCTTTTCTCTTTCTTTACTTACTTTAAACTGGTTTATCTATACGGCATGGTTTTCCTCATAGGGCTTGCCACTGACTGTCACAGCCCAGGCTATCCGCGCCAGTTTATTGGCCAAGGCAACCGTGGCTTTATTCTTGCCTTTCTTTTCAACCAGTCGGGTCACCCAGACATTCAGGGCATCGTCCTTTTTATGTGCATGATTCACAACGGATCTTGCGCCATTGATCAGCATTTTACGCAGGTAAGGGTTGCCGCGTTTACTTATGCCTAGTAATACGGTTTTACCACCGGTGCTGTGTTGACGTGGCACGACCCCAAGGGAAGCGCAAACATCACGCCCTTTGGCGAAGGCTTTACCATCACCCACCACGCTGTAGTAGCTACTGGATAGGATGGGGCCATACCCTGGAATGCTGTGTAACAGTTCGATCTCTTTGTGAGGCTCTGAGGCTTGACCAATCAGTTTACTCAGGTCTTTTTCCTGCTGTTCAAGTTCGCATAATTGTCTGTATTTCAGTGCTATGGCATCCCTGAAGGTTGGCGTTAAACCATTCTCTGCATCTTCCAACAAAGCGGGTAAGCTTTTTCTAAGAGTAGCAATACCTTGATTGAAAATGATCCCAAACTCGGCGAGCAAACCTCGTAACTGGTTACTCAAAGCCGTTCGATCACCTATCGTACTCTCGCGAAGCCGATGCAGTGCCTGCATGCTTTGTTGTTCAATTGTCCTGGGCGTGACCTCGCGTAACTCGGGTACCCGACTCGCTTCGGCTATCGCCAGGGCGTCGTTGTAGTCATTCTTGTTCCCTCTAAGGTGAGCTTTTACATGTTGCGCAGGTAGCAACTTTACGCGATGTCCTAATTTTGTGAGTTCACGCTGCCAGTAGTAGGAACTCGCACAACCTTCCATGGCTATGGTACAGGCGGAAAGGTTCGCAAAGTGCGCAAGCAGCTGTCCCCGTCTTAACCTCTTCCTGGATACCTGCTTGCCATGCTGATCCAGACATACCTGATGGAAAATTGTTTTTGCAATATCAAGTCCGATTGTTCTACTATTCATGGTGGTCTCCTTTTCTGTTAATTGAAAGATTTACATCTCCAATTATGGCACTTTGATGCCGCATTAAAGAGAAGGAGACCATCTCATCACCTTTTTGGCACTTTTTATCGATAAATCCATCACAATAACAATTGATACCAACAGGTCAGCGCGCTACTCTATCGTCCAGCAGAAATTATGAGAAACACCATGAGTGAAACCAGCAATACACACAACGCTAGCAACCCGGATGTATACGAGGACCAGAAAAAACGCAGCGAACTCCCAAAAACACTGGGATTCATCATAATGTTTGCAGGAATTTTTTTTCTCGTTGCCAGCCTTTTTAGTTTACTCACACTCTTTGTACTTCAAGCTTCATCGGGTGGTTCTGAATCACTGTCGACTAAAGAAATTTATGCAGCCATTTTAACCATCTCTACCATACTGACTTCACTCGCGGCGATTTATATTGGCATTAAATTAATTAAACATTTAGATTTTGGGCGCAAGCTATTCAATATCTACACCGTGGTTGTGATCGCATTAGCTTGGGGTAAATACACTTATCAACAAAATGAGATTGCAAAAAGCTTTGCCAATATACCGCCTGAGCTAGCAGCTGCGTCAAAAGGAATCGAGTTAAGCGATGCACTTACCGTTTTTATTCTGCCGTTGATTTTAATTGTGACAGCACTGCTATTGAATCTTGGAAGATCAAAAGACTCGCTAAAGCATTAATGGGTTTAAAAGGGGACACTCCCCTACTTTTTGGCACTTTTTTCAAGACTGATAATTAAACGAAAGTCTGATTTAGCAAGCCCTGCCTTTGCAGCTATTTATATAATTCTCGTGCAAAGGTCTCTAACTTTTAATTCACCTTAAACGCAGCATGACAAGCCAGGCAGTTTTGCATTAATTTTCCGGTTAATTCTGCCAATGTAGCCATATCGTCATCTTCTGCTCTAACCACCAGCTCCTCAAACATCATATGTGTCGGGCCGCCAATTTGTTTAAAGGATGAAGGCGTTTTCTTTTTTACAGAATCGGGGGTAGCACGAGCCATGCGGTTACCCGAGAATCGCGCTGACTTTATGATTAACTCCCTATCGTTTAACCCGATACCCGTCATTATTCCCTGAATACTGGTTAGCATTTGTCGCATTTCACTCAGAAACTCTACTTCTTCAGAAGGCGTTAATCCTAGGCTTGTACGTTTATCTAAACTCTCAACTTTCTCTTCATTGGCAAAAGAAACAACACTTAATGCGCCAATCAACAGTGTTAACAACAAAAATTTACTTACTGGTTTTTTCATAAAACGAATCCTTTAATGAGTTCGATAACCGGCATGACATGCAACACACGCCGCAGTAACTTCCTGAAGGGTTTTATAAGCAGCTAAAGCATCTCCTTCCTGTGCTTTTAATGCAAAACGACTGGCCGCTTTATGCATACTTGTGCCAATCGCTCCCATCTCTTTTGGAATGACTTGTGCCATATGGCTAGCACCATGACTCGATAATGAACTCATACCTAAACGATCCTCAGCAATCTCTGCGGCTTTATCTAGATTATCATTAGCCATATTCATAAGAATTTCGTCAATTGCCTTTAAATGGTCTCGCATATTCGCTAGTTGATGTTGTTGCATCATTTTTGGCATTTCTACGAATTTTCTCTCGTCAACCTCAGAAAATGCACTGGATGCCATTCCCAATAATATGGCTATGGAAAATATTACTGTAAGTGAATGCTTTATTATCATTTGTACGACCTCGTGGAATTCTGTGAATAGCAGGTAGTTTACTCTGCACTTTATCATATCAAGTATGATTGAAATCATACGAGACTGTCTATTAGAGACCTTTGCACGAGACTATAGCGCTGAAAGGAAAGCACTCCCCTACTTTTATGAGGTTTTTACAAAGCCTCACTCTTCGAGTAATCGTCGCTACGCTCCAATATTGTCTATGAAGTACGTCCATATATTCGCCTCTTCGAGGAAGTTTCCTTACACTCAATGTTCAAATTCATTGCAGATGAATTTGTCAGCTAAAGCTCGGCTCTTTTTTGTAATTAGCTTCTAATTATTGGTGACTTTGATAGAAAAATAAACATATTATCAACCCAATCAATTTTAGTGTTCATGGCATGGATATTTCACACCTTAAAACTTTTCTGGAAATCTACCAGACACGGCATTTCAGAAAATCTGCCGACAAACTATTTATTACGCAGTCTGCCGCCAGCGCGCGCATCAAATTGCTGGAAGAACGTTTGGGAGTAAAGCTCTTTACCCGGGACAAACGCAACATTGCACCCACAGCTGCAGCACATCGTTTTTATAAATATGCCGATATGGTTGTAACAGGATGGGATCAGGCAAAACAAGTGGTTGCCTTGCCCAATGAATACGAACAATCAATTTCGATTGCCTGTATGGCTGATATCTGGCATTTGTTTTTGAATGACTGGATCGTTGAAATAAAGCAAAAAAATCAGGAGCTTGCCTTTAACCTAACTATAGACCAGGCGAATAATATTTCAGACTTATTAATCAATGGTGCATTAGATCTTGGTTTTGTGTTTGAACCAATGCATTTACCAGCACTTGATATGAAACAAATATTGGAGTTTGAAATTAAACTCTTCTCCACTGAGTCGGGCAAAACAGCTGAAGAGGCATTAGACAAAAACTACATAATGATTGATTGGGGTGCTTCATTTGCTTACGAGTATGCTCTAAAGTACACTGACCAGGCAATAGCAACAGTACGCACGAATTATGGAGTAATGGCGATTGATATTCTTAAGAGTAATGGTGGCTCTGCTTATCTACCTGATCTCGCTGCATTAAGAAAGGATAAGTCACTGCCCTTGTACGAAGTCGAAAATGCATTTGTTTTCAAGCGAAATCTTTATGCTTTGTATCGCAAAGATACACATTTAGACATGGAGATTGAGCAGGTAATAAAAACCATTAGAAAATTGCTTGATTAAATCTAGCATGAAGAAGGTATCTGTCAAAAGAAAAGAAGGTCTTCTGACAGATGCCTGGAGAGACCTTATTGCTATACATAAGGTAATTCAGTCAATAATCTAAGTCGTAATCCCAATCATCCTCTTTTAGCGATTTACGCTCAAAATAATCTTCTAAGCTCCTGCGCGCATTACGATGAGACTTTGCTCTTCTCTTTTTTTTTAACGATTTTCTCTCATGAAAATCAAGATCATCAGAGTCATCTGACTCGAAATCAGGAAAATCGTCATCAAATTCATCAGCTTCTAAATAATCTTGTTTTCTATCGTTTGCCATTTTTTAATCTCCAATAATTACATGACAATTGCACCACAGTTAAATGGATAAAATACTGTGTATGCTTAATTCTTGCACTTATAGTTAATTAAAAATAACAAAATTTATTACTCAATTTAATAAAATATATTGATCAAAAAATAAATTGAAAACTTCTTCTTTAAAGTGAACAGCTATTTAAATAACTTAATTACTATTCTAAGCGAGGTATTTACAGGGAATTGAGCATCTAGAATAATGGAAACTATGCAAGCCAAAACCATCTATTCAGTCATTGAATCTCGCACGCACCCTTATCTTACTCCGCTTTATAATAAGCTGGGATTTGATGAGCTGTGCTTTAAATCGATGCGCAAACTTATCAGCAAAATAAAAAAAGAAAATCCCGATTTTATTGCAGCTGAGTTTTTTTATGGCTATGGCAATAATTATGCAGGTGTAAATCTAAGTAATCTGGATGTGATGTTGTATTCGCTACAGCGCTATTCACCCAACACTAAAGTTATTGTGTTTGTTGATAAAAAAGAACGGGAGTTCGTAGATAAACTAGAAGAAATCCTGCCACTGTATGCAGTATTTGTAATGCCGCTTGATAAGCAAGAATTGATCAAAGTCCTGAGCGAATGACGGCTAGCAAATGTTATTCAAAATGCGAAATGATTGAGTGAATATGAAGCACACCCAACTACATTTAGGTGGTTTTGCAAACCTTCCCTTCGGGTAGTCGTCGCTACGCTCAAACATTGTCTATGAAGTACATCCATGTACTTCATCTCTTCGAGGCAGTTTCATTTCACTCAACTGTTCAAATTCATTCCAGATGAATTTGTCAGCTGCGTCACGGCATTTTCATAATCAGGTGGTGATTTGTTAAACGTGACCTACTTCGTCACTGCAGTTGTCAGCTTGTCTAAAGCCGCTTCAACATTATCCATTACAGGTACTCCTGCAACATCATAACTGGTTTTTAAGTCTTGCGGATTATGATAACTCAACCACACTTTGTCATCATTATCTTTGAAGACCGCAACGCGTAAGGGCAAATCCAGAGCTGCTGCAGGATCTTTTTTCATAATCACCGTACCACCTTTAGGATTACCGAAAATCAACACCTCGGCATCATTCATTTGCATATCGACACCAGCAGCATTTTTTGTATGATCGACCCGGGCAAATATACCCATACCTTTGGACTTCACCAAAGCTTCAAATTTATCCATAGTCTCTTTTACGCTGTGAGCGCTCGCTTTTTTGATAATATCGGCTGATGCAATAGCAGGTACTGTGAGTGACAATAGCATCATGATTTTAGCAATTGATCTATTCATTTTTTTTCCCTTTGATGTGTTTTTGATCTTAAATTTAGACGTAATAAAATGTTCCAGTCTGTAACTACGTAAATTAGGCTTAATTTGGATCTAATTAATCTTTATGAGTTCAATAATATTTCACCATCGACAATTTCAACATCTACGCGAGTTAAACCAATGCCATCGCAAGGTCCATCAACACAGGCGCCTTCCTCTATTGTAAATTTAGCACCGTGCATAGAACAGATGATGTTTTCTTTTTTTTCATCGAGAAACTCGTCTGGGTTCCATTCAAGAGGAGCCTCGGCGTGAGGACATATATTTTGATAGGAAAATACATGATCATCTTTGCGAATCACAAAAATATCTTTTTTTTGACGTTTGATTTTGATAGTGAAACTTTTAGCAGAGAGATCTTCAATCTCAGAGAGCTTGCATAAGAATTCTTTTTTATCTGATTTATTCTTTGTCATGTTTTCTAAATAGTTTATTAAACAGTTTTTTAAACAATGTATTCGAAACAGGCTTGAATTAATCTTCTTCTAATCAGTATTGCCATCTTGCGCAGTTTTTGGTGTGCCTATTTTATCTTCCCACTGATTAATAATATTACAGAATAAATCAGCCGTTTTCTCAGTATCATAAACTGCGGAATGTGCTTCATTCGCATCCCATGGGAACCCTGCCGCTTTAACAGACCGTGCCAATACTGTTTGCCTATAAGCCATAGCTGCAAGCGTTACTGTGTCGAATGTACTGAATGGATGGAATGGATTACGCTTTTTGGCTATTCGTTCTACCGCTGCATTTAAAAAATTTAAATCAAATGCTGCATTGTGTCCTACAAGAATCGCGCGTTTGCATTTATTTAATTTCATCTCCCTGCGCACTATTAAAAATAGTTCATCCAGACATTTTTTCTCATCAACCGCAATGGCTTGACGGAAAGGTAGGTCAGGATCTATACCATTCACTTCTAATGATGCTGGTTCGAGGTTAGATCCCTCAAATGGACTTACATGCCAACCATAGGTTTTATCTGGGGCAAGCATACCATCAGCATCCATTCGTAGCGTAACTGCTGCAACTTCTAATAATGCATCTGTATGATGGTTAAAACCGCCAGTTTCCATATCAATAACCACAGGCAAAAAGCCTCTAAAGCGCCCACCCATTGGATAGTCTAATGCCGTTTCAGGCGCATCTACATAATTATTATCTGTGCTTTCTGTACCAAAACTAATTAGCGGGTTTTTAAGATCTTGATTGCTATACGAAGTCATCTACGAGAGCTTACAGCAAGCTAGTACAAAATAACACTAACTGTATTTTATTTTATTCTTACTCTGTAAGTATATGTATTTTAAATTGTTTTTATTTGTATTTCTAATTATCACTAAAAATGCTATGATTTTTTGACTACTAATATTGTGAGATAGAGAATGAGCGACGAACAAAATCGGGATGTAGATCCCCAGGAAACGCTGGACTGGACTGAGTCATTAGAGGCGATAATAGAAGCTGAAGGCGTTGAGCGCGCTCATTATATTATCGAACAACTTATCGATACTGCACGCCACAATGGCGCAAACCTGCCCTATTCAGCCAGCACTGCTTATATTAATACAATTCCACCACATTTAGAAAAAGCTAATCCGGGTGATCTTAGTATAGAAAGCCGTATCCGTTGCTATATTCGCTGGAATGCTGCGGCAATGGTTGTTCGGGCAAATCGAAAAGCCTCGGAACTTGGAGGACATATAGCCTCATTCGCCTCATCGGCAACACTTTATGATGTAGGCTTCAATCATTTTTGGCGTGCACCGACACCTGACAACGGTGGCGATCTGATCTATTTTCAGGGTCATATTACACCTGGCGTATATGCCCGCTCATACTTAGAAGGACGCTTTGATGAAGCTACACTTGATACTTTCCGCCAGGAAGCTAACGGGCCAGGTTTATCTTCTTACCCACACCCATGGTTAATGCCGGACTACTGGCAGTTTCCGACTGTTTCGATGGGGCTTGGTCCGATCAAATCCATCTATCAAGCACGTTTTATGAAATATCTGCAACATCGTAAGCTCGCTGATACTAAAGACAGGCGCGTCTGGTGCTTTGTCGGTGATGGTGAATCTGATGAACCAGAAACGCTGGGTGCCATATCTCTTGCTGGACGTGAAAAACTTGATAATCTCACATGGGTTGTAAACTGTAATCTACAACGCCTTGATGGACCGGTTCGTGGTAATGGCAAGATAGTACAGGAGCTAGAAGCAGTATTCCGTGGCGCTGGATGGAATGTGATTAAAGTTCTCTGGGGTTCATATTGGGATCCATTATTAGCCAAAGATAAAGACGGTATTCTTAAAAAACGCATGCTAGAAGTCGTCGACGGTGAGTTCCAGAACTATAAAGCCAAAGATGGGGCTTATATACGTGAAAATTTCTTCGGTAAGTATCCAGAGCTTGCGGCAATGGTCGAAAAAATGTCAGATGCCGATATCTGGCGTTTAAACCGCGGTGGACACGATCCTCATAAAGTGTATACCGCCTACGATGCTGCGGTTAACCATAAAGATCAACCAACCGTTATTCTTGCACATACAGTAAAAGGTTATGGTATGGGAGCAGCCGGAGAAGGCCAAAACCGTACACACTCACAAAAGAAACTAACACCGGAGGAAATGATAGCCTTTAAAAATCGTTTCAATATCCCTTTGAGTGATGAGGACGCTGGAGCAGCCAAATACTACCGCCCTGCTGACGACAGTCCTGAAACACAATACATGCTGGCACGGCGCAAAGAATTGGGTGGCGCATTGCCGGTTCGCAAAAGCACGGCAGCACCTCTTGAAGTTCCGCCACTTGAAATTTTCCAGCCAATACTCGATGGTTCCGGTGATCGTGACATGTCAACGACCATGGCATTTGTTCGTCTGCTTACAATGCTTACGCGTGACAAAAAAATGGGTCAGTATGTCGTACCAATTGTACCGGATGAGGCCCGAACATTCGGCATGGAAGGCATGTTCCGCCAACTCGGCATTTTCTCCTCCGTAGGCCAGCTTTACGACCCACAGGATAAAGAACAGGTGATGTTCTATAAAGAAGATATGACTGGCCAGATTCTTGAAGAAGGCATCACCGAAGCAGGCGCATTCTCCTCATGGATTGCGGCAGCTACTGCCTACAGTACGCATAGCGTAAACATGGTGCCCTTCTACATCTACTATTCCATGTTTGGTTTTCAACGCATAGGTGATCTTGCGTGGGCAGCAGGAGATTGTCGCTCGCGAGGGTTCTTGATTGGTGCAACAGCAGGTCGTACAACTCTTGCAGGTGAGGGTTTACAGCATCAGGACGGCCACGGCATGATTCAGGCAGGTTTAATACCCAACTGTATCAGTTACGACCCAACCTACGCCTATGAAATGGCAGTAATTATTCACGACGGCATGAATCGCATGTACAGCAAGCAGGAAGATGTGTACTACTACATTACCGCGATGAATGAATCTTACCAGCAACCCGCCCTTCCAAAGGGTGTCGAGAAAGGCATCATTAAAGGCATGTACCTGCTAAAAAATGGTGGCAAGAAGAAAAACAAAGTTCAATTAATGGGTTCTGGGACCATATTACGTGAAGTCATAGCTGCCTCTGAATTACTGCTAGAAGACTGGGGCGTTGATTCCGACATCTGGAGTTGTACCAGTTTCAATGAACTGGCGCGTGAAGCGCAGGAAGTTGAACGCTGGAATCGTTTACATCCCCTGGAAAAAGCCAAAACACCATACGTTACAACACAGCTATCAAGTCACCGAGGCCCATCAATAGCCGCTACAGACTATATTAAACAATACCCTGAGCAAATTCGACAATGGGTTCCAAACGGATACACAGTGTTAGGCACTGAAGGCTTTGGTCGAAGTGATACCCGTTTTGAATTGCGCAAGCACTTCGAAGTAGATCGCTATCAAATTACTGTTGCTGCGCTTAAAGCACTAGCAGATGATGGCAGCTTACCTGCGGTAAAAATAGCAGAAGCAATCAAGCAATACGGTATTATTGCCGAAAAACTCAATCCGCTAAAAGCTTAAGGGGCACGATCATGAGCATTAAAGAAATCGTAGTACCCGATATTGGAGATTTCGATTCGGTTGAGGTCATCGAAATACTGGTTAAAGAAGGTGACATCATTCAAGCTGAGGACTCCCTCGTTACCGTAGAGTCTGACAAAGCTTCGATGGAGATCCCCAGCAGTGAATCAGGGAAAATCCTCAAAATGAAAGTTTCTCTCGGCGATAAAATATCCGAAGGCAGCATATTATTATTGATGGAAGTGGAAGATAATATTTCTGACACTCAAAAAGTAGTAACGACACCAGTAGAAACTATTACTGCTCCAAAAGCTGTGACACCTGAAAAAACTGAAGAAAAACCGGCGCCTGCTCCATCAACACCAGTCACTGGTGCAACGAGCATTCAGGAAATTGTTGTTCCTGATATTGGTGATTTTGACTCTGTTGAAGTTATCGAAATTCTGGTTAAAGAAGGCGATATCCTACAGGCAGAAGATTCTTTAGTAACGGTTGAATCAGACAAAGCCTCGATGGAAATTCCTAGCAGTGCATCGGGCAAAGTCCTCAAAATGAAAGTCGCACTTGGCGATAATATTTCTGAAGGCACCGTTCTGTTATTGATGGAAGTTAGTGGTGGTGATAGCGCCCCTGCACCCGCTCAAACCACAACAGAAACAAGCAAGGAAATAACACCACCAGCAACAGCACCTGCTGAATCAATCCCAAGCAAAACATCTGTTAATAAACTCTCGCCTACAGTCCATATTGACGAAAAACGCTTTAGCAAAGCCTACGCTAGTCCTTCTGTGCGCAAATTTGCGCGTGAACTAGGAGTTGAGTTAGGTGATATAGAAGGTAGCAGTCGTAAAGGCCGAATCAATAAAGAAGATGTTAAGACTTACATCAAAAAAGCCTTAACCACGAAATCTACTGGAACCTCCTTAGGCGTTAAACCAATGCCCGAGATTGATTTCTCGCAGTTTGGTGATATAGAAACTCAGGCACTAAGCAAGATAAACAAACTCACTGGGGAATTTTTGCACCGCAGCTGGGTAACCGTGCCTCACGTAACCCAATACGATCAAGCCGACATTACAGAAATGGAAGCATTCCGCGTACAAATGGGCAAAGAAATGGAAAAGGAGGGAATAAAAATCACACCTCTGGCATTTATTATCCGGGCCGTAGTAACCACATTAAAACTATATCCGCGATTTAATAGCTCACTGGATGCCAGTGGTGAAAACCTGATACTAAAAAAATACTACAACATCGGAGTTGCTGTTGATACACCCGATGGGTTAGTTGTCCCTGTTATTCGCGCTGCCGATCAAAAAACCCTGGTCGAGATATCACAGGAAATCCGTGATTTTTCTGTTAAAGCCCGCGAGAAAAAACTCAAACCCTCTGATATGCAAGGAGGATGTTTTACCATCTCCAGCCTCGGTGGAATTGGTGGAACTATGTTTGCGCCCATTGTAAATGCCCCAGAAGTTGCTGTACTCGGCGTTTCGCGCTCAAAAATGGAACCACTCTGGGATGGAAAAGAATTTCAACCTCGCTTGATGCTGCCTCTATCTCTGTCGTATGACCACAGAGTCATTGATGGTGCCGATGGCGCGCGATTCACTACCCATTTAAGCAAAATGTTATCTGACATAAGGCGAATGATGGTCTAGAGTATCCAGCTTACTATTGAGGTATTTAAGGATACCGGTGGATATATACTATATGATTAAATAATTTTCATTAGTAGCGCACGTTGCAAAACTCTTAATCGCTAAATCTATGCCATAATTAATTTTATTACACAAAGAATAAACCAAACAACCAAAGGATAATTCAGTATGCACGCACCACTAGTAGTTCTTGGCAGCGGTCCTGGCGGTTATACCGCAGCATTTCGCGCAGCCGATCTTGGCCTTGAAGTAGTCATGATCGAAAAATATGAAAATATAGGGGGGGTGTGTTTAAACGTTGGCTGTATTCCTTCCAAAGCACTCTTGCACACCGCAGCAGTTATCAATGAAGCCGAAGAAGCGGGCCATCATGGCGTAACTTTTAGCAAGCCAAAAATCGACATCGATAAAGTTCGCGAAAATAAAGACGGCATCGTCAATAAATTAACCGGCGGACTCAAAGCGCTTTCAAAACAGCGTAAAGTGACTATTGTTCATGGTTACGGCAAATTTACATCAGCGAATGAAATTGAAGTTGAAGCAGCAGATAGTACTAAAACAACGGTTAGTTTTGATAACTGTATCATCGCCGCAGGTTCGCGCGTTACCAAACTTCCATTCATACCGTGGGATGATCCACGTGTTATGGACTCTACCGGCGCGTTAGAACTTGCAGACGTACCGAAACGTTTATTAGTCGTAGGCGGTGGCATTATTGGCCTCGAAATGGCAACGGTTTATGACGCCCTCGGCTCAAAAGTCACCGTAGTGGAACTCTCACCCGACCTGATGCCGGGTACTGATCGCGACTTAGTACGTCCTCTGGAACGCCGCATTAAAAAGAAATACGAAAATATCTTCACCAACACTAAGCTCGCCGCTATTGAACCCAGCAAGGAAGGCCTGATTTGTAAATTTGAGCCTTTAGATGAAAAGAGTGCAAAAGGTGTGCCCGAATCAGATACCTTTGACCGTGTGCTCGTTTCGATTGGCCGTAGCCCCAATGGTAAGCTGATAGATGCCGAAAAAGCTGGCGTTGCAGTCAATGACTATGGCTTTATCGACGTAGACAATCAAATGCGTACCAATGTTGGTCACATCTTCGCCATTGGCGATATTGTCGGACAACCGATGCTCGCACACAAAGCAACACATGAGGGGAAAACTGCTGCAGAAGTCATCGCAGGACACAAATCATTCTTCGATGCACGCGCAATTCCATCGGTGGCCTACACTGACCCTGAAATCGCGTGGATGGGTAAAACTGAAGAACAATGTATTGCCGAAGGTATCGAAATCACTAAAGGCGCATTTCCCTGGGCTGCCAGTGGCCGATCACTCAGTAATGGCCGCAATGAAGGCATGACCAAAGTGTTATTTGACAAAGGCACTGGCCAGTTAATCGGCGCAGGAATCGTCGGAACCAATGCCGGTGAATTAATCGCAGAAGCCGTACTGGCACTTGAAATGGGAGCAGATGCCGAAGACATTGGTTTGACAATTCATCCGCATCCAACACTTTCAGAAACGCTGAACTTCGCAGCAGAAGTGGCAGAAGGAACCTGTACCGATATATATGTACCGAAGAAAAAGTAATACTTAAAACCGTTTTTTAAGTACAAACAAAAAGGCGTTCTAAATAGAACGCCTTTTTTATGATTAAAAATTACACCACCCTACTTTTGGGTGGTTTTTTTAACAACTCAATTCAGAAACTAATCCCTGAAATTCGTAAACTGCACCGGAACACCAATATCGGCTCCTCGCAACATCGCCATGACTAGTTGCAAATCATCGCGTTTTTTTCCTGTGACCCGTAGCTGCTTATCTTGCATTTGTGTGGTGACTTTGAACTTGCCCTCTTTGATCAGCTTGTTGATTTTTCGTCCTGAATCAGCGTCAAGTCCTTGTTTTAGGTTAACATTCTGGCGGGTATTTTTTAATTGGCCTTCGACATCCTGAAAATCAAGAGCACCAGAGTCGACATTGCGCTTCACCAGTTTTGAAATTAGCACATCGCGCATTTGTTTAATTTGAAACTCGCCTTCGGCTTTCAGTGTGATACTGTCATCGCTGAGTGCAAATGAACAGTCTGAGCCTTTAAAATCAAAACGCGTACTGACTTCCTTATTCGCTTGGTCGACTGCATTTCTGAGCTCGTGCATATCAACTTCGGAGACAACGTCAAATGATGGCATGGGGATTCCTCGAGTTAAATATAATCTGAAATCGAATTATAACCTGTAGATTATAAAAGACACCCCCCCACTTTATGATGTTTTTATAAAACCTCACCCTTCGGGTAGTCGTCGCTACGCCCCGATATTGTCTCGGCTATGCCTCGGCTCAGGTCCTTTTTTGAATAGACAAAAACTTCCAATTCGAAGGAACAAGTCATACCGAAAGCCATGATTTTAAATCATAGCTTTCGGCAATTTTTATTATTCTACATTGATGGTGATTTTTTCCGAAACCACCGGTGGGTTATGCGGCACATGCATATAGTTACCCAGAATCATCTGCAATGTATGTTTTCCTTTTTCCAGTTTGATAAGCTTTTCGGTTTGACCTCCACCAAAATGCATCACGTCAGAACCCATGGGCTTATCAAGGTCAGGTAGTTTATCACTATCAATCAGCAAATGGTGGTGTCCGGTGTTTTCTTTATCTGTTCCTGCTGGTGCAACTCCCATGCCTTGTAAGCCAAATTTCACCAACACCTCAGTTCCAACAGTTTCACCATCGGTGGGTGAGATGATATATACCTTAGCTCCCTCTGGTGATTTTGAGAGAGGAACACCTTCCGCAAAAACCATTGTTGAGAATAAATAAAGTGCTGCAAACAAACTTAGATTAATTGTATTTTTCATGATTATCTCCCTTGCTAATAATTAAAGAAATTACCTTCGGTATAAAGTAATAATTTAAATATAGTAGAAATTTTGATAGCAGTATGAATACACTTAGTATCAATAAGTTTCTGCATTCTTTGAAAAACATTCCAGCCTCCACTACTATAAGCCGTCAAATTTGTATGGAATCAAATGCCTGTGCCTTCAATTAATCAAGCTCCATCTAAACCTCAAGAATCATCATTCCCACAGGCACCACAATCCGTTTCCTTAATGGAATCATTTCTTTACTGGTTGAAGCTGGGATTTATCAGCTTTGGTGGGCCGGCAGGTCAAATCAGTATGATGCATCAGGAACTGGTAGAAAAACGCCGCTGGATTTCTAACCAGCGTTTTTTACATGCCTTGAATTACACCATGGTACTCCCCGGGCCAGAAGCGCAGCAGCTAGCGACCTATATAGGCTGGCTGATGCATGGCGTTCGCGGAGGCATTATGGCTGGTGTTTTGTTTGTATTACCGTCGCTATTTATCCTGATTGGACTTACCTGGATTTATCTCGCCTATGGCAATGTGCCTGTGATTGCAGGCATTTTGTATGGCATCAAACCCGCCGTTACCGCTATTGTGTTATTCGCGGCGTATCGCATCGGCTCCAAAGCATTGGCTAACAACGCCTTGCGCCTGATTGCCGCACTCGCCTTTATCGCGATTTTTGCGTTCAACATTCCTTTCCCCTATATCGTGGTCGCAGCAGGGCTTATCGGTTATATCGGTTCGCGTTTTAAACCGGAAATGTTTATTGCGGCCGGCCACCACGGCGATGCGAATGCCAGCTATGGCGCAGCATTAATTGATGACGAAACCCCTGCTCCTGAGCACGCAAAATTCAAATGGAGCCGTGTTATAGCTTATCTCGTTATTGGTTTATTTATATGGGGTGCTGCTATGCTGGGACTCACCATGAGCTATGGCTGGGACGGAACGCTGACCCAAATGGGATGGTTCTTTACCAAAGCTGCTTTAGTAACCTTCGGTGGTGCCTATGCTGTTTTGCCTTATGTCTATCAAGGTGGTGTCGAACAATTCGCATGGCTTACAGGAACCCAGATGATAGATGGCCTGGCTTTGGGTGAAACAACTCCAGGTCCGCTCATTATGGTGGTTTCGTTCGTAGGCTTCGTCGGAGCGTGGACCAAGGAAGTATTCGGCCCTGATATGCTGCCGTTAGCAGGGGCAGTAGGTGCGGCTATAGCAGCTTTTTTTACTTTTTTACCGTCATTCCTGTTTATTTTGGTGGGAGGACCAGCTGTTGAAGCCACCCGTGGCGATCTTAAATTCACCGCTCCTCTGACAGCTATTACTGCCGCCGTAGTAGGTGTTATTTTGAATCTTGCAGTATTCTTCGCTCTGCACGTTTTATGGCCTGAGAGTGAAGGCCTAAACTTTGCCGGAAAATTCGAGTGGTTTGCTGCGCTGATCGGAATTACCGCATTCATCGCTTTACTCAGATACAAACTTGGGATCATGACGGTGATAATAGCAAGTGCTTTACTAGGGTTGGTTTACCAGTTCATTTCTTAAAAATGGCGTAAAAGTGGGGGGTGTCTTTTTAAAATTCGTGAACTACACTTATTGTAATATTGTCCCAACGATCTTAAGGAGGCCTATTTCATGATCACCCGACGTCAACTTTTACAACTCGGTGCAGGCATTCTGGCGATGCCATACACCAATCTTTTAGCGGCAAATAAATTACCGCTAATTCAACGCAAAATTCCCAGCTCAGGAGAGCTGCTGCCTGTAATTGGCATGGGTACATCGCGTACTTTCAATACTGACAATGATGCAGAAAGTCTGGCTCAATTGACTGCTGTTATTCAGGAGTTCTTTAAAGGATCAGGCAAGGTGATTGACTCATCTCCCATGTATGGCGAGTCAGAATCGCGCGTTGGCGATATACTCAGAAACATGCAAAAACACCCGCAGGTTTTTGCCGCAACCAAAGTCTGGACCTCTGGACGCGAACAGGGAATCGCGCAAATGCAGGAATCTGCGCGGCGTATGAATGTGAAAAACTTTGATCTGATTGCGGTGCATAACCTTGTTGACTGGAAGACTCAATTAGCAACGCTGAAAGAGTGGAAAAAAGAAGGCAAGGTACGATACATCGGCATCACTACTTCACATGGCAGAGACCATGATGAGTTTTTAAACGTGATGCGAAGCGAGCCGATTGATTTCGTTCAGTTTACTTATAACATCGGTAATTTGACGGCAGAAGAAAAAATATTACCACTCGCTCAAGATAAAGGTATTGCCACAATAGCCAATCGCCCCTATCAACGGGGTTCATTATTCCGCGCCAGTAAAGGCAAGGAATTGCCCGCAATGGCAAAAGATATAGACTGTAGCAGCTGGGGGCAATTCTACCTTAAGTTTATACTAGGACACCCCGCAATTACCTGCCTGATTCCGGCAACCTCAAAACCAAAGCATATGGCTGATAATATGATGGCGAATTTTGGACGCATACCCGATCAGACACAACGCGCTCAAATGTTAAAAATCTTTAATAGCCTCTAGAATTGTATGTTGCATATACCTTAATCATAAATGTCTCAGACACATCCCAATCTGATTGAGCGTGGGCTTAAATTAGCCAGCGATATCAAGCCATATGAAATACGCATAACGCTATCGTCATTTTTGCTGGTTTTCATCCTGATGGCGGCCTATTACATTTTACGCCCAGTCAGGGATTCAATGGCTAGCGACTGGAGTGATGCCGAAGTCAGCTGGCTCTGGACATTCACATTCTTCTTCAGCGTCATCGCAGTTACGCTTTATGGCGCCTTGATCAGCCATATCCGCTTTAAACGACTGGTGCCCGCGTTTTACGCCTTATTTGCCGCCAGTTTTATTCTGTTCTACATTGCTACACAAACGAATAACGATAAAACGCTGATAGATAAGTCGTTTTACGTCTGGGTTAGCGTCTTTAGCCTGTTTCACATTTCAGTATTCTGGAGCCTGATGTCAGAACTGTTTTCACGACAGCAAGCAACCCGGCTATTCGCGTTTATCGGGGCTGGTGCCAGCGTTGGAGCAATAATCGGCCCCAGTGTTCCAGTGTTATTTGCCGACAATATCGGCATCGAGAATCTGATTTTGATAGCCTCCGCGCTAATAGCACTTACTGTACCCATATCCTTCTGGCTACAAACACTCAAATACAGTGATCTGGAAACTCAAGAAAATATTTCCCGAACATTGATTGAAAATCAGCAGAATGTCTTTATCGGTGGCAATCCGTTTTCAGGGTTTTCTGAATTTATAAAAAGCCCTTACCTGCTTGCAATTGGATTATTTATTCTGCTTTACACCTCAATTAGTTCCTTCGTTTATTTTGAATTAAAAAACCTGTTAGCAGATTATGACCGAGAGAGCCGCTCACAAATCTGGGCCAGCATGGATTTGGCGGTTAATACCCTGACTGTGATCGTCGCTGCATTTGCAACAGGGCGCATCGCAAAACGTTTTGGTCTTTCCATTACCCTCGCCTCTATTCCGATACTAATCGCAGCAGGATTAATACTGCTAGCATTTGCACCAATAATTGGTGTGGTTGTCACAGTACAAATCATCCGTCGTGCAGGCAACTATGCCGTCACTCGGCCTGCCCGTGAAATGCTTTTTACCGCTGTCAGTCGAGACACCCGCTTCAAGGTTAAACCAGTAATTGATATTGTTATTTACCGAGGTGGAGATATGCTTAACGCCTGGGCGTTTACCGCACTGACACAAGGTTGGAGTTTGAGCCTCGCTGCTGTTGCAGGTATCGGCGCTTTTATTGCGATTTTATGGGCGATAACGGGAATATATCTTGGCAGAAAGTTTGATCAGGCTACTTAAAAAACACCTTAAAAGGAGGGGGATGTCTTTTTAAATATTGATTGAAGCAGAATATTATTATCCAGCCATTAATAGATAACTAATGATATGAAAAACAATTCACCAGTTAAAAATGATATTATCTTCGCATCCGTAAACGATGCCCTGGGAGATCCGTCTATTGAACGCGCTGATGAATACCCGGATTATGAAATCAAGATAAAAGATCCTGTTGTATTAAGAGGCATGAATAGCGTTGAATTGCGCGTCCTGGAAGTTAACGAAACGAGCAAATCCATGCGCGTCAGTTTTCACGCGATGGATAAGTTTAATCCTCGAGTTTCCACAGGTAGGGCAATTTTTGTCACCTATCTATCCATGCAAAATACGGTGAGTCACATCATTCGAAAGTTGTTTACACTAGGCTAAAAGCTTATCTGCTTTCAGGTAAGGTAATATTCAATTCCAGTACATCGAAATCATCTCCATTTTCAACTTTAACGTTTACATCATTATCATCGACATGCACATATTTGCGAATAACTTGCACAATTTCATCACGAAGTTTCGGCAAGTAATCAGGTGATTTCTTAGATTTGTCGGCATGCTCATGCGCAATCAGAATCTGCAGGCGCTCTTTTGCGAGGTTTGCCGTATTCTTCTTTTGTTCTTTTTTAAAGAAACTTAATAGTCCCATTTTTAGTGTCTCCTTAAGTAGCCCTTAACCGAATATCTTCTTGAAAAAACCTTTCTTTTGCTCAACTTCAATAAATCGTAACGGCTTATCTTCGCCAAGGAAGCGCTCAACTACATCCATATATGCCTGCCCTGCCTGACTGTCTTTATCCATAATCACAGGAATACCAGTATTAGAAGCTTGTAGCACTGTTCCGGATTCTGGAATAACCCCAATTAGCGGCACGGAAAGAATTTCTACAATATCATCCATGGCTAACATGTCTCCACCTTCAACACGATCTGGCGAATAGCGTGTAATGAGTAAGTGTTCTTTTACCGAACCACCTTGTTCTGCTGCTTTTGAACGGCTTTGTAAAATCCCCAAAATACGATCAGAGTCACGCACCGATGAGACTTCAGGGTTGGTAACGATAATAGCTTCATCAGCAAAATAGAGTGCCATAAATGCACCCTTTTCAATACCTGCTGGTGAGTCGCATACTATATAGTCGAATCCATCAGCTTTAAGTTCATTTATGATACTTTCTACACCTTCTAGATTTAAAGCATCTTTATCACGGGTCTGAGATGCTGGAAGTATATAGAGGTTATCAACGCGTTTATCTTTGATTAATGCCTGTTTTAGAGTCGATTCACCATTAATCACGTTCACAAAATCATAAATAACACGACGTTCAACACCCATGATCAAGTCGAGGTTACGCAAGCCCACATCAAAATCAATAACTGCAGTTTTATACCCTTTTGCAGCCAGACCAGAGGCGAATGCTGCACTTGACGTGGTTTTGCCCACACCACCCTTACCCGATGTTACAACAATTACTTTACTCAATGTAAATCTCCCAAATCAATTTTTTTTGTTTAACTATATGTTTTATTTAGTTTTTGCACGCCCTTGTTTATCTATTTAACAAGCAAGGGGTTCAATAACCAATTTCTCGCCATCAAGTCTTATCATTGCTGGCTTACCGATTAAGTTTGTATTACTTTCATCCAGCAAAGTGTAACGCCCCGCGATCGCAATTAATTCAGCCTGTAATGACTGACAAAAAATTCTGGCTTTTTCATTGCCGCGCGCCCCCGCGAGAACACGTCCCCTTAAAGCACCATAAACGTGAATCGAACCATCAGCCATAATTTCAGAGCCTGCACTAGTTTGTGCCAGCACCGTCATATCTGCATCTGCTGCATATACTTGCTGGCCTGATCGGACCGGACGTTCAATAGTAAGTGATTTGATACCAGCAGAAACGACTTGTGGTTCTCGGGGCTGTGTTTGTTCTTGAGACTCTATTTCTTTGTTTACAGGCTGACTCTGCTCAGGCTGCTTTTCCTCAGGTTGAGAATTTCGATTCTCTCGCATTACGGCCCAACCGGCTTTTGCTAGCGTTACATTCATTGATGCGGGAATATTTCTTACCCCAACCGGGATAAAACCCAGTTCTAATAATCCATCTTTCAATAAAGTAAAATCAAACTCCGCAATTGCGTCTCCCAATTGTGAACAATCCACTACCACAGGACTTTGCATAAAAAACTGCGGCACTTCGTCTCTTTTACGTTTTAATTCTAAACAAATGGCAGCCACATCAAGCTCTTCTAGATGCAATACATTAAGCATTGACATTTCACCCTTCAGTTTCATATTTCCAATCTCGCAACTCTGAATTTATTAAAATCTGATTAAAACAAGCCGTGCATGATATACGAGACAGAACTATTTATCATCGCTAATATCACTTTTTAACGTTACAATCTGCCGTTTTTTTCGCTTACGCTTTAACTCTTTTATTAATGTCAATAAACACACTAAATCCGCTTTATCCTGATAAGCAAACACAGCACGCAAGCTGGGGGCAACTTCACGGCTGCGCACAGGATTTATTGATCGCTAATACCGCCAAAGAATACAAAGGGTTAGTGATAGTTATTACGCCTGATAGCCACAGTTCCTACAGCAGCAAAGACAATATCCGGTTTTTTCTGGGTAAATCTGATACAGAAGTTCATATTTTCCCGGATTGGGAAACACTTCCCTACGACGTATTCTCACCTCACGAAGATTTAATCTCAGACCGCTTAAAAACATTAAGCCAGTTAAATACTCTTCAACAGGGTGTATTGATTGTTCCCGTTGCAACTTTGATGCATCTACTCCCTCCAGTAGATTATGTGCGCGCCAATACGCTGATGCTAAAAGTGGGAGACAAGCTGGACATTGAAACCTTCCGCACGCAACTGGATGAAGCAGGCTACCGCAATGTAACGCAAGTGATGGAACACGGGGAATACAGCTCGCGTGGCTCTTTGATTGACTTATTTCCGATGGGTAATGACAAACCTTATCGCATCGATCTATTTGACAATGAAATTGAAACTATTCGCAGTTTTAATCCAGAAGATCAGCGCACTATTGAACAGGTCGAAAAAATTGAATTATTGCCTGCACATGAATTCCCCTTGAATAGTGAAGGCATCAATAAATTCCGCGAAAACTACAGCACCAGAATCGGTGGTGATCTGGCTCGTAGCCAAATTTATGATAACGTTAGCAATGGCAATGCACCGTCGGGAATCGAATACTACTTGCCGCTGTTTTTTGATAGTACTGCAACGCTGTTTGATTATCTGCCCGAAAAAACCCTGGTCATCAACACCGATAGTACCAAAGCAGCCGCCGAAACTTTTAGTAAGCTGATTGATGATCGATATGAGCAACGCCGTCATGACATTGAACGACCACTGTTGCCACCTGAAGATTTGTTCCTCAATGCACAAGCGCTTTTCAGCCAGATCGAACAATACCGGCGCATTGACTCGCATCATTTTGAACAGCAGAAAACATCTGAAGACAGCTACAACTACCCAGTAAGCACACTACCCTCCTTAATGATTCAAGGCAGGTCTGAAACGCCGTTAATTTTATTAATGCAGTTTTTAAATCAGTTTAATAAGAGCTCCACGGGTAGAGTTTTATTCACCGCCGATTCTGCCGGACGGCGTGAAAACCTACTCGGGCTATTACGCGATAATCGTTTCACCGTCAGTGTTGTTGATAGCTGGCAGGATTTCATCGACTCTGATGCTGAAATGGCGCTCACCATTGCACCGATGGAACAGGGATTCTGGACCAAAACCGATATCGGCTCTTTTGCAATTATCCCCGAATCATCGCTATTCGGACAACAAGTACAGCAAAAACGTCGCCGCCAAAAACCCACACGCGATGCTGATACCATTATTCGCAATCTCACCGATCTTACTGAAGGTGATCCGGTTGTTCATGAAGAACACGGCGTAGGACGCTATCAAGGTATGCAAAAACTTACCACGGGTGGCATCGAACAGGAATTTATCCTGCTGACCTATGCCAGAGGCGACAAATTGTATGTGCCGGTAGCCTCGCTGCATTTAATCAGTCGATACACTGGCGTAAGCGCAGAACACGCGCCTTTGCATACATTGGGTACCGAACACTGGGATAAAGTCCGCAAAAAAGCGGCACAAAAAGCGCATGACATCGCCGCAGAACTATTAGAAATTCACGCACGACGTGCCGCGCAAAAAGGCCATAGCTTTCCTTTTAATGAGCTTGAATACCATGCTTTTGCTGATACCTTCCCCTTTGAAGAAACACCCGATCAGGCACTTGCCATCGGCACCGTTATCAAAGATATGATATCAGCGCAACCGATGGATCGCGTTACCTGTGGCGATGTGGGTTTTGGCAAAACCGAAGTCGCAATGCGCGCCACCTTTGTCGCGTCGAACGCGGGCAAGCAGGTAGCCATAATTGCACCGACGACTTTATTGGTACAACAGCACACCAAAAACTTTAAAGACCGCTTTGCTGATTGGCCGTTTAAAATCGGCTCCTTATCGCGTTTTAAATCACCTAGGGAAACGCGGGAAACCTTGGCACAAATGGCCTCGGGTGATCTTGATATTGTCATCGGCACACACAAGCTATTACAGAAAGACATTATTTTTAAAGACCTGGGCTTAGTTATCATTGATGAAGAACATCGTTTTGGTGTTCGCCATAAAGAACAACTTAAAAAACTTCGCGCCAATGTCGATATGCTGACACTCACCGCAACCCCGATTCCGCGAACCCTGAATATGTCGCTATCCGGCTTGCGCGACTTATCCATTATCGCCACCCCACCAACACAAAGGCATTCTATTAAAACCTTTGTGCATGAATGGGATAAAGCACTGATTCAAGAAGCCTGCGCACGAGAATTAGCCCGCGGCGGGCAGATATACTTCCTGCACAATGAAGTCAAAACCATCCAGAAAATGACGGAAGACCTTGAGGACTTTCTACCCGACACCAAAGTCCGTTTTGCCCATGGCCAGATGCCAGAACGCGAACTCGAAAGCATCATGAGTGATTTCTATCACCAGCGTTTTCAGGTACTGGTTGCCACCACCATCATCGAAAGCGGCATCGACGTACCCACCGCCAATACCATTATTATCAATCGCGCCGATAAACTCGGCCTTGCACAATTGCACCAGATTCGCGGTCGCGTCGGGCGCTCGCATCACAAGGCCTACGCCTATCTGATTATTCCGAGCAAAAAACTGATAACAGCTGATGCGAAGAAACGCCTTGAAGCGATTGAATCACTTGAAGATTTAGGTGTTGGTTTTACCCTCGCCTCGCACGACCTGGAAATACGCGGTGCCGGTGAATTGCTCGGCGACGACCAAAGCGGTCAGATTCAGGAAATCGGTTTCAATATGTATAACGACCTGCTGGAACGTGCGGTAAAAGCACTCAAAGCCGGCAAAATACCCGAACTCGATGGCCGCGAAGTACGCACCACGGTTGACCTCGGCATGCCAGCCCTGATCCCAGACGACTATCTGCCCGATGTACACAACCGCCTGATTATGTACAAACGCATCGCTAGCGCCAAATACGCCGACGACTTACGCGAATTGCGCGTGGAAATGATAGACCGTTTTGGTTTAATCCCGGATCCCGTAAAAAACCTGTTCGAAGCGACCCGACTCAAACAAATCGCCCAGGAATTAGGCATTCTGAAGCTCGATATGGGCGAAGAAGGCGGACGCATCCTGTTCAATGAAAAACCCAATATCGACCCAATGAAAATCATGCAGCTGATTCAAAAGCGCCCATGGGAATTCAAAGTCAAAGGGCAGGATAAATTGTATTTTGAATACGAAGCGATGCAGGAACTGGACCAACGCGTTCAGTGGGTAAAGCGACTATTTAATGATATCAAAATAGAAGAATAGTGTTTTAAAAGACACCCCCCTACTTTTATGAGGTTTTTACAAACCCCACTCTTCGAGTAGTCGTCGCTACTCTCCAACATTGTCTCAGCTTCGCGTCGGCTGGGCACTTTTTTCGATACAATAAAAAGACCAATCATCTCATTAAGCAAGAAACGGGTGCCATAGTAAAACTTAGTGTGAAACAATACCCAAATGGCACATAAACAGACTCCACATATTGATTTAAAGTCCGGCTTGATGCTGCTGGTATTGGCGGCTGTTTGGGGTGATTCTTTCTTCTTTGCCGAGATTGCTTTACGGGAATTACCGCCGCTTACCATCGTTCTTCACCGCGTTTTATGGGCGGCTCCGATTCTATTTTTTGTGGTTAAGTTGCAAGGAATTGAGATTCCCAAGACGATTCACGCCTGGCTCGCTTTTTTGGTAATGGGTGCTTTGAATAATGTGATTCCATTTTCCCTGATTTTTTGGGGACAAATGACTATAGAAAGTGGTCTTGCTTCAATTTTAAACGGTACAACCGCTGTCTTTGGGGCGGTAGTTGCAGGTATTTTATTGGTCGATGAACCACTGACAATGCGTAAAATTGTTGGTGCAATTTTTGGGATTTTTGGTGTTGCAGTAATTATGGGGCTGGACGCATTAAGTAGTTTCGACCCACGGAATTTAGCACAACTCGCTGTTTTAGGTGCCGCGTTGTCTTACGCATTTGCGAGTGTTTGGGGCAAACGTGTGTTGTCAGGCTATGCGCCGATTATGAATGCTGCTGGAATGCTAGTCGCAAGCACTATTCTGATGATTCCGATTGTATTTATTACGGATGGAATACCTTCACTATCCTTATCTATGGATGTTTGGGCTTCTCTCATAGCGCTATCAACTTTATCAACCGCATTGGCTTATCTGCTCTATTTTAAAATTCTCACACGTGCTGGTTCAGCCAACCTGATGTTGGTGACGCTGTTAATTCCACCCTTTGCGATAGCGCTAGGTGTTTTCTTCCTTGGAGAGGAACTCGGATTAGAAGCGTGGTTAGGATTTGGACTCATTGCATTCGGTCTCGCCATAACCGATGGCAGGTTGTTGGATCGGTTCCGCCAAAAGAAAAAACAAACCAATAACCCAACAATTTAACTGTGCTTTTTTTTAATAAAGAGTAAAAAGTACACCCCTCGGCAACTGCTCCTGCGTTGCTCTACTTCGGCACATCCTTGTGCCTTCCTACTTTTAGGCACTTTTATGCTTTTGCCTTTAATTTTGCAACCACAAACAATGAGTCACCCTCTTCAAATTCTTCATAACTCATCGTGGATAATATTTCTAATTGCTCAGAAATTACGTCCAATAAATCGTCTTTTTTATAGTAAGTAAACAACATTCCACTAATCTCCTGGTTTTCTTCTCCGAGCCAGAACGAATTTGCAATTAAACCATTTGGTGACAAAATTTTGGCTTGTTGTTTGAGGGACTCTTGTAGCTCTTCCTCTGTTAGGTGGTGAAGTACCTTATTTGAGTAGATACAGTCGAACTTCTGATCCAGCTCTAAATTCAATACATTGAGTTTTACAAAGGGTATTTCAGGGTTTTTTTCTTTGCAAATTTTCAGAAACTCATCGGATAGATCTGAACCAGTGACCGAATAATGCTTCTTCAAATATTCGATATCCAGCCCTGGACCAGAACCTAGTTCTAATAAAGTAGAATTTTCAGGAAGGTGCTGACTTAGTGCTTGATATATATTACTTCCATCGTAGTTTTCACACATTTGGATGTAGTTTTTGACGCCCTCGGGGTCATCATAAAGACTCATTGTATTTCCCTTTCTTGCTTAAGCATGACAGCCGAAATAACCGGTATTTTGTAACATACTACCTCTTACACTTTCCTTTCAAAGTAGCTTTGATCATCTTGCCGAAATCTTTGTCCTTCTTTCGTTTCTCCGAATACGACATGTCATAAAACTCGGATTCACTTTTCATTTTTTGATAGTTTTTGTAGCGCTCTTTTGACAGCTCACCATCGTTTATAGCGGCCTGTATTGCGCAACCTTTCTCCCTGGTATGCGAGCAATTAGCAAATTTGCAGTGTTGTGATAGCTCTATGATTTCTGAAAACGTCTCGTCGAGACCTGTATCGACCGACATGTTTCCAAGCTCTCTCATACCCGGCGTATCGATTATCATTGCACCGTTTTCAAGCTGAACTAACTCGCGACTGGTTGTGGTGTGTCTGCCTTTGCTTTCCTTTTTACTTACTGTTTGAGTTTCAAAGTGATCACCACCCAGAATACTGTTTAATAGCGTTGTTTTGCCTACGCCTGATGACCCGAGAAGACAATAGGTATGGCCTTTCTCCAGGGAGTTTTTGATCGTGTCAATATTCTCTCCGCTGACATTACTAAACGCGATTACCGTTGCTTGAGGAGCAATCTCCGAAACGCTTTGTTCGATTTTACTCAGCTCTTGACCGGTTGCCAGATCACACTTGCTGAATAAAATGACGGGTGAAATCCCGCTTTCATTGACCATTACAAGGTATCTCTCCAAGCGTCTTAGATTGAAGTTCTCATTCGCTGACTGAATGATAAAAGCCACACCTATATTCGCCGCTATTAACTGGTAATCGACGAGCTTTCCGGCGGTTTTTCTTTTTAATATTGATTTTCTTGGGAATACACCATGAATAATTGCGTGTGTGTCATCATCATAAAAATCAGCGTATACCCAATCGCCCGTGGTTGGTAATTCAGTAACCGAATCTACCGTGTAGGAAAGGTTACCTGATAGTTCAGCATACACTTCACCCGCGCCTTTGCTAATGATGTAGCTATCTTTATGGACTGAGATTACCCTCGCAACATCATGAAGTGTAGCTTTGCTATGATCAATTCGACTTTGAAACCAGTCGCTATAACCCATTTTTTCTAGATTATCCATTAGCTAAATTAGCCTAAGTCTTTTCAATAGTTTTTTGCCAGAACAGTGCCTTTCCCATTTCAGGATCTAACTCGTAGCCCTCAAAGCCATATTTCAGGTAGGCCTTTTTAGCTGCCTCGTTGCCTTCCAGAACCTCTAAGGTTATTTTGTAAGCGTCATTTTGCTTTGCTATTTCTTCGACTTTTCCCAACATCAATTGGCTAATGCCTAGGCCACGAAAATCAATTACGACAGCGAGATCATGTACATTGACAAGCGGTTTACATTTAAAGGTTGAGAACCCCATAAAACAATTCACTAGGCCAGCCGGCTTGCCATCCACATAACAAATTACACTAAAAGCATGTGGTACTTTTGATAACTCTTTTGCAAGATTCTCCTTAACGAAATCAGGGAGCGATTCTCTTCCACCCATTGGGTCTTCTGCATAGCAATTTAGAAGGTAAGCAATATCTGCTGCATGCTGTTTGTTGGAATAGTCTACTTTTAATACTTCAATATTCATCGCGAATCCGGTTTATCAACAATAAGTAGATTTGAATCATGAAAGCACACCCCCCTACTTTTAGCCACTTTTTACAATCTAGCACTGTTATTTTATCCCAATTCTATCAACCCTACTCAAATATCCTAGTAGGGCCTAGTACATTCGGTCTAGCCCGAATGTACTCTAAAAAAATATTATCCTGATGCCTATAGTTTAAGAGTGAAACCGTTACACGGTTTTTCATTTTAAGTTAACACTGACCCTGTTATTTAAGCTAATCGCTTAAACACCATGCTATACCGGCATTCACTACTCGCTACGCTCGCATGATATGATCTAACCAGTATCCACTTAACTGCACTTTATGCTTCAAGAGAATATAAACCTATTACACATTTAAAAAGTGCCTAAAAGTACGGGGGTGTTCTTAGAATAATCTTATGGCTCGCAGATATAGAAAAAATCAGCAGCATCTTCAATTACTAAAGATACAACCTATATTGCATCAAAAATGTCATGGAAGGGTTCTTGGTTCTATTCTATTTGTTGTTTTTTATTAGTTACTCCCAAATTGGATCGCAAGCTCACAAGCCAGTCATGGGTATTTATAGGGCGTTGTTGATGTTGTTATCGGTCGCCGATGTCAAATGGTTAGGTATTGTATGCGTTTGCTCGGAGTAGCTTTTGCTAGCAAAAATACAACTTATAAACAACGTAGTATAATTAGTTTCTTCGCGAAACTTATCGGGCGTAATATTAATTAAAAACATAACAAGTACATCAAAAGGGAGTGAACTTACCCCATAAAAATTGACACCTCAAAATCAATAATTAGACTAGAGGTGAACAATGAAAAAGGAAATCCATACATTTTATAATTATCAGTTTAAACATACAGCGGTAAGTGTTTCGAATCATCCCGCTATACAAACACAAGCGGTTGCAGAAGCACTTGAGATACATCCCTTTATGTTATCGAGGTGGAAGAAAGGAATACCGAGAAGGCAAGATCATGGCAGATAAAAGACAAAAAGTGGTAAGCCTTAAAAAAGATCAGAAAGAGCTGAACAAGATCAAGGCACTAGAAAAAGAAGTCGCTAAACTGCAAGCAGGAGAATGACCTGCTAAAAAAGTGGCAACGGTTTCTCGCGGAGACACATCAGAACGATATCGATTCATCCAGAGAAACCGGAAACTCGGAATAATGGTTTTATGTCAATGGCTCAACGTTTCCAGCAGCGGGTATTACGACTGGTGCAATAGAGAACTATCAGAACATGCGCTTCAAGACATTCAGACTGAGCCAGAAGATCACCAGAATACATCAAGGCTAGTCGAGGCACTTACGGCAGCCCAAGAGTTCATCAAGCACTCAAAGCAGAAGGCTACAATGTCGGTAGAAAGCGCGTAGAACGCTTGATGCGCCAACATTCTCTGGTAGGTCGGGTTGTCACGGTAACAAGGCGTGTGCCTGGTCTAAAGCGCTTCAAAGCCAGTGGAGAAAACCTGCGAAGGTCAGAGCCATCTGCAACCAAACTCAATCAGGTCTGGGTAGGTGATGTTACTTATCTGAAAGTAAAAGGACAATGGAGGTATCTGGCAACCGTGATGGATGTTTATAGTCGTAGAATCCTGGGTTGGTCGTTAGGCCAGGACAGAACGGTTAATTTAACCTTGCGTGCTTTGCAGTATGCTTTGAAAAACAGAACACCTGAAAAGGATATGATCTTTCATACAGACAGAGGCATCGAATACACAGCCTATCGGTTTGTAGACGAATTAAGCAAGTATGGTATCCGTCATAGCGTAAACCGTCCGGGATTTTGTACGGACAATGCGCATATGGAGTCTTTCTATCACAGCTTAAAAGCTGAAATGTTTCGTGGTAGAGTCTTTAAAAGTGAACAGGAACTACGGTATTCTCTGAACAGTTATATTAACCAGTTTTACAATCACAAAAGATTGCATTCAGGAATTGGTTATTTACCACCCGCTGAATTTGAGAAAATCGCAGCATGAAATTTAAAGTGTCCATTTTATTGGGGTAAGATCAACGCCAAAAACAGGCGCCCCCTTATGTCCGCGTTATGTGCCAATCAGAATTTATCCGAATCTTAGGCTGTACGGATAATCAAGGGTGAAGAGTTTCTTCATTTTAATTTAGCCAGGGAGATAGTTATGTTTGTTAATCATAAATTACTAATCATTACATTATCAGTTTTTATGCTACCAAGCCTTGCTTTAGCCGACGATAATGCGGCAGAGAAGTACGGAATAGAAAAACAAAGAACAGATACCGTAAATACGCGAACGGATACTTACAAAAAGGAGTTAGGTAAATCTGAAAGCGGAAAAGGATACGGTGTGTATGCTAGTTCTACAACGGAATATAAAAATGATGGCGAGCGCGATACCAGCGCTAATGAAAAAGAAGGGGCTGGCTCTAAGGGGGTTGGTGTATACATCGAGTTTTAGTAGCTCATAACAAGCAGCTCAAGCGGACGCAGTAATGCTGCGCTCGCTTAGCTTGGCGATATAGGCGTATAACATTCTCCTGAAGCTTCAGCGAAAGGTGAATGGCGTGCGCCTATATCGCGCAGTTATGCTCCAGTAAAAAAAGCGTTGAATTATTATGAAAAAATAATGGCATATTAGAAAAGCAGTTCAGGATGATTTCAGTTATCTTCAAAATTGTATGAAATTAGCGTATTCATATTATCAAGATCGGATGGGAGGAATGAGTCTTCCACCTATGGACATGGACTATTCATATCAAATCAAAAACTACCCTACTTGGGTTGCTGAATTTAATGGCAATATTATCGGCGGTCTGATTATGATGTTTGAGAAAGGTTCTGCCTGAATAGAAAACATTGCAGTACATCCTGGATTTCAGGGGCAAGGCCTAGGTGGTGGTCTTATGGAGTTTGCTGAAATTCAAGCCAAAGAAAAGAATTATACAGAATTGCGCTTGGCTACTCATGTCCTACTCACAGAAAATATATCTTTATCTTCATTTAGGATGGACTGAAATTGATAGGGATGATGTACGTGTCTATTTTAAGAAAAAAACATAAAAGAGCATTTTTATTTTTGAATGCTCAGTCAATTTAAAAGCCTAACCAGACATTTAACACGGACCCGCTGAAGCTCACCGGTTAACTTAACGTTGATATTACCCTCATCAAATCACCCAAGTGTCATATACTTACTACCAAGAACCCCCCTTTTTAAAACCTAATATTACCCAGGTACAATAATGAGAAAAGTATCCAGACTACTTATTACATTCAATATTTTTACAGTCACGCTATTGCTAAGTTTCAACCCGGCCCATAGTGCCACACCGGCTGAAAACCTGATCGAACAGGCGGATGCATTTGCTACTTTGGTTAATAATAAAAAATACAAAGAAGTCGCCTTTAAGATGCACCCGCTGATAGTAATTAGTATGGGTGGCATTTCACAAACAACACAAGCGATTACCGAGAGCTTTTCTGCATTAGATTCGGGTGATAATGACTTTAAGGGTATGAAATTTAAAACCCCTGAGCCGATGGTTAAGATTCGCGATAATCTGGTCGCCATTGTGAATTATGAAAGTAAAATTCAGGTAAAAAAGGACCTTTATCAAGTTGAGTCTTATTATATCGCATGGTCATCTGATAACGGTGAGAAGTGGTATTTTGCTGATGGCAGTGGCTTTAAAGGCCCTGAGAGCCTGGAGTTTTTATTTCCTGACTATAATAATGAATTAACGATTCCTGCCGCTAAAAAACCTTATAAGATTAAGCCAGCTGAATAATTAAAAAGAAAGTCACCTACCTTCTTTTAAACATACATTCCCTATCAAACTAAAATAAATCATAAACACATCAAATCTGACATAATGGATATCTCAAAGAAATGGATGACGACTTCCATTTACATCAACCAAACAAATAGCAATGTTTTGCTTCAGATAGAAGCTACAACTCCGGAATCTACCTAATGGAAATCAAAGTTAATTTCCTCGAAAATCTCAGACTTGAAGCTAAGTTTGATGACTTTACAGTGATTACTGATCAACCAATTCGTTATAAGGGGGATAGTTCAGCACCTAGTCCGTTTGATTACTTCTTGGCGTCATCCGCGCTTTGTGCCGCGTATTTTGTACGGGTGTATTGTTTATCTCGTAATATTCCATCTGACGATATCCGCTTGTCACAAAACAATATTGTTGATCCCGAAAACCGCCATAAGCAGATTTTTAAAATTCAGGTAGAACTTCCGGAGGATATTTCGGAAAAAGACCGTATGGGCATCTTGCGATCAATTGATCGCTGCACAGTGAAGAAGGCGGTTCAGGAAGGCCCCGAGTTTATTATCGAAGCGGTTGAGAACCTCGAAGATGATGCGCAGGCCATGTTAATGGCGCAACCCGATGGCGAATCGAGCACCTTGATCCTGGGCAAAGATTTGCCATTGGAACAAACTATCGTCAATATGACGGGGATTCTGGCAGAACTTGGGGTGAAAATTGAAATTTCTTCCTGGCGCAATATCGTGCCAAACGTGTGGTCACTACATATACGTGATGCGGCGTCGCCGATGTGCTTTACCAATGGCAAAGGCGCAAGCAAAGAGAGCGCGCTTTGCTCTGCGCTGGGTGAATTTATCGAACGCCTGAATTGCAACTTCTTTTACAACGATCAGTATTTTGGTGAAGAGATTGCCAATAGAGATTTCGTCCATTATCCGAATGAAAAATGGTTTACCTTGGGAACCAATGATGAACTTCCACAAGGTATCCTGGATGAGTACTGCCTGGAAATTTATAGTCCAAACAATGAACTTCGTGGTTCCCATTTAATTGATACGAATTCAGGAATGGTTGAGCGAGGGATATGTTCTATTCCCTATGCACGTCACTCCGATGGTGAGACGGTTTACTTCCCCTCCAACCTGATTGAGAACCTGTTTTTAAGTAACGGAATGAGTGCGGGCAACAACCTGCATGAGGCACAGGTGCAGTGCTTATCGGAAATCTTCGAACGCGCGGTAAAGAGACAAATCATCGAAGGTGAAATTGCTTTGCCCGATGTGCCGCAGCAGGTGCTAGAAAAATACCCAAGTATATTCCAGGGCATTCAGACGCTTGAAGCGCAGGGCTTCCCTGTATTGATAAAGGATGCGTCATTGGGTGGTCAATTCCCGGTAATGTGCGTTACCCTTATGAACCCCAGAACGGGTGGTGTGTTTGCTTCATTCGGTGCACACCCAACTTTTGAAGTAGCGCTGGAACGCAGTTTAACCGAGCTGCTACAGGGTCGGAGTTTTGAAGGCTTAAATGATGTTCCCAAGCCAACCTTTAATAGTTTAGCCGTGACCGAGTCAGAGAACTTTGTAGAGCATTTTATTGATTCAACGGGCGTGATTTCCTGGCGTTTCTTCAGCGCTAAACCCGATTATGAATTCTGCGAGTGGGATTTCTCAGGCACTAACGAAAAAGAGAGTGAGCACTTATTCGCTATTTTGAAGGATCTAGGCAAAGAGTCTTATATTGCCGTTTTTGATAATCTTGGTGCCACAGCATGCCGTATCCTTATTCCAGACTATTCTGAAGTGTATCCCGTAGAAGACCTGATTTGGGACAACACTAACAAAGCACTGCATTACCGCGAAGACATTTTGAATATACATTCGTTGAACGATGAGTCTTTAACAAATTTGTTAGAGCGTTTGGAGGAAAGCCAACTAGATAACTATACAGATATTCGAACGCTGATTGGTATCGAGTTTGATGAAAATACTGTCTGGGGACAACTTACTATTCTAGAACTGAAAATCCTGATCAACCTTGCTTTGAGTGAACTTGACGAGGCCATTGAACTGGTAGAGGAGTTCTTGCAATTCAATGACAACACCGTCGAGCGCGGCTTATTCTATCAAGCGGTTCACACGGTACTTGAAATCACCCTGAGTGAAGAAATGGAGCTTGAGGATTTCATCATCAACCTAATCCGAATGTTTGGTGAAGAAACAATGGCCAACGTTGTCGGCTCAGTGAATAGCCAAATTAAATTCTTTGGACTAATCAGGACCAGCATGAAACTAGAAGGCTTAGATAAACATCATCGACTTATAGAAAGCTATAAGAAGCTTCACCAAGCCCGTGCAAACATGGCTAATGCCGCGAGTAACTAGTAGTTTCTTAGCTAGTAAGATATTCAGTAAGCTTATTTAATTTTATAAAAACGGAAGTGGTCTAATATTTGATACAACCCAGTTAAGCACATTACACTTAACTGAGGTAAATATTATGACTAAAAGAAAAAGCTATTCAAAAGAATTTAAACGAGATGCAGTAAGTCTCGTCCTGGAACAAGGTTACACAAGAGCAGAAGCCGCACTCAGTCTTGAAGTGGGTATTAATGCACTAAGTCGCTGGGTCAAAGAATATCAAGAGAAGGATAAACACGCCTTTGTCGGTAAAGGTAAACTGACCCCAGAACAAGCAGAGAATCGCAGGCTTAAAGCCCGTATCACACGTTTGGAAATGGAGAGGGACATCCTAAAAAAAGCGACGGTATTTTTTGCCAACGAAACGAAGTGAAATAAGCGTTTATCACCCAGCATAAAAATACCTATCCAATCAGCCTGCAATGTCGGGTTTTGGGTGTCAGTCGTCAAAGCTATTATCATTACAGCAAGGTAACCGCCAACAAACAAAAGACGGCAGAGCATCAAGAGATGCTCGAATGGATTAAAGAACTCGCTGTGTTAAGTGACTTTAGCTACGGCAGTCGTCGGATGAAGGAGGCTTTGAATACACTGAGCTATTCCGTAAGCCGAAACAAGGTGAGGAAGCTTATGCATGAAGCTGACGTCAGTGTTAGACGCAAAAAGAAGTACAAGGTAACCACGGATAGCAAACACCACAAGCCCGTGTATCCCAATGTACTAAACCGTCAGTTTACCGTGTTACAAATAGACCGGGTCTACGTCTCAGACATAACCTACATCAGTACCCGCGAAGGCTGGTTATATCTGGCTGTTGTGATTGATCTGTATTCACGCAAAGTCGTTGGTTGGAGTACGAACAAAAAAATGAAAGCCAAACTGGTCTGTGATGCGTTAAAAATGGCCCTGTGGCAAAGAAGACCAAAGCCTGGTTTGATCCATCATTCAGACCGCGGGTCTCAATATGCCAGTGACGCTTTTAGAAAGTTACTAAAGGATAACGAGATCATAGGCAGTATGAGTGGCAAAGGTAACTGCTGGGATAATGCCGTCGCCGAAAGCTTCTTTGGCAGCCTGAAACAGGAACGCCGTCTCTACTTTTCAGTGATAAATTTCTATAAAATCAGTTTTTCTTTTTAATTTATATATACTTAAAAGGATATTTTAAGAATATGGAAAAGTTTTATCGGGTATCCCTATAATATTATTAGTAGGGACGGAGTCCTTCTTAATAGACTGTTATGTTCCAAAAGAATAAAATCGGTTTTTGCGTAAAAAAGTGCCTAAAAGTACGGGGTGCCTTTATATTAACCACCTTAGGCTATACTTTATGCGGTTATTAGAGTCGTTTTAATTGAGGTCGGCAGTAAATGAGTAATGATTTTTTCAAGCACAAAGCTGAAATCTATGAACAAGATGATTGTAGAGTCAAAAATGTGTCTACTATTGCATCTTCCATACTGAGTCGTATCGATTTAAAGCCTTATATGGAACTTATGGATTTTGGTTCCGGTACTGGCTTACTGCTGGAAAAAATAGCCCCCTTTGTTGCTAGTATTACCGCGGTCGATATTTCCAGATCGATGAATGAGCAACTGGATAAAAAACGCGATAGCCTGGGTTGTGAGCTTGAAATTATTGAAATGGATTTAACAAAATCTGATCTGGGTAGAAAATTTGACGGGATTATCTCGTCCATGACGCTGCATCACGTCGATGACCTCAAAACCATGTTTGATAAACTATACTCAATGCTCAAGCCTGGGGGCTTCATCGCCCTGGCTGATCTTGAAACGGAAGATGGCAGTTTTCATTCAGAAGACACAGGTGTATTCCATTTTGGCTTCAGTCGTAAAGAACTGATGAATCTTGCGACAGAGGCAGGATTTAGTCAGGCTGAAGTTAACCCTGCAAGCACGGTGCATAAGCCATATGGTGATTATCCTGTTTTATTGCTTACGGCTATCGTCTAGAAATACTTTATGTAAATTAAAAAACTGGTCAATCACAGAATATATAGACTCTGATATTAGGGTCAGGGTCAAAGTAAAATTAAAGACACTCCCCTACTTTATGTATCAAGCACTTCGAATGCTATTAGAACTCAAGAACCATGTCACCCTGCTCTACTAATTCGCCTTGATTCAGGCATACCTTTTTAACCGTGCCATCTAAAGGAGCAGTAATGGTTGTTTCCATTTTCATGGCTTCAATCACGAATAGCGCATCATTACGTTTAACCTGTTGTCCCGCTTCTACCAGCACAGCCGATAATTTACCTAGTAACGGTGCACCAATCTGATTATCTTCAACTGCTTTGGAGTTCACTTTTGCGGTGGCTTTGGCAGATCTGTCACGTATTTGTACACTTCTGGTCTGGCCATTTAGGTCAAACGTGACGTTACATAAACCATTTTCGTCGGCTGCCGATTGATAAATAAGGCGAATGATGATGCTTTTACCTTGCCCCAGATTTACAAGTACTTCTTCATTTTGTTTCAGCCCATAGAGAAAGGTAGGTGTTGGCAGGTAGTGAACTCCTCCATAGGTATTGATATGTTCGTGGAAATTGCGGAATACTTCGGGGTACATTTTGTAGGATAGGAAATCCAGAAATGTGCTGTTTTCACCGAATTCTTTCTGGAATGCTTTTATTTCGGCATCAAAATCTACTGGAGCAAGATAGTCATTGGGGCGCTTGGTAAAGGGCTTATCGCCTTTCAAAACCAGTTTGCTGAGTTTTTTGGGGAAGCCGCCTTCGACCTGACCCAGATTACCCTTGAACAAATCAATCACCGAATCCGGAAATGCCAGGGAGTCACCTTGCTCCATAACATCCTGTTCGCTAAGACTGTTGGACGTCATGAACAATGCCATATCACCCACCACTTTTGAGGATGGCGTTACCTTGACGATATCGCCAAACATTTTGTTAACGATGGAGTAATTTTTCTTGATCTGTTCGAATTTATGTTCAAGTCCCAATGCGGCTGCTTGTGGTCGCAGATTCGAATACTGACCACCGGGAATCTCATGGTCATAGACTTCTGCCGTTCCCGCTTTCAGCCCGGACTCAAATGGATAGTACATTTCACGTACGTCTTCCCAGTAATTTGAGTATTTATTCAGGGAACCCAGATCAAATGGTTGCTCACGTTTATGTCCCTGCATGATGGCAATCATTGAGTTCAGGTTTACCTGCGATGTCAAACCGGACATAGAGCCGAGACAGGCATCCACAATATCAACATCTGCTTCAATGGCTTTCAACAAGGTGGTGGCCTGTATCGATGAGGTATCATGACAGTGCAGATGAATCGGCAAATCCACGGCGTCTTTAAGTGCCGGTATTAAAACCTGAGCGGCATAAGGCTTTAGCACACCTGCCATGTCTTTGACTGCCAAAGTATGTGCGCCTGCGTCTTCAAGCTGTTTTGCCAGATCAATGTAGTATTGAAGTGTATATTTGTTAGATGGATCGGTATTCAGAACATTGCCGGTATAACAGACCGTACCTTCTGCAATGCCACCCGTTTCTTCGCGAACAAACTGGATCGATTTACGCATTCCTTCGACCCAGTTCAATGAATCGAAAATACGGAAAACATCAATGCCGTTCTCCCAGGATTTCTCGATGAATTTTTCTATCAGGTTATCGGGATAGGCTTTATAACCGACTGCGTTGGAACCCCTGAACAACATCTGGAATAGAATATTGGGAATTTTTTCACGCAACATGCGTAAACGTTCCCACGGGCATTCATGTAAAAAACGCATCGCTACATCAAACGTTGCACCACCCCACATTTCCAGTGAAAAAAGCTGTGAATGGTTCTTTGCCAGGCCTTCTGCCACTTCCATCATATCAATCGTTCTGACACGGGTTGCGAGCAGCGATTGATGCGCATCGCGCATGGTTGTATCGGTATACATAATGTGCTTTTGGTCTTTTATCCACTGCACAAATTTCTCGGCACCCATCTCATCCAGCAAGTTCTTGGTCCCCTTTGGAAACTCTCCTCGCTTGTCATAAGCTGGAACAACCGGCTTACGGAATTGATGATTGGGGTCGATCTTCTTTACATCGGGATTACCATTAACAATAACATTGGCAATGTACTTTAATGTTTTTGTGCCACGGTCGAAGCTACGCGTAATCTTGAATAACTCAGGATGCGTATCAAGGAAAGTAACGGTGGCATTGCCCGATGAAAACGTCGGGTGTTCCAGCACATTCTCCAGAAAGGCTATATTGGTTTTAACACCTCGAATACGAAATTCCCGCAGGGCGCGATGCATCCGCTGAACCGCTCCGTCAAGCGTTCTACCCCATGCTGATACTTTGACCAGCATGGAATCAAAGAATGGAGATACTTTTGCCCCCGGATAAGCTGCTCCAACATCAAGCCGGATACCAAAGCCTCCGGTACTGCGATAAGCAATGATGGTGCCATAATCCGGCATAAAGCCTTGCTGAGGATCTTCTGTAGTAATACGACATTGGACAGCGAAGCCATTACATTGAATCGATTCCTGGGAAGGAAGGTTAATTTCAGGAGCAGACAGTTTGAAGCCTGCAGCAATATAAATCTGGCTGCGGACAATATCGACCCCTGTGACTTCTTCGGTAATGGTGTGTTCTACCTGTACCCTTGGGTTTACTTCGATAAAGTAAATGCCTTCGTCTTTATCGACCAGAAATTCGACTGTACCCGCATTATAGTAACCTACGCGTTTACAGATTTTTAACGCATAATCGTACAGTTTTTCACGGGTTTCCTGAGACAGGGTAACGCTCGGTGCAACTTCGATGACTTTTTGAAAACGTCGCTGTACCGAACAATCTCGCTCATAAAGATGCACCATATTGCCGTGCTTATCACCCAGAATTTGTACTTCGATGTGTTTGGGTGAATCGATATATTTTTCCAGAAAAACCGTGTCATCACCAAAGGCCTTGGCGGCTTCGTTGCGCGCATCATTAAAATGTTTTTCCAACTGATCTGCAGCGCGAACCACCCGCATTCCACGACCACCACCACCAGAGGCTGCTTTGAGCATTAGCGGAAATCCGATACGGTCCGCCTCCTGTTTTGCAATGTCGTAACTGCTTAAAACAACATGACTGTCCTGAATAACAGGCAGGCCAGCCGCTATCGCGTTCTCTTTAGCCATAACCTTGTTGCCAAGCTGCTCCATACTCTCTGGAGAAGGGCCGACAAAAATAATCGACTCTTCACGACAGCGTTTAGCAAATTGAACATTTTCGGAAAGGAATCCATAACCGGGATGGATTGCATCGACATCATGCAATTTGGCTATTTCAATAATCGCTTCAATATCCAGATAAGGTTTCAACGGTTCATCATCTGCACCTATCTGATAGGCCTCATCTGCCTTATAGCGATGCGGTGAAAAACGGTCCTCATAGCTATACATTGAAACAGTCGTTATTTTAAGTTCTGCTGCAGCACGCAAAATACGTATGGCGATTTCTCCACGATTTGCGATCAGTATCTTCTTAATTTCATTTAGCATGATGCACTCTCTGGTCTATTGGCTTGTAAGGATAATCATGAAGGTTAGGATAATAACTATAGGACACCTCTATTAATTAGACAATTCTTCTGGCAACGCCAAAAAGCCAGAATCAAGACGTAACCTTAAGCCATGTCTAGACCTGTCAAAAAGTTACAACACAGAGTCTGGATTTTTGGCTAATCCCCGCAGTTACTATGGGTCAGCTTTAAATTACAAAGCTGTTGTCTCACTGCATTCGGCTGGCAGTTTTTATGCAGATTCATTGTAATGACAGGCATTTAAAAGCCGGTATAGCCCTGCAGTACATCCAGATAATTTAAACGCTCAAATGCAAGCGGGTTTATCGCTTTGCCCTGACTGATACTGCCTTTTAATTGTTCAACAGATTCATAGTCATTATCTTCCATCCACTGCGTCATGCCATCGAGGATTTCACTGATCACATTAGGTCCTTGCTTCAAGAGTACCGAACACACATGCGTAATATCGGCGCCCACCAATAATAGCTTGAGTACATTCTCGGCGGTATGCACCCCGCCAGTTGCTGCCAGAGAGAGCTTTGTTTTACCTGAAAGCAGTGCAATCCAGTGCATCCGCAGCAGTGACTCATAGGGGCTGGAAAGACTCAGTTTGGGATCAATCTTTAGCGTTTTCAGGTTTATGTCAGGCTGATAAAAACGGTTGAATAGCGACACACCATCAGCACCAGCTGATTCGAGTTGTTTTATGAAATGCCCGGGTGAACTGAACTGAGAGCTTAGTTTGCAGGTAACTGGAATCGATACCTGTTCTTTTACTGCCAGCAGGATATCAAGATAGCGCACTTCCACATCCTGTCCTGATTCCTTCAGATTCACCGGTATATAATAAATATTAAGCTCTAGCGCATCCGCACCAGCCTGTTCAATGTCTCTGGCGTGTTCAATCCAGCCACCATTACTGATGCCGTTAAGGCTCGCTATGACAGGAATATCCAGCGTCTGTTTCAGCTTCTGCAACTGCTCAAGGTACAAATCCAGACAGTTTTTATAACAATCGTGCAGCGGCAGGTAGCTATCCGCTTCGGCGTTGCCGAGTGATTGCCCTTGCATCAGAAAATCGATATTTATATCTTCATCGATTATCTCTTCTTCAAACAGTGAATTCATCACCAATGCAGACGCACCTGCATCTTCCAGCTGTTTTGCCGAATCGATGTCTCGACTCAGTGGTGATGAGGATGGAACCAGAGGATTTTTTAGTGGCAGTCCGAGATAAGTTGTTCGCAAGTCCATTATTTTTTCTCCGTAATATGTTCAATCTCATCAGTCACATCTTCCATCGGCAATGCCGCGAGCTGCTTCAAATGATGATAGCGTTCAAGCACCGCTTTTTGTTCTGCATCGAGGAACCTTTTGGCATTTTGTGGATGGGTTCGCCAAAGCACACTGAAACGATTCTCGGTTTTATAGTAGTTACCCAGTGAAATGCTTGGTTCCTTATAGTCCAGTTGCAGCGGATTCTTGCCATCAAGTTCCAGTCTGGGATCAAAACGGTACAAGGGCCAGTAGCCGCTTTTGACTGCTAAATCCTGTTGCTGCAGGTTTTTAGTCAGATCAATACCATGAGCAATACAGGGGCTATAGGCAATAATCAGTGACGGACCATCCCAGGACTCTGCTTCCTGAAAGACTTTCAGGGTATGCACGTCCTTGCCACCAAACGCGACACTGGCAACATACACATGCTCATATGCCATGGCGATCATACCCAGATCTTTCTTGCCAACAGCTTTCCCGCTGGCTGCAAATTTGGCAACCGCACCGCGCGGTGTTGCTTTTGATTTCTGTCCACCCGTATTCGAATACACTTCGGTATCCAGCACCAGAATGTTCACGTTGCGTCCTGATGCCAGCACATGATCGACACCACCGAATCCAATGTCGTAGGCCCAGCCGTCACCCCCGATAATCCAGACACTTTTCTTTGACATGTAATCAATGACAGTGTCGAGGTTTTTCGCAGCTTCGGAATCTATAGTCGCTAATTTTTCCTTTATTTCGAGAATTCGTTCGCGTTGTTCAAAAATGCCGGGTTCATTGCTCTGGTCGGCATCCAGCAGGGCTTGTACCTTGTCATCACCCAGGTCACTTCGCATCGAATCCAGCAAGGTTCTAGCGTAATTTTGGTGCTGGTCTATCGCAAGACGGAAACCCAGGCCAAACTCGGCATTATCTTCAAACAGTGAATTTGACCAGGCTGGGCCTCGACCATCCGGATTGGTAGTATATGGTGTTGCGGGCAGATTTCCGCCGTAAATGGAAGAACAGCCTGTGGAATTTGCAATCACCATGCGATCACCAAAAAGCTGTGTCGCAAGACGAATATAGGGTGTTTCACCACAACCCAGGCAGGCACTTGAAAATTCAAATAAAGGCTGTGACATCATCGCACCTTTCATTTTCGACCATTCAATCTTATTACGGTCATACTCAGGCAATGACTTGAAGAACTCCCAGTTTTCCCTTTCTTGTTCACGCAATGGCGCTTGCGGCATCATATCCAGCGCCTTGTGACTGACATTGGTTTTATCCCGTGCAGGGCAAACATCCACACACAGATTACAACCTGTACAATCTTCAGGTGCTACCTGATAACTGACATGCAGATCTTCAAACTCCTTGCCCTTGATTTTTATATGCTTGAATGTTAGTGGTGCATCTTTAACCAGCTCGGCTGGAAAGACCTTACTGCGAATCGCCGAGTGCGGACAAACAAAAGGACACTTGCCGCAAAAGATACATAGCTCTTCATCCCACACCGGTATTTCAAGGGCAATATTGCGTTTTTCCCAGGCCGCTGTTCCAAGTGGGTAAGTACCATCATTGGGCAACTGGCTGACGCTTAACTCATCTCCCCTATTAGCGATAATCGTTCCGGTGATGCTCTTGATGAATACCGGGGCAATCGAAGGGATAGGTCGCTTGAGCTCTAGCTTACTGCTAACCGCATCAGGGATTTCAACCTCGAACAGATTTTCAAGGGTGGCATCAATCGCCGCAAAGTTGAGTTGTACAATCTTACGGCCTTTCTGCCCGTATGTTTTTTCGACACCATGCTTGATCTTTTCGATAGCTTTATCGCGCGGAAGAACGCCTGATATGGCAAAGAAACAGGTCTGCATAATAGTGTTAATTCGGCGTCCCATACCGCTGTCTGTTGCAACTCGGTAGGCATCGATAATGAATAGCCGGATATTTTTATCCAGAATCTGCTGCTGCATGGAACGTGGCAGTGTATTCCATACCTCGTCGTGACTCGCTGCCGTATTGAGTAGAAATACGGAATCTTTGGATGCTTTATCAAGCATTGGGTATCGCTCTAAAAACACCGTCTGATGACAGCCAATGAACTGCGCAGAATTATCGTCGATCAAATAACTTGAACGAATCGGTAAATCGCTAAAACGTAAATGCGAAATGGTTACTGCTCCGGCTTTTTTGGAGTCATAAACAAAATAGCCTTGCGCGTACTGATCACTTTCTTCACTCATGATTTTCAGCGTATTTTTATTGGCGCTAACCGTGCCATCTGAACCTAAACCGTAAAATAAATATTGCTTAGAGCCTTTCATCGCGTCTGTACGAACCGTGGCATCCCATTCAAGCGATGTGAAAGTCAAATCATCATGGATACCGATGGTGAAATGGTTTTTTGGTTGTGAGTGCTTGAGGTTGTCAAAAATGGCGTAAATCATGCCGGGTGTAAATTCCTTGGAAGACAGCCCGTAACGTCCGCCAACAATTCTTGGCATAAAACCCACTGGCATATCTGCAAAGTGTTCACCACCCTCAGCAATATATTCGGCAAATCCGCTTAATACATCTTTGTATAAAGGCTCACCTGCTGAACCCGGCTCTTTACAACGATCCATTACCGCTATTTTCTTTACACTGACAGGCAAGGTATTAATCAAGTATTCGATGGAGAATGGGCGATACAGACGTGCGCGGATTACGCCGACCTTCTCGCCTTGCACCAGCAAAGTTTCAACCGTTTCTTCGACCGCCTCAGCCGCCGATCCCATGATAATGATGACGCGTTCGGCATCTTTCGAACCGAAATAATCAAACAGCTTATAGCTACGCCCTGTTAGCTCGGCAAACTGATCCATTTTCTGCTGCACAATCGCTGGCAACGCATTGTAAAAAGGATTAACCGTTTCACGAGCCTGAAAGTACACATCAGGGTTTTGTGAGGTGCCGCGAATCACCGGCTTATCCGGTGTTAACGCGCGGGCACGATGCTCGGCAACCAGATCATCATTGATCATCGAACGGATGACATCATCTTCGAGTAACTCAATCTTGCTAACCTCGTGTGATGTGCGAAAGCCATCGAAGAAATGTACAAAAGGGACCCGGCCTTCTAGCGTTGCGGCTTGGGCAATCAGCGCCATGTCCATTGCTTCCTGTACAGAAGCAGACGCTAGCATGGCAAAGCCTGTACCACGCACTGACATTACATCACTATGGTCACCAAAAATGGAAAGTGCCTGAGCCGCTATGGAGCGTGCCGCCACATGCAGTACCATCGGGGATAATTCACCTGCAATCTTGTACATATTGGGAATCATCAGCAACAGACCCTGTGAGGCAGTGAACGTGGTTGTTAATGCGCCAGTCTGTAAAGCACCATGAACCGTACCGGCAGCACCGGCCTCACTCTGCATTTCAATAATCTCGGGAACCGTACCCCACAGATTCTTTTGCTGGCGGGAAGACCATTCATCGGATAGCTCACCCATGGGCGAGGCAGGCGTAATCGGGTAAATGGCTATGACTTCATTAGTTTTGTGTGCAACATTAGCCGCCGCTTCATTGCCATCAATGGTCACCATTCTAGACATATTCTAATTCCTGTTCTGTCAGAAAAAACTACATAGACTTTTTATAAACTAGTTTTTGAAAGCATGAGTTGAGGCAAGTCATGAAAATCTGCATAAATGATAAATAGCATCAAACACTTTCTACAAAAAAGTGAGAAATATAATCTCGGACGTCCTATTAATAAATTTAATCTAAACAATTATAATAATGATTACCATGCATCTGATCAAGCTAGTTAGTACTTTTTATTTATGTATAGTTGTTATGTATTGCCACGTTCGGCTACAGCTTGAATAATAATAAAAAATAGAGACAACAAAAATGACGCTGATTCTTGAGCCAAAAAGACGATTGAGTAAACGTGATGCACCTCAATTTACAACTCATATAGAATCTTCATTTGATAAAAATGAGTTAATCGTTTCAAAAACTGATAAGCGAGGCACTATTATTTCCTGCAATGACATTTTTGCCAAGATGTCTGGCTGGTCTGAAGAAGAATTGATGGGCTCCAACCATAATCTAATTCGTCACCCAGATATGCCCCAGATAGTTTACAAACTGGCTTGGGATACCATAAAAGCTAAAAAAGAATTTTTTGGGTATATAAAAAACTTACGTAAAGATGGTGGTTTTTACTGGGTTTTTGCCTACATTACAGGCACATGGGATGATGACGGGAATATCACCAATTACACTTCTTATCGGCGATATGCTCCAATATTAGCCATTAAAGCGGTGTCTCCTGTCTATCAAATACTTCTTGAAGCAGAGAAGAAAGGCGGCATGAAAGCATCAGAAAAAGTATTAAATGCATGTCTGGCGAGTAAAGGGTACTCGCAATATGATAAGTTTATTGTTGATCTTCAGTTGAAAGCACACGCAACCCTAAAATAATCTGTCAATTATTCAAATTTGAATCTAAGTGCGGGTATGTACGGTTAACGATAACGTGCAATAAGTCGACAGCATTCGTATTCATCTTCGGAACCATATCTAACGGAAAAAATTTATACCCCCTACTTTTACCCGGTTTTTCAAAACCTCATCCATTAAGGGCGAGCGAAGATGTTGTCTCGCTAGCGCTCTGCTAGTCACTTTTTGCAAATCACAAACCAACTATTACTCTCATTCACAAAAAAGGCCGGATTAATTTCCGGCCTTTAATAGATGTGGTTTTGCTTATGGCCTAACAGTAATCGTGCGTCGGCCAGTTACTCTAATATCAACACGACGGTTCTCAGCTCTTCCGGCTTTGGTTGTATTGCTTGCGACAGGTTGGGATTCTCCTCTACCCGATACTCGCATCATTCCGCGGTTCATTCCCTGACTAGTAAGATAGCTTGCGACTGAATTTGCACGTTTTTCAGATAACGTCTGATTATATGCATCAGAACCAATGCTATCGGTATGACCAACTATAGTAATACTAGAAGGTGCAACATTAGATGTTTTCACGCTATTTACAAAACCAGCCAATTGACCTTGTGCTTTATCCGTAAGATTGGCGCTATCAAATGCAAAGTTTGATCCACCCGATTCATTTAAATTGAGTACTTTTACCATCGGAGCAGGACGCGGTTTTGGCATAGGTGCAGGTGGTGGCACGTACACTGGTACAGGCTCTACCTTTATCGGTGCACCACAACCTTCGAGCATATTGCCAATTGCTCCCAATACACATTTCCCCGAGCCATCTCGTACTGCAATGCCTGATCCATCTTGCACATATTTACCTTCCTGTGCAGATAGCGAAGAAACCATAGCAACAGCTAAAACTGCTGTTGTGCTAATGATTGTTAATTTTTCAATATTCATAATACTTCTCCATAAGTTATTATTTAATTTTAATAAATACAAAAGTGTATTGGAACGGATACATCTGTATCATTTAAACCAAACCTACTATGAACCTCATATATTCCTAAAAGTTCAAAGAAAACTACCCGCACACATTATTAAGTCTAGTAGAACAGGGTTAAATAGCTACTAACTTAGTATAACTTTATTGATATAAGTCAATTAAATAGATGACATAGTAAACAACAAGCTCATTATTAAAATGACACCCCTCACTTTTAGCCGCTTTTAAGTTTAAGCATAGCGTTTTTGAAAAAACCCTAATTAAAAGAAATTTGCATAATTTAACTTTAAATATAGCTCCACGAAACTTATGATAGCTAACTCCCCTTTAATGAAAACCACTTGGCTATGTTAATTATCCCCGGCAGTCGCGCATTTTCAGATTTCAACAAAGATAAATTACTGAAATCATTAAAAAAGTCCATTCCAGAACTCATCGATATTCACGCCAGATACTGGCATTTTGTAAAGACCAGTCAGGAACTGGATGAAGCTGAAAACGAAACGCTTAGTGAATTATTGCATTACGGCGAAGCAGATAATGACAACAAACCTTTGGGCGAGCTTTTTCTTGTGACTCCACGTCCCGGAACTATCTCACCATGGTCAAGTAAAGCCACTGATATTCTGCATAACTGTGGTTTAAGCAAGGTCGACCGCGTTGAACGGGGAATTGCCTACTTTGTCGAGTATATTGATGATTTTCACACCTTACCTGATGATCAATGTCTTTTTATTCGAGAAAAAATTCATGATCGCATGATTGAAGTCGTTCTCGATGACGAAATAGAAGCCGAGATACTCTTTAGCGATGCAGAACCAGCACCATTAAATCGCATCGAATTAGGTGATGATCCTGCTACAGCGTTGGCAAAAGCAAATATTGATCTGGGTCTGGCTTTATCTCAAGACGAGATCGACTATTTAGCCGCTAACTATGCCGAGTTAAATCGTAACCCGACCGATGTAGAGTTAATGATGTTTGCGCAGGCAAATTCCGAACACTGCCGGCATAAAATCTTTAATGCGGACTGGATTATTGATGGCAAAAAGCAGGATAAAACCCTGTTTGGAATGATTAAAAATACCTTTAAACAATCGCCCGAAGGCGTCCTTTCGGCCTATCACGATAACGCCTCAGTGGTTGAAGGATCCTTAGCAACCAGGTTTTTCCCCAATAGTATCAATCATGAGTACGGGTACTCAGCAGAACCCGTGCATATGCTGATGAAGGTCGAGACGCATAATCATCCAACTGCGATATCACCCTTCCCGGGAGCTGCCACAGGTTCGGGTGGTGAAATTCGCGATGAAGGTGCAACCGGAAATGGCTCTAAACCAAAAGCGGGTCTATGTGGCTTCTCGGTATCCAATCTGAAGATTCCTGACTATGAAATGCCGTGGGAGAAAGATCACGGTAAACCTGCACGTATCGATAGCGCGCTGGATATTATGCTCGAAGGCCCCATCGGTGCAGCAGCATTCAACAATGAATTTGGCCGCCCCAATATCACTGGCTATTTCCGCACTTATGAAGCTGAGGTTCCGGGTGCGAGTTCAGATAAAGAGCTTCGCGGTTATCACAAACCGATTATGCTGGCTGGCGGTATCGGAAATATTCGCGCGAATAATATCGATATGAAAGAAATCCCGGTAGACACACCAATTGTTGTCCTGGGTGGACCCGCGATGCTGATTGGATTAGGGGGCGGTGCGGCTTCATCAATGGCAAGCGGTACCAGCGCTGAAAGTCTGGATTTTGCCTCGGTACAACGAGGCAATCCAGAAATGGAGCGTCGTGCGCAGGAGGTTATCGACCGCTGTGTAGCAATGGGCGATAACAACCCTATTCTATGGATACACGATGTCGGTGCGGGCGGAATTTCCAATGCAATCCCTGAAATTGTTAATGATGCCGGACGTGGTGGCAAGTTTGAACTGCGCACCGTTCCCAATGATGAGCCTGGCATGTCGCCGATGGAAATCTGGTGTAATGAAGCACAGGAGCGATATGTTTTAGCCATTGCCGAAGATCGCCTGGATGCTTTCAAGGCACTGTGTGAGCGAGAACGTGCGATTCACGCCGTAGTGGGTTATGCCACTGAAGAACGCCACTTATTGGTTGGCGATGCACTGTTTGATAATAACCCCGTGGATATGTCGATGGATATGCTACTCGGCAAGCCACCCAAAATGCTGCGCGATGTACACCACAAAACTTTTCACAAACAAGAGCTGGAATTGGCAGAAATCAAGATCGATGAAGCCATCGAGCATGTTTTACGCTTGCCAACAGTCGCATCCAAAGCATTCTTGATTACCATCGGAGACCGCACCATCACCGGTATGGTAAATCGCGATCAAATGGTCGGCCCCTGGCAAGTACCTGTGGCGGATGTAGCCGTAACCTGTGCAGATTATATTGGCTATAACGGCGAAGCGATGGCACTGGGTGAACGCACCCCAATTGCGCTGGTAAATCCTGCTGCATCCGGGCGCATGGCAATCGGTGAAGCAATCACAAATATTGCAGCCGCTAAAATCAGTAAAATATCTGACATTTTCCTCTCTGCAAACTGGATGGCATCTGCGGGTTATGAAGGCGAAGATGCAGCATTATTTGATACTGTAAAAGCAGTCGGTGAAGAACTTTGCCCCAAACTCGGTATTGCCATTCCTGTGGGCAAAGATTCACTCTCGATGAAAACCGTGTGGGATCATAATACCAGTGAAGGCTCAGAACATCGTGAAATGGCAGCACCACTTTCATTAATAACCACTGCTTTTGCGATTGTTGAAGATGTTCGCAAAACACTGACACCACAGCTTCGAACCAATAAAGGTGATTCTGACCTGATCCTGATTGACCTTGGTAAAAGCAAAAACCGACTCGCGGCTTCTGCGCTGGCACAAGTTTATTCGCAGATGGGCGCACATGCGCCAGATGTGAATGATCCACAAGTTTTAATCAATTTCTTTAAGGTGATTCAGGAACTCAATCAGGAAAACAAACTAATGGCCTACCACGATCGCTCGGATGGTGGTTTGCTGGCGACAGTTTGTGAAATGGCATTTGCAGGTCACGTTGGCGTCACGGTTCGTCTTGATGATATTGCCAAAACACCCCTTGAAGCACTGTTTACCGAGGAGCTTGGCGCAGTGGTCCAAGTGCACCACACCGATACCGAAGAAGTATTGTCTGCCCTGCGTGAAGCAGATTTAGGAAGCTGTTCGCACGTGATAGGCAAACTCAATACAGCTGAGAACCTCGATGAAATTTGCTTTAGTTGGGGACACAATAATATCTATCAGGAATCTCGCTCTAGTTTGCAAAAAATCTGGGCAGAAACCAGCTATCGGATGCAAGCGTTACGCGATAATGATCAATGCGCGCAACAGGAGCTTGAGCGCCTTGACAAGTCCTTCGTTGATCCTGGCCTAAGCGCAACTCCAGTTTTTGATATTGCAGAAGATATAGCTGCACCCTACATCAATACAGGTGTGCGCCCAGCTGTTGCGATTCTACGTGATCAGGGTGTTAATGGACAGCAGGAAATGGCAGTTGCGTTTGACCGTGCTGGCTTTAGTGCGGTTGATGTGCACATGACTGATATAATTTCTGGGCGAACTTCTCTTGATGCTTTCAGCGGTTTGGTAGCCTGTGGTGGTTTCTCATATGGTGATGTTCTTGGCGCTGGTGGAGGTTGGGCGAAAACCATTTTGCACAATCCTCGTGCTAAAGATGATTTCAATGCCTTTTTTGAGCGCAAGGATGTATTCGGTCTGGGTGTCTGTAACGGTTGCCAGATGTTTTCGCATTTAAGGGACTTAATCCCCGGTGCCAGTCACTGGCCTGCATTCTATCGTAATCAGTCCGAGCAGTTTGAAGGGCGTTTTGCGATGGTAGAAATACTGGATTCACCTTCAATCTTGCTAAAAGATATGCAAGGTTCGAAAATACCTATCGCAGTTGCCCACGGAGAGGGTCGCGCAGTATTTACCGGAGTCAATAAAGCAGAAGACGCCTTGAGCAATAGCTTTGTAAACATGCGTTATATCGATAACCAAGGTGAGCCGACACAACATTACCCCGAAAACCCGAATGGTTCTGAAATGGGAATTACAGGCCTTTGTAATACCGATGGACGCTTTACCATCATGATGCCACACCCAGAACGCGTAATTCGCACTGTAACAAATTCATGGCACCCTGATGAGTGGGGAGAAGATAGCCCGTGGATGAGGATGTTCAGAAATGCACGTGTTTGGATTGATTAACACCCTTCTCTAGGAAGGAGTTAAACATCTCTCCAGTGACAAGAGTTGTCACGAGAGGTGGTCGAAACAAGGGACAGTACTCGACAACAAAACAACCAATCACGAATCAACTACTTTACCCTAGGTGAGCAGTTAATCATCTCTCATGAACAGGAACTGTTTCAAGAGGTGCTAGAGTCCCGAAAAGAGCTAATTAATAGCTATAAAAAACACACCCCCCACCTTTTACACGGTTTTTATTTCAACAATCTATTATGTGTATGTTTATTCGCACCGTTTGGATGTACGTGTCTGATTGAACGTCTCCCTTTGGTTGCTGGGTGTGTATGTGCATTTGAAGGCCGAGGCACACTCGCAGCACATTTAAGCTTATGCTCGTGCGCTTTATCACCCCCAGGGTGAGCATGAGATCTCGTGCCAAGACATACATTTTCTGGATGTATATGTTGAACCAGGCCTTTTGTTGAAGAAGCACCTGAACACGCACTTATACTCATGCAGACTAAACAATTAATTGCAATAGGAATTAAAAAACGATTGCTGCTATTCAATGAAGAAACAAATAAGGCCATGATTAATTTAAACGGGGGAATTTAGATTATCTTATTATATGACAGTTCTAGCATGTCTTCACTATTACATAAAAATGCTTGTAACTCTTTTTAGATTTAACTTCCGTAGTGATATCTATTCTTTCACACGCAGTTTGGCGAAGTATATCTTACAGAATGCCTCATTCTATTGCAGCGAACTTCGGGGAAGTTTCGGATAATTTTAACCAGCCTAAATAAAGTGGACTTAATCAGAGATTTCGTAAGTCATCGAAGCCCATAGACTCTCCCAAACGGCCCCTGTTTCTTTCGCTGTTACCTCACTCGGCTCAATCATTCGTACCGCATTAATTAAAAAAATTCCACCATTACCACGTGGTATCTCTACTCGACCTTCTTCATCAGTAGTCAATTCTGTTTTAATAACTTCCTTCACCTTGGTGATGCTTAATTGAATGTTCTCAGATTTATGATCGTTTGTTTCATAGGTTTTGTTAAAGACGCTGACATGCGAGTTGGCAAACGCTTTACCTTGCCACAGTAATTGCGCTTTTATATTTCCCTCTGTAGTGTAAGGATTCGTTTTAACCACCCATTCAAGCGGTAGACCCAAAACTTGATCTTCTCCCTTACCGTGCCCTACTTTGATTAAAGACTTAGGGTATCGTCTAAATACCTCGGTAAAACCTTCTTCAGGCAAACCCCGTTTTTTATGTGCATCAAAAACCCAATCCAGTTTTTCAGTTTTTATAAAATTTTCAAATTTTTCACGGGTTTCATAAACCAGTTTTGAACCAGTTGAAATTGCAGATAGAATTACTAATCCCTCTTCCGTCACAAGCTCTTGTACTACAGGTTTATCGCCCAGACGGGATTTAATCGGGCGGGTTTTACTACCCACGGTAATATTAAATTGTTCGAAACTGGAAGCCAGATATGAATAACTATTTCCTTTAAAATTCTGCCCTACCTTCTCGTGTGCGTATATTTTATCCTGTGGTTTTACAGAAAATTTTAGCGGTTCAATCCACATTTCATGCGCACTGACGCTAGATGTTATTGCGAACGAACTGATTAATAAAAAAACACCAGTGAATAAATTATTTAACTTTAAATAAAACACGCTATGATTCTGCCTTTTTCTTTTTTATTGAACTTGATTATGCAACCACATCAATTCTTACTGCAAGACAGAATAAAATTTGTACTGTTATTTTGTATTTTATTTTTCTCTAATCTAAGTATCGCTCATGAAATTCGCCCAGCTATCGTCGACTTCACGTTTAACCAGGCAGGCTATTACGCTTTATCCATTCGACACAATCTAGAAGCATTAATCGCAGAAGTTGGGAACCAGCACCAGGACACTAACGAATCTAGCAATGCGATAAAATACAATACGTTAAGAAACCTTCCTGCTACTGAGCTTAATAAAGAATTCGAAAAATTCAGCGCTGATTTTTTAACTAAAATGCAACTCTCATTTGATGGCAAAGTACAGGAGCTGAAGATACTCGACATTGACATTCCCGAGGTTGGAGACATCGATCTAGCCCGGGATTCTATTATTAACATTTCCGGGTTAATCCCTGAGGGCACTAAAAACCTGAGCTGGAAATGGGATAGCAGTTTTGGCAATGCGGTATTTGCGGGTAAGTTCTGAACAAAATCCAGATCTCTATTCATCCTATTTAACCGAAGGCAAAATGAGTGACCAGGTAGCGATCGGTATTGACTGTACAGACCCTGAAAATGCTACAAAAGTGGGGGGGTGTGCTTCTAAGGTTACTCAATGGCAAGCGTTTAAAAACTACCTACAAGTCGGCTTTGTGCATATTGTTCCGAAAGGACTGGATCATATTTTATTTGTCGTCGGCCTGTTTTTACTTAGCACCCATTTGCGCCCGCTGTTAATTCAAGTTACCAGCTTTACCCTTGCACACAGTGTTACACTGGCGCTTGGTATTTATGGCATTGTGAGTATCTCAGCATCGATTGTGGAACCATTGATTGCAGCCTCCATAGTTTATGTTTGTCTCGAGAACATCTACTCCGACAAGCTGAGTCGATGGCGACCGATAGTGGTATTCCTGTTTGGACTCCTGCATGGTCTCGGTTTTGCCGGTGTACTTACCGAAATTGGCTTGAGCCTCGAGAATTTTGTCGCCGGTCTACTTGGTTTTAATATTGGTGTGGAATTCGGTCAACTGGCTGTTATCACAGCCTGCTTTATTGGCGTGGGTTACTGGTTTAGAAACAAAAGCTGGTATCGTCAGAGAATCACCATTCCGGCATCAATCGTGATTGCGATTATCGCGGCATACTGGTTTATTGAACGTATTGGCCTTATTTAACGCAAAACTCTCAATAAGTCCGTGTGTATTTTACAATGTACTTTTGATTGGAATAGAATTATTTTCGCTGGTATTAAAATGATTGTGAACGAGTAATTATTCAAGCTTGAGGTAAATCTGATGATAACAACTGCTTTTACCCGCAAAACTCTTCTGTACACATTGCTCTTTTGCTCTCTATGTTTATCGATGCATGCCGAGAGCAATAAGCTCGATTTGCTGTTTCTGCAATTAAAGACTGCAAGCAACGAGGCTGAGGCACGTAAGCTGGAAAACCAGATCTGGATTTCCTGGCTAGATTCGGAAAACTCACGAAGTAGATGAAGCTTATGCAAGATGCGCTGCAAAAACGTCGCGGCTATGACTATAAAGGCTCGCTTGAAATTTTAAATAAAGTAATTGGGCTGAAGCCCGATTATGCTGAAGTGTGGAATCAACGCGCAACGATTTATTTTCATCAGGAAGAATATGAAAAATCCTTATGGGACATTGCCAAAACACTCGAACTCGAACCGCGGCATTTTGGTTCATTAGCCGGTCGCGCAGTGATCCGCTTGAAACAAAACAAACCGGCACTCGCTCGGCAAAATATTGTTGAAGCATTCGAAATTTCATCCATTTTTAAGAGAACGTAGATTGTTTCCCGGGCTTTGAAACTTATCAGCTTAAAAAGCCACTAAAGAGACACCCCCTACTTTTAGCCTGTTTTTCAATAACTTCAGGTCTTTAAAATACACTTTTTGATCAGTATACTAAATTAACGGAATATTGATTTGAGTGAAAGGAGCATCCCATGAAAATCAGCATCAATGTAGAGAATATTCGCTGCGGTGGTTGTGCGAACACCATCACCAAAAGACTTAAAACCATTGATGGTGTAAATTCAGTCGATGTCGCTATCGAAGATCAAATCGTGACTATTGATACTGACGATGAGTCTGTGCGCAATGCAACGGTTAAAGCATTGCTGGCTCTGGGCTATCCAGAGCAAGGCTCGGTAGAAGGCCTGGATGCACTGAAGGGAAAAGCAAAATCAGTCGTAAGTTGCGCTATTGGCAAAATGAGCTAGTTTTCAATTTCTAACCCGACTGCTGTTTATTCAAGCAGCAGTGAAGTATTTACGCATGTTTTAACTTGAAAAAGCTACCGTTAGATTCAGCGATTGGTGTTTTTAATCGGCTTAAAACTATACACTTAACATCATCATATTCGTATTACGGCAAAAATAATGTCAAATAAATCAGTACTTAAACTATTTACAGTACACACAATACCTGTCGCAACTTTTTTCATTGCATCTGTTCTCACTTATTCAATCATGACTTTTAGTGTTCAAGCGGCTGATCATATTGAATTTACAGAGAATATAGATAATTCAAAAGACAGTGATGAAAAAGCAGAGGCGAAAGCTGCGGAAGTCGTTGAAAAAACTGCTGACGAGAAAGATGTTGAAGTTGAGAATATAGAAAATATCATCAACGCTGACATTATCTACCCGCCTGCTAAAAACCAGAAATCCCCCCTCGGCATTAATACCAATGAAATCTTTGAGCAGGACGCGAGTATTCCCTTCGTGGATTTGTTTCGTGTTGCTACACCATTCCACGAAAACATCCGTTGTCGAAGACAGGATATGCCCTGCCTTAGTTCTGCTAAGGTTGAATACGACGAGCAAGGCTGGCCGAAAAAATTAAATGGCGGCAAAGCAGGCGCATTTTTCATCCGAAATATCGCCATCGCTGGACTGCCTGAAGGCGACTTAAAGTCCTTTACGACGGCGAAGGTAAAATTGAGTACCTACAAAATGTTGAACTCGTTTCACGGGACAAAGGTGAAGATACGATCCGTTTTAACGCGCGTGAAGATGGTTTTATGACCGCCGCATTACAAATAGTCGATTCCAACCCTGATAAGCCCTTGAGAAATATCCGGATTATCATGCCGGGTGGCATTTGCCAGAATGATCCTTTCAAACAAGTCAGTGATGCTGAAAGTTGTAAAGACGTCAAATATCTCGATTTTAAAAGTCATTATGCTTCGATCATCTTCAACCCTGATTATTTGAATTTTATGAAAGATTTTGGAGTGATTCGTTTTATGCCGATGTCTGGACATTACACGTAACCCTGCCGAAAAATGGGAGCAACGCCCAACCCTTGATAAAGCCACATGGGGCGGTATTTATGGCTCACGAGGCGCACCGCTTGAAATCCAGATTGAACTGGCTAATCGCCTCAAGGCAAACCCCTGGTTAAACGTGCCGCATGCCGCCGATGACGACTATATGAAAAAGTTTGCACAGATGGTTAAAGAACGATTATCTCCCGAACTAACGCCACATATTGAATATACCAATGAAGCCTGGAATGCGAATTTCGTGCATAACGAATATATGCAAAAAATGGGGATTGCACAGCAACTGGATCAGGATGCCCTACTCGCAGGCTATAAGTATTATGCCAAACGCTCGGTTGAGTTTTTCGACATCTGGGAAGATGTATACGGCATGCACAATAAAAACTACGTGCGCATTATAGGAGGTTGGGATACCCGACCCGACATCAGCGGTATTATTTTAGCTTACGATGACACTTACAAATCAGTCGACGCGCTAGCAATAGCGCCTTATATCGGCGGCAATTTGCGTGGCTTTCGTGAATCAGAAACAGTTGATGATATTTTCAAACTGTTGAACGACAATAAATCGTATCGCTCACTGCCAAAGATTATGGAAGAGCTCAAAAAACACATGGAACTCGCTGATTTATTTGGTGTTAGTTTAATGGCTTATGAAGGTGGGCAAGGCCTGGTTGACTGGGCTGCAAAAGATTATTTGCAACACCCTAACCCGCTGTTTTATGCGGCGAACCGTGATTCGCGCATGGCCGACCTTTATCTCGATTTATACAGGGAGTGGCGCAATATGGGTGCGGATTTATTTGTGGCATTCAGTGCACCAAGAAGTTGTAACTGGCACGGATGCTGGGGGTTAAAAGAAACTGTTCGTCAGGACCCAAAGGACGCACCAAAATTGGCAGCCTCATTAAAATTTATCACCGAGAATGAACGCTGGTGGGATTGGAGCGCCGCGAACGAGCAGGAAAAACCTGCATCATCTGAAGTCGAGAAATACCTGGAAACTGCTGATCCGAATCAACCACGAATTGTGATTAGACCAGCGAGAGGAGATTCTGCCCTGGAAAAGCAAAAATTCTATAGCTTTGAAAATCCGCAAGCCTTGAATCTTTTATTAGAAGGAGCGACCTGGGATAAACGCGACATTTCCGGAAAATGGCAAGCTAAGTGGGATGAGGAACACATTTATTTTAGTGCGAAAGTTTACGACAAAGAAAAAGTGAATGATTCTAAAGACCCTGTAAATGATGATTCGATTGAGTTTTATATTGATGGTGATAATAGCAGAGACGATAGTTTCGATAGTGAAAATGATCTCCATTTGATTTTTGCGCGCAATGCTAAAGAAGTCTCTTTTGGGATAGAAACCCCCGTAAACGCTAAGTTGGAAATCCCATTTGAGATTGAAGAAAAATACGATGGTTATGAATTACGTGCTCAAATAAGCTGGAAACAGTTTGGGATATCGCCCAAAGTAAAAGATAAAATAGGTATGGATGTTGTGATAAACGATGACGATGACGGTGGTTATCGAGACGCACGCATCAGTTGGAATTCAAGAGAAATCTACCCTACACCAGAAGATTTTGGAATGATATTGGTTAGTGGGCGCTAGTTTGATTATTAGAAAGACACCCCCCTACTTTTACTTGTTTTTATAACACTCTCCATTGATGGGGTCAGCTTTATGCAACAAAGCTGTTCTTCACCTCTGCGAGGCAGTTTCGTTACACTCAACTTTTCAAATTCATTCCAGATGAATTTATCGAGAGCTTTGATCTGAGGCGTTTTTGGTTGCTAATACCCAAATCGAACTCAATGTTTACGTTCTTTAGCACTATCATTACTTTCTAAAATCGCGGTGAATGCCCTTATGCGGTTCGCTATCGTATCGGTTTCAATTAGCATTTGTTTATCTTCATTTGTCAGCGGCAGATAATTAAACAAACTGTTAGTCAATTCTTCGACGCTAAGTTTATCCAGTAAATCCCAATCAGCTTCCATATTGTTTTGATTAAAATAACTGCGTACGGCTCCATGAAAAACTAATTTAGACTGAGCATCTGGTTGTTCTTGCTCATCAAAATCTATCGCATATCTTGACCAGTCAGGCTCGATTAAACGATAGCCACGCAGTGTCGTTAACTCTTGTTTGACTTCGAAACGGCATAGACCTTTCAGCATAATTTCCAGGCGCCCATCACTAGTTTCTTCATAGCGTATAATCCGACCTGCGCAACCTACCTGAAACAGTGAAGGCTGGGGGCTTTCATCGCGTGGTTGTATCATGCCAATTAGATGATGTCTTTCCATCGCGTCTTGCAGCATATTTAAATAACGCGGCTCAAAAATATTAAGTGGTAAATGTGCTCCGGGCAGGAGTACAGCACTCGGCAGGGGAAACACAGGCAGCGTTTCAGGTAGCTGTTCAAAGGTTTGCATAAAGGGGGAGTGTCGTTTCATGATTCGCACTTTATCTCATATGAATTATTCAGTTCAGAATATAACAAAAAAAGACACCCCCCACCTTTTATGCGGTTTTACGATCTTCTAAAATGGCACAGGGTAACGCTTTATAACCAGATCAATCTCTTTCAATATATCTTCAGATAACTGTAACTGATATGCACCAAGATCTTCTATAAGCTGTTCCATTGAAGTTGCGCCAATAATAGTCGAAGTCACACCATTGAATTGATATACCCATGCCAATGACATTTGGGTCAATGACAAGTTATGGTGTTTTGCTATTTCATATAACGCTTCAATCGCTTCGTGTGACTGGCTGGTGTCACGGAAAATGCCATTGCGCTGCTCAATGGTCCAGCGACAATTTACTGGCAATGCTCCATTACGGTATTTACCGGATAATGCACCACCGGCCAACGGTGACCATGGCAAATAGGCAACATCATTGAGTACACAGGTTTCAATCAGATGCGGAGAATCCATCAAATGAATCAAGCTAAATTCATTCTGAATTGATACCATTTTCGGCAGATCATGAATTTCTGACAGACGTAAATATTCATTAATTCCCCAGGGGGTGTCATCGGATAGGCCGCAATGGCGAATTTTACCTTCTTTTACGCAGTCACCTAAGGCACCGAGCATTTCAAGATGTTCTTCTCTTTCCTGTGCAACATCAATAGCTTTATAGTTTATTTGTTGGGGCCAATGTCGGCAAAAATGCGGATTGGGACGATTAGGCCAATGCAATTGATACAGATCCAGATAGTCAGTTTGCAGATTTTTGAGTGATCCGTCTAATGCTTCTTTAACAGCCTTGCCAGTGATTTTTCCACCATCACGAATCCACTTTAGTCCAGAACCCGCAATTTTTGAAGCCAGCACTATATCCTTACGTTTGGCGGGATTTTTCGCCAGCCAGTTGCCAATATACTGTTCTGTTAAACCGCACGTTTCCGCTTTTGGTGGCACCGCGTATAATTCTGCGGTGTCTATAAAGTTAATTCCCTGGTCGAGCGCATAATCAATCTGCTCAAAAGCGTCTGCCTGAGTATTCTGGCTACCCCAAGTCATTGAGCCAAGACAAACTTCGGATACCTGTAAATCGCTACTGCCTAGTTTTACCTGTTTCATATTTATTCATACTGTTTAGGTTAAATGATGATGCTAAGGATACTAATTAAATTAATCAATTGAAAAATTTGTTTCGGGAATTCCCCCTGATATTAATGTAATTGTTTAGTTATGTGACACCCCCCTACTTTTTGAAGGTTTTTACAAAAAGTGTTTCATCATTCTGCGCGAAAAACATCAATCTGAAATAATCCAAAACCATGCATTGATACACTATTTCAGAGTGTCCCCATCGATTATCTGATACCTTCTGCAGACACTAAAACGATATTTACTTGATACATGTCAATTTTTCAAAATATCTCTTATGTTAGTATTTTTTTCCAACAGCCAGCTTTCGATAATAATTCCCACGCCTCCTTGGTCAACTATTATAGTCATGCTGGCTATTTTCATGCTGATCCCTACTTTTAGTTGGATCACAAAATACAATAAATCCACCAAGACTTAATAGCACTGCCCTAAATTTTTCATGCTAGAATTCGCCTTTTAAAATCACCTACCCCACTGATTATGGCGAATTCTAAAACTCCTCTTACCTATCGTGATTCCGGCGTCGATATCGATACTGGCAATGCACTGATTGATCGCATTAAACCACACACTAAACGCACTACACGCCCTGAAGTTATGGGTGGCCTAGGTGGTTTTGGTGGATTGATGTCGTTGCCAGAGGGTTATAAACAGCCTATTCTGGTTTCGGGTACAGACGGCGTTGGTACCAAACTAAAACTGGCTATTGAAGCCGAAATTTATGACACCATTGGGATTGATCTGGTCGCGATGTGTGTCAATGATATTATCGTCACTGGTGCGGAGCCTTTGTTCTTCCTCGATTATTACGCAACGGCAAAACTCGACAATGATATTGCCGAGAACGTGATTAAAGGCATCGCAGATGGCTGTGTACAATCGGGTGCTGCGTTAATTGGTGGTGAAACTGCAGAGATGCCTGGCATGTATGCCCAGGGTGATTTTGACCTCGCAGGTTTTAGTGTGGGCGTGGTGGAAAAAGACGAGATTCTTGACCCGGCAAATATTAAGCATGGAAATGTGATGATTGGTTTGGCTTCTACAGGCCCCCATTCAAACGGTTACTCATTGATCCGTAAAGTTCTTGAAGTAAGCGGTGCCTCACTTAATGATGCTTTTAATGGAAGGACCTTGGGCGAAGCCTTGATTGCACCAACACAGATTTATGTAAAACCCATTCTAGCTGCACTAAAAAAGCACAAAATCAATGCTTTAGCGCATATAACTGGTGGTGGGCTCACTGAAAATATACCCCGTGTAATGTCTGAAAATAGCAAAGGTGTGATAGATTTAAATAGCTGGAAAAAACCTGCAGTATTCGACTGGTTACAAGAACAGGGAAATATTGAAGAACAGGAAATGCTGCGCACCTTCAATTGTGGAATTGGCATGGTGGTCGTGGTAGATAAGACCGATGCCGGTGCAATCCAAAAACACTTTAAAGAATCTGGCATTAGCAACTGGGTGATTGGCGCGATTGAAAGTTCTACTGAGACCGAGCCGCATATAGAGTATGTTTAAGTTCAATGTTTAGTATCGTAGTTCTCCTATCTGGAGCAGGCACTAATCTTCAAGCCATTATTGAGCAAATTGAGTCAGGGAATATCAACGCTAAAATTTCCGCCGTTATCAGTAATCGTACAGATGCCTATGGTTTAAAACGCGCAAAAAATGCAGGTATTACCAACCTTTTTTTAGATCATACCAGTTTTTTAGATCGCGAATCTTTTGACCAATCATTAGCTCAAATAATAGATAGCTATTCACCTGATCTTATTGTTTTAGCAGGTTTTATGCGAATACTCAGTGATGAATTTGTCGATCAATTTGAAGGAAAACTAATAAATATCCACCCTTCTCTGTTACCTAAATACAAAGGTCTGCATACACATAGAAGGGCTTTAGAAAATAATGATAAGGAACATGGAGCATCGGTGCATTTTGTAATACCTGAACTTGATTCAGGAGCAGTGATGTTTCAAGGTATTGTTGAGGTTAAAGATGATGATACTGAAGATACACTGGCGGATCGCGTGCATCAAATCGAGCACAGGATTTATCCAAAAACGATTAAGTATCTAGCTGAGAGAAAATTAGAATATAAACAAGGTCAGCTTTTTTATAATGGTAAACTCTTAAAAGAGCCTATCAGGGAGTATCTGTAATTAGACACCCTCACTAATAGGTGCTTTACTCAGGCACACCTTGCCATAACATTTCATAACCAAGTTCATGCGTATCATCACAGAAGGTCGCCAACTCGCTAAATTTCTCTTTAAATAACTTATCTGCATGAGATTTCTCGTGCTGCTCGAATGACTTCCAGTAAGTGATAATTGCTAGTTCGCCCTGTTTTACTTTTGCCGCCTTCTCTTTTTCCACAGGAGTGGCCCCGACTGAACCTTCCTCTGATATAAAACCTGCATATTTAAAAACCTGTCCACCGATAAAGCCACCATTGTCATCGCCGTAGTTATTTTTAACCACATTACACATTTCACCAAGTGTAAGTTCGACATCCTCAACCTTTACACCGTCTTTAAGGTCAACGACGTTAAATAACATTACACAGCCGAACGGAATTTCTATTGGGTGAAACATATTAACTCTCCTGATAATTTAATAAAATCCTTCTATATAATTTGGGCAAAACATTTATTTTCAAAGTAAATCTATGACTTTATTTAATAAAAACAATATTACTTTTCAGGAAACTTATAATAATTATCATTCAGGTATTTTCCAATTTCTTCCATATCCTCATCAAATAACTGGGTTCCCAGATTTGCATCGCACATTCTAACCATACTCTGTAACCCTGAATAGGATGTCATTGTGCGACCTTCGCGAGTGTAGAACGCTTCATTATGATCTTTGATATGACACTTTAGGCAGCTCTCATCATGTAATGCTTTACCTTGGCTTACATCTTCTGCCATTAGAATTGATGGTAGGCCTGAAACCACAGCTGCGAGTACCAATGCACTTATTTTCACTAAAAAACACCTCATATAAATATTGCAATTACACCAATATTATATCGCTCTGACTTATCGGATGAAACATTTTTTAAACTCCTCATAAAATTTACTTACGAGGCTATTATAATAGGACTTATTTTGATTTTTCAACTATAAAATCAAAGCCCTAAGCACTATCAAAGAGACCTAATGATTGATGCTGAAATTTAGTCGATCTATTACGCAATCTATTTTTCTGCCTTTTTTGAATGTTTCGACTTCTTTGCGGCTTTATGTTCTTTCTTGAGACTCTTCATTAGACTCAAACCTTTTTTACGATGCGCATGGATCATGGCGAGCTCATTGGAAATTTTTTCTTTATTTCCGTGACCTTCTTCAAATTTCAATTCTAGTTTTTTTTCACGCTTACGTAATTTGTTCAATACGTGCTTCAAGCATTTAATCTTGGATTTGCGTTTACGAGTCTCTGCACCTAGATAGTCATCTGCTATATCCATAAGTTTACTAATCTTCACAATTTATACTCCTTTGTTTTTAGCTTTGCGTACTGCAATTGCTTCTGCTGTTTCCTGCTCATCAAGCATTAGGCTTTGTTCCACTTCGTACATTTCTGAATCACGGTTTTTAAAGAGGATCGTGCCAACTTCTAACAGGTTATTAGCGATATTATTAGTATAGGTGTTATCGTTCATCAGAGAGGTAGCCATTGCTCCTGTAATTTGTTTTTCACGAATATACTGGTCAATATCTATATAAAATTGGCGGTCTGCTTCCTGAATTCCAATTTTCATTGCTTCAAGCGTTGGAAGTGCTGCCCTGAAGTCATCTGTATCTTTTTCCATATCAGATAGAGTTCTAAGGATTGAGCCAAGACGATAGCGAATTTTATTATACTCATTCTTAATATACGGGTTAGCATCATTCATATAACGTGACAGATTTTTATGCATATGTTGAGTACTCTTAATACTCTCCAACATCTTCCTGCCCGCAGAACGTAATTCAAACACTTCATTATTTTGCTCCTGGGACATATCTTCATTTGACTTACTAATGAAGTCTACGATCTCGGCATAAAGTCCTTTAATTTTATTGGTATATTCCTCTTTAATATTAACAGGAATGGGGGTTTTTAAAGACTCGATGATTTCTTTAACAGGCACGTCAGAGTTAATGTCCCGGACTCGAAAACTTAGACCATGACAAATAATTCCAAAGAAATATTGATAAAGATTGAGTGTTTCCTTACGCACTGCTTCTAAAGCAAGTTCGGGGAGTTCTAATGCAGCACTGTTTAAATACAACGGTTCTGCAATCTCGTGTTGCTTCTCTGGCAAAAGTTTTGTAATGAATGATCCTAGTTTATTGATAAAGGGAAGCATCAAAGCTATTCCCAGGAGATTAAACAAGGTATGAAAAACAGCCAGCTTTAGCGTGAAATTATCAGTGGCTATACCTAAATGACTCGATAGCCAATCGACTGCCCCTATCAACTGGGCAATTAGTGCTATTGCCACTGCGCCGGTAGCAACATTGAAAACAAGGTGGGCAGCTGCAAGTCGTTTACCATTTATATTGGCGCTGATTGAACCAAGAATCGCAGTGATCGTGGTTCCAACATTACTGCCAATGGCAAGTGCAAGTGCATTTTCATAGGTTATTTGCTGACTTGCCAGTGCAGTAATTATCAGCACCAAAGTAGCATGGCTTGATTGCATGATAACCGTTGCCACAATACCGATCAGCGAATAAAGTAGAAGCCCTTTTAATCCGGATACTGCGTACTCTGTTAAGTCAATATGCTCCCGAAAGGTCTCAAAACCTTCCTTCATATAATGAATACCCAGAAACAAAAAGCCCAGGCCGGCGAGTACATAGCCGATACCCTTAAGTTCTTTGGGTTTTTGAAAGACCAATAGAACTCCAAAAACCAGCATTGGCATTGCATATGCGGAAATGTTAACTTTAAGACCAAAACCCGCAACTAGCCATGCACCTGTGGTTGTACCAAGATTTGCACCAAAAATTATACCAATACCAGAGGCCAGCGTAATCAGCCCTGCTGATAGAAATGAAATGGTGATAACTGAAACGAGGGAGCTGGACTGCATCAGCGTTGTTGTCACAACACCGAAACTCATGCTTTTCCATAATCCCGTCGTTGTTTTTCTGAGTATTTTCTCTAAAAGCCCACCAGTGAACGCTTTAAATCCCTCTTCCGAGAGAGCATTCCAAAAAGGAATATAGCTACTCCCGCCGCAATCTGTTTCAGATTAGGACTAATCCAAAAACCATAGGACAACACCATAAAAATACTAAAAAGGATTATTTTTCTATACATACAACGTGTTACTCATGGTTTTTTTTAGAAGTTGAAAATCTAATTCATAATTACTTTTTCTATAGTTATTCAGACTACACTCACCACTCACCACTCACCACTCACCACTCACCACTCACCACTAAAAAGAGACAACTCAGGGAAAAATTGTAAGTTTATAAGTTTTATAAGTAATGACTAAAGTACTTAAGCAGCACTCCAGTCATTACATATAATTTTTAATACAGGAATAATAAGTATCCAGAATCAAAGGAAGCGTTATATTAAGGAAGCATCGCACCCCTGATGGTGTAAAAAATAATAGCTGCCAGGCCTGCAGAAGCAGGTACAGTAATCAACCAGGCTGCCGCAATTCTCAATAGTGCAGATCTCTTAACCAACTCTTGGCGATAAACCTTTTTCAAACTTTTCTTTTCGCGTCGAGTAAAATGCGCCTCGGTCTGATTACCTTTTAGCTCTTGCAGCATACTGCGCTTACCGGCAACGTTTGCTTTTTGAAAATCTTCGAGAAATGCTTCAACGATGTCATGTTCAGCACCTTCGTGGTGATCTTTGATTTCATCTACCATGCGATCATAGGATTTTTTCAGGTATTCACGCAAAAAACCCACACCAAATATACCGCCTACCGCAATATGCGTAGAACTTACTGGCAGGCCTAATTGTGAGGCGATAATTACAGTAATAGAAGCCGCCATAGCAACACTAAAAGCACGCATTTTATTCAGTTCAGTAATCTCCGATCCTACGGTACGAATCAACTTGGGACCAAACAGTGCCAAGCCTAGAACGATTCCTATTGCGCCGACCATCATAACCCACAAGGGAATTGCAGCCTTAGTAGCAATCCCGCCGTGTGTAATTGCATCATTAATTGCAGCCAATGGCCCTACTGCGTTTGCAACATCATTGGCACCATGCGCAAAACTTAACATGGCTGCGGCAAAAATCAGTGGAATGGTAAATAGGCTATTAATGGCGTTTTTATCATTTTCCAGTTTATCTGCTGCCTTTACGATTAACGGTCTAATAATAAAAAAGATAACAACAGCTATTAGAAGACCAACACCTAACGCCATCAAAAATATCTACTTTCCAGAGTTTCTTTCAAGCCTTTCATCACCAAATACGTTGAAAAAGACCATGCCATTAATGACAAGAGAATTGGAACAATACGTTTCGCGGCCGTACTTTATCGTCCTTATAGGTAATCGTGTGCTTTATCAGATACAAAAATCCAGCCGCTATAATTCCACCCAATACAGGAGAAATAACCCAGCTGGATGCAATGGCCGCCATCTTGTCCCAATTGACTATTCCCCAGCCACCGGCTGCTATACCAGCACCCATGACTCCACCAACAATGGAGTGGGTTGTCGACACAGGTGCACCTACTGCCGTAGCTAAATTCAACCACACTGCACCTGCCAGCAATGCAGCCATCATTAACCAGATAAAGACGGCACTATCTTTGATCACACTCGGATCAATAATTCCTTTCTTTATGGTACTGACAACATCACCACCGGCAATCAACGCACCAGCAGCTTCAAAAATGCCCGCAATAAGAATGGCACCCACGAGTGTTAAAGCCTGCGAACCTACCGCTGGCCCCACATTATTGGCGACATCGTTGGCACCAATGTTTAATGCCATATAACCACCAATCATCGCCGCGACTATTAACATGATGCGGTGAGGTACGTCAGGTATATTAAAATGTGTATATAAAACAATCCCTATCATAAATAGCAAGACTAAACCCATGCGGAGTGTCTCATTACGACTAAAACCCGTACCCTGTTCAATCTTTCTAATGCTTGATAAATCCATACAATAAATTCCTGCTGTTGCCGTTACTGGAAACAAAAATATCTTATGAAGAAAAGAATGATTTTTTCGACTAGATTGGTTAATGCGAAACTACACTGCGCCTAAAACTTAGGCGCTAATCATAGAAACCTACAAGTATACCAGATATATGTATAGAACAACTTGGGTGAAATGTAAAAGCTATTCAGAAGGATTTATGTCCTAGATCAACAGATTAAAATATTTGACTCATTATTAGATTATTTTCTGCACAAAAGTAAAATAATCACGACGTTTTTGAGTCGAATATATCAAGTCTACGCATGGATCTTTTGCAATAAATGATCTTCTCTTTAATACGATTCATCTATGAAACAGAATTTTTTCCACAGCTTTTAGGTCAGCTTCAGTGTCTACACCATGTCCAGGCACCTGAGTAGCTATAGCAACGTGAATACGTGCCCCATGCCACATCGCACGCAGTTGTTCTAGTTTTTCCAGTTGTTCGATCTGGCAAGCCTGCATTGAAGCAAAGCTTTTTAAATAACTGGCCCGATAAGCATAGATGCCTATATGGCGTTGCGCAAAATCGTATATTTCAGATCCCTTCTCTAGGTCAAAGTCTCGCTGAAATGGAATCGGTGCACGGCTGAAATATAAGGCTATCCCTTGTTTATCTGCTACTACTTTTACCACATTTGGATCAGCATATTCGTCTGAAGTCTGAATTGGGGTAGAAAGTGTAGCGATAGAAGCTCCAGGGTTTTGTGCCAGGTTTTCTGCAACTTGTTTTAGATTAGCTATTGGCGTTAGCGGCTCATCACCCTGCAGGTTTACTACGATTGTCTCATCTGCCCATTGATTAAGTACAACTACCTCAGCAAGACGATCGCTGCCTGTTTCATGTCCGGCATAAGTCATACAAACATTTGCACCAAAATCTTCGCAGGTTTGCTGGATACGTTCATCATCGGTAGCTATGATTATGTCTTTAAAACCAACTGCATCTGCTGCTTCTTGTGCGCGCTCATAGACGTGTTGAATCATTGGTTTACCGGCAATTTCACGCAGTGGCTTGCCAGGTAATCGCGTAGAGGCAAAGCGAGCCGGAATGACTAAAACAGTATCTGACATATTATTTGTACCTTTGAGCTTCATCAGCGGTGAGGACACGTGCTTCATCTTCGAGCATTACCGGAATGTCATCTTTGATCGGGTAGGCCAAACGGGCAGATTTAGAGATGAGCTCGTTATTTTTCTTATCGTAGATCAGCGGACCCTTGGTGACGGGACAGACCAGGATATCCAGAAGTTTTTTATCCATGATTTTAACTCTTTATTTATTAAAGTAATAATATAGTATGAAAAGACACCCCCTACTTTTAGAGGGTTTTATTATGTGATTCCATCTTAAGCCGGCTTTTTTGATCTCTAGTATCTTCCAGAAGGCTTAATAACTGAGTATCAAAATTCTCATTGATAGTTGCTACCACTGGCAAGTACCAATCTTTTTCGGAGGCGAACGCACTGCATTTTACCGCATCTTTCTCAGTCATGATTATTGCATGTTGATCGTTAAAATTTAAATCAGACTGAATAAAATTATAGTGATCTGGAAAGCTATGTCTGATTAAGTCTAGGCCATGCTTTTCCAGGCTTGAAAAGAATCGTTGCGGGTTTCCAATACCAGTTAAGGCATGGACTTTTTTATCATCAAAATCGTCAAGAGGTATTTCTGCATGCGTCTTTAAATTAATCAAGGTATCACCTTTCATATTCATGCTATACCAATGATTTTGTTTATTACTTCCAGTATTAACGACCATCAAATCAAAATCATTTAATCTTTCTTTTTTCTCACGCAATGGCCCAGCGGGTAAACATAAACCATTGCCAAATTGCCTTTCGCCGTCAATCACAGCTATTTGAATGTCACGCGGTAGCCTGTAATGTTGCAGGCCATCATCGGAGACTATTACATCACAATCTTCTACTTCCATTAACTGACGGACAGATTCCAACCTATCAGCGCCAGCGTAAACTGGAACGCCAGTATTTATTGCCATTAACACAGCTTCATCGCCAACCATGCCTGCATCGCTAACTGCTGTTACTGATTGCGGCCAGTTTGTCGCTTTACCACCATATCCACGCGTAATAATCGCGGGTTTGTATCCTGCCTTTTGTAAGAGTTTGACGATATGTATTGTCAGCGGTGTTTTGCCCGTGCCACCGACGGTGATATTGCCCACGACAATTACAGGGCACGAAAGCCTAGGCTGGCTTTGACTTTGTGTTTTTCGCCGGTAAGCGCTTACTACACAATATAATGCCGAAAAAGGCAGTAACAGAAAAAGACCCTTGCCGTTTTCATACCAGACACGTTCTAACCATTGTTGCAGCCATGATGTTTTATTATCTGTGTTATTCGTCATCTTTAAATTGGAGATAATAAAGCTTTGAATATGCACCCTGCTTCTTCAGCAACTCTTGATGTGTTCCAGATTCGATAATTTTTCCTGCTTCCATCATCAGAATTTTATCGGCTTTTTTGATGGTCGATAGTCGGTGCGCTATCATAAAAGTGGTGCGATTTTCTAATAATCTTTCGAGTGCTTTCTGTATATGCCTTTCTGATTTTGTATCTAAGGCAGAAGTCGCCTCATCCAGAATCAGAATCGGCGCATCTGAGAGAATCGCTCGGGCAATAGCAATGCGTTGCTTTTGGCCACCGGATAGTAAAGTACCATTTTCACCGACCTGGGTATCAAAACCTTGAGGAAGTTTTTCTATAAACTCTAATGCGAATGCCGCCTCTGCAGCAGCTTTCACTTGCTCATCGCTTGCATTACGCATATTTCCATAAGCGATATTATTTCGTACTGTATCATTAAACATGGTGACGTCTTGCCCAACATAGGCAAACTGTTCACGCAGATTCGTCAGTTTGATTTCAGCTAGTGGAATTCCATCAAGGCTAATCACACCCTCAGCATCATCATAAAAACGTGGCAACAAATTGACCAAGGTTGTTTTACCACTACCAGATTGACCTACAAGCGCAATTTTTTCACCCGCTTTGACGGAAAAATTGATCCCTTTTAATACTTCCTCGCTTCCTTTGTTATAACGAAATACTACATCTTTGAATTCAAAATTACCTTTTGATTTGCTTAGTATTTTAGTCCCAGTGTCTTTCTCGGGGGTTTCATCTAACAATGAAAAAATACTTTCACCAGCAGCGATACCACTTTGAAGAGTTGAGTTGACTTGGGTGAGGCGTTTTACTGGGTCAAGCAAAGCAACCATCGCAGTCATAAAAGCCATAAAACGTCCTGGCGTAAATGTATCGATCAGCTCTCCATGCGTTGCCACATAAACCACAACAGATAAAGCAATTGCCATAATAAATTGCACTATCGGCATACTCAAACGTTCGGTAACAATGCGCTTCATATAAGAGCGATGATTTTTCTCATTGACGTCTTCAAAGCGCTTTGATTCGTATTCCAAACCGTCAAAAATACGAATTTCGCGTGTTGCCCCGATGGCTTCGTGACTGATTTGGGTGACTTCACCGACCTGTTCCTGAATCTGGCTGCTAAGTTTGCGAAAGCGGCGTGATACAAGAGCAATCAAGCCTGCAATAATTGGCGCGACAAATAATATAATCAGCGCCAGTTGCCAGCTATAGTAAAGCATCACTGAAATAGAACCGATCACAATAACGCTGTCCTGCACCATTGAAGTGAGGCCCTTGGTTGCGGCTACGGATACTTGTTCGACATGATAAATCAGGCGCGTAACCAACTGCCCTGAATTGGTTTTATCATAGAAGGATACGGGTAAACGCAATAAGCGCGCGAATAGCTCGCTGCGGATTTCTTTCACCACAGAACGCCCAATCCACTCCATTGAATAGCTAGACATGAAGCTCGCAATACCACGCAATAGAAATATAATTAGTAGCGCGAAAGGTGCCCAGCGAATGGTTTCAGGATCTTTCTCCATGAAGGTACCATCAAGCAGTGGTTGCATATAAAGCGCAAACAATGGCACCGTAGCTCCAGAAAGGATCAGACCTAAAATGGCTAATATTAGATAACGCCAGTGTTTAATTGCATAAGCAGCAAGGCGTTTATAAATAGCATAACCATTGTCTCTTTCCAGAGACGGAGAAGGGTTGGACAAATCAAACCTCAAAGATTAAGAGTAAACGAGACTTTAACGCAGAATAACAGCTTGAACAATGAATTGCTGAACACCTGAACCATTGAATGATTGATTGGATTGTTCAATTGCTTAGTAAAAAGACCCCCCTACTTTTAGGAGGTTTTTATGATTTTAACCAGATTTATTTCTTACGCCTGGATTGTGAAGTCGCCATCGAGAAATTTGTCAAACCCAGGCGTCCAGCTATATCCATTGCAGTGACTACTGACTGGTAATTAGTTCCAGCATCTGCGCTTATAATTAAAGGGGGAGCCTTATCTCCGCGTTCGTTAAGCGCCTGCGTCATCGCTCTAAATAAAGTTTCTGGCTTATTATTTAGCACTTCACGACCATCAACAAAATATTTTCCCTGACCGTCGATGATGACTTCCAATGGCAATTTACTTGCAGAAGCTGTAGCATTTTCGCTTGTAGGCAAATTGATCTTTATTTTAGCGTCTTTATCAAATGTGGTGGTTACCATGAAAAAAATCAGTAACAGGAAAACCACATCAATCAAGGGTGTTAAATTAACTTCAACGTCTTCACTCATGCCTTTACGGAAGTTCATGCAACTCTACCCGCTGCCAGTGGTTGTTGAGCAGCTTTTTTTTGCATTGCTGATTTTGTTGCAATATCAGTAGCACGTCGGCTAGGAACATTCACCACTTCAAGTAACTTAATTGCTTCACGTTCCATATCAATTGCATAATCGTTAATTTTACCACGAAAATAACGGTGAAAAATAAGAGCTGGTACTGCAATCGAAATACCAAAAGCAGTTGTAACCAAAGCCTGTGAAATACCACCCGCCAGGTCTGCCGGATTACCTACGCCACCTTGTTTTAGCATTTCATTAAATACTACAATCATTCCGACTACGGTGCCTAATAGCCCTAATAAAGGAGCAATTGCAGCGATAGTGCCAAGCGTTGTCATATACTTATCCATTTTATGGATCGCATGACGACCAGATTCTTCGATGTTTTCTCGCATGATATGGCGAGGTTGGCCAATGCTTTCCAGCCCTGATGCAAGTACTTGCCCTAATAGCGAGCCATCACGAATCTGCTGGATGTGGCCCGCATTCATTTTACCTGACTTTGCAAGTTTTTGTGCCTTATCAGCAAGACCTGCAGGAAGTACCTTGTTTTTCTTTAAAGTCATGAACAATGCCATAATCACAGCAATCGCGACTAATGAACTCATAACAAGAGGAATCATCAACCATCCACCTGCTGCTAAAAATGTATCCATGCTTTTTTTCTCCCCAAAGCTTTTTCTTTTAGAATTAATATTAGAGTTTTCTCATTTTCAGAATAATATAATATCATACCTAAACTGAAGCTTAACAATACTGATTCATGACATACATCAATATCCATTAGTTCAACATAGTTAAAATATATACAAATCAATACGGTGAATTATGGGGCATCAAGAAATGAGAGATTTGTTATTTAGTCAAATGGGGTTTTGGAGTGCTTTTACATTGTTAGCTATAGTCGGGGTTATGAGTTATTTCTTGTATAAAATGATAAAGCTTTCTGGTAAGCAAAAAAAGTAATTGAAATTATTCCAACTTATGTGTTGCCACAAGAGGAGTGAGCGAGGACTTCGAGTTTTTTCCGATCGAGAATCATCACCATGCGTCGGTTAAACTGGAGGACACCATCATCAGTCATGCGCGAAGCTATTCTACTGAGTGTCTCGACCGCCATTCCCAGATAGTTGGATAAATCCTGACGTGACATCGGTAAAATAAATTCATTATGAGAAAAACCCCGTGCTTGATAGTGGGTTGCCATTTTGAGTAAAAAAACGGCGAAGCGTTCATCTGCCTGTTGCTGTCCCAACGATAAAAGCATTTTTTGAATATGCGTAATTTCTTTACCTACTTGATGAAACATGACTTTACGGACACCTGGTAGACGAGAACATAAGTCCTCAAAAACCTCCATATTGATCTTACAGACCAATGTGTCTTCTATAGCAGTTGCGCTACATTTATGCATATTTGTATCAAATGCATCAAAACCTAAAATATCACCAGGCATATGAAATTCTAAGATTTGTTCCAAGCCATCTTCGTTCGATATAGATGTTTTGACCGCACCAGACTTAACTGCATAAATACCATCCAATGGATCACTGGCTTTAAAGATTAATGTTTTCTTTTTAAACTTGAGTGTTTTGTCAATTGTATTGTCTAATTCACCGAGTTCGCCCAGCGATAAACCACTGGGTAAACATATCTGATTTAAACTACAAGCAACACAGCTTATATGGCTTTGTAATAAATTAACTTTAGGGGGTTTCATAGGCAAATATTAGGGGGTTTTTAAAGTCATGGCAAGTTATCAGCAGATTATATCAAAAAGTAAAGTCAGAGAATTGTGATACCTATGGATTATTTTTGTTCATGGCTTTTAGCTTTTCATCGTTCTTTTTCATTAACTGTAATGTAAAATATATCTTTGCTGGCAATAATAAAAATAATCCGGCGCCTATAATTCCAGCAATAAGTAAAACACCATCCACGCCCTTATTTATATAAATATCGGTCAAGAGAATCAAACCTACACCAATAATAATAAGTAATACACCAATTGCCATAACTAAATATACAATTAGATTAAATTTATTTTTAATCATACATGCCTCTCTCATGAGTCATTGCTTTTAGAATTATCAGTGTAAATGATTAACTATGCAGGTACTTGATATAACTCATATGTCTGCTAATTAAAATGCAAGCATCAATTGCTGTAATCCCTGAGTTTCACATTTTTACTACTTTAACCAAGCATATTATCAGGCTGATAATAATCCTTCGCTCTCATGCTAAACTCTTCTGCATAATACAAATGATAAAACACAACACATCTGACACATAAGGAAATTCTGAATGAAACATGCCCTTAAAGTTACCGGACTTTTTACTTTTTTAGCCGTAGCTTTCCTGAATGCATTTGTCGATCTTGGTCATAAGATAATCATTCAAAATACCATCTTCAAGAATTATGATGGGCCAGAATTAATCGTATTAACATCTATCGTTAATGCGCTGATTTTATTGCCTTTTATTTTATTATTCACACCTACTGGTTATATTTCGGATAAATACGCTAAAAACAAGGTAATGCGTGTAAGTGCCTGGGTAGCTCTTGGTATCACTTTACTTATTACATTTAGTTACTATCAAGGATGGTTCTGGGTTGCATTTAGTATGACATTTCTGTTAGCGCTTCAAAGCGCTTTTTATTCGCCTGCGAAATATGGTTATGTGAAAGGTTTAGTTGGCGATAGGCGTTTGGCACAAGCAAACGGATTACTCCAGGCTGCGACCACCACGGGTATACTGCTGGGTACATTCTTCTTCTCAATTTTTTTTGAAAGAATAATCAAAGGCTTCGAAATAACTGATAAAGACTCACTGATTGCGATGATTGCGCCACTGGGCTGGGTACTAGTAGCTCTTACCACTGTCGAGTTAATACTAGCTTATAGATTACCTAAGACCAGCGAAACCAACCACAAAATGAGTTTTCGCTGGGATGATTATTTTCATGGCAGAACACAGGCACGCAACCTTCGTCTGGTTAAACGACACCCCTATATCTGGTTATCCATTTTGGGCTTGTCAGTTTTTTGGGCAATTTCTCAAGTTGTTCTGGCAACCTATCCCGCCTATGCCAAAGAGTTTTTGGATATTAGCAATACAGCTGTGGTTCAAGGTTTAATGGCATTTGCCGGCATTGGTGTATTGATTGGCTCGATCACCGCTGGCCGTATATCCAGAAATCATATCGAGACGGGTTTAGTGCCTGTTGGCGCTATTGGTATCACTATCTCACTTTTATTAATTCGCGTATTTGATTCCAGCATACTCCAGGCACTTAACTTTATATTCCTCGGTGTCATGGGTGGTTTTGTAGTAGTGCCACTCAATGCATTATTACAGTACCACGCACAAAATAATCAACTAGGCAGGGTTCTTGCTTCTAACAACCTGATCCAGTTTAGTGTGATGCTGCTTTTTTTGGTCACGACCACTATCTTAAGCTATTACCAGTTCCGAAGTTCCGGCATTCTTTGGGGCTTAGCCATAATTGCAATGACTGGCACTCTTTACGCTATTTACAAAATTCCTGAATCTTTATTACGCTTTATTATCGCTCGAATTTTTGCGGCAAGGTATCGCATGAAAGTGTTGGGCTTCGAAAATTTACCACATTCAGGGGGAATGTTGTTACTCGGTAATCATATTAGCTTTGTTGATTGGGCATTGGTACAAATTGCCAGCCCACGGCAATTACATTTCGTTATTGAAAGCGGCTATTACGAGCGCTGGTATTTAAAAGGCGTACTTAATTTATTTGGCGCAATACCGATTAATAGTACCGATAGCGCCGGATCACTGGAAGCGATTAACCAGTTGCTAAAAGATGGTAAAGCCGTTTGCCTATTCCCTGAAGGTACCATCAGTCGCACCGGTCAGCTTTCTGAGTTTAAACGTGGCTATCAAAAAGCCATAGTTGGGACTCGCGCTAAAATTGTGCCATTCTATTTACATGGTCTGTGGGGTAGTCGCTTTTCTCGTTCCAGTGGCTTTTTAAAAGAAGCGCGTCAGTCTGGCTTCAAACGTGACATCATTGTTGCGTTCGGCAAACCTATGGCAGCAGATACAACACCTGACCAGCTAAAAAGACGTGTGTTTGATTTATCTTTCACCTCATGGCAAAAATATTCAAAAACCCTCGATCCTATTCCGATTTCGTGGCTAAAAACAGCCAAACGAAAAAGTTTTCATATGGCGGCTACCGACATAACAGGTGAACCTATGAGTCATCATAAATTTATTACTGGAGTGTTCGCTTTTGCCGGACTGATTAAAAAGAGAAGTCAGGAACAAAATATCGGTATTTTAGTCCCTGCCAGTGTTGGTGGTGCAATTACTAACATGGCAGTATTATCTTTAGGCAAAACTGCAGTAAATCTAAATTTCACATCAAGTACAGAGGCAATTCAAGGTTCAGTCAAAAAAGCCCAGATTAAAACCGTTTACACGTCTAAGAAGTTTTTACGCAAGCTAGAAGATCGTGGCATCAAGATTAAAGAAATTTTGCCAGAGACCAGGCTTTTCTATCTAGAAGACTTAAAAACAGAGCTCAATGCGAACACAATATCCAAGGCGAAAATGCTAGTCACCCTGCTTTCGGTGATGCTGCTACCCACGCGCTTATTGCAACTGATCTTTATCAAGCGCATCAAGCTTGAAGATACTGCAGCAATATTGTTTTCCAGTGGCAGTGAAGGAATCCCTAAAGGTGTCGAACTTAGCCACTTGAATCTGGCTGCCAATTCGCGACAAGTTGCAGATACATTGAATACCCGAGAGAATGATACAGTGATGTCGACCTTGCCTACCTTTCATGCTTTTGGATTACTTGCAACAACCTTTATGCCGCTCTCAGAAGGTATCCCGATTATTTGTCACCCTGATCCCACTGATGTTGTCTCTATCGCTAAAGGTGTCGCTAGAAATCGCGCGACCTTGCTTTTTGGCACATCGACATTTTTACGTTTGTATTCCATGAATAAAAAAGTTCATCCCTTAATGTTGAAATCATTGCGTCTGGTTATTGCCGGAGCGGAGCGTTTGAATACTGAAACCCGCCTAACCTTTACAGCAAAATTCAACCAGCCCATTCTGGAAGGCTATGGTACTACCGAAACCTCACCCGTAGCCGGTGTAAACATCCCTGATGAACTGGACACCAATTACTGGAAACCACAACTGGGGAATAAATACGGCACCGTCGGAATGCCTCTGCCCGGAACCAGTTTCCGTATTGTAGATCCAGATACTCTCGAAGAATTAAAAACAGGTGCGGATGGCTTGATCTTGATTGGAGGCCCACAAGTCATGAAAGGCTACCTCCATGATGAAGCTAAAACCGCAGAAGTGATTGTCGAAATGGATAATCAACGCTGGTATCGCAGTGGCGACAAAGGCCATTTGGATTCAGATGGATTCTTAACCATTGTGGACCGTTATTCACGTTTCGCCAAACTAGGCGGTGAAATGGTAAGCCTGTCGGCTGTGGAAGAGAGAATTCGTCAAGCACTCGGTGGTGACGCAGAATTAGAACTCGTCGCAGTAAATGTGCCCGATGATAAAAAAGGCGAGAAAGTCATCTTGCTGATTGCCAATGAGATGAGTGCCGCAGAAATAAAGAAAAAACTTATTGAAGCCAAGATGAATCCATTAATGATCCCTTCCACTTTTACTAATGTGAATGCAGTACCAAAGCTAGGTAGCGGTAAAACTGATTTTGCAACCTCGAAGAAAGTCGCATTGGGAGAGCTTTAGGTGTGTTTTTATGATTAAAAAGACACCCCCCTACTTTTAGGCATTTTTCAATACTTAAATAACTGACCATAATTCAACAATCGGCTTTGAGAATCTCTTTCTTATTTAAAGGTCCAGTTCAAAAGTTTATTTAAAATATTCAAACGGTGATAAGCCATTCAGCGTTAATATCACATTGACCAATACAAATAATACCGAAACGATAAGCATGACCGTCAATCCATCCATGGAAGTATGTTTATTTTCTTTATAACTTTTAAATTTCATTTTTTAATACCTCCGAATCCTGTTAAATCTTCATTCGTTGAAGCGGACGCGGATAGTAGATGGTAATTTGATGTTTATCAAGGATCATAATATTAGCATATGCTTAAATTCCGTTGTTTATTTATAGTCCTCCTAACGATATTGAGAAAAATACAATGACTACACTAGAACAAGCTGAAAATTAACTTATTGAAGAAGGTAACGAAGAAGCAGCAATAACCCTTGAAACCTTTTAATCTCGTTGGCGCTATGCTGTTTTTCCCGCGATGATTGCTTTTATTATTTTATCAGCTTTTGGCTTCTATTTAATTTATGGAATGATTCAACGCATGGAAAGCATCTCGTATGATATCAGTCGTATGACTGATTTGATGGGAAAAACAATGCCTGTTATCAGCACAGACATCACCCATTTAAAGAATACAATTTCTACCAGTATGCCTGCCATTCAGGAAAATGTTAATGATATGTCACTTTCGGCAAACTCTATGGCAAATAATACTCACAATATGGGGCAAAGTACCTGGGAGATAAATAGAAGCATTTCCAAAACCATGAGAGCAATGAACAATATGATTCCATGGAAGATAGATACACCTGCACCAATGCTGTATCGCTCTTATTAAGTGTTACATTCTCAAAATACTAGCCTATGATAATTAAATAAGATTTATTGAGATGACACCCCCCACCTTTTAAGCGGTTTTTTAAACGCGCCCTGCAGGTCAACTTTAAACAACAAAGCTGTTGTCTCACTTTAATGAGAGATCAATCTGAATATCGTCCTATTTAGGTTTTTTTCTTGATTATTAACATAGAATCTCGGCTGGACGGTTTTTAAGTCATTAATAGTGATAACTGATTATTTCGCCGGCAAAAAAAGGCGCTCCCTTAAGGAGCGCCAACCGCTAGGAGGGTATATCTATCTGTTCCCAATCTTCTCAATATCCATCAACAAGACTGTATTGAACAGACATAAATAAGTTTATTATAATATACTTACTTATCAACCACTATTTAATATTAAATCCGTAGATTAGAAATTATTTTCAAATAACCAACAAAATTACTAGGTTTTATATCTACTCCTTATAAAATCAGTTAGGTTTAGCAGCTAACTATGGCAAAATAACCTGTTTTAACAGCTTGTCGACCATCCTGCATTATTCGTATTTCTATTGAGGTTCTGGAACAGCTTAAATGACTGAATATTTACTAATAATTATCGGCACTGTATGGGTCAATAATATAGTACTCGCGCAATTTTTAGGCTTGTGCCCGTTTATGGGTGTCTCACGCAAACTTGAAACTGCTATGGGTATGGGGCTTGCCACGACTTTTGTATTAACTCTTTCGTCGATCAGTAGCTTTTTAGTCCACGAATACCTGCTTGAACCGTTTGGTCTTGAATATCTCCGTACCATTAGTTTTATCCTGGTAATCGCTGCCATAGTGGGTTTCACCGAACTAGTGGTGCATAAAACCAGCCCTTTATTACATAATGTCCTAGGCATTTATTTGCCATTAATCACCACCAACTGTGCGGTTTTAGGCGTAGCATTACTCAATGTTCAGCAATCCAATGGTTTCATTGAATCAGCTCTTTACGGCTTTGGCTCGGCGATCGGCTTTACTCTGGTATTAGTATTATTTTCTGCTATGCGCGAACGCTTGGCAGCATCTGATGTACCCGAGGCGTTTCAAGGTAATGCAATTGGCATGATTACGGCTGGATTAATGGCGTTAGCATTCATGGGATTTACGGGTTTAATAAAAGTCTAATGTTCACCGCGATTTTAATACTGGTAGGCCTCGCGGCCATTTTCGGCTTGATTCTGGGTTATGCCTCCGTGAAATTTAAAGTTGAAGGAGATCCACTGGCTGATCAGATTGATAGCATACTGCCGCAAACTCAATGCGGGCAATGTAGTTATGCGGGTTGCCGTCCTTATGCCGAGGCTATTGCAAACGGTGAAGCACCCATCAATAAATGTCCTCCTGGTGGTGAAACTACTATTCTCGCACTGGCCGATTTACTTGATGTCGAACCAATGGAACTTGATGAGGAGGCCGGAGAGACACCAGAGCAACCTGAAGTTGCAGTCATAATCGAGAAAGATTGTATTGGTTGTACATTGTGTATTCAGGCTTGTCCGGTCGATGCCATTGTCGGCGCAGCAAAATTAATGCATACCGTAATTGCGTCTGAATGCACGGGCTGTGAATTATGCATTCCTCCCTGTCCCGTTGACTGCATTATTATGGTACCTGTTAAAACCACCCCTGAGAACTGGAAGTGGTATGAACCTAAATCGATTGAAAAGAGTTATCCGGCCGTACCGACGATTATTGAGACTGCAGATAAAAATCGTATTGAGGCAAATCCATGAATGCTCTAATACAGTCTAAACAGCAAAAAAGGAAACTCTGGAAGTTTCATGGTGGAGTGCATCCTCTTTTTCATAAGGAAGACTCTAACCGGTTACCCATTAAAGTTGCCGATATCCCGGCACAACTAATCCTTCCCATACAACAGCATATTGGTAGAGAAGCTGAGCCGATTGTGCAGGTGGGTGACACCGTTTTTAAAGGTCAGGTAATTGCAGAACAAGACGGTACTATTAGTGCGACCATACATGCTCCTACTTCAGGCATAGTAACTGCGATTGAAGAACGCCACATTCCGCATGCATCAGGACTTAATGGAATTTGCGTGGTGATTGATACCGATGGAAAAGACGACTGGGGTAAATATAAACTCAGCGCATTAGCTGATTATAACAACTCCGAAATAGACATCCTACTTGAGCGTATCCGGAACGCCGGTATTGTGGGTCTCGGTGGTGCTGTTTTCCCAACCGCAGTGAAACTTGCGGGTTCTTGTGATAAGCAACTAAAAACTCTGATTATAAACGGTGCGGAATGCGAACCTTATATCACCTGCGATGACAGGTTAATGCGTGAGAAAAGTGTCGAAATCATCACAGGCATCAAAATATTGCAATCCATGCTGACACCAGAACAATGCCTGATCGCAATTGAGGACAATAAACCCGAAGCTATTTTGGCGATGCAGCAAGCATCGAGTGACGATGCCAGTATTGAAGTTGTTCCTATTCCTACGATTTACCCCAGTGGTGGTGAGAAACAATTGATAGAAATACTTACTGGTATTGAAGTTCCTGCGGGTGGATTACCACTGGACCTGGGATTCCTCAGCTTGAATACAGGTACAGTTTATAGTATTTACAAAGCTGTTATTGTTGGAGAGCCACTGATCTCACGAATTGTTACTGTGACTGGCAATGGTGTTCAACATCCACAGAATTTTGAAGTATTAATCGGCACACCTTTCAGTCACCTTGCCCAGCAAGCAGGTGGCTACACCAAAATGGCAGAACATTTAATTATGGGTGGCCCAATGATGGGGTTTGCGTTGCCAGATGATCAAGTTCCTGTTGTAAAAGCCACTAATTGCGCCTTATTTATCTCATCAACATCATTAAGAGAGTCGAATTCAGCCTTTTCAAACCAGCCTACTCTACCCTGCATTCGTTGCGGAAAATGTATGGACGTTTGTCCCGTGAAGTTATTACCACAGCAACTGTACTGGCATATTCGCGCCAAGGATTTTGACAAGGCACAAGACCATAATCTCAAAGACTGCATCGAATGCGGTGCCTGCAGTTATGTATGCCCCAGCCATATTCCGCTGGTGGATTATTACCGTTTTGCCAAAACCGAAATTCGTCAGCAGAAAATTGCCCAGGAAAAAGCCAATCTATCGCGTGAGCGCCACGAGTTTTTACTTTTCAGAAAAAAACGCGAAAAACGCGAACGCGAGGAACAACGCGCGGCCCATAAAGCAGCTCTACAGAAGAAAAAAAATCAAGCTAAAAACAGTACTGATAATGCTGCGAGCACTCCTAAAGCAGATGCCATAAAAGCCGCGATGGAGCGAGCGCAAGCTAAAAAACAAGCAAGACAAGACGCTGAACAAGTAACCGCAGATACAAGCAAGGAAGAAACCAAATAACAATGAAGTTTAAAACCAGAACCTCTCCTTTTTTTAACAGCAGCGAAAATATCAATGGCGTGATGTTGCAAGTATTGATCGCGTTGATCCCTGGCTCTTTGGTGATGATCTATTTCTTCGGCTGGGGAATTCTGTTTAATATTATTCTGTCGATTTTGTTCGCTATTTTGTTTGAAGCTTTAGCATTAAAAATGCGCAAGCGCCCTATTTTGCCATTTCTAGGTGATCTAAGTGCAATCGTCACAGCCTGGTTATTTGCTCTGACATTGCCGCCACTGGTACCGTGGTGGATTGTATTTATCGGTATCTTTTTCGCCATTATCATCGCCAAACATTTATACGGAGGCATCGGTTACAACCCCTTTAACCCTGCAATGGTGGGCTTCGCAGTATTGATCGTTTCGTTCCCATTTGAAATGAGCCAATGGTTGCAACCTGATACTTTTGGTAATCATGAATTTGGATTTATCGATAGCTTAAAACTGATTTTCAGCGACCAACAAAATAACAATTGGGACGCAATCACAATGGCAACGCCACTCGATGAAGTCAAAACAGGTCTGCGCGCAGGAACTGATTTTAGCACTATTGCCCAGCAGTCCTCCTACTTAAAAAATATTCCACAAAACACCTGGTTCTGGAGTAGTCTTGCTTATGCGCTAGGTGGCTTGTGGCTACTCTATAAAAAAGTAATTCACTGGCAAATTCCATTCGCATTATTAGCAACACTTGGGATTATTTCAGCAAGTTTTTATCTATTTTCTCCAGCAGAATTTGCTAGCCCTGTATTTCACCTGCTGAGCGGTGCTAGCGTATTGGGGGCATTCTTTATTGCCACTGACCCCGTTTCAGCGAGTACCACTCCACTGGGGAAAATCATATATGGTGCGAGCATTGGTTTTTTTATCTATATCATTCGTGTTTGGGGCAACTATCCTGATTCCGTCGCATTTTCTGTTTTGATAATGAATATGGCTGTGCCGATGATTGATTATTATACCCAGCCGCGTGTTTTTGGGCATCAATCAGCAATTTCTCGATTACAACGTGTAAATGACAAGCAGGATAAGAAACTGTGAAGAAGCATTTTGAAGCAATGCAAAAAGCTGGATTATCATTGGCTTTATTTGCTTTAATTAGCGTGATATTTGTCGCTACTACAAATCGACTAACCGCCAATAAAATTGCAGAAAATCAGGCCAAGATGCTACTCAAGGCTCTGAATGAAGTTGCACCAGTTAGCAGCTATGATAATGACCTGGTTGCGAGCAAAGTTATACTTAAAGCCAAAGGAACGGGCTTTACACGAGACATACCCGTGTATCTTGCGACAAAAAATAATACGCCTGCTACGGCGATTTTTGAAGTCACGACGCTAAACGGATACAGTGGTGCTATCACACTACTGATTGGCGTTAATGCCCGACAAAAAAACATAAGTGGAGTACGCGTGGTACAACACAAGGAAACACCTGGCTTGGGTGATAAAATGGAAACTCGCAAAAGTAACTGGGTTAAGTCCTTTAATGGAAAATCTTTAATAAATCCAAAACCGGATAACTGGAAAGTGAAAAAAGATGGTGGCGAGTTTGATCAGTTCACGGGTGCTACAATTACCCCACGCGCGATCGTGAATGCGGTTAAAAGCACCCTGCTGTACGCTCAGGATAATATTGATGCACTGTTCCAGATCAATGTAAAAAGCCAAATACAAAAGGATGTAAAGTAATGTCTGCAACTTCACCCAATGATATTGATATTGACATAACTGCAGATTTAGATAAAAAATCTGCAAGTGGCGATTTTAATAAAATCGTTCGCGATGGTCTCTGGACTAATAATCCCGGGTTAGTTCAATTACTCGGGCTTTGCCCGCTGTTAGCAGTGACAGGTAATCTCATAAATGGTCTAGGCCTTGGTATTGCGACGATTATTACACTTACCACATCTAATACCATCGTTTCTTTTACGCGCAATTGGGTACGTAAAGAAATCCGTATCCCCTACTATGTTTTAGTGATTGCATCAGTAGTTACTATTATCGACTTAAGCATGAATGCGATTACACCAGAATTACATAGTGTGCTGGGGATATTCATTCCATTAATAGTAACTAACTGTGTCATAATCGCCCGCTCTGAAGCTTTCGCTTCCAAACATAGCGTCAGCTATGCTGCAGCCGATGGTTTTATGATGGGGTTAGGTTTTACCTTGGTTTTGATTTGTCTAGGTGCTATGCGTGAAATAATCGGCAGTGGCACTTTACTCTCAGAAGCATCGCTGATGTTTGGCTCAATCGCACAAAACTGGAGCATTAAGCTGTTTGATGAATATCAGGGATTTCTATTAGCCATCCTGCCACCGGGAGCGTTCTTGGGAATGGGATTATTGATCGCGTTAAAAAATATTGTAGATAAGAAGTTGAAGGGTAAATAAGCTTATTAGCTTGAATAAGTTGACCCCTTGGCAAGGAAAATATGAATATTTAAAGTGACACCCCCCTACTTTTAGTGGGTTTTTAAGATTTCTTAGTATATCTCCACAGGAAAAAACTCCGTCACAATAATCGCAGGATGTCCATTCACCCGTATCCGATAACTCCGTGATAGAATCTCTGATTGCAATTTAGAGAGTAGTGAATCAGCTGTAACCGACTCTTTGTAGTAATTTATATTGAAGATATCACGATAGGTTTCTACGCCTTTTTCACGTAATAGTTCACCTATACCAATCTCACCTTTCTCTAAAGCACCTCCAATTTCTTTTGGTAAATGTTTTAAGGAAACCGTTGAACGTGCACATGCAAATATCTTACCTGATTGTGACCCTTTTAATATTACTTCACGTTGTAATACTCGGTCACCTTGTTCAACCTCCAAGCCATCAACAGGTAATTGAATTTTTTTTAGCTGATTAGTTAATGCTTCAACAACTACCGGCTCCCAAAACCATGCTTCAAGTGATTTAGTTACAGTTCCATCCATGACCATTAAGGTTCTTAGAAATGCAGGCAGCTGGATTAGGTCAAGCTCTGTGCCAGACTCGGTGAGTATCTTAGATTCTGCTAAATAACCACCACTTTTAAAGTATGAAGTAAACTTCATGATTATTTCCATAGTTCTGATAAATGAATTAAAGACTTCCCGGATTTTCTGAATTTTTTAACTGCTTCAGCCGTTGGCCATGAATCATAGCTGGGGAGTGGATTTTCTTCATCATCTGATATCTCCTGAATCGACTGATTATTTTTCATCCATTTTAGTGCGAGCTTAGTGCCCTCTTCGAACAATAGGCAGTTATTATATAATAGTGACTTATCTTTATTGGCTTTAACGGATGCCTGCATAAGTATTTCTCCAGTATCAAAAGTCTCTGCCATGCGGTGTAGAGTAACCCCTATATACTTATTATCATGTAGCAGAGCCTGAAAAACTGGATCGACGCCTTTATGGGCTGGCAGTAACGAAGGGTGAATATTGATACATTCAACCCCGGAAATATTTAGGACTGATGCTTTTATTAACTGGTTAAAATGTGCAGCAAGTAAATATTCAGGCATAAATTTACGTATGAAATCAATAGACTGTGTACTATTTATATCTCGCGTATCAAGTAACGGAATAGCAAATTGTTTTGCCAGTGCATGCACATTTTTTTGAGGCGATTTGCTGAATGGAAATAAAGTTTGAATCCAGCGGAAAAAATCTGTGACGAGAAAAAGATAAGTAGAATAACGCAGGCCTGTGATTCTAATTTGCTTTAGTGCACCTCTAAGGTGGCTGAAATTCGGATTTAAAACCCTGGTTGAATTGATAATGGCAACCAGCTCGAGTTCACCATCAGCGAGTATCTGATTCAAGACTCTGGATGAATAAATACTGGAATAGGTACAAAAGATAAGTTTCTTTTTCACACTCATACCTTTACTCGCGCATTGTCTATTTCAGTTTACTCATTTCTTCTACAAGGATGTTTACAGTTTGTTCAATCTGCTCTTCAGTGTGTGAGGAGCAAATAAAGAAACGCAGTCGTGCCATACCTTCCTGTACGGCTGGATAAAAAATTGGCTGGACATTGATTCCGCGTTCAAAACAGGCATTCGATAAACGTCCGGCAGTTGCAGAACTACCCGTAATTATTGGAATAACAGACAGGCCTGCACTAGAACCTACATTGAGTCCTTTTTCATGTGCAAGTGTTAAAAATTGATTTCCGCGTGCTTTTAAGCTTTCAACTCGTTCTGGCTCTTGATCCAGTATTTTCAATGCAGCAATAGCGGCGGCAGCAACTGGCGGGGAAATACCTACGCTGTATAAAAAACCTGGTGCTGAAAATTTCAAATGATCAATTAAGGCTTTTTCACCGGCAATATATCCACCACAACTGGCTAAAGTTTTACTGAGAGTTCCCATCCATAAATCAACTTCATGACCATTAACGCCTGCATGCTCTTTAATACCATGACCTCTTTCACCCAAAACGCCCAGGGAATGTGCTTCATCGACCATCAAAAAAGCTTTATGTCTTTTTTTGATTTCAATAAAGCGTTTTAAATCAGGAAAATCACCATCCATACTGTAAATGCCTTCTACGACAATCAGAACGCGCTCGTAATTTTTTCGTTGCTGGAACAAGAGTTCATCAAGCGCCTGCCAATCATTATGTGGAAATGGCAGACGAGTGGCACCTGACAATTGGCCGCCTTGGACAACACTGTTATGAATTAAAGAATCATGAACAATCAAGTCCTTTGGACCAAAAAGGTAACCAATAGTGGTGACATTGGTTGCATGACCGCTTACAAAAACAATACAATCATCAACATCGTAGAGCTTTGCTAATTCGACTTCTAGCTCACGTTGAATAGGACGTTCACCAGCAACAGGGCGGCTTGCAGAGGCTGATGTACCGTATTGATCAATTGCCTTTTTAGCTGCCTCTGAGACAGCCTCATGACCACACAAATCTAAATAATTATAACTGGCATAATTAATGTACTGTTTGCCGGAAATAGTAGTGGTATTTCCTGCAACACCTTCATGTGATTTAAAGAATGGACTAGGAACACCTAATTGTTTCCCTCCTGTTTCAAGAATTCGAATCTGCTGATATCCAGGAAACATATCAAAACGACAAAACTCATCAGATATTTTTGAATTTGACTGTAGTGATTTCCGGGTACGGATCACATCGCCATTTTGCATCTTTGCTTCTGTCACTTTTTTTAAGCGTTTTTCTAGCATTTTTTGCGCTAGTTGGTCTTTTAATGAGCCACTTAATCCAAAAAGATTGTTTTTTAAAGGTTTTGTCATCTTTTCATTATACCATTTGTTAGTATTTGATTGCGTCTTCGATAAGCTTTTTTGATAAGGTTTCAGCTTCTTTTTCAGTCATATTTTTAGCATGTCCATGACGTGATGCCGCAACTGAGATACTCTCCTCATGTGCTATATTTACTTTATCACTCTGCTTTGAATCATTTTCCACATCTAACTCTTCGTCAGATAAGTGATCAGTAATACGTTCAGCTATACGTAAAATGTTTGCACCCTCAGTTAGAGCCATAACAGGCAATTTAACCCCAAAACGTTCTTCAATTGCCAGAACAAGTTCCATACCCATCAATGAGTCCATACCTAAATCAAATATTGAACGCTCGACATCTAACTTTTCACGAGATAAACGCAGTATGTGCTCAATCTCATCTAATAATAAATCAACAACTAACTCATTAATTTCGTCGTGCCCCATATTTGCAATAAGTGTTTGTATATCTTCGTAATTATCACCATCTGTATGTTTAATACTACGCTGCAGTTCTTCGTATTTGGCAGAAATGGCTGCTGGCATTACTCGTTGAATAACACCCCAATCAAGATCAATAACTGCTACACCTGCTTTTTCACTGAGAATGATTTTTTCTAACATTTTTAATGCTTGATCTGATTTTAGAGCTTCACCACCCAGACGGGATTGCAAGGCTTCTTTAGTATCTTCATTACGTGCAAGATAGCCAACATCAGAAATGGCGCCCCATGCTGCGTAACATGCAGTTAAACCTTTTGACTTTCTATACGTCGCCAATGACTCCAAATAACTGTTTGCCGCAACATAATTTGCCTGACCAGGATTTCCCACGAAAGTTGTTGCGGATGAATACAATACAAAGAAATCTAGCTCATGGTCAGCGGTAACTTCATGTAAATTCCACGCACCTATAATTTTAGGGCTCATAACATTCAATAGTTGTTGCTGTGTCATATTGCGAATCAATCCATCATCTAACACCATAGCCGCATGTATAAGACCTTTTAATGCTGGGAGTTCTCGATTAATTTCAGCAGTTAATTGCATAAGAGCTGATTTGTCAGTGACATCACAAGCTCGTGTATAAATGTGTATGCCCTTATCTTTTAAACCATCAATAATGATTTTTGAATCTTGATCAATTGTGGCACTTCTACTGACTAAAACTAATGTGCGAGCACCTTTATCAACTAACCAACAAGCTGTTTTTAAACCAAAGCCACTCAAACCTCCAGTGACTAGGTAGCTAGCATTAGCATCACATCGCAACTCCTTATCTTTCTCTGGTAATAACTTTATTATGCTATGTGGGATAGCATTGCCATTTTCAAAGGAAACCACGACCTTACCTATTTGACGTGATTGTTGCATATAGCGGAATGCGTCTTCGATGCGGATTGCAGGAAAACTCCTATATGGCATTGGCCTTAAGCTACCATCATCAAACAGGGACATCATTTCTTTAAATAATCTATTGGCCAATTTGGGTCGTTCAATCAGTAATTGATCGGCATCAATACCGAAGTAAGAAATATTATTTCGGAAAGGCCTTAAACCGATCTTGCTATTTTCATAAAAATCTCTTTTCCCTAGTTCCAGGAAACGCCCAAACGGTTTTAATACTGTCAGGTTTCTAGTAATCGCTTCACCAGCCAAAGAATTTAAAACGATATCTATACCTTCACCATTGGTGATTTGCATGATTTCATCTGCAAATGACAAAGAGCGTGAATCCATAACATGATCTGCGCCTAAAAGTCGCACAAAATCACGTTTCTCATCACTGCCAGCTGTAGCAAAAATTTCTGCACCGCAATAACGAGCATATTGAATTGCAGCGATACCAACTCCACCAGCAGCCCCATGAATCAGTATTTTTTCACCTGGTTCAATTTGCGCAAGATGCTTTAGTGCATAGTAAACAGTAAAGAATGTTGTTGGAACTGTAGTGGCTTCTTCAAAACTCCAGCCTTTAGGCTTATGAGTAATTGCAGTTGTTTGTGTGATAACTCTTGAGCTAAAACAGGCAGGGGCGAAGCCCATAACCTCATCACCTTTTTTAAATTCTGTAACAGCACTACCTACCTTAGTAACTGTACCGGCTAGTTCCATACCAAGTGTTGGACCTGCAAAACCATTTTCCACTGCTTCATCGGAAAGTAGCCCCATTGCATACATAACATCACGGAAATTAAGTCCTGCAGCTTGTGGTTTTATCTGAATTTCATCTGCTTGGCAAAATCGCTCAGGCAATTCCAACCAATGAAGATGTTTTAATTGACCCGGTGAGCTAAATTGAAGTCCATAATCTATATCAAATACGTTACCTCTGTTAGTTTTATTCTCAAAAGGTACTATATTACTCCGCTTCATGCGTAAGACATGACGAACATTTTCGCTTAAAATCACTTCATTTTCTTTTGCCTGTATTTCATCAGGGTTTAAAAATAGAAGTTCATTAACCAATAAACGACTTGTATTCTCAATATCATAAACACCCTGTAAATCGATTAATTTACAGTCTAAATCGGGTTGTTCGTTCATAATCACTCTACCAAATCCCCACAATGGTGCTTGAGATGGATTATTCTCAAAAGTAAAATCTTGATCAACATTCTCAAGGGTAACACCACCAGATGTGATGATTTTCAGTTGTGATTGTTTATTTGCACCAGATAACTCCAAACCCTTGATTAAATCAATTGTGCTTCCACAGCGTAATTGTTGAAGTTTTAAATTGTGCCCACCATCTTCGCTAGCCACAAAATCACTATGCCAACGCAATCCCATTAAATGCACAATTTGATCGCAATGGATATCTAGCTTATTCAAAGTTGAAAATATATGGTCAAAATGTTCTTCTTTTTCAATATTTTGTTCATTTATGTTAATTGCAAAATGCATCGGACCAAGACGCTTGTAAGTCTTACCTGCTTCCACCAGAATGATTTGATGACCAGCCTTTTTTAACTCTGCAGTTAGAGAATGAGAAAGGCTATTGGATAACTCAGTATCATCTTTAAGTATCATCCATGATTGAGCTTCAATCGTTTTTAAACCGACATCTCTATTGTTTATATCTGACTGACCATCTAAGTGATGAGCTATAACCATGAATGCGCCAATGTCACCAGTCGCTTCTGGTTCTACCAACAATTCAACCTGGTCAAAGCCAGCATCTTTTAATTCAGTACGCCAAGCGTTTGATGACATCAGTAATGGTGTCGGACTACTATCATCTGTGGTGTGAGTCCACCAATCTGCTTGTAAGCCAAACGTCATATCCATGAATCGATCCGACTCTCTTTCGAGCATTAGTAACACACCTTTAGGTGAGAGTAGCTTTTTAATATTCCTTAGCCCTTTAGCACAGTCATCAGACCGATAAAGAGTATTAGCAGCTATTACTATGTCAAAGCTTTCTAAATTAAGAGGAAAACCTTTTGTATCTATGTCATGGCTTAAATCTAATTGTGTTGTTCTTACAAATGGCCACAACTCTAAGTTAAAGCCTGCTTTAAGAAGTAAGGATTCATCATGATGAACATAGTAATAATCACATTGTTCTGTGGGTAAAACAGGTAATATTTGCTGGCTAATTTCAGTGTCGGTACCGCCAACCTCTAAAATACGTAAACGCCTATTAGCAGGCCAATCAGAAACAATCTCACTTAAAATATCTCGCAGAGCCAGATTCATGCTCAAGTTACTAGGAGAGGCTCCGCTCCAATGCTCTTGTATGCTACTTTTTGCTGAATACAACAATGTTTTTGCTTTGACTTTGTGCTGTAAGACATCAGACAGATGTTTACCACAACGACCCAGCATCATTAGTTCAGGTAAATAATCAGGAGAATCACCCAATACAGACAACCAAATATCTTCTGCTGATGGCAAGTCACTATGACTTGCTAATAACCATTGGTCATTCGCATAACTGGCTAAATCATCTTCAACCAAAATCCCTAATAAGCGAGATAATAACGGTAATTTAACAGATTCAATATGCGCTTGTTCGGCCAGAGATTCGAGGGTGAACTCATCACCCTTTGGATTCAGTTTTCTAATAGCTTGCCAGGCAAACATAGAAACCATCAGATCAAAAAGAGGTAATACCTCTTGATAATGTCTATCTCTTTGTAGTTCTAACTCATGCACATTCAAAAAATCAACGGCATGTGCAACCAATGCTGCAGGTTCTGGCATTGGTGATGATTTCCCTGATTCAAGATGTGGTTTCAAGAAAGGCGAGAAATTATAACTTGAAGGCAAAGAGGCTTTATTACGTGTTAACTGGACTCCTCTGAAACGACAATTTTTTAACTCGACTAGAACTTCACCTACTGAATTTAAAAACAAATAATCCGCCACTACAGACTGTGGACTTTGTTTAATAATATTTACTGATAAATATTTGAGATCCAGTTGTGGTTTATAATAATAAAGTTTACCTACCTGAACAGGTATAAGCGCCGCCTGGTTACCTTGTTCAATTCTATCAGCAAAAATATCAACTAATACCTGAAATCCGGCATCTAACACGGCAGGATGAAGCTGATACTGTGAAACATCAATTCCAAGATCATCAGCATTTTTTAATTTAACCAAAGCTGATAATGATGAAACCCAAACCTCATCTACGCCTTGAAAGGTTGGTCCGTAACTCAGTCCTACGGATTCTGTTAGTTTATAATGCCCCGATGAAGTAATAGTTTTATGCGAATTTTTAGTGATTGTGCTTAATGAGAGAGTTTCTGGTTGCTTTCTATTTGTACCTCCAAGCAACCTTCCAACAACATTTTCAGTCCATGCAGAATCACTTAATCGATCACGGCTACTTATTACAAACCCACCGTCTTTAGGAAAAAGCTTAAACCTTAACGTTTTACTATGATCTAAAACAATGGGGGCCCTAATTTCAAGATTTTCGATTTCCCATTGTTTATTGTTATCTTCTTCGTCTCCAAACCATGCTACAGAAGCCGCAAGAGCCATTTCAACAAAAGCAGCAGCTGGCATTACAGCTCCACCATCTACGACATGATCCGCTAAATAATTAAGTAAAACTGTGTCAATTTGATTTTCCCAAATGGCTTCAAAATTCCTAAGACGATAGCCTAGTAATGGATGTTCGCGATCACGGTTAACAAGATCACTTCCTTCAGACGTTAATTGATACCAATGCCTTTCTCTCTGCCATGGATAATGTGGAAGTTTAATGGACCGACTTTTATTAGGAAATAATGAAGACTCTTCTAAAGGACATCCTGCGAGAAAGCAGTTGTATATAGCATTTAGCAGCACAGTTTTTGATTCGCCATGACGTACAATAGTAGCAAAGGAAACTGTAGCAAGTTCTTTCTCACGGCCACATTGATTGACATAAGTGCGTAATACAGGATGGGGACCTATTTCTAGAAACACCTGATAACCATCATTAAGCATATTTTCCATGGCATCAGCAAAAAGAACAGGTTTGCGGATATTATCCCACCAATAGTTGGCGTCTAGATTTTGTGTATCTAACTGAGCACCATTCACGGTTGAATAAAAATTCAGTTCAGCATTTCGTGAACTTAAATTCTTAAGTGTTTGTTTAATCTCATCTTCAACAGGATCCATAGCCTGGCTATGAAACGCATAATCAAGATCAAGCAGGCGATAAAATACCCCTCTCTCTTTGAAATACTCACCAATCGTTTCTAATTTATCCAGTGAGCCCGCGAGTGTGACTGATTTTGGACTATTGATACCAGCAATTGTCACTTCAGAGGAAAAACCTAGCTCATCAATAATTTTTTCTATATTTTCACTACTCATCGCAGCCGCAGCCATATTACCAGCGCCACTTGTTTTGGCTTGTGCGTGGCTGCGTTGATATATCACTTTTACCGCTTGTTCAAGGCTTAATGCCCCAGCTGTCCAAGCAGCCGCAACTTCTCCCACACTATGCCCTATAACTGCATCTGCTTTTAAACCTTTAGCCTTAAGAATACGTATTAATCCAACTTGTAATGCGAATAACAGAGGTTGTGCAACTTCAGTCAAATGTAAATTGGAATCTTCATCACTGGCCCTGAACTCATCAATTAAAGAAATATCATCGTAGATTTTAAGTAACTCATTTATTTCAATAACTGTTTCTAAAAACAACGGCTCACTATCTAATAACTCACGACCCATCCCTTGCCATTGTGAACCATTACCTGAAAAAACCAGCGCTAATTTTGCAGATTTATTTATTTCGGAAGTATCGTTAAAGTCGACTCTATTGGCTACCGTTGCACCTGTATGGATTTCACCTTGAGAATAAGCATGCAAGCATTCAATAACATCGTGTAATTCATCTGCATGAACGGCTAAACCGTGCATAAATCGTTGACGATTATGATAAGCAGAATAAGCCACATCATCATAGTTAATACTATCTTGATGCAATAAATCCCGGTATTGTCCAGCCATTGCTCTTAAAGCATTATCGCTGTGTGCTGATAAAAATAATGGTGCACTTGTTTTTGAATCGCTCGAGCCTGAATTAAGTGTCGATTTAGATTCAATACGATTCTGTTCGTCTGTTATATATTCTTCAACAATGACATGGGCATTTGCACCACCAAAGCCAAATGAATTCACACCCATTAAATGTGGTTTATCTGAAACTTCAAGAGGCGTTAACGAGGTAACAACAGATAATTTATCACCTTCAAAATCTATATGTGGATTCGGCTTTTCAAAATGCAATGATGGTGGTATTACTTTGTTTTCCAAGCTGAGAACAACCTTTAACAGACCAGCCATTCCGGAGGCTGTTTCAAGGTGACCAAGATTAGTTTTAGCTGAGCCAATCGGCAATGGTTTTAGGCGTGCTTTGCCCAATACTTTTGCCAATGCGCTCGCTTCAAGCGGATCACCCACGGCCGTTCCAGTACCATGCGCTTCAAGGTAACTAAGATGATCTGGTTTAACTCCAGCCCTGGTATATATTGACTCTAGTAAAGCCGCTTGCCCTTCAGCACTTGGCAAGGTAATACCACTAGTTCGCCCATCACAGTTTATCGCTGTATCTACAATAACAGCATGAATTGGGTCACCATCAGCTTCTGCATCTTCTAGTGGCTTGAGGAAGAGTACCGCAGCACCTTCTGCGCGCACATAGCCATCACCACTTGCATCAAAAGCTCGACAACGTCCATGCGGAGATAGCATTGATGCCTTGGAAAAACCAACAAAACCAAATGGGTGCAATAACATATTCACACCACCGGTGATTGCCATTGGAGCATCTCCATTCCAGATAGCATTACAGGCCTGATGCAGAGCTACCAAAGATGATGAACAAGCTGTATCTACAGATACACTAGGTCCATGCAGGTCATAAATATAAGAAATTCTATTGGAAGCAATACTGGCAGTATTACCAGTCATTGAATAAGGATCGAGAGAACTGAGATCATCCATGCGACGATGTGCATAATCTGTACTGGCAATTCCTACATATACTGCACATTTTGAGCCGGCAAGTGATTCAGGCACTTGTTGTCCATCTTCAAACGCTTCCCATGTTAACTCTAGCAATAGGCGTTGTTGAGGATCCATTTGAGCCGCTTCGCGAGGTGATATACCGAAGAAACTCGCATCAAACTCATCGACTTGATTGAGAACACCTGCTGCAAAAGTATAACTTTTACCTGGCTCTTTTTTATCAGGATGATGATAAAAGTTAGTACCCCATCTTTCAGAGCTTACTTCTGTAACTACATCTTTACCATTTTTTAACACTTCCCAGTATGCTTCTGGTGAAGTTGCCTCTCCTGGAAATCGGCAAGCCATGCCGACTATTGCGATTTTTTTCTTAGCTTTTGACAATGATTTACCCTTGAGATCTCTCACAACCCAATTATATTTGCGATTCTACATGATAATTGACCATGCGCGCATTGCTTCTTTAATATTATTGATAGACCAAAGAATTGCGTAATGACATAAATCAATAAACGTGTATAAAAAAATGCCTAAGAAGGCGGTGGGTGCCTTTTTTAAAAAGTGTTTAAAGTCTTTTTATTAGTAACAACAAAATTATTATACCCTATGTGTTATTTTCATTGGTAAACGACCTTTAGGCCTTAAAGTTAAACGACATTCATGTTCAACTTAGAATCTGCAGGCATAGACAAACGGAACCGCTGCGCCAGTAATGCGATGGATAAAACTGATTCAATAATTCCAAAATTTTACCCAAACACACCCTTGGTCCTGCACTCATTGAATAGAACTAAAATACACCTATTGCTTTGATCATAATAAAAACTTCTTTTAACCCCATACCATTGGTACTCGATATATAGATAGGTTTCTGCAAACCATTAAATTTATTTTTATGAGAAGCATTGCCTTTAAAAGGATAAAGAAAGTTTAATTTATCGAAGGCATACCAGAATGATTTCCGGGTGCGTAGGTGATAGCTGTCGAGTTCATTTTTCATACCTTTTTGAAGACAAAGTGGAGACATACCCAAAGCTACAAACTGCACTCCCTCTTGCCTAAAAATCTCAATAGCTGACAAGATAATGTAAACGCTGGTTCCGTGCGGGACATCATCTTTATAACGATCCATATTATGAAAGTAGCCAATTACTTCACCATTTTCATAGATGGGATCAAACACCGCAAACGCAATTAAATTCCCATTCTGATGAGCCCAAAAATGGCGCACACCTTCTTCATTATTGAAGCGTAGAGGACGAACTAAAAACTCAACTCGTCGCCCCCTTTTATTTTGTAGCCACTTTTTTGATAGTTCTTTAATTTCTTCAACATTTTGGCAATCTGCAATCGGTTTTTCCCTTACAACAACACCTTCGCGTTCACATTTATTCCGCCACTGCCTTAATTTGGCGCGTTTTTTTCCTCCAAGATCAAAATTATTCAGCAATATATCTGTTTCAATACCAAACTGATTGACCATATAACCCATTTTTTCAAGTACTTTAGCAGGCTCTGTTGAAACTCCGACAAAAATTACATTAGGTTTTTTTTTTATAAAGGCTGTAAATATTTTCTGATAATCCTCTTCTGCACAAACCGGATCCGCGAGTACAATTTTGCGTTCTTTCCAAGCCCAAAGCCAATGCTTATAACTGACATAAGCGATATAACCCACCCCGTCCATAACGAAGTGTTCCATGTCAGGCTCAAGGCTGGTATAAGCCATACAATTACTTCCGTATTGCTTAAAATAAGGAAGCAGGTCAGCAGACTTTTTCTCCATACTATTTCCTGACATGCATCATCATCGGCAATTTACCCTTAGTGCGTAAGGTCAGGCGACATTCGTGCTTCACATCCGTACCTGCAGGTAATGTTAAACGAAATCGTTGCGCGATAATTGCAATCGCAAGTACTGATTCCGTAATACCAAAACTCTTACCTATACACACTCTCGGACCTACACTAAAAGGTATATAAGTAAATTTTTTCGGTTTGTTCAGCACCCGGCATAAAACGTTCTGGAATAAAGTGATCCGGGTCTTTCCAGAATTTCTTATGGCGTTGTATTAACCATGGAACGACTAGCATTATTGATCCTGCCGGAACTTTTTTGCCACGAATCTCATCATCTTTCAATGCTTGCCGGAGAGAACACGGAACAGGCGGATAGAGGCGCATGGTTTCATCCAGAATGGCACGAGTGTATTTTAAATTTTCAACATCGACATATTCGGGAACTCTTCCAGCTAATACTTCATCAAGCTCCTGCATGTAGTTTTTTCTCAACATCAGGGGCTTGCGAGATTAAATACCAGGTCCATGTCAAGTACATTGGCGGTGGTTTCATGTCCAGCCAAAAAAAACACAATAAGTTCATTACGAATCTGCTCGCGTGTCATTAAATCCATACCATTCTCGGATTTATTGGCTTTAATCAGTTCTGCCACCATGGTGTCTTTGTGGTTTTCTTTTTCGGCCATGCGATAATGGCATCTACTGCATTGTGAATGGTTTTGGCAGCAACCCGCGCCTTTCCAATTTTGGCATTTACATTAGGCATCCAGTCAGGTAATCCTAAAAAGTTGGAGATTGCCATTTGTTTAACGACCGATTGATAGTCGGTAAAAGCCCCAACCACTGCGGCACTATTCTCAGCACCAAGTTTTTCACCAAACAAAACACGCGAAATAATTTCAGCAGCAAGTTTTGCCATTTCGGTGTGTACTTCAATGCTGGTACCATCCTTTTGTGTTTGCCAATTACCGGCCATTTCTAAAATGGTCGAAACCATGGTTCTGCTATAACATCTGTGATATGTGAATTATCAAATAAGGGCGTTTGAATTTTGCGTCTGGAAGACCAGGTTTTACCATCACTAATAAATAGACCATCACCCAACAGCGGCTCAAGTGCTCGTTTTATTTGTGGGCTTTTACGTTCGTAATTGTCCTTATTTTCCACAAGCACATAACGAATAATATCGGGAGAGTTAGCCACAAATACATGTTGCCGGAGAATTTTCTGGGACATGAATTCATTCTTAAATGCATCTTCATCCCAGATGGAAAGTAAATCATTTTGTGCATAATAAAGCGCCTGAAACGGATTGATATGAGTGTTTATGGCGTTTAGGAAAAGGGGGTATAAATTCGCTCATTTAAATTCTGGATTGAGTTAAACTGAACGGCATCTTATTGCCAGCCGAAGAATAAACAAGCAACAATAATGAAACGTAAATAATTGATAGAAATCAGATTTAAAAGCAACTTACTGCACCCACCATTTGATAGCCGTTTTAGCACTTCATCCAAACCTTCGTTCTTTAGAAGTATCGATAAGACTTGTGTAAGCCATACAATGGCTTCCATATTCTTTCCAGATAGGGAATTAAATCAGATTTAGAAACTGACAAAGTAATCTCGATTATTTTTCGCCAGATTTTTGTTTAATGGGCTTATGATCAAGCAAAGTCAGGGGAGCCAGCTCTTGTAAAGCACGTTCATAGACTCGACGTTTAAAATAGACCACCTCTTTTGCCGGCAACCAATAATTAACCCAGCGCCAACCATCAAATTCAGGCACATCACAGGCAGAAAGATCTACAGATGAGTCCTCACAGGTTAATTTTAATAAAAACCAGCGTTGTTTTTGACCGATACATACCTTCCCATTATTACAACGACGAACCATTTTATTTGGTAGACGATAACGCAGCCAATCTTGCGTCGAACCCAACACATCTACATGCTTAGCGAGCAGACCGGTTTCCTCATATAACTCCCGGTACATGGCTTCAAGCGGAGTTTCCCCCTCATCGATTCCACCTTGCGGAAATTGCCAGGACGTTTGGCCGATCCGCTTACCCCAAAATACTTTACCGTCGTAATTTGAAAGGATGATTCCTACATTGGCTCGAAAGCCATCATCATCAATCACAAGTTACTCCAAAATTTTTAATTAGCTTAATTCTTCCACATTGACAGTGAATCAGCAAATTATTACAGATACAATAATGAATCTTTTATTATTGAGCTTATAGAATGGCACTCGCATTATTTGATTTGGATAACACCTTGCTTGATGGCGATAGTGATTTCGAATGGGGAAACTTTCTAGTTGCCAAAAATCTGGTTGATGAAAAAGAATATGAAACTGCCAATAATTATTTTTACGAGCAATACAAACAAGGCACCTTGAACATCGTTGAATACTCCGCTTTTAGCTTTAAGCCATTGTCAGTAAGAACTCGAGAAGAACTTGACGCCTTGCATAAGGAATTTATGAAACACGTCATCCAGCCAATGATAAAGCCTAAATCCATGATATTAGTAGAAGAACATCGACAACAAGGCGACACGCTAATCATCATTACTGCTACTAACAGTTTTATTACCCGGCCAATTGCGCAATATTTTGGCATAGAAGTACTTATCGCAACCGAACCTAAAATAGTCAATGGCAAGTACACAATTGAAATCGATGGAACTCCTTGCTTTCAAGAAGGTAAAGTTGCACGTCTCAATGAATGGCTAATAAACAATCAACAAACATTAGCAGGAAGCAGCTTTTATAGCGACTCCATTAATGATTTGCCATTGCTGGAAGTAGTTGATACACCAATTGCTGTAGACCCTGATGATCGATTGCATAAAGTCGCCAGAAACAAGTCATGGTCCGTTATATCTTTGAAATAACACCTGATTAAACCTGAAAAAGACACCCCCCTACTTTTGGGGGTTTTTTGACTTTAAAAACAGATCAAAAAGTTAATCTTCCTTCTTAACCAAATGCTCATACTTCGGCGGTTCTTCTTGCGCCTTGAACGCTGATTTATAGTCTTCTAGATTCTGCGCGAGCATACGTTTGAATTCACTGGTAAAAAACTCGAGTGCATTATCAATTTCAGCCTCATAGCTTTCTTTGTCTTTAGATTGAGAAGCAACCACAAAAGAGCTAAAACGTGCCGTAGCAAACAACAATGCCGAACCGACTCGGGTACTTTCCTGTTTTTCACAATGATTATTCGCAACATCTATAAACGAATCAGCCGTTTTGTAAAATTCTTCGTTACCTTGTTCATCCAATACTTCATCTGCCATTTGAATTTGCCATTTACTAAGTGAATTTTAACGATAAATATACCTTGCCTAAGATTTCTCCACCAGCCTAAATAAGAAAAAACTTATATTTACTGGCTCAACCGACACCAGTACAATCACACGGTCTTAATTCTCACTAATTTGTGAGCCTTATCATTATAAATCTGCACCAATGCAGATTTTAGTTATTGGAGTATACTACTGTGGCAATTGAGCGCACTATTTCTATTATTAAGCCGGATGCAATTGGTAAAAATGTAATCGGTGAAATCTATTCACGTTTTGAAAAAGGTGGTCTTAAAATCATCGCCGCAAAAATGAAACATTTATCAAAATCAGATGCCGAAGGTTTTTACGCGGTACACAAAGAACGCCCTTTCTTCGGCGAATTAGTAGAGTTCATGACTTCTGGGCCAGTAATGATTCAAGTATTAGAAGGCGAGAATGCGGTTAGCAAAAACCGTGAACTTATGGGTGCAACTAACCCAGCTGAAGCTGTGGCAGGAACTATTCGAGCTGATTTTGCTCAAAGCATCGATGAAAATGCGGTGCATGGCTCGGACAGTGCGGAAAATGCGCAAATTGAAATCGATTATTTCTTCGACGCAAATGAAATCTGTCCACGCACGCGTTAATTTAAAGTATTAGCAACAAATTAAAAGATGGCAAAACCTGAAAAGATCAACCTACTGGACTTCACTTCAGAAGATTTGAAGGCTTTTTTCCTTGAACGCGGAGAAAAGCCTTTTCGTGCCACACAAATAATCAAATGGATACACCAGCATGGTATTGATAGCTTTGATGATATGAGTAATGTCAGTAAAGCGCTTCGCGAAGAATTACAAAGCATTGCTGAAATACGTGCACCAGAAGTGGCCATCGATGACAAATCCGAAGATGGTACACATAAGTGGTTAATTCGTCTTGATGACGGTAACTGTATTGAAACTGTTTTTATCCCGGAAGATGGCCGGGGCACTTTATGTATCTCATCTCAAGTTGGTTGTGCTTTGGATTGCACATTCTGCTCAACGGCCAGACAAGGTTTTAATCGTAATTTAACCGTTGGCGAAATTATTGGGCAATTATGGCTTGCTAAAAAAATCCTGCAGCCAGATCCTGAATCTGAACGCGTTATTAGTAATGTCGTAATGATGGGCATGGGTGAACCACTGCTCAACTTTGAGAATGTTGTCAAAGCGATGGAACTGATGCTTGATGATAATGCATACGGCTTAAGCAAACGGCGAGTCACTTTAAGCACCTCAGGAGTGGTTCCTGCACTTGATCGATTACGTGACAGGGTCGAAGTGAGTCTGGCAATTTCATTACACGCCCCTAATGATGCTCTCAGAGATCAACTCGTTCCGATAAATAGAAAATATCCAATAAAGCAGTTATTGGATTCTTGTATGCGCTTCCTGGTAGGTAAGGCTGCCAGAGAGCGCATTACCATAGAATATGTTATGTTAGATGGCGTAAATGATTCAGACGAGAATGCTCGCGAGCTAGCGGTTGTATTAAAGGATGTACCTGCAAAGGTGAATTTGATACCATTTAATCCATTTCCTGAGACTCGTTATAAACGTTCGTCTAACAATAGAATACATCGGTTTAGGGATATTCTGGAAGCAGCCGGTCTAATAGTTATGACCAGAAAGACTAGGGGTGACGATATTGACGCCGCTTGCGGACAATTAGCAGGTAAAGTCAATGATCGAAGTCGAAGAGATATACACTTCGCACGGATAGAATCTTAAACTGATAAAAATAATATTTATCAAAAGATCATCAGCAATATTTTTCAGCAACAATGAATAATCAAACAACTGCAAAATATTGTTTAAAGGGGATATTCAATGAGTACAGTAATAAATTCAAATATTAACTCAAACATTTACGGGTCAAAAGCCACAATATCAAATAGCATTCTATTCAGCATCTTGTTAAGTGCGATCTCACTAAATGGTTGTTCGACAACTGGGGTTAAATCCGCGGAAGCTTCAAATTATAATGCTGACCTTGGTATTCGTTATTTGCAGAAAGGCCGTTTACAACTCGCCAATGAGAAACTCTTAAAAGCACTTGAACAAAATCCTAACTCAGCTCAATCAAATCATTACTATGCGATTTTACAACAGCGCTTGGGAAACAATGATAAAGCGGGTCGTTATTTTGTTAAAGCTATAAAATTAAAACCTAAAGACCCTGAAATTCGCAATAACTATGGTTCTTTTCTTTGCGACACTGGGCGTCCACAAGTTGCCAAAGAACAATTTATGGTAGCAGTTAAGGATCCGCTTTATAGCACGCCTGAGTTTGCATATACTAATGCTGGCATTTGTTTAAGAAAAACCAAAAACGACGTACAGGCCGAGCAATATTTTCGTGAGGCTTTGAAGAAAAAATCTGCATTTCCGTCTGCATTATTCGAGATGGCAAAGCTATATTATGATCGTAAAAATTATAATAGAGCACAAGGCTTTATGTTACGTTATGAAAGTGTCGGTCAGTCCTCACCAGAAGCACTGCAGCTATGCTATCTGATTAATCAAACAACGGGAGATTTCGCAAAAGCAAATAGCTGTAAATCAACGCTTATAAGGCTATTTCCAGAAAGTCCTGAAGCACAAAAAGCAAATTGATTTTTAAAGCGCATTTTAACTTTAACTAAAAACCACATAAGCAAGATCATTACATGGCCAAAGAAAAAAATAAGATTGAAATTCCACAAGTTTTTGAAGGTGAACTTCAATCACGCCTGATTAAAATTAGAGAAGATGCTGGTTATTCTACTGCGCAAATGGCAGACGCGATGTGCCTGTCAGAAGAAGTTATCTTGAATCTGGAGAATGAAGCTTTCGAATTACTCGCCGAGCCCCCCTATGTGAGGGGTTACTTACGCAATTATGCAAAATTATCGGAATCGGACCCCAGCGAGTTAATTGATCGTTATGAAACCTTGCGCGGAGCTGATATCAATGAACTCGACTACAAGATTAAAGCTTCATCCCACAGTATTTCAACTACAAGTAAAAGACTATCTCCTGTTCTAGCTCAACTAATTTTATTAGCTATTTTGTTAGGTGGTATTGCTATGCTTAGCATGATACCTGGAGTAAACCAATGGTTTAAAACCACTTGGGAAAACTTTTCTAAACAGCTACAAATGCCAACATCTGAAGTAATTAATAACCCATTATTAACAGGCACAATGCCTGTTCCTATCCCGTTACCTGAAAGTGAAGAGACAAATACATCTGCGCCTGAATCTTCGACAGATAAACAAAACAGTCCTAGACCAGAAAACGCTCAAACTAACGAGCCACCGCTAGAACCTGATACTCCTGAGCCAGCAATAGAACAAAGCCAGGCAACTGTAGCGCTTTCAAAAGAAGACACAAAAAAAGAAAGCAATACCTCTCAAAATGATTCTGAAAAACAATCATCGACAGATGAAAGCATCCAGCAAATAGCTACTAAACCCAGCAATACAATTAATCTAAAACTGATTTTTAATAAGGATGTTTGGTTACGTATCAAGAATAAAGAAAATAAAACTGTTTTTGAAGGCTTAAATAAAACTGGAACAGACAAAACACTAGAATTTGATAAACCACTGACTTTTAGAGTCGGTAATGCACAAGGTCTATCGCTTTTTGTCGATGACAAAGCTGTTGATATCAGTAAATATATCAATGGTAGTATTGCTAATTTCACGCTGGAATAAAAATGTCAAAAAATCTTCAGTCTGTTCGCGGTATGCGCGACATACTTCCAGAGCAATCTGCATCTTGGCAATTCATAGAAAATGCAGCAAGGCAACTATTTGATAGTTATGGCTATAAAGAATTGCGCACGCCAATTATTGAATCAACCGATCTTTTCAAACGTTCAATTGGCGATGCAACTGATATAGTTGAAAAGGAAATGTACACCTTCGAAGATCGCAATGGAGATAGCCTAACTCTGCGACCAGAAGGCACTGCTGGCTGTGTCCGCGCAGGCGTCCAGCATGGGTTATTTTACAACCAGCAACAACGAATCTGGTATCTTGGTCCGATGTTTCGTCACGAACGCCCGCAAAAAGGCAGGTATCGCGGGTTCTACCAGGCAGGTATTGAGACTTACGGCATAGAGGGCCCTGAGATTGATGCAGAAGTGATCGCCATAGCTGCGCGTCTGTGGAAAAAACTTGGGTTCAAAAATGTTAGACTTGAAATTAATTCTTTAGGTAGCAACGAAGCCCGTCAGCTATATCGCGTTGTTTTGATTAACTATTTCAGCTCTCATGAAAATCAACTCGATGAAGATTCACAACGTCGTTTATACAAAAATCCACTAAGAATCCTTGATACAAAAAATCCTGCGATGAAAATGCTCGTCGACAATGCCCCGAGTCTACTTGATTATCTGGATGATGAATCCAGAGAACATTTTGCAGGGCTTAAACTACGTTTAGATAAAATGGGAATAGAGTATCAAGTAAATACCCGTTTAGTACGTGGCATAGACTATTACAACCGAACTGTGTTCGAATGGATTACCGATGACTTAGGCGCGCAAGGTACGATTTGTGCAGGTGGTCGTTATGATGGACTGGTAAAGCAGCTTGGTGGACGAGAGACACCTGCATGTGGTTTTGGTATTGGTATTGACCGATTACAGCTACTTGTAGAAGAACAGAATCTTTGTAAAAACAACAATAATCCACATGCCTATTTAGTCATGGCAGGTGAAATTGCTGAGCTTGCAGGCGCATCTCTCGCAGAAAAATTGCGTGATTTAAATCCTGAAATTCGCCTACTCGTCAACGCAGGTTCGGGGAGCATTAAGTCTCAATTAAAGCGTGCCAATAAATCGGGCGCAGCTTTTGCTTTTATTTTAGGCGAGAACGAAGTTGATGCTGAAGAAATCACCATTAAACCCTTGCTTGAGAATCTGCAGAAAGACTTTCAGCAGCAAACACTTCCACAAAATATGCTTAGCGATTTCGTGGCAAAACAACTTATGACCATGATATAGTCGCTGCAAAATTAGCGACACATCAACACACAAACAGCAGGTAGATATAAAATGGCAGATTTTGATTTAAAATCGGATGAAGAAAAAGCAGAAGAACTGAAAGCCTGGTGGCGCTCTAACGGCACATCCGTGATCGCGGGGATTGCTTTAACTGTGGCTGGCATGTTTGGCTGGAATCAGTGGAAAGAACATAAAGTTACTCAATCCGAAGGTGCGTCAAAATTATTCTCGCAAATTGGTAATGAAGGTGTTGATACTGCTACGATTACAAAACAACTAAGCGAAGATTTCGGCAACACCCCATATGCATCACTGGCAGCTTTGAATGCCGCAAAAATCAGTTGTGAAGCAGCAAAAATTGATGAATGTATTCAACAACTTCGCAGTGCAAGCAATAGTTCGCAATCAAGTATAGCATTGATTGCTAAAATTCGCCTTGCTCGAACCTTAATCAGTGTCGGTAAACTGGATGAAGCACAAAGCATCCTGGCAGAAAAAATGCCAGCAGCTTTTCAATCATTAATCAGTGAACTTACTGCTGATATTCATTTTGCCAAAAAAGAATATCAACAAGCACGAGATGCCTACAATAAAGCGATACTGAGTTCGGGTGGCCAGAATACACAGCTCTTGAAAATGAAACGCGATGACCTTGGCGACCACCTCAAAAGTGGAGTTTAACAGGTGAATCTTAAATCTAGCCTATTGGTATTTGCAAGTGTGACTTTTTTGCTAGGCGGCTGTAGTAAATTCAAAATACCGGGTAGTCAGCTTTTTGAGCGCGAAAGTAAACCTATCCCCTTAAAAGCTTTAACAGCTGTGACTCCCACGCTCAAAACTATAAGTGTATGGCAGGTTAGCACAGGAAGTGCAATGGGTGAAAACAAGATTCATCCATATATTGATAGTCAAGCAATATATGTCGGGGGCGGAAGCTCCGCGAGTGCATGGCAAAAATCCAACGGCAAGTTACTTTGGAATTCTTCCATCGGTGAAACAGTAAGTGCAGGTGTAAATGGAACACTTCTAGCTAACCCTCAGACTGGCACTCCAGCAAAATCAACAGCAGAGCAGGTTTTCATTGGTACTACCACAGGTAATGCCATTTCACTGGATGCCAAAACAGGAAAAATCCAATGGATAGAACGACTTAGTAGTGAAGTTTTATCGGTTTCACCAAGTCACAACAATCGTGTGGTATTTCGCACTATTGATGGCAAATTACACGGCCTTTCTGCGAGCACCGGCGAACTTATTTGGCAACGATCACAAACTACTCCGGCATTAAGCTTACTCGGCGCCAGTGTTCCAATCATAGTTTCATCCCTGGTCATTGCAGGTTTTGATAACGGCAAGGTCGCCGCTTATGATCTGCTAACAGGTAAAGATATTTGGCAAGTTCCACTCGCTTTACCGCGCGGCAATACCGAACTTGAACGTATAATTGATATTGACGGTAAATTAAAACCACTCGGTAATGCTTTATTTACAGCTTCGCTTAATGGTAGCGCTAGTGGTATCAATATGGAGACTGGCAAGCCGGCTTGGTCAAGAGCTTTCTCAACATCTGTGGGAGTCAATGCAAATCCGCAAGGCTTATATAGCAGCGATGATAAAGGCAATATCTGGAAAATTAACCCAAGCACGGGAGATCCTCTCTGGAGTATGGATGATCTTCTAGGTCGCGAACCCACTGTACCAGCATTACTGGGAACAGCGAATATTGTAGTAGCTGATAAACAAGGCAATATTCACTGGATAAATGCTGAAAACGGTAAGTTTACGGCCAGAAGCAAAGGTGATCCAGCAGGTTACTCAGTAGAACCTGAAATATCAGGTAATAGTGTTTATACTATTGGAAAGAAGGGCGTGTTAAATAAGTTTATGATCCAATAATAGCTAAGCTTTAATAAATCTTGATAGATTAATAATAAAAAAGACATCCCCACCTCTTAAGTGGTTTTTCAGATATAACTCACCTGCTCTATCTAAACCAATCCAGTAATCCGCTGTTTGAACTGTTATGTTCAAACAGATCCTCATCGCTTTCTAGTTCTTGCAGAATGTTTTTCGCCAGCTTTTTACCAAATTCTACACACCACTGATCAAAAGAATTCAGTTTCAAAACGATACCTTGAACGAAATCTTTTTGTTCATAGATGGCTAACAGGGAAACCAATGAACGCGGCGTGATTTTTTTATTCACTGTGGACTTACTCGGTTGATTTCCACCGAATATAATATACGGCAAACGCTTTTTAGCCTTGTGTAATTCGATCTTAGCTTCCAGCAACTGCCCGCGTTTTTTTCCATCGAATGGACCATCATTAGGCCTTCTGTTTACGCTAGAAAATTTGATGCAAAAATATCACAATGGCTTTTATGCTTATCCTGTGATTGGATCGAGGTAATAAAATCCGTTGAAATTAAGAGCGTTCCTTGATGTAAAAACAAGTGGGACGCATGTTGTCTATTGATACCTTCTGCACCCCAGATAATATTCCCTTGAAATAGAAATTATATTTATCCAATCAAAGCATTTTAACCAACTCATCAATTTCCTTTTGACTAAAGCCGGCCTGCAACCTTGCTTCCTGATGTAGAGGACCATTCAAACCTTTTCCCATATATTCTATTAATAATTCTCGAAAGGTCTTCTCTGAATCAAGTTGTTGCAGACCACAACAATATTTATACCAGCGAGAGCCAATCGCGACATGCCCAATTTCATCACGCAAAATAATGTTAAGGATATCTACCATTCTGCTATCGCCTGCTTTCTCAAGGCGTTGAATCATACCTGGTGTTACATCCAGTCCCCTCGCTTCCAGTACTCTTGGCACTAAAGCCATTCTGGTGAGCACATCATGATCAGTTTTGAGTACCATTTCCCACAAGCCATTATGTGCAGGCATATCGCCGTAGGCATAACCCAAATCATGCAGATGCTTTTCTAATAATGAGAAATGATAAGCTTCTTCTGATGCTACAAACAGCCAGTCAGCATAGTATTCATCAGGCATATCATGAAAACGGTAAACAGCATCTAGCGCTAAATTAATCGCATTGAACTCGATATGCAAGATTGCATGTATCAACGTCGCACGCCCCAGTTCAGAACCAAGTTTGCGTTGTTTTAACTGTGAGGGATTAATTAGTTCAGGTTTGTCAGGACGACCCGGAGTCTCGATTCTAACGATTTCAAAATCATTGCGATTAAGTTTAGCGTTTTTCCAGTTTTGCAACAGTTGGTCAACACAGTTACTTTTTATTGCAGTATCACACTCCATTAGACACTGATAAGTTTTCTGATATAAATTCATAGGCTCGGTATAGGGTCAGCTTACACTCAGATTTTGTTTTCGTTAAAAAAATGCAGTGGGTATCTTGTTTTAAAAGACACCCCCCATATATGGTCTCCTCCATTTTTGCAAAATAATATTCAACAGTTTTGACAGGGATAGATTTGCTTCCATATATTCGGCTTCTCATTGGGATATTCACATCCCGAGCCTTGATGAAGTCTGCACAGTTTATCCTTGACACCTTTACGGATTATTACATCCCTAGGGGGGTACAGGTTCTCAAACTGCCGGTCTTACCTATGTTGTCATCTGTCGTCTATTATCGCCGCAAAATCGTGGTGGGTACTGCTTTTCTCTTTCTTTACTTACTTTAAACTGGTTTATCTATACGGCATGGTTTTCCTCATAGGGCTTGCCACTGACTGTCACAGCCCAGGCTATCCGCGCCAGTTTATTGGCCAAGGCAACCGTGGCTTTATTCTTGCCTTTCTTTTCAACCAGTCGGGTCACCCAGACATTCAGGGCATCGTCCTTTTTATGTGCATGATTCACAACGGATCTTGCGCCATTGATCAGCATTTTACGCAGGTAAGAGGGTCGCCGCGTTTACTTATGCCTAGTAATACGGTTTTACCACCGGTGCTGTGTTGACGTGGCACGACCCCAAGGGAAGCGCAAACATCACGCCCTTTGGCGAAGGCTTTACCATCACCCACCACGCTGTAGTAGCTACTGGATAGGATGGGGCCATACCCTGGAATGCTGTGTAACAGTTCGATCTCTTTGTGAGGCTCTGAGGCTTGACCAATCAGTTTACTCAGGTCTTTTTCCTGCTGTTCAAGTTCGCATAATTGTCTGTATTTCAGTGCTATGGCATCCCTGAAGGTTGGCGTTAAACCATTCTCTGCATCTTCCAACAAAGCGGGTAAGCTTTTTCTAAGAGTAGCAATACCTTGATTGAAAATGATCCCAAACTCGGCGAGCAAACCTCGTAACTGGTTACTCAAAGCCGTTCGATCACCTATCGTACTCTCGCGAAGCCGATGCAGTGCCTGCATGCTTTGTTGTTCAATTGTCCTGGGCGTGACCTCGCGTAACTCGGGTACCCGACTCGCTTCGGCTATCGCCAGGGCGTCGTTGTAGTCATTCTTGTTCCCTCTAAGGTGAGCTTTTACATGTTGCGCAGGTAGCAACTTTACGCGATGTCCTAATTTTGTGAGTTCACGCTGCCAGTAGTAGGAACTCGCACAACCTTCCATGGCTATGGTACAGGCGGAAAGGTTCGCAAAGTGCGCAAGCAGCTGTCCCCGTCTTAACCTCTTCCTGGATACCTGCTTGCCATGCTGATCCAGGCATACCTGATGGAAAATTGTTTTTGCAATATCAAGTCCGATTGTTCTACTATTCATGGTGGTCTCCTTTTCTGTTAATTGAAAGATTTACATCTCCAATTATGGCACTTTGATGCCGCATTAAAGAGAAGGAGACCATCTCATCACCTTTTTGGCACTTTTTAAATAATCAATGCTAACGCTATTCTAACCCATAGTGAATGTTTAGCGCTTAAAATTAAACCCAGGGAGGTGTTGGCATCTGCGGAGCTAATGGGGCAACAGGTGCTGCTGGCGGAACCATGCCTGCAACTTCTACGCCTGCTGCCTGTGCAAGCTGCTGATTTTGAATCCAGTTGATTTTAGCTTGCTGCTGGCTCTGGAAAAGCTCAAATTCTTTCGCTTGATAGGCTTCAAACTGGAAACGTTCTTGTTCCTGGTATTGTGCAAAACCTTCCTGGTCCTGGCGTTGCTTCATATTCAAGCCTTTACGGTCTTGATCCTGATACGCCTTAAATGCCGCCCAATCGCTTTCCCACCAGTTTTCAGCAACATCATCTTCAGTAATTTCGATTGGCTTTGCTTCCAGATCAACCAGTTGATTTTCTAGAGTTTCACTTCCTGGTAATGGAGTATTTAAAATATCCTTGATTCGAGCGAGTAATGAATAATCATCGCCTTCCTTGATTTCAGCACCTGATTTAGGTTTAGGGCTAGCTTCAGTGCCTGGCAACGGTGCATTTAAAATCACACCCATACGTTCAAAAAAAGTTTTCTTTTGCTTATTTTGTTTAGTTTCATCCATGACTTATCTCCTGGATTATGATTTCTTCAGAAATCGTGTTGTCGAAACCAAAAATACTGCGCCGATAACAGCAGTGATGATCGTTGCAATTAACCCACCCGTGGTATTACCCAAACCCGCTAGTGCAATCATATATCCACCAACAACACCACCAGCAATGCCTAGAATGATGTCGCCGATTAAACCGAATGGTGAAATACCACCCATGATTTTACGAGCTAAAATACCTGCTACTGCGCCAATAACCAACCATACAATGAGCGTCCAAAGTGCCATGTTAAATCTCCTGTTAAATAAATTAAATAGGCATATTAGAATATTATTATTTACTTGCAACATCAAGCTTAGAATGCGCATAAGAGACACCCCACCACTTTTAAGCTGTTTTTAGATTTCTGTGATGAATAAATAACTTATCCACTGTGACTTCATTGTTCAGCTTGCTTATGCTACTTTCGCCTAATGAGATTACTAAATAGAACACGTATAAAAATCTGTGGCATTACTTCTATTAAGGATGCACATTATGCTTGCGAGGCCGGGGTCGATGCGATCGGCCTGGTTTTTTATAAAAAAAGTCCACGAAACGTTAGCATTGAGATGGCGGCAGATATCTGTAACTCTCTCCCACCTTTTGTAACAAGCGTTGGATTATTTTTAGACGCACCAAAAGAGTTTGTGGATTCTGTTCTCACGAATGTAGCCTTGGACTTGTTACAGTTTCACGGTTCTGAGCAAGCTAACTATTGTGAATCTTTTATGCGACCCTATATTAAAGCAATTGGGATGCAAGGAATCAGCAATGAAGCTGAATTTTCCCAGCTTGCTGATCAATACCCGGGCGCAAAAGGATTTTTAGTGGATAGCCACGCAACAGGAAAAGCAGGTGGAACAGGCAAGACCTTTGATTGGGAAAATGTCCCACGAAACTACAAAAAACCGATTATACTTGCCGGCGGATTAAACCCTGAAAATATTGCTGAAGCTATGCAGCAAGTGGATGTTTATGGTATTGATCTCAGTAGTGGCGTAGAAAGCCATGCAGGGATTAAAGATCCACAAAAAATAAAACAATTAATGACAGAGGTATACCGTGTCCAGTGCAGCAAATAGTCGAATCAAGAATGACTTAAAAGACCATAACCTAAGCGATATCGATCTAAGCACCATTGATTGGGCTAATCTACCTGATGAAAACGGGCATTTTGGAATTTATGGTGGATGTTTTGCTTCTGAAACGCTGATGGAAGCGATACAGGAACTGGACACTGCGTATAAGTATCTCAAAGACGATCCAGAATTCCAGAAAAACTATGACGATGATTTGCGTAATTATGTTGGGCGTCCCAGCCCGTTGTATCATGCCAGAAGCTGGTCAGAACAACTCGGTGGTGCGCAAATTTATCTGAAGCGTGAAGATTTAAACCACACGGGTGCGCACAAAATCAATAACACTATCGGTCAGGCACTCCTAGCAAAACACATGGGTAAGCCCCGCATTATCGCCGAAACGGGCGCCGGGCAGCATGGCGTTGCAACTGCAACCATCGCAGCTCGTTTAGGGCTTGAATGTGTTGTCTATATGGGTGAGGTCGACGTTGCCCGCCAGGCACCCAATGTATACCGGATGAAATTACTGGGCGCCGAAGTACGCCCTGTTTCTTCTGGATCAAAGACACTTAAAGACGCACTCAATGAAGCAATGCGCGATTGGGTCACCAACGTAGACAATACCTTCTATTGCATTGGTACGGTTGCAGGTCCGCACCCCTACCCAACCATGGTGCGTAATTTCCAGACCATTATCGGGCGTGAAGCAAAGCAACAATGCATGGAGCAAACAGGTCGACTTCCAGATGCCTTGATTGCCTGTGTTGGCGGCGGGTCAAATGCTATCGGATTATTCCATGAATTTTTGGCAGACCTGGATGTCGAAATTTACAGTGTTGAAGCGGCGGGTCATGGTTTGCAAACAGGCGAACATGCTGCACCTTTAAATATGGCGAAGCCTGGAGTGTTACATGGCAACCGTATGTATTTAATGGCTGACAAAGACGGTCAAGTCGTTGAACCTCATTCGATTTCAGCAGGTTTGGATTATCCAGGCGTTGGCCCTGAACATTGTTTGTTGAAAGATCTCGGAAGGTCTCACGCTGTAGCCGTGACAGACGATGAAGCATTGGAAGCCTTTCATTCATTAACACGTATTGAAGGCATTATCCCGGCATTAGAAAGCAGTCACGCATTGGCCTATGCAATGAAACTGGCGCCTACCATGACCAAAGATAAAACCATCGTTATAAATCTATCAGGGCGAGGTGATAAAGACATCAATACCGTAGCTGCCCTTGAAGGAATTAAATTATGAGTAACAGACTCAGTGACTGTTTTGCTAAATTAAAACAATCAGGAAGAAAAGCGTTAATTCCTTATGTGACCGCAGGTGATTCAAACCCTTCTATAACGGTTCCACTGATGCATCGCATGGTTGAATCAGGTGTGGACATCATTGAACTTGGTGTACCTTTTTCAGACCCTATGGCAGATGGTCCAACGATTCAATTAGCGTGTGAGCGAGCCTTAGAACATCACACAAGTTTGCATGACGTGGTTGCAATGACTAAAGAATTCCGTGAAAAAGATACTACTACGCCAATTGTTCTGATGGGTTACCTCAATCCAATTGAAGCATACGGTTATGATGAATTTGCCAAAGATGCCGTTGAAGCTGGTGTCGATGGCCTGTTAACCGTCGACTTACCACCAGAGGAAAGTTACCAGTTGGTAGCAACCTTGAAAAAATATGATATCGATCCAATCTTTTTGTTAGCCCCTACTACAACCACTGAACGCATCGATAATATTGTGCATGCAGGCTCTGGATACCTCTACTATGTTTCATTAAAGGGAGTAACTGGCTCAAGTGCATTAAATGTTGAAGAAGTGGCAGAAAAAGTTGCAGCAATAAAAACACAATCCGACCTACCTGTTGGGGTAGGCTTTGGGATTAAAGATGCAACAAGTGCCGCTGCCGTTGCCGCAGTATCAGATGGCGTGATCGTTGGCAGTGCAATCGTGAAAATTATTGAAAATAACGTCGATGATGCTGATACAATACTGAACCAGATAGGTGCATTGCTATCGTCAATGCGCAAAGCAATGGATGCCTAAAACAAACAACTTACTGAGATCTCCACCCTATGAGCTGGTTTGAAAAATTAATCCCTTCACGAATCCGTACCGAAGCCACAACCTTAAAAAAGAAAACCATTCCAGAAGGTTTATGGCATAAATGCCCGGCCTGCAATGCGGTACTTTATCGTGCTGATCTTGAAAGAAATTTAGACGTATGTCCAAAGTGTAATCATCACGAAAGGTTGAGTGGACGTAAACGCCTAGACCTATTTCTAGATAAAGGTAATCGAGTAGAAATCGCTGAAAATGTTCAACCTATTGATATCTTAGGCTTTAGGGACAGTAAAAAATACAAAGACAGAATTGCGGACGCGCAAAAAACTACTCAGGAAAAAGATGCCTTAATTGTTATAAAAGGTCTGGTACATGGTGTTCCTCTGGTTGCGGCAGCGTTTGATTTTCGCTTTATGGGCGGTTCAATGGGGTCAGTGGTGGGTGAACGTTTTGTGCAAGGTGCTAACGAGGCCTTACGTGAAAAAATCCCGTATGTGGTGTTTTCTGCCAGTGGTGGAGCGCGTATGCAAGAAGCGTTATTTTCCCTGATGCAAATGGCAAAAACCAGTGCAGTGTTAACCAGACTGGCTGAAGCCAATATTCCTTTTATCTCGGTTCTCACCGACCCTACCATGGGTGGTGTTTCTGCAAGCTTTGCCATGCTGGGTGATGTAATTATCGCCGAACCACAGGCGTTAATTGGCTTTGCTGGTCCCCGTGTTATTGAACAAACTGTGGGTGAGAAACTCCCTGAAGGTTTTCAACGTAGTGAGTTTTTAATTGAGAAAGGTGCTATTGATCGCATTATCCCCAGACAAAAACTGCGGAGCGATATTATCGATATATTGTGCATGCTAACGCATAAACCGCGTCCAGATAATATGGAAGAAATAGATGCGATTCCGACACTCAATCCTGTCCCTGAAACAGCACCTGAAGAGCCAGAAGAAACTGCTGAAACAAAAACAGGTAACTGATTGATATAATCATCTACAAAATATAGATTAAAAAGACACCCCCCTACTTTTGACTCATTTTTTACAAAAACTCACCCTCTGGGCCGGCTTTTTAACAAATGCCATTATCTCCATTTCACTTCGGCTGGCAGTTATTACAATACTAGTTCAATCACCAGTATGAAACGTAACCTACATAAATGGCTAAGTTGGCAGGAAAATCTGCATCTTTCAGAGATTGACCTAGGCTTAGAACGCATTGGAGTGGTTGCTATACAACTCGATTTACTCAAGCCGGGCTTTCCAATCATTATAGTTGCAGGCACGAATGGCAAAGGTTCTAGCGTTGCCTTTCTCGACGAGATAATGCGTGCCCAAGGCTATACCACTGGTGCTTATACTTCACCACATTTAATCGATTATAATGAACGCATCATGCTAAACGGTTTGCAAGCGACCGATGAACAAATAGTTGAAGCCTTTGAGGAGATTGATAAAGCGAGGCGTTCTGCGAATCGAGAGGAGGTAAGTTTAACTTACTTTGAATTCTCCACACTTGCCGCAATGCTCTGTTTTAAAAAACTAAAAGTTGATGTAGCTATCCTTGAAGTAGGTTTAGGTGGACGTTTAGACGCGGCTAATCTATGGGACGCTTCACTGGCAATTATCACCAGCATTGGCATTGATCATATAGATTGGCTCGGAGATGATCGCGAGAAAATTGCCATCGAAAAATCTGGCATTATGAGAAAATCTGTACCGATAATTTGCGGTGATACAAACCCTCCTCTAGCCATTCAAAGAGAGGCACAACGAATTGGTGCAAAACTTATTCAAATAAACACTGATTTCTCTTTTGATATTTTTAACAAAAATGACGAGTTAAATCACTGGGTATGGAAAAATGCTGATAGAAGTTTCAGCCTTTCTAAACCATCAATGGCCGGTGCATTTCAGTTAAATAATGCGGCCACAGTGATTGCAGGTTTAGAGGCTATTCAAAGTCAGTTACCCACTTCCATCGAGGCAATCAATCAAGGCTTAATGAATGCCTCTGTGAAAGGTAGATTGCAGCTAATACAATCAGCTCCAGAGTGGCTCCTGGATGTTGCACATAACCCTCATGCCGCCAAACAACTCGCGAATTACATTCGTTCTAATCCACTAACTGGCAAGACTTATGCCTTGTTCTCAATGCTCAAAGACAAAGATATTAAACAAGTACTAGCACTGATGGATACTGTCATTGATGAATGGCATATTGTAGCCCTTAAGGGCTCCAGAGGCATGACATTAGATGAACTAAATCAATGTGTTAATGAACAAAAAATTAAAACTAAAGTCATTAGCCATAAGAACTTTAAAGATGCATGTAAATCTCTCAAAAACATCACAAAAGTTGAAGATAGAGTAGTTGCTTTTGGCTCTTTTCTGGTAGTATCCAAAGTATTAGAAAATTGTAATTATAATTGTAAATAAAGGAGTTTTTTGAAGTCATGGATAATTCAATGGTAAAACGCGGTATTGGGGCAATCGTTTTAGCAATAATAGCTGCTTTGTTATTAGGTTACTTACTGAAAGATAAAAGCCGTGAAAGACAGGAAGTGGTTGATATGAAGCTACCTGGTGCACCAGAGCTCAACATACCAAGCCTTTCAGAAGCTACCGAGAAAGTCACTGATTCCGCAGCAAGCCTGATTGATGAGGCAAAAGATAAAGTAGTAAAAAGTGGCAGTGCGGTAGTCGCATCTGCATCTGGAACATTCAATGATCTAAGTGATAGTGCTTCCAATAGCATAAATTCAGCCACTGATGCAGTTACAAATAAAGCCAATACTGCAATAAAAACAGCAACAACTGGAAACCCTGGCTTCTCATTTAGGCCTCCGAGTCAAAATGAAGAACAAGTAGTTATCGATAATGTTTCTAGCAGCGAATTGACCCGTAAAGAAGCTTCAAACCCAGAATTAACTACTAACACTGTGGTTGCTAGCACTGCTGCAACTGCCCCAAATGCACCAAATGCACCAATAGCACCAAAACCTTATAAACCCGTGATTGAAAGCGAACCAGAAAAAAGCTAGTTAACACACAAAGAAAGTTAACCGAATCAGCTCCAAAGCCTACCAAACCAGTAGCACCTGTAAGCCAATCAAACAACAGTGGAAAATATTCAATACAGTTACTTGCTACATCTAGCCAATCACGTGCAAACAAATTAGCAGAAACCATGAGAAGTGAAGGTTATTCCATGTTTATCACTCAAACTACTAGCAATAACAAGATTTTATATCGTGTGCGCGCAGGAGGCCATGATGATCGAGCTGCTGCACTTAAAGCCCAAGAGGTAATGAAAAGACGTTACCAAAAAAACTTTTTTGTTCAAAATAGCCTAGTGATTTCTAACTAGTTTTAAACATTCAACTCTCTAAAGATACACTAGCATAGGAAACACTGAATGGACCTTAACTATTTTGATATAGCTATTGTAGTAATTATTTTTATCACTGCTTTAATAGGCTTCATGCGTGGCCTAGTTTGGATGGGAATTTTTCTTGCCACCTGGACAGCGGCGATATTACTCGCAATAAAATACAAAGATCCGCTAGCACAAGTACTACCGATTAAACTCGGGAGTGAATTAGCACAAACTGGTCTGGCCGCACTACTCATATTTTTAGGTGTTCTAATTACTGGCGCTATTATTAACTATTTATTTAGTAAAGCAGTTGCAGCGGTTGGTTTAGGGACTTTTGATCGGATTTTGGGAACTGGATTGGGTATCGCCTTAGGAGCACTGGCTATTACACTCATCACAATATTACTGAGTTTGACAGAATTACCAGATCAGGATTCCTGGAAATCTTCACGCCTCATTCCTAAATTCCAAGAAGCAGCAAAATGGGTGCAGTCTATAATACCTGACAATCTAAACGAGTATATCAATGAGAGCGTCAATAATGGGAATGCGATAATTAACCCATCAACGACAACTCCCGAAAACGAGAGTACAATTACCGATACCCCCCAAAGCAACTAAACACTCAGGTATATTTTTCGCATGTGTGGAATTATTGGCATTCTTAGCAACACCCCTGTTAATCAAGAAATCTACGATGGTTTATTGATGTTACAACATCGCGGACAGGACGCGGCTGGTATGGTAACCAGCGATGGCAAGCGACTTTATATTCGACGCAAAAACGGTCTGGTTACTGATGTTTTTCGTGAAGAGCATATGTGCCGTCTGCTGGGTAATATGGGTGTCGGTCATCTCCGTTATCCCACAGCGGGATCTTCCTCAAATTCAGAAGCGCAACCTTTTTATGTGAATTCACCTTACGGCATTTCACTCGCTCACAATGGCAATCTCACCAATGCGCACGAACTAAAAAAAGAACTTTATAAACAAGATAGACGGCACATTAACACTAGCTCTGACTCTGAAATACTGCTGAATATATTTGCACAAGAATTGCAAAAATACGATGCCTATCGCGTCCACCCTGAAGAAATATTTGCCGCTGTTGCTGGCGTACATAAACGCTGTGTGGGCGCATACGCGGTGATTGCGATGATTACACGTGACGGAATAGTTGGTTTTCGTGACCCTAATGGTATCCGTCCTTTGATATTCGGCAAGCGCGAAACTGAGCTTGGGACGGATTATATGCTCGCATCCGAAAGTGTTGCTTTGGTCACCCAGGGTTATGAAATCGTACGAGATATCGAGCCAGGTGAAGCTATTTTCATTACCCATAAGGGTGAGGTTCATACAAAAATATGCGCCAAGAATCCTACCTACAATACCTGTATTTTCGAATACGTATATTTTTCCCGACCTGACTCTGTAATTGATAAAGTCTATGTACATAAGGCCCGTATGCGTATGGGACATAGCTTGGCAGAAAAAGTAAAACGTGAATGGAAAAATCACGATATTGATGTAGTCATTCCTATCCCCGATACCAGTCGTACTTCAGCCCTGGAAATGGCCATTACTCTAGGTGTCCCCTATCGCGAAGGTTATATCAAGAACCGTTATATTGGGCGAACTTTTATTATGCCCGGGCAAAAGTTTAGAAAAAAATCAGTAAGGCGCAAATTAAACCCACTCGACATCGAATTTAAAGGTAAGAATGTAATGCTGGTGGATGACTCCATTGTTCGTGGTACTACTTCACGTGAGATTGCCCAAATGGCCAGAGAATCTGGTGCTAACAAAGTTTATTTTGCCTCTGCCTCACCTGCTATTCGTTACCCTAATATTTATGGTATCGATATGCCCGCAGCCAATGAACTGATTGCACATGGGAGAACGGAAAAAGAGGTTGCAGAGGAAATTGGCGCTGATAAATTGATCTATCAAGATCTTGACGACCTTATTGATGCAATTAGAATTGGCAATCCACAGCTTACTCAATTTGACTGCTCAGTTTTTACAGGGAAATATATAACCGGCGAATCAGAAAGTTACTTCACTGATTTAGAGGCTCGACGCAATGACAAAAACAAGAATAATGATGAAAACATGGTCGCTATCGATATGTCTGACTCTGATTAGCTCACTCACGATAGCGCAGCTATCGGCAGCTCCATTGAAAAACCAACCCAGCATAGATGCATTTAAACCACTTCTCTATGATCTGCTGCGTCGCTTTCCAGATGAATCAAAAACCAAGCTGATTGTAGTTTCAGCCAGCGAACAAAAACTTTATTTGATCGAAAACCTTAAGGTTACACAAAGCTACACCATATCAACTGCCAAAGCCGGACTTGGCCAAGACGAAGGCAGTTTCAAAACACCGCTTGGCGTGCATCGCATTGCTGAGAAAATTGGCGACAAGGTTCCTGAAGGAACCATCTTCCTGTCACGTAAAAAGACCAAACGAATTGCAAAAATACTCAAAAAACCCGGTAAGAAAAGCAAAGGCGACGTTATTACCTCACGCATACTCTGGTTGAGTGGCATGGAACGCGGAATTAATAAAGGTGGCAAGGTCGATTCGAAATCGCGTTTTATTTATATACACGGTACAGATGAAGAAGGTCGGCTGGGCAAGCCAGTATCTCATGGCTGTATCCGCATGAGTAACAAGGATGTGATAGAGTTATTCGATAAAGTTACTGTGGATACATTGGTTGATATAGTTGAGTAATATAAAAAGCACCCCCCTACTTTTCACCTGTTTTTTTCTGTATTTTTTACACAACGATCTATTATAGCAAGGTTATTAAAACGCTGCTGTCACGCTATGGCAATTCTTGTCAGCCTATTGTATCTAGTCTGAACTAAAAGCGTCGCGTAAATACTGAATCATCGAAACAACGGTCAGTACAGTTGCGATCACCAGACAAATCAAACCAATCTCCCTGATTGGCACTCCCCATAAATCTTTATTGTAGAGCAAGAAAATCAACGCGAAAATTTGCGACACTGCTTTAACTTTACCAATATAAGCCACAGCAACTTTGCTACGCTGACCCGTTTCCGCCATCCATTCGCGCAAGGCAGATATTGTAATTTCACGGGATATAATGATGATTGCAGCCAGTGTAATCCACATCGCCGTTTCGCGTTCAACAACCAAAAGCAATGCAACTGCAACCAACAACTTATCCGCAACAGGATCGAGAAATGCGCCAAAGCGGGATTCTTGATTATATTTTCGCGCAAGATAGCCATCGACAAAATCAGTAAGCCCCGCTAATCCAAATATTGTAGATGCTGTCAGCGGCATTTCAAGATAGAAAAATATAACCACCAAGGGGATAGCCAAAATCCGAAGAATGGTTAAAAATGTGGGTAAATTTAAAGTCACTAGTATCCTGTATGAGGCTAATATAAAAAACTATTCGGTGTGAAATACATCATAAATCTTTCCAGCCAGATTCGCACTAATTCCATTGACTTTACTCAATTCATCTACACTGGCTCGTGTGATAGCTCGAATACCGCCAAACTGTTTTAACAAGTCTTGACGACGCTTCGGACCCAAGCCAGAAATACCTTCCAGCGGTGAAGTATTGCGAGCTTTTTTTCTGCGTTGACGATGCCCGCTTATGGCAAAGCGATGTGCCTCATCCCTTATCTGCTGGATTAAATGTAGCGCACTCGAATGTGACGGCAACATCAATTTCTCTTTCTTTGATACTGTGTCTTCATCTGGCGCTAGTATGGTTAAGGTATCCATGTCTTGTCTACGACCTTCGCCCTTGGTTACTCCAATAATATCAACGCCACTTATCTGTAAATCACGCAGGACTTCAACCGCTTGACTGACCTGCCCTTTGCCACCATCAATAAATAAGATATCCGGAAGTTTGCCTTCACCTTCTACGGCTTTTTGAAAACGCCGCTGCAAAGCCTGATTCATCGCCGCATAATCATCACCACCAACAATATCCGTAATATTATAACGTCGATACTCCTCTTTAATCGCACCTTCTAGCCCAAACACGACACAGGATGCAACGGTCGCTTCACCCATGGTATGGCTGATATCAAAACACTCCATGCGCGCGGGGATATAGTCCAGGTTCAATTCTTCCTGAAGTGCCAGCACGCGCTTCTGAATGCCCGCCTTTGAAGCTAAATGGCTCGATAAAGAATGTTTTGCATTGAGTGAGGCCATCTCCACCCAACGCACACGATCACCTCTTAGGCGATGTGCAAGAGTAACCTTTCTCTCTGCTTTTAAGGACAGCATTTCTTCTAAGGTTTTGCTATCAGTGGGTTTATGGCTCAGCAGGATTTCACTGGGAATCTCTCGAGAGATGTAATATTGTGCGAGAAAAGAAGCGAGTATCTTTTCTTCCAGATTTTCTCGGTGTGTATCGCTGTTTTCTGCTACTTTGTAAAAAGAAGGAATTTTAGGGAATAAATTCTTATTGCCTAGATTATTACCATTGCGAATAGTCAGCACCTGCACACTCGCAATATTAGAAGCAAACTGTATCGCGATAACATCCACATTTGCCTTACCACTACTGATACTCTGGCTTTGCGAGACCTGACGTAACTGTTCTATCTGATCACGATAATTGGCAGCCTGCTCAAACTGCAGTTTGACTGATGCTTTATCCATTTTCTGGACTAATTCGTCAATAACCTGCTGGCTTTTACCCTGCAAAAACTTAACTGTGTGTCCGACACCTTGTTTATAGACTTTCTCAGAAATTTCATTCGTGCATGGGGCAGTACAGCGCTTTATTTGATATTGCAAACAAGGTCGCGAACGATTGCTGAAGTAGCTGTTTTCACATTGCCGAACTAAAAATAATTTCTGTAACAGTGCCAATGTTTCCCGCACTGCTCCAGCACTTGGATAAGGCCCAAAATAATGGCCCTTACCTTTTTTAGCACCACGATGAAAAGTCAGTCGTGGATATTTATGACTAGAAAGATAAATATAGGGGTAGCTTTTATCGTCTCTTAATAGAATATTGTAACGAGGCTGGTATTTTTTAATCAGATTACTTTCAAGTAGCAAAGCCTCCGCTTCGCTAGCGGTAATTGTCACTTGAATATCGCAAATTTGTTTGACCATCGAAAAGGTGCGCGAGTTTGCAATGTTATCGCGAAAATAGCTGGAAACACGATTTTTTAAGTCTTTGGCTTTACCCACATACAGGATTTTCTCGTCAGCCGAAATCATCCGATACACACCTGGTTTATGTGGCACCGTTTTTAAAAATGCTGCGCTATCAAAAGCTTTGCTGGGATTCTTATTCAATGGTTGGGTCGCTTACAACGTTTGTGATTAAATAAGCTCTTTATAATAGCAGACAGCAATGAGGGAAGAGTATTTCAATGAAAATCTAATCAACTTATGAAAACATCGAAAATAATGGAAAAACAGCCCAAAAGTGGGGGGGATAACTGTTATAAAGCTACAAACCAGCAATTAACACTAATACCTGATTAAAGCCGACCCCCAGGTAAATCCACCGCCAAATGCTTCCAGTAATATAACTTCGCCACGCTTAATACGGCCATCTCTAACAGCAGTATCCAGCGCCAGCGGCACCGAAGCTGCAGAGGTATTTCCGTGCTCGTTGACTGTGACCACCACATGATCCATCGACATTTTTAATTTCTTCGCGGTTGCCTTGATAATACGAATATTAGCCTGATGTGGAACGAGCCAATCAACATCTGATTTTTTCATATTATTAAATGCTAAAGTTTCATCAACAATACGACCTAAAGTGTTAACTGCCATACGAAAGACTTCATTGCCTTTCATTTGTACAAAGGCTCCGCCAGAATCCATTATTGCTTTGTTTTTAGAAATTCCCGCATTCGTATTTAGCAGATTTTCATATTGGCCATCTGCGTGCAAATGTGTCGATAGTATCCCTTCTTCTTCTGTTGCCTCCAGCACCACTGCTCCTGCCCCATCGGCGAATAAAATACAGGTACCGCGATCAGTCCAATCGATAATATTTGAGAGTGTTTCAGCGCCGATAACCAATGCACATTTATGTGTACCGCTTTTAATAAATTTATCCGCTACGCCGAGTGCGTATACAAAACCGGTACATACGGCTTGAATATCAAAGGCGGCACAACCGCGAATTCCGAGCCTTTTTTGTAGCAGACAAGCTGTGCTTGGGAAAATCAAATCAGGCGTAGTTGTAGCAAACACGATTAGATCAATGTCAGCAGCTGATTTTCCTGCCATTTCCATGGCGCGTGATGCGGCCATTTCAGCAAGGTCACAGGTAGTTTGATCTTTCTCAGCGATATGACGTTTTTCAATACCAGTGCGCTCTACTATCCAGTCATGTGAGGTATCCACCATCTTTTCAAGATCGTGGTTAGTTAATACCTTTTCGGGTAGATAACTACCAGTGCCTGTGATTCTAGAATTCATCCTATACCTTATATTCGGGATCTGTTATTTATTTTGTCATCATATAGCAAATACGACCAATTCAATCAATTAGATGCTTTTGTAAGTGTTCTTCGATTCGATCTGGTACTTTTTCTATGACTGCCTTGCGTGCGATTCCTATCGCATTGGCGAAGGCAATTTCATCAGCTCCACCATGACTTTTAATTACTATGCCTTTTAGACCTAAAAAGCTGGCGCCATTATAACGTCTATGATCAAAACGCCGACGGAATGCCTTAATTACTGGATAGGAGACTAGCGCCGCGATTTTTGTGAATATTGACCTGGTATAGCCAGCCTTGATCTCTTCAGATAGCATCTTGGCGAGACCTTCGCTGGTTTTTAAGGCGACATTGCCGACAAAACCATCACAGACTATGACATCCACATCTCCATGAAAAATATCATTACCTTCAACAAAACCAATATAGTTAAATTCACCTTTCTTCAGCATTTCATGGGCAGCTTTAACTTGCTCGTTACCCTTCATGTCTTCTGAACCGATATTCAACAATCCCACACGTGGCTTCTCAATACCGTCAATTGCATGCACCAACTCTGAACCCATAATCGCAAATTGCAACAAATGTTCTGATGTCGAGTCAATATTCGCACCCAGATCAAGCATATAAGTGTGCCCTGATGCCGCAGGGATCGCAGCACAGATTGCAGGACGATCTATACCTTTGAGTGTTCGCAGAACAAAACGCCCAGTAGCCATCAAGGCACCGGTATTACCTGCACTAACTGCTGCATCTGCATCGGCTGATTTAACCAGATTAATTGCAACTCGCATGGAAGAGTTTTTTTTGCCGCGAAGAGCCAAAGCTGGTGCTTCATCCATCGACACAACTTGTGAGGCATGCTGGATGATTAAACGCTTATTAGGTATTTGCTTGTGTGTTTTGAGTTCGGCTAATAATTGTGCTTCATCACCTACCAAAATCAATACGGTATCGTTATATTCTTTTAAGAAACTCAATGCAGCTGGAACTACGGCCTGTAGGCCATTATCTCCACTCATGGAATCTATTGCGATGCGGTGTAGTGAACCCATTAAGCGTGCAAACCTTTTACATAAAACCCAGTAGATAAAACAAAGATATATCTATACAAAAAATCGCGAGACGATGCCCGCGATTTTAATTTTTAAGTTAGAAATAAACAACTAAATGTTTATTCGTCATCATCCTCATCTTCCATCTCAGCAGCTGATGCGATAACTTGACGACCACGATAAAATCCATCAGGAGTCATATGATGACGCAAGTGAGTTTCACCTGATACTGGATCAACTGATAGTGTCGGGTTTGAAAGTGAATCATGTGAACGACGCTGCCCTCTTCTAGAACGCGTTACTTTACTCTTTTGTACTGCCATGGGATTCTCCAATTTGTAGAGCGCTATTTTTAACTAGCTCTACGATTTACTTAATTAAGTTTTAAATCTTTTAAAACAGCAAAAGGATTATCTTTTTGCTGTTCATCATTATTTCCATCACGACTTTCATCATGAAAGGCGTCTTCTGGCAAAGCTTCAATCAACTTTCGTGCAGGTTGACAGTTGCCATGTGCAATAACAATAGGCATTGCTAATAAAAGTTCATCTTCTATAAAATCTCTTAAAAATAAGTTTTTATCTTCAACCAACCATATATCAGTGACATCTTGTAATCTTTCTGCCTGAGCATCATTACTAACCAGAACAACTTCAGGGTTTGCCTCAATTTCTAATGTTGTTGCATCTAGACATCGATTACAAACCATTTGTAATTTTGCCTGAATTGTCCCTTTAATCACTGGCAAACCAGTCTCGGTTCGAGTAAATTCTAGATTAACTACCACTAGCTCATCGTTTGCTTCAAACAACAAATCCTCTAGTCGAGGAAAATCCGTAATGGGTATTCTTCCTTCAAACTGACGGCCCTGTTCAACAAGTCGAAAGGGTTCGACTTCAACAGGCAAACGCTGGATGCTACTGTTATTCGACATAAGAGCGGAATTATAAGAAGCATATACCCTATCTGTAAAGCATTATTAGTCACTTCTAATGCTTTTTTATTCTTTTGGCTAGCGTTAATATAGCAACTAATTTATAAACGTAAACATATATGCAAATTAAAATCCCAAAAAAGCTCATATTAGGATCAACTTCACCATTTCGTAAAGAATTGTTAGAGCGACTCAAGATTGATTTTATTATTGATTCTCCTAATATTGATGAAATCCCATTAGAGCACGAAAACCCTCAAGATTATGTCACGAGGCTTTCTCTCGAAAAGGCAAAAGTTGTCGCAAAACGACATAATAATGCTTTAATCATCGCATCGGATCAATGTTCAGTTTTGAACGGAACAATCCGAGGCAAACCCGAAAATCACCAGAATGCAGTACAACAATTAACAGAGAGTTCTGGCAAGCGCATCAGTTTTCTTACCGGATTATGTCTGTATGACAGTAGCGATGATAGTTGGCAATTAGATATGGTGCCTTACCATGTTGATTTTCGGACTTTAACAGCTGGTGAAATAGACTCCTATTTGCTCACAGAACAACCCTATTTTTGCGCGGGAAGTTTTAAATCCGAAGGTCTTGGGGTGGCTTTGTTTGAACGACTACAAGGTGATGATCCTACAGCACTTGTCGGATTGCCTCTGATCAGGCTCTGTGCAATGTTGCGTGAAAAAGGTATTTCATTGCCGTAAAGACACCCGTGCACACTTAATTTTATGACTATGCCGGATTATCAATATCCACAAACTCATGAAGTAAAGCAAACTTTGCTGCCACATGCTCGCCTAAGGCTTTGACTCCATAGCGCTCAGTAGCATGGTGACCAGCTGCAATATAATGTACCCCCATCTCACGCGCTACATGAACCGTATGTTCAGAAATTTCACCACTGATAAAAGCATCAACACCAGCAGTTGCAGCTTTGTTAATCCAGTTTTGTGCACCACCTGTGCACCACGCTATTTTTCGAATAGCATGATCACCAGCACTGATTAAAGTTGGTTTTCGTTTGAGTGATTTTTCAATTTTATCTCCAAATTTCTCAAGGCTGATATATTCAGGCAAACGTCCATAATTTCCTACGCCTTGTTGATCCATTACGTCTTCAATTTGTATATCAAGCCGTTTTGCTAATTGTGCGTTGTTACCTAGCTCAGGATGAGCATCCAAAGGCAAATGATAGGCGAGTAGATTAATATCATTTTCTATCAGCAATTTTAACCGATTATGTTTCATGCCAATGATACGCGGATCTTCTTTATCCCAAAACCAGCCATGATGAACCATGACAGCATCCGCATCCTGTTCTATCGCTGCATCAATTAGTGCTTGAGTAGCTGATACTCCGGTAATGATTTTTTTTATTTCTTTTTTACCCTGTACTTGCAAACCATTCGGAGCATAGTCCTTGAAACGTTTGCTATCGAGGATTTCGTCTATATAGAGGATTATGTTATTTATAGTAGCCATGCTTTTGTTTCAATTTTCCTTGTTCCAGAAAAAACCTATAATTAAAATCAAGCTAAGCATAACAACTATCAGCCAGTTACCCCAGCGCACATAGGGTGTAGCACCTGAAAAGAGATGTATATTATGTGTAATGATCTTTTTAGTATAAGGAGTAGCCGTGGCTAGAACCCTGCCTTTTTCATCAATTATTCCAGCGGGGCCAGTGGTAGTTGCACGTACCATGTAGCGGCCTGTTTCTAATGAACGCATGCGTGCAATTTGCATATGTTGTTGTGCCTCTAAAGACCCTGTAAACCAGCCATCGTGAGTAACATTAATCAATAAGTTTGATTCGGGCAGTGACTCAATTATTTCAGATCCAAAGGCATCTTCATAGCAGATCGTCATTTGTGCCCTAACACCACTGATCATCAAAGTGCCGTCATTATTGCCTGCCGCAATATTATCATACGGGAGTTGAATCCATTTATTGAGCCAACGCAGATATTTAAGTAAAGGGGTGTATTCGCCAAAAGGCACCAAATGCCTTTTAGAATAGATTGATCTATTTTCTGCTGTAATAGCTAATACACTGTTTTCTACACCCTGGTTCTCATTTATATAAAAACCACCCATCAAAATAGCTTTATCAGTACCTTTTAATGAATTTTGCAGTGGTTCGATAACACTTTTCATATGACGATCAAAAGAATCAAAGAGTGCAGTTTCAGGCCATACAATCAAATCGCTTTTTTTACTTTGACGAGTCATTTCCTGATAAATATTTATAGACGGAATCAAGTTTTCACTCTTCAGTTTTTCAGTTTGAGAAATATTGGATTGGAGCACACTGACCAACAATGTTTCACTCGTTTTTTTCGTCCAGTCAACCTTTTGCAAGGCAAAAGAAGAACTGACTAACAAAACTATAATCAGGGAAGATAAAACCCGAACTGATGAACCAAAAGGTTCTTCTACAATCATTTGGTCACTCACCGATTGACTATCAGGATCTGGTTCAATTTGGACAGTCCTCAGTACAGAATTCCCCAGATAGAAACTGAGTAATGAGCCAGCGATTAACACACAAATAAAACTCACTCCAAAAACACCCGTAATTGGAGCATAAGATGAAAACAATGAATCAATTTGAGTATTACCCAAATAAAGCCAGGGAAAACCTGTTAAAAACCAGGATCTAAACCACTCTACCAATACCCAGATTGCAGGGAAGAATAGCAATAATCGTGAAAACAGAGCCTTGTTACGAAATAATGAGGCTAACAAGCCAAACAAACCAGTGCTAAAAAGTGCCACAACTAAAACAAATAACAAGGTAGCTAATATGGCAACGAACAAATGAGCATGTGCAAAAAAATATAAACTATAAAAAGGCCATGATGCTCCGGCTCCGAATAATCCGATGCCATAAAACCAACCAAGATAAAAATGCTGCTTTTTTGTTTTTGCTTTGATTAATGCAAAGAAAAGAAAGGCAGGACCAAACCACGCAAGAGGGTAAATATTAAATGGAGCAAACGCAAATACAGACAAGCCGCCGACTAAAAAAACTGCTAAATAAAGCCATTTTGAAAATCGATATGGAATTGCTTCAAATAAATCCATTGTGCCCGGATTATATTCCCTAAGCCTGTTTTTTATTTTTAGAAGTAGTTATTTTACGCACCTCTAATAATTGAATTTTTCGTCCATCACTACGTAAAACTTTAAAACGGAAGGATTTAAGCACAACCTCTTCATTTTGTTGAGGAATTTTTCCCGCTTTTTGACTAACCAATCCGCCGATAGTATCGTATTGACTCATGGGCATGTCACACTTGAAGTAGACATTAAATTCATCGAGCTCAGTATTCGCTTGTACCGTAAAGCGCCCGTCACTTTGTGCTCGGATATTTAACTTTTCATCAACATTATCATGCTCATCATCAATATTCCCTACAATCTGTTCAAGTACATCTTCAATCGTAACTAAACCAGAAGTACCAGAATACTCATCCACAACAATAGCCATATGATTGCGACTATTTCTAAACTGAGTTAATAAGGTATTCAATTTTTGGCTTTCAGGGACAAAAGATGGTGTGCGGATTATGTCATCAATATCAAAACTCTCTTCATTTCCCACATATTTCAATAAGTCTTTAACCAACAGAATTCCTTCAACATCATCTTTATTATCATTAAACACAGGATATCGGGAGTGAGTTGAATCCATCACTGTCTTGAGAATTTCATGAAAGCTATCGTCAAGGTGTAAAAAATGAATATTTGCACGCGGTATCATAATATCGCGTACCTGAAGTTTATCTACCTGCATTACTCCTTCGATCATACTCAGCGATTCTGGAGCGATAATATTTTTCTGCTGAGATAGGCGCAACTCTTCAATCAATTCATCATTATTTTGCACACTCGTATCAAATATGCTTCTAATCCATTTTAGCCACCACGGCCGTGGCTTTCTTTTATTAACTAAAGTCTTCATTTAGTAAGGGTTGTTAAATCCTAATTGTTTCAGAATTTTGATTTCTAAGCTTTCCATTATCTCTGCATCATGATCACTGATATGGTCATAACCCTGAAGGTGTAAAATACCATGGACTATTAAATGTGCCCAATGCTGTTGAGGTGTCTTGTTCTGTTGAAGTGCTTCTTCTGTTACAATCGGTTGGCAAATAATTAAATCACCAAGATGTTTTGGCTGTTGTTTTATTTCAGGTATTTCCGCCATAAACTCAGGCAAATCATTAGGAAATGAGAGCACATTTGTCGGTCCCTCTTTATGTCTAAATTCTGAATTCAATGCGCCGCTCTCAGCAGTGTCTGTAACTCTTACTACTACACTCTTAGCCTGTTCATCATCACGTATTATCGCTGCTTCAACCCAAGTTTTAACTTTAGAAAGCTTGGGTAAATCTTTAAATCCGCGAGGGTTTTGTAAGTCTATCAAAACTGGCATAATTACAATTAAATAACATCTTAATTATAAGTGTTACTTATTTAGCCTCATATTTCTCATAAAGATCAACGATACGTTGAACCAGCTTATGTCTAACAACATCTTTGGATTCAAAAAAGGAAAATCGTATTTCTTTAACGCCCTGCAGAATATTTATAACGTGCTTTAAACCTGATGTTTGATTGCTGGGCAAATCAATCTGAGTTATATCACCGGTAACGACAGCCGTTGAGCCAAAACCAATGCGCGTTAAAAACATTTTCATTTGTTCTGCAGTAGTGTTTTGTGCCTCATCCATTATGATAAAAGAATCATTAAGGGTTCGGCCACGCATATAAGCTAACGGAGCAACTTCAATCACATTTTTTTCGATCAGTTTATCAACTTTCTCAAAGCCCAGCATTTCATACAATGCATCATACATGGGGCGTAAATAAGGATCGACCTTCTGCGATAAATCACCCGGCAAAAAACCTAATTTTTCGCCAGCTTCAACTGCCGGGCGAACCAGAATAATCCTTCGAACTTCATCCCTTTCCAAAGCCTCTACTGCACATGCTACAGCCAAATATGTTTTGCCAGTACCTGCCGGTCCAATGCCAAAAGTGAGATCATGTGTTTGCACGCTACGAATATAATAATTTTGATTCGGACCTCTACCCCTAATTAAGCCTTTTCGGGTACGAATTATTGCCGTAGCTGCTTCATTTGGTTGTCTAGCATCTAGCTCATCAACTGCATGATTACTCTCTTGCAAATACAAATGTATTTTTTCAGGTGCGAGCTGTTCACTACTGGTTAGGACATAAAGCTCTTCGATCAAGTTTATGGTTTTCTGAGCCTGAAGTGGTAGCCCCTTAATATTAAATTGAAAGCCCCGGTTACTGATTTCAGTATCGAAATGCTTTTCAATTTGACGAAGGTGTTGATCAAATTGTCCACATAGATTCGTTAGACGCTGATTATCTTCTGGTTCTAAATGTAAAGCGAGTGTATGACGATTAGACTCATTTTCGAGTTCTATCACTGAACCTTTGGCTATATGAGAGCCTTTAGACAAGGAGTTACTGCTTGTTGATGAGCTTTTGGCTGACTTGGAGCCTTTAGCTACAGTCGTAGTTTTCAAATGTGGTTTTTATTCCTGATTATTTAATTGAGTATATGAAAGTTTAGCATGAAAGTACTAGCAAGATAGTTGAAAAACTGCCTAAAAGTGAGGGGGTGTCTATTTTACATTATAAGGGAAACTCTATAAGAGGAAAACAGAGTATCTCTTAATACATTTTAAACGATCAAAAAATTAACCACCAAATGTCTGACAATCCTCAATACGGCCATTTTTAACCCCACGTGCAAACCACTCAACGCGTTGTTTTGAACTACCATGGGTAAATGTATGCGGAATTGCAAAACCTTGTGCTTGCTTTTGCAAACGATCATCGCCAATCGCAGCTGCAGCTATCAGAGCTTCTTCCAGATCACCCTCTTCTAGAATATTAAACTGTTTATGTGCATGATGGGCCCATACCCCGGCATAGCAGTCAGCCTGGAGTTCAACACGTACTTGCAAGGCGTTTCCTTCAGGTCCACTGGCACCGAGTTTTGCTCTTTGTACCTTGTCCAGGGTTCCTTCTTTATTCTGGACATGATGCCCTATCTCATGTGCTAGAACATAAGCCTGGGCAAAATCGCCGTCGGCACCATGTTTTCTTTTCAGATCTTCAAAAAAACTGAGGTCGACATATACTTTCTCGTCTTCTGGGCAATAAAATGGCCCCATTCCTGCACTAGCAGGCCCACACCCACTGCGTGTTCCACCACGATACAGTACCAAAACTGGAAAAGTATAGCGCTGGCCAGCCTGGGCAAATATTTTACTCCAGACCTTCTCTGTATCAGCATGAACGGTTTTGATGAACGCGGCTTGTTCATCGTCAACTGCTTGATTTGCTGGTTTGGAACTTCCTCCGCCCATAAATGAAGGTGCTAGAAAATAAACTGCCGCACCTATTCCTACTAAAGCGAGACCCAGTTTTGATCGTAATAATGGTTTAACTAATGGCCATAGAAACAATAAAGTCCCAATTGAAGGCAGGCCCCTTCCGCCTCCGCCCGAGCGACTTCTTCTATCATCAACATTCGAACTTTGTTTTCTATCACGCCATTTCATATTTTCTTTTCTTTAAATAATACTCATCAGTACAATTAAACCATTAAACCATTAAACCTCGAAGCGAATTAGGTTGTGCTTCAGTAATTTCAACTTCGGCAAAATTTCCGATTAAAGATGAACCACCATCAAAGTTTACAATACGGTTATTTTCAGTTCTACCAGCCACTTGTTTGTCACCCTTTTTTGACGCACGTTCTACCAATACTTTTACTGTTGTACCAATCATTTTTTCACTGATTGCCCGTTCCATTTCTGTGATACGTTGCTGTAAACGGTACAAACGGGTTTTCTTTACTGCCATAGGTACATCATCACCAAAGGAAGCCGCCGGGGTACCTGGACGAGCGCTATAAATAAAGCTAAAGCTGCGGTCAAAACCAACGTCCTCAATCAGCTTCATAGTGTCTTCGTAATCTTTATCCGTCTCACCGGGAAAACCTATAATAAAATCCGACGATAAACTTATATTAGGACGAATTTCGCGCAGCTTGCGTATTTTTTGTTTATATTCAAGCGCCATATGACCACGCTTCATTGCCGCTAGTATTCGATCAGAGCCGCTTTGAATAGGCAAATGCAAGTGATCAACCAGTTCTGGCACCTCTGCATAGGCCTGGATCAAACTATCACTAAATTCTACGGGGTGGGAGGTGGTGTAGCGAATACGGTCTATACCATCTACAGCCGCAACATAATGAATTAACATCGCAAGATCAGCAATTTCACCATCATACATAATGCCGCGATAAGCATTCACATTTTGCCCAAGCAAATTGATTTCACGAACACCTTGTTCAGCTAATTTCGCTACCTCCGCGATGAGGTCATCAAAAGGCCGTGATATTTCTGTACCTCGTGTATAAGGCACTACACAGAATGTGCAATATTTACTGCACCCTTCCATAATTGAAACAAATTCACTTACACCTTCAGCCTTAGGCTCTGGCAAACGATCAAATTTTTCAATTTCAGGAAATGAGGTATCAATAACAAAGGTTTTATCGCGTTTAGCTTCAGCTACCATTTCAGGCAGACGATGCAGGGTTTGCGGGCCAAAAACCACATCCACAACAGGCGCGCGATCACGTAAGGCTTTACCTTCCTGGCTTGCGACACAACCGCCTACACCGATAATTACATCGGGGCGTTTCTCCTTAATTTTCCTCCAGCGACCCAACTGATGAAACACCTTTTCCTGTGCTTTTTCTCGAATCGAACAGGTATTTAATAGCAACACATCAGCCTCTTCTGCATTATTGGTCAACTCCATGTCATCCGAGGCCTTGAGAACATCCAGCATTTTTGCTGAGTCATACTCATTCATCTGACAGCCATGTGTTTGAATAAAAATCTTACCGGACATAATTTTTTACTGCTTTAAAAGAGGTCACTTATTATCCGCGATGTTTAATTGCTTGTCATTACTTCAGTTTAAAATGCGATAATCCTTTTCTAGCAATACCTTAGGATAGATAACTTAAAGCTAATTGTTTGATATATATTGTAGTTTGAGATAAAATAAAAGCGGGCTGTATAAATCTTAATCAGATGTTATGCAAAAAAGGGGAAAATAGATATGAAACGCATTTCAGTAACAGCGTTCATTGTTCTTGCATTAGTCACTATTGATGTAACTATTACAATGTCTTACGCTAAAGCTAAAACCACCATTTACAAAGTCACTAAACTCTCACCAGATAGTACTCTCAAACTACGGGCTTGGCCAAGTCCCAAGTCCCGGATTAAAACTCAACTACCTTATAACGCCAAAGACTTAACCGAAACAGGAAAACAGCGGATTATTGGAAAAACCAAATGGCTCGAAGTAAATTGGCAACAAAATCAGGGTTGGGTTGAGGCAGATTATTTGAAAAAAACCGGAGTTTTATTACATGCTAAGAATAAGGCATCAAGAAACAACAAAGCACTAGAACAGCCTACTGAGCAACTCGCTAAGTCTATTATTGAAACCTTAGAATCCATAGATGAAAGGCCAGAGGAATTGGTTGGCGACCGTTATGACCAGCCCGAACAGATAGCTGCAACTGAGATAAAGACTGCTTTTACAGAGAATGAAGAAAACAATTCCAGCCTACAAATACTTTTATGCGATGGTGCTAATCCAAAGTACTGGAATATCAAAATGGATGTTGCAGATAAAAATATGCAAATCAGGTTTTCCAAAAGCCAGACGTTTAATGTACCGATTAACTATCACGCCTGGGCGACACCAAACAGGCTACGAATGAATATTGGTGGTAATCAAGGGCGAAATATCGTTGACGTCAACCTTGAAAAAACCAACGCCTGTTATAACGGCATCACTAAAACGCGCTTTTCATATGAAGTCAACGCAACTATCAATAAAGAGTTTTACACAGGTTGTTGCGAAGTTGTGACAAAATAAATAAACAGAAAAATTCATTAAATAATCCTGCTTTACGCGGGATTTTTTAATAATAATGCCCGGTATCTAAGGCTTACCAGGTCCTACACATCACAAACAGGTTTTTAAGTGCATGCCGCCGGCTCGGCACTTTCAAAACTTGGAAAGGATGCAATCTGCGCTTTAATAATTCCACCATAAATACTATTGTCATCACCTTCATAAACCATCGACGATGACAGCTTACTGGCGAGAATTGCATATTTCACTTTCTCGGGTAAATTTTGTATGCGATTTCTTAAATGCTCGGCTGATCCAATTAAGTTGGGCATATGCAGTAACATCGCATTTTGATACTCAGCTCTATTAGGCAGATCAGGATTAGCCTGAAAGTACTCAAATATTCGTGTGTAATGCGCATTAATTTCACGACTGATATCATTTGAAATATCTGTGTAAAACAGTGCTCCATTTGATTCATCATGACGTTTCAAGATCAGACTCGCTTCCCTTTCAGCCATCTGGTTGAGAATCTCGATGACATCTTCCACATAGCTTTTCTTGTTTGCCAAAAACTCGTCATCACTAAAAATCAGGTTGGCAATTATCTCGTACGAGGATGAAATAACCCCACATTTATTCGCAGATGCATCTCTTATGATGACAACACCACGACGCTGTAATTCGAGTCTCGCATCCGGCGTAATGAATGAATTTGCACCTTCAATAATGGCTTTTGAGCTTGCCTCACCCTTATTATCAAAATACTTATCAACATTACCAGAATCAATCGTTTCCGGCCGTCCACCAGCGGGAATAAATAAATCAGCCTTCACAGAAAAGAGTAAACTGTTGTAGGTTTTATAGAATTCATCTGTAGATATCCATTCTTCTAGCAGACCTGATTCTTTCATGCTCAGCTTTTTATAACGTGTAGTCATGCCATCAACTTTTGTCTGGCTGCGGTACATCAAAAAACCGCCTGTGTGCAATGCTGATGGATCAAATCCATCCGCATCAGATTGCAATATCACCTTTGATAACGCGACTCTGTTAAGGCCATCAGGGTCAAAAAGGGCACCACTTCCATCAACGATTAATTTAACCTTTACCTTAGGACAGCGTTGCTGCAATAGGCGCAAGCCATTTCCTGCAACATCACCATTTGGACCGCCGGTAAATTTCACGCTGAATTCGTCTTTATGCATATCAATGCCAAGCGAAGCCATTGTCACTTCTGCAAAACGCATCACACCGATTGAGGTCACACCGTAATCTTTGTGATTAATCCCGATTTGCTTACTGGAAATAACACCAGCACCGAGAATATATCCGCGCTTCACTCCCTGCTTCGCTATGATCTCGATCATTACGTCATGCATATTCTCATCAGGGCCTATTTCAATCGGTTCATCTTCACCGTAATAGTCCAGAACCCTTGGATCTTTTGCTTTACCATTTTCTGTAACAAACAGATCAAAGAAAGCATTGATGAAACCAAATTGCAGTTTATAAAGCTGCTGCCGAATCGCTTCTTTATCTGCATCAGCACCTGCCTGAAGCACTGCAACCATCTTTGATCCACCTTCATAAATATCCTTATTTTTAAGATGCTGCGTATGTGCTAGCACATAGTTCTCTCTGAACATGGTATCGGCACTGGTAATGTAATCATCGCGTCCTTGGGTAATGATGGTTCTCCAGCCGCCTCTGGCAATATCAGAAAACCCGATATGATAACCCGAGCCATTACGACCAAAAAAGAATGTCACCCTGAAAGGTCTGTCGGCTGGCAAATCGGAGGTAAATTCTTCACCGAGATCTTCAAGATAGAGAGGATCTAAACGAAACGCCAAAGCATGTTTCTCGGCAACGAAAAAGTTCGTTTTTAAGGTATGTTTTATGAAGTAGAGAGCGCACTGAAAAACAGTACGTCTAAAATTATCCAGAAATTTCCTGCCAGAATTAAAATTCTCAACTGCCAGTGAGGCTGCTTCATACTGCTTTTGATGAGCCTCCTTTCTACTAACATTGTTTTCAAGAAATGGATTGAATTTTGAATGAAATAATTCCACCAGCTGTGTTGTCATTTCCGGGTGGTGGTGAAAAGCGCGCATTATCCCTTCCATCGAATAGCTATCCGGGTGGTTATGGGCCAGATTGGTATGACAAAAGCTGATCATCGCATCGGTCAAACTGGCATCAGAACCTGTTGCAATTCCGGGTATAACCAGAGCTTTATAACTATTGGATTCTGGTGAAAGAATCTGGGTATTGTAGATTTCCCGCTGAAGGTCGAGATATAGATCGCTCTCTTTTACCAACATTGAGCCATCTCGTGGTGTCACATAAAACGTAGATAGAAAATAAGGATGCACACCGTTGCTCAAAATCAGACTATAGGATCGATTCACAGAAATCCCTAAGCGGTTCAATACACCTAACAGCTGTAACAAAAAAGCTCTTTTGGGAGGGTTTGCCAAACCGAGTAACAAACGGCATTCCGCTGGCTTTGAGGAATTTACCTTGGTGTGAAGGTCTAAAAAGAGTCCATCGTTCAATACTGTTTCTGCGTAGAGCTTGAGTACACGAGCGATACGGTTGGGGTGCGAGACCTGAACATATTCTGGCGCATTACACCAAAGCATTTTCAATAGAGACTTGGTTTCTTCATGCATGAAATCAGGAAAATTTGCTTTCAATACATCCGATACATCCTTGTACAGTTTATCGGGTATCACTGCCTGCGAGATTTGTTCAACAATATCTTTATCCGACTTACGTTCGTGATCAAAACGCAGTACTTCAAGCTTTTGCGTATTATTCGGCAGTGGTGAATTTGAGGTTGTTAGCTCGGCATAGGAGATATCATATTCAGGCAAATCCTGAAGTGTTTTATACAGTGAGCCACGTGTATCTATCTGTGCCATGATGGTTCTTTCAGGCGTATCCAATAGCATCACCCGGTTATGTAAATCCATATGATGCAAACTGTTTGCCAAGGTTGAAAGTGCCGCGATATCTTCCTGATTCAATGAAAAAAACAGTGGATGCATCTCAGATATCATCCAATCCAGATTTGCAATTGCCTGTTTACTATCTTTGATAATTTGATCGTTTATCTTTTGTGTAACATCAACACTCTTACCTGGAGTAATCATTTCGCAACCTGGAGCTATTAGTTAAAGAACATCTATAGGTGTGAATTTAATTAAAGGCAAGGACATTCATAAAATTATTTCATGCCAGAATAAATTTATCTTTAAAATCTTCAAGGACCTTTGTTACAACTTGTCTGATCTTGCAAAAAAGAGATAGATGTACTCTGAATACAATAAAAAAAGCCCCTGTAAAACAGGGGCTTATGCATATAACTTTACAATTATACCTTTAGGTGTTTTTTAAAATGGAATATCATCATCAAAGTTATCATAATTTTGCGGCGGAGGAGTATTAGAACTTTCTGAACGTGCTTTTTCTTGACCACCTTGTTGTGGAGCAGCGCTCTGTTGAGATGGCGCATTAAAATCACTGCTTCCACCACTCTTTCCACCTAGCATTTGCATCTCTCTGGCAACAATTTCTGTAGTGTATTTATCGACTCCATTCTGATCTTGCCACTTACGCGTACGAAGATTGCCTTCAACATAAATCTGAGAGCCTTTGCGTAAATATTCACCCACAATTTCAGCAAGACGATTGAAAAACACCACACGATGCCATTCGGTGTTTTCTTTTTTCTCACCTGTAGCCTTATCTTTCCAGCTATCGGTTGTTGCAATGCTGATATTAGTAACTGCGCCACCACTGGGCATGTATTTAACTTCCGGGTCTTGACCGAGGTTTCCTACTAGAATTACTTTATTGATGCTTGCCATGTTTTCCTTCCTTTGGTTTTTCAAGCATTCTACTGTAACAGGAGTGAAAAGACACCCCCCTACTTATATACTCTTTTTTATTATTTTCTATAAATAATAATTATGAACGACATAATTTATTTGCAACTGCGTTGATTTCCTTAAAATAGGACAGTTGAAAAAGTAACCCTAGATACAAAAAAACCCGCCATATAGGACGGGTTTTTGAATCTGGTAGTCGCGAAAGGACTTGAACCTTCAACCTCATTGGCGATAAGATGCAAGTTCTGACACTTTACACATTATCTCGAACCAATACGCTCTATCCATTGAGCTACGCGACTGAAATTCATTCTACTGTAACAGGAGTGAAAAGACACCCCCCTACTTTTAGGCTATTTTTTGATTTAAAGTATTTAAAGCGCAGCTATAGCACTATCATAATCAGGCTCTTGCGCAATTTCCGGAACCAGTTCGTTATAAATAACTTTATTGTCTTCATCGAGTACTACAACTGCCCGGCCTGTAATTCCGGCTAAGGGACCATCAACGATCTTGATGCCGTAATCTTCAGCGAAAGAAGCTGAACGCATCGTCGATAAGGTTCTTATCATGTCAACTTTCTCAGCTTCACAAAAACGCCCTTGTGCAAATGGCAGATCAGCAGAAATTGTCAGAAAAACCGTATTATCATGCTTTGGCGCTGCTTCGTTAAACTTCTTTGTAGAAATGGCACAGATTCCTGTATCCAGACTCGGCACGATATTAAGTAATTTCTTTTTACCTACGAAATCAGCCAAACTCACGTCAGCCAATTCACCTGTTGTTAAAGTAAAATCTGGCGCCGTACTACCTACTTTTGGTAGTTCGCCGTTGGTATTTATCGGGTCGCCGTGTAATGTTATTCCAGTCATAGTGATACTCCTTTTAATGTATGTTCTTTATTATAGAAACTAGTGTAAATCTTTTTAATATGCAAATTAGATTATAGATTGAATTTAAAGACACCCCCCCTACTTTCAGGCACTTTTTTATTCTAGTAATGTTCAAAGCATTGGTTTTAAGTATTCACCCGTGAATGATCCTTTCACCTTAGACACATCTTCGGGTGTACCTGTAGCGATAATTTGACCTCCACGGCTACCTCCTTCAGGACCAAGGTCGATAATCCAGTCTGCTGTTTTAATTACGTCCAGATTATGCTCAATAACGATAATCGTATTGCCTTCATCGCGCAATCGATGTAACACCGATAGCAATACTTTAACATCATGAAAATGTAAGCCTGTAGTAGGTTCATCCAGTATATAAATGGTTTTACCCGTGCTACGTTTGGAGAGTTCTTTTGCCAGTTTAACCCGCTGCGCTTCACCACCTGAAATGGTGGTAGCATTTTGACCCAGTGTAATATAAGACAAACCAACATCCATCAAGGTTTGTAGTTTAGTTCGAATTCCGGGAATAGCATTGAAAAAATCAAGCGACTCTTCCACCGTCATTCCTAATACGTGATAAATATTTTTACCTTTGTAATGCACGTTCAAGGTTTCGCGATTGTAGCGTTTGCCGGCACAGACATCACAGGTGACGTAAACATCGGGTAAAAAATGCATTTCGACTTTAGTCACACCATCACCACGACACGCTTCACAGCGACCGCCTTTAACATTAAAGCTGAATCTTCCAGGTAAATATCCGCGTGAACGTGCCTCTTTAGTGGCGGCAAATAACTCGCGAATCGGGGTGAAAACACCGGTATAAGTAGCAGGATTTGATCGTGGTGTTCTTCCAATCGGGCTTTGATTAACATCGACCACCTTATCAAAAAAATCCAGGCCTTCGATCTTTTCAACAGGCGAGCGTCGCATCGCACTATTGTGCAAAAAGTGTGCAATATTAGGGTATAGCGTGCTATTGATTAAGGTCGATTTACCCGAACCTGAAACACCTGTAATACAAGTCATCAAACCTACAGGAATTGCTACTGAAACCGATTGCAGATTATTACCCGTGGCACCAATCAGTTTTAGCATTTTTTTCTTATTGGCTTTTACACGCTTTTTAGGAACCTCAACTTTCTGCAAACCGGATAAAAATTGCCCCGTAATTGAATCCTTATTATTTATAATATCCTCAAGTTTGCCTTGTGCAACGATTTCGCCACCATGTTCACCTGCGCCAGGGCCAATATCGACAATGTAATCAGCAGTGCGGATCGCATCCTCATCATGTTCTACCACAATCACGGTATTGCCTAAATCACGCAAATGCCGCAGTGTTTTCAGGAGTCGATCATTATCGCGCTGATGCAAACCAATGGATGGTTCATCCAGCACGTACATTACTCCCACCAGCCCTGCGCCAATTTGTGATGCTAAGCGAATACGTTGCGCCTCGCCACCGGATAGAGTTTCGGAACTGCGGCTCAGGGTTAAATAGTCCAATCCAACATTCACCAGGAATTCCAGACGTAATTTAATCTCACGTATTACTTTCTCTGCAATTTTTCCCTGCTTGCCTTCTAATTCAATCTCGTTAAAAAACTTGAAACATTCTCCAATGGCTTTATCAGTAATGGTCGGTAAATTCAGATCGGTAATGAATACATTACGCGCCGATTCATTCAGTCGCAAACCTCCACAATCAGAACAGGAATGTATTGACATGTATTTAACCAGATCTTCGCGCACTGCATTCGAATCTGTCTCGCGATAACGCCTTTCGAAATTATGAATAATCCCTTCAAAAGGATGTGTACGTATAAACGTCTGGCCTTTTTTACCTTCATAGGTGAAATTGACTTTGGTTCGACCACTACCAAAAAGAATAACTTTTTGCGTTTTCTCAGGTAACTTATCGAACGGTGTATGAATATCAAAAGCATAGTGATCAGCCAGCGACATAATCATCTGAAAGTAATAATTATTTCGCTTATCCCAGCCACGAATTGCGCCTTCAGCGAGGCTTAAATTCGGCTTGGTAACGACCTGATCGACATCAAACACTTGTTGTACGCCAAGGCCATCACAGGTTTGACAGGCACCGCTGGGGCTATTGAATGAAAACAATCGTGGTTCTAATTCTTGCAGCGAATATCCACATAATTTACAGGCATAATTTGCAGAAAAGAGTATTTCTTCATTAGCTTTAGCATCGTCCTCATCCATCCATGCGATCACCGCCAAATCACCCGCAAGGCGTAAGGTTGTCTCTAATGATTCTGCCAAACGCTGATGCAAATCGTCCCGTACTTTGAAACGATCAACCACCACCTCTACAGTATGCTTGGTGTGTAATTCCAGCTCAGGAACATCATCCAGATCATAAACAACACCATCAATTCTTACGCGTAAAAAACCCTGGCTTTTAAAGTCCTCAAACATTTGTAAATGCTCGCCCTTGCGATTACGAATAACCGGCGCCAGCATCATCAACTTACTGCCTTCGGGCAATTCCATGATTTGGTCAACCATTTCACTTACTGTCTGTGCATCCAGTGCAGTGCCATGTTCAGGACAACGTGGCTCACCCGCTCGTGCATACAGCAAGCGCAGATAATCATAGATTTCGGTGATTGTTCCGACAGTGGATCGCGGATTATGCGAGGTGGTTTTTTGCTCAATTGAGATTGCCGGAGAAAGACCTTCGATATGATCCAGATCGGGCTTTTCCATCATCGATAAAAACTGACGGGCATAGGCAGATAATGATTCCACATAGCGACGCTGACCTTCGGCAAAAATCGTATCAAAAGCGAGCGATGATTTACCCGAACCCGACAAGCCTGTTATTACGATAATCTTGTCACGCGGTAAATCCAGATCAATATTTTTCAGGTTGTGTGTACGCGCACCACGTAAAGAAATTTTATTCACAATGATTATCTATATTTAAGGCCTAATCTGTTATTATCGCCGTCTTGTCAAATTTATAGCAAGCCCAAAATCAGACTTAATGAATAGTTTAGAACGTCGAACTGCTTTCTCCCTCGCAGCTGTATTCGCAGCACGCATGCTCGGTCTTTTTATGATATTGCCGATCCTGTCTTTATTCGCTAAAGACCTTGCAAATGCTACGCCTTTTTTGGTAGGGCTCACTATTGGCATCTACGGTTTAACCCAGGCATTGCTACAAATCCCACTCGGATTATTATCGGATCGAATTGGCAGAAAGCCCGTGATTATTGGAGGCTTAGTCGTATTCGCCTTAGGTAGTGTATTAGCGGCATTGAGCAATGACATTTACGTGATTATCATTGCACGCGCAATTCAGGGTAGCGGCGCTATTGCGGCCACCACCATGGCACTTGCTGCCGATTTAAGCCGTGAAGATCATCGCGCCAAAGTGATGGCTTTTATCGGCATGAGTATCGGTCTTTCATTTGCGATTGCGATGGTTGTTGGCCCTTTGTTAGCAGATCGAGCGGGTTTATCCGGCGTATTCTGGACGACGTCGATTCTCGCAGTTATCGGCATTTTATTGATCACCTTTGTCGTACCCACTCCCAAACAAATCAAAACACATCGCGATGCTGGAATTATTAGCGCCTACATCAAGCCAGTATTAGTACAAAGTACCCTGCTACGGATGAATCTCAGCGTATTTCTATTGCATTTGTTGATGACAGCCAATTTCACCGTACTACCGCTGATATTTCGTGATCATCTGAGACTGGATAGCGCAGACCATTGGAAAATTTACCTACCTGTACTATTGGTTTCGATAATATTTGCATTACCGATGATTATCATCGCCGAAAAATTCCGTAAGATCAAAATGGTGTTTGTCATCGCCGTGATTTTACTGGTTTTTTCACAAGGACTATTAGGCATCAGCCAATTTAGTTTTTATCCACTGATGTTTGCCTTCTTACTATTCTTTGTAGGCTTTAATTTTCTCGAAGCGGTACAGCCCTCTCTGATAGCCAAATATTCTGACGTGAATACCAAAGGCACCGCCATGGGCGTTTACTCTAGCGCCCAATTCTTTGGCATATTTATTGGCGGGACGGTGGGTGGCCTGGTAATGCAGCACTGGGGTATTTCGGGCGTATTTATCTTTGGTGCGGTGATTGCCATGCTGTTTTTAATCATCGCGATCAGCCTGCCAAAACCTGACTTTTTTAAGAGCCAGGTTTTGAAACTGGGCAAGGATTTTCTAAAGGATGTCGAAACAACAACCCTCCAACTGCTTGCAGTTAATGGCGTTAAACAAGCGGCAATATCGGCAGAAGAAGGTATCGCCTATATTAAGATTGATACTCAAACGATTGATAATGCCAAGCTGGAATTGTTTAAATCCTGATTTCACTCAATATATCCTTTAAAAAAATCACCCCCTATTTTTAAGTGTTTATTCATTTTTGTTTTTTAAAAATCACTAAAAGAATTTATGCAAAGCATAGGTAGTTTTTTGATAAAAATCATCAGAATTTACATAGACTAAAAGTTAGCGTTTAATGAGCCGAATCACACCACACTAACCAATATGAGACGCCATTGAATAAACTGTTTTCTTTATTAGGAATAGAACAAGCCCCTGTTAGCCATACTGAACGGCTCGTCTCAGCAATCGGTGGGTTTATTGCGATTCTTCTGATTATCCTGATCAGTCAATGGATGCTTGGAACGATTGGCTCAGCCGTGATAATCGCCTCAATGGGAGCTTCAGCAGTTTTGCTGTTTGCAGTTCCACACGGGCCTTTATCACAACCTTGGCCGCTTATTGGTGGGCACATCATTAGTGCAGTTATTGGCATTAGCTGTGCGAAAATAATTACTAACGATGTTGTTGCAGCCAGTCTCGCGGTTGGAATTGCTATAGGTACAATGTATTATCTAAAATGCATTCATCCTCCGGGTGGTGCGACTGCACTATCAGCGGTCATTGGAGGAAGTACAACCGATCAGCTTGGTTATCAATTCGTTATTACACCTGTCTTACTCAACGTAATAGTCATTCTGGTGGTTGCTGTTCTTTTTAATTACCTGTTTTCCTGGCGACGCTACCCGGCTTTATTGCACCGGCTCAAAAGTAAAACACAAATAAATGTAACCCCAGAGATTTATTCAGGAATCTCGCATGAAGATTTTGTCTACGCCCTGAGTGAGATAGATTCGTTTGTAGATATTAGTGAAGACGACCTGCTGCGGATTTATGATCTGGCGACCAGGAAGTCTCAAGAAACCAGTTTTTCCTCTGAAAATTTGACAGTGGGTCACTTTTACAGCAATGGTCAATTTGGCGATAACTGGTCAGTTCGACAGCTTGTTGATGAATCTCCGAACAAGAATTCAGAAAAAGATATTGTTATATTCAAAACCGTCGCCGGAAAAAACAGACGAAAATCGGGCTACTCAACACGGGCCGAATTTTTAAGATGGGCAAAACATCAAGTCATACGGGATGAAGATAACTGGAAGAGACTTGAGGATAATACTTGAATGAATAGTCCTACTGCTCTTCTCACTTAAGGGCCTATAAATTGGAAACAAAAATGAATAAGGTCGCTTTAATAACAGGATCAAGCAGAGGCATTGGCGCAGCCAGTGCATTGCGTTTGGCAGCCGATGGTTTTGATGTTTGTGTAAATTACATTGTCAATGAATCAGCCGCCAACGAAGTCGTTAGCCAGATACAAAAGCTTGGCAAAAAAGCGATTGCCTTCAAGGCAGATGTCTCCAGAGAACAGGATGTTGAGAAACTTTTCAAAGTCATTGATTGTGAATTCGGGCACTTGGATACTTTGGTAAATAATGCTGGCATTTTATTACCGCAAATACGTGTTGAGAATATTACCGCAGCTAGGGTCAATCAACTCTTAAGCACCAACGTTACAAGCTATTTTCTGTGTTGCCGCGAGGCTGTTAAACGTATGTCTAGAAAACACGATGGGGCTGGCGGTAATATTGTAAACGTATCATCCGCGGCCGCACGAACGGGTTCTGGTGGTGAATATGTGGATTATGCGGCCTCCAAAGGCGCAATTGATACGCTCACAATAGGCTTAGCAATAGAAGTTGCAGCAGAAGGTATCAGAGTCAACTGAGTGAGGCCCGGATTTATTTACACCGATATGCACCGCGACGGCGGTGAACCTGGCAGAGTCGATCGAATCAAACATCAACTCCCTTTACAACGCGGTGGACAAGCCGAAGAAGTTGCTGCAGCTATTGCGTGGTTGGCTTCGGACGAGTCTAGTTATACTACAGGCTCTTTTATAGAAGTCGCTGGCGGGCGTTAATACTACTCATATAGCCGCTGTAAGTTATCTAAAGACACCCCCCATCTTTTTAGCGGTTTTTAATTTTGTTTTTCAAAATTATCCTGTCGCTTATGATGTGCATAGTTCTAGTTCACCTGCAATACGCTACTAGAACTTAGCTTGTTTGGGCAGTTTTGGATATTCCCTAAAACACAAACAAAAAAAGGCGAACTAAAGCTCGCCTTTTTTTTGTATTTATTGTGGAATAGTAGCTGTCAAAGTCACTGATATACGATTATGAAAAAGTCCTTATTCAAGATCATTCACCCAAGCTCTTGAAGATTTTTTTGATTAACAATAAGTTTTGAAACAATCCTTTTCAGTGTGGCAATCTCATCTTCAGAAATATTTTCGCTAATATGCTCTGTCAAAGAGTTAAATTCGGACCTTAGCTTATCTCTAAGCTTGTTGCCTTTTTTCGTCAATTGAACAAAAACGGTACGTCTATCTTGTGTACCATGAGTACGCTTTATCAATCCATTCTTTTCCATTCTCGAAACAAGCGTTGATACTGCTGAGCTATCAAGATTCATACCTCTGGATAACTCATTCATAGTGATCTTTTTGTCCAACTCGAGCAATTCTAGAACATAGACCTTCTGTGGAGTTATATCCTTCCCCAATGTATGTTTATAAAATGACGTAATTTGACGCCATCCATCATAAAAGTTAAAACAAATTAACTGACCCAAGTCTACAGCCATTGTCATTCCTCTATTTTCAATAATATATCAAACATTATATATGATAACTCTAACATAAGTCTGCCCATTAAATAAGCACAAAATTATGGTGCAATAATTATTTGCATTTAAGATATTTTTATTTATTAAATATCTTAAATATAAGCTAACTATCAGATTATTTATAATTTTTTCTTACCAACTAACAACGTCTGGCTGACATGGAAAGACATCAACGATACAAAATTTAATTTAGAAGTGGCTGGTTGAATCTAATCATTGTCATTTCAGGTACGTATTGATCAAAACACCCACAGGTCTTTTATGACATTAAACTACTTATACCTACCTCCCTCCCTAAACCGTATCGTTGAACTATAATTTTTCTGTAAGCAGAAATTAATCCAATAGCTGGATTAATAGCCTATATTTGGCTGACGAGACTTTCGTTGTGGTTAATTAAAATTATCAGCTGGAAAAGGATATAATATTTCTTTGCAACGAACCCAAGAGAGACTAATGGCTATTTCTAAAGCAAGCGACAATCAAATTCTGGAATTTATTGACACCCATAGCGCATGGCAAATTAAAAACAAAAAACTCCATCAGGAGTTTGTGTTTAAAAACTTTATTGAGGCTTTTGGCTTTATGACTCAAGCGGCGCTTATCGCAGAAAAAACTGATCACCACCCCGAATGGTTTAATGTATATAAAAAAGTGGATGTCGATCTTACCACGCACGAAGCGGGGGGCATTACCGAGCGTGATTTTACCTTGGCAACGGCTATGGATGCGATTTTCGAGAGAACGTAATAAAGGTAACTAGCATTCCGCGTGCCCATGCCTTGATTCTGGATTTTTAGCGTTGCCTGATGATACGTCTAATTTATAGAGGAGCCCTTTAGCATAAGCCCCTAAATAAATTTTTATCATTTTCTTGACCTAAATCTCATCTTTTTACGCATTTAATCCTATATTAGTATTAAGATATGTCACTTTAAAAGGATAAGAATATGGATACCAAAGAAGTACAGGATAAACTGCAAAAAGCCTATCACAGCATGCTTGAGCATGTTGAAGAGCTGGTAGAAAAGGACAAAAAACCACTTAAAGAAGCCTTTGTAGAAGCCGAGGAAAAACTCAGTGAATGGCGAGAATTGAGCCGCGAAGAAATCGAACACATCAGTGATGAACTTAAATCAAACTTATCAGAGTTTGGTGAAACAACGCATCGAGTCAATCAAAGCCTCAAGCAAACACTCTCTTTTGATGCGGCCTATCTGGCAGGCAGTATCTGGAATAGTCTCTCTAAAGTTGCAGACAAAACCATTGTTGAACTATCTGAATTGAATGAATCATTGCAAGAACATATGGCGACCGATGCTGCCAGTTATTCTGAACAGCAGCAAATCTGGTTTAATGAGGTAGTACAATGGCAAGGCGATTATGAAAAAGCCCTGAAGCAGCTGGACGAACTTAGAGCAGGCGTGCGAAAACAGATCCGTAAAACCACTACTTACAGCAAATCCATCAGCAAAAAACAGTCCAATCAGGAAGAACACGATTTATTGGCTCAGATTAATCAGGAAATCACCTCGTCAATTGATGACCTATATCAAAAACTTCTGGGAGATAACAATGATTAAGGAAATTCCTTTAAATGAATCTCATATTTATGCTTTCAGGGTCAGTGGCAAACTCGTAGAGGAGGATTACAAAACTTTCAGACCGAAACTTGAGCGTATTCTGAAAAAAGAAAACCCCTTATCCTTATTAATCAAACTCGAAGAGTTTGAAGGCTGGAGCGCAAAAGCTGCCTGGCAAGACCTTAAATTAGGGTTAGATCACGACAATGATTTTTTACGCATTGCCATCGTTGGTGCTAGCTTGTGGCAAAAAGTTATGGCAGAGCTTGGTGATTTATTTACACAAACCAAAGTGAGTTATTTTGAAGATGAGTCCGATGCCCTGAACTGGCTCAAAGAAGTCGATAATCTCGCAGAAGAAAATGAGTATATTGGCTATCGCCATATTCTCGTGGCCACCGACTTTTCAAAATATGCTGATGTAGCACTTAAAAAAGCCATCGAAATATCCAATCAGTTTCATTCACAAGTCACTTTGTTACACGTAGCAGAAACACTCTCAACAGAATTTTATCCAACCATCGGAGAACTGGCTGTTCCTGTGCTAGCTAATAACCCGGAACAGGAGGAGAAGTATCTGCGGCGATTAGAAAAGCAGCTTGATGAGCATATTGAGAAACTCGGCTATTCCTTAAAGCGATTAAAAACCGAAGTCAACGTAGGACATAGGGTTGATACCATTACAGAATTTGCCAACAAAAATAATATCGATTTAATCGTAATGGGCTCGCACGGCCGCCGTGGTTTAGCGCGCTTAGTAGGTTCGGCAACTAATGGGGTTATTAATCATGCGCCCTGTGATGTGTTAACAGTAGTTTAACCTATTTCAAAAAACAGCGTATAAGTGGGGGGGGATGTCTTTTTAAACTCACTGCACACGGAATAATCAGTATTAATAAGACTGTTACTGCTGGTTTCGATTTGCAACACTCACCACGCGCACACGCTCTGCGGGTATTGCCAATTGCTGCATTAAATAATCCACTAATGATTGTGGATATTTCTGCTTTAACAAAGCCTCGTGCATACAAGCCAGCCACATATCGCGTTCGGCCTCATTTATACTTAAATGCGCATGCACTCGAGGAATTCCAATAGCCTTGTATTTTTTCGCATAAAGCTGCTCGCCGCCCGTCCAGCCACTAAGGAAACTTACCAGTTTATCGATTGATTCTTCCAGGTCTTCCAGGTGCATATCACGTATCAGCTTATAATCTTGAGATTGACCCATGATGGTGTAAAAGTCTGTCACCAAACTCGCTATCCCAGACAAACCTCCAGCTGCTTCATAGGTTGCAGAACCTTCACCGTAATTTGCCATTTTCAATTGATCGTAGATAAAATATTAGTATAACTCGCCTGGATAAAAACTCTACTGCTTGTTTTTGTCCTCTATAGATATCGATCCTTTCTCATTCTTTATTGCTTTTTTATCTGGCGCGCCCATCATTTTTTCATGCTTTACGCTGGCTGGCATAACTTGTTGTATTGTCCTTTTTAGAATACCGGGTCGATTACTTTTAGCTTCATGACCGATAATCTGGTCTTTTACCACACGCTTCAGACCTGCCTCTTTATCCCAGGCATTTCGCGCCCATGCCCACCAGCCAAAGGTTCTAATCGCATAATAAATCATTTTTTTTATAATAGGCTGAACCTCTAAAACTGTCATTGCCTCCAACATAATATTGTCTGACTGTAAACGGGTGCGTTTCTGAGTCCAATATAACCAGTCATGGATCACACTCGCGTTGCCGTAAACGCCCCATTTAGGCAATGCCCACCATAAAATTCTAGGAACGGACGCAAAGTCAGTGACAAAACCCAGATCAACCTGAATTCTATCGCCGCTACCCTCGGCGCTAACGTCATAGAAAAAATCTTTGTAGATAATCCAGGAGTTACCATCTGCCAACGGCGTGACTACTAGTGCTTCGGTAAATTGACTCATGTATTACCCTCCTTCTTAGATATAAAAATGACACCCCCTACTTTTACGGTTTTTTTCTAATTAATAGAGGTGCCCTTAACCTTTCAGCTAAAGACCAGTTGTGTTTTGATTAGTCTATTGGATTTTTTTCACGTATGTATAAAAAAAGGCAATCATAAGACTGCCTTTTTATTAACTGAGCGTAATTTAAGCGGCTTTATCTTCGAGTATTTTCTCTGAAACATTCGAAGCATTTATCTCGATCTTCCTGGGTTTCAACGCTTCAGGAATCTCTCTGACCAGATTGATAGTCAGCAAGCCTTTGTCGAGTTCCGCGCCCCGCACTTCAACATAATCTGCAAGGTTGAATTTGCGCTCGAATGAACGATTCGCAATACCTTGATGCAGAAACTTGGTCTCTTTTTGACTTGTTTCTTTTTTACCTTTTACAGTTAGTACACCCTTCTCTGTCTGTATATCAATATCGGAGTCATCAAAACCCGCCAGTGCAAGCGTGATGGCGTAATTATTCTCATCCACAACTTCAATATTGTAAGGTGGATAACTCACAGTTTGCTCTGATCTGAGTGCCGAATCGAGTAGCGATCCAAAGCGATCAAAACCAATGCTGCTACGGTATAGTGGTGATAAATCAATTGTGTTCATGTTTATTCTCCTAAGAAGCAATAAATTAATAAAATATATGTGTAAAACATAATCGACTTGCGACTTATGCCTTACAATTAATAATCTAAGGATAATTTTTAACTTTTCAAGACTATATAAATCAATTGCTTAGAACATATACGTATCTACTAACCTATTTACACGTTTGGTTCTCAATCTCGTTTTCTTACGGAGGTGGATCTGCTATGTTACTAATAACCAATATTCAGCTGCGATCACTATCAAACATTATGAAATTATCACAACAAATAAAGAATAACTCATTAGCGCTAGTCAGTTTATTCGTGGCTTTTTCTGCATTGGCTTACAACACATGGCGCAATGAAGCGACAGAAGCAAACAGAAATATTCGTTTATCTGGTTTTGAAATCATTATGCATGTCGGTGAATTACAGAAAATTGCTTACTTGTCACATTTTGAAAAACAACAATATAAAGGCAACCCCAGAGGTGGCTGGACAGAAGTATTGCTGATAAAAGACTTGAGCAATTTAATGTCAGCTGAGATACAACAAAAATCAGAAAACCTAATAAAAGCATGGGAAAAAAATTGGCAGGGCTTAGGCACAGACGATGAATTCAGTGTTGCGGCCATAGATATCGCTTTACATGAATTACGCACTGCGGTGTTATTTAATATGAAACAGTTGGAGTAATTTGAGTTAAAACTGTTCGTGTATTCATGAATCACTTTCTGGATCGAGCACAGCAACTCATCACATTCCCGTCAATTTCATTTGATAAAATATAAATCAACCGTTGTTTTTTAGAACCGTTATTTTTAAATCAGTATCGTAACAACTTATAAACCTTCATTACATTTTTTACGTACTGTTGAGTTTCTTTATAGGGTGGGATTCCCTTATATTTATCAACCGCGCCCTCACCCGCATTGTAAGCAGCAATAGTTTTCAACAAATCACCCTTATATCGGTCTAATAAAAAACGTAAATATTGGACACCACCGTGAATATTCTGTTTTGGTTTGTAACTATTTCTAACCCCAAAACGTTTTGCTGTAGCAGGAATTAATTGCATCAAACCTTGTGCTCCAGCACTGGATAAGGCTTTAATTTTAAAACATGACTCTGCCGTAATGACCGCTTTGATTAAATGTCTATTGACCCGATATTGACGCGCATATTGTGTAATAGGCGAATCAAATTTACTCGCTTTATCATTAATTTTATTTGCATTCCAGCTTAAACAACTTGATGAGCTTGTATTTCTGCGTCCTGAAAAAAGCCTTTTAGAACGCGAAAAACTTTTTTTATAAGGTGATCTCATTGGTACTTTTTTATTATGAGACAAGGCTACTAAGCGCAACGGTGACTCCATTCGCACGGATTTCTTCGCGAATACATTCGGTGGTGCAAATACACACATTAACAACACAATATTGATCGCAATAGATCTAACTTTGAACTTGGTTATTGACATGATGTATCCTGTTTGGAAAGTATTTTAGGCATAACAAAAGTGTAGATGAGTTCTAGTTTATTCTATCGAGTTTGGAATTCTTAAAGCCCCCCTACTTTTATTTTTTTGCAAAACTCGCCAATATAAAGCCAGCTAAAGTTATTAGCTCGATAAAACTCGGCTCATCAAATTTGTGAATGATCCTACCAATTATTACATTGCTTTAATAGCTGATTTTTCTACTAACGCAACAACAAACCCCGTCGATTCAAAAACTCAAGCATATGCTCCCTCTTTTTTAGTTGAATGGCATTTGCTGTTTGTGTTGACCAGTTTGTAGCCCGATTATTCTCTGAGCGTGAAACATAGTAATTCGCCATCATCTGATCATAAACAGCCACATCATTTTCGACCTTATCGGTTTGATAATGATTCTGATGCAAAATTGTAGTTAATGGAAACCTCGGCTTTACATCCGGATCAATCGAAGGCCATCCCAGACACATACCAAAAACTGGATAAACCTGATCGGGCAGTTGCAGTAAATCGGCTACTAATAGAGAATTATTTCGAATGCCGCCGATATACACGCCTCCCATTCCCAGCGACTCAGCTGCCAGCAATACATTTTGCGCAACTAATGCAACATCAACTGTCGCTGCAATAAAATGTTCGGTATGCCCTTCGAGCGTTCCCACATCATGATTTATACAGGCAGTATCAACGCGTTTTAAATCCGCGCAAAAGACTAAAAACTCTGGCGCAGAGTTTATCCATAGTTGCCCGCCTGCGGCATCAGCAATTTGCTGACGATAATTTTTGTCTGTAACCCGGATAATCGAATAAGCCTGGATAAAACTCGAGGATGCTGCCGCCTGGCCACACTTTATCAGGTTTTCCAGCGTAACAAAATCGATAGGATCAACCTTGAATTTACGAATGGATCGATGCTTAAGCATGATTTGCATAGTTTCTGAGTTGTTCAAAATTGGCCTCATAGTGATTCACAAAACATAAAAATGTAAGTATAGGTTAACTGTTTCGCATATTTACAAACAATATAAAAGGCAATTGAATATCACTAAGTATTTTCAAACCCATAAAAGATAGGGATGCTAGACTTCACTTTCTTCTCTAAATTACACTCAGCCCAATTAAATTTCGCTATTCAAGGTAATCATATATGCCCGTCATCATGCTGATTGATAATGGCTCATTACGCGCCAACGCTGCCAAAGGACTTCGCCAGTTGGCAAAAAAGCTGGGAGATAAAACCGGTCTGAAAATCCACCCTGTGTCTTTCAAGCATTCCGATAAAATATCAACTGGTGAACTGGACGGAATCCCCGCTCAAACCTTCCGAAGTTTTATGGCACAGCAACTCGAGAGGGGCGAACGCGAGTTTGTGATTCTCCCTTTGTTTTTTGGCAAAAGCCGTGCGCTAACTTCATTTGTGCCCAACGAAGTCGCTATATTGAACACTAAGTTTGGTGAATTCACGCTCGATGTCGCTGATACGCTTTATCCACTTCCTGATGGTGAATCAGGGCTTGTCGATATTATTTATGATCATGTTATCAGTACCGCCAAACCACTGAAAAATATTGTACTGGTTGATCACGGATCACCGATTCCACAGGTGACAGCGGTACGACAGCATTTAGCCCAATGCGTGCAGCAAAAACTCCCTGAAGGCGTGTTGCTAGAACAAGCTGTGATGGAGCGCCGTGAGGGAAAAGAATATGATTTTAATGGTGATTTACTTGAAGACTGGCTGACTCGAAAAGCTGAGGCTGGTGAAACCCATGCGGCAGTAATCCTGATGTTTTTCCTGCCCGGTAGTCATGCTGGCGAAGGTGGTGATATTATCGAAATTTGTGAATCGGTGATGGAGAAATTCCCGGGTTTTACAATCTACATAAGCCCTCTGATAACTGAAAATTCGAAACTTGTGGATATACTGGCAATACGACTAGAGATTGCTTTAGCCTGACACCCTGAAAAAAAGTCGCAGCGATCGCTACGTCCTGTGAACACTATAAAAAAAGACACCCCCCACCTTTTGGGGCATTAATTGAATAACTCCGTTAATTGATTAATACACACATCTGCATTCTGTCTAAAGGGATATTCGCCTCGTTGGTCAACATAAACCGTTGTCACGCCTGCGGCACGCCCTGAAAGCAAATCATGCAGATGATCACCGACCATAATGCCATCGTCCGGATGTGCTCGCCAGGAATCCAGTAGCCCCAGAATTCCGGCGGGTGAAGGCTTCGGTGGTGCGCAATCACGACTGAATAAATTTTCTGATAGAAAGTAATCATCAAGCCCGGCGGCTTTCAGGGTGATCCCAATATTAAGAGCATTATTGCGCGTAACAATCCCTAGTAGTGCATCTTTCGCTGATAAGTATTCCAGGAGTTGTTCGGCACCCTCCGCAGGCTTAGATTGATGCGCCACCTCTAACTCAATTTCATTTAAACGGATATGTAATTGCGCGGCCTCCTCAGCCGGAAGTTGATCCAGAGATTCAAGAATCGGCAACCCTTCAGGAAGCCCCAGTTCCGTTCGAATCGCATCAAAATCATGCTGCGCAATTGTCAAAGTGCCGTCCATATCGAATATCCAGTGTTTTTTGCTTAGTAGTCTATGTTGAGGCATTGAGGTTTCTCAATAAATTAATCATCTGTGATTATGTCAGAAACTGCAAACTAATAGACACCCCCCACTTTTTATGAGATTTTTTACACATTTGCTTTATAGACTATGATTCTCAGTCGCTAGTAGGCGCATAATCTTTCAAAGATTAACGCGGTAAAATTGTTATTCTAATACTTTCAAAAAGCATATAATCAGCATTTTTCAAGTACTCATTATATTCTGGAAATCAACTTTTTATGGATTCAAGCAAGGTATTAGAAGTAAAAGCCTATTGCCAGTGTAATTCTTATGAATTCAACGTTTTAAAAGAATGGCTGGCGAAAAAAAGCAATATTACTACTTATGGCAATGTGATACATGCTAGTGACAGACAGGGCGAATTTTTTGTTTTCAACTATGGCGTTGTGGTTTTTTGGGGATACTCACAAAGTGAACAAGAGACCTATTTAAACGAATTCAGATCCTTTACTAATCAACTCCTGGATGTACCATTTATTGATGAGTTCACATTTAGCCTGGATACGTCTCATTTTTTAGTTAAACATGACCATCTTGAACTTCCCGATAATGATGTATTAACCCGCCTGGCACTTTCACATGGTATCGCGCAGTCGACCAAATTATCCCAGTTTGAAGAACGCGTTCAGCTAACCATTACAGACACAGAAAGCATTCCTGTAGCAATCGCAAAAACAGGTAAGTCGCACCTTATGCGCAAGGATGTTGCTAAATTACGAGGCAGGCTATACATCACCAAAAGCGATATTCTGCTCAACTACGACTTGCTCGATGTGCCTGATTTTATTTGGGAAAATCCGGAGATAGAAGGGTTTTACACCAGAATTGTCAATTATCTTGATGTCAGTCAGCGCGTCAGTGTGCTTGAAAAAAAGCTGGAAACCATCCATGAGTTACTGATTATGATGGCCGACGAGCTTAAACATAAACATTCATCATTGCTGGAATGGATTATCATTTGGCTAATCGCGTTTGAAATTTTAGTATTCCTGGTTCACGATATTTTCAAGTGGTTATAAGCACTTTTGCTATAATCTGGTGGCATTACCCTGCCTTTTGAGTTCTAAACGACGCAAAAATTCTTGCATAATCTGGCGATAAAGCTCAAAACCTAAATAAACATCTTCAACACCAGCATCGATATTAGGATTGTCATTCACTTCTATAATCACTGACTGATTGCCGCGTTGTTTGATATCAACACCGTATAAGCCCTTACCAATTAATCTTGAAGCTTTGATCGCGTTGTTTATGACATGTTTTGGCGCTTCATTTACTGGAATTGTCGCAAAGCCGCCCGATTGCACCCGACCATTTGATTTATGGTTGTAAATTTGCCAATGTCCCTTCGACATAAAATACTGGCAGGCAAATATCGCTTTTCCATTGAAGATACCAATACGCCAATCGTATTCGGTGAAATAAAATTCCTGTGCCAGAATCAACGCTGACTTTTTAAAATATTCCAGACTGATTTTTTTTAACTCAGCCTCATCTTTAATTTTTACAATACCACGTGAGAACGAACCATCCGGTATCTTCAACACCAGCGGAAAATCAATCTGTTGGATTAAATCATTCAAGGCATTTTTATCATTATTGCTCAGTATCACAGACTTTGGGGTCGCGATTTTCTGTGCTTCGAGTAGTTTGGCGAGATAAACTTTATTGGTACAACGCAGGATTGATTCCGGGTCGTCGATAACCACCATGCTTTCTGATTCGGCACGCTTTGCAAACTGATAGGTATGGTTGTTGATACCAGTTGTTTCGCGGATAAATAAGGCATCGTACTCCGCCAATTTACCCAGATCTTTTTTAGTAATGAAATCGACGTCTATGCCTAATTCACGCCCCGCTTTTTCAAACGATTTCAAAGCGCGTTTATTAGATGGTGGTAATTCTTCATTTGGGTCTACCAAAATAGCTAAATCATATCGATACAGCTTGCGAGCACGTGGCTTGCGCCAGATTTTCTTGCTAAACAGATCCAAACCAGTGGCAAACAAGTCTTCTTCCTGCTCTGTCAAATTATTCAAGGCGCCAGAACGTATCGAATAAATTGACCATGTCCCGGACTTTTTAAACTGCACCTCCAGAATTGGGCAGGGAAATAATTCGAAAACCTGTCTCGCAATATCCTGTAACGTTGTTTCTATACACTGTCCAAAAAACACCTTGATATTTAGAAGTTTCTTATCCTCTGAATGATGGTTTTTTAATAAACGATTTAGAATCTGGTTAAGATCTTCAAGTTCGAGCGCATACAGATTCTTCTTGCTAAGATTATTAATCGTGCGAATCGAGGGTATTACTTTTTGGCCACGCGCTTCTGCCATAAGAGAGCAATAATAACCATGGCTCAAATACTTGTAGCTGCGACACAAGTTAATCACATGGCTATCGCTGATTTCTGTCTCTTTTGACTCCAGATAGTCATTCGCAGTAGCAACATCGCTACTCGGGTAATAGGCAGTCCAGTCGGTCAGTTTATCGACGACCAGGGTAAGATTTGACAAAGTTTTTTTACTCCAGAATATGATTTGATATTCTGCCGAATATTCAGTCTAGTTATAAGTTTTAGCAAGTGTTATTTGACAATAAATAAGCTATTTTTGTTGCCTAAAACAGGCGTATTATCTGAATTATTTTTTACATTGTTAAACGCTGAAAATGAATTGGAATTTACGCCGCGCAACCCTCACTGATATCAATGACCTGGTAGCTCTCGAACAATCCTGTTTTGATATGGATCGCCTCAGCAAGCGTCAATTTAAGTGGATGATTGAAAAAGCCCATGCAGATTTAATTGTCGCTGAAATTGATCAGCAGATTATGGCTTATGCACTGGTGTTATTTCATCGCGGCACTTCACTGGCACGCCTTTATTCAATTGCTATTTCCGCTAATACTCACGGCAAAGGACTTTCTGACGCGTTAATGGATGAAGTGGAGCGCGTGGGACGTGAGCACAATTGTATTTATATGCGCCTGGAAGTTCATCCAAATAACCTGAGAGCTATCAAACTTTATGAGCGCCATAACTATTATCGTTTTGGGCAATTGGTCGATTATTATGAAGACCATAGCGACGCACTACGTTTTGAAAAACGCATTCATATACTGCCCGAAAATGTCCCGCACGATGTACCTTTCTACCCACAAAGCATGGCATTCACCTGCGGACCTGCCTCGCTGATTATGGCGATGCAAGCTCATCAGGGAAAAGATCAAGTCAAAGACAAATCACAACGGCAACTGGAAATACAGTTATGGCGCGAAGCAACCACTATTTATATGACATCTGGTCATGGAGGCTGTAGCCCGCAAGGGCTTGCGCTTGCCGCCTGGAATCGCGGATTTGGGGTTGAGCTTATAGTCAGTCAAAAAGAGCCATTATTTCTGGATGGTGTTCGCAAAGCAGAAAAAAAAGAAGTGATGGAATTTGTACATGACGATTTTACGGCGCAAATAAAAAAAACGGCTATCAAAGTTCAATACCAGGGGCTTGTTATAAGCACATTGCTTGAAAGTATCGAAGCGGATGGAATTTCATTAATACTGATTAGCTCATACCGCTTTAATAGAAGCAAAGCGCCTCACTGGGTCGTATTAGCCGCCGCAGATAGCCACTTTATTTACCTGCATGACCCCGATGTTGACATCGAAGAACACCGGACTGCCGCAGATAATATGTATATACCCGTTGACTATGCACAGTTTGAACGAATGACACGCTTTGGTCAGGCTCGCTCACAGGCTGCGGTGATTGTTTATCCAAAAAGGTCAAAATAGATCATATTGTTATTTAATTATCTTCTCACTCATATATTTGTATTCTCATCAACACGAGTATCAAGCCATTCACGCCATACTACCAGCATCACAGCCAATATTACGGGGCCAACAAAAAGACCCACAAGGCCAAATGCCTGAAGACCTCCGAGTACGCCTATAAATACCGCCAAAAAAGGAATGCGAGTAGAACTACTAATAGCAATAGGACGAACAACATTATCAATCATACTCACCACCAGAGCACCCCAGACCAATACGCCTATACCGGGCCAAAATGCGTTGTTGAGTAAAAGCCAGACACCAACAGAACCCCAAACCAATGGTGCGCCGAATGGTACTAGAGCAAGTAATGCAGTTAATGCACCGAACAATACTGGCGAACTGGCACCAGCGGCCCAATATCCCAAGCCCGCCAACACACCTTGAGCCAGTGCTGTAAGTACCAGGCCAAATACAACACCTCGTGTAGTATCCACCATCGATACCCAGTAGTTTTGTGAGTCTTTTCCAAGCCAGAGATGAAGAACTGTCCGCATCTGTACCGCCAAGCGTTCGCCATCGCGTAGAAAAAAGAACAAGGCCAGCAAGGCGATACCAAGTTTAAAAGCATTTCGACCGATGGCGCCGAGTATTTCTCGCGTTTGTTTAAGCCACTGCGTAGCATAATCGGTAAGCCAGTTTCGTATAAGCTCAGGATCTGAGGCAATTCTAGACAACATTTCCTGCAATCTGTCTCCAATCAAGGGGATGCGTTTTAGCGCTTCAGGTAGCTGGGGGGATTCTGAAGCCAATTGCTGGCGTATGGAGTGATAGGCATCTGCAAGTTCGTCAGCTAGCATTGCACCACCAAATACCAGAGGGAGGACAATCAGGAATGCGAGTAGCAAGGTCGTAATCAAGGCGCTTAAATTAGAGCGCGCGCCGACACGAGTATTAATCAACTTGTATAACGGCCATGATACATAAGTCAGAATACCCGCCCAAACCATCGGTACGATAAAGTTACGCAATACCAGAAAGCCCAGCACCAAAAGAAAACCGAGAAACAGCAATGCAGCAATGCGGCCACTCATGGGGATTGCTATATCTGGCTTTTGGTCTTCAGCTGGAGAGTTGTTTTGTGCTTTTTCCATTAAGTTAGACTTTGTCTGTATAGCTTTTAAAGAGTTTCATTCTATTATTCGCGATAGAACATGAACCATCTTCCTAAAGTGAGCTTATCATAGACACCCCCCACCTTTTAAACGGTTTTCAACCCTCTCCTTCGGTTAAGCTAAAGCAATTGTCTTGCGCTACTCGGCTAGGCACTTTTTTGAATTTTAATTTAATCTGTCACAAATATTCAAATCTATAGTTTCAAAGTAAATCAGCTTTTCGGCCCAAATTCATTAATATCCAGAATAAAGCCTTTACCATCAGTAGCAACCCTGCCTATGTCCTCTAAATATTTGTATTCCACATCTGCCAGGATTAAATTTGGATCAAGAACATTCACGACATAACCACTTTCAGCTAAATCAATAATAGTGATCCTTTTTTCGGGCTTTTTCTTATATAAATCCGACTCAGGATCGAGCACAAAAACAAAGCCTTCAAGTCGGCATAATGAGCCTTCGGCAGCTACCACTTCACCTAAAAAATGACGCCGGGTCGAGCTTTCGAAGAGGGCTCTATAGATAACATGTACTTTGTTGCCATTCTCAATAATCATGAGTTCTCTCCGTGAATTAAGTTGTAGGCTGAATATCTGTACTAATTATGACATTTATACATTCATGAAAGAATGTCTGACACAAAATAGATCCCTATTGTGTGTATTTTTTGATGATAGCGTAGGTTACAGTAGCCTCAACTCATAAAAATACAAAAGGCAGCTCCCCTCACCTTTTGGGAGTTTTTTGTAAAAATTTCACCCTTCAGACCAGCTTACAAAAGCTGTTATCTAGTTAGCACTCGGCTAATTTCAAGAATGAAATAAGCCACACCCTATAATGCCCTCAAATCCAGAGTGTATGGATATTCTGCTTTTTCGTCGATTGGCAAATCGGTGTATTTAATTTTAGAATCAGCATGTAACACCATCGTTCTGCCAATATCATTGCCGCCAAATTCAGGATTAACAATAGATACCGGAGTATGACCAAATTCCCAGAATCGACTGACTCGGCGTGATTCTGCCTCGAAGGCATTGATAGGATAAGTATCAGGATTTAAACCACCAGGATGCTCAACAAAGTAGGTAAAACCTCCCACAGAACGCTCATTCCAGGTATCAACGAGGTCAAACACCAATGGAGCTTGAATGCCTATTGTTGGATGTAATGCCGATGGTGGATTCCATGCTCTAAAACGAACACCTGCAACATATTCGCCATGTTTACCGGTGGCCTTGAGTGGGACACGATGGCCATTACAGAATAAGCGATAGCGCGTATCACTCAGACCACTCACTGTGATTTGCACGCGCTCTAAGGAGGAATCCACATAACGCGCCGTGCCCTGACTGCCTGACTCTTCACCTAGTACATGCCATGGTTCGATGGCGCTGTGCAGGGTCATACTGATGTCGCCTAACTGCAAAGTTCCGTAACGCGGGAAGCGGAATTCAAGAAATGGCGCGAGCCATTCAAATTTAAAGTCATAGCCGGCTTCATTCAGGTCACAAACGATATCCTGCATGTCAGATTCAACATAATGGCGCAGCATAAAACGGTCGTGAAGTTCCGTTCCCCAACGCACCAGACGCTTTTTATAGGGCTTATTCCAGAACATCGCGATCATCGATCGAATCAATAAGGCCTGCACCAGACTCATCTGCCAATGCGGTGGCATTTCAAAACCACGGAATTCAAGTATACCCTGCCTGCCTGAAGCAGAATCAGGTGAAAACAGCTTATCGATACAGAATTCAGAACGATGCGTGTTACCTGTGATGTCAGTCAGTAAGTGCCGTAATAGACGATCCACTAACCAGGGCTGATTAGATTCACCCTCTGGCATTTGTGAAAAGGCAATATCTAACTCATACAACTTTTCATCGCGGCCTTCATCTACACGCGGTGCCTGACTGGTTGGGCCGATGAATAATCCTGAGAACAAGTAAGACAATGCCGGATGATGTTGCCAATAGGTAATCAGACTTTGCAATAATTCGGGTCTGCGAACAAACGGACTGTCAACCGGCTGGGCTGCACCCAAAGTCACATGATTACCCCCCCCGGTGCCAGTGTGTCTGCCATCGTGCATGAATTTTTCCGCACCCAAACGGCATAAACGTGCCTCTTCGTACAATGCCTCGGTATTCTCAACCAAATCTGTCCAATTAGTCGACGGGTGAATATTAACTTCAATCACCCCAGGGTCTGGAGTCACTGCAAATGAAGTCACACGATGATCACGCGGTGGTGGATAGCCTTCGATTCTCACCGGTGTATTAGTTTTTTCAGCAGTCGATTCAATCGCATTTATCAGCTCTAAATAATGCTCAAGATAGGTCAGTGGCGGCATAAATATATGCAAGCTACCATTTCGTGATTCAATCGATAAGGCAGTATGCGGCACATCGACGATGTATTTTTCTGTCGGTACTTTAGCCTTTTCGCTCTCTTTTTTACCAGCTTTATCAGAATCTGTTGACGACGGCTCCGGAAGATCATCTACTTTCAATTTTTCATCAGCAACCGGATCCTCTGTCTTTATAAGCCGTTTTAACCATGAAAAATAACTGCGCGTAGCCGGGCGCATTTTTTCGGCTGCCATTGATTCTGTTTTAACATCAGCTTCGGCTGATACCGAGTCAATCTCTTCAGTTACCTCTTTGTTGTTATAAGTATTATCAGAATAATCGTCTAATTCTCCTCTTGGCTCACTCGGATCACGATCTATTTGTATTTCCTTTTCATCTTCTGTTTGCCACGGCAAGGAATCTAAAGGTAGGCGTAAACCAAGCGGTGAATCACCCGGGATTAATTGCAAACGCTCATTTCTGAACTCCCAGGGCGCACTAAGCCAAGTCTCACGATTGTAATCCCAGGCGATTGGCAAAACGAAGCCAGTTTCTGTATCCAGCCCTTGCTGTAACACACGAGCAATAGCTTGACGTTCTAATGAGTCTTTTAAATTTGCTTTTTCGGAGTCGAGATTGACAGGCAAAGTCCCCTCTTTCCACAGAAAATATAACTTATCTTCATAAGCAGGAATTATGTACTTTTCTGCCAAACCTAATCGCTTGACCAATAATTTAGAGAAATCTTTAGCTGTTTCGGGTGTCTGCTGATAATCAATATCATCCTCAGCGATTAGCTCAGGGTTGTGCCAGATTGGTTTACCATCATTACGCCAGTAAGTACCTAAAGCCCAACGTGGGATTTCCTCTCCGGGATACCACTTGCCCTGACCGTAATGTAATAATGCTCCTGGCGCAAAACGGTTACGCAGACGCATTAATAAATTTCCGGCCAGTTCACGCTTATGCTCACCTAATGCTTCGGTGTTCCATTGAGGATGTTCCATATCATCGATAGATACAAAGGTTGGCTCGCCACCCATGGTTAAGCGCACATCACCCGCAATGAGTTCTTCATCGATTTTATCGCCCAAGTTATTTACTGCCTGCCATTGGCTTTCGGTATAGGGTTTGGTTACGCGTGGGTCTTCCTTTATGCGTTGCACCGTATTACTGAATTCAAATTTGGTTTCGGCTTTTTCCATACCACCTGTGACTGGTGCAGCGCTGCCCGGATCGGGCGTACATGCCAATGGAATATGACCTTCACTGGCAAATAAACCTGAGGTTGGATCTAAGCCAATCCATCCTGCACCGGGAATAAAAACCTCACACCATGCATGTAAATCGGTAAAATCCTTTTCGGGCCCGGAAGGTCCATCCAGTGATTTTTCATCAGATGTTAACTGAATTAAATAACCCGAAACAAAGCGTGAAGCCAAACCTAAATGACGTAAGATGTTGGCCAGCAACCAAGCACTATCACGACAAGACCCTGTCGCTTTGGTCAGCGTCTCCTCACAACTCTGGACCCCGGCTTCCATGCGGATGTTGTAACCAATCGCTTTCTGTAACTTTTGATTGATTGAAACCAGAAAGTTATTAATATCTTGTTCAGAGCGATCGATCTTGTCCAGCCAGGTTTGCAGCGCAACACCAGGTTTTTCTGTTTTAAGATAGGGAGTCAGTTCGTGTTGCAACTCTTCGCTATACTTGAACGGAAATTTATTAGCATATTCTTCAACAAAAAAGTCAAAAGGGTTAATCACAGTCATGTCTGCGATTAAATCCACCTCAAAAGAAAATTCGGTGGTTTTTTCTGGGAAAACCAGACGCGCTTCATAATTACCAAAGGGGTCCTGCATCCAATTGATGAAGTGATTTTCCGGCGTTATTTTTAAGGAATATGCCTGAATCGGTGTACGTGCATGTGGCGCGGGACGTAAACGGATAACATGCGGGGACAATGTAATTGCACGATCATATTTATAGGACGTGCTGTGGTTTAAGGCCACTTTAATAGTCATAGTTTGTTTATGCCTGTGTTTGTTTTTGAGTTTGTTCTGAGGTTTGTTTTGTATCAGTAAGATGAACTTCATCTAATTCGGTAGCTGACATTTCAACTTCGCGGGGTTTGGGAAACCATGTTGTAGCAATAACATTGTGCATATCGATAAGGCCTTTTTGAATATCATCAAAAAAACCGTGTAAGAACTCAGGGTCTATTTCTTTGTTTTGATCAAATTTATGCAACTGAGTAATCAGGTTGGCATTGCTTTTTTGGCACTCTAAGCTATCAGGCAGCGATACCATATAAATATTAGATTCTCTTAGGCAAAACTTTATTGATCTCGGAAAATCATCTTTGTGTAGAATAAAACTCAATACCTTTGAAGGTACGATTACCGGACCATTTAAAGTGCGGTACATTAAAACAGCGTTCTGCGCTTTTAAAATCTCTAGCCAGATCAATGCATCCAGTGAGCCAACATCACCATCGCGTCGCAACAAGATTCCCAGCTGCCACATCCAGAATACGTGTTGTCATGTCAGCTCGCTCCAGTAACACACCAATTCGCAAAAACTCATAGGATTTATTACGACTCAAGGAGCTTTGAATCAAGCCGTTAAATTGCTGCGCACTAGAAATAATTTTAGATAAGTATTTATAACGCTCTTTTCGATGAATGGTTTTTTCAGCAGAATGCTTAACCATTAAATTAAGATCATTAAGCATCTCCCAGCCTTCATGAGGAATGATATCTCTGGAAGTTCGTGCATTTTCTCTGGCAGCCCTGACTGATGAGCGGATAGAGCTAGGATTTTTAATATCATTCAGTAAAAAGCTAATAACATTCTGCTCATTTACTTCATCATAGAGTTCATTAAACTTTTCTTCTGATAACAATATTTGCAATAGCATATTCCAGCTGATTTTTTTCGCTTTGGGAATATCCAGCATTACCTGGGTAAATGCCTTGACCAACCTTGCAGTGTCCTCGGTTCTCTCGATATACCTGCCAAGCCAATAAACTCGTTCTGCATTTCTCGATAACATTTTACTTTAACCTTTCAATGAAAACACAGTATCAATTTTCTTTAGCTGAAATTTAAGCTTAAGTTTTATTTTAATCATCTAATTCTACGATCCATGTATCTTTACTACCTCCACCCTGTGAAGAATTAACCACCAAAGAACCTTCAACCATAGCAACCCGGGTTAAGCCTCCTTTAGTGACCCAGCAGTTCTCGCCTTGCAACACAAAAGGCCGTAAATCCAGATGACGAGGCGCAATATTGTCTTTAGTTATAACGGGAGCAGTGGATAAATCCAGCATCGGCTGTGCCACATAATTGCGAGGATTCTTTTTAATTCTGTTTCTGAATTCTTCAATTTCAGCTTTACTCGCATATGGTCCTATCAACATACCATAACCTCCCGACTCGTTAACTGGTTTTATCACTAGCTCATCCAGGTGTTCCATAACATAGGCATAGTCACCTTTTTCATAACACAAATAAGTCGGCACACTTCGGCAGAGTGGCCTCTTCATCCAGATAATATTTAATCATTTTTGGCACGTAAGCGTAAACCGCCTTGTCGTCTGCAACACCACTACCAGGAGCATTTGCTATAGCGATATTGCCTTTTTTCCATGCGCGCATAATGCCGGGCACGCCCAACATCGAACTCTTGTTAAATACATCTGGGTCAATAAAAGTATCGTCCACCCGGCGATAAATAACATCGAGCCTTTTTGGGCCATCTACGGTGTACATGTAAACACAGTCATCCTTATCCACGAACAGGTCGGCCCCTTCTACTAGCTCAACACCCATTTCCTGCGCTAAAAATGAATGCTCATAATAAGCAGAGTTATAAATACCGGGCGTTAAAACGGCTATTACTGGCAGTTTATCTTTACGCGGAGATAAAGATGCCAACATTTCATAGAGTCGAATCGGGTAATCGGTAATCGGCATGATACTTTGCGTATCGAAAAGCTCTGGGAAAATTCGTTTGGTAACTTCCCGGTTTTCAATCATGTACGAAACACCAGAGGGCACCCGAAGGTTATCTTCGAGAACACGTAAGATACCTTCACCATCACGCACCAAATCAGTGCCCGATATATTGGCCCATGCACCATGAGGGGGTGTTATACCCTCACATGCTTTAAGATAATTGCTTGAACCTTCAATCAAATGACGTGGGACTAACTTATCTTTCAGAATTTTCTGATCATTGTAGAGGTCATTAATAAATAAGTTAAGTGCCTGAATTCGTTGAATCAACCCTTTTTCAACGATGCTCCACTCACTTGCAGGAATAGGCCTTGGTATGATGTCAAACGGCCAATGACGATCGATATTATTACCTTCAGAATAAATTGTAAAAGAAACCCCCATCTCCTCGATACAACGCTCTGATGAAAGTTTTCGTGCCTGTAGTTCCGCCTGACTAAGGCTTTAAGATAAGTCATTAACTTATTGGCAACGGGGCGTGGCTTTCCCTGGGGATCCATCACTTCATCAAAAAACTTTCCGGAATTATAATCATTCCATTTCATAAAATTTCCATAGCTTGTTTATTGTATATTTATTCAAATGCAAAATAACGTTGTGTCAATCGTATAAAGTTAGTTCTGATTTGGTCGTATGTATCTGTATTAGCTAAACTATTCTCACTTCTTACAAAGTATACCGCAAGTCATTCTGATTAAGGCGTACTTCAGGGAAGTTCTGGCAAAATTAATCAGCCCATGAGATTAAGTCATGATCAAAACTTACTTTAATTTCAGAATTATTGTAAATTTCGTTAAGTACCCATTTATTAAATTACTGAGCAAGGTTCATGCCATATTTTTGCAAAGAGAGAATAAAAAAACTCGATGGAAAAAGGAATAGAGTGACCTGAGCAGCCCATTAATAAGCTTAGTGCATTGTTAATAAATTACCTTTAAATAATAAGGTGAAATAATTTAACTATTCACTACCTACTTGGCTTATTCTAGTAGCATAATTTAGTATATGTATTATTATTTATATGAGCTTTTATGGTATAAACAAAAATAAAGATCTGAATATGTTGGATAGACATATTCAGTTTACTTAAAGTCTTTAAAGCTTATACTAAAGCCCCATAATTGTATCCATTAACAGGATAATTAGAATTCTCATGACATATTGTATTGGTATTAAAACCAACAACCATTTAGTTTTCGCCTCCGACTCCAGAACAAATGCCGGACCGGATAACGTTAAGTGTCTACAGCAAAATGTTTAACTGGGGTGTACCGGTGCCAAAGACAATTCAGCATGGTGAGTGCAGGTAATCTTGCCACAACTCAGGCGGTGGTTGAAAGAATTGATCGTGACATAAAAGAAGTCGCTCCCCGTAAACCTTCTGAATGTAAAATATCTTTCCGAAGCTGCAGACTACATCGGCAGAATAAGTGTCGAAATTCAGAATAAAAGCGCCTCTGGCAGGTATGAATGCGGCGGTTCAATGCAGAATCAAGCTTCATCTTTGGCGGTCAGATTATGGGTGAGGCAGCAGAAATTTATCTGATTTACTCACAAGGCAATCACATTAAACCACCTGAATCAGCGCCTTTCCTGCAGATAGGTGAAATCAAATATGGCAAGCCTTTACTAGATCGGATAGTTAAAGCAAAGACTTCCGAGAGTGATGCTATTCGTGCAGCGATGGTATCGATGGATTCAACCATGCGCAGCAACTCTACTGTTGGACCACCGATAGAAATCAAAAGTTATAAAATTAATAGTTTTCAGCCTGGCAAATATAAAATCTTTAAAAGATGGTAACGCTTACTTGCGAGAACTGCGTCAACGAGCTGGGGTAAGAAACTACTTGAAGCATTTGCCGATCTACCAAAATTACCCGATCTTGAAGACAATACGCCAATAGGTATGCCAACTCAAATACAGAGTCAGAGTCAAGGCCAGAATCAGGGTCAGAATCAACTCAAATGCAAAGTCAAGACCAGGACCAGACCAGAATCAAACTCAGATCCTATAATCATATTGTGTCTGGGTCTTACTTTATAAGGCTTGTGCACGATAGTAGTAATCGATTCAGAGCTATTCTATTGTTTAGTCAAATATAGACCCCCCTACTTATAGTTTATAGTCGATTTTTTTGATTCAACTTATTCCACAGGATCACTCAAAAACCATAAATAATATTCAACTCATCTTCCCCGCGAATTACCGTCAAATCAATATTGCTTGAATGGGTTAACTGTGCAATTACGAACCCCTCTTTTCCTGGCCCTTCAAAAGCAGTGCCGTTTAGATAGGTGATAATATCGCCGCTTTGAAATCCCAGACGCTTGAATTGATCATCATTACTGCCGGGCATCACGATATAACCTAAAAATTGTCCATCGTCATAAACCGCGTAGGGTCGGCGTATCATCAATAACCGAATCGGGTTGCGGCGATGATCCTCTTCAACAAGGGCAACTTCTTCAGCAAACGTCATACCTGAATCACGCTCATCTTCGAGGTCTGTACTTACAGGTGAACCTTCAATACTTAATACGGTGCTGCTCGCCAAAATAATCAACCTCCACATGGTTTTTTGCAATTTCTGTAACCACCAGATGATCCATAATTTCGCTATTCACAGTGTAAATCTCCTGCATCGCACTGTGCAGTGAAATCATCGCATAACCCGCATTATTGTTTTTATAAACAATTCCATGCAATCTTATATCGAGGCTTTCAAAAGGCTTGATAGTGCGTACAATACTAGTAATCGTTGGAATCAAATCCATCGCCACTGACTCATTTTCAGAGCGAATAAAAGGATTTACAAACTGATGATTATCAGAGAATGGATTCACAGCATTTCGCTGTTGAGGGGATAGAGTCACGGTTTTTTCTGACTCGAGTGATTTCACGTTAAGTAAAACAAACAATAGTATAGAACTGGCAACTAGCAAGGTTGTCAACTTACTGGTAAATAGTACCGAAGGTGAATTGCTGTAAGTCACTACAACTCCGTATAAAGAGCGTTATTCCTCAATTACATTATAGCGTTTTTATTATTTATTATTAACTGAGTATAGCTGAAATATTGCTATTTAAGGTGTTTCTTAAAAGACACCCCCACCTTTTGGGCAATTTCTATATAAAAACGGATACTGCCTTTTTTTGAAATCTCAGTGAATCAATCATCCTGATCTTTAATCGTTTGATACAAACTCTCGTAAGACTCTTCGACTTTTGTACCAAATAATGGATCACTTTTCTCTTGGACTGATGCTTCAAGCTCAGTCCAATCACTTTCCTTCAGAGTTTTATTAATAAGCGGAAATAACTTCTCCTCTTCGGTATTTAGATGCGTCCTCTGGATATTTATAAAGTGAGTGATTTTTTTACTTAAGTCATCCCTGCTAACGACGAATGCCCCATTAAGAGCACTATTTAGAAGCTGCTGAAATTCAAGCGTCACCTCGGGAATATGCTGATGATCATCAAGCAAGCTATCAACAATATCAGCACCTTCGTTCGTTCGTTTTTTGAAAATGTTGTATACTTTATCTTCTTTGGGATGATGAAAAAGATCAGAGTAACTTCTAATATACTCAACAATATCAATCATCATATTGAGATCGGGATCACCATCATGCAGCAGTACTTTTACATGCCGTTCTAACATATTTAACAACCGAGAAAGGTGAATATGATCCTGATGTAATTCAGCCATAATTCTATTCATGTCGATATACCCTCTCTATTAAATATTAAGTAGCTTTGATCTTAAAGCAAATAGAATACCTCAGAATTAACAATATGTTTAACAAATGAGACTATTTAATAGATTAGAGTTCCTCATTAGAATGAAAACCATAGCAGGCATAATAAAATGCGCTAACGCCAGGTAGAATTTCTCCGAGGCTAGTTTTGATTACATCAATAATTGGGGGTTAAATAGTAGCCGAGATAAAATATCAAATGTCCTAAATTTGACTGTCCACTTTTAATTGAACACTACACCTTCATGATTAGTTCCTTTTACGGCTAAACACCATCGTTTGTTGTTTCAAATTTTCCTGGTCACCGACCCAGGCATATAACAGCAGGGCTGGCTCTTTTCTTGACACTGTAATGCGATGTGTATGAGCAGGCGGATTAAAAATCATCGATCCAGGAGAATATACGCCCTGATGGTTTTCCGATACTGAACCAGAAAGGCAAATATAACTTTCGGTAATGCCATCGTGAGCATGAGAAGGATAAACACAACAAGGTGCAAATAAAACCACACCCAGGATCACCTCAGCAGAAATGACAGGACCTTGCGGCCCACAGATTTCCGCATAGGCATATTTATTATCCAGACTGCGAGGCATCTTTTCATAACCGTATTGCCAATTCAATCTGTCGTGAATAGATTCGAACGATCGAATCACTGATGCATGAGGCTGAATTTTCCCCTCATCCAGTACGCGTTTAAGATGTTTAGTGACTGGTTTGTCTGCAATAACATCAATATTGATTTCCGGATTAGATTTCATCGTACGACTGATTGCTTCACGAACCCGACGTTGATGAGAACGAATAAGGTCGCTGCCGCCAGAATCAAGATGACGATAGAGTTCGTAACACTCCATGAGCAAATAGCGCCAGTCGGGACAGTCATTTAAGTGATCTACGTTCATAACTAAAGTGCTCTATTATTGTAATCTACCCGACCAGTAGTGAACGGCGGAGACGATGTTTTACTTCACATATTTTATATCATAGAACAAATATTAGACCGATCGTCTAGTTAAATCAATAATACAAGTACCTAGTTGATGCGGTTTGGACATGGAATAGGAACCTAGCAGAAAGTCTTAGAAATTACACCCCCCTACTTTTGGGCACTTTTTAAAATCATGTTTCCAGACTCTTGCTAACAATCTCAAATACATCTCCGCTCAAACCTTCAACCGCTTTAATCCGCTCCAATTGCTCACGCATCAACTCCGAACGCCCTGCTTCATACTGGCGCCAGTTCATTAGTGCACGCACCATTCTTGAGGCGACTTGCGGGTTAAATTTATCCAGCTCTAACACTCGGTCGGCATGGAACTCATAGCCTGAACCATCAGCTTTGTGGAAGTTCACAGGATTGCCATTGGCGAATGCGCCAATCAGGGAGCGCACCTTATTCGGGTTTTTCATATCAAACAGTTTGTGATCCATGAGCTTTTTAACCTGCTCCAGAGTATCTGGAAGGCTTGAGGTCGCTTGCATCACAAACCATTTATCCATAACTAGTGTATCGTGCTGCCATTTTTCTTCGAAATCATCAAATGCCAGCTCGCGTTGTGGGCAATCAATTCCTGAGAGTGTGCCCAAGGCTGCCAGCGTATCGGTCATGTTCTCTGATTCGGAAAACTGTAAATAACATTCGCCATGTATTGCCGGATCGTTGATTCTGCCCAGATATGAAAGGCAGGTATTCTGTAGTCGGCGTTTACCAATACTGACCGCATCAGGAGAATATAAACCATGTTCTTTTAACTCTTTGTGGATTGCTTTATAGGTGTTTTCCAGTGTCAAACGTAAGCCTTGTGCGATGCTCTTGAGCAAAAACTCACGAACTTCATGGATTGCATCGGGATCGGCTGCTTTGACGGATTCTGCGATATCATTTTCAGAAGGTAATGTCATTGCTTCAGCTCTGAGCGCATGATCCAGATGTTCGTTTTCCAGAACCTTTTGATAGGCATCGATGACTTTTGGTTCTACGCCCAGGGCTTCACCATTGTTTTTGGCAACCAGCATTTCCAGCATTAAGGTTTTGGCGAGGCGCTGGCTGGCTTCCCAACGATTGAAATCATCGCTATCGTGCTGCATCAAGAAGATAGTCTCATCAATACTGTAGTCATAATTGAGTTTTACCGGCGCGGAAAAATCTCTGAGTAATGAAGGCAATGGCTTATTTGTGGTGTCTTCACAATCGATACCCTCGAAAGTGAAACTCTGTTCTTTCTGAGTGAGTTCTATAGTATCGGTCAAGAACTCTTCACCAGCAGCATTTAATAAACCAAGCTTTATCGGGATGAGATACGCCTGTTTATCATCGGTATCTGCTTCTGGTGTAGTTGGGCAGCTCTGTGCAAAATGCAGGGTGCAGCTTTTGGCTGTTGCATCATAATCCATTTTTACATCAACCACGGGTGTGCCTGCCTGATTGTACCAAACCTGCATTTGACTCAAATCTGAACAATTAGCATCTGCCATTGCTGTGAGGAATTCTTCGGTGGTTACCGCCTGACCGTCATGGCGCTCAAAATATAAATCCATACCTTTGCGGAAGCCTTCCTGCCCCAGCAAGGTATTGTAAAGGCGCACCACTTCAGCGCCTTTTTCATAAACTGTCAGTGTGTAGAAGTTATTGATTTCCATAAATGATGCCGGACGAATTGGGTGTGCCATCGGGCTAGCGTCTTCGGTGAACTGATCGGTGCGTAACATGCGCACATCTTCGATGCGTTTGACCGCACGCGAGTGCATATCGGAGGTGAATTCCTGATCTCTGAAAACAGTCAGGCCTTCTTTTAAACTAAGCTGAAACCAGTCACGGCAGGTGACGCGATTCCCTGTCCAGTTATGGAAATATTCATGTCCGATAACTGCTTCGATATTGATGTAATCGTTATCGGTGGCGGTTTCCGGGCTGGCGAAAACCAGCTTGGAATTAAATACATTCAGGCCCTTGTTTTCCATCGCGCCCATATTGAAATCATCAACCGCGACGATCATGTAAATATCCAGATCATATTCCAGACCGAAGCGTTCTTCATCCCATTGCATCGCACGTTTTAGCGATTGCATGGCGTGATCGCATTTGTCGATATTGTGCGCTTCGGTATAAATTTCTAGCTTGACGTGTTTGCCAGAGGCAGTAATGAATACATCGGTAATATGCTCCAGATCACCTGCTACCAGGGCAAATAAATAAGCGGGCTTTTTGAATGGGTCTTCCCATACGGCAAAATGCTTGCCATCCTCTAAGTCACCCTTATCGATCAAATTACCGTTAGAAAGCATTACCGGATATTTGCTTTTATCCGCACGAATAGTGGTGATGAATTTACCCATTACATCGGGTCGATCTAGAAAATAGGTTATCTTGCGAAAACCCTGCGCTTCACATTGGGTACAGAAATTACCGCTGGATTGATACAAGCCTTCCAGTGACTTATTCTTTTGCGGGTAGATTTTAGTGACAATTTCCAGAGTAAACTCATCAGCAAGATTCGTCAGAATCAGACTTTCGTCTTCAAGTAGGTAATCTTTTTCTGTTAATTCATAGTCATTTATAGTGATTTCTTTAAGTTCCAGCTCAACACCAAATAATTCAAGATTTGTCTCGGTGGCATTCTCATTTCGTTGATATAACACTTTCGATGTCACAAAAGCATGGTCTTCGTATAAATCAAAAGTGAGTTCAACCGTATCAATCCAGAAGGCTGGCTGTTGATAATCTTTGAGAAAAATGGTTTGGCCTGGTGTGTGTTTCATAGTATTTTTTCTTTAATTAGCGGATGATTAGAATAATAGTGTCGTCAAGATGACAGTGTTATTAAAGATGATAACGTATTCTGAAAAAACCTACTTAATTATTCTCTAAATCTATTGCATAATCTGACTTAGAGGGTCGCGAAATTAAAATCAAATGAGGGAATTAAATGAAAACTTTAAATCAGAAAACAGTTATATCAACTATCTCTTTAATTGCACTTTTTGCAGCGCTAAGTACACCTTTATTCGCCGCCGAAGAAGAAAAACTGACTATATCGATCCAGCGATTGTCAGGAGATGCAGCCATAAAAGTTGCTCAAGCCGCAGTACATGAATGCCGCAAGCAAGGTTATCAAATCACTGCTACTGTGGTTGATAAAAATGGCAATATTCAAGCTGTAGCACGCGATACTTTGGCGCCACCTGTGTCCATTGGTATTAGCAGAGACAAGGCATACACCGCAGTGAATTTCAGCGCAGATACATCAACCATGGCATCACGCCAGAACACTCCGGTTGGAAGCATTGATGGCGTTCTAATGTCAGCGGGTGGGGTGAATATTAATGTTGCCGGCACCATTTATGGTGCAGTTGGAGTAAGTGGCGCACCATCTGGCGAAACTGATGAAGCCTGTGCTAAAGCGGGTATAAAGGCGATTGCGGAAGATCTGGAAATGGCAGATTAGAAGTTAATAGACACCCCCCTACTTTTACGCGGTTTTTAACAGAATAAAGGTAGGGAATGATTTGAATTTTTAATCATCCGAAACCTTGCCGCGCAAGGCTTTTGTCTTGCCATGTTTCGTTTTGGCATCCACACGCTTTATTTGTGAGCGCTTACTCGGCTTTGTCGGTCTTCTCACTTTGCGAACGACGGTGACCGTTTTTATCAGGCTTTGCAGGCGATCGAGCGCATCTTTACGATTCTTTTCCTGAGTACGATGTGTTTGCGCTTTAATTACAATCACGCCTTCTTTGGTGATGCGGCTGTCACTCAGCTTCAGTAAAGATTGCTTATAAAACTCAGGCAATGAAGAGGCGTTGATATCAAAGCGCAGATGAATCGCAGATGAGACTTTATTGACGTTTTGCCCACCCGAACCTTGCGCGCGAATAGCTGTGATCTCTATTTCATCCTCAGGAATTGAGACTGCCCGGGAAATTTCTAGCATTTTGACATTCATAATTGTAGAAAATTAACACGAAACAGGATTAAAGGAATTGCTCCTTGCTCGCTTTTAAGAATAATATCCGATGATGCGATACCATTTTTAAAGGCAGATTTTATTTTAAAGCTTACTGTTATAATCTTGCCATCACCCCGGGTTTCAAAAGACTGGCTTTTACCTTCAGCAACATAGGCATTTAAGGCTGTTTTTATGGTGTCTTTAAAGGTAGCTTTGATTTCAACTTCGCAGCCTTTTTTACAGCGCTTTTCAGCTAACTGATCATTTAGGTCAAAACTGAATTGATCCGCCTTACGCGCAAAGTATTCATAATCTATACCATCGGGCAGGTAATATTTCTGACCCCAGTAATTATCTTTGGCTTCCATGCGGATTTTGATCGCAGGCGCATTCTCCAATAATGTATTCTGGGGACTTTCGCTCAGCCAGCGACCGAATGAGCGAATCGGAATTATATCGCCATTATTCTTTACACATTCAGCATCTTTATGATTTTCTAGCCGATAGGCTTCGATGTAGCGTTCACCCATTAAAACAAAGGCATCCGGTGTATTTTCAATCTGTTTTCCCATGATTTTTGTCAGGTAACGTAGAAACTCCTGGGTTTTATAAATTGGATGATCAATGACTCTCATGTCATTACTTATCGACATAAAATTTCGTCGCATTTGCAAAGCGCGTAATGAACTGATTAAAAACCGGTATGGCTGGTTTTCAAAACTGCCATGTACCGCAATCACATAACCTTTATTGCCGTAGAACTCATTTTCCGTACCCCAGTAACGCCCTCTGATTTTTTCCGCATAAGCCTCATCAAAATCAAGTCGGCATGTACCATCCAGCATACTAGTGAATATATTTCCATAGATTTTATCGGTGTAGCTCATCCATCGTTCGATTGCACCATCTCGATTACCAATACCAAGACCTATTGTATAATGAGCTAGCTTTATAAGCCGTTGATTGTAAGGGATTGCTATTTCATCCCATGAGAATGATGGGCCAATATTTGTATAGGCCAATTTGTGCTTATTTGAACCAAATGCTGTTGCATAAATATCGATAATTTCTTTACTACGCACCTCAAACAACTCTGGTGTAAAACCGAAATTTTGCTCTGCCTCAGCTAATACTTGCGGTGACATCCAAAATTCGCCCCAACCATCTTTATTATCACAAGAGCCAGTGAATTCGCCATCACCTATACCCAATTGAACTCCTACAATTTGTTCTGAACTGGCATAATGTTTTGCAAACTCTCCAATATAGGATTCAAGTAAAGTGATGTAATCCTTATCCCAAAATATCAATGACTTATCTTTTGATGAACGTAATTTTTTTAACGCCCATTTCGGCGCTTCACAAGCTGAATTGACCTCTAAACGGACCAGTACTTTTTGTGGAGCGATGCGCTTCAGGTCTTTTTCGAACCGAGAAAAATTATATTTACCCTTTTCTGGGTTAGCCTCATCCCAACGCACAATCACGAAACTGTTTTTTACCAGCTCTAAATTGTGATTCTCCTCAGCGATTAAACCGGAGTATAGTGCCTCATCAGCATAAGCAGGCAATGACCAGTCAAAACCGGTCAAAAAGTGGGGGGGTGTCTCTTCAATGACTTTATAATCATCAAATGGGATGTTGACTAGCTTTTCTTTAATCTCTTTTTGTTGCTGAACATGCTTTGATACTTGTTTCGGCAAGTTTTGTGAATTGTTAGTTGTCGCCTTTACTACAGTCGATTCATAAAGGTAGTCGACACCAAAGACTAAACTCAAAGCAAAAATGATTGCCAAGGCGCTATACGTCAGAATTTTCATCATTTTTATTTAAATGTTTCTATTAACTTAAGAGTAATGTCTCATTATATCAGAACCTTAAGAGCAAAATATTGCTTAACTCGAATTTTCAGATAAGTGCAATATGATATGGAACATAAATGATTCTCGTTTATGATTCATCGATGGAAATTAAAAATAATATAGCCCAAGAAAATCGTAGCGAACACCCCTTCAAAAATCATCAAATGCCTTTGCCAATGCGGATATTTTTCTCTGCCACAACGTTCAGTTTTAAAGTGCTTGGAGTAATCTCACCAAAACTTGCAGGTATGCTGGCGTTGCGACTGTTCATGACGCCACCAAAGTTCAACACACCCAAACGCGAGCAAAAACTTCGCGATGAATCTGTCCATAGTTTTATTGATATCAGAGACCGTCAGATTTCGGTTCGCTCATGGGGCGAAGGCCCAACGATTCTACTTTCGCATGGCTGGGCTGGGCGTAGCTCTCAATTTCATGCATTCATCGAACCTTTGGTGGCAGCCCGCTATCGCGTGGTCGGCTTTGAAATTCCGGGTCATGGCGATTCAACGGGCAAACGCACCAATATGCTGGATGTTGCCAATATTCTTGCGAAAGTAGCCGCAAAAGAAGACAGATCGAAGCAATCATAGGGCATTCTTTTGGTACCGGAACAGCCTTGCTGGCGATTGATAGATACCAGGTGAAAAGCAATAAAGTCATATTGATTAGCGCATTTTCCGATGTGGCATTTATTATCAAAATCTTTGCCGATATGTTTGCCCTGCGACAGTCAACCATTGATGCAATGAAACAAATTGCATTAAAACGCTTTGCCAACACCTATGAAACGCCCTGGAACTGGGAAGATATATCGCCACTACAAACCGTTAAATGTTTCGATGGCGAACTGTTATTTATACATGATGATCAAGATCATGAAGTACCACTGAGTGAAGCCATCCCACTGAATCAATCGGTAACCACGGCAAAAATCCTGATTACTTCAGGATACGGGCATCGAAAGATTCTGATGAATAAAGAAGTCATTGACGCCACGTTGAGATTTATCAAACATTGAGCTACAGATAATTCTGACTTTATTCATCTTTGACCTACTATAAGAGCTAGCAAATCACAACGGGTCAGAAATGCAGTGAAAAAACCTTCAGCCTCACAATCGAGCTCGTCACAATGGAACTATAGCCCCGAAGTACCTATTCGCGTATCCCCAGTTTTCAAAAAGCCACTAAACCCAGCGGCGATATTCAAATGGTTTTGGAATAGCTGGTTTTTAGTTTCTGAGCGCTTGATTTTAGTAGGCTTTGCCTTAATTAGCTGGTTTTACTTACAACCGCCATTAGAACAATCTCAAACCTTTGCTTTTGACTTGATAGCGCAAATGTGGCTGCGCAACATGGTTTTAATGATTCTTGTCGCAGGGGGATTGCATTTATGGTTTTACGTATTTAAGGGTCAGGATGATACGCTTAGATTCGACACGCGCGAAAAGCGACCGTCGCTCAGGTTTACTTTTGGTACACAACTTCGTGATAATATATTCTGGACACTTGTCAGTGGTGTAAGTGTCTGGACAGCGTATGAAGCGCTAATGATGTGGGCATTCGCAAATGGTCATTTAAGCATACTTAGCTTTTCAGATCACCCCATTTGGTTTATCGCACTTTTTTTTCTGGTTCCAATCTGGGAGAGTTTCTATTTCTACTGGATTCATCGCGCTTTACATTGGCGCCCACTTTATAGTTTCGCGCATCATGTTCATCATCGAAATTCGAATGTAGGGCCATGGTCGGGCCTATCCATGCACCCGATTGAGCACGTGATGTTTTTGGGAAGTGTATTGGTTCATTTTCTGATAGTTAGCCACCCGATACACATTCTCTATCACCTCCAATATTACTGCCTGACCGCTGCAACAACCCATTCGGGATTTGAAGGTTTGTTTATTGGTGGTAAAAAAAGACTTTCACTCGGTACCTTTCACCACCAAATGCACCACCGCTATTTTGAGTGTAACTACGGCAGTTTAGAAATCCCCTTTGATAAAGTATTTAAATCATTTCACGATGGTACCGAGCAAAGTATGAAACAGATTAGAGAGCGTCGTAAACATATGGAAAAATAGCCTGCGACTAAGAATTTTTCCTGACAACAGCTTATAAGGGGGGGGGGTGTCATTTTATATCACTATTTACGTCCCCTTCATTCATTAATCAATTAGACTCTCCCCTATGCTGAAAAACACACACAACAACCCTTTAAAAGTCATGATCGCTGGACTTTGCAGTCTGGTTTTATGCATGGGTATCGCGCGCTTCTCTTATACACCTTTATTACCGGTGATGCTCAACGAGACTTTTTTAAATGATGCTACAGGGGGCTGGCTCGCCACCATCAACTATTTCGGTTATATGCTGGGAGCATTTATAGCTGCTTCGATAAGTGACTTAAGGTTAAAAGATACGCTATATCGTATCGGTTTGATCGTTGCTGTTGTCTCAACAATTGGTATGGCACTGGCTGAAAATTACATACTCTGGTCTGTAATGCGCTTTATCGCAGGATTTAGTAGCGCCGCCGGCCTGTTAATGGGTACCGGACTGGTTCTCAATTGGATGCTACGCCACGGGCGCAAACCAGAATTAGGGCAGCATTTTAGTGGTGTTGGTCTGGGCATAGCCACTACCGCTGCAATGACGATGCTGATGGCAGGACGTTTTGACTGGGCACAACAGTGGCAGGTTTTTACTCTGGTAGCCATTATCCTTGCGATTCCAGCGTGGTTCTGGCTACCACCACCAGACAGTAGCAACAAAACCCGAAGTGGTGAAATGCTGATCGACAAAGCGCCACGGCAAAAGTGGATGATGCTGTTATTCGCTGCCTATTTCTGTGCCGGATTTGGTTATGTAATCACTGCCACGTTTCTCGTCGCCATAGTCGATAACCAAGCCGCTTTGAATGGAAAAGGTGCTCTCGTTTGGTTAATCACAGGTCTCGCTGCTGCGCCTGCCTGTGTTATGTGGGATAGAATTGCACGAAAAACCGGTGAACTAAAAGCCTTGTTTTTGGCGTATGGTATAAATATTATTGGCATTATAATTCCCGCGTTAAATCACAGCCTTGCGGGCGTGTTACTCAGCGGCCTTTTATTTGGAGCAACCTTTATAGGCATAGTGAGTTTGATGCTGACCATGGTTGGTAAGTTTTACCCCACCAAACCCGCTAAACCCATGGGGAAACTAACCTTAAGCTATGGTGTAGCGCAGATTATTGCGCCCGCGATGTCAGGCATGATAGCCGAGGCTACGGGCAATTATTCGATGCCATTGGTACTTGCAGCAGTGATTATGGGCATTGGCATGGTTTTATTGCTGGTTTTGCAGTTTTCGCAAAAGTACGAATGACACTAGAAAAAGCCCTAAAAGTAGGGGGGTGTCTTTTAAATGTTGTAATCTTTGTAACATGGGAGTTCTATTATCAAATACGCATGGATTCTGGTATTTCTCGCGGTCTTGATTTGGTCCGGGATTAATCCAAAAGATCAATTCACCTGGTTTCTAGAAGTCTCGCCGGCAATGATTGGCGGAATTTTGATGTTAATAACGTACAATTCATTTCGTTTAACTCCCCTACTGTATTTTTGTATCTTATTGCATTGCATTGTGTTGATGGTGGGTGGGCATTACACCTATGCAGAAGTGCCCATGTTCGATGGTCTATTAAACTCAGAAAGAAACAATTACGATAAGGTCGGACACTTTTTTCAGGGCTTTGTGCCTGCCTTAATCGCACGGGAAATCCTGATTCGCAAACAGGTGGTAAAAAGCTTGGCATGGTTAAACCTATTTGTTGTATCAGTGGCCCTGGCTTTTAGCGCATTTTATGAAATGATCGAATGGTGGGTAGCGGTTGCTAGTGGCGATGACGCTGTCTCGTTTCTGGGTACTCAGGGTTACGAATGGGATACCCAGTCGGATATGGCTTGGGCACTTTTTGGATCTCTTATCGCGATTCTTGTATTAGCGAAAATTCACGATAAACAATTAGAAAAAATTGCCTAGACTGACTTCTTGTTTTCTATCACTTTGATCTTCCGGTTTTTCTCAGAAGGAATCAGAACGGTTTTATCTCCTTTACGCGCGCGTAATATATAACCTCCTAATGCACCTCCAGCAGTACTGATGGTTAGCAGGCCCATGGTTAGTAATTCCGTCAGCAACATTATAGCACCTGCTCCAATCACACCTGCAAACGCAGCACCCACTTTAAAATTTGCCTTACTGTGGGCTATTTTCGCTTCCCTTGCGATTTGTTGCTGAGTCTTTTGCACCAGTCTTGTTTTTGCACGTTCTGCATTGATCTGAATTTTTTCACGTTCTTGTGCATGCTGTACTTTTGCCTGAAATACCTCATCTTTGCTTTTGTGCCTGGCGATGGAGCCAAACCAGAACGCGGCAAAAAAACTAACAACTAATAATGGTATGATCAGCCTTAACCAACCAACACCCTCTAATTCAGGGGCAAGTATAACCAGCGCGACTGTCGCGATCTGTACAACTATTATTCCAATAAAAAATCTAAGCATTTAATAAGTATTAATGAATCCAGGTTCTATATAATAACGTAGTATTTAGGTTAAACACACGGTAATGCAATGCAAGCTTCTTCTGAAAATTTAGAAACACAAAAATCAGCTACTCAAAATGTGGATGCCAATGAAATCAAGAAATTTGAAGATCTGGCACATCGTTGGTGGGATCGTGACAGTGAATTCAAACCTTTGCACGAAATCAATCCATTACGTTTAGATTATATAGATCAAAACGCAGGCGGTTTAAAAGGCAAAAGGGTTATTGATGTCGGTTGTGGCGGGGGAATACTTGCAGAGAGTATGGCGCTGCGCGGGGCAGATACTTTAGGCATTGATATGGGTGAAGCACCTTTATCCGTCGCTGAGTTACACGCATTGGATAGTGGTGTTGAAAACATTGCATATCAAAAAATCACCGTTGAAGAAATTGCGACTGAACAAGCAGGAATATATGATGTCGTATGCTGCATGGAAATGCTGGAACATGTACCAGACCCGGGTTCGATTATAAAAGCTTGTGCGGAATTGGTTAGACCGGGCGGCAGTGTTTTCTTTTCCACCATTAACCGCAATCCAAAGGCTTTTGCTTTGGCTATTATTGGTGCAGAATATTTATTAAACATGCTACCCAAAGGAACTCATGAATATGCGAAATTCATACGTCCATCTGAACTAGAGTCTTGGGCGAGAACGTCGGGTTTACACCTTGAAAATATTAAAGGTATGACGTATAACCCACTCTTACAAAGCTATAGACTCGGCAGTGATGTCACTGTTAATTACTTAATGTATTTTTCTAAACCACCTAGTTAATTCTTATGATTAAATTAAACTTTTCTTTTTTACTGATTATATCGACCTTTCTATTATCATCGTGCAGTAGCCCTATAAAGTACGATGTGCGTTTTGATAATGTAACCTTCGATGCTGAAAAACGCCGAACAGCGATATCCGCCATTGACTCAAGTGATCAATTTAAAATTGATGAATTTACTCAAGCTATCATGAAACTGGGTAAAGATATTGATTTGAAGGAAGCCAGCTTTGTCGCCCGTGAGGCTGTGCTCTATCCCAGACATCTGGCTAATGAATACCGCTTAATGTGGCCGCCGAATTACCAGAATGTGCTGGTCAATACAGGAAAAAGAGACCGAGGTCTTTGTTACCATTGGGCACAGGATATGACTGAACATATTGTAAAAGGTCGCCACTACAACACCCTGACTTTGCAGCGGGTTGTTGCTAACCAGGGTACCTTTGTAGAGCATAATGTATTAACCGTAGCCGCTAAAGGCAAAGGGATCAATGACGCCTACATAATGGATGGATGGCGTCATTCAGGGGAACTTTTGTGGATGAAGACAGGTGAAGATCCTGATTACACCTGGGTAAAATATTACCCAAGAACAAACAAAGTAAATCTTGAAAAAACAGCAAGTAAGAAGGTAAATAGTGAGAAAGTAAATTAGGAATGAAGATGTTCACAACAAGGAAATTAAGCAATATTGTTTCAATACGTATCGCGATTATATTTTAGGGGCTACTACTGCTAAGCGCCTGTTCTTCAATCCGTTACGATGGATTACAGGCAAACAAAGAAGGACGTACGATAGTTGCAACAATTGATTCTGCAGAGAATTAGAAAATAGAAGAGCTTTACCAGGCAATTTTGCCCCTAGGTCCAAATATAGTAAAAAGTGAAGCACGTTTTGTAGCAAGAGAAGCTATTCTTTACCCTAATCCGTCACTGAGCTACACGCACTAGATACTGGTGTTGATTTGAACTATATGATGTTCTTCGGTAAAGAGGAAAACTAATTCTTCACTAATTACTAAAACCATTATGAAATTACATTTTACAATTTTATTCCTGTTTTTATCGTTTATGCTGGCTTCTTGTAGCAGCCCAATAACTTATGATGTGCACTTTGTTGGGGTCTCTTATGACGCTAAAAATCGCCGCACGGTTATCTCTGCTATCGATTCAACAGATCAATTTAAAATAGTAGAACTTACAGGCGCGATTATGGAGCTGGGCCCCAATATCGATAAGAGCGAAGCGAGTTTTGTTGCACGCGAGGCCGTTCTTTATCCAAAACACCTGGCGAATGAATATCGCCTGGTAGGACCGCCGAATACGCACGTCGTTATGGTCAATACAGGTCAAAGAGAAAGAGGTCATTGTTATCATTTTGCCAGTGATATGAAAGAGCACATTGTAACAGGGAGAACCTATAATACCTTGACTTTACAACGTGCCGTTGCGTTTCAGGGAAGGCAATTTGAGCATAATGTTTTAACAGTTGCGGCTAAGGGTAAAGGCATCGACGATGCTATTATACTCGACCCATGGAGAAATTCGGCAAACCTGTACTGGGTGAAAACCGATGATGATCCAAGCTATATCTGGAAAAAATATATACCAAGGACTTATAGTGTGAAGCCCGCACGAGCAGCAAGTAAGAAGGTAAATAAGGAATGATGAAGTACAAACCGGGGAATTTAGTAAATTTTACTCTAATGCGTATTAGTGTTGCTTTGATGGCGCTTCTACTGTTAAACGCTTGTTCTTCAATCCGTTACGATGGTGTGCAAGTAAACAAGGAAGGACGTACAGTAGTTGCTGCTATCGATTCTGCTGATAACCAAAAAATTGAAAATCTATATAATGCAATTATGACTTTAGGGACTAATATTGAACCCACTGAAGCACGTTTTGTAGCCCGGGAAGCCGTTCTTTATCCAAAAGTTTTAGCCAACAGGTATAAGCTTATGAGCCCGCCACTGTTACATAATGTATTGGTTAACTATGGCAAACGACCACGCGGACTATGCTATCAGTGGACCCATGATATGGGAAAACAAATCAATAAACCGATGAAGTCTTTGCAGTTTTTTCACGGTGTGGCATTCAGACGTGACTACTGGAGAGAGCACAGTACCCTCGTAGTTGCAGCTAAAGGCAAAGGTGTACCAGATGGTATCATTCTAGATCCCTGGAGACACTCAGGTGACTTATTCTGGAGTCGTGTGAAAGATGACAAAAAGTATCCGTGGGTGCAATTTACCAATTAACTCCTAAATTTTAGGGAGATCAGTACTAAGTTAAAACCCAGTGCTATAGTCATTGATAATGAAAATTACCAGAAACTCCCCGGAATTATTACTTCTGCTGATTAGCGCAGGTTCTGCGATGAGTTTTGCCATCTGGCAAAATCTGCTGAATAATTTTGCCATCGAACGTGCTGCTTTTTCAGGTGTTGAAATTGGCATCCTCCAGAGTTTGCGTGAAATCCCTGGTTTTCTGGCCTTTACCATTGTGTTTGTGCTGATGCTAATCCGCGAACAGCGCATGGCTTATGTATCACTGTTATTACTCGGTTTTGGCACACTGCTAACCGGATTTTTTCCATCTGCTGTTGGTTTTTATCTCACCACGGTTTTGATGTCGATGGGCTTTCATTATCTGGAAACCATTCAGAATTCCTTATCGATGCAATGGCTCAGCAAAAAAGATGCTCCTGAGTTTTTTGGCAAGATGATTGCTGCAAAAGCTGCTGCGTCGATTGTGGCTTTTATCATGGTCTGGGTTTTATTCGAACATTTTAAAATTGATTACACGTGGATTTATGTATTCGGTGGCGGTGTTTCCATCGCAATCGCCCTCTTCAGCTGGAAGCACTTTGATTCATTCCCGGAAAAAGTTTACCAGACTAAAAAGCTGATTATGCGTAAACGCTACTGGCTTTACTACGCACTGCAGTTTATGGGTGGGGCTAGACGCCAAATCTTTGTAGTTTTTGCTGGCTTCCTTATGGTCGAGAAATTCGGTTTTAGCGTTGGTGAAATTTCATTACTATTTCTGATAAATTCCTCATTCAATATCTACCTAGCCCCAAAAATTGGCAAGATGATTAGTCGAATCGGTGAAAGAAACGCCCTGATCATTGAATACATCGGCCTGATAGCAGTGTTTACAGGCTATGCCTTGGTCGAAAACTCATCCATTGCAGTCGGTCTTTATATTCTCGATCATCTCTTTTTCGCCATGGCAATTGCACAGAAAACCTACTTTCAGAAAATCGCCAATCCTGCGGATATCGCCTCAACGGCTGGAGTCTCTTTCACCATTAACCATATTGCGGCGGTTGTAATACCGGTAATCTTTGGGGCACTGTGGATTAGTTCACCTGCGCTCGTATTTTATCTCGGGGCTGTGTTTGCAGGTATCTCTTTGTTGCTGGCATTTAATGTTCCCAGTCAACCGGAAGCTGGTAATGAGACGATTATCTGGCGGTCTCCTGTTAATGCGCTAGAGAGTTAGATTTGCTGCTTAAAGAATGATAAATGGACACCCCCCTACTTTACTCTGTTTTTCAAGCCTAGCCCTAATGGTCTAGTTAAAGCAGTTGTCTCGTTGCACTCGACTTGGCAGTTTTTCAGAAATTAATTTCTAACTCCTTAATCTCAATCCTGATTCTAAACAAACTATCATTTTTTAATCTTCTGTTCACTTTGGTTATCCATATCTGCAGATGAAACACCAGACGGAAATGAACTATTTCAGAAGCACTGTAGTGAGTGCCACCAAAAAGATGGTAATAGTAGTGATGAAAATATTCCCACAATTGCACAGTTTTCGGCTATTTTGACTTACGATATTCTGGATCAATTTAAAACAGGCGATAGAAAAGCAGTTAAAATAAAAAATAAAGAGGGTCAACGACAGATATGACCAGCATTGCCAAAAACTTGAATGGCGCCGAAATCGAAGCCATCTCCCACTATTTATCACAGCCAGATATTCTGAACCAGCCGTTCAAACTTTCGACCAAAATATCGCTGCTAAAGGCAAAGAATCTACACCTAGACCTGTGTGAAAACTGCCATGTTGAGAAAGGTACTAGCCCAATCGAAGATACACCTATATTGAGAGGACAATGGAAAACATATTTAATCAGACAATTTGAAGCTTTTAGCAAAAGCGAACGCACTGCGCCAAAACGGATGAAAAAACGCTTCGGAAAATTCTCCGATGAAGATAAAAAAGCACTGATTGAGTTTTATATCAGTACAAAATAACAAGAAAGGGGAATTAGACCACCCCCCTACTTTTAGGCATTTTTTACAAAACTCGCGCTTCGGACCAACGTTTAAAAAACAAAGATTGTTGTCTTGCTCTCGCTCTGCTTGGGAATTTTTAATTTGACCCACAGGGAAATGCACAAACAGCATTGCACATGCTATTTAATTTTAGGTGTAACTGTTTCTTAAACAGAGTGATTTTTGCAGATGCTGATAACACCAGGCATGAGCTGGTGCTGTTCTCACACTCTTCTTCTAAAATAACGGAATATTCTTTCTTAGACAGTTTTCCGTCTTCGTCCTTATCAAGATCGGCAAAACTTTTCGGTGCACCAGCATCTTTTGCCGGGGCAAATTCCTTATCATCAACGAAGCCACTTTTATCAGCATCTGCTTTTTCAAAGGTAGGTATTTCAGCTGCGATTACGGCTGTAGAGATTGACAGGATTCCAGCAAGTAAAAGGATGGGGGATACTTTCATAGCGATTCTCACGTAGTGAGTAACGTAAAACAATACTATACTTTTTTTATCTTCTCAAGAAATTAACATATGTTGGTTTTCTTCGAGAATTGAGTCCTTTCTCTGCGATTGTCCTAGATACCGCATATTTCATTTGTCGAAGGTATACTGAAACTGGATTATGTTTTTTGTAGCTCTTACCATTTCATCATATATTTGCAGCAATTCGTTTATTCCCCTATTTCCCAGTTAACTATCGGGCACTTCTCCCCCCAATAAATGCACCAATAGTGAAGGTACTTTTCCTGCGGTGCGTTTAGAATGATAAATCATGGCTTTATAGTGAAGTTCAGATCCAAAAACAGCAAGACACTCAAGCTTTTATACCACCCCCAAACTATCAGCTAACTCTTGGGATTTACTCAGTGCATTAGAAGTCATTCGCTCTCTTTCTATTGGTGTTGAGTCTATTTCAACATTACTAAAAGTACATCAGAGCCTCTTGCTATTACCTCCCCCCCTATGTGCCGCCAACTTCAGTATATCAAGCTGTATTTCTGAAGGCTGAAGCCTACTATTTTCTCTTTCAAAGGCTTAACTCTATTGCCATTAGCATATTTAACAATGTTTCCTTACTCGTTTTGGTTCACGTCGCCACACTTGTTGAATTACCAACATCGCTCCACTGATTAAATTGTTTCTTACCAACGCATTTTTGACGTACTTCCCAATAGAACCCAGTTTTACCTTGCCTCCTGATGAATACTGTATGGGTGTTAAACCAATACAGGCAGAAGCATCTCTGGCCGATTTGAACAAATTATCCTCACCGCAGGCAAGCGTTGTTCAAAGATGAACCGCCTAGATCGTGGAAACACTTTCTAATCCCATTAGTTTCTCGCGATCAGGGTTAGCTTCAATCGAGGCTCTTAGGTTGTCTTCATACCCTGAAATACGGTTAACAATGGCTAAAAAGGCTTGCCATGTTTTATATAACGCTTCCCTAAAGTCAGAAGAGAATCCATTCTCTGCATCTTCCAGTACCTGCTCAACAACACCACTTAATCCACCTTTTTTAGGTGAGATACGAATATTGAATTCAAGCAGTAAAGTACAGATCTGATTAGATAATACCACTTTATGTTTAACGGCCAATTCCCTTATCCTATTGATTGACTGAAGCTCCTGCTGCGAAAAGCTTTTCCCTCGAATAAACTGAATATCGGTTAATTGACTGGCCTGTACAATAGCAAGAGCATCGTTTTTATCCGTCTTCTGATTTTGGCGAATATGGGCAACTAACTTGGCGGATATCAAACGGGCATCATGTCCACACGCGAGGGTTTTTTGCTTCCAGTAGTTGGAGGTTGCACACGCCTCAATAACTAACGTTGATGGCTGAAGATTCGCTAACCAGATAGAAAAACATTCGGTGTCACCTCTTTATTTGAGAGCACCTTCTTGTGTTTGATAACGCAGACTTAAATAACATCTTTTGCAAGATCAACGCCTACAATGGTACTGTGCATAATATGGATTCCTTTGAATGTTTGTGTGAGAACAATGATTCTATCTCACTCTATGATAGAAGGGTGAGAGGAGTCCAATTATCTTGTTAAATGCCCATTGGCACAGGTTGTAAATCAGCCTTTTGATACAGTGGATGTGCTGGTTCACCGGACTTGTTCATTTTTAAACAATGTAAGTTTGGTAAAAGTGCTATCACTTGTTTAGAGCGACCCAAGTAAGAACCATCGTTGCCCCATGCTGCTACTACTAATCCTGCTTCACTTGCCAGACTTTTAAGCCACTCATTGTTTTGAGAGCCAACCGGATCTTTTGCTGACTTCATAACACTTGGCTCAGTAGTCCGAAATGCAAAAAGGTTTGCCATACAGACTCCGCCATAACCCCATGATTTCGCATAGTTGATGCACCTGGTTAAAGTAGGGTCATCAGTTTTTTCGTCTGCAGTTGAAGGATTTAACCCAACAAACATTACATAAGGTTTTGAATCATCCCATGTTCGCCATAAAGCGAAACGATATTTTCTACACTCTGATAACTTTGCAGTATTTTTCAATTCATAAGCCTTACTTGATTGGAATTTTATGTCTCAATAATAAGCGCAGCGTATGTGCGCCCGTTGCAGTGCCTTGTTAGTACTTTGATTTTAAAAATATGGTACATATGTTTCTTGTGCTTCCCAAGAGTGAATCAACATCGCCCTTGCTTTACTGTGAAAATTATTCAGGAACCTTTCCTTTTGGTTCTGCTTGGCTTATTTGCTGTATAAGATTTTCTCGTAATGCTTGATAGCAAGATATTAGAAATTCATTTCTTTTGTGTAATCTTTCAAGCAATTTAATACTTGGTACACTAGCAAAATTACCATCTACGCCACGATTTCAAACCCAGCAGACAATACAAGATTCCACACCCCACCAATAATTAAACACTGGCTACCGCGATATGCCCAGTTCATTCGCTATCAATGTGCGCAGAAAAAGCTGAAGAAACAATTCTAATCTGTTGTTAATTCCTTCTTTATATTCCCTTTACATAGCTTATGTAATATTCTCCTTCTTTTTTCAAAAGCGCTCTATATCGGATTTAAAAATGAAAGCTTTCCACATCAAACCAGGCTTACTTATAGTAACACTCAGCATGCTATTTTTTATTTCCAGTAAGGCATATCCTGAAAATACGTTATTACTTCAAGCTACTGCTATCTCCCAGGCAGAATCTTTAGATTCAAACCACCCCCTTGCGATGGCGCATCAAGAACTCAAACAAGCTTATGCTGATTTCAACAAAGGTGATATGAAATCTGTGCAAAAGGACCTGGACGCCGCCAGCAAATGGCTTCAGGATTCCAAAATAAGCAATAACATAAAAACCATGGATGAGGTTACAAAATTGGTAGGCGAGATACAGACGTTACATAAAAAATCAATCAACACTTCAGACGAACATGAAGGTACGTTAGCTCGCATCTGGCATCGTAGTAGTGCTTTGGTAGAACATGAAGTTCAACACATAGCAAAAAGCTGGAAATCTGCATCAATAGAAAACGAAATATATAAACATCTACTCGATGCCAGGCTATATTTCCGTTTTGCTGAACATGAACTGTTTATTAGTCATAACCCTAAAAAAACAAAAGAAGCTTTAAATGACACAATAGAATATTTAGATAAAGCTGACAAAATCGCTAATTCAAACATTCATGAAAAGATAACCGTCATAAAAAAGGATATCCAGACATTGGAAAATAGCGATATCAATACATCTGAACAACAAAATATTATAAATGCACTGGAAACAGCCAGCGCATCCCTTCAGGAAGTCAATCAAGACTCGGCTCCACGTATCCAGGCAAGACTCAAGACGCTTACAACTCAGATAGAAGACCTGAAAAATGAGATCGGGGTTCTGGGTCTAAGGCAAAAGTACGATGCAATTATGGAAAGACTCCATGAACTCGATAGTGAACTGTGACTTTTAATGACTCATATTAAGTCGGACTGTATGTCTTAGATGGTTATTTAAAATCTAAACCCTTATAAAACATTTTAAAAAGAGAGAATATGGAACAAGAGAAACCTAAAAACGTCACAACAAAAGAACTCATCAAAAAGCGACTTGCATCCATTGCTATTTTTATCATGCTGGGTGCATTCCTGGCGTACGAAGAACCGACCATTGAAATCGCCTGGATGACAGCCATCCTGTTGCTCACCATTTACCTATTCGCCTTTGAGATTGTTGATGTTGATATTGCGGCTCTGAGTATTATGGTTTTGCTTGGCTTAACCAGCCTTTTAGCCCCAGTGATGGGATTGGAAAAAGGCCTGGTCGACACCAAACATTTGTTTGACGGGTTTTCCAGTAATGCAGTGATATCAATTATAGCCGTTATGATAATTGGCGCAGGATTGGACAAGACGGGCATTATGTCCAAGGTTGCCGCTTTTATTCTAAATGCGGGGGGTACGTCAGAAAAACGTATTATTCCGATTATCTCCGGCACTGTTGCCTTTATTTCTTCTTTTATGCAAAACGTTGGGGCTGCCGCCTTATTCCTTCCTGTGGTTTCACGCATTTCTTCCCGTTCCGGATTACCGATGTCGCGCCTCTTAATGCCAATGGGATTTTGCGCCATCTTAGGTGGCACAGTAACCATGGTTGGCTCTTCTCCTCTTATTTTGCTAAATGATTTGATCCTTACATCTAATACAGCCTTGGCTGCTGATCAGCAAATGACCCCCTGGGGACTGTTCTCAGTAACACCTATTGGTGTAGCATTGGTGGTAAGCGGTATCCTCTATTTCGTTATTGCCGGACGCTTTATATTGCCTGCAACCAACAGTGAAAGTAGTACCAGTGGTTCAGATTCGATGAAATATTTCCATGATGTCTATGGTATAGATTACGAATTATTTGAACTCGTCATACCAGAAGGCAGCGGACTGGTTGGCAAACATCTGGACGATGTAGAGACCATATACAGGGTTCGGGTCATCGCCACAAAACTATTGGGACAGGAAACCCGTATAGGCCCTGGGGCGCTCGATCGTGATACGGGCCTACAAGCAGGAATGGTGCTTGGTGTGGTCGCCGAGCCAAAAGACCTTGAACATTTTATCGACAAACACGGTCTGAAAAAACGTGATGAGCTGCGTACTTTTTCAGAGGCTTTGTCGAATACCAAGGCAGGTATCGCAGAAGTAGTTATTCCACCCAGATCGAAACTAATCGGTAAAAGTGCACGTGATGTATGGATGCGCAAGACTTATGGGATCGCTATGGTGGGACTACATCGTGATGGTGAAACCATGCATGAAGGTGAAGACATACGCAATATGCCTTTACATTCAGGTGATACATTGGTTGTGCATACCACGTGGGATACTCTAGCGCGTTTGGAAAACGACCCAAATTTCGTGGTTATCACAACAGAATATCCCCGTGAAGAATTACGTCCCCAAAAAGTAGTGTGGGCGGGTATTTTCTTTTCGATTGCTCTGTCAATGGTGCTTTTCACAGACATACGTTTATCAATAGCGTTACTAACCGGCGCAGTTGGTATGATTCTGTCCGGCGTTCTAAAGATTGATGAGGCTTATGATGCAGTTTCCTGGAAAACGGTCTTCCTTCTCGCCAGTCTGATTCCTTTGGGACTCGCTGTTGAACAAACAGGCACGGCTAAATGGATTGCAGATCAGACACTGGCAGTAGTAGGTGATATGCCGATCTGGATCATACAGCTGTCCATAGCCATTCTTGCCACTTTCTTTACTTTGGTTATGTCGAACGTCGGTGCAACTGTATTGTTGGTTCCCTTGGCGGTAAATATTGCCCTCGGCGTTGGCGCTGACCCCGCAATATTTGCTTTAACTGTTGCCATTGCTACCTCCAATTCCTTTCTGATTCCTACACATCAGGTAAATGCCCTGATTATGGGGCCAGGAGGCTACCGTGTTCCCGACTTTATGCGTGCTGGAAGCATTATGACTATCCTGTTCCTGGTCGTCATGATTATAATGATGAACCTGTTGTTCTGAAGTGGTGGCTACCATTGTTCTCTCTAACGACCAAGCTCACAGAATGGGTATACTTCTCAGTTGATGGTGTTTAGCAGTATTACTACCCTCATACTAAGATGAGAATTATTGATAAACCTGAAATATTAAAAAACTGATAAATACTAGTTTTATGATCTATATTAGTATCATATAGACATACGTTTAAAATAACACATAAACTTAATAACGTTTCGGCAGGATAATTTATTTAAAGACCAGCAGTCTTATTAATACACTGTTAGGCAACAAATGGAAATCTATATGACGTCACAGTCAAAGCAGAAACAAATCCTGGGGCTTATCGGTTGGCTCGTTGTGAGCTTTGCCGCTTCTGCTGTTGGAGCGGTAGCGTCAATCCAGGCCAAATCTTTCTACAGCCAGCTAGCCCAGCCTACGTGGGCGCCACCGCCTTCGCTTTTCGGGCCAGTTTGGACCGTGCTGTACGCCTTGATGGCTATTGCCGCGTGGCTAGTCTGGCGCTCCGGAGGATTTCGCACCAATCGCATCGCGCTCTCGTTTTTTTTGGGGCAACTCGTATTGAACACCTTATGGAGCTGGCTCTTCTTTGCTTGGCATCTCGGTGCGTTGGCATTTGCAGACATCGTGTGTCTTTGGGTTTTTATTGTTGCCACCCTCGTCTCTTTCTGGCGCGTGCGTCCTCTTGCTGGCGCTCTCCTCATTCCGTACTTACTATGGGTCAGTTTCGCATCTGCCCTCAACCACTCTGTATGGCAGCTCAATCCCCAGGTTCTAGGTTAGTGTTGTGCTGCCAAGCGCATGCAGTAGGACACACCATTCGCTACGCTCGCCGTGTGCCATTGATGCGGAGCGTTAAGTTTAAGATATTTGCGACAGCTTATATTTTTATTCATCCATATTCTTCCCGGTAATGCCTGCTGTCAGGGCAAATCGCATCGCCTCCTCCATACTCATTTTCAGTGGTGTCACATGATCACGCGGAATAAACGCGGTAAATCCTCCAATCATGTAACTCATGGGCAGGTATACCAGTACCTTGTCCTGTTTGCGGAAAGATTCCGGTAAACGCGCTTGATCTGTCTGGGTAATAAAACCGATCATTTCGATACCATTATATTTTACTGCCACCACCTGCCCTAGCCCTTCTTTTTTTGGTGTAAAAAAATCAAACAAATCACGCATCGCACGATAGACGGTTTTAATCAAAGGTAAGCGATAAAGAATCTGCTCACCAAACGCAAACAACTGGCGGACCAGAATGGCCTTCATCATCAGACCGACGAAAAATACCACAACCAGACCCGCAAACATACCCAGACCTGGGAAGTATGTCGCTTCAGGTAAAACCCAGCGTAACATGCTACCCATTACATTCTCTGATGACACTGCCAGCCAGTACAAAAGATAAATAGTCAGTACGATGGGGAATAAAGTGATAAAACCAGTGAGTATGGTTTTTCCGATTGATTTTAACATTGAACACCATGCCTTATAATTTGAGGGACTTTTAGTAATTAATAATGACGAATATAACAAAGTAGATGCCGTGAAGTAATGGAAACTGACTATGCTTATACTTAAAAACTGGAATTTCCTGCTTCATATATTTGTACTGGAAAGAAACGTAAGGCTGTAACATCAAAACTTCCATGCCCTCAATATGGTAAACAATTGAGGAAGATAACCGGTAAAAAAGGTAAGTTTTGGGTTTGTTCTGGCTATAGTGATGGTTGCAAATTTACAGCTCAGGATAAAGCAGGAAAACCTATCTTATTGAAATCTTTAAATTTAACATACTGTTAATCGGTATTTTCGATACTCATCACTTAAATGTAGTTTTCACGATCTGATCAGAGACAAGATGTTAACCGAAAAACGTAAGTGTCTTGCTAACCTCACATCCGTTTAGAATTTCCCGGTGTTTATGCGGGCTCCTCAATTCCAGGGTAGCAGGTCATCAATATCCACTGGCTCTTAGGGCAGTTCTTCGAATAGATATCTGAGGTAATCAAAGGGTGTAAACCCATTTGGATCAGGAGGAAGTATATGGACGCCAGTTGAGTTTGGCTTTTAAAATACCTATTTTAGTTACATTCTGATCAGAGTAAACTTACAAATATACTGTGGTTTGATTAAATCGAGTATACCAACTTAGCCTAACAGGTGAGTCATCAGATTTAGGTGTCTTTTAGGAAGATAGGATTACGTATTGGTTATTAAGCAATTCATCGTTGATGTTACAGGTGGATTACAGTTCAGCATTTACCAGGTTAGCATTAGTATTTGAGAACTTGAACCAATAAGCTAAACCAGTTTATCTATAAAAAAGCAGTGAGAAGATACAAAGGCGTGATACTTCTAGGAAACCCTATGAATATCCGCACTTATTTAACCAGTAAAAACAACCCTCTCATTCCGATTAAAGAATCTTTTTCCAGAAAACAGTCGAGCGAGTATCATTGGATAGATTGGAGAGAGCACACTGAGGGGTGAGATTAAATTGTTGTGAGCGTTGTCTGTGAATAAGCAATTTACCATCGAATCCACGAAGGAAGGTCTCGTAAGGAGATTCAATTGTACGAGTGAAGCTTGTTGTATGAGTAAAAGATTCTGTTTGAGCTAAAAAATTCTATTTATAAATGTATAACACAGGAGTTAATTCTGAACGTTTGTAGTGCAGTTCTCCCTGAGGGTAAGGTATAAGTAAAGGCGTAAGTAAGAGTACAAGCCTAAGTATAGGTAAAAGCTAAAGTACAAGAATAAGAAAGAGGTTGACCATTAACTAGATATAACTAGAAATTCAATGTCTGCTTTCGGCCAATCGCGGTCATTCATATTATCTAGGATTAAAAAGGGCCCAAAGCTTTGGACCCTTGATATTTGCAGTCAATTGAACGGGAAAGGTTACTTCCGATTCTCTGTAATTACTCTAGCAGAAATAACATCACATAAAGTCCTATCTAAAGTGGATTGGTCTGTTCTGTTTGCAGGTTGGAACCGTCCAGCTCGCAGAGCTTGAGATCCCTATCGGCATTCATGATGTAGGTGGCTCTCCGTGCAACCTTGTTCATATGTTTGCAAAGGCCGTAGAAGTTACGCTTCTGCTTGCGAGTCATCTCGTCTAGTGACAGTGCGCGATCCTCAAACGGATCGTTGCGCAGATCGTAGAAAGTAACAATGTACGTCTTCTGATGGATCCCGTTCGCATCTAGACACTCCGTAGTTGCATCCCAGGTACCATCGCGGCAAACATACTTATATGTATTGCCTTCACGTCCTATGACTGGTCGAGCTTGCAGACGGAAGTTTTGACTGCCTACAACACGGCCTTCATTTGCTGTAACACCTTGGGTGCCACCCACACTAGCGTACTTACCGAACCACTCGGCGACCGCGTAACGCCTCTTACCTTTCAAGGCGGAAGGAAATCAGCTGTGTGCAGCTTGTCATTTAACCACCAAGTTTGATACGCCCGAACATCATTTTCATCAAATAGGCAGCATTGGAGCGAAATGCACTGCATGTCATATGCCAGAAAAAAACTACATGGTGATCGACGCCAGAGGGGACCACAGTTTTCGCATTCCCCGTCCTGACCTTTCTTTAAAGATCGGCACACCAAATGCATGTACACAATGCCATCGAGATCAAACTGATGAATGGGCTGCGAACACAATAAAAAAATGGTATCCGACTAGCCAGCAACACAAGGAGATTCATTATGGTGAAGTGTTAGCTGCAGGGCGTTTGGGAAGCTTAGATGCCAATCAATTATTAATTGATCTTAGCAGTAATACATCACAACCTGCAATTGTCCGAGCCACAGCTACTTCACAGTTACAAGACTATATAAATCCATTGACCTTAAACGTCCTTAATTATCGGCTGCATGACCCAGAAGCGCTAGTAAGATTTAACGCCATCAGTGCAGTAGAAGGTTTACCTACTGGCGTGAAAATGAAGTTGCTAAGGCATTTGCTGGACGATGACTTACGTATGATACGGATTGAAACCGCTCGAGTGCTTGCCGATTCGAGAGATCAAACAACAGATGCAAATGTAAAAACAAAGTTAGATCAGGCCATAGCAGAATATATTAAAGCGCTTACTGTAAATGCTGATCGCCCCGAGGCTCTGGTGAATTTAAATAATCTATACTTAAGTATGCAAAAAGTAGAACAGGCACAAGCAGAATATGAAAAAGCCATTGCCATCGATCCAACATTTATGTCTGCGTACGTCAATCTAGCCGATCTTTATCGCGCACGAAAATTAGATCATGAAGGTAAACGCTATTTACTGGACGCGATTGATCGACAGCCCGATAGTGGTGTGGCATACCATGCTCTTGGGTTGCTATACGTGCGCCTGCAAAAAATGAATGATGCATTGTTCGCGCTTCAAAAAGCCGTACAGCTGGAACCTGAGAATATCCGCTATAAATATGTATATGCCGTCGCATTAGATTCGACCGAGCAGCTTAAAAAAGCACTCAAGTTGTTAACACATACACATGAACAACGCCCGGCAGATCGAGATGTGCTTTATGCTTTAATCTCCTTCCATCAAAAGGATAACAATATCCAACAAGCAAAAAATTATGCGAAAATACTGGTAGAGATGTCGCCCTGGGATCAAAATGCGAAAGTGTTATTTAACAGTCTTTAATTGGCGAATGTCCGCTATGGGTCGAAAGCGGTCATTGGCGAACGGTCAAAATCCTATCTAATGTAGGCGTGAGAGTTCCAGCAAGAATAGTGAAGTTCTCCTGAGGGGTGGTGATTGTACTTAAGTCGTACCCAGAATTGTAATTTCAGTGGAACCTGAGTCCTATAGCTTTTGCTTTTTAGGATAGATTATTGTGACACTGTTCCGCTTGATACATTTTCTTATCAGCGATATCTAATAATACACTTACCTGATTGCCATGAATTGGGTAAGCGACAATCTCGACATTTGCATCTAAATTGATTCTAAATCCATTTATATTGATAGGCTTGGAAATAAGTGTAGTAATATTTTCAGCAATGGTTTCAACTTTCGAAAGCTTTTCTTTTTCTGTTAAAAAGCTTACAAGATACTTATTTCCACCTACCCATGATATGTAATCATCTTTGCTAACAATTGATTCTAAGCGTTTTGCAACGACTAATAAGAGCCTCATTACTAATAGCCTGTCCATAAATATCACTTAATTGTTTAAAGCTATTTAAGGCAAGAAGAAAAATTACCAGGATCTTATTTTCTTCCTTTGCTAATTGCAGAAATTTTTCAAGTTGTTCGCTTTTACATTCACGATTAATTAAATCTACTAAAGGGTCGTAGTTGTTTGAATAGGAATTATCTTTCGCTTCTATAGGTTTTTTACTAACATCAACTTCAAGTGATTTATTGTGTCGTTGATTCTCTTTAATATAATGTTCGCGAATTAACTGAGACAGTTGTACACCATGTGGATTAATGTCGCGTGCAACAGAATCCCTCTCAGTCTCAATATAAGATTGAATTGATTCTTCTTTAATTTATTTTTTTTTCATTGGTCAATAATCAAGAGCTTTATCAGTTATAAGCATAGGATATAATAACTATGCAGGGTAGGAAATTCTGATCAGAGGAAGTTACTATACCAGTGAAAGACTTCTTTACTATATCCTCCGTGGTTCCTGCTCTATCAAAATTCATTTCACTTAACTGTTCTAGGTTGGTTTAATTACACACATTGATTTGAGAGTTGTCGTACTCGACTTAGCCTTACAGGTGACGCATCTATATTTAGGTGTATTTTAGGAAGTTAGGATTACGCAAAGTTAGCATTAACTTAAGTATTGTTAAGTAATTCACCGTTGTCATCACAGGTAATTTACTGTTTTTAATTAATTGTTCTAGCGTTACTATTTAAGAATGTTTAACCAGTAACAAAACCAGTTATCTATAAAAAGGAGTTATCTATAAAAGCAGTGAGACCAGACAAAGGCTTGATACCTCTTTGAAACCCTACTGAAATCCATACTTATTTAACCAGTAAAAATAATCCTCTTAATCAGAATAAAGAATCTTTTACTCAGAAAACAATCGAGCGAGTACCATTGGATTGACTGGAGAGAGCACACTGAGGGGTGAGATTAAATTGTTGTGAGCGTGTTTTGCGAACAAGCAATTTACATCGAATCCCCGAAGGAAGGTCTCGTAAGGAGATTCAATTGTACGAGTGAAGGTTGTTGTATGAGTAATAGGTTCTGTTTAATCTAAAATTTACCATCTAATAAACTAAACATACTAAGTTTTACTTTAGATATATCTTTATATTTAAATCAAACTCTAACTGCAATATTTAAATACTTCGCTCGCCATTCACTCCGCACTCAGTATTTAAATATCTTGTTAGTTTTGATTTAAATAAGCTTAGGGTGAGGAGTGTTGTTATTCTTGTTTGGATTGCTGGATTATTTTTCTTGGAAATATATTTAATAAAACTAATTATAAGTACTAGTTAGAAATTTGGTTAGAAGTTGACTGAGAGTTGACTGGGAAAATATAAATTAAAATTACATAAACCAGCTATCTATGTAAGTGATTGATTACATGTGGTGCCCAGGAGAGGACTTGAACCTCCACGGGGTTACCCCCACTAGCACCTGAAGCTAGCGCGTCTACCAATTTCGCCACCTGGGCAATATAGCCAACAGGCCATATCGAGCGCGTTAAGGTACTCCTGAATTTAACTCTTGTCAAAGGACACAGGGTAATTATGGATACACTATTTATTCGAAATTTATATTAATAGACACCCCCTACTTTTGGGCTGTTTTTCACCTTGTCCTTCGGGTCATCACTAAAGGGCACTTCTATTAACTAGAAGTGCCCTATACATCAATGCTATTGTCTCACTGCGTTCTGCACATCAGTTTCTATGAATAATTATCCGGTACAAATGTCTGGTCGCTGATCGGGGGACGGATATAACTCTGCCCTTCAGCGCGTTCGGGAAGTACCTCGATTCTTTCAATCGTCAGCCCCTGATAATCGAACTGTGATAACAAATGTGAAATACAATTGAGGCGCGCTTTCTTTTTATTATCGGCATCAACCACAAACCACGGTGCCTGTTTAATATCGGTATGTGCAAACATCGCATCTTTGGCTTTGGAATATTCTACCCAGCGGTTACGTGACTCCAGATCCATAGGGCTAAGCTTCCAATGTTTGGTAATATCCGTCAGACGACTCTGAAAACGCTTTTCCTGTTCGTGATCGCTCACCGAAAACCAGTACTTGATCAGGCGGATACCGGAACGCACCAGCATACGTTCAAATTCGGGGCATGAACGCAGAAATTCGATATATTCATCTTCGGAACAAAAACCCATGACACGTTCAACGCCAGCACGGTTATACCAGCTTCGATCCAGCAATACGATTTCACCGGCAGCGGGTAAATGTTCTGCATAGCGCTGAAAATACCATTGCGTTTTCTCACGTTCAGTCGGCGCAGGCAAGGCAACGACCCGGCAAATTCTGGGATTCAAGCTTTCGGTAATACGTTTGATTGTGCCACCCTTGCCTGCCGCATCCCGGCCCTCAAAAATCACAACCACTTTTTCACCGTTCTCTTTGACCCAGGCCTGCAGCTTTATAAGCTCGACCTGTAAGCGCTTCATTTCTGTTTCATATTGCTTTTTAGCTAGCTTTTTTGATTTATTTGTTGTGGATGGTTTAGTTGCGCCGTTTGTAATCATGTTTTGTTCCCTGCTAAGGCTAAGCGTTTAATAGGTTTTGAATGATAATTTATTGAGTATAGTTTGAAAGATTAGTAATGCGTGTATAAATATGAGCCAGCTGGGTAATTTAAGCGAGATAAAAATTTGGATTTAAAGGATTAAAGCATGAATATCCTTTTTTCATAAGGTTAATTACACACTGTTCCCAAACATTTAACATCCTTCATAATATAAATCCTGTTATGGGTAATATCACGAAAAGGCAACTTCACATTTTCTTTAAGAATAAAGGTTTTTGAATGTGAGCTATACATATTATCCAGGTATGTTATTTGTTCCTCAACGATGCAGGTTCTGCCCCCCGGGTACATTCGATGTTTGACAGATTCATAATTTAACAATCAACATCTGACAATTGAGATTTTCCATTACGACACAGCCTAAAAATCGCATTTTAGAATCCATTCCGATATAATCTCGCGCACTGATAAATCATCCGATTTATCCCTGTCGACGCACCAGGTAAAAAACACGGGGAGAATACTCTCCCGAAGTAGGAAACATGAAAGCCCTTGTAGTTTGTTCGGGCGGTCTGGATTCGGTTACTTTGGCTTACAAAGTGGCGAATGAAGGCACGCTCTTATCATTGTTGTCCTTTGATTACGGACAACGCCATCTTAAAGAACTGGATTTCGCACGCCGTTGTGCAGAATTTTTAAATGTTCCCCATACCGTTATCGATTTGTCCCAGGTTGGTGCTCAGCTGACAGGTTCTGCTTTGACCGACGATATTGAAATTCCTGATGGGCATTACGCTGAAGACAGCATGAAAATCACCGTGGTGCCGAACCGTAATGCCATCATGATGACGATTGCCTTTGGCTTGGCTGCTTCACAAAATGCCGACACGGTTGCTATGGCAGTGCATGGTGGCGATCATTTTATCTACCCCGATTGCCGTCCAGGTTTTATCGAGTCATTCGCAAAAATGCAGGCATTGGCATTGGAAGATGTCGCGAATATTTCAATCTATACCCCTTACCTGCATCAGGATAAAACTGAAATTGCGCGTGAGTCGGCAAAATATCATGTGCCTGTTGCAGACACCTGGTCGTGTTACAAAGGGGGCGATGTGCAATGCGGACGGTGTGGCACTTGCGTTGAGCGTCGTGAAGCCTTTCACATCGCCGGAATCGAAGACCCAACTGAATACGCCGACCCTGATTTTTGGCAAACGGTAACATGAGGGAGTAATACTATGTATACCATCAGCAAACAATTTACTTTCAGCGCATCGCACCAGTTATTGAATCTTCCCGAAACTCATCCTTGTCATCGACTCCATGGGCATAACTATATAGTCGAGATAGAACTGCAGTCCGAAATACTCGACGCCACCGGTTTTGTGCTGGATTATAATGAGCTGGACGATTTGAAAAACTTTATCGATGAAACACTCGATCATCGCCATTTGAATGAAGTGTTCGGCCACGACGATGTCACTGCCGAGAATCTGGCGCGTTATTTATATGACTGGGCTATACAAAAATGGCCTCAAGTCAGTGCCGTACGCGTTAGTGAAACGCCAAAGACGTGGGCCGAATTTAGACCTGTAAATAAGGGTCCACAGCTGCAACCACAGGTGCAGTTAGTATGAATGCGCCGGTTCGTGTAAATGCAGTATGCATACTCGATAAGACGCAGAAAGCTGATTCGATTAGTGTTTCTGAAATCTTCGGGCCCACCATTCAGGGTGAAGGTTCTCTGATTGGAACTCAAACTGTTTTTGTGCGCACAGGCGGTTGTGATTATCGCTGTAGCTGGTGTGATACTGGCTATGCGGTGTTACCTGAACATCAGGATGACTGGCAAAAACTCAGTCCAGATAAAGTAATGGCAGAAATTGAAACCTTAGCTAAGAATCAGCCAATGTGGGTGACACTGTCGGGAGGAAATCCCGCGATGCAAAATCTGGAAGCGTTGATCAAGTCAGGTCAGGCCAAGGGCTATCAATTTTCCATGGAAACCCAGGGCAGTATTGCACAGCCGTGGTTTTCATTACTTGACCAAATCACACTAAGCCCTAAACCGCCTTCATCGTGTATGAGTTTTAAACAAAAAGGTTTAGATCGTTGTCTTGAAGCATGCAAAAATTTAGTTGATATCTCGCTGAAATTTGTCGTTTCAGATAAGAATGACTTAATCTGGGCTAAAAATATTGCCGATAAATACCCTAAAATACCCTGCTTTGTGCAAGCCTGTAACACACAGGCTAAACTAGAAACTAATTTTGCAAATAATGATATTACACAGTTTGTTAATTCACAGCACATTGATGAAATAAATCATCAAAAACAAATGCTTGAGTTGATTGAATCGGTACAATCATTAAACTGGAATAACGTTCGTATACTTCCTCAACTGCATACATGGTTGTGGGGCAATAAGACAGGAGTTTGAATAGATTATGAGAATATTACACACAATGTTGCGCGTCGGTGATCTGGATAAATCCATTGCGTTTTATACAGAAGTGCTGGGGATGAAAGAGCTGCGCAGAAATGATTATCCCGATGGGAAGTTCACCTTGGCTTTCGTCGGTTATGGTGAAGAGGCTAGCAATACAGTACTGGAACTCACCTACAATTGGGGTGTGGATAGCTATGACATTGGCAACGCCTACGGTCACATCGCGATTGGTGTTCCCGATGTTTATGAAGCCTGCGAAAAAATGAAGCAGACGGGTGGCAAGGTCATCCGCGAAGCGGGGCCGATGAATGCAGGGAAAACCATAATCGCCTTTCTTGAAGACCCTGATGGCTATCAGATCGAATTGATTGGTAGAGAGTAAATAATCACAGACGTGAAAAAGGGCTTAAAAGTGGGGGGGTGTGCTAACAATAGATCATTTTTGTTATTACAAGGCGTTGCCAGCCCATTCTCTTTTGAGCTGGAAAAAGCCTTGGTTAAAACGCAATTCAGGGCGCTCAAGATTAATTTCTGTGGTGGTGATTTATTTTCTGGTCGCTATTTCTCGACCGCACTCAATCACATTAATTATCGTAGTTCACTCGCAGACTTACCGGAATTCTATACGCGTATTTTTGAGGAACATCAGATCACCGATATTTTTCTATTTGGCGACTCCCGGCCAGTTCACAAAGCTGTTATTCGAACCGCAAAAGAGCTCGAAATCAATATTCATGTTTTCGAAGAAGGTTATTTCAGGCCAAACTGGGTGACGCTGGATAATGGCGGTGTAAATGCCTACTCCAGCATTTATAGGGCATCACAAAATAAGCCAGAGTGGTTTTTAAATGAAGCTCAAAAGTTGCAACAGGAAAACGGTGACTTTCAGGATAATAGCCAACCTACTGGTGGCGGTCTTGCGATTCGTGCCTGGCATGACATTCGCTATCATCTGGCAAGAGCGCTGTTTAAGCCGATGTTCCCACATTACAAGACGCATCGCCCAGACAGTCCTTTGGAAGAATACTGGGGATTTGTACGGCGTATGCCGAGCGTTTCGTTTTATTTCAAGTACAAGGCTAAACGCCAGATTGATACTTTAATTGCGAGTAAGTCGCCTTTTTATCTATTACCCCTGCAACTGGAAGCCGATTCACAAATGCGTTTACACTCGGGTTTTAGCACGCTCGAAGAAGTACTGAAAAGTACCATCAAGTCGTTTGCTACGCACGCACCCGTAGATACGAAATTGGTGGTAAAACTTCACCCTTTAGACCCATGGTTTGTTGATTATCCTAAAATTATTAAGACTTTATGCAGTAAATTTAAGATACAAGCTGAACGCATTATCTATCTTGAAGCTGGTAACCTGGATCTGTTGCTTGAAAACTGTCAGGGTACGATTCTGGTGAACAGTACCGTGGGAACATCCGCACTGGCAAAAAACTGTCCTGTAATTACGCTGGGTTCAGCCATCTATAATATTGAAGGGCTAACATTTCAGGGGAATCTGGATGGTTTCTGGAATCAGGCCAGCTCGCCTGATAAAAGACTCTTTGAAGCGTTCCGCCGATGCTATATTGAACACACCCAGATCAATGGCAGTTTTTATAATCGAAAGGGAATTAAGATGGCTGTAAATGCGACCATGCAGAAACTTTTGCAAACAACAGAAATATGAGTAATAGAAAAAACATAGTCATAACTGGAGCCAGCAGCGGTATCGGTTCGGCGCTGGCTTTGCGTTTGGCCGCAGCTGATGTTCATCTGATATTGCTTGCAAGACGAACCGATAAACTCGAAGAAGTCGCGGAGAAATGCATTAGTAAGCAAGCCAGCGTCAGCACCCATTCGATTGATGTTACCGATTATTCAAATCTGCAAATACTGTTGGAAAAAATAGATGACGAGAATCCAGTTGACTTGATTATATGCAATGCGGGTGTGACGAATATTATTGGCAAACAGTGGCAAATTGAAGATTGGCAAACAGTCTGCAAGGTCATCGACACCAACCTCTATGGCGTTTTAGCGAGTGTGCAACCGCTGGTTCCCCGTATGCAACAGCGCAAACAGGGGCATATCGCGATTATCAGTTCGCTGGCAGCGTTTTATGGCATGCCAATCACACCAGCATATTGCGCCAGTAAATCGGGGATTAAAGCGTATGGGGAATCATTACGTGGGGGATTGAAACCCTATGGCGTGAATATCAGCATGGTCTACCCGGGTTTCGTTGAGTCGGATGTCAGTGATAAATTCAGCGCCAAAAAACCCTTTATGATGAGTGCTGAGAAAGCCGCCGATATCATTATTCGTGGAATAGAGAAAAACAAGCCAAGCATTTCCTTTCCTTTTCCGCTGAATTTTGGCACCTGGTTTTTAGGCGTGCTGCCTGCACGCGCATCAGACTGGATTATGTCGAAACTGTACTCTGGCGGAAGCCTTAATGCCTGAGTTAAGCCTTGGAACACATGCCGCATTAGTGGTTGCACTCATACTGACGATAATATTCTCATTTGTACCCGAGCGTTTTATCAAGCCAGCGATACCTAGACTTACTTTGAAGTCCGTTGTGTTACAGGGCTTACTGGTTTCTATATTATTCTTATGTGTGAGTTTGGTAGTGCAACGTGCTGTTTTTTCAGCACTTGCTGTGAGTGTTTTTCTGATTATCCTGAGCGGCGTGAGCAATGCAAAATTTATCGCCCTGCGCGAACCGATGGTATTTTCAGACTTCATGATGTTCTCCCAAGCGTTCAAACACCCGCGTTTATATTTTCCTTTTCTGGGCTTATTGCCTGTTATTTTGATGCCTATAATCATCATCGCACTGATCTACACGGTATTGAAACTTGAACCTGCATTAGCCACCACTCCCACTAGAATCATTACGTCTATCGCGGCAATTCTAGCTGCTTATTTGATTGCGAAGAAGTTTGCGTTAACACTTGATTTGACCCAGGATCCGGCGACAGACATCGCCAGCCATGGCTTACTTAATTCCCTATTTGCATATCTGATGCAGGCCAGAACACATAGACATCAGGATCAAATCAAAACTACGTTGAATCAATCTGTATTTGCAGTAGACTCATCGAATAATACTATTAAAAAGACACCTCCCCACATTTCCGGCATTTTTCACAATATAACGGTTATCCAGAGCGAATCATTCTTCGATGCGCGACTTTTACATCCATCCATTAAAACAGCCGTGCTAGAAAACTATGATGTGTGCAAAACCGAATCCATCCAATTTGGAAAACTTAATGTTCCCGCATGGGGCGCGAATACCATGCGTACCGAGTTTTCTTTTTTAACTGGACTCAAATATGAAGACATGGGTTTCTACCGTTACTACCCTTATCAATTTTTGCATCGAATGCCGATCACGTCATTGGCATCACATCTGAAATCTCAGGGCTATTTCTGTGTCTGTATTCACCCTCATCCAGCGTCGTTTTTTGGACGTGAAAAGATCTTTCCGAACCTAGGGTTTGATGCGTTTATAGATATTCAGAGTTTTAATAAAAACGACACCTTTGGCCCTTATATTTCAGATCAGGCCGTCACCGAAAAAATATTTGAAGTCACCCAAGAAAATACCGACAAACCGCTGTTTATTTTTGCCATTACAATGGAAAATCATGGCCCGCTGTATCTTGAAAAAACCACTCTGGACGAGCAAAAAGGCTATTTCCAAGAACCAGGTAAACGCGATTTAAACGACCTCACAGTTTATCTCAGGCATCTAAAAAATGCGGATAAGATGGTTGCTGAACTAACATCAGCATTCAGGCAATTTGATAAACCCAACACCTTGTGTTTTTATGGTGACCATATCCCCAGCATGCCAAAAACTTATCAGCAACTGGATTACAATGATGAGGCTTCGGATTATTTTATATGGCACAATGCTGAGCCAACGAATAAGCCTAATGAAAAGGAATTAGCTGTAGATTCATTGGCCAAAACATTACTCAATTTCACGGGTAATCTAACTTTTAAATGACTATAGTCATAAAAACAAAGGTTTTATATTGATCATGAAAAAACCATTTATTACTTCGATATTTTTATTCATTTCAATCATTGCTTACACTATTTCGGTGAATGGCGCTGAAAACGATAATCCCGGTCAAAACGCCATCATTGAAGCAAATAAAACCATTACCAATATCGACACCGCAGCATTACAAAAGCTTCTTAAAGATAACCCTAAGATAGAAATGCTCGACGTGCGTAGTGCTAATGAAATTGATATCATCGGTGGTTATATTGATGCTGATGAGAGTGTAAACATTACGCGTGGCTGGCTGGAATTTGATATTGGCTCACACGTAAAAACCAAAGACACACCGATTGTGGTTTATTGCGGTACAAATCAGCGTAGCCCATTAGCGGCAAAAACCCTGATGGAAATGGGCTACACCAATGTAAGAAACTATACTGATGGTTACAATAATTGGAAGGCTTTAGGACTGCCTATTAAACCAACGGATAAAGCGCCTGAGTCTCTATTGTTTAGTTTACCAGAGAAAGTGGCAGACAATGTTTATTCTGCAATCGGCGCAACGGCTCCTGGTACTTATGCTAATTCTGGCCATAATAACAATCTTTCTTTTATTATTACCGACGAGGGTGTGCTGGTATTTAATGCGGGAGACAACTATCTGCTTGCCAAAGCCTTACACTATGAAATCAAAAAGTTCACCGATAAGCCGATTAAATATGTCGTTTTAGAGAATGCACAAGGCCATGCAATGCTGGGCTCTAACTACTGGAAAGAGCAAAGTGCCGAAATTATTGCGCATGTCGATGCGCTTGAAGAAATGAAAGCACATGGCAATGAAGTCATTGACCGCATGAAAACTGGTCGTCGTGATAAAGGCCAGTGGACCGAACTCACCTTCCCTGATAAAACCTTCGAAGATAAACACATAATCGAAATGGGCGGTGAACGTTTTGAGATATTACATTTAGGTTCAGGACACAGCCCAGGGGATATCTCGCTCTGGATGCCAAAGAAAAAATTACTGATCTCTGGCGATATGGCTTTTCATCAGCGGTTGATGCCGATTTTCGAGCATACCAACACAGCTGGCTGGATTGAAACCTGGGATAAAATTGAAGCTTTAAAACCAGAAATTATTATTCCAGGTCACGGCTCACCTACCAATATTGAAGAAGTCACCAAATACACCAAAGACTATCTTGTTTTCATGCGTGGTGAAGTGGAAAAAATCCTGGAAAACGGCGGAGGTGAGCAAGACGCTTACAAAATCGACCAGTCGGCATTTTCGCATCTCGATACCTTTAACGACCTTGCGTTGCAAAATGCAGGTAGAATATACCGTCTCATGGAATTCGAATGATTCATCTGACTGCGAATTAAATATTATGGACGAAATAGACATCAAAGAAGCTGGGTTAAAAGTTACCCAGCCGCGTGTGCAGATTCTCAAACTATTTGAGAACTCAAAACAAAAACACTTTAGTGCCGAGGAAATATTTCAGTTACTTCGTGATGATGACTCCAAGGTTGGCCTAGCCACTATCTACAGGGTACTGACACAGTTCGAAGCGGCTGGATTAGTGATGCGCCATAACTTCGAAGGTGGACAAGCCGTATTTGAACTCAATAGCGGCGAGCATCACGACCATATAGTTGATATGAAAAACAATAAAATCATCGAATTTCACGATGAAATCATCGAACAACGCCAAATTGAGATCGCCAAAGAACATGGTTACAGACTGGTAGATCACTGTTTAATCCTCTATGCAGAGCCTGAAGATAAAAAATAACAGTCTTATCTTTTCTTGTTAAAAGTTCAAACTGCCACTAAATACTAATAATTCTCATTTTTATTACAATTGTTATTGAAAATAATTCTTATTTACAATACGATTCATTTTGTCACTTAAACATGAAATATTGAAATGAAAAACACACTGATACTATTAACTCTTGCGGCGTGTAGCTTATTCGCATCAACCATGATTTTTGCAGCTGAGGAAGTGAACCTCTATTCAGCCAGAAAAGAAAAACTCATTAAACCTTTATTGGACAACTTTACTAAAGAAACTGGTATCAAGGTAAATCTCGTCACTGCAGGTGCCGGCCCATTGCTGAAACGCCTGGAAACCGAAGGCGCCAACAGCCCGGCTGACTTATTCATCACAACAGATGCCGGACGTTTGCATAAAGCCAAAGAAGCTGGAGTACTACAAGCTACACAATCCGATACATTAAACTCAGAGATCCCCAGCGAATACCGAGACCCTGAGGGCTACTGGTATGGATTATCGTTGCGCGCACGTCCTATTTTCTACGTCAAAGACAAGGTTAAAGCCGAAGAACTTTCTACCTATGAGGCACTTACTGATGAAAAGTGGAAAGGCCGTATTTGTATAAGAGGCTCTGACAATATTTACAACCAGTCTCTGGTTGCTTCAATGATCGCCAATACAGACGCAGAAAAAACCCAGAATTGGGCGAATAAATTTGTTGCTAATTTCGCTCGCAAACCCAAAGGTGGCGATAGAGACCAAATCAAAGCCGCTGCTGCAGGTGAATGCGACATTGCTATCGCAAATACCTATTACTACGGCACCATGTTATATGGCAGAGATAATGCACAGAAGAAAGCTGCAAATGCGGTTGAAATCTTCTGGCCAAATCAGGCTGACCGTGGCGCGCATGTGAATATCAGTGGAATCGCCATGACCAAAGCGGCTAAAAACAAAGCTAATGCGATGAAGCTAATGGAGTTTTTAACCACAAAAGATTCACAAAAATGGTATGCCGAAGTGAATTATGAATATCCTGTCATTATGGACGGTGAATGGAGTAAGGAGCTCACCTCCTGGGGTAAATTCAAAGCAGATTCGCTAAACCTTTCTAAACTCGGCGAGCTTAATGCGGACGCTGTACAATCGATGGATAGAGCTGGTTGGAAGTAAGCAATTCATTCTGAATTACAGCATCTACAGTATATGTCTGACAATTAGGAAAATGAGGCATATTTTTTAATAACCTTACTATCTGTGTAACAATTGTTACATACATGCATTGTTCAATTTTTCATACTCCCATCGCAACAATAAAAAAACGGGAGACAATATTATGGAAATTGATAATCATAATTATCAAAGAACAACGAGGCTTTCACTTAAAAAATACCGATTACTAGAATTCTTGATAAAGAATTTTTCTTATAACCAAACCAGTATATCGGCAATTCTATTAGTACTAGGGATTTCACTCTCTCCTATTAATAGTGTATTTGCCGCGGATGGATTTAATATTGACGAGGCTAAATGGGATAACGAAAAATCAAGGTTGATGGTTAAAGGGACGGGGAAAAACCGACTTAAGGTAACACTAAGTAATGCTAATAGCCCTGATGTGATGGGGACGAAAAGAATAAGAGATGGAAAGTGGAAATTTACTTTCTGGAACCCTGAGTCGGTTCCCTGTCGCGTTAAGGTAGAGCAATCTGACGGAAAAGTAGCAGAAAAAAATGTTGAAGATGCTCCGGCAAATTGTAACGGCGGGCCTGTTGAACCGCCTCCACCACCTACTGGTAGCACTGGAGCAATCAGAATCATCGCAGCAAATGATTTGGGAATGCATTGTGCTGACAAGGACTATCAGGTCTTCAGCATACTGCCACCCTTTAATGTGGTGCATGCACAGGCGATACAAAAAGGAACCGATGCTTCCTTACCCAAAATATTAACCAGTGATGATGTTGATGTTGACTATGTTGCGTCCTCTAATCCAAATGATCCGGTTAACGCAATTGATCCTGCAGGGGAAGTTTCCATCAATACCACAGGAGCGAATACTACTGGTGTCTTCAAGACCAATTTCTGGGAGCAGGATTCTAATGCTGAAACATGGGGAGTCAAAACCTATGGTCGCTTATATCCCAGTGTATTGGCAGGCGCCTTACTTAATCCGCCAGTCGATCTAAGTGGTTTGTGTACTACACCTACTGGCCCTTGCCCCAGTATTCTGACCGTATTTGACCCATTAGCTGTAGATATGGGCATACCCGTACCTGATGTAGCAGATCTACTTTCGACCCCTGCTGTGTTGACGGTGCATCAACAGGCAATGCCTGGCGTTCTTAATCCTTATACAGCAAATGATCCGCAGCAATTTACACGCTTCGATAAAGATGTCCATTTCTTAGGTGGCGTGATATCCAATGTAAATTGGTTTGCAGCAGATGCCATACCCATATTGCCGGTTGATGACCAGGGCAGATCAAATGCCTACCCGCTGATGAAAGTCTCGGCTACCAGCAAGGCATCGGGAGCCACACTGGATTCTGTTGATGTTGTCCTACCCGTTGCCAGTGAAGCAGACTGCCAGAATTGTCATGCAGATCCAGGTGATGGTGGCAATGGAAGCGCGACTATGGATGCCAGTGTCGACTTTGACTGGGTTACGACTGATGATTCAATCGTTCCTGGACCAGAAAAAGTAGGAAATGCAGCCAAAATTAACATACTACGATTGCATGATGCTTTACACGGCGCTAGCTATACAAGTAGCGAGAGCCTGGATAATGATAATCCTGTCCCTACTCCATGTAATTCTGCTGTAAATCCTTCAGACCCTGACTGTCTGGCTAACCAGACTCCAATACAGTGCGCACAATGTCACTACACCCCTGCTCTGGATCTGACTCAGGGTGGACCTGTAAACGAAACCACACGGGGAACTAGAGGACGTCAACAACAGCGACATATCAGTATGTCACGTGCCATGCACTTTAATCATGCCGGGTTTGTCCCAGAGATGCCAGAAGCCGACGATATCAAACGCACAGATATTGACGAAGACGGAGTTCCCGATAGTATTGCCATTAATGACTTTGAACAAAATATACTCGAAGAGTCGTGTTACCAATGTCACCCAGGTACCAAAACACAATGCCTTCGTGGAGCGATGTTCTCCGGTGGTGTAGTCTGTCAGGACTGTCATGGTGGTATGCAACAGGTCGGTAATGACTATTCTGATGTTCATCCAGAGACGCTTGCGGGTGATTCCGGTAAACGAATCCCCTGGGCTACAGAGCCTAAATGTCAATCCTGTCATGCAGGTGATGCAAGGAACAAGAATCACCCTGCAGGCGGTATCGTGGCAGATGATGGTATACGCTTGCTTCAGGCCTATATCAAAGGTGATAGTACGGCGACACCTATATCTGAGATATCATCACGCTTTGCTGAAAACCAGAGCCTGTATCGTTTGAGTGGTAACGATGATGGAAGCGGCAAAGGGCACGGAGGTGTGATGTGTGAAGGTTGTCATGGTAGCACGCATGCAATCTGGCCAAATGCTAACCCATTTGCCAATGATAATGTAACGGCGAACCAGATACAGGGACATACCGGTACAATTGCTGAGTGTGATAGCTGTCATGCTGCTGGAACTTTGGGCAATACTCTCAACGGACCTCATGGTATGCATCCTGTGGGTGGCACAAGTTTTGCCAATGGCGGACATGCCAGTCTTGGTGAAAACCGGGCAAATGATTGTCGATCCTGCCATGGACAAAACGGTCAGGGAACGGTGCTATCAAAGGTTGCAACAGATCGTAGTTTTGTCATTGAGAAATGTGAACATGGCACATTATGCCCCGGAGACGGGCAGGAACCCTTCACAGTCAACCTCAACAAAGGAGACAAGGTTAGCTGTGTAATGTGTCATGAAAACCAGTTGTAAATGTAGTCATCCATTTTGGATGTAGGAAAATCCCTGACTCTGGATAACCCCGGTCCTTAATTTCAAGGTCGGGGATTTTTATTGGGGATTAAAACTAAGAAAAACTCATTTTAGAGAAAATGAAATGGGGGGCTGATTATTAATGAACTAATAAAAAACTCTGCAAACCCTTGTGATCTATAATTTCAACTTGCCCTCTAGCAAGTTTTATTAAGCCTTTAGATTCAAGGTGTCCAAGAGATCTGCTGACCACCTCCCTGCTCGTTCCAACCTCATTAGCAAGACTCTGATGAGTAGTATGAACAACATCATATTTTTCAAAACCCTTACTCAATAATTTCGCAACTCTGGAGTCCATACTGTTAAAAACGAGATTATCTGTAAGATCTGTAAATTGGGTGATTTTGCTTGTCAGTTGTTTAAAAAGATAGCTTTGCCACATCGTATTTTCATTCATACATTTACGAACGTAGTCTGCAGAAATTATATAGGCTGTACCTTCACCTTCAACTTCAGTAAATGCTGGAAACTTATTACCATTCATAATACAGACGATACTTAAACAACAGCATTCCCCTGAATAGACTCGATATAGGGTAAAAGTACGCCCATCCGCAGAACGCATAAAAACCCTTAAGTTGCCTTTTTCTACCACAAGCAGGTTTGTACAATGGCTATCATTGTAAGGGGCTACATGCCCCGATATAAGCTGTACTAGTTTTACTTGCGATGGATCTTGTTCAATTATTTCTTTTGGTATCTCTAACGCTTTCATAAGCAAATGAAAATTTAGTATTAGCAATGTACCAAAACATATCCCTTACAACATGCTCTAATGCTAATGAGGTTTAATAAATTATTATTTTTATAAACTAAGGGTTAACTTAAATATATTATTTTTGGGACTATTTTCCCAAATTGTCTGAGAATAATATTTGATGCTGCAAATTTCGTCAACTAAAATTTAATGATATAAACTAGACCGTACTTATAATTTTTTGTTCAACAATATTGTGGGCCGAGCAAAACAATCGAGCGACTAGATGGAATAAAGAGTTTAGTGCCAGTTCCTTATTTATGGAAATCAATCTGATATATGGCAGACTATGATTATGTTATAAATACCTCAATGAAAAACTAAAACGGCTTAACCACCACCATTATTAAAATAACGATTGTGAGTATCAGTGGCAGTTCATTCATCCAGCGATAGAACACTCCGCTGTGATCCAGATGGCCGTCTTGCATCTCCTTCATTCTGAATTTGCACCAGAAATGATAAACCAGCATCAAACCGACAAATAATAATTTCACATGCAGCCAGCCACCTGCAAAGCCATAAGCCAGCCATAACCAAATGCCGGTGCCGATCGCGATCATCATCATAATCGTCATGAAGCCGTATAGCTTACGTGCCATAATCGCTAGACGAGTGACATCCTGCCCTGCTTCTTTGCCCTCGACAAAATGTACAAAAATTCTGGGTAAATAGAAAATTCCCGCCATCCATGACATCACAAATAAAATATGCGCCGCTTTTAACCACAACATAATTAAGCCCTTAAAATAAACGTTGGTGTAGAATGACACAGCATTTACCCACAGCACAAACTCTATGTTATTTAGTTCTAACTCTACGACTTTCAAATCACACTTTAAGAACAAACTCAGCGAGATGCTGAAGCCCGATGAACTCGGCAGTTTTATTTTAGTTCTCGCTAATAGTATGCAAGATACAAATTTGCATGAATTTCTAAAAGACCCATTAGAAATATCCTTTAAAGCTCTAAAAAATAACAATAAGTCAAATGCATCACCCGATGATATTGTGGTCTTTGAAGCCTTAAAAATGACAGGTATTGAGCAGTACGACGCATGGCAGACCCGCCAGATCGCATCCTGGCAATGTACCTATAATCCGTTGCGTGGCTTGCGACCCGAGCGTTCATCAAAAGAATTTTTTGAAGGATTACAACGTCCTTTTAATCATGCTGCATTTCATTTTTCGAAACCATTTCTGCGCCCCGAAATTCTTAGTGATGAAATCTTTGAAGGCACTCATTTACAAGTGATGTATCACAAGTTCCCTTTTATCGCTTACCATCTATTAATCGTGCTCAGTGCTTCTCCTCATATAAGTGAAATGCATTCTCAATACCTGGATACTAAAGACCATCAACTCATGTCTGCACTGGCAAAAAAACAGCATGAAAATATTGATGGGTTTGGGCTTTCATATAACAGCCTCGGCGCCGGCGCATCGGTAAATCAACTCCATTTACACGGCTTTATCGAAGAGAACAAATTCGCTATCGAGCAAGAAATATGGAGTCATAATGGAGGCAATCAGGAATATCCACTTCAGGTAGAACGTTTCGCATCAACAAGCCAAGGCTGGGAATTCATAGATCAATTACACCGAAGCAATCAGCCCTATAACCTGCTTTATCGAGGTGAAGTCTGTTACGTCATTCAAAGAAAACCGCAGGGCGAAATTGAATTACCGGACTGGCTACCGAGTGTGGGTTGGTATGAAACCTGTGGTGGTTTTAATCTGACGGATCAGAACTACTATCAGTCTTTAACAACTGATAATATCCATCAGGGGCTTTCTTTACTTAAAACAGCGAAATAGAAAGTTAATAAGACACCCCCACACTTTAAAGCACTTTTTCAATTATTCAGTAAAAAGGAAAATCACCATTGTCTGAACAAACCATCTTCTGGCACGACTACGAAACCTGGGGCGTTGATCCACGCCGTGATCGAGCCGCACAATTTGCGGGCATCCGTACCAATCTTGATCTGGAAGTGGTAGGCGAGCCAGTGATGTTCTACTGCAAACCGACGCATGATTTCCTACCCCATCCTGATGCGGTGCGCGTCACAGGCATTGCACCGCAACTGGCTGATAGAGAAGGTGTCAACGAAGCCGAATTCTTCGGCCACATCAACGAGATATTCTCCATTCCGGGCACGACAGGTGCGGGCTACAACAGCATCCGCTTTGATGATGAAATCACCCGTTTTGGCTTTTACCGCAACTTTATCGACCCTTATGCGCGCGAATGGCAAAACGGCAATAGCCGCTGGGATATACTCGATCTGGTACGCATGACTTACGCTTTACGACCAGAAGGCATTAACTGGCCAAATCGTGAAGATGAGCCAGGCGTTCCAAGTTTCAGGCTGGAACACCTGACTGCCGCCAACGATATCGAACAAAGCGGTGCGCACGATGCATTAGTCGATGTAAAAGCCACCATCGACATCGCCCGCCTGATCAAAAACAGGCAACCACGTTTATACGACTACTTTTTTGATTTGCGCATCAAAAACAATGTGGCTCCGCTGCTAAATACCACGGTGGAGTTAAGCCAGCGCAAAACCATGCTGCACGTATCCGGTATGTTCCCCGCCACCCAAGGTTGTATCTCACCCATCGTGCCACTGATTGTACATCCTGTGAATAAAAATGAAATCATCTGTTACGACCTTCGTCATGACCCTAGGCCGATGCTTGCAATGAGCGTCGATGAAATCATCGAGAATCTTTACAAACCACGCGCCGAACGCGATGAGAACCATCAACACATAGCCCTCAAAGGCGTGCACCTGAATAAATCACCCGCGCTATCGCCGACCAATACATTAACCGATGAACTCGCTGAACGCTGGGAAATCGACTGGCAGAAAATCGAAACATACAAACAACAGCTGATCAGTGATGACACCCTAATCACCCGACTCAAAGAAATGTACAGCCGCAAGCGGGACATGCCTGAAATGGATGCCGACTCAGCACTTTACGGCGGTTTTATCAGCAATAACGACCGCAAATTGTGTAACCAGGTATTAAGCACCTCAGCAGAAACACTCTCTGGCTGGACACCTAAATTCAAATCAACTCGCCTGCAAAAACTCTACTTCAGATACCGCGCCCGGAACTGGCCAGAAACACTGGATGAAGCCGAGCAGCAAAAATGGCAATCCTTTTGTCAGGCGCGCCTTATCGACGGTGAATACGGTTGCCCACTTACTGTAGATCAGTTTCAGGCGAGGCTGGAACAACTAGCGCATGAAGAATTGAGCGAAAAAGAGCAGAAATCCCTGGGTAGGCTGGTGGAGTGGGTTCAGGGATTTATTTGAGAGATATGACACCTCCCACCTTTATACGCACTTTTCCAGAAAAAAAAGCCGCCAAACAAATAAATGTCTAGTGGCACCAAGGAAGATTTTTAATGTTATGCGGCTTTACGTGTAGACGGCGTGAATGGCTTATGCACTACTGTTTCTGGAAAATCAATATTTGTAACATTATCAGTCATTACATGTGTAATTTCTTGTTCACGCCATGGGTAGGCACTAACACCTCTCATTAACAGGGCTCTCGAGAAACCTATATCTTCTAGTTGCCTATCAGATAGCTTGAGCAATTCTTTTGCAGTACGAGAATACCCGGCAATTTTTTGTGCTTCGATTATTTTATTTTTGATTTTAGTGAAGATCATCTCTATATCTCTTTCATTAGTGGAGCAAAACATTTTGCTCTTATATAAAGAATATTAGAGTTTTATAATATTCTTCACAAGCGACTTAAAATCAACCTACTGGTTAGTTTTTCTAATCAGAAAAAGAAGCAGCCCTAGCGGCCTTGTAAATCCAGCACCTTCCCCGGATTAAGTATATCCAGCGGGTCCAGCGCCTGTTTGATGGTTTTCATAACATCCACCGCAGCGCCGTGTTCCTTGCGCAAGAATTCCATTTTACCAGTGCCAATACCGTGTTCTCCGGTTATGGTTCCGCCCATGGATAGTGATCTTTGCAGGAGGCGTTCATTAAAGGCGATGGCGGTTGCCATTTCCTCTTCACTATCCGTATCAACCAACATCACGGTATGGAAATTACCGTCGCCGACATGCCCGACAATGGGTGATAACAAGCCTGTCTCGTCGATATCTTTGCGAGTTTCCAGGATACATTCAGCCAGCCGCGAGACCGGTACACACACATCGGTTGCCCACATTCCGGCACCGGGTCGCAATGCCATGCAAGCATAGGCGGCATCATGGCGCGCACGCCATAGTTTATTTTTTTCTTCTTCCTTATCACTCCACTTAAACTCACCACCACCGTGTTCTGCTGCCAGTTCACTGACCATCGCTGTCTGCTCGGCAACCCCGGCTTCAGTACCGTGAAACTCCAAAAATAAAGTAGGCTTTAACGGGTAGTCGAGATTTGAATAGCGGTTGATGGCGTCGATTTGCACTTCATCCAGCAATTCAATCCGGGCAATAGGTACGCCGAGCTGGATAGTTTCGATCACAGTTGTTACTGCGCCTTCCAGCGTTTCAAAATCACATACGGCAGCGGCCATGGCTTCGGGTTTTCCGAACAAACGTACGGTTAATTCAGTAATAATGCCCAGTGTGCCTTCGGAGCCGATAATCAGTTTGGTCAGGTCATATCCTGCCGATGACTTACGCGCACGCCCTCCGGTTTTGATAGTCTGCCCATCTGCCATCACCACCGTTAAGCCGAGGACATTTTCGCGCATCGTGCCATAACGCACCGCATTAGTACCCGAAGCACGGGTTGCAGCCATTCCGCCAAGGGTTGCATCAGCACCCGGATCAACCGAAAAGAACAAACCTGTATAACGCAGATGGTTGTTCAACTGCCTGCGCGTAACACCAGCTTGCACAGTTACATCGAGGTCTTCCTCGCTTAGTCGAAGTACCTTATTCATTTCGGTAAAATCGAGCGAAATCCCTCCCATCACTGGTATCACCTGCCCTTCAAGCGAAGTACCAGCACCAAAAGGCACAATCGGGCACTGATATTTAGCACACAGCTTAACGATCTCGGAAACTTCTTCGGTTGAATGTACCAACACCACGGCATCGGGTAATTGCGGCGTATGGTAAGACTCATCCCTGCCATGCACTTCGCGCAATGTGTTATTGGTTGAAAATCGCTCACCGACTAATTGTTTTAGTTCAATGAATAATTCATCCAGCGATTCTTGTTTCAGTTTCATAGATAAACCTGTGTTAATTTAATTAGACTTTAGACTTTAGTTTATTCAAATTTAGACTCCAATTTTACTTATTTGAAGACACCCCCCCTACTTTTACTCGGTTTTTACAAAACCTCGCCCTAAAGGGCCAGCTCAAGCTGTTGTCTCGCTAACGCTTGTATGGTTGTTCTAGCCTTAATTTATGATCATAGTTAAGGCATCGGGGAGGTGGAGGCTCTTCGCTTTGCTTCTGCCACTTTACGTGTACAGACTAGCCGAGATTACACCCCTCCACCCCATTCATTAATGAGCGCCTATTAAGAATCTTGCCTATGATGGCCGATTTCAACAAGCTTGCGCCTTTCGTGATTCCCGATACGTTTTTAACCTTACTTGGGAGTTCACAAAATGGCAATGCTCGTTAATGTAAAAGAGTTCGGAGTTGACGTCGCTAAAGATTGGCTGGATATTTTTGATGGTGCTGAAGTCATTAGAATTGAGAACCGGCAACAAGCTATTCGCGCTTTTCTTAAAACGCTTCCTGGCACTTGTGCTATCGCGATTGAGTCGACGAATACATACCATGAGTTGATGGTGGAGCTGGCGATTGCAGCAAAGCATACGGTCTATTTAATCGATGCCTATCGTCTCTCTCGTTATCGGGATGCGGTCGGGGTAAGGGCTAAAACGGATCTGAATGATGCCATGTTGTTATTGCGTTACATGCGTTCGGAGAAACAGCAGTTAGTGGCCTTTAAACCCTTGCCTAAAGGGGTTAAACGCCTGAATCGCCTGCTTAAAGCACGGGCCAAACTGGCGCAGTTAAAAACCGCTATGGGCTTATCTTTAACGGGGGTTGCTGAATTGGCACAAACACGTAAGGCATTGCTGAAACGCTTTGAAGATGCAATGGCAGTGATTGATAAACGGTTGCTGGAGTGTATAAAATTAGCGGAGTATCAAGATGATTATCGGCGCTGTTTAAGTATCCCGGGGATTGGTCCTTTGAATGCAACTGCCCTTGTGGCATTGTTTCATCGAGGGTATTTTTCCAAGTCGGACGCCTTTATCGCTTTTATGGGGCTGGATGTGAGGGTACGAGAATCGGGGTACTTTAAAGGTAAGCGCAAACTGACGAAAAAAGGGAGTCCTGAAATGAGGCGGTTATTGTTTAATGCCGCGAGAGCAGGCGCAAAAACCAAACAATGGAATGCCTATTATCTTGCTATGCGTGCAAGAGGTCATTCGACAACCGCTACCGCGGTTGCCATATCGCGTAAAATCGCTAGACTGGCATTTGCGTTAATGAGAGATCAATCTGAATATCGTCCTATTTAGGTTTTTTTCTTGATTATTAACATAGAATCTCGGCTTAGCACTTTTTCGATAAATACTCTTTCATCGTCCCATACTTAAGCCACATCAAAGAAATTAAAAATCTTCTATACTACTATTAAGGCGGACACCTTCCTATTCGATACACTGTTATGTCCCTGATAGAAATGGTAACAATTAAATGAATAAAGACTGAGGAGAGAATCGAGATGGACAATATCAACAATTTTTCACCGAGGGTGTCTATCAACAATTCCAATATTATGGAAAAGTATAAAAGAAAAATAGCAGTTGATGGCCAAGAGTATATTTGGATATTAGAAGGTAACGATTTGTATAGTGCTGAAGAACGGATCATTGTTACCTTAGTTGATACCAATGATTCCAGGTTATACATCAACCCGTTCTCGCATGACCTTGAAGTCACATCAAGAAACATAGTTAAAGCAATTAAAGCGGCAAAAAAACAGGGCTGGTGTCCTGAAGAAAATCATGGAGATTTTAGAGTTGAATTTAAAAATTGTGGCTTTGAAAAAATATAAAACAGGGTCTAAGCTATTCAGGCTACATTTTTACAACCTACGCACTTCGGCCCCGGTTGTTACAATTCAGTTCGCGGACATGGCGGGATAAATGCGCGGGTGATTAAGTCTGGGGTGATTCGGATGGGTGATGAAGTTAGTGCTGTTTTGAGGGTTTGAGGACACCCCACATCTATTAAGCGATTTTTCATTTTTGTTTTTAAAAATGACTAAAAGAACTTATGCAAAGCTCGGCGGTTTTTACCTCGCCCTTCGAGTCGTCGCCGCTACGCTCCTACATTGTCTATGAAGCACATTCATTTATTTCAGCTCATAAAGGCTGTTTCGTTTCACTCAATTGTTCAATGCGCCAGCATAGCAATCTTCTGCTTATTAAAAATCAGCGTACCTCGCATAAACACTCTCTTCGATAAGTTCATGGTATATAGGATAATTTACTCGCTACAGCGATATTAAATATAAACTGCAAGGCAGGAGATTTTAGAGCTTATCGTGTCATAGATTATTTTTTCAGAAAATAAACGCTCACATTTTTTTATCTCATCAGCCAAGTCATCCATTAAAAATTTTAATAAATTTATATTGCGCTATATCTCAAATAGTAGTTTTTTTACATTAAGTAAGAATTTTTAAAAAATCTAAACTAGTCTAATACTTATAAACAAATACAAAATACCACTAATAATAACTTCGAGAATTGTGTGTCTTTGTTCATCTCAAAGATACTTTAGTTTTAGTTTCATGAAGAATAGAAATTAACCCAAGGAGATAAAATGAGCAAAAAATTCATAGTAGGTATTGACGAGAGCACCATCGACTCTCGAGCATTGGCTTTTGCCGAAGAGTTGGCAAGTTGTAGCGAAGATACCTCAATCCATATTATTCATGTTCTGGAATGGTCACCCTATAGTTTCTTAACCGCTGAAGAACTCGCAGAGCGTCACAAACGACGTGGTGAGGAAATGACACGTGCGAATGACATTTTTATTGCGCCCGTTCTAGAGAAGCTAAAGAAAAGCAAGATTAAGGCCACTGGGGAAGTTAGATACGGCGGAATCGCAGAGACCATTGCAAAATGTGCCGATGACCTGAAAGGAGACATGATTTTCATTAATCGCACAGGTGAAGGTCGGGTTGCAGCACGTGTATTTGGCTCTGTTCCCGGTTCATTAGTACAAATTTCCAAGGTGCCTGTAATTGTTGTGCCATAAGTGGGGCAATAGCTGATCACTCAATTAACTTCAATTTTAAAAATCCACCTACAGGATACAAACATGAAATTTTTAACACATTTAAGCCTTTCATTTTTTGGAATAATTACAAGCTTTTCTGCTATTGCTGAAGAAACAGCAGAAAAATCACTGGATGATAAAATCAACGATGCTATTGCGCCTATTTTTAGTCCCTTTGTAAATGCTATTTTTTCACCATTACCTGGCTCTGAAGCCTTATTAGGAACACCCTTTCCCTGGATTGTTCTGTGGCTTGTTGCTGCGGCGACCATCTTTTCTTTTTACTTTGGATTCATCCAGTTTCGTGGAGTAGGTCATTCGATATCACTTGTTAAAGGTGATTATTTAGACCCTAAAGATGCAGGAGAGGTAACACCTTTCCAGGCCCTGGCCACTGCCCTTTCAGGTACTGTTGGTTTAGGTAATATAGCTGGAGTTGGTGTCGCTGTTGCCTTAGGTGGTCCAGGCGCTACATTCTGGATGATACTTGCAGGTTTACTTGGCATGGCTTCCAAATTCACTGAATGTATATTGGGTGTACATTATCGTAATGAATACAAAGACGGTACCGTTTCAGGTGGGCCGATGTATTACCTTTCAAAAGGACTTTCTGAACAGGGCAAAGCGACATTTGGAAAAGTATTAGCGGTACTTTTTTCTATCTGTTGTATTGGTGGAGCGCTAGGTGGCGGAAATATGTTCCAGGCCAACCAGGCAGCCTCACAAGTGGCAAGTATTATTCCATTCTTTGGTGAGAATAGAGTGGTATTCGGCATCATTATGGCTATCTTGGTTGGTGTCGTTATTATTGGTGGCATCAAATCTATTGCGAGAGTCACTGAAAAAGTTGTACCACTGATGGCAGTTCTTTATGTTGGTTCAGCTTTGATCATCATCCTCATGTCATTTGACCAGATTGGAACAGCATTCTCTTCTATCATTAGTGGTGCGTTTGCACCTACTGCCGTTGCAGGCGGTGCAATCGGCGCTTTGATTCAAGGATTTAAACGTGCCGCTTTTTCAAATGAGGCTGGTGTTGGCTCAGCAGCAATCGCACACTCTGCAGTACAAACAAAACATCCTGCCACAGAAGGATATGTTGCCTTGTTAGAACCATTTATTGATACCGTGGTTATCTGTACGATGACATCCTTAGTTATCATCATTACTGGTGCATGGATTCCACAAGGTGTGGAAGGACATCTATCTGGTATTGAATTAACCTCTAAAGCGTTTAGCAGCACATGGGGTGGATTCAATTATGTACTCGCAATAGCCGCAGTCTTGTTTGCCTTCTCAACCATGATTTCATGGTCATATTACGGCTTGAAAGCCTGGACATACCTCTTCGGTGAAGGAAAAGTAAAAGAGATAATTTACAAGTTGATGTTCTTATTCTTTGTCGTTGTAGGCGCATCTATGAGCCTTGGCCCAGTGATAGACATCTCTGATGCAATGATCTTTGCAATGGCGATATTCAACATTATTGGCCTTTATTTCTTAATGCCAAAAGTTAAAGAATTGCTACGTGATTACCAGACAAAACTTGCATCAGGTGAAATTAAAAAAGTAGTCAAATAATTTATAAACATCGGATTAAGAAAAAAGCCAGCTAATCAGCTGGTTTTTTTCTTAATCAACAATGTTATGTCGTATGGACTGCGCTTATCCGTATATGGTCTCCTCCATTTTTGCAAGACAACGTGTAATATTGACAGGGATAGATTTGCTTCCGTATATCCGGCTTCATAATAGGATTGTTTTAGATCCCGAGCCTTGATGAAGTCTGCACATACTGTCCTAATCGACCTATCGGATTTACTATCCTTCGGATGAGGCAGGTTTCAGTATGTCGGTCTTACCTATAATGTCATCGTTACTTGTTGTCTCTCGCAAATCGTTGATGTGTTTATTTCTACTACTTTCTTTAAATCACAAAATTTCTTTGGTATGGCTTACCGCTAATGGTTACTGCCCATGCAATTCTTGCCAGTTTATTCGCAAGAGCAACCGTGGCTTTATTCTTTCCTCGTGTTTTTACTAAACGAGTAACCCAAAGACTCAGTGCATCATCTTTCTTATGGGCGTGATTCACAACTGATCTAGCTCCATGAACTAAAAGGCTTCGTAGATATTTATCACCTCGTTTACTAATACCCAGCAGGATGTTTTTACCTCCACTACTGTGTTGCCGTGGCACCAATCCCAATGATGCAGATACATCTCTGCCTTTGCTAAAAGTCTTTCCATCACCAATCACGCTAAAGAAGGTACTTGCTACAATTGCTCCAAACCCTGGAATACTTTGCAATTGTTTGATTTGTAGATGTTGTTTGGCTTCTCTCTCAATCATGATGGTTAGCTCTTTCACCAATTCATCAAGTTCGCATAGTTGTCTGTATTTTAGAGCTAATGCATCTCGAAACATCCAGTGTAATTGGTTTTCTCCATCTTCGAGTATTTCTGGGAGCTTCTTTCTCAAAGAGCTGATACCTTGTTTGATAACAATACCAAACTCGGCAAGTAACCCGCGTACCTGATTACAAAGCTTTGTTCTATCTGCAACCGCTCCTCGACGAAAACGGTGCATGGCTTGTATGCTTTGCTGTTCAACAGTTTTAGTTCTGACTTCTCGCATTTCAGGAATTCGACATGCCTCAGCAATGGCTAAAGCATCGTTATAATCATTTTTGTTACCTCGAACATAAGGTTTTACATAGTGTGCTGGAAGTAGCTTAACTTGATGTCCGAGCTTATTCAGCTCACGTGCCCAATAATGTGAACTTGCACAACCTTCTATGCCAATAACACAGGGGTTAAGGTTAGCAAAGTAAGCTAATAACTTTGTTCGTCGAAGAGTTTTCTTTAGTACTTGATTGCCTTGATCATCTAAGCCTACAAGGTGAAAAATCTGTTTTGCAATATCTAGCCCGATGGCGCTAATATTCATGGTGGTCTCCTTCTCTGTTTAATTGGGAAATATTTCATCTCCAATTATGGTACTTAGATGCCGAATTAAGGGGAGGAGACCATTTCATCAACCTACGTTAGTTAAAAATGACTAAAAGAACTTATGCAGAGCTCGGCGGATTTTTATTTTTTGCTGACACCAGATATTCTACCTAACGAAGACGCTGTGTCGGGCATACAAAACGGCCAACTGTGAAACCACGCTGTTTCAGATGTTTGGTATTCCTGCCGCTAACCCGTTGACGCCACATTTTAAAGCTAGATGTTTTCATGTGCTTTCGCATCAAACGTATTACCTGTTTTTCTGCAAGACCGTACTCGGCTTCTATTGCCTCGAAAGGTGTTCTATCTTCCCACGCCATTTCAATGATGCGGCTGATATCGGCTTCATCGAAGCTACCTATATTTATTGATTTACCAAGCTTCATAATTAGAGACTCATGTAGTCAAAGAATAAAATTAAAGTCAAAACTCTACTGTTTTTATTATACAATACTTATACATTATCCATACACCTTATTCACGATAGGCATTCAAACATGACGCATAAAAAAATTAACTTAGCGGAAAAAACATGCCCAGTTTGCGAAAAACCTTTTACCTGGCGCAAAAAATGGGAGCGTTGCTGGGATGAGGTTAAATACTGCTCTGAACGCTGCAGGCATAACCGCAATGATAAAAGTCGCGCAATAAGCATTTCTCAGGCGCGTACGAGCTAATGCGCCGACTCTATATCATTCTGGGTGATCAGCTCGATCGTGAATCGTTAATTTTCGATGATGTCGATTGCCACCTAGATTGCTTCTGGATGGCGGAGGTTAAAGAGGAAGCCATCCATGTCTGGTCACACAAACAACGCATCGCCCTGTTTTTGTCTGCCATGCGCCATTTTGCAGAAGCGCTAAAACAACGTGATTTACCGCTGCAATACTTAAGACTCAATGAGCACAAATTTAACAGCCTGGCTGATGCCTTGACTGCAACGTTAATAGAAGAAAAACCAGAAGCAGTCTGGCTAGTAAGACCCGGCGATTATCGCGTGTTTAAATCCATTGCCGATGTTTGTAAAGAACACGATGTTGAACTCAAGCAATTGCATGATCAACATTTCCTCTCAAAACCGTCTGAGTTCAAACACTGGGCTAAAGATAAAAAACAGCTGCGACTGGAATTTTGGTATCGCGAACTTCGCAAGAAATACCAGATTCTTATGGAAGATGATAAAAAGCCACTGGGTGGTAAATGGAATTATGATCAATCCAACCGAAAATCATTTAACAAAGATGGTCCACAAAATATCCCAAGACCGATTGAGTGGAAAGCGGATGAAATCACCAGGGAAGTGATTGAGTTGGTGAATGCCAGCTATCCAGACCATCCCGGTGAATTAGACCAATTGCATTGGCCAGTGACTCCCGAACAGGCAGAACAGGCGTTTCAGCGTTTTCTTGACGAATGCCTGAATGACTTTGGTGATTATCAAGATGCGATGTGGACCGATGAACCCTTTCTCAATCACTCACTGATATCCTCTTCGCTAAATCTAAAACTATTGCATCCGTTAACGGTCATTAAAGCTGCAGAAAAGTATCACCACGAAAAAGACGCACCCCTCGCAAGTATTGAAGGGTTTATTCGACAAATTCTGGGATGGCGTGAATATGTGCACGGATTGTACTGGTTGCATATGCCCAACTGGCTGGAAATGAATGGGCTGAATGCCACCAATAATTTGCCTGACTTTTACTGGACGGGTGATACCGAAATGAATTGCCTGCGCCAGAGTATTCAACAAACGCTTAAATATGGTTATGCACATCACATTCAACGCTTAATGGTCACCGGATTGTTTTCATTGATTTATGGCGTTAATCCAAAACAGATCCATGAATGGTATTTAGCCGTCTATGTCGATGCTGTCGAGTGGGTTGAACTTCCCAACACGCTAGGTATGAGCCAGTATGCAGATAACGGCATTATGGCATCCAAACCCTATGCCGCTAGCGGTAACTATATCAATAAAATGAGCAATTACTGCAAGCACTGCCGCTTCAAACCAAACGAGGCAATCGGTGATGAAGCTTGTCCGTTCACCACGCTTTTCTGGGACTTTCTGGATAAGCACGAAGCAGATTTTGCCGGTAATCCACGCATGGGATTTATGTTAAAAAACCTGCAACGTAAAAGTGACAAAGGACTCGATGAGATAAAAAAACAAGCCGCTACGTTAAGGGAAAAGCTTAAATAAATAATTTCTGCAAAAAAGCACAACATCACATTTACCTAAAATCTACACAGACTCTTAACATCATCAAGCTATACTGTGATTAGCCAGAATTGATTGAATAGTATTTAGAAAAACCGGGTGAGAAAGTTCACTCTATACAATGGGTGATGGATTTAGCGCTGTTTTGGAGGTTAAGAGGACACCCCCCGCCTTCTAGGCGGTTTTTAAGATAAAACTGTTCTAAACTTCTGTTATTGATACTGGTATTAAAATTCACTTCATATAAACGATGGTTTCACGTTTAACCATAAATATTCCCGTAGTTTTCATTATTAGCCATTTATATTCTGGAATATAAGAAAATATAGCAAAACATTTTCTTAAACTTTGTCTAATATTACGTATCTTTTTTATACTTTTACTCAGGTTATACGGTTATGCATGTTCTGATTCTTGGCAGTGGTGTTATTGGTGTCACAAACGCTTATTATTTGGCAAAAGAAGGCCATCAGGTGACTGTGGTTGATCGTCAATCCAGTGCAGGCATGGAAACCAGCTTCGCGAATGCAGGGCAAATTTCTCCAGGTTATTCAGCACCCTGGGCTGCACCTGGCGTTCCGAAAAAAGCGGTTAAATGGATGTTAAGTCGATACGCGCCGTTAATTGTTAATTTCAAACCTGAGTGGGACAAACTCAAATTTGTCACGCGCATGTTCGCCAACTGTACTGAAAAGGCTTACGGCATCAATAAAGATCGTATGGTGCGTCTTGCGGAGTACAGCCGTCTTTGTTTGCTTGAGTTGGACAAAGAACTGGAGTTTGATTACAACCATGAACGCAAAGGCACTTTGCAAATTTTCAGAACAGAAGCGCAATTAAAAGCATCTGCCAAAGATATTGCGGTTCTTGAAGCAATCAATGTGCCTTATGAATTATTAGATGCAGACGGCTGTGTGGCGGTTGAGCCCGGTCTTGCGGATGTTAAAAAAGACATCGTGGGTGGCTTGCGTTTGGTCAATGATATGACCGGTGACTGCTTTAAACTCACGACCCAGCTAATGAATAAATGTCGTGAAATGGGGGTTGATTTCAAGTTCGATACGTCAATCAACAAACTCAATATAGATAAGGGAAAAATCTCTTCAGTTTCAACCAGTGCGGGTAAATTAACGGCGGACAAATACATCATGGCATTGGGTTGTTATTCAACCAAACTGCTGAAAGAAGTCGGCATTCATAGCCCTGTTTATCCTGTAAAAGGATATTCACTGACGATACCTGTGATCAATGAAGCTGCGGCACCCATTTCAACCATTATGGATGAAACTTACAAGGTTGCAGTGACACGTTTGGGCAACCGAATCCGTATTGCGGGTGTTGCTGAACTGACAGGCTATGATTTGAGTATTGGCAAAAAACAACGTGCCACAATGCGCCATGTAATCTCGAATCTATTCCCGAATGGTACCGATTTAACCGAAGATAATGCATGGTGTGGATTACGCCCAATGACGCCAGACGGAACACCGATTATTGGCAAGACTGATATTAGTAATCTGTATCTGAATACAGGTCACGGTACTTTAGGCTGGACCATGAGCTTTGGATCAGCGCGAGTATCGACTGATATCGTTTGTGGCAGAGCGCCGGAAATCTTGAGTGATAACTTTGCGATAAGTCGTTATAGCGGCAAAACCGAACGCCAGGAAATTGTTGATGAAATCGATCCTTTAGAGGTTGATGAATTAGAACCTGTAGCGGTTGATAAGGTTTAACAACCCAGTAGCAGGATTTACTCAAACTGGAATATCACAGGCTTAGTCGCTGACACAATAGCTTTTCAAACAGCTGGCGATCTAGGTGATAAGTGAAAAACACGTTAAAAGTGGGGGGTGTCTTTTTAAAGACACCCCCCCACTTATATGCCCTTTTCTACGCTTAAACTGAGCGAAGCCCGTTTAAAACAAGAAGACCTGTAATAAATATCGACATGTCGTCAGAGATTTTCAACTAAGCTAATACCAGTTTTCTATCCTCTAAAGTCGCTACGGAGTTCTCAATGTTTTTATCTGAATCACCATTCTCCCCATCTTTGATCGAGCAAATCCGTGATCGCTTCTGGTATGTTGACCACTGTCCTTATGCGGGTAAACGGATTTATTTCGAGAATGCCGGTGGCTCGCTCACATTAAATTCCGCAGTGCAGCAGAGTGAACTGATTTCACGCGTTCCGGACAATGAGCACCGGAATAATCCGGCATCCATGGCCATGACAGAAATTGTTGATAATGGAAAAAAAGATCTGGCTACATTTTTTGGCGCTTCTAGCGGCGTGATATTTGGTGGTGAAACCGGCACGGAATGCCTGTTTAGACTGATTCGTTCAGCAGCACTTACCTTACCCGAAGGTGGCTCTATTATCAGCTCACCGCTAGAACATCCAGCGACTTATAATGCGACACAAATATGGGCTGAAAATACAGGGCGAGACTGGATCGAAGTCCCTTTCGATACGCAAAGCGGATTAGTCACAGCAGAGGATTATGCTCACTATGTAAAACCCGATACGCGCATTGCAACGATAATTCACACCAACCCCGTTACCGGTATGGTGATGGATATTGTCGCAATTTCACGGGCCATTCGCGACATTGCGCCTGACTGCATGATAATAGCAGATGGGATTCAGCACGCGCCTCACGGGGCTCTGGATGTTGTGACTTATGGTGTCGATGCGTATGTGATCTCAATGTATAAGGCGTATTCAAAGTTTAATAATGGCTACGCCTGGATTTCCCAGCGCTTGAGCCAAATCCCGCATGACAAACTGCTGGGGAAACCGATAGAGGTTTGGGAGCTCGGAAGCCGTGATCCATCCGCGTTAGCTGCAGTGAGCGAAGTCGTTGCCTACCTTGACTGGCTGGGCGGACACTTTAGCCAAGACCAGGATCAGCGTTCGCGATTGAACGCTGCGGGGAAAGCCATGAGTGCTCACGAACGCTCTCTGATTCAGCATTTGTTAGACGGTGATCAGCAGCATAAAGGACTTCTTGAGTATGAGAGTGTAAAAATTATCGGCGACCCGTCAGCTACCTCCCACGAAAGCGTGGTGTCATTTTCGCTTGATGGATATGGCGCAGAGGAAGTCGTAGCAGAACTCGCCGAACGTAACATCCGTACACATGCGCGTTTAAGTGATGTGTATTCTGGAAATATCTTACGCCCGCTTGGATTGGAATCTGTGACCAGGGTGTCTGTTGGGCACTACAACACCTTAGATGAGGTGTTGTATTTCCTTGAACAATTTGAAGACTTATTCAGCGGAAAATGATCTAGCAATCATTGTTTAGAGACACCCCCCTACTTTTTGGCACTTTTTCAGATGTTGGTAGTATTGACTAGTAAAGTCAAAGCCCTACCTCAACCAAGCCTTAGCAATTGATGATCTCGTATGCAAGATCATCACGATGCCAATCCCTATTGCCACCAGCGGCATCACAATCGCAGCAATCCCCATTGAGCTGATCGCATTGGAAAGGAAGTAGATATAAAAAGTCTGGCTCAGAACACCGAGGATGGAAATGTAGAAGAACGGCAATGCCCATTTTTTCCTGAGTAACAAACCTAGACTGCCGAGCACACCACCAAACACTTCTGCAGCAAATACGATATTCACCCACTGCGGCATATTTTGATACAGGTGTTGTTGCTTCTCTGGCATTGACTTGATGACTTCGTCAATCATGAAAACGCGCATATAAAAAGCTGACATGTCCATCAGATACCATAACAGAGCGAGTATAGAAATTATCCAGAACCAGATTGGTACTGAGGTTTTAGGGTTTGTCTTGCCAGTATCAATACTCATGGGAATCTCCTCCGAAAAACACTCAAATCTAAATGATATAACTATATGATGATTCGACTATCAATCGATATTTCCTTCGGAAACTAGGATAGACTTTTAGTGAGCTTACTGCGGTCATCTTTATGTCAAAGCTGTTGTTTCTATATCGCTCAAACCAATCAGAGATTTAACAAGACGTATATATTTTTCAGATAAGTGGATCAATCTACTCTATCAAAATTTCAAGAAATCTGATAGAATTATAAATAGTAATAATTGCTTTAAAGATTACTAAATACTAATAACAATAAGAGAAAGCAAAATGCTAACTTCTACAGAAATAAAAGAATTGATCGTTCTTACGCTGGTTGTCATCGGAATCATGATCTTAGCTTGAAAAGATTATTTTAATCTTTTTTTAAGACAATAGAGAAACCTGTACGAACCCTTCGCGGCTCGCCTGATGATTGCGCAATGATTTACGAACATTCCTATTAAAGAAAGTTCTAAAAGACACCCCCCACCTTTTAGAGAGTTTTCAGCACCAAGCGCTGTTAAATCAGATTCATTAGCCCTGCTTCAACACTTATGCAATACTCTCCTGGCTTGATCAATTCTTGAATCCGTACGCTTAAATGTCGCTTAGTCTATCCAATATCATCCTGACCACACTCAACGCACGCTATATCCATTCTGCGTTTGGTTTGCGTTATTTGTATGCGAATCTTGGTGAGTTACAAGCGCAGGCGCTGATTAAGGAATTTACCATTCATGAGCGTCCGATTGACATTGCCGAAAAGCTTTTGGAGCTTGAACCTAAGATAATCGGGTTTAGCGTGTACATCTGGAATATCACTGGGATTACTGAAACGGTTACGCTACTGAAACAGATCGCCCCTGAAGTTGTGATTGTTTTAGGTGGACCAGAAGTGAGCCATCTTCCAGATAAACCTGATGTGGTGGATATTGCTGACTATGTGGTGACAGGTGCAGGTGAGGTCAGTTTTAAAAAACTCTGCGAACTAGTTCTGAATAAACAAAAACCCTTGAATAAAGTCATTGAAGGCGAAACAGAAACTCTGGATAAGCTCGCCCTGCCCTATGAATTCTATAACGATGAGGATATCCGTAATCGACTGATTTATGTTGAAGCCTCCCGTGGTTGTCCATTTAAGTGCGAGTTTTGTTTATCCTCGCTGGATAAAACTTCCAAACCTTTTGAGTTGGATGCATTTTTAAATGAAATGGATAAACTGATTAAACGTGGTGCGCATAATTTCAAGTTTATTGACCGCACGTTTAACCTCAAAGTCAGGACCAGCGTGGCGATTCTGGAGTTTTTTCTGGAGCGCATGACGGATGGTTTGTACCTACATTTTGAAGTGATCCCGGATAATTTGCCGGAAAAACTCAAACAAGCTTTGATGCGCTTTCCCAAAGATTCTCTGCAATTTGAAATTGGAGTTCAAACCTTTGACCCTGAAATCCAAACCTTGATAAGCCGCAAACAAGATAATCAAAAAACTCGCGAAAATCTGTTGTGGTTGCGAGAACATACCGGCGCACATATTCACGCTGACCTGATTTTTGGCTTACCCAGTGATACCCTGGAAAACTTCGGTAAAAGCTTCGACCAGCTAGTCGCACTCAATCCACAGGAAATTCAATTGGGTATCCTCAAGCACCTGCGTGGTGCGCCAATTAACCGCCACAGTGATGAATACCGGATGGTTTACAGCAACACTCCACCCTATACGGTACTCAGCACCAGAGACATTGATTTTAATTCGATGCAACGCGTTAAGCGATTTGCGCGCTATTGGGACATGATTGCCAACTCGGGGAGATTCAAACACACTTTGCCACTTATTCTCAGGATTGAAAAACATCAGGAAGGTGACTCGGCATTTAAGCGTTTTCTGCATCTCAGCGATTCATTCTTCGCGCGTGAAGGCACAACCTGGAAAATCGCACTTCCACGTTTGTACAAGTTAATATACGACGTGCTGGTATCTGAATTAGCGGTTGCCGAAGATCTAGTAAGACTCAGCCTTGAGAATGATTACTTGCGCAGTAAACAAAAAGGCAGCCTTGAATTACTCTTGAATGCCAACAAGACAGGCAGACAGGGTAAGGCGAATAAGCGCCAGCAAAACCATAGGTAGTGAAAATATTTTGATATTTTTTACACAGCAATTAATTTTATGTTAGATTGTGCTCGAGTATATTTATTACTCAAATTCTAGAACTTTTCTTTGTACTACAGCCAGCGTCAATAGCACTATCATTTCTTTAGAAATGGCAAGTACTACTTCGCTTCATGTTTTTAATAAATAAATTTTAATGATTTTTAACCACTGAGGGTACACATATGCAACTCAATAAAATACTGGCAATTACAACTTTCGGACTATTACTTACAGCATGCAATGCAAATCAAATGGAAGTTGAAGGCTCGGCTGGAAAAAAGCATAGCCATGCACTGCCGGGCGGGGAAGGCGATATTACACACTCTCACGACGCTCCAAATGATCCAAGCCACAGCCATACATTGAGTGAAATTAAAGGTATGATAAATAACTAAAATTCCTCTTACTGTCAAAAACACAGTTTATTTAATTGTCTGTTTCTATAGAGCCCCTCACTTTTAGAGGGGGTTTTTTGTATTTTCTGATTCTCTCCCAGCCAATATTAGAAAAAACGTGTGGCGATGCAACTTACCCCGTATTTTTAGAGCAGATGGATAGATAGAATAGATTAATTAACATAGCCTATTCTTTACATAATTAGCATATAGATAAAAAAACGGAAGTAACACGTCTTGTGTCTCGTAAAAACCTGTAGACTTTCAACTAGTCACATTACAAGAAATGCTTACAAAACATCTGATATGCTCTATATATACACTGTAACTAATTAAATATAAAGGATAACGACTATGAGTGATTTTCCAGCCCTAACAGACATGGGCATCAAAGGTTTTGATGAAATAACGCATTACTCTTTACAGCAAGATAGAAAAGACCGCGACACATTAAAAATAATCTATAAACGTAATAAAAAAGGCTCACTTTTGCCTCACCGCAAAGTGTTTAAATTTGGTCGTGCATCAAAGATGATAAAGGATGACAACTCACCAAGTGGTTCTATAGAAGTGTTTGATATTTCTCCTTTTTTACAAAAAGTCGTTACTGAACTAGATTCGCTCGTTGACAAACATGTGGGTGATACTGACAAAGTTAAATTTTTACTCAAACGTGTGAATCAATTAGAAGAAGATGTGGTCTACGCATCTAAAGAAATCAAGTCTATTCTTAAAACTTTGCAGGATTAATAACGACTATTGTCTGGGACACACCCGATCTTTGAATTTGATTCAAAGATTTGGGGACAAAGCAAATCTCTTAGCTATTCTTTATTCTGACTTAAAATATAAATTTCTCATTCCAGACCACTTCCCATAGATTGCCTTCGGGGTCTTGAAAATAGCCGCAATATCCACCCCAATCAGGCTCAAAAGCGTCACGGGTGATTTTTGATTGTTGGTGCTTCACCATGACCAAGAAGTCATCAACATCACTTTTATTTTCAACATTCAGTGAAATCGACACCGCCTGATTAATACCATCGACAGCACAACCAGATTGCTTCGCTAATAAATGCCTGGGATAAAGAGCCAGAATAATATTGCCACACTTATACATTGCATAGGGATGTTCAGGATTATCACTTGCAGTATGCAACTCGAACCCCAGTGCGCAGTAGAAATTCTGCATATTTTGCAGGTTTGTAACTCCAAGGGTTATATACGAGATCGCTTTTTGATTTTTATTCATGCTAATAATTATGACTCAAATCTCATGACTAAATGAAAATAAACAAACTTGTCTGCTATCTTTAAAGGACTGCAAATAATTTCAAGGATGACATCACATGAATGAAAAAGCTATCGAATGGTTTCGGGTTGCAGATACCGATGAATTACCCGATCGACGCGTTAAAACGGTAACAGCGGGTGTGCAGACACTGGCATTAACACATGTCGATGGCGTTTATACCGCGATGGATAACCATTGTCCGCATCAAGGCGGTCCACTGGGCGAAGGCTCTATTGAGGCCGGAGATGATGGTCAGTGCTGGTTAAGATGTCCGTGGCACGGCTGGGACTTTGATCCTTTAACTGGTCGTCCACCGGGAGGCCATGAGGACTCAGGGCAAAAACTTTACGGCGTCGAAGTCCGTGACGATGGAATCTACGTTGGACTTGAAGCCGAGCCTGACCACCAGGAAACCGTGTCGGATATCATGGCCGAGACCATGACTAACTGGGGTGTGACCAGCGTGTTTGGCATGGTGGGGCACTCCAACCTTGGTCTGGCCGATGCATTACGGATTCAGGAGAGCAAAGGCCGCTTGAAATACTATGGTATTCGCCATGAAGGTGCAGCAGCTTTTGCCTGCTCAGGGTATGCCAAATTAAGCGGTAAACCAGCAGCTTGTCTTACCATAGCCGGACCTGGAGCAACCAACTTGATGACGGGACTGTGGGATGCCAAGGTTGATAGGGCTCCCCTGCTGGCCTTAACCGGTCAGGTTGATGCACAGGTATTAGGACCGGGTGCGTTTCAGGAGATTGACCTTGCGTCGGCGTTTGCTCCCGTTGCAAAATTTAGTCAAACCGTGTTGCATACTTCCAAACATGCAGAGCTAATGTCGCTAGCCTGCAAAAACGCATTGATCGAAAGAGATGTCGCACATTTAATTTTTCCCGATGATGTTCAAACACTCCCTGCAAAGGAATCAGCTCAAGCTGGTACACCTGTAGGCCGCGTTTCAGACTCATTAATTACACCCAGTAAAGAATCACTCAAGGAATCATTAACATTAATCAAAAAGTCTAAACGACCCATAATCATTGTTGGATATGGCGCCCGGGATTCTATGCCGGCCATATCTGAGCTGGCTGAAATCCTGCAATGCCCGATACTCACGACCTTCAAGGCCAAAGGGCAAATTTCAGACTCTCATCCTCTTGCAGCCGGAGTTTTGGGCAGGTCAGGTACACCCGTTGCCAGCTGGTTTATGAACGAATGTGACCTGATTATTGCACTCGGATCTTCCTTTTCAAACCATACCGGAATCACCCCAAAGCGGCCTATCATACAAGTGGATTTTGACAGGATGACGTTAGGTAAGTTTCATAGCGTAACCCTTCCTGTATGGGGAGAAATTGGAATAACTATTCAACAAATGAATACAGGCTTGAAGAGTTCGAAGCATACGTTTGATCAGCGTCCGGAGGTTGCCGAGCGTTGGGCAATCTGGCGCACAGAGAAGCAAAAACGACTGCTTGATGACAAGGGTAATGGAATTAATTCATCACTGGTTTTTGCCGCCTTGACCAAAACCATACCGAAAGATGCCATTATTGCCGTCGATGTTGGCAACAATACCTATTCCTTTGGCCGCTACTTTGAATGCGAAGCGCAACGCATCCTGATGTCTGGCTACCTCGGCTCAATTGGATTCTCATTCCCTGCGGCAATGGGTGCCTGGGCAGCGACTCAGGATCAAACAGAATATCGCGGTCGCAAGGTGATTTCGGTAAGTGGCGATGGTGGTTTTGGCCAGTATATGGGCGATTTCACCACCGCAGTTAAATACAATATGGATATCACCCACATCCTGCTCAATAATTCGCAACTGGGTAAAATTTCCAAAGAACAGCTCGCTGGTGAATGGCCCGTCTGGCAAACCGATTTGCATAATCCCAACTTTGCGTCCTATGCCGAACTCTGCGGAGCCAAAGGTTATAGAGTCACAGACCCTGAAAAGCTTGAGCAAATTTTTACCCAAGCGATTACGCATCAAGGCCCGGCACTGGTTGAAATTATTTCAGATTCTGAGTTGATTTAAACACACCCCCTACTTTTAGTTTTTTTAAGGAAGCTCTATTAATCAGATTTCTTGAACTGCTCGAAAACGCTAAAACGCCAGTCGCGCACTGCCAGAACCGAGGTATAACCAGAGCGTTTATCTAATGGCAGAGATCTTTCCTCTTTGGTCATTTCATCGAATTCGCGTGCGAGTCGTTCCAGCTTCCGCCGAAAGATGGCGTTTGATTCCTGGGATAACATGCCATTTAACACAAGCAGTTTTTCCTGTGGTTGATCAAATCTAGAATTGAAAAATTCAGATTCAATATTCTCCCGGAAAAAACGCTGGATATTGCCATTTTTACGCCATTTAAAGTTTGGCGAGATGCTGGATACACTGCGCCTCGCTAAAGGTGTAGGTTTTGAGTATATCCTGCAGAGTCCAGTGGTATATCACCGATATGATAACCAGTAGTAATTCTAAATCGCTGGCAAGCTGCTTTTCCTGATCATCACTGAGCTCATCAATCTGCCTTGCTGTGGAGTCATTGACCTGTTGAATTAACTCGGTGATTTTCATTTCCATCATCTGACAAATCGCGTCCAGGCGACTTAAACTAAACGATTGTTGTGCAAACATACGTTTGACACTGGCTTCGGATAGCCCTAGATGCTTTGCCACATCGGCATAGGTTTTGCCGTGGGATTTAAGGGTTTTCTTTAAAGTACTGATGATAAGACTAGTTTGTGCCATATCGATTTTCTGCTGAATTAGTTGTAATAAATCATAACAAAGACTGGCACTTTTATTTTAAGGATAGCTGACAAGTATTAATATTGTTTTAACATTCATAGGTTAAACTCTGATGAATTTCCTCAATATTATTAATAAAATATGAGTCATCAAACAGGCATGATTGATAAGCAAAACAAAGGTACATCAGATCGGGCCTCGGTCGGACTACCCGGTGCACCAAGTGCTGTTGAAGATGAGTTGCGCGATGCCGGCATTGACCCAGATCGCTTAGCGATCCGACTACTTGGACCACCGCGAGCGCTTCTAAAAAGCGCCAAACCGTTATGGCGGAGCCGATTCAGCTTCGGCATAATTCTTTGGCTATGTTTGTTATTAGCTGAGCATTTTAGGCTCGATTTACCAAAATGGACATGGGCAGCTTTGTTCCTGTTTATTGGACTAATAATTCTGCAAGCTGCATGTGAAGCATTGATAAGTAGTACCGAGCGTACCGCTGCCCGGCTTAAGTGGACACACTACGTCGCAGGAACTGTAACCGAAATACTCGCCACACTGCCAGAGTTGGTGGTGATTGGCTTTCTGGTTCCAATCAGCCCGGTGACTGCATTAACTGTTGCACTGATTACCTTGTATAACAATACACTGGTATTTAGTTTGTATTCGTATTTTCTGCCTAAAAATCAGTCAGGAAAATACCTTATGCCCGCACCGATAACCGAGGTTGGCTCTCAGGTTCTCATCGCGGGCGCTGGCATTTCACTCAGCCTCGGCTTGATCATGCTTACTTTTACAGCCACCAGTCATGATAAAAACAGCTTTGCTTCAATAGATTTAATTGTGCTTGGCGCTATTCTACTGACTATTTTCTCAGTTTATGTCTACAAGCTAGTAACCGAATATTCCAAAGAGGAAGATGAAATACAAAGCACCTTGCAACTGAGCGCAGAGGAAAACAAAAAACGGCTAGAACTGCCGTATACAGGTGTAAAACAGTCCAGTTTTATAGTGATAGGCCTGCTTTTTCTACTTGGTATAACTGGATCAATCATTGGCGGCGAACTCATATCATGCTTTGCTGAAATTGCGATTAGTGATATCGGGCTTAACAAGCTTTTAACAGCATTATTGTTAGCAGGCTTTGCGGGCATGAGTGAATATGTCATCTTATGGAAAACACATCGTAAAAAGGAGTATGGCATTGCACTAGCGAATGCGTTCGGAGGGATTACACAAGTGTTATTGTTAATTCTGCCTTTTACCTTCATTGTCATCGGTATATTTCAGATATATACAGGAGGAGTACATCAGGAATTACCGATGATTTTTGATGTTTCGCTGATTTTACTGGTACTTTTTCTATTCCCTACTTTCTTTGTATTGCTGGAACTCATTGCAGAAGACCACACCTTTGGCATACTTGATACAACCATTATGACAAGCATGGTAGCTGTGCTTATTTTGCTTTTAGTTAGCTATGGCGCAACGTGATGAATGATTTATTATACAAGTCAGTTGAGAGTGAAAATGCGACTATTTAAAGGACACCCCCTGCTTTTAGGCACTTTTTCGTATTTTTAAAACGTATTAATTTCACACCACACCTTGCGCGATCATCGCATCGGCGACCTTAACAAAACCCGCGATATTCGCGCCTTTTACATAATTTGTATAACCATCTTCGTCTTTGCCATGTTCAATACAGGCATCGTGAATTTTCGTCATGATTCCTTTTAAGCGCTCATCTACTTCATCACGGGTCCAGCTTAGGCGTTGAGAGTTTTGCGACATTTCTAATCCTGATGTTGCGACACCACCCGCATTCGAGGCCTTACCCGGAGAGAACAGCATTTTAGCCTGATGAAAAGCATCAATCGCCTCGGCGGTAGTTGGCATATTTGCACCTTCGGCAACACAGAAACAACCATTATTGATGAGTAACCTGGCATCTTCTAAATCCAATTCATTTTGTGTTGCACAAGGCATCGCAATATCACAATTGACGCCCCAGGGCTTTTCCCCTTTGTAATATTTAGCCGATGGGTACGCATCAACATATTCAGAAATTCGGCCACGATTGTTATTTTTAAGATCCATCACAAAGTCGAGTTTTTCGCGGTTTATACCATCCTCATCATAAATATAACCATCCGAATCGGATAGCGTAAGCACTTTGCCACCGAGTTGAATTATTTTCTCAGCAGCAAATTGAGCAACATTGCCCGCACCCGATATAACCACAGTTTTACCGTACATTTTCTGGTCGATGGTATGTATCATATTTTGCGCAAAATAAACCAGACCATAACCGGTAGCCTCTTTTCGTACCAACGACCCACCCCAGCTGAGGCCTTTGCCAGTCAGCACGCCTGTGAAATCATTTTTAATTTTCTTATACATGCCAAACAGGTAGCCAATCTCGCGTGAGCCAACTCCAATATCACCCGCAGGCACATCGGTATCCGGGCCGATATGACGGCTTAACTCCTGCATAAATGCCTGACAAAAACGCATCACTTCATTATTGGACTTTCCCTTTGGGTTAAAATCAGCACCGCCCTTGCCTCCACCCATGGGTAATGTAGTCAGTGCATTTTTGAACACCTGTTCAAAGCCCAGAAACTTCAAGATACTTTCATTCACGGAAGGATGAAAACGTAAACCGCCTTTGTAAGGGCCAATCGCCGAATTCATCTGTACGCGATAGCCACGGTTGATGTGAATCTCACCTTTATCATCCAGCCATTCAACCCTAAATGAAATCATGCGCTCGGGCTCTACCAAACGTAGTAAAAGTTTTTTCTCGTTATAAATAGGGTTTCCAGCAATAAATGGAATCACGTTTTCAGCAACTTCCTCCACTGCCTGCAAAAATTCAGGCTGATGAGCATTGCGCTTTTTTACCTCATCCATAAATGAGTCAATTTTATTTTGTAATTTAGAATCCATCTTTTGCATATTCTCGGTTAAAACATAATTTTAACTCTTATCAGTAACTAAAGATGAAAAATTACGTTATTTTTCATGAATAATAATCTTTATTCTAATATTTCAACGAACATAACTAGTGTTTGTCTTTTGCCGATTTTAATCTAATTAATACGATACAATACGCACACTATAAATCCGAAAATAGATTATGAACATCTTCGATAAACCGATTGATAGAAAAAACACCTTTAGCGAAAAATGGGACAAATACAAAGGTACAGATATTATTCCTTTATGGGTGGCTGATTCTGATTTTGAAACCGCACCAGAGATCATCCAGGCTTTGCAGAAACGCGTGGCGCATGGCGTGTTCGGCTACACCACCCAACCCACCTCGGCAGTTAAAGATGCTATTGTTTATCATCTTTCTAACCAATATGACTGGCAGATTGACTGCGACTGGATTGTGCCATTACCCAGTTTAGTCAGAGGACTGGCTTTGTCTTGTGCGATGGCAGGTGTTGAAGGCGATGCGGTACACATTCCCCAGACTATTTACCCACCATTCAAATTTGTCACGAAAAGTGAAAAACGCCAGACTATTGCCGTACCGATGCGTTTGAATACTAAGACATGCATTGAACGCTGGGTGCTCGATTTTGATGCGCTGGAAGCGTCCATAACCCCAAACAGCAAAATGCTGTTATTTTGTAATCCGCATAATCCTGCGGGTACTGTTTATACTGAAGACGAGCTGCATCAATTACATCAAATTTGTAAACGCCATGATCTGCTAATCTGTTCGGATGAAATCCACTGTGATTTAATTCTGGATCAAGATAAGAAACATATCCCCATCGCCACCCTCAATGAAGATGCATCGCATCGCACCATTACACTAATGGCCGCGAGCAAAACCTTTAATGTTGCAGGGCTTGGCTTCGGCTTTGCAATTATCCCGAATGCTGAATTAAGGCAACAATACAAGGCCATCGTAAGGGATAAAATGCCAGACATAAATATGCTGGCGCAAGTAGCAACAGAAGCAGCCTTTAAGCATGGAGAGCCATGGCGGCTTAGACAAATCAATTACTTAAGAGATAATCGCGATTATTTGCACAAACAGATTAACAGCATTGCAGGGATGAAAATGTATCCTCTGGAAGCAACCTACCTCGCCTGGATTGATATTTCAGCATTGCAACTGGAAGATGCTGAAAAGTTCTTTGAGGATGCAGGTGTTGGAATATCCGCAGGCAAATATTTTGGCGATGACAATTTCATTCGATTGAATTTTGCCTGCAGGCGATCCTTGTTGGAAGAAGCGATACAGCGCATCAAAATAGCCATTACTGCATTAAACTCTTAAATTACAATCTAACTGTTAAACTTGTAAAACCTAAACAGTACCCCAAGAAGGAAACACATATGCTGATCTCAAATCTGGAATTTATGACAGGCAAGAAAGTCTCCAAACACCTTGGGCTGGTTCAAGGCAGTTCGGTTCGTGCCAAACATGCGGGAAAGGATATTATGGCAGGGTTTAAAAACATGTTTGGAGGGGAGTTGACTGCTTATACCGAGTTATTACAAGAATCACGCGAAGAAGCGACAAATCGCATGATCGAACAGGCTAAGGCGGTTGGTGCGAATGCAGTGTTAAACGTGCGTTTTTCAACTTCCAGCATTACTGCTGGCGCGGCAGAAATTTATGTATATGGGACTGCAGTAATTCTTGATGATCCAGACTCATAAGAGTTCTTTAAAAGGACCCCCCTCACTTTTAGGCTGTTTTAATAAATAAATTAAAGTAAAAACTATGGACCAAATAATAATTGTAGCAGTTCTAGTAACCCTGGGTTACTTCTTCGGTAGGCGAGCCGAAAACAAGCACTTCAAAAATCTGATTGAACGCGAAGAAGTGATGAACAAATTACCCGCAATGGCAAGCCGTATGCCTCCGCAGGATGGCAGATATCAACAGACCCTGGTGTCTGGCAATGTTGTTATTGCAAATGACTACTTTAAAACCTTTGTTGCAGGCTTACGTAATTTATTCGGAGGAAAAATAAGATCTTATGAAACACTTCTCGATAGGGCACGACGTGAAGCGGTGTTACGCATGAAGGAACAAGCACAGGCACTGGGTGCGGAACTGATCTTTAATGTTAAATATGAAACATCCAGCATCTCCGGGCAAGACAGTCGAAAACTGCCGATTATCGAAGTGCATGCCTATGGCACTGCATTGAAAAAGATTTAGTTAATCAGCGGACCATAATCAGCAATATTTAATAAGAAATACAATGAACTACGAAAACCCCCATATCCCTGAAGAGATCAATGTCAGCAAGGAACATCCACTCAAGGAATTCGCAAGCTTGCTGATTGGTGCCATCATTCTGATTATTGTAATTTCATTAACCCTGAGCGTCAGTGGTAGCTGGCTGGCAAGTAAAATACCGTACAGGGCAGAAGCCAAAGTCGCCAGCCTTTACGATGTTTCAGCCCATACGGACAACGACAAGTACCCTGAGTTAGCTAGTTATTTACAGTCATTAGCAGACAAAATCAGTAAAGTACAAAACCTGCCCGAAGAGATGACAATCAAAATTCATTATATGGATTCAGATACTATGAATGCCTTTGCCACACTTGGCGGAAATGTATTTATGTACAAGGGCTTACTGCAGAAACTTTCGAATGAAAATAGTTTGGTGACGCTGCTGGGGCATGAAATTGCGCACGTAAAATATCGCCACCCGATCCGCGCATTTGGTGGTGGTGTCGCAGTAGCCATTGCCATGACTACCCTTGGTAGAAGTGCAGACTCGAAAATTCTCGGTGATGCGGGTTTACTCTCGACACTAAAATTTAGTCGCGACAACGAGAAACAATCCGATGTTGAAGCGATGAACACCCTGCAATCCATCTACGGCCATTTAAACGGTGGCGCTGAATTATTCAAAATCTTCCAAGATGCACGCGTTAATATGGATTCAAAAGAACCTGCGGAATTCTTCAGCACCCACCCGCAGAATGAAAAACGAATCCAGAGTTTTAGCACCATGGCAAATGAAAAAGGCTGGAAAGAAACAGGCGAGCTAACACCCTTACCCGACTTTTTTAAAAAATCATTTCATTTACAATGAACAGCAGACAAACACACTAACTTGATAAGCACCTTTTAATCCTAATAATCATCCCTCATGAAATTTATAAAATATATCACCGCAGTCCTATTCTACTATCTATTTGGCCACAGTTTTTTTATGGCGTTTATTGGCTTACTGGTTGGCGGATTTATCAGCTTTAAGCTATCTGGTGGCCTAATCGGTCAGCTCAGTGGTTTTGGTAATGTCGGTGGCATTACGGGGATAAAAACCGAGAAGCAAAGTGCCTTTTTCAAAACGGTTTTTACCCTGATGGGAAAACTAGCAAAAGCGGATGGTCGTGTCTCTGAAGTCGAAATCGCACACGTCGAACAGTTTATGACGCAACTGAATATGAGTGCTGCGCATCGTAAAGACGCCATAACTCATTTCCAGACAGGTTCGAAGGCAGATTATAAAATCGAACCGATAATTCAGGAATTTAATAGAATTGCTGCTGCCTCGCCGAATCTCAAACAAATGTTGATGATTTACCTGATTCGTGTCGCAGCTGCAGATGGCAAATTACACCAAAGTGAATCCGACTTATTACGCTCAATCGCACAACAAATGGGCTATTCTCCCCAGGCCTTCGAACAGCTCATGGCGATGCTCCAGGGTCAGGATCAGTTTGCCGGAGGTCAATACCATCGTGGCGGGCAATCATCTGGCGCAGGAAGTTACAGCAGTGTCAGCGCCATTGACGCCGCCTATCAGGCACTCGGTGTAAAAAAAGAAAACACTGATGCCGAGATCAAAAAAGCCTACCGCCGCCTGGTGCGCGAATACCACCCCGACAAACTGATGGGACAGGGTTTACCCGAGGAAATGATCAAGGAAGCAACAGAACGTTCGCAGGAAATACAAACCGCCTACGATACGATAAAGAAAAGTCGCGGGATGTGATTTGGCGTAGGTATATAGTGAGTCGTTATTCCTAAAAATGCCGTATGAGTGTGGGGGTGTCTTTTTATTTACCCCATGAACCAAATACCACAACATTATCAATGAAATGATGTGGTGAAATTTCGATAGTAAATCCTCCCTGATCTCCCCTGATATCTCGGCCATTTTGATCGAATTTATTCGCTGTGCAAATATCTTTAAATTTTCCCTGACTATAAAACAATGGGCAATTTCCCGAGTCACCCGCATTGAAATAAACAAAATATTCTGGTTTTTGTGAACGAGACCATGCATCCAGTGATTTATGTAAGTCTTCTTTAAAAATTGTATGTAAAGGGGGAATTTTCTCAAGGCTTAAGCGGCGTAGCACTGCCACCTCTTTGCCCTTCCAGCGTGTTTTCTTTATTTGTCCCGGCTGTAAATCGCTAACATCGAGTTGTACTTTTTGCACAGCCCCTGCGGTGTTTAGCCTGATTTTGCTATCGGTAAACAATGAATTGACGAAAACCAGTAACAGTAACAAAACAGCAGAAAATACCAGCGTTTTTAAAAGTGCACGTAATAATAATCGTCGATCTTGCATTGTCATGGGATAAGGTCGGAGATTGAAAAAACGCTATTATAAGCAGAAACACATTTGCATTGTGCCTGATTAATTTTTATCTTCTCAAGAAAACCATTCTGATACAAATACATACTAGCGATTACACTAACAGTCTGTTAGTTTACACCCTCTATTTCTTACAACTCACGCTCTCAAATATGTCCGTTATGACTCAGGCTGAAAAACACCGCAAAATACTCATTACATCGGCGCTTCCCTACGCGAATGGGCCGATCCATTTGGGCCATATGGTGGAGTATATTCAGACCGATATCTGGGCCCGGTTCCAGCGTTTGCGTGGGAATAGCTGCATTTTCGCATGGGCAGATGATGCACACGGCACGCCGATCATGTTGCGCGCCCAGCAAGAAGGTATTGAGCCGCAAGAACTCATCGATAAAATGAAAGCAGAACATGAAAGAGATTTTAATGATTTCATGATCTCTTACGACAACTTTCACACCACCCATTCTGAAGAAAATAAGTACTTTTCGGAAACCATCTATTTGGCAGCCAAAGCCAAAGGCAATATCAGCACTAAGGTCATCAAGCAAGCTTACGACCCGAAAGCGAATATGTTTCTACCGGATCGTTTTATCAAAGGCGAATGTCCTAATTGTGGCACGCCTGATCAATACGGTGATAATTGCGAAGCTTGCGGCGCAACCTACTCCACGACTGAGGTTAAAAATCCCTATTCCGTGGTAACTGGTGCGACACCTATCGAAAAGGATAGCGAGCATTACTTCTTTAAGGTCGGTGACTACTCAAATTTTCTTAAAGAATGGGTAAATAGCGGTACAGTCCAAAAAGAAATCGCGAATAAAATGAATGAGTGGCTGGATGACGGCCTCAATGACTGGGATATCTCACGTGATGCACCCTACTGGGGTTTTGAAATCCCCGGCACTAAAGACAAGTATTTCTATGTCTGGCTAGATGCACCGATTGGTTATATCGCCTCGTTTAAAAACTACTGTGACCGCACCGGAACAGATTTTGATGAATACTGGAGGCTTGATGCCTCGGGAAAGAACGACACAGAACTGTACCATTTCATCGGTAAAGACATTGCCTACTTTCACACTTTATTCTGGCCGGCGGTTTTAAAGTCGGCGGATTTTAGATTACCCACGGGGGTCTTCTGTCATGGATTTTTGAATGTCAATGGCCAGAAAATGTCGAAATCACGCGGCACGTTTATTACCGCACGTGTATTTCTTGACCATCTACCCGCAGAACCCCTGCGTTACTATTACGCCGCGAAACTAAGCAACACGGTTGATGATATTGACCTAAATCTGAAAGACTTCCAACTGCGCATTAATAGTGATCTGGTGGGTAAAGTGGTGAATATCGCTTCACGTTGTGCGGGATTTATCAGCAAAAAGTTTGATGGCAAATTATCTCCAAAGTTGGCAGATGCAGCACTTTATAAACAATTCACAGATGCCAACGATTCTATTGCAGAAGCCTATGAAAAACGCCGTTATAGCAAAGCAATGCGCGAAATAATGGCACTGGCTGATCTTGCGAATCAATATGTCGATGAAAAACAGCCATGGGTTTTAGCCAAAGATGAGGATCGAAAACAGGAAGTGCAGAATATTTGCTCACAAGGCATCAATATGTTCCGCGCGATTATTACCTATCTCAAGCCTGTTTTACCTGAGCTTGCAAAAAAATCAGAAGACTTTTTAAATGCAGGCGAATTGCAATGGGATAGTGTTAAATCGCCATTGTTTGCCACTGAAATCAAAAAATTCAAGCCACTAATGACACGCATTGAAGAAGATAAAGTCGACGCTATGCTGGAAGACAACAAGATTTTGCTCACTGAAGCTGCAGTTCTACAGGGGAAAAACAAGAACTCAGCGAATGAAAAACCCGAAGCTGTGGCAGGTGATGACCCGATTAGCCCAACCATTGAATACGATGACTTCGCCAAAATCGACCTACGAGTGGTTAAAATCCTAAAGGCTGAACACATAGAAGGTGCTGATAAATTATTGCAACTCACGCTGGATTTGGGAGAAGGTGCAGATAAAGGACAACGCAATGTCTTCGCTGGCATAAAATCAGCCTATAAGCCGGAAGACCTTGAAGGAAAACTTACCGTGATGGTTGCCAATCTCGCTCCACGCAAAATGCGCTTTGGCATATCAGAGGGTATGGTTTTAGCCGCGGGGCCCGGAGGTAAGGATATATTCGTGCTCAATCCTGATGATGGAGCAGTACCAGGAATGCGGGTAAAATAGTCGCTTAAACCACAAAAAGTGGCTAAAAGTAGGGAGGTGTCTTTTTTTATATTTAAAACACCACTTCCCTTTAAATACACACTTGTTATCAACTCTCAATTAATCGATATAGATTTTGGTAAATCTCTTCGATCTGTCCACTGAATAAAGGATCTTTTTTCTCATCCATCCTACTATCCACCTCTTCCCAATCTTTTTCTGTCAGTGTTTTATTGATAATTGGAAAAAGCATCCCCTCTTCCAGATCCATATGTTTTCTCTCAATTTCAATAAACCGCATTATGTCATCAACGAGTTCCTGTCGATCAACGAAAAGAGAGCCATTCACAACACCATCCAGCATCGTTTGAAATTTTACGGTTGCAGAGGGTAATTCATGGTGTTCACCCAACAATTGTTCAACAACATCAGCCGCATCATCGGAGCGTTTCATAAACACTTCAAAAACCTGGTTTTCTCTTGGGTGGTGAATCAAGTCAGGATAATGTTGAATATAGTTCGCCGCATCAAGCAGAATTGAGAGGTTTAAATCTTCTCCTTCTAAAAGACTTTCTGCCTGTTGCTCCATGACGTTCATGACCTTGGTAAGATTTTTGTGGTCCTGATGTAACTCAGCCATTATTTTATGCATCCCTTAACTCCTTTTCAAAGTATCTTCGTGAACCAGTATAAATCAAAATAAAACTTTTTTTTTTGATTAATATTTCACTTTTAGGAAATTTATTCTAATTTATATATTAGCGTATCAGGATGAAATGCGTACCAGGCAAACCAGAACGTGTTCACACTTGACAGAACTTTCCCTGAAGCATCCTTGATCTGGCCATCGCGGTTTTCCGCATCAAATTTTATACTCAATTGCTGACCTTCAAAGCTATCTGATAGAGATCCTCCTAGCGTTTTTGCAAGCTCAGTAAATGGAAAAACTTTGTGCTTATTATTAATTGAAATACCCAATACTCTTTCTTTTGGATGATATCTTTTACTTTTGAATTCAACTGGAAAATAGGTACTGACATCGCTGTCATATGTGCCATAGGGCGAACGCTGATAATCACGCGTAAAGCCTGTTTCGTTAGATAGCACTTTGGTATTGGGATGTTTTTTCTTCCATGCCTGCCAACTCGTATGCGATGAAGGGATCACTTCAAGTTTTTTATCAACCAGCCTTCCACTAACAGCTTTAGATAAAATCTGCGACCACAGCGTTTCAGTCTCACGATCATAGAGCAACACATCACTGTTATACAATAAACCCGAAACACCAAACTTGTGCGGCTTGCCATCAATATCAGCCTTATAAACGATACCACTCCCACAAAGAGGACAGAAAGTTACTGCTACAGAGTGCCCCTTAATTACATCATTAACGATCTCATGCCAATTGAGAATCCGGATAGGATAAGCTCTTGATTCACCAGCAAAAGTAATTCCAAGCACCCTATCTTCTGACTTCAAGTATTCAGCTTTATCGGCACTAAGGAATCTAGGTTTATCAATCGAAGGAATACCATCGCGAGGCGGGCCTCCACTGAGAATTTTGGAATTGGGTATTGTGCTATTCGCCAAATCAAAACCATTTTTTACGGGTTTTGAGAAGCTAACTGCAACAATAAAGCTTTGTATCAATAGAACAATTAAAATATTTTTCATGTGAATCTCATTTAAGTAATCGCTATTGTTAATTAATACGTGTAATCAACAAAAACAGTTTCGTAATTTTTATAAAGTGTAGCTTCTAAAAATACAATGCAGTTTTTACATAAGTGATAATACTTATTTACAAAAGCAAAACGAACAGAACAAAGTGAGACATCAGCTTTTGTAGTTTAAATGCTTGCCCAAAGGGTAAGACGCAGTCGCATAAAAACTCGCAAAAAGTAGGGGGTGGTCGTTTTAAACTAAACCAGAGAAATCTCTAAACACCTAATAACAAAAACCACACAGACAATGTCGCACTGGATAATATTGTTTGCAGTGTAATTATTCGAGTCATCAATTGAGCATCACCACCCATATTTTTAGCAATAATATAAGAGGCTGATGCAGTCGGTAGCGCGCAGAATATAACGGCTATTTGCTGGGTTTGCCGGTCAAAACCTACGGCTGTTACCAGTGCGTAAATAATCACAGGATAAAGTACAAATTTCAGCAGTGATGCGATCAATATCGGAGATAGCGTTGTTTTCAAGTCTTTGAATATGAGTGCCGCGCCTACTGCTATCAGGCCGATGGGTAACGCGGTAGAGCCTATAATGTCGATAGTCTTTTGCAGCGGCGCTACCAGTAACAGGCCACTTAAATTGAGGCTGATTCCAATCGCACAACCAATAATCAGCGGGTTCTTGATGATCTGTTTTATCGCGCCGAAAAAATTAGCTTTCTGATTCTGTGTTCCATAACGGTGTAACACGATCACAACAAGAAAATTCAATGCGGGAATAAGTATAGCGGCAATAATCACTGCGGTAATTAAACCTGAGTTTCCAAACAAACTTTCTACCAGGGCAAAACCAATAAAAGTATTGAATCTAACCGAACCCTGAAACACTGAGGTAAAACTCGCATCTTCGATTTTCAAAAAGGGCTTAATCGCAAAAGTAATCAAACTAATAAGTGCCAGGCCCAGCCATATAGTGGACATCAAGGGAATAAGTTCGGAACCAGACAAGTCAGCTACCGACATTTTCGCCACTAGCAAAGAAGGAAATAACACAAAGTAAGCCAGCTTTTCTGCATCATTCCAAAATGCTTCGCTAAAAACGCGATAGTGTTTCAGCGCGAAGCCAATTACGATTAATAGAAAAATGGGGAGGATTGCGTTTAGCATATTAGACTGAAGTCTAGTCCTTGTTGTTGTAAAAAACAGGGTATGCAAAAGACGCAAATAATTGAGTTTAAGATTTTAGACTACAAAAACCTAAAAGCTCACTAAAAAGGCGGGGGTGTCTATATCCGAACTAAGTTTGGTCTTTAAGATTGACACCATGTACTAACGAAAGGAAATCATTACGTTCTTCACCTTCCAGTTCTCTCGATAGTAGTAAAAATAAGTCACCAATATGTTTTGTTTTTTCAGAGGCTGAATTCACCAGGATGGATGCAACTGGACCAATTAGACCTACTAATCTTTCTTCTGCAATTCTTAAAGAATTTGGAGTGATAATGTCATGGGCATTCAGAAGTTTGACAGAACTCTCGACCACTGCTTTATTATTTATGGAAGCAACAGAACTCTGTTGTGTGGATAAAGCACATGTTTTCATATTTGAAGAAAAAACTGATATGTCTTCCACCGACAAAATTCCCGGTTTTTCTTCTAAAGTTTTAATCAAGCTTGCCTCTTCACATTCGAGCGTACCCGTGAAATAAATTATCAGGCGACTCACATTATTACTTACTTTCTCAGTTGTCATTCTGCGATACATTAAACCAACTGAGTCACACTCTATCATGATGAATGACAGGACTCCTGATTTAGCTGATGTTAGAAAAGTAATATCAACGTGATTCTTCAATACATTTCCTTAACTTAAATAATTTATTGGCAACTACTATTGTTTATTTAGATAATTATCGGCGAGTATTCATATTCAATGCAATTTTTAAACTATTAACCAGCCTGTTGTATGCTTCTGTCAGCAATCCAATTTCATCTTGTCGCTTGCTTTTAAGAATCATTAGTCCTTTCTTACCATAACTCATTTGATTGACTAATTTCGTCAATTCAAGAATGGGCCGCGAGATACTATTTCCTAAAAATACTCCGACTAGTATAGCAAAAACAGATATAAAAGCGGCAACTGCAGCAATTTGGTACAAAAACTTATATGCCGGCGCAACCACATCACTTTCTGAAACTACCAATCCTACACTTGCATTCAAGGCATTTACCGGAGCGTAAGCTAAATACTTTACTACTTTTTCTTTGTATTCACCAATACCAATTTGCTGCTTAACCATATGGCTGACAATGGAGTTCCACGAAGTATTTGAGGTCTTTAAAAGGTTTTCTGTTACAACTATTTGATCCCAGTCCTTATCTCCTTTTACAATATCTGGGCTAACCAAAGGCTGACCCGTAGTACTCACTAGTAGAGTATATCCATCGTAACCTGTATCAATTTTAAGAATGTCATCTTTAATTTTTTGTAACAAAATATCAAATCCTACAACACCTAAGAGCTCACTATTTTTTGCATATACTGGTGACGCCACAGTAACCAGAAGCTTTTTAGTGCTAGCTCCAATGTAGGGTTCGCTCCATATGGTTCTACCCTCAGATACTGCAAGTTTGTACCAGGATCTTTTACTGGGCGTATAACCTTTTAATTTCCTGAGTTTTTCTATTTGACTATCACCATCACCTACAAAAATTCCATCGGAAGAAGCGAAATATGCAAGTGTAATAAGATCATGATTAGAGGCTATGCCTGATAGCATGTCACCAATACGCTGGATTTTAGGTATTTCTTTTATTAGAGTCTTGTTTAGCTCCTCAGAACCATAGCCTTTATTAAAGCCCTTACCAGATCCTTTATCCGTCCAGGGCATTAAAACCTGTCTTCCTGTATCGACTAACTCTTCATCTCGCTGTAACTGTATAGCAGCAAATATTTTCACCGCATTAGCTTCTTCCGATAAACGTTTAAAAATCAGATTATATTCAGACGATTTTTGAGTAACGGTCCGGATTAATTGAGTTCTCGCTTGTTGCTTGAGCTCATCATGTATCTGTAAACTTACAATTATGCTAACCGCAGCTAATGACATTAAACTCAAGCCAACTAGAGCAATTATTATTTTTGTTCTTATTGACATACCTTTCATGTCATTATTACTCATACAGTTTAACCATCCCTATCTGAATTTGTTTTAGCTCGAACGCTAGAATAAGCAAAAAAATATTAACAGTTCTGAATATTTTGCTTTGCCAATAATATTGGCGCGCGTAAAATTAACGCACAAAGAGTCAATAAATAATGCGTTCTTAGAATACCCTTGCCAAATGCGCATATTAAACAATAATGAGCTTTTTTATTTGAATAATAATTTATAAGTCAAAAAATGATTGATATCATACATGACCTATCATAATTAGGTAATGAATAAAATGAAAAGGTTCAATGAGAGTAAGACTATATTTTTACTCACCATTTGGAATACAGTCTTGTCAAGAGTTGGAATAAAATAAATTTGCGTGAGATTAACAAAAAATCTAAAAAACTGCTTGCACAAACAACAACCGAAATTCTATGGATTCATGTCTCCGTATTTGTAATTAATGAAAACACCGCTTGAGGGTTTTATCTCAAAATTTACATTTGATTCTTTTTCACCCATCAAATGAATTTTTAGAGGGTTATCTAGATCTGATTTTAATAAAATAGTGCCATCTTCTGCTTCATAGAATTCGGAGCTTAGCTTATTTTTCTGGCTGATTTTTGCATAATCCTCGTTGATAAATTTAAGGTCGGATGAACCTGATTTACCGTGAGAAATATTATTTTTATTAGCTGAGCGTTCCTGATATTTAACTTTCCATTCACCCTGCATAAATTTTTGAATTTGCGCTTCCAGGAGTGGAGAGTATTTTGGAGCTTCGCTTTTTACACAACGATTATAGGTGATAAATTTATAGCTTATCTTTTCATCATTTATAATTTTAAAGTCCTTATCGCCGATGATTGAAGTTTGCTTTGATATTTTAATACTAGAGTGGACTACCTTATACAAGCCGTCTGAGGTTGCACGTGTAATCAACAATGTAGCCGCTGCATTATTAGAGCTTTTGCAATCCGGTGCCCATACCCCGCTATATTCTTTAGCGCTTATACTTGAACAGTTAAAAATTAGAAATAAAAATGATACTTTGTATAATGGTTTTCGCATAATTTAAAAAAATTGGTTTCTTTGTTTATCGTTATCAGTTTAAGTTGTTACATATTAGATGATCTTAATTTTAACACAGGCAATAATTGAAAAGCATGAGAATAATCAAATAAATATAAAATATGGCGAAGAAAAATGATGTCGATATGATTGTCTTAGGCGATCTAGTTCAATCTATTATCGCAGGTTTATTATGCGGCAGTATTTACATAATTCAAGCCATCTTGCCAAGTGCACAGGTATGAAGTTGTGTTAAATACTAAAATCGAGAAAATAATACCTTAAAAAACGGCAAAAAGTGTGGGGGTGTCTTTTACATTTAATTTAAACAGGTTTTGATAATAACTTCTCAACAATATGACTGCCAATCGGAATTGCTGAAGTCGCGGCGGGCGATGGAGCATTGCAAACATGAAGCGAACGTGGGGTTTCTACAAACAGGAAATCGTCGATTAATTTGCCGTCACTATCGACCGCTTGCGCTCGAATTCCTGCTGGATACGGACGTAGATCATTTAGTGACACATCGGCACAATATTTTCTAACCTGGTGTAAATAACCCGGCTTCCACCATGAGTCGCGTGTTTCTGCAATACCACTCTGAATATGCTGACGCATGAGTTTCCAGAAGCCTGAAAAACTCAGCATTTCTTTTGTATCTTTAAGGCTAAAGTTTAACCGTCCATAACCTTCTCGCTTCCAGCCCAACACTGCATTTGGTCCTACGGTAACCGTGCCGTTAATCATTCGCGTTAGATGCACACCGAGAAAAGGATAAGCTGGGTCAGGTATCGGATAAATCAGATGTTTAACAACCTTATTCAGGCGAGGTGATAATTGGTAATATTCACCGCGAAAAGGGATAATCTGGAAATCAATTTCAATGTCTAACATACGCGTGAGTCGATCGGACATTAAGCCCGCGCAGCTAATCAGAAAGCAGGTATCGTATACTTCACCAGTAGCATTTTTGTCACTATTGGTGATAATGCGAATTTTTTCGGAATCCTCATTTAGATCTTGAACTTCACTATCGAGTAAAATCTCACCGCCCGATGACTGAAAGTGTTGCGCCATTTTTCGGCATATTTCACTGTAGTTAACAATCCCCGTATTCGGCACCAGAATTGCACCCATTCCTTGAATATTGGGTTCTAGTTGCTGTAGTTGTTCAGCATCCAGCCATTCGACCTCAACATTATTATCCATACAACGCTGATGCAAAGCCTGCATGCGCTCAAATTCAATCTCATTGGTTGCAACCAGCACCTTGCCACACTGTTCAAAAGGAATATCGTTTTCCTCACAGAATTGAATTGTTGCCGCATGACCTTCTCGGCAAAAACGTGCTTTAAGACTATCCGGTTGATAGTAAACCCCGGCATGGATGACACCGCTGTTATGACCCGTTTGATGGAAAGCGACCTCGCTCTCTTTCTCAAGCAGCAGGATACGTTTATCCGGCAACTTCTTTTTGAGCTGCCACGCGGTAGAAAGCCCTATGATCCCTCCGCCAATAATTACGTAGTCATACATTAATGTTAAATATTTTGCTTAAATACTGGCAATCATGCCACCATCAATCCTGATGGTTGAGCCAGTAATATAAGATGACCTTTCACTGGCGAGAAAAGCCACCACATCGCCATACTCCTTAGGATCACCGAGACGACCAAGTGGAATACTGGCGCAGCTTTCTGCATTGATACTTTCAACACTACGACCTTCCCTTTCCGCTCTTTTGCTATCCAGAAAACCGATGCGTTCGGTGGAAATTCGGCCCGGAAGAACAATATTGGCGGTAACTCCGTCCTTGCCAATTTCCCTGGCCAAGGTTTTCGACCAGCCGACTAAAGACATTCGTAATGCATTGGATAATGCCAGACCCGGTATCGGTGAAATAATCCCCGATGAGGTCGAAGTGATAATACGACCCCAGCCTTTGGCGCGCATATCAGGCAGAATATGATCAGTAATCGCGATAACTGATAACACCATGCTATTGAAATTCTCTAACCAGACTTCTGGCGCCTGGCCTGCTGCTGCTGTGGGTGGTGGTCCACCAGTATTATTGATGAGGATATCCACAGCGCCGAAATTTTGTTTGATTCTGTTGATATTTTCTTCGATCACACTGAGATCAGATAAATTCCATACCAGCGGCATGGAAGTATTACCCTTATCCCTGATTATTTTGTCGGTTTGCTGAAGTGTTTCATGAGTGCGACCTGCAACCACAACTTTCACGCCTTCTTCAGCGAGTTGAATCGCAATTGCCTGACCAAGGCCACTGCCACCGCCAAAAACCAGTGCAACTTTATCTTTAATGCCTAAATCCATTTTCGTTCTCAGGGCTAAATTCAATTCATTTATTATAGCTTTAATTCACAACACAATAATTTTCCTTCGCATGTTTAAAAATTATTTAATTTTTAAACAAATTTAGTAGTAAATCTAAACTAAACTAAGTAACGACAACAAAGTAAATTACCCAAATAAAGATTCGTTAAAATTTAATAATCATCTGGAGGAACAATGAACAAAACACTTATCACATTACTATCAAGTGCAACCCTGGCCTTAACAATGGCAACAGCCAATGCGGCAGATGCTAAAGACTACATATTGAACACAGCCTCAACTGGTGGCACTTATCATCCTGTTGGTACTGCAATCTCAACCCTTTCAAAAATTAAATTACTACCTAAAAAGAAATTTAGTTTAACGGCTGTTAATTCGGCTGGTTCTGGTGCGAATGTTCAGGCAATGGGCGCGGGTACGGCTGATTTTGCTATTTTGCAAGGTCTCTACGGTTCTTATGCGGCTACGGGCACAGGTCCTGTTACTTCAAAGCAAACCAATATACGTTCGGTTACCATGCTTTGGCAGAATGTTGAACAGTTCCTGGTTGCCAAAGAGAATGCAAAAACCGGATCCATGGCAGATATAGTAGCTTTGAAAGGTCAATCAATTGGTCTAGGTAAGCAGAATTCAGGAACGCTTGGCTCCAATAAGGTTTTATTGTCCGGCCTTGGAATAGATATCGAAAAAGACTATAAATTAATGCATGCGGGATATGGCCCTACCGCTGATGCCTTAGCCAACGGTCAAATCGCTGGCGCAGGTATCCCTTCAGGTCCACCAACAGGTGCAATTACCAAATTGATGGCTGCCAACGAAGGCAAATTCACCATACTTGACGTTACTGCTGAGCAGGCAGCGAAAATGGATGGTGGACGTGAACTCTGGACGCCTCGTGTGATTGCTGCTGGAACTTATCCTGGCCAGTCTAAAGATATAAACACCATTGCTCAACCCAATTTCCTGGCTGTCAATGCTAGTGTCAGCGAATGAGCATGTTTATCTTTTAACAAAAGCTATTTTTGAGAATCTTGGTTTCTTGCAAGCGATTCATAAAGCAACAAAAGCGATGGATATCAAAGTAGCGATGGCTGGATTGCCCGTACCATTACATCCTGGTGCCGCAAAATACTACAAAGAAGTGGGGCTTGAAATCCCTGCTCGTTTAGTCGCTCAAGAAAAAGACAAATTAGAAAAAATAACTTCTAACTAAGCTCGATTTGTGGCGGTAGTTTACTTACAAGTAGTATCTACCGCCCTTTTATATGCTTTCAATAGCCATAAAAATATAAGAACCGATGGCAAACACAAAAAAAAATTCCTACCATAACGAACCCGAAATCGATTTAATTCCTAGTCACAATGTTCGTGATAACTGGCTAGTACTTGAAGGGCAAAAAAAATCCCCATTGCAGTGGATAGTAGCGGCTTTCGCCATTGCATTTGGTATCTGGCATATACTAACCAATCTCTATTTAAACGAACCAGGCCTGTGGCAAAATGCAATTCATTTTGCGGGATTTGCCTTTTTAGCCTCAACTATTTACAGCCCATTCGGTTACAGCACCCATAAACCCTGGGCAATTAACCTTGATATCATCTATGGCTTAATAGTTGCTGCTTCAGCACTTTGGGTAGCCGCGTCCGAATCCAGAATTTATGATGATACGCTCTCTATAACTGGACAAGCATGGCAATTCAACACTATAGATTGGCTGGCTGGTGGAATCCTATTATTTGCAGCGATTGATCTATCGCGCCGAGTCGCTGGATGGGTTATACCAATTCTGATTATCTTATCCTTATCCTACATTCTCTTTTTAGGTGAGCAACTGCCAGGCGTTTTCCGCGCCGCCAGCTTACCACTTAACGATGTTATGTTTCGCTCGCTGTTTAACGACGAAGGCATGTTTGGCATTCTCGCCAGCATTTCATCCACCAATATAACTCTATTTATGATTTTCGGTGGATTCCTGGTGGTATCAGGAGCCAGTGATTTTGTTATTGAGGGCTCCAAACTCGTCGCAGGACGGGTGCGCGGCGGCGCGGCATTTGTTGCAGTACTTTCATCTGCTCTAACCGGAACCATTAGCGGTTCCGCAATTGCAAATACCGCATCAACCGGTGTTATAACCATTCCACTAATGAAATCCAATGGCTTTCGCGCAAAGTTTGCGGGTGGCGTAGAAGCTGCAGCATCTACTGGCGGACAATTGATGCCGCCGATTATGGGCGCAGGTGCCTTCGTCATGGCGAGTTACACTGCGATCCCTTATGCCACAATTGTTGCTGTTTCAGTTGTCCCTGCGATTTTATATTTCCTCTCGGTAGCATTTATCGTACGCATTGAAGCGATTAAATATAAGGTCGGTGAAGATCAGGACCTGAGCATCGACAAAGGTAAAATAATTTCTGGCGGGCTTAGTTTTATTATCCCATTGACGGTGATGATTTGGTTACTAATGACGGGTGTCACACCCAGTTATGCGGCTTCATGGGCGATTGCGGCATTGGTTCTGGTGTCATGGTCAACCCTGATTATCGCTAAAATTGCGAATCGCGATGACTTTAAACCTACCATCATGGGGCCATCGAAGATTGCCGAAGCCTTTATGTTTGGCATTCGCGCCTCAATTATGACAGGCATTTTACTAGTCGCGATTGGCATTATGAACAATGCCATCGTCACCAGCGGCATCGGTAATAGCTTCTCATTGATGATCGCGCAATGGTCACAGGGCTCAATCGTAATCGCCATTTTACTGATTGGTATTGCCTCTCTGGTGCTCGGCATGGGTTTGCCGGTTACTGCTGCCTATATCATTTTGGCGATTTTGAGCGCACCTGCATTAGCGGGAATACTGGCAGATGGTGTAATTGTAGAAAAACTTATGCAAGGCCTGAGTGATCCAACACAAACCGCTTTCTTTATGTTGGTGGATAGCCCACATATAGCGAAGATAGCGACTGGAATGACAAAACCCGAAGCGCTTGAGCTGATGGCAGCCATGCCATTTGAGCTTTCAATAACAGTGCGTCCCTTATTGGTTGATGCAGAACAACTCACCATGTATTTACTCATCGCACATTTGATTGTGTTTTGGCTGAGCCAGGATAGTAATGTCACTCCACCGGTTTGTCTTGCAGCATTCACTGCAGCTGGCATTGCCAAATCACCGCCGATGGCAACAGGCTTCCAGGCGTGGAAAATTGCCAAGGGCTTATATATCGTGCCCTTGATGTTCGCCTATACACCCTTGATTAGCGGTAGCTGGTCAGAGATTATTCAAATCGGATTTTTTGCCTTGTTTGGCATTTATGCAATTAACTGTCTGGTTCAAAACTATGCGGAAGGCCCGCTGAAGATTTGGCATTATCCGTTATTGCTATTGGGCATGATTGGCGCTTTTTGGCCGCTATATTGGATAGCGAATATTGTGGGTGCTGCTCTGGTAATGTTTATATTTATCACAACTAATCGAGCTAATACCTTGCTAAGGGAAAGTGTGAAAACAGCGTAAAAGTGGGAGGATGTCTTTTCCAAAGATGGAGCCTTCAGTATTTCGACCAGTCGGGCATGCCCATCAGTAAGGTAAATTGCACCCGCACGAAAACGAGTTTATTGATTCTTCTGTTCTTTGGTTAGCTAATTCCAGTGAATCCATTCGAATAGGACATATATGGAAATAAAAGATTAATATGAATGCAGTATATTAAGTGCATAGGGTTTTCTATGTCTTGACAGTGGAGAGGCATCCATCTATATACTGATAAAGGTAGTATTTCACAATGTCGCTGTGGCGATAATCGAGGGCACTGACTTCTATATAGATAATGTTCTATTGATAGACAATACTCTTTTCTAAAAAAACAACCCCAAATAGAGATAAACTAATGCAGCATTATTCGGGTTTCGGCCTGCTAAAGCATGCCATGACTCATCACGAGAACTGGCAGCGTGTTTGGCGCAACCCTAAACCAAAAGATTATTATGATGTAATCATAGTAGGTGGTGGTGGTCATGGCCTAGCGACGGCTTATTATCTAGCTAAAGAATTCGGCATAACAAATGTGGCCGTTATTGAAAAAGGCTATCTTGGCGGTGGTAATACTGCACGAAATACAACCATTGTGCGTTCTAATTATCTCTGGGATGAGTCAGCCCATTTGTACGAACATTCGATGAAACTCTGGGAAGGTTTATCACAAGACTTGAATTACAACGTGATGTTTTCACAGCGTGGTGTATTGAACCTTGGACATTCGCTGCAAGACATGCGCGACATTAACCGGCGCGTAAATGCCAACCGACTCAACGGTATCGACGGTGAAGTATTAGATGACAAACAAGTGCAAGAGATTGTGCCGCACATGGATTGTTCGGCAAGTCGCCGTTATCCGGTAATGGGAGCTTCCTGGCAACCACGCGGTGGTGTTGCGAGACATGATGCAGTTGCTTGGGGTTTTGCCCGAGGAGCAGATGCACTCGGAGTGGATCTAATTCAGCAATGTGCAGTTGAAGGTTTTGAAATTGAAGATGGTACTGTTACTGGCGTAAAAACAAATCTGCACGGAACCATTAAAGCAGGCAAAGTCGGTTGTGTGGTTGCAGGTAATTCCGGTGTAGTCGCAGGCATGGCAGGATTTAAATTACCGCTCGAATCTCATCCGCTTCAAGCTTTTGTTTCAGAACCAATCAAGCCGATACTCGATACCGTTGTAATGTCGAACTATGTACATGGTTATGTCAGCCAGTCAGATAAAGGCGATCTGGTGATAGGTGCAGGTATTGACTCATACAATGGTTATGGACAACGAGGCTCCTATCCCACTATCGAACATACTGTCTCGGCAATTCTTGAATTATTCCCTCTTTTTAGTCGTGTTCGCATGAATCGTCAATGGGGTGGAATTGTTGATACCTGCCCTGACGCCTGTCCGATTATGAGTAAAACACCGGTCGAAAATCTCTTTTTCAATTGCGGCTGGGGTACCGGCGGTTTCAAAGCGACACCGGGTTCCGGGCACGTATTCGCTGCTTCACTGGCTAAAGGCGAAATGCATCCTTTGGCAGCTCCGTTTTCTATTGACCGATTCCATTCTGGCGCTCTAATAGATGAACATGGAGCAGCGGGGGTAGCACACTAATGTTTCTTATACAATGCCCCTACTGCGAAGAACAAAGATCAGAAGAAGAGTTCCACCCTTCAGGTGAGGGTCATATTATCAGACCAGAAAATCCAGAAGCCTGTAGCGATGAAGAATGGGGGAATTACCTGTTTTTCAGGAAAAATCCGCGCGGCATTCATCATGAGTTATGGCATCACACTATTGGCTGTCGAAAGTTTTTTTATATCACTCGTGATACCCAAAGCTATGAAATTAAAGAAACCTATAGGGTTGATGAAAAACCTACTTTTAGTTCTGATGAGGTGGCTAATAAATGAGTCAGTCCACTCTCAAGCAGATTAACCGCATTCAAGGTAATCTTGCCTCTGCACAGTCTCGCATAGATTCAAATAAAACAATCAATTTCACTTTCAACAATAAAAGCTATAGCGGCTTTGAAGGCGACACCATTGCCTCTGCGTTGTTAGCTAATGATGTTGCTGTAGTTGGCCGCAGTTTTAAATACGGCAGGCCCAGAGGCATAGTCGCAGCAGGTGCAGAAGAGCCGAATGCTATTTTGCAAGTTGGCGCCACGGAGGAGACTCAGATACCGAATGTTCGTGCCACACAACAACTCATCTATGAAGGCTTAGTTTGTCACAGTACTAATGGCTGGCCGAGTACTGAATTTGATCTGATGGGAGTCGTTGGAAAGTTATTCGGGCGCTTCATGCCACCGGGTTTCTATTACAAAACCTTCATGGCACCACAAGCATTATGGATGAGCTATGAAAAGATGATTCGCAAAGGCGCGGGTCTCGGGAGATCATCCACAAAACCAGATCCTGATATTTACGAAAGCATCAATCAATTTGCAGATGTGTTAATCATTGGTGGCGGGCCAGCAGGATTAACTGCGGCTTTAAATGCAGCGCGAAGCGGCGCCCGGGTAATCCTGGCAGATGAGCAAAATGAATTCGGTGGCAACCTCCTCAGTCAAAAAGTAATCCTGGATGGTACACCAGCGCAACAGTGGATTGATAGTTGCGTCAGTGAATTGCTCGCTACAGAAAATGTCACACTATTAACAAATGCCACGGTAAACGGTTATCACGACCATAATTTTCTCACCATTCATGAGCGTTGCACCGATCATTTCAGTGATTTAGCCCCTGCCGGGGCGATTCGTCAACGAATGCATCGCGTCCGCGCCAGGCAAGTGATTCTGGCAACAGGAGCTCATGAGCGACCATTGGTATTTGCGAATAATGATATACCTGGCGTTATGTTAGCTTCGGCAGTTTCGACGTATATCAATCGCTACAATGTCGTTCCTGGTAAAAAACTGCTATTAATGACAAGCAATGACAATGGCTACCACACCGCATTTGATTGGCAAAAAACCGGCCGACAAGTCAGGGCCATTGTAGATACCAGAGCTGTCGCTGGTGAAGCTGTTAGTAAACAGGCGCATGATCTTGGTATTGAAGTCATTTGCAAAAGTGCGATTATTGAAGCTCAGGGAAATTCCTGCATCAGTGATGCTGTTATTGCACCGATTAATGCGGAAGGTGACAAAATAACAGGAGAAAGTCGCAGAATTGATTGCGATACCATTGCTACTTCAGGTGGCTGGAATCCGGCAGTTCACCTATCTTGCCATACCGGAGGCAGACCCATCTGGAATGAAGATATCCAAGGCTTTATACCTGATAATTTTAATAAAAACATGATCGCTACCGGATCAGTTTACGGAAATTATGACCTACCTGAAATTGTTAGAGATGCAGCCAGTGCTGGAGTAACAGCGGCACAATCTTGTGGTTATAATGCTGACAAAGCAGTGTTTCCGCATACTGAATCTGAAGAAACAGCTGCTTCAATGCCCATCTTCCACATTCCGCACACTAAACCAACCAGCCGCGCACCCAAGCAGTTCGTCGATTTTCAACTGGATGTGACTGCATCCGGAATAGAACTCGCAATTCAGGAAGGTTTTGAATCTATCGAACATGTGAAGCGCTATACCGCGCTCGGTTTTGGTACTGATCAGGGTAAGCTTAGCAACATTAATGGCATGGCGATTGCTGCTAAAAAACTCGGCAAAACCATTCCCGAAACGGGCACAACCGTATTCCGCCCAAATTACACTCCAGTTACTTTTGGTGCTATTGCAGGTCGTAATGCCAATCAGTTTTTTGATGTAGAACGTTATACCGCCATGCATCGCTGGCATCAGGACAATGGTGCAGAATTTGAAGATGTCGGCCAATGGAAACGCCCCTGGTATTACCCCAAAGCGGGCGAAAGCATGCATGATGCGGTTAACCGTGAATGTTTGGCAACGCGTAACAGTGTCGGCATTCTTGATGCTTCAACCCTGGGCAAGATCGACATCCAGGGTCCTGATGCAGCTGAATTCCTGAATCGTATTTACACCAATGCATGGAGTAAATTACCTGTTGGCCGCTGCCGCTACGGTTTGATGTGTCACGATGATGGCATGCTATTCGACGATGGTGTCACCTCTTGTCTTTCAGATAATCATTTCCTCATGACCACCACCTCCGGTGGCGCAGCCGGCGTTTTCAATTGGTTAGAGAATTGGCATCAAACCGAATGGCCTGAACTTCAGGTTTATTTCAATAGTGTTACTGATCACTGGGCTACCATGTCACTTTCTGGGCCAAATGCCAGAAAGTTACTCGGCGAATTGACCGATATTAATCTCAATCCTGAAAATTTCAAATTTATGGATTGGCGCGAAGGTCAAGTCGCTGGCGTACCTGCACGCGTATTCCGCATCTCATTTACAGGAGAACAATCCTATGAGATTAATGTTCAAGCCAACTATGGCATAGCCGTTTGGGAAAAACTCTTTGAGCACGGCGAAAAATATGATCTCACTCCCTACGGCACTGAAACCATGCACGTATTACGTGCGGAGAAAGGTTTCATTATTGTCGGTCAGGATAGCGATGGCTCGATGACACCTTATGATCTCGACATGGGCTGGGCGGTTGCAAACAGCAAAGACTTTAGCTTTGTTGGAAAGCGTTCAATGGCTCGCGAAGATTGTCTCAGGGAAGACCGCAAACAGCTAGTTGGATTGAAAACCACAGAACCTAAAAGAGTGGCTCCGGAAGGTTCTCAGATTGTATTTGATCCTGCACAGAAAATACCAATGACGATGGTCGGTCACATAACTTCCAGCTATTACAGTGCTAATTTAGAAAGAAGCATTGCGATGGCAGTGGTTAAGGGAGGTTTGAAACATATGGGTAAAAAAGTCTATATGCCTCAAGCTGATGGCTCTACCATTGAAGCTGAAATCTGCAACCCGGTATTCTTTGATCCAAAAGGAGATCGTCAAAATGTGTAATAGAAAAAGTATTAAAAAGTACGGGGGTGTGCTTTGAACCTAATCCCAGAAGACGTTTCAATTGAACGCCGTTTAGCGATGCACCATGTATCAGCACAAGTGCCTGCCGGTAACGATCATTATTCCCTACAGGAATTAGCCCTGGGACATCTTGTTATAAGGGTACCTGCTGAGAATGAAAGTGCCAGAAAAGCGGTCAAGGCGGTTACTAATCTGTATCTGCCAAGATTGCCGCTGACTTCGGTTGAAAACAAACAGTTTGTCATCAACTGGATTTCACCCGATGAATTCCTGCTATTGGTTGCGGATAAAATCGAGTTTGCAGTCGAAGAAAAACTTCGTGAGGAAATGAGTGGACACTTCGCCATCGCTAATGTTTCCGGCGGTCAAACCGCGTTGTTATTATCGGGTAAAAACGCTGAAACAATCTTGAAAAAATCTTCACCTTACGATTTCCACCGCAGTAATTTCCCCACAGGAAAAGTGATCACCACCGTATTTGCAAAATCACAAGCGGTGATTCGTCGAACCGCAGATGATAGCTTTCAACTCATCGTCAGGCGCAGTTTCAGTGACTATATCTGGCAATGGATTGTAGACGCTGGATCAAGGCCTTAAACCCATCACACAACAAAACCCTAAATGACACCCCCTACTTTTCAGTGATTTTTTCATTTTTGCTTTTAAAAAATGACATAAAGAACTATGCAAAGCCAGGCCATTTTTAAATATTAGGAAGAATACCTGTTATGAATAAAAACGCCAACCTCAACATGCCTAGCACCATCAATATCCCCAACGGTGAGCCGGTGAAACCGACCTTCAGTACACAGGAAATGCAGGGACGCGTTGATCATTTGCGCACACTCATGGCAAGCTTGAATATTGATTCTATATTGATGACATCAATTCATAACATCAATTATTACGCTGATTTTCTGTATTGTTCATTCGGACGTAAGTACGGTCTGGTGATCAACCATGATACACAAACGTCCGTTACCGCCAATATCGATGGCGGCCAGCCATATCGCCGTACCTTTGGCGAAAACCTGGTTTACACTGACTGGCAAAATGATAACTTTTACAAAGCAGTAGCATCATTGATTAAAGGCAAACAACGTGTCGGTATCGAGTTTGATCAGGTTGCTCTAGAAATGCTGGAAAAACTAAAAAGCGCCCTGCCCGACTGTAAATTTGTCGATATCAGCGCCGGTGCGATGAAACTGCGCATGATTAAATCGGACGAAGAAATCGCCCATATAACCAAGATGACTGCGATTGCCGATATCGGTGGCGCTGCTTGCGTTGAAGCGATTGGCGTTGGTATACCAGAACACGAAGTCGCACTGCACTCAACCCAGACCATGGTTCGCGAAATTGCCAAAGTCTTCCCTGATTCAGAATTGCTCGATACATGGACATGGTTCCAGTCAGGCATGAATACCGATGGCGCGCATAACCCGGTTACTTCAAAGAACATAGAAAGCGGTGATATTCTCAGCCTCAACTGTTTCCCCATGGTCGCAGGCTATTATGTTGCACTGGAACGCACACTTTTTTGTGAGTCTGCAACTGATGCAGAACTGCACTTATGGGAGGTAAACTGCAAGGTACACGATCAAGGCAAAAAGCTCATCGTTCCCGGCGCACGTTGTTGCGACATCGCCTACGAACTGAATGAAATCTACAAAGAGCACGACCTTCTACAATACCGTACTTTCGGCTATGGCCATTCATTTGGAGTTCTTTGCCATTACTATGGCCGCGAAGCCGGACTAGAATTGCGTGAAGAAGTCGAAACCGTACTAGAACCAAACATGGTTGTTTCGATGGAACCGATGATCATGCTACCCGAAGGCATGCCGGGCGCAGGTGGTTACCGTGAACACGATATTCTGGTTTTAACTGAAGATGGCGCGAATAATATTACTGGGTTCCCGTATGGACCTGAGCATAATATTATTGGTTAAAAAGAGCCAACCTAATGCAGTGAGACAAAAGCTTTAGTTAGCCCTTTAGGGCGAGTTTTTGCAAAAAACCAGAAAAAGGGGGGGGTGTTTAAAATCAAACTGATAGCTAACCTAAACTACTCTGACGGAGTTTGTTCACTTAGAAGGTTTTGACTATCACCATCCGCATGTTCTTCCTCAACTTTTTCCCTGGCGGTGTCATCGGGTTTAACATCGCTGACTTCCTGATGTTTACTCTGTGTTTTAGGTTTTTTCACGCTAGCAGGCTTTTTCTGTTGGGCTGCTGCACCGCTAAGCACTCCTGTACCATCAGATAGCTTAATCTGATAGATTGGTTCAGGCATAATTATACCGGCGTCATCAAAAGCCTGTTTACACCTTTTGATCGCTTCACTGCGAACTTTGGAAAAACTGTAGTGTTCCTGATCCACCCAGCCATAGACACGCACAAGAACATTAAAATCGCCTAGTTCCTGCACCAAAGCATTAGGCTTGGGATCTTCCATCACTCCATCGATATCGTTTAATGTTTCTATCGCTAGCTGTTGTGCATCATTTAAATCCTGTGATGTATCAACACCCAGATCAAAAGTAAAACGTCTTTCCGGATTGCGGGTGTAATTGACAATCACTGCTTTAAATACTTCGGCATTCGGAATACGCACATGATTACCATCGGATGAAATAAGTATCGTGGCACGTGTAGTCAAACGCGCGACATTACCCTGATTACCATTAATATCGACATAATCATTAACCTGAAAAGGGTTACGCAGGCTGAGTAAGATACTGGCAATATAATTTTCTACGGTATCCCTGACAGCAAAACCAATGGCTAGGCCAAATATTCCGGCAGCACCCATTATCGTGCCGAGCAATGCCGTAGCGTCCAGCAGAGATAGTGCAAGAACAAGACCAAAAATAATGAATATAAGGTGTGTTATTTGCCCTAGCAGGTTGGCAATAAAAGCATTAGGCGTAATGCGTCTGAAAAAGCCTTGCCGTTTTGAGATCCACCGTCCAATAATCCAGGTAATGATAAAGACAATTAAGGCAAGTAAAAATAGTGGCAAAGTAGTGACAATCTGGCTTCCCAGAGTCAGCGCTTTTTTACCGGTAGTTTCCAGACGTTTTTCTACACTTCTTGTTACCACAACTTCATCTTCAACTTCTACAACACCCTCAACCTGTTTTGCCAGAGTGAGCGCCTTGTTTTCCTCTTCAGCAGTGGTGACTTCACCTTTCAGTGTCACTACTCCTTTATTCACCTCGATATAGAGTTTATTCAAGGATTCCAGCTCAGCAAAAATTTCGCGCAATCTATTATTGATTTTCCAATCACTCTGCTGGGTATTTTCGGTGCTAATAACCTTATTGAGTGCTGCTTCTTTTTCAGCCGCAGGCTTACCGGTTAACAGATCGGTTAACTCATCTGCATAAGTTATAGAGGGGATAATCGTGAAGCTAAAGCACAGTGCCATTGCAAGTAGAAAAGGAAAAATGGTTGTTTTTATCTGCTCATTCATAGATATCAAAATTGTATTTGTTTGTCTTAATAATTTCCTGAGTTTACCCAAATTAAGGAATACCTAATAAAATATTTTACTTTCTTTTATCCCTCCTCTTATTTTATCTCCTTCTCCGCGAACGCCGTGTAGATTCTTTTTGGGCAAAGGCACCATCAGCTATGGATAATTTGCCTTCTAACTGGGCGATTGCGCCGGTACTTAAGTTACCTAAACGTGCCTCGATATCATCGCGAGTGGGAGCCGAACCCTTCTGATGGATATCTAACACTTTTCGCATTGCACTGATATGACTTGGTGAAGTACCACAACAGCCACCTATTATTCGGGCACCTGCGTCGATAGCCATGCCTGCATAATCGGCCATAATTCCTTCGGTACCACTGTAAACAATTTCTCCATTAATATATTCTGGCACGCCACAGTTGGCCTTCGAGATGATAATTGTGTCTTCAGATTTGTCGCCTAAAGCATTGTTTATATTAATAATAGCCGCCACTAATTCTGCTGCACCCACGCCACAGTTGGAGCCGAAGGCCATTAGTGGGGTATCCATTTCATTCGTTACTGTGACGATATCATCGGGCGAAAGTCCCATCATGGTGCGGCCATTGGTATCAATACTGTAGGTGGTGACTATCGGTAGTCCTAAACCCGTACAGGCTTCAACCGCAGCACGCGCTTCTTCTTTCGAGGATAGCGTTTCTATCCAGAAGACATCAACACCACCTTTCTTTAAGGCCTCTGCCTGCTCTCTGAATGCCTCAACAGCTTGCTCATGCGTCATAGTGCCTAATGGCACAATCAACTCACCTGTGGGACCCATTGAGCCGGCGGCAACGATTTGTCTACCCGATTTTTCTATCTCTGCTTTTAACAGTTTAACTGCATTTACATTCAGTTCTTCAACGCGTTTTTCTGCACCATGCAATTTGAGCCGATATTGTGTTCCACCAAAGGTATTGGTGAGAATAATATCGGAACCGGCCTCGGCAAAATTGCGGTAATGCTGTGAGATTCTATCCTGATGATCGGTGTTCCAGAGTTCGGGTGAATCGCCCGTTTGCAAGCCCATGCCAAATAGATTCGAGCCTGTTGCGCCATCAGCGAGCAGGACACCTTTTTCTTCGAGTAAATCGTTTAACAATGTAGACATAGTTTTTCATTAGTTCGGAGTTAGTATTGAATTATCCCACCAAATACAGATGCTTGCATCTGGCTATCAATCAATAGTCGCAATACCTATCGCGAATGACGTTTAAAGGACACCCCCTCTACTTTTGGGCGGTTTTTGTGCAAAATTGCTTCGTTATTAAGCCAGCAATCACTGTCGTCTACAGATAACGTAAAGTCGTTAATTCTGGAGCATGATTTATGCTTTAGAAATACAATCTGTTAACACCTAAATTTTTATTTTATATAAGGCTATAAAATGGCTGATAACGATGACTTTGATGACGAAGATATTGATCTCAATGCATTACCCGACGATGAGCTGGTTGAGCAGATGCAGGATGATCTATATGACGGCCTGAGAGAAGAAGTTATTGAAGGAACAGAGATTCTCCTGAAACGCGGCTGGGCTGCTGGAGATGTGCTCACTAAAGCATTGGTTGGCGGCATGACAATCGTCGGTATTGATTTCCGTGATGGCATATTATTCGTTCCTGAAGTGCTGTCATCGGCTAATGCAATGAAAGGCGGTATGGGGGTTCTGAGACCTTTACTTTCTGCCTCAGACGAAAGTCGTGCAGGAAAAATGGTTATTGGTACGGTTAAAGGCGATATACACGACATCGGTAAAAACCTGGTTAAGATGATGATGGAAGGTGCTGGCTTTGAAGTCATCGATTTGGGAATTAACCAATCTGCCGAACAGTTTTTTGCTGCGCTGGAACAACACAAGCCTGATATTCTGGGTATGTCTGCCCTGCTCACTACCACCATGCCTTACATGAAAGTCGTGATAGACGAGATGGTTTCACAGGGTTTTCGTGATGACTACATCGTGCTAGTCGGTGGAGCTCCTCTGAATGAGGAGTTCGCAGATGCAGTTGGCGCTGATGCTTATTGTCGCGATGCAGCTGCTGCTGTCGATATTGCAAAAGCGCAACTAGCGCTCAGAAAAGCTGGCTAAATCTAAAATGAAACAGATCGTCAATGTGATCGCATGCGGAGCATTAGCTAATGAGTTAGTTGCTCTTAAAACCCTGAATAACTGGGATCATTTTAATATTGATTGCCTACCGGCAAAATACCACTCAACTCCTGCACTGATCCCTGATGCAGTCAGGCAAAAAATACAATCAATCCAGAGTAAGAATGACGGTCAAATCCTGGTTGCCTATGGTGACTGTGGCACTGGCGGTTTACTCGATGTGGTGCTTGAAGAAACTGGTGCAACACGTTTGCCTGGCGCGCATTGCTATCAATTCTTTGCTGGTCATGATGTGTTCAATGATCTACATGAGGCTGAGCTTGGTACTTTTTACTTAACCGACTTTCTCGCGCAGCATTTTGAAACCTATGTCTGGAAGGCTCTTGGGCTTGATCGCAAACCCGAATTACTGGAAATGTATTTTGGCAACTACAAAAAAGTTGTCTATCTGGCGCAAACTGAGAATCACGAACTAAACCAAAAAGCCGAAGCATGTGCCAAGCGACTGGGGCTAAACTTCGAAAGAATTTTTACTGGCTATGGTGAAATGGAAACAGAACTACAGACGATTTCTACTCACTTGCTGTCAAAAAACATTGCTCAAGCAAAAATGGAGTTATGCGCCTGATGCCTAAAATAATCACAATATACTGGCGTGATATTCCCTCACAAGTGACTGTGCAGGAAGGCAGGAAACGTGCTAAAAAATTGCTTCCGGCAAGATTCCAGGAAGCAATCGACCGTGCAGCCATGCGCGCCAAGAAAACAGATGCCGATGCCTACCTGGATGATTGGAGACGCGAAACAGCGAAACAAAGTGGTGATGACCTGGATCAATTAGTCGAAGAAACCGTCAGCCGTTTAGAGCAAGAATATGATGACGAAAAACTTGACGCTATGATTAGAAATAAAGGTATTAGATTACCTGAAAACAATAACTTAAATACTAATTCTAGCGGAGCAGCTTAAACTATGTATGCGCTGCGTAAATGGAGTGTCAACCATGTGCGATCACTCAATGGCTTGTATCAAAAACTGGAGAACGTGTTTAGTGCCTTTCATCCAATTCTGAACAAGATTGGCTATGACCGAGTTGAAAAACCCGTCGCATTTATTGAAAAGAATGTTAAAGGGTTGCTGTTTGACTGTCAGATGTGTGGTCATTGTGTGTTGCATGATACTGGAATGTCATGCCCAATGAATTGCCCTAAAGAACTCAGAAATGGTCCTTGTGGTGGTGTAAGACCCAATGGAAATTGCGAGGTAAAACCTGAGATGCTATGTGTTTGGGTAGAAGCATGGCGCGGCAGCAAAATCATGAATGATGACAATACAAGTGTTTCTGAAAATGACTCGATTCTAGATGTACAACCCGCTATCGATTATCGACTAAAAGGTCATTCTTCATGGTTGCGTGAAATACGTTTAAAACATGACCAACAAGCAATCAATAAAGGCTCACACTGATGTTTGCTGATGAACCCAATCCTGGTGAACATCTTCCGGTATTACCCGGACATGTCTCAACGGGTCGATTAGAACGCGTTTTGCGTGTGGGTCATTTCGCTGTAACAGCAGAAATGGCGCCGCCGGATTCAGCAGATCCTCAAGAAGTCTTTAACCAGGCTGCATTATTTGATGGTGTAACAGACGCCATCAATGCCACCGATGGCTCGGGCGCTAACTGCCACATGTCAAGCGTTGGAGTTTGCTCATTGCTGACACGCAAAGGCTATTCAATGGTGATGCAAATTTCATGCAGAGACAGAAACCGTATTGCGATTCAAGGTGATGTTCTGGGTGCCTACGCAATGGGTGTCGCTAATATACTGTGTTTAACCGGTGATGGTGTGCAAGCTGGCGACCATCCTGAGGCAAAACCTGTTTTTGATTTAGGTGCCATGTCGCTATTACAAACTGTAAAAACCATGCGTGATGAAAGCCGTTTTCTAAGTGGACGAAAGCTAGATATGCCACCGAGAGTTTTCCTGGGTGCTGCGGCAAATCCATTTGCGGTGCCAACTGATTATAGAGTCGATAGACTTGCCAAAAAAATAGATGCTGGAGCACAATTTATACAAACACAATACTGCTTTGATATTCCTGCTTTTAAAAAATTTATGATGTCTGCAAGTGACGAAGGATTATTGGAAAAAGTATTTATTTTAGCCGGTGTTGGGCCTATGGCTTCAGCTCGTTCTGCGATCTGGATACGAGATAATGTACCAGGAGTTCACATTCCGGACTGGATAATTAAACGTTTAGAAGATGCTAGAAATCCTAAAGAAGAAGGGCAAAAAATCTGTATTGAATTAATGCAGCAATTAAAAGAAATCGAGGGCGTTGCAGGTGTCCATGTAATGGCCTACAAACAGGAGTCTGTAGTAAAAGACTTAGTGATTAAATCTGGAGTGCTGGGGAAACGAATCCCATGGTATCCAAACCAAAACCATCAATATGGAGAAGATCATGACGAGAACAATACTAAGCTCGCATAGCAAAGAAATTGCCATAGGCTTCAATGAACCATTCGTGATGATTGGCGAAAGGATTAACCCTACCGGAAGAAAAATCCTCGCTGAAGAAATGAAAAATGGCGATTTCACCCGAGTCGAGATGGATACACTCGCACAAATTGCCGCAGGAGCACAGATGCTGGATGTGAATGCAGGTATTCCTTTAGCAGATGAACCTAAAATTCTGGCTGATACGATTAAACTAGTGCAATCAATTACTGATGTTCCTCTATCGATAGACTCATCGATTGTTGCAGCTTTAGAGGCAGGCCTTGCTGTTTATCAGGGTCGTGCTTTGGTTAACTCGGTAACTGGGGAAGAAGAACGTTTAGAAGTCGTATTACCACTGGTTAAAAAATACAATTGTGCTGTAGTTGCGATTTCCAATGATGAAACAGGAATCTCGGAAGACCCTGATGTGCGTTTTGAAGTTGCTAAAAAAATAGTTGAGCGTGCTCAGGATTATGGGATTAAAGCAGAAGATGTAATCGTTGATCCTTTAGTTATGCCTGTAGGCGCAATCAATGATGCAGGAAGACAAGTACTACATTTAATCAGTCGTTTACGAAATGAACTTAAAGTCAATACGACATGTGGCGCCTCGAACTTTAGCTTTGGCATCCCAAATCGTAATGGTATGAACGCCTCATTTATTAGTATGGCAATGGGTGCGGGAATGACTTCTGCAATTGTTAATCCACTGCATACAGAAGTAGTTCAAGCGGTAAGAGCAGCTGATGTGGTTATGGGAAATGATCCAGATTGTGCTAACTGGTTATCTTGTTACCGAGAACCCGCTGCTGAAGGCGCGCGTGAGCGAGGCGGGCGCCGTTCTCGGCGCAGCAGAACTTCTTAAAAAACATTTCGAAACAGAGAATAAAATGGCAGAAATATTATCCATTAATAATGAAGAAGATTCTCAACTAACAGGCAGTTGTCTTTGTGGCGGCGTAAGTTATACCATCGATGGTCCGGTGCGTGATGTAGTGAATTGTTATTGTTCTCAATGCCGTAAAACCAGCGGTCACCATGTGGCTTCTACTCGTGTGAATAAAGATCATCTCGTATTGAATAAAAAAGAAACCCTGAAATGGTACCAATGTTCGCCAGGTATCTACCGTGGTTTTTGTGAGAATTGTGGTGGTAATTTATTCTGGGATAATGGAAAAGATAATCAATTAAGTGTAATGGCCGGCACACTTGACCCACCGACTCAGCTTAAAACCATTGGAAATATCCATACCGAAGATGCCAGCGATTACTATGAAATCCCTGTTTTTGAAATAACACCGGAAACCTTATAAATGAGTACTTTTAAGGTTGTATTTACACCTTCTGGAATCCGCGGAGAGATTGAGGCAGGCACGGATATTTTAACTGCCGCACGCGAACTTGGTGCTGACCTTGCATCGCTTTGTGGCGGCAATGGCTTATGTACGCGTTGTAAAGTCAAAATTAGTACAGGATCTTTTCCAAAGCATCAGATTACCTCAGATGCAGATAGTTTAACGCCGATTACCGCCGCAGAAAGAGAACAAATTCCAGCAGCTGGCCTCAAAGAGGGCTACCGACTAGGCTGTAGCGCCAGAATACAAGGCGATGTTGTTATTGATGTCCCTGCTGAAAGCCAGACACATCAACAGGTAATTCGTAAAGCTGCAACAGAGCTCAATATAGAATCCAAACCTGCAGTCAATCTCATAACTATCGAAGTCGAAGAACCTCAGCTTCATTATCCGAGTGGTGATTTAGAACGGCTCAAAGATTCGATTGAATTTGAGACAGGCTTAATTAACCTTAGTATTGAAACGTCCTTATTGCGTCAATTACAACCCGCTTTAAGAAAAGGAAAGTGGCAAGTCACAGTCGCCATTTATGATTACAAACACATCATCGGCATTTGGCCGGGAAAACAGGAAAGTAGTTACGGCCTGGCAGTAGATCTTGGTTCTACCACTATAGCAGGGCATCTGTGCAATCTTGAAACAGGAAAAGTTCTGGCTTCTCACGGCATCATGAATCCACAGATTCGCTTTGGCGAAGACCTGATGAGCCGTGTCTCATATTCGATGATGAACCCCGGTGGCGACCTGAAAATGACCAAAGCCGTTCGGGATGGCATCAATTTTTTAATAGACCAACTATTAGTCGAAGCTGATTCAAATAGTAATGAAACTATTGATAGAAGTTTAGTATTAGATGCTGTTTTCGTAGGCAATCCAGTCATGCATCACTTGTTTTTAGGGATTGATCCGGTGGAACTCGGTGGCGCACCTTTCGCACTTGCTACACAGGCATCAATGACTCTACCAGCGAAAGAATTAGACCTGAACCTTGCTCCAGGCGCCCAGGTTTATCTACCACCCTGTATCGCAGGTCATGTTGGTGCCGATGCGGCAGCTGTAGTGTTATCAGAAGCACCTTATAAAAGTGATGCGATGACACTGATTATTGATGTAGGCACCAATGCTGAAATTATTCTCGGCAATCGTAAAAAACTGGTCGCCGCTTCATCTCCCACAGGCCCTGCTTTTGAAGGAGCACAAATTCACAATGGTCAACGCGCCGCACCAGGTGCTATTGAAAGAGTTCGTATTGACCCTGCAACATTAGAGCCTCGCTATAAAGTAATTGGTGTTGATCTCTGGTCTGACGAAGCTGGTTTTGATGAAGCCATTGGAGAAACGGGCGTTACAGGCATTTGTGGCTCAGGAATAATTGAAGCCATTGCTACTATGTTTCTAGCTGGTATTGTTACTACAGATGGCGTCATAAATGGCGCGAAGGCAGAGACTTCATTGCGTGTGGTACCAGATGGCAAAACCTGGGCTTATAAATTAGTCAGTAGTCGCTCTAATTCAGACACTGATAACAGATCGGAAACAGGTGTTTTAATCACTCAAAATGATATCCGCGCGATTCAATTAGCAAAAGGCACTCTATATGCCAGCGTGCAGTTATTAATGGATAAACTTAGAGTGAAAAAGATTGAACAAATCCGTTTTGCAGGAGCATTTGGTGCGCATATTGATCCAAAGTACGCGATGCTACTTGGCATGATTCCTGATTGCCCATTAGACCAGGTGCAATCTATTGGAAACGCCGCAGGAACTGGCGCACGCATTGCTCTAACTAGCCTTGCAGGACGACGTGAAATTGAAAATGAAGTGCTCAAGATGGAGAAGATTGAAACCGCAACTGAAGTAAATTTTCAAGAATACTTTATCAATGCTATGGCAATCCCGCATAAAATAGATTCTTTTGAAAATTTATCCAAGGTTGTTTCAATACCCCTTTACGCAGATGAAACAACAGACTCATCTCGTGCTAAAAGAAGACGTCGCTCGTCACGTGGCGGTAAGCCAAACATATCTCTGTAGCATTTACTAAAATGTGGCGCAGATGAAAAGCCACAAATTAATGATATATCTATAATAGCCTTTTCAGTCTGCAACAATAAACGCCGGGCATTTCTCAGGCGTAAACCCAGATAATATTGCGTTGGAGTACAATTTAGGTAACTCCTGAATAAACGTTCAAGCTGACGACGAGAAATATTCACCAGACTAGATAACTCATCCGGTGTTAGTGGGTCTTCAATGTTCGCTTCCATCAACATTACGGCTTCTGTTAACTTCGGTTGACTCGTGCCAATTTGCTGGCGCAAGGGAATCCGTTGGCGATCAGTCATACTTCGTACGTGATCCACCAAAAACTCCTCGCTAATCGCAGCAGCCAATCTTCGACCGTGCTGCATTGAAACCAGATGATGCATCATGTCGATTGGAGTGGTTCCGCCAGCGCAAGTATAACGATTTCGATCAATTTCGTAAATGTCATCGGTTAGATGTATATGTGGAAACTCTTCACGCGTTGATGAAATATTTTCCCAATGAATCGTGCAGCGGTAGCCATCCAGTAAACCCGCTTTCGCGAGTAGATAGGTGCCGGTACATAAAGAACCTAAAGCTATACCTCTGCGGTCTTGTGAGCGTAACCATTTACCTAGAGATTCGGTCCAGGTTTTGCTTATTTTGACTCCACCACAGACAAACAAGATATCGTATACATCTTCATCTTTGTATATTCTATTTGGCTTAACTTCTAAACCATTACTTGCTTTTACCAGTTCGTCTTTAGGCGTAATCGTTTCCCACGTGTAAAGTTCACGTCCATCTATACGATTCGCCAATCTGAGTGTATCAATCGCCGCTGCGTAAGCAATAAGAGAGAATCCCGGCATTGCCAGAAAACCAAAGTGCTGTGATGATTGTGAATGACTATTATTCAATGAACGCTTCATCCTGTTAATTTTATTATTAAAAATTAGATCATTATAGGTTAGCTTATTTTTTTTAACTTATTTTTTCTATTATATAATTTTTTCTATTCAGATTATTTTAATAAATAGAGTTTTAAAAGGGACAAGTAAATATATCTGAAAACCGCTTAAAAGGCGAGGGGAGTGTCTTTTACAGCCTATGCAATGCGCTTTTCTTACTAAAATCAGAGAAATAATCAACTAATTTAATGATTTATAGTAGAAGTTTACAAGAAATAACTTTGACATATATTGTTTCTTGACCTACTTTAATAGCAACTCTACGAGATATCATATATATGCCAACATCAACAAGTGATGCACTAGTTCGATTCGAAAATGTTCAAAAAAGTTACGATGGCGAAATTCTTGTCGTCAAAGATCTCAACCTTGAAATGCAAAAGGGTGAGTTCCTAACCATGTTAGGGCCTTCTGGTTCTGGTAAAACCACCTGTTTAATGATGCTGGCAGGTTTTGAGCCAGCAACCAATGGTGAGATATATCTGGATAATGTCCCAATAAACCGCGTGCCTCCGCATAAACGTGGTATCGGCATGGTGTTTCAAAGTTATGCTTTATTTCCACACATGACTATCGGTGAGAATCTCTCCTTCCCATTGGAAGTCAGAAAAATGGGTAAGTCTGAACGTGAAGCTAAAGTTAAACATGCGCTTGAAATGGTTCAACTTGGTTCTTTTGCAGATCGCCGCCCAGCGCAACTCTCTGGTGGACAACAACAACGGGTTGCAGTAGCTAGAGCCTTGGTTTTTGACCCTGAAGTGGTTCTTATGGATGAGCCTTTAGGTGCACTTGATAAGAATCTTCGTGAACAAATGCAATATGAAATCAAACACATCCATGAAAGTCTGGGCATTACCGTTTTATACGTTACGCATGACCAAAGTGAAGCACTTACCATGTCAAATCGTGTTGCCGTATTTGATGCGGGAGTGATTCAGCAGTTAGCTCCACCAGATATGCTTTATGAAGAACCCAACAATGCTTTTGTTGCTGATTTTATCGGTGACAATAATTGTTTGAAGGGTACGGTTATAAGCGAGAATGGCAATAGTTGTGTGGTAAAAACAAGCGACGGTTCGGAGATAGTAGCCAACAAAATTAATATTGCCGGTGTCGGTAAACCAAGCACCTTATCAATTCGCCCCGAGCGCGTCATCGTCAACCCAGAGCCTGGGCAAGTCCCTAATATCTTCCAAGCCAAAGCGGCTGAACTGATCTATTTAGGCGACCATATTCGTACCCGTATGGAAGTCTGTGGCAACAATGATTTCTATGTCAAAATCCCTAATTCATCACACGCTGTCGACCTGAACAAGGGAGACACTGTCAATATTGGCTGGAATGAGTATGACTGTAGAGCATTGGATGCCTCGTAGCAGAATGCTCTCAATCATTATAATTAATTAATTAATAAATTTGGCTTAAATGCCTTTAACCTGTATGGCAATCAATACAGTCATGCTATTTAACAAGAAAATTATTACATCAAAGGAGATTAATAAATGAAAACTTTTATCAAATGTAGTCTGGCAACAGCAGTACTTGCTGCCAGTGTTGGCACCGCTCAGGCAAAAACCGATATGGTTGTTGTATCCTGGGGTGGTGCATACACAAAAAGTCAGACAAAAGCCTATCACGAACCTTATATGAAACTTAACCCGGAAATCAATATTGTCAATGATGATTCCTCTGCTGAAGCCGCATCAAAACTGCGTGCTCAATCAGAAGCAGGTAAAATATCATGGGATCTGGTCGACGTAGTTCCTGATGATGCTGTTGCACTCTGTGATGAAGGTCTAGTATTAGAAATCGACTTTGATAAAAGACCTTGCTCCTGCACCCGATGGAACGCCTGCAACAGAAGACTTTGGTGATGCACTTGTTTCACCGTGCTTTATTCCACAAATTGTTTACTCAACGACTATCGGTTACCGTACCGACAAAGTCGGAGATACTCCTCCAACCACCATTAGTGATGTTTTTGACCTAAAAAAATATCCTGGTAAACGCGCATTACAAAAGAACCCTATAGGAAATTTTGAGTGGGCACTAATTGCTGATGGGGTACCAACAGCAGACGTATACAAAGTATTGGCTACTGAGGAAGGTGTAGATCGTGCTTTCAAAAAGCTGGACACTATCAAGAAAGAGGTTGTCTGGTGGACGAAAGGTGCACAACCTGGTCAGTTATTGGCTGATGGAGAAGTGGTTATGGCCTCTGCCTACAACGGTCGTTTATTCTCAGCGATTGTTGAAAACAAGCAACCTGTTGGCATGATGTGGGATGCTCAAATGTTTGAGTTAGACGGATGGGTAATTCCAAAAGGTGCACCACATCTAGAAGAAGTTTATAAATATCTAAAATTCGCAACCGATACACAACGTCTTGCTGATCAGGCGAAGTATATTTCTTACGGCCCAGCTCGTAAGTCATCGGCGCCTTTAGTGGGTAAACATGCAGAACTTGGAATTGATATGGCTCCTCATATGCCTACAAATCCAGTTAATGCTAAAAACACGATCTTTAAAGATATTAACTTTTGGGCAGATCGCAAGGAAGAGCTAGCTGAGAAGTTTGAATCTTGGTTAGCTAAAGGCTAATTAGAGCAATAAAAATAGCCGGATAATATCCGGCTATTTTTTATTAATGATGAAGTATTAACTCTTAATTCCTGGAAATAGAATGGCACAAAGCGAAACAGGTGGTTTAAAAACAGCAGACGGCGTTTCTTTAAAGTTAAGCTTACAGCGTTCTCTGCGCAGGAAAAAAATCAACGCATTACTATTGGTTGCACCACTATTCCTGTTCATACTTATAACATTCTTAATGCCAATATTTGAGATGCTGCTACGCAGTGTTGATAATCAAATCACAGCCGAAATAATACCCACAACCGTCCCTTTACTGGCTAAGTGGGATCCGTTATCAGGTAAATTACCTGACGAAGAAGTCTTCAAAGCCTTTATCACTGACGGAAAAGTGGCCGCTGAGGCAAAAACAATAAATCGTTTAGGCAAACGTCTGAACTATGAAAAATCAGGCACCTCAAGCCTGTTCAGAAAAACAGGGCGAAAGTTAAGAAAGTTTGACCCTGAAAAATTAGAAACAACATACCAGGCCGCCCTTATCAAGATTGATAAAAAATGGGGAGAAATTGAAACGTGGCAACTAATACATCGAGAAAGTGGTCGTTACACTAAATCCTACTTCCTCTCTGCACTAGATATGCAATCACGATGCTAATGGCATTGAATGGAAAGATGAAGACAGCCAAATTTATTTAAACCTTTTTAAAAGAACTTTATGGCTCAGCTTTTTAATTACATTTCTAACTGTTTTATTAGGCTATCCCATTGCCTACCTCCTTGCGACACTAAAAACACGTACCAGTAATCTTTTAATAATATTAGTACTGTTACCATTCTGGACTTCACTGTTGGTAAGGACTAGCTCATGGATCGCCCTACTACAAAAAGAGGGCGTCATTAACGACTTCCTGGTTGCCATTGGCTTGATAGCAAATGATGGTCGACTCGCGATGATTCATAATCAAACGGGTACCGTCGTTGCCATGACGCATATCCTGTTGCCGTTTATGATATTACCTTTGTTCAGTGTAATGAAAACGATCAATCCGAGTTACGTTCGCGCCGCGCGCTCAATGGGTGCAACATCATTTACCGCCTTTAGGCGTGTTTATTTTCCGAACACGATAGCAGGTATTGGCGCCGGAGGGATTTTAGTCTTTATCCTATCCATCGGTTATTACATAACGCCAGCGCTGGTGGGTGGAACACAAGGTACCCTGATTAGTAACTTCATCGCCTATCATATTTCAGGATCACTGAATTGGGGCCTGGCCGCCGCATTAGGTACTATACTGCTACTATTAGTAGTCGCACTTTACATTCTCTACGACAAAATTGTCGGTATTGATAATATGAAACTGGGTTAAGGGGAGAATAAATACTATGGCACTTCCATTACATGCAACTACCGGCGAAAGAATCTGGCACTACACTTTTCTAACCACCTGTGTGCTGATCTTTGGCTTCCTGATTATCCCGATTCTTGTGATAATTCCACTGTCATTCAACGCGGAGCCCTACTTCACCTTTACTCCCGAGATGCTAGCATTCGACCCGGCAGGATATTCAACAAAGTGGTATGAATCATTTTTCAACGACTCGAATTGGCAGGCTGCGGTTAAAAACTCGATTATTATTGCCATATTTTCTACCATTATATCGACATCTCTAGGAACACTTGCTGCATTAGGATTGAGTCAAAAGGACTTCCCTTTCAAAACAACAGTAATGGGCCTCCTAATTTCACCAATGATTGTGCCACTGATTATTTCTGCAGCGGGAATGTTCTTTTTCTACGCCCGAGTAAATCTGCTCGGTACATACCTTGGTGTAATTCTTGCTCATGCAGCATTAGCGACTCCATTTGTTGTCATTACAGTTACTGCAACCCTCACAGGCTTCGATCACCGTTTGACCCGTGCTGCAGCCAACCTAGGCTCAACACCCACCAATACATTCTTTAAAATAACGGTTCCACTGATTACACCTGGTGTAATCTCGGGCGCTCTGTTTGCATTCATCACCTCGTTCGATGAAGTTGTGGTGGTACTTTTTGTTGGAAGCGTGAATCAACGCACTATTCCCTGGGCGATGTTCTCAGGTATTCGCGAAGAGATTAGCCCGACAATTCTCGCCGTCGCTAGCTTGCTGATATACTTCTCAATCATCTTATTATTCATGATTGAATTGCTACGCCGACGTAATGAAAGATTACGTGGCCTATCCCCCAGCTAAGTATTGCTAATCAGTTTCGATAAGACCAGTATTCTTTAATAATTATAAAAGTTATATTTTGGTTGATGCACCTTAAGGTGTAATCGTGAGAGTTATCTATGAGTTATAATCTACTATAGTTATTACACTAAAGCATAGGTCTCGTAAAATGAACACGATGAAAGCGCTAGTAAAAAAGTATGACAAAGAAGGCCTCTGGTTAGAGGACGTCCCAGTCCCTACTCCCAACAATAATGATGTTTTAATCAAAGTACAAAAGACCGCCATCTGCGGAACTGATATCCATATTTACAACTGGGATGAATGGGCTCAAAAAACAATTCCAGTACCGATGATTACGGGTCATGAGTTTGCAGGCACAATTGTTGAAATTGGCTCAAATGTTACTGACCTGGAGATTGGAGATGTGGTTTCTGGCGAAGGTCATATCGTTTGTGAACGCTGTCGTAACTGCCTGGCAGGTAGACGGCATCTGTGTATAAACACCATCGGTGTTGGCGTTAATCGCGACGGAGCTTTTGCAGAATATATTGCTATTCCCGCAAAAAATGTCTTCAAACCCAGCAGGGAAATATCAACAGATCTACTTGCCTGTTTTGATCCGTATGGAAACGCAGTTCACACTGCCTTATCTTTTAATCTGGCTGGTGAAGATGTTCTAATTACAGGAGCCGGACCAATTGGCATTATGGCGGCAATGGTGGTAGCACACTGTGGGGCACGTAATATCGTTATTACTGATGTAAATCAATACCGCCTGGACCTTGTTAAAAAAATAGTACCGCGTGCAATTCCTATCAACGTCAATAGTGGCGGGATCAGCAAACAGTTTATGCATGATCATGGCATGTTCGAAGGATTTGATATTGGACTGGAAATGTCCGGTTCTCCCCAGGCATTTCGTGACATGCTTAGCTTGATGATCAATGGCGGCCACATTGCAATGCTGGGTATCATGTCATCGGGAGTAGGTGTTGACTGGGAACAGGTTGTTTTCAAGGGACTAACAATCAAAGGCATCTATGGACGTGAAATTTTTGAAACCTGGTATAAAGGGTTAATGATGGTACAAACTGATTTGCCACTCGAAAAGATCATCACCCATCGTTTTCATTATACTGATTTTCAGCAAGGCTTTGATGTAATGCGCTCAGGCCAGTCAGGCAAGGTTATCCTCAGCTGGGAAGAACAGTCATGAGCTATAAAAATTCCCGCGAAAGTTTTGCCAGTGAATTAGCTGAAATCAAAGAATCAGGCTTATGGAAAACCGAACGAATCATCACCTCTGAGCAGAAAAACGACATCTCTCTCGATGATGGTCGTGAAGTCGTGAATATGTGTGCCAATAATTATCTTGGTTTAGCCAATGATCCGGATGTGATTGCAGCAGCGAAAGCAAGCTTTGATCAATGGGGTTTTGGATTATCCTCTGTACGCTTTATCTGTGGCACCCAATCAATTCATAAAACCCTCGAAGCCAAAGTATCAGAATTTCTCGGCATGCAAGACACAATCCTCTATGCCGCCTGTTTCGATGCGAATACCGGACTGTTTGAAACCATTCTGAATCAGGATGATGCGGTGATTTCTGATGAACTCAATCATGCATCAATCATAGACGGTGTGCGTTTATGTAAAGCAGCGCGTTACCGCTATAAAAATAATAATATGCAAGATCTTGAAGACAAGCTTAAAGAAGCCAAGGCTGCTGGAGCCCGTCGGATTTTGATTACCACAGACGGCGTATTTTCAATGGATGGCAGCATTGCTCAACTTGATAAGATTTGTGATCTTGCCGACCAGTATGATGCCATGGTGCATCATGATGATTGTCATGCGGTTGGCTTCCTGGGGAAAACAGGACGAGGCACACACGAATATCATGGTGTCATGGATCGCGTCGATATTATTACGGGGACTTTTGGTAAAGCACTTGGTGGAGCTTCTGGCGGCTACACCTCTGCCCGAAAAGAAATTGTCGAAATACTACGCCAACGTTCCAGACCCTATCTTTTCTCAAATTCATTAGCACCATCAATTTGCGCAGCATCCATCAAGGTTCTGGAAAAGCTAACTGAATCCACCGAATTACGTGACCGGCTATTTGAAAATACAAGCTACTTCCGAAGAGGCATGCGTGCAGCAGGGTTCTCGATTGAAGACGGCGATCACCCCATTGTTCCGGTGATGCTTGGAGATGCCAAATTAGCACAACTGATGTCAAAAAAATTACTAGACCGCGGGATTTACGCCATTGGGTTTTTCTTCCCCGTTGTACCTCTGGGCAAAGCAAGAATTCGTACGCAAATCTCAGCATCGCATACCAGGGATGACCTGGATAAAGCGATTGCAGCTTTTGCTGCAACCTACACCGAATTAACTGATCAATAAACTACTGCATAATTTAAAGTCATTATTAACACACCCCCCTACTTTAGGGCGGTTTTCCACGGTCATTTCTAAAGGTGTCAATTCATTAAATTTCTAATTAATCACTGGCGGGGTAATTTACCACTACAAATTTCACTGTGGGTGATTTTCATCGGACTACTAATTCTGCTTAGCTTTTTCGAAGCTCTGATTCTAAATAAAGTCTTTGCTGATCCAGCGCATCTTATAACTGCTACCATTGTTTCACTGATAATAACCCGTTTGATAATTTTTCCCTGGCAACTTGTAGGCCTGTTTCGCGCTACGGAGAATGATTACATCAAACATGGCAACACCTTAAAAACCCGTAGTATTCAGGCTGTAATGTTCTTGTCCGTTCTGTTTACGCTAGTCTATGCTCTCGAATCAATACAGGCGGTCATTTTTAATAAAGAATATATTCATTTTATAGCCAGTGATAATGAACAATCCGAATATAGTTTAAAGATAGAAAATGAAGGCAAGCAATTATATATAAAGGGCATATTCGATTTTGGAATTACTGACTCAGTTCGCAAAGTAATAAATGATAATCCTGAACTAACATCAGTCGTGTTAGAAAGCGCTGGTGGACAAGTTTATGAAGGTCGTGGCCTATCGTTATTATTTGCAAAACATGAATTAGATACCTATTCCCATCAAGAGTGTAGTTCCGCTTGTGCGACTGCATTTATTGGGGGTAAGCGAAGATATCTAGGTCATAAAGGAAAAATTGGTTTCCATCGATATAAACTGGAAACAGCTTCAATATGGAATTACATTCCCTACTTCGATATTAGTGCTGAGCAGAATAAAGATTTAGCGTTATTCAAATCTCAAGGTGTTAAGCAGACTTTTTTAGATAAGGTCTTTGATCAAACACCCAATAATATCTGGTTTCCACCTCAGCAGGATTTAATAGATGCAGGTGTCATCCATGAACTATTGAATACCAATTAACCCTCTGAATTACCACTTAATTGCTGATTACAATACCTAAACCTGAAACCACCGTTGCTTGTTGTACATAGTTTGAAATTTCAGTATCTGCCAACCATCCAGCTCTGAATTACTGATGAGGGTTTCATACACGAGGTTTAAATAAAAACTGATGATTTAAATGACATGTTTCGCCAAAAAAGGTCCAACACTTCACTACGTCCTAGCGACGTTTTTATTAAAACGAGCTAGTACTAAGCTCAGCATAAGCGATAGGATCAACTATAAAGCAGTTGAGCCGAACACAGTGAGACAACAGCATTGTTGTTTAATGCTGGTCCGAAGGATAGGCGCGTCCGTATAAAAATCGTCAAAAAGGTGGGGGGTGTCTTTTTATAGTTGTGTTAGGTGTACCAGAACGATTAATTTAATCTAATATCTATAAGCAACCAAAAATTGGATCGTAATAAAATGTCTACTGATTTTGTAAAGAACAGCTTTGCTTCAGATAATACTACCAGCGCTTGTCCTGAAATTATGGATGCGCTTATTGCAGCTAATTCAGGAGTCGCCAAATCTTATGGTGAAGATGAATATTCAACAAGGCTACAGCAAAAGCTCAGTGAAGTATTTGAAACTGAAGTAATCGCCTACCCAGTGGTTAGTGGTACGGCGGCAAATGCACTGGCTTTGTCAGCCTTAACACCTTCATACGGTAAAATATTTTGCCATCAAATGTCACATATCAATACCGACGAATGTGGTGCACCAGAGTTTTTTACCGGCGGCGCTAAACTCATTCCAATAGGCAGTGACAACGGCAAAATCACAGCCGATGCGTTGGTCAATATGATTCGTGGCGTGGGAAATGTACATTCAGCGCAACCCGCCACAGTGAGTATTACCCAGTCTTGTGAGGTAGGTGCTTTGTATCAAATCGAAGAGATTTCAGCGATAGCACAAACAGCTCATGAGCACGAACTAAATGTTCATATGGATGGAGCAAGATTTGCTAACGCTCTGGTTTCTTTGGATGTTAGCCCAGCTGAAATGACATGGAAATCAGGCGTTGATGTTTTATCATTAGGCGGTACTAAGAACGGCTGTATCGCTGCAGAAGCAGTCGTTTTTTTTAAACCAGAATTGGTCCTGGCTTTTCCTTTTATGCATAAAAGATCGGGGCAGCTTCTATCTAAAATGCGATTTATCTCAGCACAACTCGAAGCCTATTTAAGCAATGATGTGTGGCTACGAAATGCGCGCCATGCGAATGCTATGGCAACACGATTAAGCCAAGGCTTAGCAGCTATTACTGGTATTGAATTGGCTTATCCTACCGAATCCAATGAGATATTTGCATATATGCCTCGTGAAGTTATTGAGTCAATGAATGCTGCCGGGTTTACTATCACTGAAGGGGAACTGGATGAGACTGCGCCACCACGTTTTGTGACTGCCTGGAATACTGAAGAGACAGAAGTAGATGCGTTTTTAGATGCTGTTAAAGCGGCCGTAGATTGATCAATAGTGTAATCGGCTAGCTGATGTTTTAATTTATCTCTGGCTAATTCAATATCGTGGAGTTTTATCATTCTTTATAGTCTAACCTTCTACTATGCGAGTGTATAGCGAAGCAAAAGCCCACTAACTATTGAGAAGAAATATGAAAGAAAGCCGACGACGTTTTGAAGCAACGGAGTATCTGAAACGACAGCAGAAAACACGTGAATCGATGGCTGCTAAAGGCATAGATTTACTCATCGTCTATGACCCTTCAAATATGTGCTGGCTAACAGGTTATGATGGCTGGTCTTTCTATGTCCACCAATGCCTGGTGATCGGAACCGATGGAGCGCTATTCTGGTTTGGACGTGGCATTGACGCCAATGGTGCCAAGCTAACCACCGACCTTCCACACCAGGATATCATTCCCTATCCTGATCATTACGTACAATCGCCCGACTGCCACCCCATGGAATACCTCGCTGGCATCCTCCAGCAAAGAAAACTTCATTCGAGGCGCATTGGCCTGGAAAAAGATAATTATTATTTCTCCGCACGCGCTGCTGAATCTTTATATGACTCCCTGCCCGATGCAAGCTTTAGTGATGCAACAGCTCTGGTCAACTGGCAGCGTGCTGTTAAATCACCACAAGAAATTAAATACATGCAAGCTGCGGGTAAAGTCATAGAATCTGTCTACACCAGGATTATGGAAAAGGCAGAACCAGGCATACGTAAAAATGAACTGGTCGCAGAGATATTACATGCAGCCACCCTTGGTACCCCGGAGCATTATGGTGATTATGCTGCTATCGTGCCACTCATAGGCGTTGGTGATGAAGCAGCAGCCTGTCATATGACATGGGACGGCGAATTACTCGAAAATAACACGGGCATGTTTCTGGAACTTGCAGGTGTGCATGCGCGTTATCATTGTCCTTGTTCGCGAACGCTTTATCTCGGGAATCCGCCGCAGAAATACCGTGAAATCGAAAAGGTAATCAATGAATGTATCGCAACCACGCTGGAAGTGATGAAGCCGGGCAACACCTGTGGTCAAGTAGCGAAAACATTTTTCAGTACCTTGAAAAAATTTGGTTACGAAAAAGATAATCGTTGCGGCTATGCCATTGGCCTTTCCTATCCGCCAGACTGGGGCGAACGCACCATGTCATTACGCAGCAATGATACCACTGTGCTTGAGGCAAATATGACCTTACATTTTATGCCTGCCATCTGGTTTGATGACTGGGGCTATGAAACCACAGAAGCGATAGTTGTTAGCGATAAGGGTGGACAATGTCTGTCGAATGTTCCCCGTGAATTACTGGTAAAAGCATAAAGAGCAAGGAAAAATAATGAGTAACCCGATCAGCGCCACTATCGATTATGAAAAAGACGGTATCCAGCATGGTTATCTGCGACTTCCGTATTCGCGCAATGATTCCGCATGGGGATCGATTATGATTCCCATCACCCAGATCAAAAATGGCACTGGCCCGACGGCGCTGCTCAGCGGAGGCAACCATGGTGATGAATATGAAGGCCCGATCGCTTTATACAATTTAGCGCAAAAAACAAAAATCGCTGATATATCGGGGCGCGTGATTATCGTGCCAGCGATGAACTATCCCGCCTTTTGCGAAGGCACACGCGTCTCACCCATAGACGGTCTGAATATGAACCGAGTCTACCCTGGCAAAGCCAAAGGCACAGTCACCCAGAAAATCGCCCATTACTTTTCACGCACCTTATTGCCGATCGCAGATTACGTACTTGATATCCATTCCGGTGGTAAAACACTCGATTTTGTTCCATTCGCCGCCTGCCACCAATTGCCCGATAAAGAATTGGAAGCAAAATGTATCGCCGCTATGAATGCCTTTGGAACACCATTTCAATTAAAAATGCTGGAAATTGATGCCGTCGGATTGTATGACACGCAGGCTGAATCCATGAACAAAGTATTTGTTACTACAGAGCTGGGAGGAGGGGGCACAACATCACCCGAAACCATTGAGATTGCCACACGTGGAATTGATAATTTTCTAATACATGCAGGAATATTAAAAGGCAAAGTCGCCAGCCTCTATGAAGACAGCATCAATCTGGAAATGCCCGATGACAGTTGTTTCCTGTTCTCGGAACAGAAAGGCTTACTTGAACCCTTTATCAATCTCGGTGATCGAGTCAAAAAAGGCGACCTGATGGCACGAATTCGCAACATTGAAAACATGTCACTAGCACCGCATGACTATTTCGCGCCACGCGATGGCATGGTGATATCGCGCCATTATTCATCGCTGGTACAGATGGGGGATTGTATTAATGTGATTGCAGTTGAAGTTTAAATAAAAAGACACCCACCTACTTTTATGCGTTTTTTAACGGCACCCTTCGGATCAACTTTTTAAAAACAAAGTTGTTGTCTCATCGTGTTCTGCTGGGTACTCTTTAAGAAATAATTTTTAAATGTCTTCCACCAAATGCTATTGCCTTGCGATGCGCGGTGGCGTTGTTTGATTACACGATTTCAAGCCATTTAATGATATACGTCATAATTCATACCTGTTTAATGTGTTAACTTTTCTCGTGCAAAACAAGTTTTACAAACCAATGGGAGAAAGTCATGAAACTAATCAAGAAAGATAAAATTACCGTGATTGCAGCTGTAATCGCAGGTAGTTTCTTATTGTTTAATATAGACAGCACAAGCGCTTTGGAGAAAGCCGCCCAGCTAAAACTAGGTGAGAATGAATACATGAGTAACTGTGCCGCCTGTCACGGAGCAGATGCCAAGGGCGCAGGCCCGGTCGCAGCAGTACTCTCTATCAAGCCATCGGACCTGACCAAAATCTCGAAAAAATTCAATGGCAAGTTCCCTGAGGAGCATATCTACAAAGTTATCGACGGCAGAGAGATGATCAATCCGCACGGTGACACAGATATGCCCGTGTGGGGTCATCGTTATATGTCTATGGCGTACGAGAAGGCAGGCGAAGTTCCGCACGAATTAGACGCCCAAGCACTTGCTTTTGGTCGTATCACTTCGCTGGTAGGATATCTGGAGTCTATTCAGGCTGAATGATGGCTTAGATATTAGCGTGGCGTGGGTTAGATGCCCACGCCAAGTGTTGAGTGCGTATAATAAATACACCCCTCGCCTTTTTAGCGATTTTTCAACTGCTTTTTAGTTGATCCTATCGCTTATGCTGAGCTTAGAACTAGTTCGTTTTGATAAAAACGTCGCAAGGACTTAGTGAAGTTTTGTATGAGAGAGAAGAGGTCTATTCCGAGCTACCGAAACCAAGCCCTTAAACTGATCTCTAACATACTCTAGCTAAAACCATTTCCATTTAATATCTTGATGATTTTATGTTTTATTTTAATCATAAATATCACACCTATCATATCTAAAAAGTAAACTACAAAAATGAATAGAGTAAATATAGGTAGTAACTTCCCGACACAACCCAAATGGAAATTTTTTATAGGCGTACCGCTTATCTACTTACCCTTATTTACTACCATCCCTTTTGTGATACTCTGTGTTTTCCTGGTACGAACACACCTTGTATATATTGGTGGTACGAATATTCGATCTTACTGGGACTTCGTGCCTGACTGGATATCTCATCGATATAAACACCAAGATCAGATCAATTACTCAACCGGCGCCACCTGGCATAACTTAATCACATATAAGTGGTACTGGATCTTTAACTGCAAGCTCTATTGTCCATTAAGTGTTGCACTTTTTAGATACGCGTCTTATCTGGTTATGATAGTTGAAAACTGGTGGTGTCCGTTTGCACATGACAAGAAACCAGATTATGCGGAAGGTGCTATTGATAAGTCCTTTTGGCATTTGCATAAAGCAGAACGAAACAAACTTCATCCGGATGATTTGGATAATCCGATATGGAATGAGGAAGTGCATAATAATAGCGATACGACGAAAGAATAGTCTTATCTGCTCCTACTTATCTCAAGAATAAATAAACAAAAAAAACTCTAAAAATACGTTCAACTCTCGCCAAAGAGCGGTGGCTTGGATCCTTGCTTCGCTACGGCCACTTAACTATGTGTTTGATTCGAGTAAATCAAAAGGCACCCCCCACCTTTTACGCAGTTTTTACCGCGCCCTTCGGGTAGTCGTCGCTACGCTTGTATGGAAAATATCAACTAAATATTTACCATAGAATCTCGGCTTAGCACTTTTTAATAAATAATTTTTAAATATCTTCCACCTAACGCAATGCTATTGCCTAATTTTTCTTGTCAGTGTTGTTTGTTTAACCGAATACAATCAATTTAATAATATACATCACAATAAATACTTGTCTAATGTGTTAATATTTTTCGTGCAATACATGTTTTTATTATCCGTTGGGAGATAAGTTATGAAGCAAATCAAGAAAGATAAAATTATGGTGATTGCAGCTGTAATCGTAGGATGTGTCTTACTGTTTAACCTAGACAGCACAAGTGCTTTGGATAAAGCCACCCAGCTTAAACTCGGTGAGAATGAATATATGAGTAACTGTGCCGCCTGTCATGGATCAGACGCTAAGGGCGCAGGCCCGGTCGCAGCAGTACTCTCCATCAAACCATCCGACCTGACAAAAATCTCGAAAAAATTCAATGGCCAGTTTCCTGAAGAACATATCTACAAAGTTATCGACGGCAGAGAGATGATCAATCCGCATGGTGACACAGATATGCCCATTTGGGGCCATCGTTATGTGGCTATTGCGTACAAGAAGGCTGACGAAGTTCCACACGAACTAGACGCCCAGGCACTTGCTTTTGGTCGTATCTCTTCGCTGGTAGGATATCTGGAGTCGATTTAGGCTGAATAATGGCTTAGTTGTTAGATTGGCGTGGGTTAGAATGCCCACGCCGGGTTTTGAGTGCTTGTAATCAAAAGACACACCCACGACTTTCATGCGGTTTTTGATAATTAACTTAACACTGACGTGACTTATTAAAATTTCACGACATCAAAAAACGGATAAAGAAAATTTTAATACTATAAATAATATGCTCTTGGAGTGTTTTTTTGAGTTTGTTAATCAAGAAAATCAGTCCAGATTCCTTATTACAATCCATTAAAATTAAGCATATATCATGCATAAAATAAATCATCGAGTCGGTATTAAAGCTTCACCCGAAAAAATATACGAATTATTGACTACTGATACCGGTCTATCTCAGTGGTGGACAAATGATGTTTCTGGAGCCGGTGATGTGGGTTCAGTTATTAAATTTCGTTTTAATGGCGGTGGCCGGGCTTCACAGTTTTAGAACTCACTCCAAATAAAGTCGTGCGCTGGACACACTCTGGCAATGTACCTGAAGACTGGACGGGCCTGAAATATCATATCAATTAGGCGACAAGGGAGATCAGACCTTTGTGCGATTTATGCATACTAATTGGAAAGAGTCTTCAGATTTACTGGCCCATTGTAGTACGAAATGGGCTATATTCATGCTAAGTCTTAAAGATGTAGCAGAGACGGGCAGAGGGAAACCATTTCCAGATGATATTCAGGTAAATCATTCGTAAATAGACTAAAGAAACTAACAACTATAATTACAGTAAAGGATATCCATGAGTACAACCATTAGTACAAGCAAGACTATAAATGCATATGCAGTTCTCGAAGCTGGCGGTCAATTTGAGCCTTTCAGCTACGAAGTCGGTGAACTCCATGCTAATGAAGTGGAAATTGACGTTCTTCATTGTGGTATTTGCCACAGCGATTTGAGTATGGTCGACAACGAATGGGGTATGTCGCAATACCCTCTTGTGGCAGGTCACGAGATAATTGGAAAGATATCCGCCAAGGGCAGCAATGTGCAGAACCTTGAGGAAGGCATGACAGTTGGGCTTGGTTGGCATAGTGGCTATTGTGGCCATTGTCATTCATGTAAAACTGGCGATCAGAATCTTTGCGCGACAGCCCAGGGGACAATTATTGCCCACCATGGCGGCTTTGCGGAAAAAGTGCGCGCAGATGCCGCCAGCGTAGTAGTCATTCCCGAAGGGATCGATCTGGAGACGGCAGGGCCGCTGTTGTGTGGCGGTATCACAGTGTTCAACCCGATTGTGCAATTCGATGTGAAATCCACCGATAAGGTTGCCGTCATCGGCATCGGCGGGCTTGGCCATATCGCGCTGCAATTTTTGAATGCCTGGGGATGTGAGGTAACGGCCTTTACCTCAAGCGAATCGAAGCGAAACGAAGCACTTGAGCTCGGGGCGCACAAAACATTGAACTCGCGTGATGAGGCCGAGATCGAAGCCGCTGCAGGCTCGTTCGATTTTATCATTTCCACGGTCAACGTGAAGCTAGACTGGAACCTGTATGTCAACACACTAAAACCCAAAGGACGCCTGCATTTTGTAGGAGCAACACTAGAGCCTCTCGATCTAGGAGTTTTCCCTCTAATCTTGGGACAGCGGTCGATTTCGGGATCACCCGTAGGCAGTCCGGCAACAATCGAGTCGATGCTGGAATTTGCCCATCTGCATCATGTTAAACCGCAGGTTGAAACGTATCCGATGAGCAAGATCAACGAAGCCTTTGATCACCTGAAATCCGGTAACGCAAGATACAGGATCGTACTCACAAACGGATAACAAACAACACATAGAAAAATACAGTTCACCGGACGCCTCTGGCTCCGGTGAACTTGTCATTCCAGTAACGCCGTTTTATTCCAATAGATTACTAATAATAAAAGACACCCCCCTACTTTCAGGCACTTTTTTCAGATACGGCCTATCTTATAAGCACAAATCAACAACTCTACGTCAGCGACAGCGAACAATTCAACTTGCACCTATACTTTAGGGACCTCTGATCAAGTCCAATTATTTTAAGCTTTTCAAAACTGACCGTAACTTCCACGAAGATCACCGCAATAGAATTACTATTACAGCTCGCTTCGTGAAACTTACGAACAATTTTTTCTACGCTTAAATTTAATCGACTTAATCAGAGGTCCCTAACGTGATTGAACCTTTAAGTTATGAAAAAAAGTTGCCAAAAATAGTGGACCAAAGATATGGACAATCAAATTAAAGACCGTGTAGCAGGAGCCGTAATGGGTGCCTTTATTGGTGAAGCCATGGCAGTTGGCCCACATTGGTATTATGATTTAGATGAAATGCGGGCAGATTATGGTGAAATAACTGGCTACACCGATCCAAAACCCGGGCGCTACCATGAGAAACTAAAAGCGGGTGAACTTTCACAGCAAGGCTTTATTTTAAAACTGATGATTCGATCAATTTTAGAAAAAGATGGATACCAGCAAGCGCATTTCTGTAAGCAACTTGATGATAATCTATTTCCTTTACTGGATGGAAAACCCATTAGTGGTCCGGGCGGTTATACCAGTCAGTCAATAAGGGAAGTATGGCATCAGAGGGTTGTAGAAAATAAACCCTGGAATGAAGTGGGTGGCTATGCGGATACAACCGAAGCGCTAGAAAGAAATCTGGCTATTGCAATCCGCTATGCCTACCAGCCAGAGAAATTGGCACGTTATGTCTCCGAAGATACGGCATTGACTCAGAAGGATGATATTGTAGGTGCGATGACGGTTGCTTATGGCGCCTTACTTGCGTTGTTAATACAAGGCCATTCATTTGATACAGAAATTTCCGATAGATTGATGACTCAGGTAAAAAAGGGAGAGTTACCTTTTCTTGTTGTAACCAGTGGCAAGCTTAAACCACCAAAAGCAGGGTCGGAAAATCCATCCAGTGCAGGATTGTTTGCTTCTCCAGATGCATTGCTAACAGCTTCGGATATTGCGACAGCAGTTATAGATCAAGATATCCATATTGAACCTGCATCAAAAGTAGCCTCTCTGTATGGTTTGCCCTGTGCAATTTATCATCAAATCCCGGCAGTTTATTATCTAAGCGCACGCTTTAAAGATGACTTTGAGAGTGCAGTGTTAAGCGCGGTTAATGGCGGTGGGCAAAACATGTCGCGTGCCAGTTTGACGGGAACCCTGGTAGGCGCTCAGGTAGGCTTAAGCAGGATTCCAAAACGCTTTATTGACGGCTTGAACGAGCGTGATAAATTACTAAAACTGGCAAATAAACTGGGTGATGTAGTTGCATCGAAAAGGATGTCATTCGATTGAATAATAAAAGTTTAATCAAGAGCGTCTCTATAAATTACAGGATGAAAAAAGACACACCCCTAATTTTAGGGGGGGCCGATATTTTATTTTACTCTGACCTAATTATTCTATTTCAGTATGTCTTCACCGTCTTATCAAGAAGTGTGTATTTCTTATCGAATTTGAAGTCATAGAAGCTTTTATCGTCGCATGTTGCTTCGGCCTCGAAGCCAGCATCAATCACGAATAGCTAACGCTCTCCCATACTCTGGTATACATAGTCACACCCATCGGCTTGTAGAACTTCATGAATGGCGCTGACTTCATCGAATGTCGGCTCTCGAGCTTCCACGGTCGTTACAAATAGGACAAGAGCCGCAGTTGAACAAGTCATAAGTGAGTTGGTTTTCATTTTAATTCTCCTGTTGTTGCAATCGTTACAGCCCTTTCAGGCTGATCTTGGCGATGTACTTCGTCTCCAACATGATTCAATGTGTTCTTGGAAAACTCGTACTTCTTCACCGCTATCTCCTCTACTTAACTCTCGATTATCCATATGAGGTCATATTGTTAGCTAAGACCTTAATGATGGTTTTATCACTCAGTTATAATCTGAGTGGTTTATGAAAGTCTTAATAATCAATTTGCAAAATATGTTCATACAATATAAATATAGCGCAATAAATTTTTTTTAGAAAAGATTACTTATTTTTTATATAGCGTCGATATTTATTCTTATACTTGAATCACCTTTTTTAAGTTGCCTTAATGCTTCGTTACTATCAAACATCGTGGATATCCTTCGTCCTGGCACTCACGTCTATGGCCTTTATTTCGTTAGTGCTCTTCCTAATCGATGATGGTCAACCGGGATGGGATCAGCTCCCCGAGAAACTGAATATAATGGTTATTGGGGATGTTATTGTTGTTTTGTTTTTAATCGTGTCTTTTGAATCAGGAATGTTTGTCTGGAAGCAGCGAAGAAGCGCACTGCTTTGGCTGCTACCCAGTGGAATCGTTCTGTTGGTTATTATTGCCTGCGGGGCAAGCCTGCTAGTTATATATATTGGAACGCTAATCGGATGGAAAGCTAGCTGGTTAAGAAAGAATCGCAATCTAAGCAATGTGACAAAAGAAATGGAGATAAACTGATAGTGGTTGATTTTTAATCACTCCGAACCTCAGTACCTAATATACTAAGAACAACAGAAAAAACTCTGGATATTAATGCAGAAGTCGTTACAGAGGGTTAAATTAACGTGTTTTCGCTTGTACTTACCCGATCCATGTGGACGATTTGTATACTCGTCTTGCTGTCCTTGACGGGATGCACGTCTTTACCCGATGACGAGGCAAGTTGGGTGCTGAAGGACATGATTGCGGGTGAGGGAGGCAGCCAACTTAAGGAAATTACTCCGAATCCCATACGCCGAAAGGTAGATTATGCAGTTCAAGGGCGATCCTATCAAGGTGACTTGTACCACCCAGCGCAACCGCCACTAGCTGCACTGGTATTGGTGCCGGGCGTAGCCGAGAAGGGCAAATATGATCCTCGCCTGATAGCCTTTGCCACCACACTGGCACGCGCCCGTTATCTGGTATTAGTCCCAGATTTGCCCAATTTGCGTGCTCTCGCAGTGCAGGCAGAAGATGCGCAAGGTGTGGCACATGCCTTTGTCCATTTAATCTCGCAGCCTGAATTTCCACAAGGAGGCAGAGCGGGTATTGCTGCCTTGAGCTATGCGGTGGGGCCAGCGGTACTGGCGGCGCTTGACCCCGTAATTCGTGAGCGGGTGAATTTTGTACTGGGAATTGGCGGCTATCATGATCTGCAGGCGGTGGTTACTTTCTTTACTACCGGCTATTTCCAGAAAGAGGGTAAGTGGTACTATCTAGAACCCAATCCGTATGGTAAATGGGTATTTGTACTTAGTAACGTCCATCGCTTGAGTGATGCACGCGACCGCCTCGCGCTACTGACAATAGCCAGGCGTAAGCTGGACGATCCTCGGGCAAGGGTCGATAACCTAAAAAGTCAACTCACGCCCGATGGGAGATCGGTGATGGACTTGCTCGATAACCGTGAGCCAGCACGTACCCCGGCGTTACTTGCCAGGCTACCCGCAGCGATTCGTGCCGCGGTAGGTGATCTGGATCTTGCCAGACGCGATCTCTCCAGGCTCCGTGCACGGCTGATCCTGCTGCATGGCACGGACGATAACATCATCCCTTATACTGAAAGTATGGCACTGTCAGCGGCAGCACCTGTAGGCCAGTCTGAGTTGTTCATCATTGAAGGTCTGGTTCATGTTGATGCAAGTCCACTGAAACTCGACCGTCAGACTGCTTGGCGCGCTATCCGAGCCTTATTGGCGCAGCGCAAAGAACCTGCTAAGAGGACGCAATGAGAGGCGGCTCTATTTATATCCATGTGCGCTACCTAACATATGTAACATGGGATGGTGCGGCAAACTTACAGGGTAGGTGCTGCTATCAACATCAGGGAATGTATCAGAGGCATAAGTATGACGGAACAGACTAAACAGCCCTCGGATCAGACTATAGGGCTGAGCACCGAAGCCGTATTGGAGCAGGTACGCCAACTGGCGACGGAGCTACATCCAAGGCGCAAGCACTTCTCGCACATAACACTGGATAGCGCACTGGATCGCGATTTGGGCTTTGACAGCTTGTCCAGGGTCGAATTATTCCTACGCCTTGAACGCGCCTTTGCAGTCAAGCTGCCGGAGCAGCTGCTGGCGAGCGCCGAGACCCCTCGCGATTTGTGGCGAACACTAGTATCTGCAGGAGCAACAGCACGGCGGGGAGTATCAAGCCGGGTCGAGCGTACAGTTGAGCTGGACGAGATGGAGGGCACGCCTCATGCGGCGGAAACATTGTTGGAGATGCTTGATTGGCATGTTCTCAGTCATCCACAGCGACCGCATGTTTACTTGTACGGCGACGAAGACGATCCGGAGGTAATCACTTACGCGATACTGGCAGATGGTGCGCGCACTTTGGCCACTGGTTTGCAGTCGCGGGGGCTGTTGCCCGGCCAAACCGTGGCCATCATGCTACCAACCAGTCGCGACTATTTATTCAGCTTTTTCGGTATTCTGCTGGCAGGCGGCATTCCTGTCCCGATCTATCCGCCGTTGCGGCCTTCTCAAATCGAGGATCACCTGCGCCGACATGCGGGTATTCTTGCCAATGCCGAGGCGGTGTTGATGATCACTGTGGCGGAGGCCAGGCAGGTAGCGCGTTTGCTCAAGGCACAGGTCGATACCTTGCGCGCGGTGGTTACCCCAGAGGAGTTGATGTCCTCCTCCGGCATATATAGCGAGCTAACGCCTCAATCACAAGACATTGCTTTTTTGCAATACACTTCAGGCAGCACTGGCCAGCCCAAGGGTGTGATACTGACCCATGACAACCTGCTGGCGAACATCCGCGCCATGGGTGAAGCAGTTCAAGCCGACTCCACCGATGTCTTCGTCAGCTGGCTGCCTCTTTATCACGATATGGGACTGATTGGCGCCTGGCTAGGCAGTCTGTATTACGGTATGCCGCTGGTGCTGATGTCACCGTTAGCATTTCTGATTCATCCGCCGCGCTGGCTATGGACGATCCACAAGCACCGTGGTACTTTGACTGCTGCCCCCAATTTCGCCTATGAATTGTGTCTGCACAAGATTGAAGAGAGTGATCTTGAAGGACTGGATTTAAGCAGTCTGCGGCGAGCCTTCAATGGTGCCGAGCCGGTCAGTCCCAACACGTTGCGGCATTTTACTGAACATTTTGCTCCTTATGGTTTCCGGACCCAGGCCCTCGCGCCAGTGTATGGCCTGGCTGAAGCCGCGGTGGGGCTTGCCTTTCCACCCCTTGATCGCGGGCCGTTAATTGACTGTATTCAGCGGGAGCCATTTGCCTCCTCGGGGAGGGCGATCCCGGCGAGTGCATCGGATTCGAACCAGCTGGAGTTCGTTGCCTGTGGCCAGCCGCTGCCAGGTTATCAAATACGTATTGTCGATGTGGCTGGGCGTGAGCTTCCGGAACGCCAGGAAGGGCGGCTGGAGTTCCGTGGGCCATCCGCTACCAGTGGTTATCTTCGTAATGCGGATGCAACCCAGGGTCTGTTCGATGGTGAATGGCTAGACTCCGGTGATCTGGCATATATAGCGGAGGGTGATGTTTATCTAACCAGCCGCGTCAAGGATCTCATTATCCGTGGCGGGCGCAATATCTACCCCTATGAGGTGGAAGAGGCAGTGGGAGATGTTCCCGGCATCCGCAAAGGCTGTGTGGCGGTCTTCGGCACCCCCGACCCCGATTCTGGCACTGAACGGCTGATCGTCATCGCTGAGACCCGCGAGGTAGAACCGGATAAGCTGGAATCCTTACAGGCACAGGTATATGGAGTTGCTACCGACCTACTAGATATGCCGCCCGATGAGGCTATGCTGGCACCACCGCATACCGTGTTGAAAACGTCCAGCGGAAAAATTCGCCGTGCCGCAGTACGCGAGCTTTATGAACAGGGTCGGATCGGAGAGCGGCCACGTGCTGTATGGTGGCAGATTATTCGTCTTGCGCTGAGCTCATGGAAGCCGCGCCTGCGCAGCGCGTGGCGATGGTTGGCTGATATGGGGTATGCGGGCTACGCGAAAATCATTTTCTGGCTGCTTGCGCCAATGGCATGGTTGCTGGTCGCGCTATTGCCGAGTGCGCGCTGGCGCTGGGCAGTGATGCGCCGAAGTGCGCGATTACTGTTTCGCCTGGCACGCCTGCCATTAAGAGTGGAGGGTCTTGAGCGATGGCCAGGTGGTCAGGCCTGTGTGATTGTCGCAAATCACGCCAGCTATCTGGACGGGGTGGTGCTGGTGGCTGCCTTACCTACCGAGTTTACCTTTGTAGCCAAAGCGGAACTGGATAAACAGTTTTTTCCGCGCCGGTTTCTACGGCGCATCGGTGCGGTTTTTGTGGAGCGATTTGACAAACAGCGTGGGGTGGCTGATGCTCGGCGAACCGTGAATACAATACGGTCTGGCGGCTCCCTGATGTTTTTTCCTGAGGGAACCTTTGAGCGTATGCCGGGCTTGTTACCATTTCATATGGGAGCCTTTGTCGCAGCTGCCGAAACCGGTGTGCCGGTGGTGCCAGTGACGATCCGCGGCACACGTTCCATCCTGCGCGCTGATTCCTGGTTTCCGCGCCGCGGTGTGGTGAGTATCACTATCAGCTTGCCAATTGTGCCGACAGGAACAGACTGGGATGCAGCGCTGAAATTACGCAATGCAACGCGCACAACTATATTAAAGCATCTGGGTGAACCCGATCTGGAGCGGGAGGACCCACATGTATGAAAGACAGCGCAAAGGCCTCGGCTGGCCAGTGGTATCGTTCTGTTGGTTATTTTTGCCTACGCGGCCAGCCTGCTGGATATGACTATTGGAACGCTAACCGGATGGAAAGCTAGCTGGTTATAAATGAATCGCAAGCTAAGCTGTTCGAGAAATCGTACAGTTTATTCATCGCTTTGCTACGAAACACTTTAAAGGACACCCCCTACTTTTGACTCATTTTATTCGCCCTTCGGGTCAGCTTTAAAAAACAAAGCTATTGTCTCGCGTTGCTTGTATGGTTGTTTTTGCCGCGCCCTTCGGGCCGTCGTCACTGCGTTTGTATGGTAATTCCTGCCCTTATCTACGATCATAGTTAAGGCATCGGGGAGGGGGAGGTTTTTCGCTACGTATCTGCCACTAGAATGTGTACAGACTGTTGGAGATATCACCCCTCCGCCCCACTCATCAATAAGCGCCTATAAAGAATCTTGCCCGCACGGCCGATTTCAACAAGCTTGCGCTATCGATGTTCCCCGACTTCTCTACAATACTCTGGAGTAAATCTTATGGCAATGATGACAGTTAACACTGAACTCGGAATAGACGTAGCCAAAGACTGGCTTGATATTTCTAATGGTAAGGACGTTGTACGTATCAAGAATAATCAACAAGCAATAAAGAGCTATCTTAAACAACTAGGTACAACGGCGTGTATTTCAATTGAATCAACAAATACGTACCACGAATTATTTGTTGAACTAGCCTTTCTTGCCAAGCATACAATCTATATCGTCGATGCCTATAGGCTCTCACGCTACCGTGATGCCGTTGGCATCAGGGCTAAAACAGACACCAATGATGCCCATTTATTATTGCGATATATGAGATCAGAAAAGCAACACCTGACTGTTTTTGAACCTATTCCAAAAGCCGTTAAACGCCTTAATCGCTTACTTAAAGCACGCGCTAAACTGGCTAAATCAAAAGCATCCATTGGCCTTTCTCTAAAAGGTGTCGCAGAGTTAGCACAAACATGTAAAGCCCTAATGAAACGGATTGAACAAGCGATAACGTTGATTGATAAACGTATTCAAGCCTGCATCAAAGACGCTGGATATAAAGAAGATTACATGCGTTGTTTGAGCATTCCAGGGATCGGTCCTGCTAATGCGGCGGCCTTAGTTGCGATGTTTCATCGCGGACACTTTCGAAAATCAGACTCGTTCATCGCCTTCATTGGACTCGATGTGAGAGTACGTGAATCAGGATACTACAAAGGTAGGAGAAAACTAACCAAACAAGGAAACCCAGAAATACGAAGATTGCTGTTTAATGCAGCAAGAGCTGCCGCAAGAACAGAAACATGGAATAACTACTATATGTCTATGAGAGCACGTGGACATTCAACAACCGCTACTGCGGTTTCGCTCTCTCGAAAAATAGCTAGATTAGCTTTTGCTTTGCTAAGAGATCAATCTGAATTTAGAACTGCGTAAGTGTTTGACAATTACCATAGAATCTCCAACGTTGTCTATAAAGTACATCCTTGTACTCCACCGCTTTGCGGCAATTTCGTAAATATCCTGAAAAATCAGAAAAAGCTACGTCTCGCAGTTTTGTACCAGTATTTTGATTTCAGCTAACTGCGTACCTAGCTCTCGCAAACCCTGTTCTGCCTGCTCGAGTTTAAAATTGATGGCTTCCTGATCTGTGTACGCTCCCGCAAGTTCTGGGATATGATCTGCACCTGCTAGCAACCAGAGCAGCGGTACGCTCAAAATACCCGACATGATGTGGAGTCGATTAGCACGCGGTGCGGTTTTTTCTTTTTCCCATTTTTCAATGGTACTGGTTTTTACCCCCACACGCGTTGCGAGTTCAGCTTTTGAATAACCTTTGTTTTTGCGCGCCATGCGAATACGGCGGCCGAGATTTGTATGTACCATGTTTTACCTTTTAAGTTGCTGGTTGCTGCCGTAAATGCATCCTATTGCTTTAGCCTTGTCAGTTCAGATGACCTGGCAAGTTTAATCGGACAGGTGCATGCGAGTAAAGACTGGTTTTATTAACTAGTTAAGTAACAAAACACAAAAGATACTGTAATAGTGAAAAGATATACCCCTAAGGTATTCTTGATGAAAGCGATGAAACTGAGCCATTCTAAAACTACGACAACAAACACTGTGAATAGTGGGTGCCAATACTGGCATAGAAGGTAAGCTGATTTCAAGGTAATAGCAATAATCATCAAAGGTACACTGTGAATTAAACTGCTAAGTACAATTCTTAGGTGATATCATTACCTATCTCAACAGCATAGCTTTTGAAGGGTAAGGCAAAGCATCCCAAGTCATCAATGAACTCACTCGGGCAAATAGTATTAACTTGACAGTGCTGCATGGTCATGACCAACTGAATATAATCTATGATTTTTCAGATCGTGCTGTGACATAAACTTGACCTAATTTGACCATATTCCACCATAGCCTTATAGTTATGCGCGAGACAACACAATAAATCTAGAAAGGAATGCATAATGATTAAATCAATATTAGTGCCAGTCGATGGTTCTGAGTCATCTAAAAAAGCCCTTGAATTCGCTTGTGATCTAGCACTGAAGTACGATGCAAAAGTTCATTTGCTCCATGTAGTACAACACCTTGAAGGCCAGCATGTCATTGTAATGGGTGCTGCAGCTGCGATGATAAAGCCGGATCATGACGCTATCATAGAACAGGGTAAAAGTATCATAAAAGCCGCTGAAGAGATTGCACAAAATCTCGGTGTGAATGTTGTTAGTGAAGACATTGAAGGCGGTGACCCAGCCACCAAAATTGTCGAATGCGCAAAAGTTTGCGGCGCTGATATGATTGTACTGGGTAGCCGTGGACTCAGTGACTTTGCCGGATTATTGCTGGGTAGCGTATCTCACAAAGTGACTCATTCCGCCCCATGTAATTGCCTCACTATTCACTAGACATTTGTAAATTGTTACTTGTCGAAAAAAATCAGTATCCTGTTTTTAGCATACGATTGCTGACAAAAGAAAATATAGTTTGAGAAAAAGCACATCCGATAAACTATTGAAGACACATTTGGGTGATGCATTAGTCGAATAATTATGCAAATGCTTAGTACTCGCTCGACGAAATTACCTTCCCGCTGATACTGGAACATGTGGATGCGATGAAAACCGTTTCCGAAGCAGCCATAGTCGAAGCCGTACAGTTTCTATTTTACCGCATGAAACTGGTGGTTGAACCCTCCGGCGCACTTGGTTTGGCGGTATTACTCAGTGGAGCAGTCAAAGCTGAAGGCAGAATGGGGATAATACTCAGTGGCGGCAATATCGATGCGCAAACCATGATAACGGTGTTACAAACCAGAACTGGTCAGTTCTCCAGTTTAAAGGTAATATAAAAACACACCCCCTACTTTGACTCATTTTACTCGCCCTCCGGGTCGTCGTTGCTTCGCGCCGACGTTGTCTATAAAGTACATCCTTGTACTTCACCTCTTCGAGGCAGTTTCGTTTCACTCAACTGTTCAAATTCATTCCAGATAAATTTGTCGGCTACGCCTCGGCTAACCCATTTTTCACTTTGCGACAAAACCCCCACCCAGTATGAAGAACCCATCAAGATAAAGGCTCTAGAAGCGCTGCTTAATGTTTAGTTAGTGTTTGGTCGGCAGTTTATAAAAACGTTGCGCTTAACCATCCAAGAGCAACTTTAGGCCAGCAATGCAGCCCCTGCAATTTTGATTGAAAATTTCTTATGCTATACCAAACCTACATAATAAATATGACACGCATTAATTGATAAAGGTTACATAAACCTTATTGATTTTGTGTTTTTTTGAAAGATAAAAGCTACTCTATGTATAGTATATGTACAACTATTGTATAAGTAAGTTCTGTTGATTTCCGAATATACAAACTTCAAGTTGAAAGATAATGATCGAAATTTATAAAGGGGTAAAAAAAATTAACTCATACGTTGCAAAAAATATTGAACCAAGTGTTCCTGTCCCTACTTCTAAGGAATTATTTCAAAGTTATGAAGTGAATCAGGTAAAGATGACTGACATTAAAAAATGGCTTACCAAAGGGTTGATGGATTTGAAAAATAAACCTTTGGCAAGTATTTCTTATGGCTTAGTGTTTGCCTTGGTGGGTATCGTACTAAGCTTTGCTGCCCAAGCGAATCCGGTTTTTGTAGCATCATCAGCGACGGGTTTTCTATTGGCTGGACCTTTCCTGGCTATTGGCTTGTACGACATTAGTAGAAGAATTGAAAAAGGTAAGCAACCGACTTCTAAACATTCTATAACAGCAATCAATAAAAATTTAATACATATCAGCATTTATGCAATAGCTTTGGGATTTGTCATGACTATGTGGATACGCATTTCAACCCTTGTTGTCGGCTTTTCGGTCAATGATGCTATTGTTACTGATGAGGGCTATCTGGCACTTTTCAAAAGTCTGATGTTAATGGACAATGGTTTTTCATTGATCTTCGGACTCTTTTTTGTTGGACTGATTTTCGCGGTCATTGCATTTGCAACTGGTGTCGCGACATTGCCTATGCTTATGGACAAGAAGGTAGACATAGTCACCGCATGTAGTACAAGTATCAGGGCTGTTTTGAAAAATCCGGTCGTGATGGCAGCTTGGGCATTTGCTATAGCCGTGACCATTGGTTTGGGAATTGCTACTTCTTACATTGGTCTTGTCATACTAATGCCACTCATTTCCTATGCAAGCTGGCATGCGTATCGTGACCTGGTTGTTGACAAAATTGATTCATAATTCTTTTTAACATCATCTATTTCGAGCATAATCCCGCATAGGCGGGGTTGTGTGAGTAACCACCTTTTTCACTTTGCGACAAAACCCCATCCCCTGTATCATAACCCCATCAAGATAAAGGCTCTCGAAGCGCTGCCTTGAAATTAACTCGGTTTTACAACCGTCTTTTTCTCAATCCAGGCTATTTAAGGAGCATATTATGTCTGACAAAACCTCACCCAAGCACACTCCCGGAAAATCCACCCTCAGCATCTGGGGTGGTGAACAGGAACACGAACTCTACGAACGCTCTACCCAGGTACCTGTGGTTCACAGCGTTTCCTTTGCCTATAAGGATATCGACACCTGGCACAAGGTGGCTCTGGAACAGGAGCCCGGCCATATCTATTCGCGCAATACCAACCCCACGGTTCGTGCTTTCGAAGATAAAGTCAAAGAGCTGGAAGGTGCTGAAGCGGCAACCAGTTTTTCCAGCGGTATGGCGGCGATCAGCAATATTTTCGGTACCTTTTTACGTCCCGGCGATCATGTTATTTCGATCAAGGATAGCTATGGCGGCACGAATAAATTGTTCACCGAATTTCTACCCCCTTTAAATGTAAAGGTTACGCTGTGTGACACCATCGAATACGAACAGATCGAAGCCGAAGTCGCCAAAGGCTGCACCATGCTTTATCTTGAAACACCGACCAACCCCACGGTAAAAATCATCGATATCAAACGGCTCGCGGCTGCGGCGAAAAAAGTTGGTGCCTTGGTGGTGGTTGATAACACTTTTGCCACACCGATCAACCAGAACCCACTTCAACTGGGTGCTGATCTAGTTTTGCATTCAGCCTCTAAATATCTGGGCGGACATGCGGATGCTTTGGGTGGCGTTGCCTGCGGCAATAAAGACCTGATCAAAATGGTTTACCACTACCGCGAAATCAATGGAGCAACCCTTTCGCCGATGGATGCTTACAGTTTTATCCGTGGCATGAAAACACTCAGCCTGCGCATTGAACGCCAGAACCAGAGCGCCATGACGATTGCAACCTGGTTACAAAAGCACCCAGCTGTGGAACAGGTTAACTACCCGGGACTGGAAACACACCCGCACCACCACGTCGCCAAAGCACAAATGAAAGGCTACGGTGGTATGCTGAGTTTCTCCGTTAAAGGCGGGCTGGATGCGATTAAAACCTTCCTGCCCAAACTGCAATACGCTCATATGGCGGCGAACCTCGGCTGTGTTGAAACCGTAGTCGGCCCACCAGTGACCACCAGCCATGTAGAATGCACCGCAGAAGAACGCGCCGCTGCGGGCATTCCCGAAGGGCTGGTGCGCTATTCAACCGGCATTGAAGATGTCGAGGATTTAATTGCTGATCTTGAGCATGCACTAAGCTATTTATCTTGAAATAATAATAAACGGGACACCCCCCTACTTTTAGGCTGTTTTTATACGGCTATGCCACGGCTTGATGTTTAAGGTTACTGGGGCTGTATCCAGGGTTGCTTGATGGGAACAAACACAATCGCCACCTTAGTGAAGACTGTCATCACATGGGATTATCGTTAGTCACAGATAAATACCTTTAGAAGATCGCAACACAATTAATAGGTTAAATGTGGGTTTTATAGTAATGAATGTTAATATTTAAGATACTTGCTCAATAACATAATTTCTGAGCTGATATGGTCAATGTGGTTATAGTGGTAATATGAAAACTATAAATATAGGAATTTTATTTTTTCTTGCTTGGAGCTCTGCCTTAGCAATAGACGAGACAGAAAACAATCAGCCCATTTTTCCCCAACAATTGACTGCCCATGACTTAATGACTCATTGTGCATCGAGTTCATTGACCGAACTTGGCAGAACTCGCCAAAGGTATTGCTGGGGTTTTATCAGTGGTGTCGAGGAAACTGTTCGCCTCCCGCTACTAAGGTCTTCACAGCCTTTCGCACAGAAGATTTGTGTACCAAAAGGAGTATCATCCCGCAACCTGGCGAAAGCGTATACGAAATATGCCGGACACAAAGATTCCAATCTGGTGCGACCAGCCGCGCAAGTCGTAGTCGAAGCGCTTGCAAATGCCTACCCGTGTAAGCACTGAGTAAACAGGGAAAATCCAAACCAAGTGAGAACATACTATTAAGACTTAGCGTTTTAAAACAGCCCCCCCTTTTTACTCATTTTATTCGCCCTTCGGGTCGTCGTCGAGATGCTCCAACATTATCTCGGCTTTGCCTCGGCTGCCGTTTTAATAGGAATACACACTTTATGACGACTATAAACTATCAACAAATACTTGATGAAATTGCCAGCGAACTCAATGGCTTAGATGATAATGGCGAAGTAGCCTCCTATATTTCGGAATTAAAAAATGTGGATACCAGTAAACTTGGTATGCACCTGACGACTATTGAAAATGATCACTTTTGTTTTGGTGATTCTGCTGAGAAATTCTCGATTCAAAGCATCTCAAAAGTCATGTCTTTGACTTTGGCGTTAAAAATTGTAGGTGAAAAAGTCTGGCAGCGCGTGGGTGTTGAGCCTTCTGGTTCTGCCTTTAATTCATTAGTACAACTCGAATATGAAAAAGGCATTCCCCGTAATCCTCTGCTGAATGCAGGAGCCATCGTCGTCTGCGATATTCTGCTAGATTGCCTGGATGATCCGAAAACCCGGTTACTTGAGTTCATTAGAAATATCACTGGCAAATCGACTATTAATTACAATCTCAGTATGGCCGAGTCAGAAAAAAGGACTGGCTTTAGAAATTATGCGCTGATCAACTTGATGAAAGATTTTGGCAATATACATAATGAAATCGACGATGTGCTCGATGTATATTTTCATTTATGCGCAATTGAAATGACTTGCCAGGAATTATCGCAAGCCTTTTTGTATCTGGCATCTGATGGAATCAACCCAATTAACGGTGAAATGATTGTCGATTCAAGACGGACCAAACGTATTAATTCAATAATGCAGATGTGCGGCTTTTACGACGAAGCTGGCGAGTTCGCCTTCAGAGCTGGCCTACCGGGTAAAAGTGGTGTCGGAGGCGGCATTATCGCAATTCACCCGGGCATATACAGTGTCGCAGTGTGGAGCCCCAGGTTAAACCCGAAAGGGAATTCATATAAAGGCATGAAACTGCTTGAATCACTCACTACCAAGACACAACTATCAATTTTTTGATATAAGGGTAAGGTAAAGACACCCCCCCCGACTTTTACCCTGTATTTTTGATCTATTACATATTTATGTGCCAATCTGGGCTATAAAAGAGTTATAGCAGTTAACTCAATCCGGATACCCAGACGCTTTGACAAGCTTTGTAAAGAATTACTGGCGCGGTAAAATTCCACTCAACTTTACCTTGTGGCTGATCTTCCTCGGCCTGCTAATTGTGCTGAGCCTGCTAGAACCATTGATTCTGGAGAAGCTGTTTGCTGACCCTGAAAATCGTATCCGCGCTACCTACATTTCCTTAATCGTCACCCGCGGCATAATCTTTATCTGGTTATTTATAGGGCTGTTTCGTGCGAATGAGAAAGACTATCTTGAATTTGGCAACACCTTGAAAACGCGAGCGATACAGGCGCTTTTACTGACTTCTGTGTTATTTACGCTGGTGTATTCGGTCGAAACGCTGCAAGCCGCGTATTTTAATAAAGACCAGCAGCAGTTCAAGCAGGTAAATAGTGTTCCGCAGAACTATTCATTGACCCTTAAAGAGAACGTCAAGTGGCTGTATATCAGTGGTGATCTTGAACTGGGAATCACCCGTAAGGTACGTGAATTGCTTAAACTGAATCCGGCGATTCGTGATGTAGTACTCGAAAGCCCGGGTGGACAGATTTACGAAGGCCGCGGACTATCATTCCTGTTTACCGAAATGCGGCTGAACACGCATGTCTATAACGCTTGTAGCTCAGCTTGTGCCACCGCGTTTGTCGGTGGCAGAAAACGTATTGTGGGTAACCATGCAAAAATAGGGTTTCACCGGTACCGCCAGGACACGAGCAAATACTACAAAGCAGTTCCGTTTTATGACCTGAATGCCGAACAAAACCGCGACCTTGCTATATTCAGAAGTCAGGGAGTCCGTGATGGATTTTTACGCAAGGTCTTCGCTAAAGAATCGAATGCGATGTGGTTTCCGCAACCTTCCGAATTGCTCAGGGAGCGAGTAGTAGATGAAATCATTCCGGCGTTTTGATGCGACTTGGTCTTACCCTGAGGGCCATCTTTTTATGAAAGATGTTATCTCGCTTATGCTAGTTTCAAAACCTCATTCATCGAGTAGTAGTCACTGCGTTCCAACATTGTCTATGAAGTACATCCATGTACTTCACCTCTTCGAGGAAGTTTCGATACATTCAACTTTTCAAATTCATTACAGATGAATTAGTCGGCTGCGCCTCGGCTTGGCACTTTTATAAAAACACGCCAAAGGTGGGTGGTGTCTTTTTATACTCTCCAACTATCCCAAGGACGCAAAACTAACTAAAACCAGCGTATTCGGATAAGGTCTCTTTTTCACTTTAAGGCAAAATCCAATCAATATGAATTAAATCAGTCTGGAGAGTTTTGAAATGGCACAATTTCCCGAAAAAGCAAAGGTTGTAATAATCGGCCTGGGCGGTATTACCGGTTCATCGGTGGCGCATCATCTGATCGAACGCGGCTGGGATGATATCGTTGGTATCGACAAGTCTGCAATCCCGACTGATATTGGCTCGACGGCTCACGCTTCGGATTTTTGCTTTAACACCATGCATGATCAGATGACCATGTTCACCACCAGATACAGTATCGACTTTTTCGAGAAGATGCGTCGCTATGAGCGCATTGGCGGTATTGAGGTGGCACGTGTCGGTGATGAAGAACGCATGGTTGAACTCAAGCGTCGGGTCACCTCGGGCAAAGCCTTCGGCAATCGTGTTGAGATGATCTCAGCGGCCGAAGCAAAAGCCAAATTTCCACATCTGGAAGAAGATATGATTCAGGGTGCCTTGTGGGATCCAGATGCAGGATTAGTCATTCCACGTTCGCAAACCGTTGCCGGTGAACTGGTTGAAATGGGAGTCGCTACGGGGAAACTACAATCCTTTGCTAACACCTCCTGTACCGGCTTAAAGATTGAAGACGGACACATCAAAGGCGTCGAAACGACCCGCGGTTACATCGAAGCTGACACTGTTGTTTGCTGTGCAGGTTTATGGGGGCGTTTGATCGCGGCAATGGCTGGTGAAGATTTACCTATTATGCCAGTCGATCATCCTTTGACCTTCTTCAATGGCTTTAATGATTTTGAAAATACCGGCAAAGAGATTGGTTATCCCTTATTGCGTGACCAGGGTAACTCAGCCTATTTAAGGGATACAGGTGACCCCAAATCCGCAGAAGGTGGCCAGCTGGAATGGGGCTATTATGAAGAAAAGGCACCGCGCATGTGTCACCCACGCGATATTCTTGAAAAAGAAGAAGCAAGGTTATCCCCTTCTATGCGTGACCTCGATATCGAACAGGTAATCGAACCACTCGAGCGCGCCATGGAGCTTACCCCTATTCTGGCTGAACTCGGTTATGACGAGAAATACTCCTTTAATGGTTTATTGCAGGTGACTGCTGATGGCGGACCCTCGATTGGTGAATCAGCCAATGTGCGTGGCCTTTGGTACGTCGAATCTGTGTGGGTAAAAGACGGCCCTGGTACGGGCAAGATTGTGGCTGACTGGATCACCGATGGAATTACCCAGTTTGATAATTCCAGCATTGACGTTGCTCGTTACTATCCATTCCAGTGTGAAGAAAAATACATTGCTGATCGTTGTTACGAGACAGCATTCAAAATTTATAACCCGCCAGTTCATGATCGCGAGCCTTACACCGCAGCACGCGACCATCGCCGCAGTCCCTTCTGGGAACGTGAAAAAGAACTCGGCGGCTATTTTATGGAAGCGGCAGGTTGGGAACGCGCGCATGGCTACGCCGCCAATGAACATCTGCTAGAGAAATACGCAGATCGGGTTCCAGTGCGTGATTCAGAGTGGGATAACCGACATTTCTGGCGCGTATCCAATGCTGAACATCTGGAGATGTCAGAAAATGTCGGCATGATTAACCTCTGCCACTTTGCCATCTACGATGTGACTGATGAAGACGCTGCAGAATTTATGGAATTCACCTGCGTTGCCAAGGTCGCGGGCGATACACCTGTAGGCAAAGGTATCTACACACACTTCATCGATAAGGTAGGTGGCGTAAGGGCTGACCTGACCGTTCTGCGACTGGGTGAAAATCATTTCCGTGTGGTCGATGGTGGCTATAACGGCCCGCGTGATTTTGCGTGGATGAAGCGTCTGGCAGAAGATCACAACTATAACAAACTCAGCATTGTCGATCGTTCAAATGACTTTGGTTGTATTGGCCTATGGGGACCCAATGCGCGCACCACACTGCAAAAACTGGTACCTAACCCCGAAGCACTCAGCCATGAAAACTTCCCTTTTGTGGCGGTTAAAAACATTGAAGTTGCAGGCAAAACGGTTTCTGCATTCCGCATATCCTATGTCGGAGAACAAGGCTGGGAGCTACATTTCGAGCTCGATGATGGACTTTCTATCTGGGATGCATTATTTGCGGAAGGTGTTTTACCAGTCGGCATTGAAACCTACGCAAACAGCCGTAGACTTGAGAAGAGCTTGCGCTTACAAAACGCTGATATTCTTACCGAATACAATCTGCTGGAAGTCGGTCTGGAGCGTAAAGTCGTTAAAGCCGCTGACTTCTATGGTAAAGAAGCCTACCTCAAAATTCGCGAACGCGAACATCAACCTGCTTATCTATGCACCCTAACCATGGTCGATAACACAGACGCCAATGGCGTAAAACGCTATCCTCTCGGTGCCTGTCCGATTATGGACCCTGAAACCGGCGAAACTCTGGTCGACTCCGAGGGCCGCCGCTCATACACCACCAGTATTGTTTATGGCCCCAGCATTGGCAAGAATATTGCGCTGGCGTACTTGCCATACGAATATTGTGAAGAAGGTCGTGAACTGGAAATGGATTATATGGATGAAACCTATAAGGTCAAAGTTGAAGCGGTTGGTTATCGCGCACTATATGATCCGGAGAATTTGAAGCCGCGATCGTAAGTTATAATAAACCTTGGGGCTGTCCTAGTTAATCAACCCATTTCGTCTTTAACCCATTGATTCAATTGTTTTAATTGAGTCTTTGGATCACTGTGATTAAATCGCCATTCACACTCCTTTAAAAAGAGATGAAAATGCTACTCTTGGAACTCCGTTAAATTTGCGTAGATGACGCTTAGCCTGGTTCCAGAAATTCTCTATTCCGTTGATGTGATTATGCTTATTGGCAAACAACTGACTATGGTTAATTCGATAGTGTTTAAACTCTGATACATTCAGTGCATTGTAACTTCGCCATGTGTCAGTATATACGTTACTATCGGGTTTAACCTGTTGCCTAATTATTGGCAACAATGTATCTGTCCTGGCATCTGGTATAATCACGGTGAACACCTTGCCACTGCGCTTTAGAAGGCCAAATACAGGCACTTTACCCGCTGCTCCACGTCCACGCTTTCCTTTTCGTTTACCACCAAAATAACTTTCATCAGCCTCAACCTCTCCTTCAAGTAATTCAAGGTGTTCACTATGTTGGTAAATCAGTTGGTGCAACCGTTGAAAATAGTAGCTGGCAGTCGTCTTATTTACACCCACTAATGAGGCTGCTGTCCTCGCAGTTGCTCCTGCTACGAACAGTTCAATTAAACGGCTTTGTTTATACTTGTTTAACCTGCTTTTTCTCATCTAACCATCCTAGATAATTTTAGTTATTTAGGACAGCCCCTAAAATAATTATTAGTTTTATGACATATGTTGTTCGTTGAATGGGTTTAATTTGATAGAGTAGAGAGCAGTTACGAGCGACAGGAGTCTAGGATGTTACGGTTACATCTATATTTTATACTGATTTTTTTAAGTTTTATTTCTACTTATGCCACAGCAAATAGCAATTCTGCTCCATCTTCAGAAGCACAATTAAAGCAGAGTAATACGGCTGCCTATTTGGGAATCGAGCTTGATTTTTTATCCAGAGGCCTGGCGGCACAACTACCCGAAGATGTTCTGGTTGGCCAGGGAATTATGGTCAGTGGCTTTGCAAAAGACTCAGTGGCAGAAAACCAGGGAATCAAGGTTTACGATATTTTATTATCCTACGATCAACATGCTTTAAAGCATCCAAAGACATTGATTGACTTAATAAAGAGGGATAAACCTGGACGCAAGGTGGAGTTGACACTTGCCCGCAAGGGCAAAGTCATGACAATTCCTGTGATACTTTCTTCGCAACAGTATCTGCTGGATAAAGATCAGTTGGACTATCAATATAATCTGCAGGTTTTGGGCTATGATGGCATCAGTATTAAATATTCCAGAGACGATTATTTTCAAGTTGCTATCCGTTACCTTGCTCCTGACGGGATTGTACGCAGGCGTTCTTTTTCTGGGCCCTATAATATAGTTCGGCATCAAATCAATAATTTCGCCGATTTAGCTAGCACAGCCAAGCAGCATCTTTTAAGAGCCATTACAAAACGAAAAGATGATGAAGATGGCTGGTTTGGAGACATGATGCCGTTTAGTGATGGTGTTTTCTAATCTAAAAAAACCCAAATATTAATATTAATTCTTGAAAACCATTATCCGAGTAATTTATGAAAAATAGTATTCAAAAAATTTTCACCCTGCTGTTAATTGTTCTGTCGACAAGTTTAACTGCAGAAGAACCAAAATGGAGTTATAGCGGGGAAACTGGACCTGATAACTGGGCAGAGCTTTCTGAAGATTATGCTTTGTGTAAAAGTGGCAAAAACCAATCTCCTATAAATATTGACTTGAAATCAACTGTCAGTGCAGAAAAAGGAGGTATAAAGTTTAACTACGGCCTTATTATTCCGGACAGGGTCGTAAATACCGGTAATCATATCCAGGTCGATGTCAGCATGGGCACTAATATCACAGTTGATGGTATTGAGTTTGAATTAAAGCATTTGAAGTTTCATATGCCGAGTGAAAATACACTGAATGATCAGCATTTTCCGATGGAGATTCAGTTTGTTCATGAGAGCAAGGAAAAGGAGTTGGCATATATCTCAATGATGGTTGTTCCAGGTCGGCAAAACAGGTTTCTAAACAAGATACTGGAAGAGTTGCCAGCCAAGGTTGGGAAGTCAGAACGCCTATCTGGTAATGCGCTAAGAAGCATTGAGATGAAAAAGAAATTCGATAGCTATTATCGTTACAATGGTTCACTAACTTCACCACCTTGTACCGAGGGGGTTCGCTGGTTCATTATGAAACAGAATCAATCATTCTCCAAAGAACAGTACAATGCATTCAAAGCAGCAATGAAGCAGGATAATAACAGACCTGTGCAAGCCTTGAATGCAAGAATAATTTTGGAGTAAGAACACCATGAACCGATTACAACAATTACTACTTGCGATAGCTGCTTTGCTAATAAGCCAGATTATTTTGGCTGAGCAAAGTAATGCTTTATCACAATCCAGGGCTTATCTGGGTATTGCTGTTGATAATGTACCTGAATCATTAAGGGCACATTTCCCTAACGAAGTTGCAAATTCTATAGGTTTGATGGTTACCGACTTTCCTGATTTCTCTCCAGCAGCCGATGATGGTATTAAAGAGTTCGACATATTGATTGCCTATGATGATCAGCCGATTGCAGATCCGGCACAATTCTTTGCAACTTTCAGAAATGACAAGGTAGGCAGAAAAGTTAATTTTAAAGTAATCAGGCAAGGTGAAGTTCTAACAATACCTGTTACCCTTGGTGGAATGAAAATAACTTCCGCCGCACAAATTTCACAGAGTGTTTCGCAAGTCCCGCAGCAAAACCAGAGAAAATCTAATCAACTCCGGCGACCAAAGTTTCAAGACAAGATTTACCTTGGTGATAATCGTAACTTAACACAGGATGTCTCTCCAGCTGCGCCATTGAGTATTGTCGGAAAGCCCTTATTCGCCATGCAAAAAAAGTTCGTCCGGGAGAAACATGCGTGGGGTGATGAACGACATATCTGGCCAGACGTCTATACTGATTCTACAAATGATATATGGGACAACATGATTAATGGGCCCTTTAAAATGGGACGGATGCCTGGTGGCTGGCGAGCACCATCATTAAGCATGCCTGACCCTGTTACTATCGGGGATGCTGTAACAAACCAGCTACCACCCATGGGTGAAGAAATGGGAAATATGATGGACATTTCAGATTAAAGCATAGCGGATAAAGACACCCCCTACCTTTTTAGCGATTTTTCAACTGTTTTATAGTTGATCCTATCGCTTATGCTGAGTTTAGACTTATTTAGTTTGATAAAAACTATAGGGCACCTATATAAGACTTAGTGAATTGTTGGCACTTTTTTATATAATTTCTAATTTCCCCATACTGAATATTCTATGAGTTACCCGATATTGCAGGAGAGATTTGAACCCCACAAGAGGGTTCAATTCTATGACTGTATCTTATTCTATTAATTGGTTTTAATTTGATTTTCATATTTGTCTATACCAGTAACTATGCCAGCATTTGAAATGGATGTCCTGCTATCTATTTATAAATTTAATGCAGTAAATACCAAGCAAAGTGTTGACTAATAAACTATTTTTTTTCTACATTAGTACCTTTTTATGTTCAGGGTTAAGTAAGCTACCCGCTTTTACAATCCGTAATATGAATAAAATAATTACCCTGCTGTTTTGTCTCATGCTCCCAGTTTTTGCATTAGCTGATACTCTCACTGGTAAAGTAGTAAAGATTACTTATGCGCTTTATTTAGCTAGGGGATAAAATTATGGTATATAGAGAGTGATCAGTAATGTGTACGGTTATTTACGGAGATGATCTCACTATGATAACGGTTAAGGTACGCTAATGATTTTCTGTTGGGAGAGAAAAATACGAGCCTGCTAAGGTGATACTCTTCAAGCAATTACATAATGATAAAAGAGTAACGATAAGTATGCCATCTAGTAAACCAACGATTAAAAAACAGACAGATCAGCAAAAGTTACTGAAAAAACTGGGTGGGGGGAATCGGCTTGCATCCAAACAAATACAGGATTTACTCGAAGATCAAAAATACAAAAATATCGTTAAAGGCGCACTACTGAAACACGCGCAATCTGAAGAACTGAAAACGTATCAAGCCGAACTGATCAAGCTGCAAAATCATCTGGATGTAACCGGTAAAAAAGTGATCATACTTTTTGATGGCAGGGACGCATCAGGTAAAGGCGGTACCATACGTCGTATAACACGCTATATGAATGGTAAACATTATCGAGTTGTTGCTTTAGGTAAACCTACCGATGACCAGAAAACCGAGATGCATATGAAACGCTATATCGAACAGTTGCCAAAAGCGGGGGAGATAGTCCTGTTTGACAGGAGCTGGTATAACCGCGCGATGGTTGAACCGGTAATGGGCTTTTGCACCAAAGATCAGTACAAATTATTTATGGATAATGTAATAACCTACGAAAAAAGTTTTATCGAAGATAAATCGACAATACTAATAAAGTTATATTTTTCGGTCTCAAAAGATGAACAGAAGAGACGTTTTGATCGTAGATTGAATGACCCGCTACGCAGTTGGAAGTTAAGTGAGGTTGATCTTCAGGCCCAGGATCTTTGGGATAAATTTACCGAGACGAAATATCGTCTGTTGTTAAAAACACACCGCCCGGAATCGAAATGGTATGTAATCCGTTCAGATGATAAACATCAGGCTCGACTGCAGGCGATGAAGCTGATATTACACCTGACTAAATACCGAGGCAGGAGACGTAACCTGGATTTTATGCCGAACAAACGAATCGTTATTTCTGGTGAGCAGGAGCTTCGGAATATGAAGAAACAGAAAAAGCTACACGGTCGATTTATTTCTTAAGTGCGCTTTTAACCGCTTGTTATACACGTTTTGCTACCAATATTACTTACTATACAGATTCATTAAGCCATCTGCATTGTAGGGACTTCCTGCAACACAAGAGGGTTCGAGCTGGAATGAAGCGGAGACAATGGTGTAACCCCCCTCTTTCGCTATATTAAGAATTTGTTTTCCTCGCTGAACATCGACTGCCGCTTACTGCTTTTATCGCAAACGCATAGATCATAGCGACACCCTGAAGACCGCTGTACCGGCCTGTTGCGCCGGAGTGCCCAGAACTCATATCGGTTCTAAGCATTAATACATTATCATTGGTACGCAGAGCTCGAAGTCTGGCTACCCATTTAGCCGGTTCCCAATATGTTACGCGACTATCGGATACGCTACCCAGAACCAGCATATGTGGGTAGGCTTTGGCCTTTACATTTTCATACGGCGAATAAGACAGGATTGTCTTGAAATCGTCGACGTTCTTCACTGGGTTACCCCATTCCGGCCATTCTCCCGGGGTCAGGGGTAGAGATTCATCGAGCATGGTATTGAGCACATCGACAAACGGAACATCGGTTACAATTGCACAAAACAGATTTTTATCCTGATTAGCACTATAACCCATGATCATTCCCCCCGCACTGGATCCATAAGCAACAATACGGCCTAGACTGGTGTATTTTTCCCTAATCAAATGTTGTGTGACCGAAATAAAGTCCTTGAAGGTATTGGTCTTTTTGTCCAGACGCCCGTTCGTATACCAGGCATATCCCTTATCCATACCGCCACGAACATGTGCAAGAACCAGAATAAACCCCCGGTTAACCAGACTCAAGGCATTGGCACGAAAATAGGAATGCTGAGATCTTCCATAAGCGCCGTAAGCCTGCATGAAGACCGGAGCAGAACCATCGAGTGGTGTGTCCTTGTGATATAGTAAGGTAACTGGAATCTGCTCTTTATCATGCGCCGGTGAACTTATCCGGCGGGTAACATAATCACTAATAATATGACCGCTGGGAATACGTTGTTGTTTTCGTAGCACGAACTTGCGCGTTTCCATATTGTAGTCATAGACACGCGCTGGCGTGGTCAGGGATGAATAATTTATACGCAGAATATCCGTGTTAAATTCGTAACCGGTGGAATAATTAAGACTGTAAGCTTCTTCCTCGAAAGTGACTGTATGCTCTTTGCCATCAGAGAGCCTGCGAATAAGTAGTCGTTCCACCCCATTTTCACGCTCCTTGCGCACCAGGTGGTTAGCAAAAATCCCAAGAGAAACAATGAATCTTCCTGGTTTATGCGGTATCAGTTCAACCCAATGCTTGCGTTGAGGCGTTTTCAAAGGAACTACCATAATCTTGAAATCATCAGCGCCATCAGCATTGGTGCGGATGAACAAGCGGTCAGTATGCTGGCTTATGGCATATTGCAAATCAGGCTCGTTTTTTTCGATCAATTGTGGCTTGCTATTCGGTCTTTGTGCATCAATCAGATAAATTTCACCGGTGTGAAAATCACCTACACCGATACCAAAATATTTATGGTTACGCGTCATCCAGACAGAGGTTGAAAAGCCGCTTTCTTCTGGTGCTTCATACAACAACAAATCTTTGTCTTGCGCTGTCCCCAGGCTGTGAAGCCACACCGATCGAGCCCTGCTATTGTTGTCCAGCTGTACATAAAAAAAACCGCTTCCATCCACAAGCCAGACAATATTGCCGTCAGTATCAAGCAGATGGTCTGATAGATTCTTTCCCGTTCTCAGGTTACGAACAAAAATCTGATAGTGCTCTGATCCATCATTATCAAGAGAGTATGCCAGAAGATGATGGTCTTGCGTATGTTTGGTAGCGCCCAGGGTAAAACTGGATTTACCTTCTGCCAGCACATTAGCATCGAGAATTAATTCATCATAATAGCTTGGCTCTAGAGAGAATACTGCATGCGGGTTGTTGAATGCACTAGTTGGACGTCTGAGCAGAATACGGTAATTTTTATCCACAACATTACGCCAGAAATAGGCATACGTTTTATCTACAACTGGAACAGTACTATCATCTTCTACCACTCGACCGACTAGTTCCTTATAAAGCGTTTGTTGCAACGGCAAAGAAGATGCCATTTTTGCGTAGAAGTACGCATTCTCCTCTTTCAGGTAATCCTGAATCTCCCTGGGTAGTACAGATGGATCGCTGAGTGCTTGCTGCCAGTTCTCGGCTTTTAACCAGGCATAGTCATCGGTGATTGAAATACCATGATGTTGTGTTATGACAGGGTTTCGCTTGGCAATCGGTTCATCAATCGTCCTGCTTTGAGATACATCAGGAGTAATAATTCCCATCATCAGAGCAAATAGTGAGATTAAAATACGCATACTAAAAGGCAAGACGTTAGTGGCTGGTGTTAGTGCTAGTATCCTATCACGAGGTTCTAGTCGAGATTCTATGTTAATAATCAAGAAAAAAACCTAAATAGGACGATATTCAGATTGATCTCTCATTAACGCAAATGCCAGTCTAGCGATTTTACGCGATATGGCAACCGCGGTAGCGGTTGTCGAATGACCTCTTGCACGCATAGCAAGATAATAGGCATTCCATTGTTTGGTTTTTGCGCCTGCTCTCGCGGCATTAAACAATAACCGCCTCATTTCAGGACTCCCTTTTTTCGTCAGTTTGCGCTTACCTTTAAAGTATCCCGATTCTCGTACCCTCACATCCAGCCCCATAAAAGCGATAAAGGCGTCCGACTTGGAAAAATACCCTCGATGAAACAATGCCACAAGGGCAGTTGCATTCAAAGGACCAATCCCCGGGATACTTAAACAGCGCCGATAATCATCTTGATACTCCGCTAATTTTATACACTCCAGCAACCGTTTATCAATCACTGCCATTGCATCTTCAAAGCGTTTCAGCAATGCCTTACGTGTTTGTGCCAATTCAGCAACCCCCGTTAAAGATAAGCCCATAGCGGTTTTTAACTGCGCCAGTTTGGCCCGTGCTTTAAGCAGGCGATTCAGGCGTTTAACGGCTTTAGGCAAGGGTTTAAAGGCCACTAACTGCTGTTTCTCTGAACGCATGTAACGGTGCAACAACCTGGCATCATTCACATCCGTTTTAGCCCTTACCCCGACCGCATCCCGATAACGAGAGAGACGATAGGCATCGATTAAATAGACCGTATGCTTTGCTGTAACCGCCAACTCCACCATCAACTCATGGTATGTATTCGTCGATTCAATCGCGATAGCACAAGTGCCAGGAAGCGTTTTAAGAAAAGCGCGAATAGCTTGTTGCCGGTTCTCAATTCTAATGACTTCAGCACCATCAAAAATATCCAGCCAATCTTTAGCGACGTCAACTCCGAACTCTTTTACATTAACGAGCATTGCCATTTTGTGAACTCCCAAGTAAGGTTAAAAACGTATCGGGAATCACGAAAGGCGCAAGCTTGTTGAAATCGGCCATCATAGGCAAGATTCTTAATAGGCGCTCATTAATGAATGGGGTGGAGGGGTGTAATCTCGGCTAGTCTGTACACGTAAAGTGGCAGAAGCAAAGCGAAGAGCCTCCACCTCCCCGATGCCTTAACTATGATCATAAATTAAGGCTAGAACAACCATACAAGCCTAGCGAGTCCAGTGACCGCAGGAAGTAAAAAATCACCAGGAACGATTAGAGCGAGCCTGAAAGATCAAGCACATGGACATACTTGAAAATCCCGATGTGGTGATTACGAATTCAACAAACCAAAAAGACACCCTGTGAATTCAGAGGGTATCTTTTAAATGTCTATTTTCGGTCGTTAGTGAAATAGCATATGCGCATGAATACAACGACCTTTCCAGCAGTAGTGATATAATTTATTTCGCATCGCGAGACCAGCAATGTCGCTTAAGAGCATGAGCGTCACGGTGCACTCATACTCAGATTGATGGCAGAAATCGTTTTTTTCAAAGAAAGTCACATCAGTCAGGATTGGAGAGTGGTTAAATAACTCTCTGATGTCTTCTTCTTCTGTATTGTCGGGTAAATTTCCTAAGACAAATATCTTTTTATGGCTTTCATATGTGTGTTTTTTGGTTTGCATAGAACTTTGTTCTTCACTATTAAGTAAATGAATGTGTCAATTAGAATACTTGTAATTTAGTACTCCAAAGCTATCGGTCAATTAACAATATTTACGAATACTGAAGTCGTCAACTGACTCGTTTAGTCATGTCTTAGTCTTTAGGTAAACGGTTTCATTGGTACAGAAGCTTAAAACCTAAAGCTATCTAAAAACCGCCTACAATTCACTAAGCGTTAGTATCGCCTTGCAGGTGAGCTAACACCGTGCTCATCATAAAGGATAAAATAATCTATAAAACAGTTGAAAAATCCCTAAAAAGCAGAGGGCCATTATTTAAATTGATTAAATTACGGGCGTACTAATAGGCTTAATAATAAAGCATAGCAAGGAGAATGTTCTTAACATAGGTTATAAACCTGGATTAGAGAAGCATATTACTTTATGGGAACCTCTATTAATCAGAGTTTTCCCACTAATCATGGTGCAAAGATCGGATTCGGGATCACCCCTAGGCAGTCCGGCAACAATAGAGAAAATGCAGGATTGTACTCACAAAAGGATAGCAATCAACACATAGAATAAGGCAAGTGCACTCGACGCCTCTGGCTCCGGTGTACTTTGTACTTCTCATTAGCTTGCTTTTACGACGCTAAAAGTACTAATCTAGAAAAGTGATTTATGAAAATAGTTGTCTTTGGTGACTCGGCATGGTGATTTTCCGTCATTGTCCTTTCCTGGTACAAATGGGTGATTGCATAAATTTGATTGCTGAGATTGTTTAAACACACCACCCACCTTTTGAGCACTTTTTCATTCTAGAGCTGTTTATTTGTTTCCTTTTAAAGCAACGAGCATCGCAGGAAATAATGGATCAGGATGAAGGTTGTCTGAGCGAGGGACGAGCGAGTTTCCTTCATCCCCATTATTTATGAGAAACGCAGTTAACCCGGGGGGTGCTTTGGTGGGATGGCTTTTCTTTGGTTACTTTCTTGTTGCTATTACCTATGTTGTGGAGCTATACAGCTGTAGACAAGAAAGTGACTCGGTGCCGATATGTTTTGTGAGAGGAGAAGAACCATTTTCACGCATCGAAAAAACCCACTCAAATATAACTAAAAGCACACCCCCCTACTTTTACTCGGTTTTTATGCGGCTCCGCCTTCCCTTGCTGGTCATCTTTCTGCAAAGATGTTGTTTCGCGAGCGCTCAGCTCAAACCTCGCCCCTCTTTATAGCTAACGCAGGCAGCTAAAGCTGTTGTCTTAGAAGTACGTCCATGTACTTCACCTCTTCGAGGCTGTTTCGTTACACTCAACTGTTCAAATTCATTCCATATGAATTTGTCGACTTCGCTGTGCTTGGCACTTTTTATTTAAGACTATATGAAAGTGTGGCCACAGCCTAGACCATATAAGTTTTGGCTTCTTCGCCTGGATAAGGCAATCCCGCGATCTGCCAAAGTTGCAGACAACCGCCAAACAACACTCTAACAGCATCGCGCTTATGGCCAAATTCGCGGCACACGCGGCTCATTGGTGGAATTGCGCCCAAACGAAGGTAGCGATCGCGGAGAAATTCGATAATCTCCCAGTGTGACTGGGATAATTCCCCGATTTCGGCATTTGTTGCTAATTGCTCAGCCAGGGCTTCTGTCCAGAGATCTGGATTAATCATAAAGTCATCGTCATCAAATAGGGCTAGCAACGATGCATCATTGGTTGATAAAGGCGTTGTTGATGTTTGCATTATTTATTCTCACTCATTTCTGTCTTGTTTAAATATGTTGCTCATTTTGCTTGAGGCTAGTAATCATGTAAAATGATCAATATTGATTCTATATCACTATTATTAATATAAAGAAATCACACACATGGATCTAAAACAACTAAAATCTCTTGTCACCATCATCGAGAATAATTTCAATATCAGTCAGGCTGCACAACAACTTAATCTGGTGCAATCTGCGGTTTCACAGCAAATCAGCCGCCTCGAAGAAGAGATCGGTGTGAAAATTTTTATCCGCGCTGGTAAACGTTTGTCCGGCATTACCCCGGCGGGAGAAGAAATCGTTGCCTATGCTTATCGCACCCTCGCCAATGCAAACAGCATTCTGGAGATTGCGCAGGATCATATCAGTGTCGACCAAGGTATGCTGCGCCTCGGCGCCACGCACACCCAGGCACAATATATCCTGCCGCCTGTAATCAAAGCCTTCAGCCAAGAATATCCGGATATCGAATTACAGATTCATCAAGGCACACCGCAACAACTGGTGAATAAGGCGATTTATGATGAAGTTGATTTCTCCATTTGTACCGAAGCACTGGGACAAAACGCGGATTTACTCAGTTTGCCCAGCTATAACTGGAACAGAAGCCTGATTGCACCCGCCGACAGCCCGATTCTGAATAATAAAAAATTGTCACTGGAGATTCTGAGCCAGTATCCCATCGTCACCTATGTACACGGTTTTACCGGTCGGGAAGTATTCGATGAAACCTTTCGCAAGGAAGGTTTGAAGCCACAAGTTGTACTCAGCGCGGCAGATACCGATGTAATCAAAACCTATGTGCGCAATGGCATGGGCGTCGGCGTGATCGCCAACATGACCTATCTACCCGATAAAGACACCGACCTGGTATTGCGCGACCTCAGCCATTTATTTCCCGCAGAAACCACCAAAATCGCCTACAAAAAGGATAAGTACCTGCGTAAACACCAGCAACGCTTTATAGAACTGTTTCAGAAGAGTGTTTTGGAACAGGAAGGCTTATTGCCGCCTGGGTGAGGTTTAAAGGACACCCCTACTTTTACGCGGTTTTTACCGCGCCCTTCGGATAGTCGTCGCTGCGCTCTGACATTATCTCGTTTCACTCGGCTGGGCGGTTTTTATTAGATAGTTTATGATCAACCACATCTCGGATCAGTTCCTGATCTAGTCGAGATAATTTATTGGCCCTAACTGCCTGATAAATCAATCTCATCCGCAGTAAGCTCGCGCCATTCACCTTCTTTCAACGTTGCATCTAGTTTGATCTTGCCAATCTGTTCGCGGTGGAGTTTCACCACGTGGTTACCTACCGCAGCCAGCATGCGCTTGACCTGATGGTATTTGCCTTCGGTGATGGTCACTCTGATCTGTTTTTCTGTCAGCACTTCAACCTTTGCTGGGAGTGAACGTTTTTTCTCGTCTTTTAGCTGTACGCCCTCAGTTAGGATTCTAATTTGATTTTCGGTGATGGGTGAATCCAGGTCAACTAGGTAAACTTTTTCATGCTGATGTTTTGGTGAGGTGATGCGGTGCGACCATTGCCCATCGTCAGTTATCAGCACTAATCCGGTGGTGTCGATATCGAGGCGGCCTGCGATATGCAGGGTTTCCATTCTTGGTAGAAACAATGAATCAAAAATCGTTGCGTGATCTTTATCCGAGTTTGCGCAAACCACGCCCTCAGGTTTGTTAAACATGATGAATTGTGGCCTGGGTTTTTTCAGCGGCACGCCCATGTATTCAACATTCGCATCTTCGCCAACGTGTTGCGCGGTGTTTTTAACGACTTCGCCATCGACCTTTACTTTACCTCCACGAATGGCAATTTTCGCCTGTGAGCGCGTAAATGCGGTGGATTTTGAGAGTAGTTTATCTAGGCGCATTCAGTACAAAGGTCTCAAAGATTATGTTTATTTGCTCAGTATATAATTAAAAATGCCCTCCTGAGAGGGCATAATTCTATTAGATATCATAAGGATTGCGCAGAATCATAGTATGATCTCGATCTGGACCTGTGGAGATAATATCAATTGGGGTTTCCAGCAATTCTTCCATACGCTTGAGGTAGGCCTTAGCTTTTTCTGGTAAATCGTCGTATTCGGTAATGCCGAAAGTCTTGCTCATCCAGCCCGGGTGTTCTTCGTAAACTGGCGTACAACGCGCAAACTCGGGAGTATTGATCGGTGGAACTTCCATTGTTACACCGTCAAGCTCATAGGCGACACAGATTTTGATGGTTTCCAGCTCGTCCAGAACATCCATCTTGGTCACGCAGATTCCGGTAATACTGTTGATCTGCATAGCACGGCGAAGCGCGACAACATCTAGCCAGCCACAACGTCTATCGCGGCCTGTGGTTGCACCCTGCTCTTTACCGACATCGGCGATATGTGCGCCAATATCATCGAATAATTCTGTCGTGAATGGACCTGAACCTACGCGCGTTGTATAGGCTTTTGTGATGCCGAGAATGTAGTCGATACTTTTTGGGCCAACTCCAGAACCGGTACACGCACCACCTGCTGTGGTGCTTGATGAGGTTACATAAGGGTAGGTGCCGTGATCAATATCGAGCAATGTTCCCTGTGCACCTTCAAACATGATGTTTTTTCCGTCTTTGCGCATCTGATGCAGTGTATTTGGTACGTCTATAATCATTGGGCGCAGTTTTTCAGCCATGATAAGGCTTTCTTCAAGGACCTTTTCGTAGCTGACTTCTTCGGCTTTGAAGTAGTTTTTAAGAGCGTAGTTGTGATACTCCATCACTTCTTTGAGTTTTTCAGTGAAACGAGCCGTATCCAGCAGATCGCCAAGGCGTAAACCACGACGGGAAATTTTGTCTTCATACGCTGGGCCAATACCGCGACCCGTTGTACCGATGGCTTTATTGCCGCGCGCAACTTCTCGCGCCATATCTAATGCAACATGATAAGGAAGGATTAGCTGACAGGCCTCAGAGAGTTTTAAACGCTCAGTCGCAGGAACACCTTCTTTTTCCAGCATTTCTAGCTCTTCGAGTAATGCATCTGGTGCAAGTACCACACCATTACCGATAATACATTCAACGCCATCGCGTAAAACACCAGATGGAATAAGATGCAGAACAGTTTTTTTGCCGTCTATAACCAGTGTGTGACCGGCATTGTGTCCACCTTGAAAACGCACTACCGCGGCTGCGCTCTCGGTTAGTAGATCAACAATTTTTCCTTTGCCTTCGTCACCCCATTGGGTTCCTAGTACGACTACATTTTTTCCCATCTTCTCAATTCCTTCAATGTTTCACTTTTGTTAGTGCTTTATTTCAATTTTATAGTGAGTTCTAAATAGCAATCAGTACCCAGTCATTGCCTTGTTTTTGAATAACTCGATTACAGCCATATTGCTGTGGTGCGGCCTTATCTTCTAACTGACGAATCACAGTTTCACCTTTGCTCCGTAAATCCTGAATCAATCCATCGAGTATTTTATCAGCTACATTGGGCGCAAGGATATTGCTTTTAGTAATCACTTGATTAGTAATCAATGTCGCCAATGTACGTAAATCAGTACTAAATCCTATCGCTGGCCGGCTATTGCCAAAGGCTTCACCAATGCCGTCATAACGACCGCCATGCGCAATTGATTCCCCTCTACCCGGTAAATACGCGGTATACATTATACCTGTATGGTAGGCATAGCCTCGCATCTCGGCCAGGTCGATGTGTAATTTTAAATTCGGAAAATTTAGATGGATCAAATCTGAGATTTCTTGCACATGTTGCAATGCATCGAGTACTGCTTTACCTGCGCTCTTAAGAGTCTGTTGTGCTGCTTTGATGACATCGGAATTGCCCGCTAATAACGGTAGCTCTGTTAGCATCTTGCTATCATCATCAGAGAAGTTATTTGCTTTAACCCATGCTTCAATTTCCGGCATAGACTTTCTATCAAGCATATCTACATAAGCTTTTTGTTGCTCTTGAGTAAGGCCTGCATGCTCTGCCAAACCGCTAACTACGCCCACGTGACCTAGATCTAACACCACATCGTCTACATCAATGCTGTGAAAAGTTGCCAGCATTAAAGATAGAATTTCAAAATCACTTTCAATCCCGGCATGACCAAATATCTCCGCGCCTACTTGTAATGGCGAACGCGAGCCGCCTTGTTGTACACTTCTGGTTCTAAGTACTGTACCGATATAACATAGACGATTTATTGCTGCATGATTCTCGCCTTTTGAGAGACGATGCGCATCAATTCTGGCAACTTGTGGGGTGATATCTGCGCGAATACCCATCATCCGGCCATTTAACTGGTCTGTGATCTTGAAAGTTTGTAAATCAAGCTGGGTTCCCATTCCTGCACGCAGTGATTCGAGGTATTCGACCATTGGCGGCATGACTAAACGATAACCCCATGTCGCATACAGATCGACTAGCTGACGATGTAATGACTCAAGTTTTTCAGCATCATCCGGTAAAGACTCATTGATACCATCAGGAAGTAACCACGTATTCATAAACATAGCTTCATACATAAAATTTCATAAAAAAAGCTTTAAATTAAAGCTTTGTAGGGGCTTAGACGAGATAGAGTAAAACAAGACCCGCAACAATACTTGCCAAACCAATCATACGCAAGGAACTTTCAGGGGTTTGCATCATGGCTTGGTATACTTTTTTAAGGCTTTCTGGGCTAATAAAGGGTAATAAACCCTCAAGAATTAGTAATAACGCGATTGCGTTTAACAAATCATGCCAATTCATACAGTAAAATCAAAGCTTGAAGAGATCATTGATTTTTCAAAAAACCAGTCAATCAGAGTGGACTATTGTCCACTCTGACCTTTAAAGTATTTGAAAAATTCAGCATCAGGCTCGATAACCATAATGTCTCCACCGCCACCTAAAGATTTCTTATAGGCACCCAGGCTGCGATAGAACGCATAAAATTCTGGGTTGTTTTGGTAGGCTTTTGCATAAATTTCTGCAGATTTCGCATCACCATTACCACGGATTATCTCTGCATCACGATAGGCATTTGCTTCTATAATAGTCGCCTCACGATCAGCTACAGCTTTAATCTTCTCACCTTCTGCTTTACCCCTTGATCGGAAATCCTGTGCTACACGCTCACGTTCTGAACGCATTCTTTCGTATACTGATTCACTCACCGATTCAGGGAAGTCAATCTTGCTGACGCGAGTATCGATAATCTGAATTCCCAAAGACTTAGCAGAAGCTGATGCTTTTGTTCGAAGTGCGGTCATTATTTCACCACGTTCACCAGTAATCGCTTCTTTAATAGTACGCGTACTGAATTCGTTTCGAAGACCATCTTTCATGATGCTTTCAAGACGATTTTGCGCTCGATTTAAGTCACCACGGGTGGCACGATAAAACGTACTAACATCAGCAATTCTCCATTTTACAAAGAAATCAACCTGCACATATTTCTTCTCACCTGTTAAAAAGCGGTCGGGTTGCGCATCCAATGTAAGAATCAGCGTTGAAAACTTCTCTACAGTATTCACAAAAGGCAATTTGAAATGCAAGCCTGGCTTAATGTCAGTTTCAACAATCTCTTTAAAACGAAACTTGATCGCAGTCTCTCTCTCATCAACAATGTACGTTGCCGTTGCAAAAATAAAGACGATTAACGCCAGAACTATAATAACTATATTTTTCATTAGCGAGACCCTCTAGTTGCATCTCTTCCGCCGGTTCTTAAACCACCAGTCTGATTGCGAATTGCCTGATCAACCATGCCCGCCATTGCTGGATCAAACTCTTGTGTGTTCGAGCTAGAACGCCCACTTTGTAACTGATTGAGTGGTAAATACAAAAGATTATTACCTGATTTAGAATCAACCATTATTTTGGTGGTATTTTCGTAAACACTTTCCATTGTCTCTAAGTAAAGACGCTTTCTAGTAACTTCAGGTGCTTTCTCATACTCAGCCACTAACTGACTAAAGCGTGACGCATCACCCTCTGCTTTAGAAACAATCTGGCTTTTATAAGCAGTTGCAGCCTCACTTAATCGTGATGCTTTACCTTCAGCAACCGGTACAACTCTATTTGCATAGGTTAAGGCCTGGTTTCTGAATTTATCCTTATCCTCACGCGCACGGTTTGCATCATCAAAGGCATCTTTAACCTCTTTTGGTGCTTCTGCATAGGTTACGTTTACTTTGATAACTTCTAATCCAGATTTATAACTATCCAGGATTTCCTGCATAACCTTCTGCGTGTTAGGTGCAATAGACTCGCGATTTTCGGAAATAATTGAATCCATTGAGTTTCGCCCTGCGATCTCCCTCACGGCACTGCGCATAACCTGAAAAAGCGCCCCAATTGTTTGATTTCTTTCGTAATCGGCAAGGTAGACATTAAATAAATAGTCTTCCGGGTTTTTAATTTTATACTGAGCAGCAACACCAATATCTACAATGTTTTCATCGCTGGTTAGCATATGTGTACGATCTTCTGCGGTACGAACGCGGTCGATATCAACCAGTTCTACCTCTTCAATCGGATAAGGTAAATGCCAGTGTAAACCCGGTAATGTTGTCTCTTGAAAAGAGCCAAAACGTAACTCAACACCGCGTTGAGCAGAATCTACGGTGTAAAAACCAGTGGCAAACCAGGCTGCTAACAAACCTAAGCCAATCAGCGCTAATAAAGAACCACTAGGGCCACCACTCTTACCTAGCTTATTCTTGCCGAAAAGACCGCCCAACTTTTCATTCATCTTGCGCGTGATATCTTCGATATTATCAGTTGCACTTCCTTTCGAACCGCCACCTGATTTACCTTTACTCCATGGGTCTTTATCACTGCCACCTGGTTCATTCCAAGGCATATGTTTTCACTCCAATTATAATATTATTTGAATATGGGGATGAGTTTCCTATCTCTCAAGAAATAAGCGCTTATTATTCTCAAAAACCCAAATACTGCGATTGTACACACTTGCATTCGTTCTTGCAGTTTTCTTTAAAAAAAATATTATTGTCGTCAATTCTTACTAATATCGGGATATGAAAGTATAGAAATATTGTTATGTTTTTACTTCACATATGAAAATAAAATTGATTATTTTGATATATGTCTTGTTCTTAAGAAGTGATAAACGCGATAATATTAGCATTTGTTAATAAACAATTTTAGCATGCAAACACACGTTCAAGATACTGAAAATATTCGCCCACGGTTTCTGCCAGACCTAAAATCGATTGAGATTAAAGAATTACAAAACTCAACAGCTCAGGCATTAAACCTGCCCATTTATTTTTCCGACACACTCAATGTTGGCGGCTTGGGCCCAGAGCTTGCAATAATCCCTGCTGGACAATATGAAATGGGTTCAAACCAGACTGAGTTTGGCCATTCAAGGACAGAATATCCGCAACATTACACGCATATCTCCAAGCCTTTTGCAATAGGGCGATTTACAGTTACAGCTGATGACTTTGATAGATTTTGTCAAAATACGGAATGGTCACATCGCAAAGAATTAATCTGGTCTTCGGGTAAGGAACCCGTGATTAATATTCGTATGGTTGACGCCTGTCTATATCTGGAATGGCTTAGTGACCAAACCGGAAAATCATATCGATTACCCACAGAATCTGAGTGGGAATATGCGGCTCGAGCAGGAACAACCACTGCATTTCATTTTGGCGATGAAGTCACCTGCAAAGAAGTACACTTTCATTCACTTTTCCCTTATAACGAAGCGAAACAGAAAAAGCGCTGGTTTTTACCCAAGTGTTCACCCATGGCGCAAGTATTGGAAGTTGGCCTAAAACCTGCTAATGACTGGGGTTTGCATGACATGCATGGCAATGTATGGGAGTTTACCGACACACCGTGGCGAGGCTCACATATTAATAGTAACCGTGATGGCAGTTCTGACTCAAATTTTGTCAGTTCATCGGTTGTTACTAAAGGTGGATCATGGTTTGATGAGGCCATATATGCTCGTAGTGCCGCTCGCAAAAAACGTTTATTTGATGAGATGGATACAAATTTAGGGTTCAGAGTAGTCCGTGAACTCTAAAGTTTTGTATTAATGCAGACTACAGTGCCTACCAATAATGGAAACATTTAAAATAAATAGGGAAACATGGAACAACTTATTACACATTCTGGCAGTTACAGTCTTGAACGATTACCCGCGATAACGACTGATGGTTTACGTGCCTGGGACGCAGCTGATGAATTGTTAATTCAGACAGTCTTTGATGATTACCCTGAAGCTCTTAACAAAACTACAAACGATGACAACACCTCAGCAGTGCTACTCATTAATGACTCTTTTGGCGCTTTGGCAGTAGCATTTCATCAATATCCTGTAGAAAGCTGGTCTGATTCTTATATTTCTCAGTTAGCCACAATCAATAACCTTAAAATAAATGACCTTCCTGAAAATACCCGGTTAATTCCGTCAACAGATGAGCTTTCTCAGTCTTATGATCTAGTCATAATCAAGATTCCGAAAACCTTAGCCTTACTTGAAGATCAACTGTACCGTTTGAAACCTCATATCAATACTGAGACTAAAATTATTGCATCGGCAATGACTAAAAAAATTCACACCTCTACTTTAGCGCTTTTTGAAAGAATTATTGGTACAACTACAACGTCTCGAGCAACTAAAAAAGCCCGGCTAATTTATGCACAAAATGACAAGTCAATTTCGTCAAAATCACCATATCCTAGATTAGTCAAAGACGAAGCCGTCGATATTAGCCTAATCAATCATGCCAATGTATTTGCTAAAGATCATCTGGATATTGGCACTCGCTTTCTTATTCAGAATCTAGATAAATGCCCGCCAGCCAAACATATTATTGATTTAGGTTGTGGTAACGGCGCCCTCGGCATTATTGCCAAACGTCATCAACCATCTGCAAAAATCAGCTTTATAGATGAGTCATACAATGCGATAGCATCCGCAAAAGAAAGTTACTTTAATGCCTACCCAGAAGCTCAGGAAAACGCCAACGTCGATTTTACAATCAGTAACTCGTTTGAACAGTACCTTGAACAAAAGCATGGCGAAAAAGCAGATTTAATCCTGTGCAACCCTCCTTTCCATCAAGTACACAGTATCAGCGATAATATAGCCTGGGAGATGTTTAAACAAAGCCGCGACACCCTGGAAACAGGTGGAGAACTCTGGATAGTCGGCAATCGCCACCTTGGTTACCATATAAAGCTAAAGAAAGTATTTGGGAATTGCAGAACAATCGCTTCAAATAAGAAGTTTGTGATATTAGCCGCGAAAAAAGCTGATAGATTGCTTAGGAATGAGACTAAAAACCGCAAATAAACACACTCCCCTACTTTTAGGCACTTTTTACGTTCTAGCGATGTTTTTCAATACCCATCCAAACAAGCCGAGCCACGCAGGAAATTGACGATAAAGGTTTTAGGTGTTTGAGTGACGTCAGGAGCGAGTTCTAAAACCGCGTTTATTTTCGAGTAGTGAGGGAACCGCTTGCGGCTTGTTTGTTGGGCGGCATTTCTTTGGTTACTTACTTGTTGCTGAAGACAAGTAAGTAACTCGTAGCACTGCTACGAAACCTTTTAAATGACACCCCCTACTTTTAGCCTGTTTTTCAAGAATTCGAAGTATAATTCTCAATCCTCTCTCTCTCCAACTCTGAATCAGACAACGGAATCGAATCAAGCAACTTTTTTGTATACGGATGTTGTGGATTTTCATAAATCTCTGTTGCGTCTCCACTTTCCACAATTTCACCCTGATAAAGCACCAGAATACGATCACAGACTTGGCGCACGATACTTAAATCGTGTGAGATAAAAATCATGCTCATTTTAGTATGTTCTTTTAAATCCATTAATAGATTAATGATTTGTGCCTGAATCGAAACATCTAAAGCACTGACAGGCTCATCACAGATCAGGAGTTTTGGATTTAGCATCATCGCTCTGGCAATTCCGATGCGCTGGCATTGCCCACCTGAGAATTCATGTGGGTAGCGGTTTAACTGCTGTTTTTGTAAACCGATGGACTCCATAATATTGAGCAGCTTTTGCTGAACTTGCGTTTTTGATAACTCTGGCATCAGGTTCAGCAATGGCTCCGCAATGATTTGTGAAACCGTCATGCGCGGATTGAGCGCATCCAGAGGGTCTTGAAAAATCAGCTGTATATTTTTTCGAAAGTCTTTTTGTTGTTGTTGATTGAGCGGAGAAATATCTTGACCCTGAAATAGTATTCGACCACTGCTTGGCTTTTGCAATTGCAGGATCGTTCTGGCCAAAGTTGACTTGCCACAGCCAGACTCGCCAACCACTCCCAATACTTCGTCATGCTCCATTGTAAATGATACATTCTTCAAGGCATGGAATGCTTTGTTTTTACCACTCTTTATACCTTGATTGAAGATAACATTGAGCCCATTTATGCTCAAAAAGTGGGGGGGGGCTGTCTTCATACGTCGACTCCCATGAAACAGCTATACTTATGATGAGAATTAAGCGAAGTTTCCCCAGGCTGTTCTTCAAAACAGATTGGTTTAGCAATTCCACAACGCGGATTAAACGCGCACCCTGTAGGCAAATTCAGTGGATCAGGTGGTTGACCATCGATGGATTCCATTCGTCCTTTTTTGCTAACATTTTGAGGAGTCGCCGCCAACAGTGCCTGCGTGTAAGGGTGTCGCGCGTGATGGAAAATATCATCAATAGTGCCTGATTCAACAATTCGGCCTGCATACATCACCATAATCCGTTCGCACAAACCTGCAACCAGAGGCAAGTCATGTGTGATCAGCACAATGCTGGTTTTTTCGGCTTTATGAATTTCTTTTAAGAGACGAATGATTTCAGTCTGAATCGTCACATCCAGCGCCGTGGTAGGCTCATCGGCAATAATCAGTTTGGGTTTGCACAGCAAGGCCATGGCAATCACCACGCGCTGGCGCATTCCGCCGGAGAGTTCATGCGGATAGCTATTAAAGCGCTGCTCAGCATTATCGATGTGAACCCTTTCCAGCATATTGATCGCTTTTGCTTTGATCGCATTTTTATCCAACGGAGCTTCAATACTATGATGGACTTCAAGCACTTCGGTCAATTGTTTGCCAATCCGCAGATAAGGGTTTAAAGCCGTCATAGGGTCCTGAAATATCATGTCAATTTCTTTACCACGAATCTGATTCAGCTGCTTTAGTTCGAGATCAAGAAGTGGCTGACCGATAAATTCTATCTCACCGCTTACCTTGGCATTTTTGGGCAGCAAACCCATCAAGGCATTAAATAACTGGCTTTTACCCGAACCAGACTCACCGACAATAGCGACAGTTTCTCCCTGTTTGATTTGGAGTGATACATTATTCACAGCCTTTAAAACCTGTTGTTTTTTTGAGCCAGTAGTAACTGAAAACTCGACTGTCAGATTTTTGATAGATAGCATCTTTATCTCTGCCCTGTCATCGGTCTTTGGGGTCCAGTGCATCTCGCAGGCCATCACCGATAAAGTTTAAACAGAACAAGGTGACGACCAAAAATCCTGCTGGAAATAGCAACATCCAGGGAGCTGATTCCATCTGCGTCGCACCTTCTGCAATCAGTACACCCCAACTGGTCATTGGCTCCTGAACTCCCAGACCGAGAAAACTCAAAAAGGATTCAAATAAAATGACTTGAGGCACCGTCAAGGTTGCATAGACAATTACTGGGCCAAGCGTATTAGGAATAATATGTCGCTTGATTATATTGAAGTGGCTTGCACCGGTAACCCGTGCAGCTTCAACGAAGGAACGTTGTTTTAGCGCCAAAGATTGGCCGCGTACAATTCGCGCCATGGTTAACCACTCTACAGCGCCAATCGCAATGAATATCAGCCAGATACTTCTGCCGAAATAGACCGTCAATAAAATTACAAAAAACATAAACGGCAAGGCATATAAAATATCCACAAAGCGCATCATCAAAGCATCGGTTTTGCCGCCTGTATAGCCTGCTACTGCACCATATAGGATACCAATAATGAAACTTACGGCGGTGGCAAGCAAGCCTACCATCAAGGATATTCGTCCTCCCTGCAATGTCCTCACAAAAAGGTCTCGGCCATTGGCATCAGTACCAAAATAATGCTGGCCTACGAATGATGGTGCTGTGCCGATATTATCCCAGTCAACATCATCAAGTTGCCATGGACTTATTGAAACAAGAAATACACATACAAAAACGATCAGCGCCAATATCACCATGCTGTATAGGGCAGCCTTGTTTTGTAGCAGACGTTGCCATGCCTGTTGTCCGGGAGAATAACCTTTATCGAGTGCTGTATCCTGCATGTTAATACCTGATCCGCGGGTCAAGCCATGCGTATAACAGATCCACCAATAAATTCATCAGAATAATAATTACGCCATAGAAAATCACAACACCCATTACCAGGGTGTAATCACGGTTTAGTGCACCATTGACAAAATGCCTGCCAATGCCCGGCAAACCAAAAATCTGTTCGACAACAACCGAGCCAGTGATAATCGCAGCGGTTGCAGGACCTAGCCATGAGAGTATCGGCAACATTGTTGCTCTTGAGGCATGTCGCAATAGAATCAAGCGTGGTGGCAAACCTTTTGCTTTCGCAGTTTTGATATAGGGTGCATTCATGGTTTCGATTAGACTGGCTCGAGTCATGCGTGCAACCATAGCAATCTGAGGCAGACTGAGTGCAATCACGGGCAATATCATATGTTTTAAATCGCCCCAGCCTCCTGCAGGAAACCAACCTAAAAACACCGCAAATACCAATACCAAGATCGGCGCCATCACGAAATTTGGAATGGTTATGCCAGTCATGGCTAGTGTCATCACCAGATAATCGACTGTTTGATTTTGCCGAAGTGCTGCAATGGAACCTAATGTCACACCAATCACTAGAGCTAAGATAATTGCGAGTAGACCAAGCTGGATTGATACTGGAAAACCCTGTGCGATCAATTCACTAACGCTGTAATCCTGATATTTAAATGAAGGTCCAAAATCGCCTTTTAAAACATTCAGCAGGTAGTATCCATACTGTTGCCAGAGCGGATCATTGAGGTGATAAACTCTCTCAAGGTTTTCTGCAATTTCTGGTGGAACCTCGCGCTCGGAGTCAAATGGTCCGCCCGGCGCCAGTCGAATCATAAAAAATGCAATGGTGATGATAATAAAAAGTGTGGGTAGCGTGCCCGCAATTCGTTTTAATATATAAGACAGCATCTTATGTAATGATAATTGTAATCATTTAGTCAGATATCGACTCGGATGAATATCCATTACATTATCTTTCCAGCCTTTCAGGTCGGGGCTTAGCAAGTGCTGAGTAGTGTAATAATAAATCGGTATTAAAGGCATATCGGCGAGCAGGATTCTTTCAGCCTGCTGCATTAGTTCAATGCGCTTTTGACTATCAGTTTCGATACTAGCCTGCTTCATTAAACTATCGTAATCTTTATTTTTCCAGACTGATGGATTCATCGTCCCTACATCAGAGCGGAATAAATCAAGGAAGTTTGAAGCATCGTTATAATCCCCAATCCAGCCTGATCTAATCAATTGAAACTGTCTCTGGCTGCGTGAATTCAAATAAACCTTCCACTCTTCATTGCGTAACTTAACTTTTACACCGAGTGCTTGTTTCCACATGGCTGAGAGTGCGATAGCGATCTTTTTATGGTTTTCACTGGTGTTGTATAACAGTTCAATTTCAAGCGGCTTGTCTTTTGAATATCCTGCTTCTGCATAAAGATCTTTTGCCAGTTTCAGGCGTTCATTTTTTGCGAGTGCCAGCTCTGGTATGGTTTGTGACGTATAGCCATTCATGCCAGGCGGAACCCAGCCCAAGCCTGGTAACTCACCTGCTTTGGTGACTTTTTCCGTTAAAATCTCACGATCAACCGCAAAACTTAAGGCTTTACGCAATGCAAGATTATCCTTGAAAGGCGCTTGTTCAAGATTCATCGCAAGATAGTAGGTGCCAATGTACGGTGTATTGCGAAATGAAGCTTTGAGGTTTTCTTTTACCCAGTTAATCTGGTCGGAGGGTACATCATCAGTAATATCAAGCTCACCTGCACGAAAGCGTTTTAGCTCTGCACTTTTATCTTCAATCGGGTGAAAATATACGGTATCAATTTTTACATTTTGATGATCACGGAAATGCGGGTTTTTTATCAATTTAATCTTGGTTTGCGGTTGCCATTCAGCAAGTTGATAGGGACCATTTGAAATCAGATTTTCAGGCCGCGTCCATTTCCTGACGTGCTTTTTTATCACTTCTGAAGGAACCGGAAACGCCATATGGTGACTGAGTAAGCCTGTTAAAAAAGGTGTAGGATTTTCAAGTTCTATTTGCAGTGTTAAATCATCTAGTGCTTTAATTCCAAGTGCTGTTATATCCTTGATTTCTCCCTTATTGATAGCTTTAGCATTTTTGATCGGCCATAAGATAAAAGCATATTCAGAAGCAGTCTCAGGCAAAACCGCCCGTTGAAAACCATTTACAAAATCATTTGCGGTGACTTTGCTGCCATCAGACCATCTACCCTCTTCATGTAAATGAAAGGTCCAGACTTTGCCATTATCATTATGCTCCCAACTTTTTGCAGCACCAGGAATCAATGAGCCATCAGCCGCCTCTGAGACTAATCCTTCGAATAAATCCCGTTGTATATTCGCTTCAGGCACACCGCTAGATTTGTGAATATCGAGTGTTTCTGGTTCAGCACCATTGCCTCGATGAAGGACCATTTCTGCCTGCACAGAAAATGTGAATATTAAAAAGCCGATTAAAGCAGCGAGGCATGAAAAAGAAGAAGCTAATGTTTTTTTAATTTTTTCCATCTGGCCCTAGAAAATAATTGAGAATTTTGATTTTACAATGCTTGCTAGTACTGTTATAGCGTGCATTCATGATTCAAGGATTATAAAAAGACACCCCTCACCTTTTAGGCTGTTTTTAGGTTAGAGCATCTCTATCGAATTCTACACGTTTACCGATGGTTCCATTTCGAACTTTATTATTCACATAAACCAAATCACCACTAACCACAGTTGCATAAACACTAGAGCGAAATTCAGAGCCATCAAACGGAGTCCAGCCACACTTTGAAATCACATCTTCATTTCTAGCCGTTACACCATTTTCAACATCAACGACTACCAGATCTGCCCAGTAGCCTTCACGAATATAGCCACGATCTTTGATATTAAATAGTTCTGCGACGGCGTGACTGGTCTTTTCGACTAGAAACTCGAGGGTAAAAATTCCATCTTGAAAATGTTCCAATAAAGACGGCAAAGCATATTGCACCAAAGGTAAACCTGAGGGTGCTTCGAAATAGTTACCTTGCTTTTCTCCCCATGTATGCGGTGCATGATCAGTACCAATCACATCTAAACGACCATCTAATAAGCCCTGAAATAATCCAGCTCTATCTATCGCAGTTTTAATCGCAGGGTTACATTTAATCAATGAACCTTTGGTAGCATAGTCTTCCTCGCAAAACGAAAGATAATGACAACATACTTCAGCCGTAATACGTTTCTCGTTATTAATAGGTAACTCAGAAAACATCTCCGCTTCTTTTGCAGTACTAATATGCAGTACATGCAAGCGTGTATCATTTGCCTGGGCTAGCGCTATCGCCAGAGAAGAGGATTTGACACAAGCTTCTTCGCTTCGAATTTTAGGATGTAACTCAAACGGAATATCATCACCAAATATTTGACGATAGTTTTCTTCATTCTCTACAATTGTCGGAGTATCTTCACAATGTGTCGCTACCAAAAGTGGAGCATGTTTGAAAACTTGATTGAGTGTTTCTTCATCATCCACCAGCATATTGCCTGTGGAAGCACCCATAAATATTTTTAGACCGCAACAAGCCAGTGGATCAATCGCTTTTATTTCTTCAAGGTTGTCATTGGAAGTGCCGTGATAAAACGAATAATTTGCCAGAGATTTTTCAGCCGCTATTTTCATTTTATCTTCTAGAATTTCACTGTTCAGAACGTTTGGAATTGTATTAGGCATATCAAAAAAAGTCGTTATTCCGCCTGCCACTGCGGCTTGAGACTCTTTTTTTATATTTCCTTTATGTGTCATGCCCGGTTCACGAAAGTGAACCTGATCATCGATCATACCCGGCAATACATACTTACCTTTGACATCCAGAATATTTAACACTTTTAATGAAGACAGATCTTTGCCAATTTTTTCAATACGACCACTTCTGATATAAATATCAGATTCAAACACCTTATTTTCATTCACTATTTTCGCGTTGAGTATTAATAATGTACCCATTTCTCTACCTGACTTTCTAAGCGACGCCTGACCGTAGTCGCTCTAATGTAACAAACGAATATGGGTATGGATTATTTTCATCGGCTGAGATCTCGATGCGTTCTGTTTCATGCCACTGATACTGAGTATAATCGGGAAAATACGTATCACCTTCAAAGTCTGCTTCAATCAAAGTGAGATAGAGCTTATCTGCAAAATCAAGGAATTTTTCATAGAGATGTGCACCACCTGTTATAAAAACTTCTTCTGCTCCCTCTGCCGCAAGCAATGCGGCGTCAAGAGAGTTAACTACTGTACAGCCCTCTATTTGTAGTTCCACATTTCGGCTTAAAATAATATTTAAACGACCTGGAAGTGGTCGACCAATAGAATCATAGGTTTTTCTGCCCATAATAATTGGACTATCCATAGTGGTTTTTTTAAACCATTGCAAGTCAGCCGGCAAATGCCAAGGCATTGTATTGTCGAGACCAATAACCCTGTCCTTTCCCATTGCAGCAATCATGGAGAGCTTCATATCATTTAACAACTTTTAAGCTTGGACGCCCGGATGGCTTTTCTGATTTATTATTTTTTGTATTTGTTTTTGGCGAATCAGGTGGACTTCCTTCGGGAGGAAGATCATCAAAATCTTCAATATCGAATGACATGCCTTCACTATTTTCACTGGCATATAAGGCCAATACAGCGCCAATTGGTGAATATATATTAAAAGGCTTACCACCAAATCTTGCACTAAAACTCATACCATCATTATCGATCAGTAATTCCTGAGCGGCAGACGGACTGATATTCAGAATTATCTTTCCATCTTCTACAAACTGCTGTGGCACTATAACTTGTTGGTTGTCGGCAAATATAACTACATGCGGCGTAGCGTTATTATCTACAATCCAATCATAAATAGCGCGAAGTAAATAAGGCTTGTTAGAAGTTAATTGCATCTTTCCTATTCTTACATAGTTTCTTAATTACGCCGATTACACAAGAAGTTAAGGACGAATCGACTGCTCAGCCAGGGTCAAAGAACCCTGGAATAAATCACGAGAGAAAACTCTATCCATGTATTGCAAGATAGGTTTTACTTCAGGACCATTTAGATCAATACCGTACTTAGGTAAGCGCCAAAGGATTGGAGCGATAGTGCAGTCAATTAAAGAAAAGTCATTGCTCAAAAAGTAGTCTTTTAATTCAAAAACCTCAGCTGCAGCCAACATGCTCTCTCTTAAAATGATGCGCGCAGTATCCATGCGCTCTTTTTCACCACTTTCCAAATCAGCCACCAGAGACAGCCAGTCTTTTTTGATACGGAATAAAGTAAGACGTGTATGCGCACGTGAAACCGGATCAACCGGCATTAACGGCGGATGTGGAAAACGTTCATCAAGGTATTCCATGATAACGTGAGAATCATAGAGAACCAACTCTCTGTCAACTAAGGTTGGAGCAGAATTGTATGGGTTCAGATCAGCCAAATCTTCAGGTTTATTATTAGGGTCCATTTCAATAATATCGGCCTGAATATCTTTCTCTGCTAGGACAATGCGTACGCTATGACAATGTGGGCAATCTGGCAAGGTAAAGAGGGTCATAACTGAACGACGATTTGCAACTGATGACATCTAATTCTCCTGAAAGCTGAAGAGATATCCCCAGCATCATTGTTATATTATTTAGTCTTAGACTGTAATTGCTCAAAAACTATACAGTCAAAATAAAAAAGGCTGCTCATTTCGAGCAGCCCAGTATTCTACACTAAAAGATTAAAAAAATCCTCGTAGTTTAAAAACGCTTCAGAGCGATAAAAACTACAAATTATTCTCAATACTTAATGAATATCCTTCCAGTATTCTTTTTCCAAGGCATAAGAAACGCCAAACAAGAGAAGCAAGAACAGCAATGTTAAAACACCATACATCTTACGTGATAACTGTGCAGGCTCGCTCACATAGGTAAGGAAGTTAGTTAGATCTCGAACTACTTGATCGTACTCGCCCTCTGAAAGCTTGCCAGGTTTAGTTAGAGTAAGTTTTGGAGTATCGCCGTGATTCATAGCATCACCATGTGCCTCTTCTTTCTCTTGCCAGCCTTGCAACTCCCAGAGAACATGCGGCATACCTACGTCTTTAAAGATCGTATTGTTAACACCCATTGGGCGAGAGTCATCAAGGTAGAAGCCTTTTAAATAAGAATAAATCCAGTCTGTACCCCGCGAACGCCCTACTAATGACAAATCAGGCACACTGGTACCAAATGCTTCTGTAGCTGCCTTAGGCGAATAAGCACTTTTCATCAATGAGCCAACTTTGTCTTGCTTGCCATCTTCATCGTAGGTAAAGATCAAATTCTCTTTAAGTAATGTCACCACATTGTCTTCTGTAAAACCATTGGCTTCATTGAGACCCATATCTTCAGCCATACGATTGTAACGACTGAACTTTAGTGAATGACAACCCATGCAATAGTTAACATAGTGTTTTGCGCCATTCTGTAAACTCTGCTTATCTTTTAAGTTGATATTGGCACTTTGCAATGGAACTCCATGCCCTCCACTAGGAACACTGCCCAATACAATTGCAATTACAGCAGGCACCATTAAAACAAATATCCATTTTCGAATACTATTACTCATGATGTAACCCTCTCTGGAACTGTTTTCTCTTCATTACAATTTCTCATCAGGAATGGCAGTAACAAAGTGATAGCTAAATAGCCGATCGGCCAAATCCACTGCCACACTACTTGTTCTGCATTGGCAGCATCTTCCGGATTATAGCGAATCAAATCTATTGCAAACACCGCACCAGCCAATACCAGGAACCAGATCAGATAACGGCCCGGCTTAGCTGAATTGCTATGTGCAAAAATTACTGCAAAGAACAAAAAGTAAATTTCAGTCATTCGTATACCCATTTCTTTATATTCAGGTGTTACCGCTTTTACTCCAAGATAACCGAGGATAATAAATACCGCAGCGAATATCGCAAGATTCAGCATGTGTGCTGTATTACGGTAACGCCATGATTTAATCGGATTACGATCAAGCCAGGGTAGTAAGAACAGCATCACGATTGCACCGAACATTGCCAGTGTTCCCATAAATGGAGACAGGGTAACTGCACGTAGCACTGTATAAAAAGGTGTAAAATACCAGACCGGCGCAATATGCTCGGGAGTCTTCAATGGATTCGCAGGCTCAAAGTTTGCAAACTCAAGGAAGTAGCCTCCCATTTCAGGTGCAAAGAATATGATTGCAAAAAATGCTATTAAGAAGACCACAATTGCAGGTATGTCATGTACCGTGTAATAAGGGTGAAACGGTATACCATCCAACGGTATGCCCTTTTCATTCTTTAATTTTTTAATTTCAATACCATCAGGGTTATTTGAACCTACAGCATGCAATGCGACAATATGAACAAATACCAGGGCCACCAAAATCAATGGTACCGCTGCAACATGGAATGCAAATAAGCGATTCAAAGTAGGGTCAGAAATAACGAAATCGCCACGTATCCATAATGACAAACTATCTCCAATCAAAGGTACGGTATTGAACAGGTTGATGATGACCTGCGCACCCCAGAATGACATTTGACCCCATGGTAATAGGTAACCCATAAAGGCTTCAGCCATCAGAGCCAGGTATATCACCATTCCAATAAGCCAGATTAACTCTCGTTTACCTTTGTATGAACCATACATCAGGCCCCGGAACATATGGAAATACACCACTAAAAAGAACGCCGAAGCACCCGTAGAATGCATATAGCGGATAAACCAGCCCCCCGGTACATCACGCATGATGTATTCAACCGAGGCAAATGCCAGCTCGGCATCAGGCTTGTAATGCATGGTCAAGAAAATCCCTGAAACAATCTGGATTACCAGAACCAGCATTGCCAAAACACCAAAGTAATACCAGGCGTTAAAGTTCTTGGGCGCATAGTATTCAGACATATGAGCTTTCCATGTTTCCAGCAATGGGAAACGCTCATCAATCCAGCCTAAAATTCCTGTAGCTTCTGTCGTCCTAGCCATTATGCAGCACCTCCGTCTTCGCCCACCAGAATCACATCGTCACTTTTGTAAAAGTGAGGCGGAACTTCCAGATTGGTTGGCGCAGGTACGTTTTTAAATACACGCCCTGCCAAATCAAATTTAGAACCATGACAAGGACAGTAGAAACCACCTTTCCACGACGCCCCCATGTCCGCCGCCGCTAATTCAGGCCGATAGGTAGGAGAACAACCTAAATGTGTACAAATACCAATCAAAACCAGCATTTCAGGCTTTCTTGATCTATCTATATTCTTTGCGTAGGCAGGCTGTTGCGCCTCAACATCCGAATCAGGATCAGCCAATAAATTGTTATTGCTGGGTAAGTCTGCCAAAGTTTCTTTTGAACGCTTGATTAACCAAACCGGTTTACCCCGCCAAATAACGCGAACCAACTGCCCCGGCTCAATTTTGCTGATATTGACTTCAACCGGAGCACCAGCTGCTTTTGCTCTGGCACTTGGCATCCACGAAATAAGAAGTGGTGCTGCAAACGCTGCTGTACCTACTGCACCAACAACTGCAGTTGCACCTATAAGCATGCGCCGGCGTTTTTTGTCGACTGTCTTCGAATCAGAATCTGACATGATTCATGTTCTCCACATAAATTATTAATCTGAGATAAGCGAAAATCAGCTAAAACTGACGCGCCTAAAAAACCGCAGTATCCTCGCCTAACTAGGCTAGAAGGTCAAGGAATAATCGGAAAAATCATATGATTTCTTGATTTGTATCATTGTCCATCAAAGAATAAAAAACCTGCTTTATAGCAGGTTTTTTATTCTTTGATGGACAATGATATTAATATCAATTAACCGAGGCGCTTTTTTACTTCTTCAACCACAACATCACTCGAAGTTGCTTTTACCGTAAACAACAAACCTTTTTTATCATAATAATCAGCCAGAGGTGCCGTCATTTCATCATAAGTATCCAAACGTTTGCTGATAGCTTCAACAGTCTCATCTGCGCGTTGAATCGTTTTACTACCACACTTATCACAAATTCCTTCTACTTTTGAAGGCATACTTTTGACATTGTAAATCGCCTGACAATCTGTATTTTCACAAGTACGACGTGTAGTTAAACGATCATAAATAACATCACGTGGTACTTCGAGGTTCACCACCATATCTAACTTGATGCCAAGTTTTTCAAGCAAAGTATCCAAGGCTTCTGATTGTGGAATAGTGCGCGGAAAACCATCCAGTAGAAAACCGTTTTTGCAATCATCTTCGAGTAAGCGCTCACCCATGATATTCATGATTAGCTGATCAGGCACGAGGTCTCCCGCATCCATGTATCCTTTCGCTTCTTTACCCAAGTCTGTACCTGCAGTAACAGCACCGCGTAAAATATCGCCTGTTGAGATTTGTACCGAACCATCGACTTTGGTAAGTAGTTTAGCAACAGTTCCTTTGCCAGCGCCTGGTGCGCCTAATAAAATTAGTTTCATAATAGCTTCCTATATGATTTATGAGAGTCAAGAATTAATTCTTATGAATTGCGCTGCATTCTAATAGAAAGAGAGTGTTGTAAGCAAATAGGCATCAGTTATACTGCTCTTCTTTTTATCAATGTTTGATTACTCTAAATAATGAAATTATCTGAATTAACCGCACTCTCCCCTGTCGATGGCCGTTATGCTGGAAAAACCAATAAATTACGGCAATTTTTTAGTGAATACGGTTTAATCAAACACCGCGTATTAGTGGAAATTCGATGGTTACAAGCATTATCAAAACATTATGATATTGCTGAAGTGCCCGAATTTTCAGATAATGCGAACCAGACGCTTGAGTCGATTCTTGAAAATTTCAGTGAAGAAGATGCGCAGCGAGTCAAAGATATTGAGCATACTACCAATCACGACGTTAAAGCGGTTGAGTATTACTTAAAAGAAAAAATTGCAGATAATGATGAATTAAATGCTGTCAGTGAATTCATTCATTTTGCCTGCACCTCCGAGGATATAAACAATCTCTCTTATGCCTTGATGTTAAAAGGCGGAAGGGACACTGTTTTATTAAAAGAAATCGATCAACTAAGCGATGCGATTAAAACCTTGGCCCATGACTATGCAGAAATTCCATTATTGTGTCGCACGCACGGCCAGCCCGCTTCGCCTTCAACCTTAGGCAAGGAAATGGCAAATGTTGTTTATCGCCTGCAACGTCAGAGAAAGCAAATTGCAGAAGTTGAAATACTCGGTAAAATCAATGGTGCCGTGGGCAATTACAACGCACACCTGAGCGCCTACCCTGATATTAATTGGCAGCAGTTTGCACAGGATTTTGTAGAGTCATTAGGCTTGACCTTTAACCCTTATACAATCCAGATCGAGCCACACGACTATATTGCAGAATTATTTGATGCCACCTCACGTTTCAACAGCATTATCATAGACTTCTGCCGTGATATTTGGGCATATATTTCAATTGGCTACTTCAAACAAAAAGTGATCGCCGGTGAAGTTGGTTCTTCCACAATGCCGCATAAAGTTAATCCAATTGATTTTGAAAATGCTGAAGGAAATATGGGCATCGCCAATGCGATGATGACACATTTATCACAGAAATTACCGATTTCCCGCTGGCAGCGTGATCTAACTGATTCCACTGTTTTAAGAACCCTGGGCGTAGGCTTGGGACATACCAGCATTGGCATTCAGTCAACACTGAAAGGCATCTCTAAACTCGAAGTTAATGAGGCAGCTATCGCAGCAGATCTGGATGCAAACTGGGAGGTTCTTGCAGAACCGATTCAGACTGTAATGCGCCGTTATAACATTGAAAAGCCTTATGAAAAGCTCAAGGAACTGACCCGCGGGCAACGCATCAATGCACAGATCATGAGTGATTTCATTCAGACTCTTGAAATACCCCAAGAAGCTAAAAATCAATTGCTTGCCATGACACCAGCCACCTATATTGGCAATGCAGCAGAACAAGCTAAAAACATCTAAACAAAAAAGTACCCAAAAGTACGGGGGTGTCTTTATTTATATAAATATATATATTTATGATTGAAAAGACACCCCCGTACTTTTGGGTACTTTTCTGGTTAATTTGAACACTTAACTATGACTAGCGTACTCGGCAAACTCTCAAAAGAAGATTTTCTGGCTAACTACTGGCAGCAAAAGCCTTTAGTGATCCGTGGTGCATTCCCAAATTTTGAAATGCCCTTTAGCGCTGAAGAATTAGCTGGTCTGGCAATAGATACAGACGCACCTACGCGCATTATTATCGAAAAAGGTTTAGCCCCAGATTTCAAACCCTGGACTACAAAACACTCCCCCTTTACAGACGAAGACTTCACCAGCCTGCCCGATACACACTGGTCATTTCTAGTTAATGATGTGGAACGTTATATTCCAGAACTCGGTAATCTCATAGAACCGTTTCGCTTTATTCCTGACTGGCGCATCGATGACCTTATGGTCAGCTATGCCTCAGACAAAGGCTCCGTTGGCCCGCACACCGATGCATACGATGTGTTTCTGATTCAAGGTGCAGGCAAGCGCCGCTGGCAAGTCATCACACGTGAGAATTATCCACAAGAGCTTCTAGCTGGCACAACATTGGCAATCCTTAAAAACTTTGAAGCAGATGAAGAATGGCTACTCAAAACAGGTGATATGCTTTACCTGCCACCGAATGTGCCACATTACGGGATTGCCGAAGGTGAATGTTTCACTTTCTCGGTGGGTTTTAGAGCGCCTCAAAGCTCCGACTTAATTCAAAACTGGGTAGATTCTTCTTTCACAGAAACCAAACGTTTCAGTGATATAGGTAGAAAACTTCAGGCCAGCTCTGGTGAAATAAGTAAAGATGATATTGATAAACTGTCAGACCTAATGCTTTCAACTATCAAGGAAAAGCAAGGTAGTTTAAGTTTATTTCTTGGCAAATATTTAACTGAAAGTAAAGGTGAGATACCTAATAATAAAGATACTCATGCTTCACCGAGTTTTAACCCAAAAATGGAGTATGAACGCGAAAGCTGGTTGCGCTTTGCTTATATAACGGATGATGAATCAATACACCTTTTTGCTGATGGCAAGCACCTGAAACTCCCTTTGGAAAAAAAGAAAGACATCCAGGAGCTCTGTGAAAATTATTATTACAGCGCTGAAACCTTAGATTCATTGGCTCAGGACAAAGGCTTTAACTCCCTGTTTACACTACTGATTCGCGAAGGAGGGATTGTACCAGCGGGATAAAAGGTATCCAAACAGCAATTTTTTAATCAACTAAGACTTCACAGCGTTATCAGCCAGCCTGGCAACCAGGACTTTTAACAACTCCCCAGCCTTATCTTCATACTTGTCATTCACGGATTGCAGTGTAATTTTTGCCTTCGCGATGTCATGAGTTGCAGTGTCACAGCCTTCGTTGAAACTGTGAGATTAAATAATGGTAAATCTCAGAATCATTTGCATATTCGGATTCAGTATAAAACCATTTAACCGCTGCTTTTAACATTGGGCGTTGGCGACGGCTGATTTCACATAATTCATTCAGAGAAATTGTATCTATTAACTCCATTAGTGCCTGTCGTGAAGTCGCAGCGCAATCAGAGCCACCGGGCGGATATGCCACATTCGCGTAATGGTTCAACACTGCAATCATTGCCTGCGCTGCTCCAGACGAGCCATCAAAGATAAAGGTACGCTTTTTCATCATATTTTATTCGTTGATGATTTGTTATCTTCCAACAATGCTTCTTTCTCGGCTTTGGCGAGCTTTTTTAGTTGCGCTTCTCGCTTGAGTGCCTCAGAACGCGAAGCAGCCATTTCCTGATAGGCCAATTCCAGCGGTTGGCGCACACGTGTGTAGCGCGTTACCGATTTTTCAGCATTATGTTCCTTTAACCGACGCTCCACATCGGTGGTAATGCCCGTATATAGGCTATTATCCGCGCAGCGCAACATATAAACCACCCAGCTACTCATTTATTAATCTTAACTCGCTTTATAAATTGAATTCCAATGAAACATAACACAAACTAACACGATGAAATACGCACTCAAAATCACAAATCTTAAGAAAACCTACGGTGGAAGCATTCACGCCTTGAAAGGCATTAACCTTGAGGTTGAAAAAGGTGATTTCTTCGCTTTACTCGGTGCCAATGGCGCTGGCAAATCAACTGCAATCGGCATCATTTGTTCTCTGGTGAATAAAACGTCGGGCAATGTTGAAGTTTTTGGTTACGACCTTGAAACACAACGTGAAAAGGTGCAGGAGCATATCGGTTTAGTCCCACAGGAATTCAACTTCAATGTGTGGGAGCCTGTGATCGAAATCCTGATTAATCAGGCTGGCTATTACGGCATCGATCGCCCTACGGCAAAAGAGCGCGCTAAAGAATTATTAAAGCATCTGGAGCTTTGGGATAAACGCCATCAGCAGGCGAATAAATTATCCGGTGGCATGAAACGCCGTTTAATGATCGCACGAGCCCTGATTCACAAACCCAAACTGCTGATACTGGATGAACCTACCGCTGGCGTGGATATCGAAATCCGCCGTTCGATGTGGACATTCCTGAAGCAGCTTAATCAGACAGGAACCACAATCATACTCACCACGCACTATCTCGAAGAAGCGGAAAACATGTGCAATAACATTGCGATCATCAATCACGGTGAGGTTGTAGAAAGCACCAGCATGAAAGATCTGCTCTCGCGCCTGCATGTAGAAACCTTTGTGCTGGATCTCAAAGAGCCACTTGAAGTTCTACCAGAAATGGAAGGCGTCACCCTGCGCCAGCGAGATTCAAAAACGCTCGAAGCCGATTTAGACAAATCACGCTCATTAAACTTCCTGTTTGAAAAACTCAGCGAATATGATATCCGCGTACTCAGTATGCGCAATAAAACCAGTCGCTTAGAAGAACTGTTTATGAGGTTACTTATCACAGAAAAAGAGCTAAATCAGCCAGCAGAAAAAGCTGAAATCAAAGCGGATACTGAGGTACTGTCATGATTAACAAAAAACATCTGACTGCCTTCAAAACCATTATCACCAAGGAAGTGTTGCGCTTCTTGCGCATCTGGGTACAAACCTTAATTCCGCCAGCAATTACCATGACACTGTATTTCGTTATCTTTGGTAACCTCATTGGAGATGCCATTGGTGAAATGGGTGGATTTAAATACATCGAATACATCATCCCCGGTTTGATCATGATGTCGGTGATTACCAACTCCTATTCGAATGTCGTCGCAGCATTTTTTAACGCGAAAATGTACGGCCATATCCAGGAAATGTTGATATCGCCAGTGCCCAATCACGTCATCCTGCTCGGCTACATTGGCGGCGGAATGGCACGCGGATTGACCGTGGGCCTGATTGTAACGCTGGTATCGCTGTTCTTCTCAGACCTCAATATCAAACACCCGTTTATTACCATTGGCATTGTATTGATGACCTCGATGCTGTTCTCAATCGCCGGATTTATCAACGCGGTGTACGCCAGAAACTTTGACGACATCAACATTATCCCAACGTTTGTATTAACCCCGCTCACCTATCTCGGCGGCGTGTTCTACTCCATCAGCCTACTCTCAGAATTCTGGCAAACACTGTCACTGGCAAACCCTGTTTTGTATATGGTCAATGGATTCCGCTACGGCATACTTGGGGTTTCAGATATTAATCCCTGGGTGAGTTTTTCTTTGATCATCATTTTTACTGCCGCACTTTATATGCTGGCTTATAGATTATTGAAAAAAGGCGTGGGGATTCGCAGCTAAACCTCTAAGTATTGCAATAGCACTTTTGAAAGACACCCCCCTACTTTTAGGCGGTTTGACGTGGTCAAGGTATTTAGTACAACCTAGTTAAGCCGCTTTTTGTTGTTTCTCAAAATCATTAGGGCAAACATAGTCCAGCGTCGAATGTAAGCGGAAGCTATTATAGAACATGGAAATGTACTGCACTATATCTTGTCTTGCTTCATAACGCGTTCGGTAGTCGTACCATTGAACCCGTTCCTGTTTCAGGCTGCCAAAGAAGCTTTCGGCGACGGCATTATCCCAGCAGTTACCTTTGCCACTCATACTGCCTATGATCTCGTTATCCTTTAGTAACTTTCTAAAAGCGTCACTGGCATATTGAGACCCGCGGTCTGAATGATGGATCAAACCAGGCTTTGGTCTTCTTTGCCACAGGGCCATTTTTAACGCATCACAGACCAGTTTGGCTTTCATTTTTTGTTCGTACTCCAACCAACGACTTTGCGTGAATACAGATCAATCACAACAGCCAGATATAACCAGCCTTCGCGGGTACTGATGTAGGTTATGTCTGAGACGTAGACCCGGTCTATTTGTAACACGGTAAACTGACGGTTTAGTACATTGGGATACACGGGCTTGTGGTGTTTGCTATCCGTGGTTACCTTGTACTTCTTTTTGCGACGAACGCTGATACCTGCTTCGCACATGAGCTTTCTCACTCTGTTTCGGCTAACAACATGGCTCAGGGCATTTAACGCCCTCTTCATCCGACGACTGCCGTAGCTAAAGTCACTTAACACAGCGAGTTCTTTAATCCATTCGAGCATCTCTTGATGCTCTGCCGTCTTTTGTTTGTTGGCGGTTACCTTGCTGTAATGATAATAGCTTTGACGACTGACACCCAAAACCCGACATTGCTGGGTGATAAACGCGTATTTCACTTCGTTTCGTTGGCAAAAAATACCGTCGCTTTTTTTAGGATGTCCCTCTCCATTTCCAAACGTGTGATACGGGCTTTAAGCCTGCGATTCTCTGCTTGTTCTGGGGTCAGTTTACCTTTACCGACAAAGGCGTGTTTATCCTTCTCTTGATATTCTTTGACCCAGCGACTTAGTGCATTAATACCCACTTCAAGACTGAGTGCGGCTTCTGCTCTTGTGTAACCTTGTTCCAGGACGAGACTTACTGCATCTCGTTTAAATTCTTTTGAATAGCTTTTTCTTTTAGTCATAATATTTACCTCAGTTAAGTGTAATGTGTTTAACTGGGTTGTATCAAATATTAGACCACTTCAGTTTTTGTAAAAAGTGCTTAAAAGTGGGGGGTGTCTTTTTATGAGAACAAGAGGCGGATACAATACATTGATTATGATATAAATAAGTTACTTATGAATTATTCATACAAACACTCAAGAATAAATAGCAGGCTCGCAACCCGATAAACTAGTAAAAGGGCGGGTGACCTTGTTAATACACTGCCAGATGCCAAGGAAGATTATGCGTCAGTCTTATATAGAAGAGATTTATCTCAAAAATATGAGAGATGTTAAAAGGCGACTTCGGTATTCTGAGAGCCAGATACATGAATTTAGCAATACTCAGGAATATCTTTTTCTAGAAAATGCAATATTACATACAAGGAAGGCTCTTGAATGCATTGCCTATGCTTCTATTGCACCAAATAAAAAAGCATATTCCAAGTTTCGCTCAGAGGCCAAAAAGCCAGCAGATTTCAGGAAAGACTATCACGGTGCAAAAATACTTAAACAGCTCGGAATGGTTAATAAAGAATTTTATCCATTCCCGCTGATTGAGCCAAAGCTAGTTGGTGTGAGGAAGTGGCACTTCGATCGTCTAAAGGATGAATATTTAACTAAGAGCCAATATATCAAGCTATATGACAGGCTGGGTAAATTTCTTCATTCTGACAATCCGTGGGATAACGACAAAGGTATCTTAACTTGGCTAAAGACATGACAGAAAGTTTCTCGAGAATTATGGCGTTATTACAAATACACGCTACATTCGTACAAGAAGCCGAGCGCAGGCTTTCATTTGTAGTTGATATGGGGTCAGAAGATAAGGACGTTTCAGTGTTCATGGCGGTAGCAGAAGGGGCATTTAAAGTTGGCATATAACAAAGCGCTTATTCGTTAACCCTTATAAACACAAGTGGAGACTGAACCTTGAAAATACGAAACATCCTCCTATTACTCTTCTCACATGGCATCGTAGGTGCATTTGGATTTGCGGCAGGTATTTATGTGTTGCCGATTCTGATCGCGCCAGAGGCGCCTATTGCCGCCGATGTTTCTGCAGTTGCAGATAGTGCAATCTATTCGGGCAAATTCCGGCGTGACCTCAAAGGCAGCGATTCACTGCATTGGGGCGAAGGTACAGTTTCTATTGGAAAGGACTCGATCTCTTTTATGGGTAAGCTGGCGCCGGGACCGGACTACAAACTCTACCTGTCGCCTGAGTACGTGGAAACGGAAAGCGACTTTAATCGCTTGAAGTCACAGATGGCTCTTGTTGCCGACATTAAGACTTTCGATAATTTCCTGGTGAAGATACCGGCCGATATTGATCCTTCCAGTTACACGAGCATTATTGTGTGGTGTGAAACCTTTGGTCAATTTATCACTTCAGCCCAATACAAAGAGGGGTCGCAGTAATTCCTAATTAATTGAATCAGGATAAAATTAAGGACACCCCCACACTTTTAGCCTGTTTTGCAAAAACCGAGTAAAAGTAAGGGGGTGTCAAAATAAGTATGACATCAATAATTTAATCACCTAATTTTAATCAGGTTTTTAAAGAATTCAAACACATCTCAATCGCAGCCACAACCACCTCACATTTCTGTGGATTCAAACCATCCGGATGTGGCTCGGTAAACTGTCCGGAGTCATTATCAAAATACAAGCCAGAGGCTTTTTCGAACTCGTCTGATATTGCTGCGCGGGTGAGAATATCAGCACCGATACCAATATCTTTACCTTCCATACCAAAACCTTCTTTTACCATTTTGCTGGCGAGCAATGAGCCTGGATTCACCGCCACAATCATCGGGCCGTTTTCTCCTAGTTTTAACGCCATATCTCGAGACCACATGGTGAGTGCCAGCTTACTTTGCGCATACGCCGCAAAGTCGTCCGATGTATGGACTTTGCCAGCGAGTAGATCGAGATCGACATGTGATTGTGCCGCAGAGGACAAATTGACCACGCGCGCGGATTTTCCCAAAAGAGGCATCAAACGCTGTGTAAGCCGATAAGGTGCAAAGGTATTGACCATAAAGCGTACATCCAGACCGCTATCTGTCACTGGTTTAGGTGTTTTTAAAACACCCGCATTGTTTATCAACACATCTAGTTGCGAATGTTTCTCTGAGACGGCTTTTGCCAGTGCTTCAACATCGTCTAAACGTGATAGATCAGCGACGTAGCTTTCGATCTGGCCCGCTGTCGACATGGCAGAAAGCGTATTTTCCACCTCTGCCAATTTAGTGGCATTACGTCCGTGCAATAGAACCTTATGCCCCAGTGAGAGCAGCATTTTTGCGGTTTCAAAACCAATGCCATCGGTTGAGCCTGTAATCAATATCGTTTTACTCATGGTATCCTCTTTTAATCGCTAAAGTCCGACAGGATTTTATCCGCCAAATGTTTCAGGGTTGATTCAATATTCGCCTGATTAAAGCGTAAATTAATCGCCACATGATTCACACCGATTTTTTCCAGTGATTTTAAATACTCCCGCAGATGCTTAACACCGGAGCGGAAACCCAGATGTATCGGTTGAGGGGCGGCTTGTTCATCGTCGATGAGATCAATGTATAACGATTGCGACACAGGTTTGAAAGGAGCATCCAGTTCTTCTGCGCGTTTGCGCCAACTTGCAATGATCCTCTGTTGTGCAGCAACGTTACGCGGATAAGTCACCCAACCATCACCGTTGCGCGCCAACCAATCGGGTTCTTGCTGGCTGCCGCCTGTGATCATCAACGGCAATCTTCCCGAGGTGGGTTTGGGTAACATATCCATTCCGCCATAAGGGCTACCATATTCATTTGTAAACTCGGGGGTGTTTTCCCACATGCGTTTGATGTATTCAAAACTCTCGCGAAAACTAGCACCGCGCTCTTCAAAGGGTAGATTTAGCGCCGGATATTCCTCGGGCCGATCGCCCGAAGAAATACCAAGAATCAAACGCCCTCCCGATAGCACATCCGCGGTAGCCGCTGCCTTGGCAACGTGTGCTGGATGCCGCAAAGGCAGTACAATGCTACCTGTTGCGAGCGCTATGTTTTCGGTTTTAGCTGCCAAAAAACCAAGGTAAACAAAGGGATCGTAGGTTTGCCCCGCATCACCAAATGACGGGACACTGAAAGGCACATCGCGTAACCAGACTGCTGAAAATCCCAGCTCTTCAGCCAGTTGAACACGCTCTATATGGTGTTCCATCGTGGGCACTGGACTCCGGCCGTAGTTTTCTATGGGTACTACTAAGCCGAGGCTTAAACGATTCAGACGGAATACCGTGTTATAGCCCCGATTGATGTTTGGGAAAGTAGCTTCTTCTGGATGTCTATTCATTTCTAATCTCTAATGAATTGAGTACCTTCGATGTTCTTGAAGGAGTTTTTAAAATCCTTCCAATACAACTTTACCTACGGCCTGATTGGTTTCGATATGTGCATGTGCTCGCTTTAGGTTTTCGGCATTAATCGTGCCGTAGTTTTCGCCCATGGTAGTTTTAATCACGCCAGCATCGATCAACTCTGAAACATGGTTTAGTAGGTCATGCTGTTTTTGCATGTCCCAGGCGTTAAACATAGAGCGCGTGTACATGAGCTCCCAATGCAAGGATAAAGATTTTACCTTGAGTTGGTTAACCTCCAAGCCCTGCTCTGGGTCATCAATCAATGCTAATTTACCTTGTGGTGCCAATACCTCTACTAACTGGTCAAAATGCTGATCGGTATGGGTAAGACTGATGACGTGAGTCACACTCTCGATTCCTAGATCACTGAGCTGTTGCTGCAATGGCTGATGATGATTGACCACATGATCCGCACCTAAATCGCGCACCCATTGCTGACTTTCTGGACGTGAAGCAGTTCCAATAACCATTGCGTTAGTTAGTTGTTTCGCCAGTTGCGTAAGGATAGAACCCACACCACCTGCTGCTCCCATGATTAAAATACTTGGTTGTGGTGAACCTGGCTCGCTATCTTCAGTTTTCTGGTTTACCTTAAAATCTAAACGAGCAAAAAGAAGCTCGTAGGCTGTAATAGCCGTTAATGGCATTGCCGCGGCTTCTTCATTGGATAATGATTGTGGTTTTTTACCGACGATACGCTCATCTACCAATTGATATTCTGCATTTGAGCCTGAACGGGTAATATCACCTGCGTACCAAACAAGATCACCGATTTTGAATAATTCTGTTTGGTCGCCTACTGCGACGACTTCGCCTACGGCATCCCAACCAAGGATTTTATGCTCATTTCCTTCTGGCTCTGCTCGCATACGTACTTTAGTGTCTACCGGGTTTACCGAGATAGCTGCTACTTTTACCAATAAGTCACGTCCTGTTGCTTCGGGTGTTGGTATTTCAATATCAATCAATGATTCTGCTTGATCTATAGATAGCGATTTCAAATAACCGACTGCTTTCATTTTATATTCCTCTGGTGTTTTGTTGCCCTAATCTGGGCGAATCCTAGTGGTTTTCGTTAAATACTTTATGAGTGTAGTTTAGCGCTTTATTGCGTGATATAAAGAAGGTTATAAATGAAACATAATCAAAATATTTTTGACAATGAATACCAACGATCTTTCTCTTTTTGTCCATACTGCTGATAGTGGCAGCATCACTCGTGCAGCTGAACAGCTGGACATCACCACAGCATCGGCGAGTGCTGCCCTCAAGCGTCTTGAAAAACAGCTTGAAGCACAGTTTTTTATTCGCTCAACAAGACAACTTCGGATTACAGCCGAAGGCGAACGCTTTTTAATTTTTTGCCGTGAAGCCTTCTAAGTTAGATGAAGGTAAAGCGTCTATTCAAGCCTTGGATGGAAAGGTTACGGGTGAATTGCGAGTTTCAGCGCCTTCTGATCTTGGTCGTAACATACTATTAGAATGGATTGACGAAATCATGGATGAACGCCCGGATTTATCCATTAATTTAATGCTGGGAGATTCTATCGCCGATTTTTATTTGGACAAAGTTGATTTAGCTATTCGCTATGGCAATCAGGAAGACTCTTCTATGGTGGCCTTCAAACTGGCGACTATTGATCGCATATTATGCGCATCGCCAAGTTATATCGTCACTAATGGCATGCCGCAACAACCGCATGACCTGCTCCAACACGAGTGCTTACTGTTACATATGAATAACCGTGTCGAGAATTTATGGGAGTTTATTTCCAAAACACATAACAACGAAAAGATTAAATTAAGGGTTTCGAGTAAACGTAGTGCGAATGATGCCGATATCGTACGCCGCTAGGCAGTTGCTGGCAAAGGCATTGCATATAAATCACGGCTGGACATTACCAAAGACCTGCGTCAAGGGAAGCTGGTTAGAATATTGCCCGACTATCAGTCATCGAGTATCGACCTGAATCTTATGAGTCCTACTCGCAAACAAATTACCCCCGCAGTATTACTGTTACGCGATATACTTAGAGAAAGATTTGCTCAGCTATTAACTTATAAATAGACGTGTGAAAATAAGCTATTCAATAGCCTGGCATTGTAAGTAGAATCGGTGAAAGGGCGCAGTTAACAAAAACGTTGCACCGGACAAGCTGATGAACACGACGTTATATTGCATTGTATTGAATTAATTAAAAATGACACCCCCCTACTTTAACGAGCTTTTCGTTTCGTTTTTTGAAACGTTAAACTCAGCCGAGTTTACGAGACAACAGCTTTAGCTGGCCCGCCAGGGTGAGGTGAAGCCGAATCATTATTAGAGTGAAACCGTTTTAGAGCCTTTTTAACTTTGAACCTATTAGATAACTATCTCCCCAGTATTTTATTCTGGGCATCATTTACCTTAAGTGCAGGTCCTTTCTGGATCACCGTAGCCAGTAGTGCTAAAAATACACCGATTGCCGAATTGTTTCGGCATTTTTTGATTTATCAAATGTTTGGCTGGTTCCCGATGGTTATCATCATCAGCATGATGGTAAAAACCCTTGGCCAATTGCATGAGGGGATTTATAACAGCCTGTATTTTATCGGCGCAGCGGTAATTTTTTACCTCGCCTATAAAACCTTTAAAAGCGCCATTCAGAAAAACGCCGCCTTTGTGTTCAACTGGAAAGCCATGATGTTGTTATCGTGGACAAACCCCAAAGTCTGGCTCACCGTCCCTGCGGGCGTGCTGACGGCTAATTACACAACAAATCCAATTACCGATAGTTTGATTTTCTTTCTGATCGGTGTGCCCTTGTATTACTTCGGTTTTTTTATGTGGGCGAATATCGGTAAATACGGTGCGAAAATCGCCAAGGATAAATTCAATATGTTTAATGCCATCCTGCTTGTCAGCTATGCGTCTTATCTACTTTATGAAGGCATACAAGCGCTGAACCGATAACGACATGGTGAATGTGCTGGTTTCAAATGAAACTGGCGAGTTTTGATTGGTTTTTAGTTTATAATTTTGATTCATTTTTCCAGGATTAATTTATATGCTGCCTTACGTATCTTCCTTGTCATTTTTACCATTCTAATTTATTCTATTTCAATCTATGCAGTTGTTACAAAGGGTTTTAACTGGCCTGCTATCTTTTTTGGCGATTTACTCCACCTCGATTGGCGATCTCAATTTAACACTGATTTTCTGATTCATTTATTTTTGCTAGCTACCTGGGTAACATGGCGCGAGGGTTTTACCACCAAGGCTTATATATTTGGGTTTTTAAGTATATTCATGGGCGGCATGTTTGGATTTCCCTATATACTTTATACTACATACAAAGCCAATGGCGATCCAAAAGGTATTCTTCTAGGTGTTCATGCCAACAAGTAATAAGGTTGCCAATAGATTATTACAAAGACGCCCCATACTTTTAGGCACTTTTTCGATTCTAAATGCAAAATTCTGATCAAATTCCTGCATGGTTCCGTTACCATAAAACCCAGTGGCAGAATAAACATGCGGTGGTAATCGGTGCAGGTATTGCAGGTTGCCAGGTGGCCTGGCATTTATCTCGACAAAATTGGCAAGTGACCCTGATCGAACGCCAAAAAAAAATAGCCACTGAGGCTTCGGGTAATCCCGCCGGGGTGATTTCACCCAAAATGACGGCAAAGCCAAGTGCTGGTGAAGATTTCTATATCGAGAGTTTTCACTACACCTTGAGTTTACTGGAGAAGCTTCAACAACAAGGACATGATATTGACTGGCATGATTGTGGATTGTTGCAACTGGCGCATAACGAGCGTGAAGAAAATCGCTGGCAGGCACTCAAGGAGCGAAACTTCCCGAGCGATTTTATACAACTTCTGGATCGGGAAAGCAGCAGTAAAACAGCCAATATCCACTTGAATTACCAAGCCAGTTACTTCCCCAAAGCTGGCTGGATTAATCCTGCCAGCTTTTGCAATGCACTAAGTAACGCTGAAAACTGCACCAGGATATTATCGACCGAAGCGATCAATCTTGAAAAACGACCACATGACTGGCACGTACTAGATAAGCAAGGTAACAATGTAGTTCAGGCAGAAGTTATCATTATTGCCAATGGTAAGGATTTGAATCAGTTTTCCCAATCAAAAAACCTGCCATCATTGCCAGTAGCAGGACAAACCTCATCGGCACAGCTATCTGAGTATTCGAGCAAATTAAGGACTGTAATAGGTCACGAGGGCTACCTCACTCCTGCAAGTGAAAGCACCAGAACACATACTTTTGGCGCAAGCTTCGAGCGCGACCAATTTAATCCGACACTAAATCCTCGACCAGACAAAGAAAACTTCAAACAGTTACAACAATACTTGCCACAACTCGCTGATTCTTTGGCAAATATACAAAGCGCACATGCTGCTGTACGCATGACCACACCCGACCGTTTCCCCTATGTAGGTGCTCTTCCTGATAATAGTTTTTTTAAGGAAAACTATCATGATTTAAATCAGGGGAAAAAATGGAAGCAATATCCCGATGCCCAGTATCAAGATGGACTATTCGTACTGGGAGGCTTTGGCTCTCGGGGCCTAACCACCAGTGGATTATGTGCAAAATTGCTTACTGATATTATCGAAAATAATCCTTTATCAAACAAAGGACAACGAGTCATACAAAACTGCCATCCAGCTCGATACCTCATCAAACAATTAAAAAAAGCCTAAGCCGAGACGCAGCCGAGACAACGTT
>CAWJZX010000004.1:0-83758 GCA_963847495.1 uncultured Gammaproteobacteria bacterium | reverse complement strand
TACGCTCTGTTCATGGTTTGTATTTTTCCAAACCTAGCTCTTCCCAAATCCAAGCGAAATCATAGCTCGGTTGCGGTGCTTTGTTTGACTGGTTTTCCATGTATTTCAGCCAATGAACAACATCTTTGTGTAACTTGGGATCAGAGGCACATTCACGCGGTGTTTTGTCGTTAAGCATTGGGATTGGTTCATCCAATGTTTCCTGATAGTGCTTATCCATATATGACGTCATAAAAGCTTGTTCTTCTTCGGTATTGCTGATGTCCATATTTGAGTTGGTGGGTTGAGTATTCTCTAGTAGATCATTCATGTTTTCATGTACTAACAGCGGTTGACCAACCAGTTTTCCTAACTTTTCAGCTAGCCATTGACTGCCGCTTTCTGCTCGTTCTTTCGAATTGACTTCGAGTTCCAACGTTTTACCCTTTAAAAAGATATATCCCAGTGCACTGACAAATTCACCTTCCTCTATCTTATCTGCGGCACGGGGGAGGCATACCCATGATGACTCATCTGGGTTTCTATCCAGTTGTCGTATCTCATCTAAAGCTTGCGAGATTTTTTTAGGTGGGGCTAGTAGTGGGAAACGAACAGTGATGAATTGAAATGCTTCACCCTCTGTATTTTGTATCGATGGCATGCCTTGGTTAATAGTTCTATATAGATAGACTATCCAAATTCTAAGCAGGATTTCTGGGAATTCTGCATTGACATCATCTTCAGCTTCTTGCTCAAGGTTATCTGGCAATGCGTCTATCTCTCCATCTTCTAGTAATTTATTAAAAATTGCCCGCGTTTCTGCTTTGGTATTCTCAATGGCTTGTTGAATATGCTCAATTTCAGTCAATGGTATTGGCAGAAAAGCTCCCGTGAACAGGTTGACCTTGTCTAATTGAATAACGCGTCCTGCGAGACAGTCCCATTGTTGCAGCGATTCAGTGGCAGATTTCTCTATAACCCGAATTGGTTTTTCCTTACTGCCATATAGGCGTACTTCTGCATAAAAGCCTGGTTTAACTGCGGTTAACTCCCATAATTCGATTTCAGAATCGTTAATGGCTTTTAGGTAACGACGACCAATAGGTGCTTCGCGCCAACCACGTCGCTTGAGGTATTCATCAATAAAGCTATGCTCTTCATCATCCCAAGTGGCACTTGCAAAATCTTCGAAAATATAACCAAAGATTATATTCCAGTAACCATCTTCTTGGCTTGCTTCGATTAATATGTCCTCCTCAATACCTAATTCCTGAGCTGCTGGTAGAAGCATTTGGTCGAATACATCTTCCAGCCGAAGTTTCCATTTAGCTTGTTGTTCAGCATAGTTGACAAGATTTTTTACAGCCTTATCGATGTCTTTGCGTTGTTTATTGTTGCTCATCTATTTATGCTCTTCAGTTTACTTTCCTGTTTTTATTTGGCTAAGTTTAGCAGAGTCATTTGCAGAGATAATCCTAACTATCTGAATTTTATTGATGACTTGGGTAAAAATTAAATTCACCTACCGCCTATAAGTAGAGGGGTGTCATCAAGAAATCAGTTAACCAAAGATTCAGTGAGCTTCTCTTATAATTCGTAAATAATTTAATTTATGTGAGGTTGTAGATGAATCCCGTTGAGCGAACTTCGAATGCTAACAATATTAATCAATCGATAATTATGTTTGGCGCTATCGATGCGATTGGTACTGTCTTGCTTGGTCTGGGCTTGTATGGCAAGTTTGGAGCGCAAGGTGATGCTTTCCACCCTTTATTAAATGATCCTACCGTTGTTAATACGTTAATAGTTATTGGCGCAATTCTAATGCCATTAGGCGGTTTCAAGATGATGACGCTAATAAAGCAGAAAGCAGGGTTAAAGAAATCCATTTAAGTGAGTTTCAACCTCTACATCCTGAACACATAAGCAATTACCTGGACTCTGGGTAAAATCACCTATATAAAAAGTGCGTAAAAGTAGGGGGGTGTCTTAAAAACCCTATCTAATCCGTAAGCAAAGTCTTTGCCTGTATTTCTTTAAAGCTCATATCGGGCAAATCAATTAAATCCAGTTCATACAGGGTACGTCCGCTGAGTCCGGGGGCGAGTGTCTGGAAGTACCAGGGGTATTTTCGTTTGGTGAGTATCGAGACGTGTTTTACCAGTTGGTTGGTGCAGTTTTTGAAAAACAGATGGTATAGGCTGGGTTGTTTGGTTAAGTCATTGACTTCATTGGCGATGAGCAGAAACATTTCCTGTGCTTTTTCTTTGGTTTCTTTTATGGGGTAGACGTGTACGGCTTCCTGATTGATTTTGCGAATGCCGAGCAGGTCTTGCGGTGTGGCGAGCACATAAATGAGTTCGAAGCCGGCGAGTAGGCCACCGCTTATTGAAAATTCTTCATCGTGTTCGCGTCTGGCTTCGATAGAAACACCAAGCTCGCGCCCATCGTTCAGCACAAATATCATAAACACATGAGCGATTTCACTGACTGCAGAAAAATGTGAAACCACGGCTTTTAGTTCTACGATATTTTCGAGTTTAAACTGCATCTCTTGATAGCGTTGTGGATTCTCCGTTTGCCACTGAAAATCACGCACATTTCGAATCTTGACTTCGGGGTTGTTTTTCTCACCGCTGAATTCCACTGCTGCCAGACGTGCATGTGCAGGTGTCCAGTCGCGATTCTGTTTTGGCTCAACCAGCCAATATAAAATGGCCGTGCCAATGCCGAATAAAAATAGCCCAATAAAAGCCCATTTAATTATTTTTATAGTTAGTCTGTAAACGATACGCTTCACTTTTTAGAATGATTAATTGCTGCAATCATAACGCTAAAAACGAAAAGTCACTATGCCATCGTTTTTGAGTCAAGTCTTAGCGAGACTGTTGTATAGTGTGATCGGAAGGGTAGGCGCAGGCGAATAAAAAAACCGCCTAGCGGAGTGAAACGAGACAACTGCTTTAGCTTGCCCTTTATGGGCGAGGTTTTACAAAAACCGAGTAAAAGTAGGGGTGTGTGTTAATTTAAGTTGATACGGTTTGAATTTAACAAGTCAGTTATAATTAAACTGAAACTGCTCAAAAACAGGGGCTGGAGAAGATAATGACGAATGACACGGGTTTACTTTATGCCTATGTACTGGACGGCGCGGGCGGTGGAACCATTCAGGACTGGGATCAAATTAAACAATGGAAGCCTCAACAGGGTGTGTTGTGGATGCATCTTGAATACAACAATCCGGTGGTTCAGGAATGGCTTATTAATGAAAGCGGACTGGATGAAGTATCTGCGGAAGCGCTGCTGGCGGAGGAAACCCGGCCGCGTAGCATACTCAGTGGTCACGGCTTGTTGCTGACCTTGCGCGGTATCAACCCGAATCCTGAGTCAGAATACGAAGACATGGTGGCAGTGCGTTTGTGGAGCGACGGCAAACGCATTATTAGCACGCGCAGAAGGCGATTGAAAACGGCGAATGATTTGAGACAGGCCATTGAAAATGGCAGAGGGCCGAGAAATGCTGGTGAATTTGTAGAGTCACTCACTGACTGTATGGTGGAAGGCATGGTGGATGTGATTGAAGATTTGAGTGATGAAGTTGATGACCTCGAAGAGCAGGTATTGACCAAAGAGTCATATGAATTAAGACCAAAGATTGCGCAACTGCGTCGCCATGCAATCGGCCTGCGCCGTTTTCTGGCGCCTCAGCGCGAGGCTGTATCGCGCCTTTTCAATGAAAAACTCGACTGGCTAAGTGAGATGGACCGGATGCGCCTCAGGGAAAACGCAGATCGGATGACGCGCTTTGTCGAAGATCTGGATCTGGTCAGGGAGCGCGCCGTAGTCGTACAGGAAGAATTATTGAGTCGACTCTCCGAAAAAATGGACCGTACCATGTACGTCTTATCAATCGTAGCCGCTATTTTTCTGCCGTTGGGTTTTTTGACCGGTCTCTTGGGGATTAATGTCGGCGGTATTCCGGGGGCCGAATACAAAGGCTCTTTTTTGATCTTCTCCGCCATCCTGATATGTATCGTGGCTTTTCAGGTCTGGTTTTTCAGACGAAAAAAATGGATGTGATCATTAAATAGGACATATATAGACGCCCCGATAATGTCAAGGCATAACAATCACCTTGCATGAAACTGCATACTGTTCTTTTAACGTAATCATCCACTAACGTTTTTTTGATAACCCGTTTTCCGTAAAAACAAATCTCGCTTATTAAAAAATAGCGTGCTGACATATATTCGGGATCTAGTGAAAGCCTTTATCGCTTTCGTCCCCTGATGAAATCCGCACCCACTCGCCTACAACACCCATACGGTATCAAGTACCTTGTCCTATTCAGGCTTAAAGTGGGGCGGGAAACCGTTTTGTCATCATGTATTCACGTCAATGGAGTGGCACTTGGTTTAGGTATTCACGATGGTTTGTGGATACTGTGGCACAAAGTGCCGCTGTTTTTTTAGCAACACCCAAATGATTCGCGCTAGCTTGTGTGCAACAGCGACGGTTGCCTTATGTTTACCAATACGGGCTTCAAGTTGTTTAATCCATAAGCTAAATTGGTCATCGCGATGCTTTGCCCATTTTTTTGCGGCTCTCGCGGCATGAATCAACAGAGTTCGAAGATAACGGTCACCCCGCTTACTGATACCCGTACTTTTAAAAGTGTTGCCGCTACCATATTGCTTAGGCGGTAACCCTAGCCAAACACCAAACTCTCTAGGGTTCTTAAAAGCCTGACCTTTACCAATAGAGGCAACTAGCGCGGAAGCATTAACAAATCCAATCCCAGGAGCTGAACCAACGATGGCGCAGTTATTGTTCTGCGCGGTGTAACACTTAAGCTGATCCTCAAGTGTGTTTAGTCTTTCACTGATCTGGTTAAACTCAGTATATAAATCCAACATCGTGTGCCGAAAAGAATGAGAGAGTGACTCATTCTCCTGAATAGCGATCATCGCTTCCCGAAAAGCTTTGTACCCCTGAGGAAAGATAATACCAAAGTCACTCAGCAAGCCTCTGGCTTGATTAGTCACTTGTGTTCGAGACTTAATCCAACGCTCACGCAGTCGATGCATGGCCATGATTTCTTGTTGTTGAATAGTCTTGATAGGGACAAAACGAATGTTGGGCCGATTGGCTGCTTCTGCTATGGCTAACGCGTCATTGTTATCGCTTTTATTTCCTCGCACAAAGGGTGTAACGTGTTGAGCAGGTATCAGGTGTACGGTGTGCCCCATTTCTGTGAGTGTTCTTCCCCAGTAATGTGAAGAGTAACAGGCTTCAATAAATACTTTTGAGCGAGGCAATTGAGCCATAAACACAATAAATTTCTGTCGGCTCAACTTCTTGTTGAATAGTACTTTGTTATGAGAGTTTAAAGCGCACACTTGAAAAACATTTTTTGCTAAATCGACAGCGATTCGGTTAATATCATTCATGATAGATGTCTCCTTCTTAGTTAATTTGTTGAGGGTTAAACCTAACAAATTTGGCGCATTGTGACGCCGGTTTTAAAAGGAGGCGTCTATCTCATCACCCATGTTTATATCCGCACAAATAATCCGTTTGCAGGATATTAAGTAGTATCAAACCTTCAAAAAATGCCTAGCCGAGTGTAGCGAGACAATTGCTTTAGCTTACCCGAAGGGTGCGGTTGAAAAACCAAATAAAAAGTGTGGAGGTGTGTTTCTAAAAAACAAAGATTTGCGTTTTGATTAGTTGATTATATTATGGGTATCCAAGTTATCTGATAAATCTATCTATACTAATATTCATATCATGGCGTATTAATTAAGGACTTATTGTGATCACTCTTATGAAGAAAAGACTTGGCTTTGTCGACATCAGACTAATATTTATCCTTGTTTTTAGTCTATCCTTGTTTTCGTGCGGAGGTGGTGGTTCGGATCAAGTTCAGAATCCACTGGTACCACCTACCGACGAAAACCGGGGAGGCTTTCAATCAATTGGTAGTAGAGTTGTTAATTCCATAGAGAGTATTCAAGAAGCCATTAATTCTGTAGGAGGTCAAAATATTACTGCACAATACGCAGTAAATACCTACAAGTTAGAATATATGACGCTAGATTCCGCTAATGCTTTGATTAAAGTGTCAGGTTTGATAGCGATTCCTGAAAAGTCCACTCCGAGTCCAATTGTCAGCTATCAACACGCCACGACTTTTACCAACGAATCCGCACCCAGCTTCCAGTTGACCGCCAATAAAGAGAGTATTGAAATCGCATTGGCATCATTGGGCTATATCGTCTTTTCTTCGGACTATGTTGGTTTTGGTTCTTCCTTTGGTAGAGACCATCCCTATTTACAGAGGCTGCCATCAGCTTACGCAGTTAATGATATGTTCAAAGCAGCTAAAACCTGGATAGATTTTAGCGATATTAAAACCAATGGCCAACTGTTCATGACAGGCTATTCGCAGGGAGGCTATGTGACTATGACAGCACTCCAGGAATTGCAAAACAACCCTCAAGATGGCCTACAGCCTGTCACAGCAGTGATGGGAGGCGGGCCTTATAATTTGAGTTTGGCACTTAATGAGTTGGTAGAGATTAAGTTGGGAATATCTTTACCCAGAATTGATATACCTGATTTTTTGGTTGATCCAGTTATCAATATTATCGAGGAGACATTCATTCCCGACGATGCGGATGTGGGATTTGAAAGTGACTTTCTTGAACATTTTCTTACTGATGATCGCCAGGATGACGTACATAACTGGCAACCGTTAGTACCTATCAAGTTGTTTCATGGCGATGATGATGAGACCGTCCCCATAATAAGTGCGGAAAGTACTTTGAATACCATGCTGAATCTGGGGGCTGATATCGAGCTAATCAGATGTACAGAGGTTCCATCCAGTCATTCTAATTGTGTGCTACCGTTTATTAATTTTGTTGTTGATCATTTTGAGTCATTACGTAGTGACTAGTCCGGTAAGTAGTCAAATTATGGATGTCCAAATTATCTCTTTTTTGTTAAATCCTTAACGGGACAGCACTGATGTCGAATAAAATCTAGCACGTCCCGATAAACAGCCGAATGTTTCTGAAAAGAGCTTGATAGTGCAAGTAAAATACCCACATGATCATGTTCCGGGTAGATAATGAGTTTATGACTAACGCCAATATTTTGCGCTTTTTGGGTGAGGTTGACTGCATTGTGCTTACCTACAGTTGTATCTTTGCCACCATGCAAGATCAATAAAGGTGGAGTTTGTGGCGACAGAAAATTAATGGGTTGCGAGTCTGCGTAGCGTCGCGGCGGGCCAAACAGTTTTCTTTGATAGGCTTTATCTAGAGGCAAGAAATCATAGGGGCCTGCCAGGCCGACAAACCCCCGAATTTTGTTTCTGTTTGTAGTATCCAGATAACGGGCATCCAGTGTCAGCATGGATGCAATATGTGCACCCGATGAATGCCCTGTAAGAACCAGGCGGGTCGGATCACCACCATACTCTGAAATATTTTGATCAATCCAACGGATGATGCCGGATGCGTCTGACATTATCCCTGCAAAATTTACCTCTGCGTATTGCCTGAAATCTGGAATGACCACAACATAACCACGCGATGCAAAACTCTGTGCCACAAAGCGGTAATCCGACTTATCCAGTGAATTACATTCTCCCCAACAACCACCGTAGAAAAATACAATGACAGGTATTTTTTTACCAGTATTCGCAGTGACTTCGATGGGACGATAGATATCCAGTTTATTCTGTCGATGATGCCCATAAACAAGATTTGGCGTTATCGTGTAGTCATCCGTTTTCGCCTTGCTATTGAGAATAGCCGTGCCAATTTTAGCGCAGGAAGAAAGCAGCAAGGCTATAAACAGCAGGGAGATAATCTTCATGATATACATTCCAGCTTTATGTAATTTAAGTTGTAGTTTCTGGCTTAACATGATTTGAGTATACGACAGTAGCTGATAAATCAGATCAACTAGAAACAAGCAAAAGTTGTTTTGGCAAAATATATAGTTGTTTTACACATAAATACACCTGCCCAATCGCAATAATCTTTTTGTGCGCAAACTACCAGGTACAAAAAATGACTACGGAACTATACTGACTTATATTATCAATTATTTTAACCACCCTATTTATGGATACCCGTATAAATATTATCAAATGAGGTCGGTTATGGTTATTTCATTCTCCTTTGATTAGAATGAATCATGTGCTCATAATTTATTATTGCAACTTAAACGTATGCCTTAACTTGCTGGCTTTGAGACTGGTCCCATAGGTATAAACCCTTCAGTAACGCCACTATCCGCAATAGTGATTCTGGCGTATGATCGATGAATCAATTAACTTCGAGGTCGCTATGTCATCACGTACAGAAAAAGATTTTCTCGGTAGTTTGGAAATTCCCGCCGACGCCTACTATGGTGTACATACCGCCCGCGCTTTGGAAAATTTCACCATCACCGGTGTTCAGATCAATCACTTTCCCCGTATTATTATTGCACTCGCGATGGTCAAGAAGGCGTCAGTAGCTGCCAACCTGGAGTTCAAACTATTGCCAGTCGAGATAGCTCACGCTATTGACCAGGCGTGTGATGAGATTATCGACGGCAAGCATCATGAACACTTTGTTGTTGATTTGATTCAGGGTGGCGCCGGCACCTCGACGAACATGAATGCCAATGAAGTGATTGCCAATCGTGCTCTGGAAATTCTCAGTCATCCGAAGGGTAGCTATAAACATTTGCATCCGAACGATCATGTGAACTTGTCGCAATCCACCAATGATGTTTATCCAACGGCTTTTCGCGTCGGCCTGTTATTGAGCCATGCGGGTTTATTGGAAGCACTGGAACACTTGATCAATTGTTTTAGAGAGCGCGCAGAGTTGTTTCAAGCTATCTACAAAATCGGCCGCACACAATTACAGGATGCAGTTCCGATGACTCTGGGACAGGAATTCCAGGCCTTTGCCGACACGCTCAGAGAAGAGACGCAACGCTTTCGCGATTTGGAAGGTTTACTGGGCCAAGTGGGTCTTGGCGGAACTGCCATTGGTACAGGAATCAATGCACCTAAAGGGTATGCTAGTGTAGTCTGCAGGCACTTGACCGACATTTGCGGCTTTTCTGTGACAACCGCCGCTAACCCTATCGAGGCCACCTCAGATACCGGTATTTATCTCACATGGTCAGGCGTGCTACGCCGGACTGCCACCAAATTGTCGAAGATCTGTAACGACTTGCGCCTGCTGTCTTCCGGACCGCGTGCCGGGTTTGGTGAAATTAACTTGCCACCGGTACAAGCTGGCTCATCTATTATGCCGGGTAAAGTCAATCCTGTGATTCCGGAAATGGTCAATCAAGTAGCCTATCAGGTGATGGGGAATGACCTGACAGTGATGCTCGCCTGTGAAGGTGGTCAATTGCAATTGAATGCCTTTGAGCCGGTTATGGTCGCCAATCTGTTCCAATCCATCGACATCATGAAGCGCGCCATGCGCATCCTTGGTGACCGATGTGTTGCAGGCATCACGCCTAACATTGAGCATTGTCAAAAAAATCTTGAAAAGAGCATCACACTGGTCACACTGCTGAATCCGCAATTAGGTTATGAACTTTCATCAGAATTGGCAATGGAGGCACTCGCTTCGCATCGCACAATTCGCGAGTTGGTACTTGAGCGAAAACTAATGAGCAGCGATGCTTATGATGCACTGGTAAAAGAATCCGCTGCGCTTGATTAAACAGCTTGGAAAAAAGGGTCAGTACTCTTTGATTTCCTTTTATTTTAGAAAAAAGTGCTTAAAAATATCATGAATGATATTCACTTTCCTATCTGAAAAAGTAGTATGCAATTAATGACTTAGGGCTTAACTTGCTGGCATTGTGTCAGAATAAACTTAAATATATAAAAGAGCTAAATATTAGGGGGTGTCTTAAAAAAACAATCTAATCCCTCACATTTAATAGGTAATGGGTTCACCCTATAATGTACTAGACAGTTATTTCAATCTCGCTACAAAAAAAAGACTTCAAAGGCAGTCTGCCTTATTCACCTATTCTGTTATTGCGACCTTTTGCGGCTTTTTTCTCTGCCTTAGCTGCCTTCTTTTCTTTTGGTGTCATTAAGGGTTCTTTTTTGATCGCCTTTTTACTATTTTGTCCTTTACTCATGAGTTGTACTCCTAGCTTTTATTGTGTGTTTTGAAAACTGCGCAGCCTCTGTACTGTTTGAGATGTGTTGATATACCTACGATGATCAAGTGGAATGATAAAAAGTAGTCCGGCTTCAGTGTGTAGTGGCAAGAACGCCATTCGGCAAGAAGTTTGCGGAGGAGGGAGATGAACTATCAACATAGCATATAAACTAATCAGGAGTAGGATTAAAGGGAATTAACAGCTGATATCGCTCTTTTTCGTATTTATCAGTTTAAGGAATAAGTGGAGTCATTTTAACTTATCTCAAAAACAGTAAAAAAGTAGGGTGTGTGTCTCAATTGCTTTGTTATTTTTACCATTTAAGCTGCATTTCTGGTAACCCTAATAATGGCTATTACATTAATCCTGATGCTGTATCGTAATGATTAAAGATAGTACGCAGAACGTTTCTTTGAAGATAAAAATAAGAATGCCTACTTTGGTAGGCATTCTTTGTATTAATTAAAAAACTATTCACTACCTACGCAGCGCTCACTAACTCTTTTTTCTTTGTCTTCAGCTGACATCGCTCTAAATGTTTCTTCAGGGATGCAATTTACATTGGATTCTTCAACCTCAGGTGCTTCTGCTTTAGACATTGATCCTTCTTCTGCTTTTGTAGCTGGCTCTTGAGAAGTGTCTTCACCCTCATCGCCTACACAAAGCTCAGCAGATATTTTATCTTTGTCTTCCGCTGACATTTCAGCATAGGCTTTCTGCGACACACATTCTACTTGGGCTTCATCTGCTTTCGGTTCATGTGATTCTGCCCACGTGTTAGTTGTAACAAAAGGGCTTAATGCCAAAACCATCGTACTTATGAAAAGGAATGTTTTATTAATCATTTCATTGTCCTGGTAAATAAAGTTAATAAAGTAAAAACAGTAACTTAAGTTAAACTTGTATTGACGGCATCGTCTGTAAATTAAACAAGCTAAACTAACTGTCGGATTACTATTAACTTAGACTTATTGATTAATAATTTAGTCACATTATTTTCTGGAAAATCGACAAGTCTTACGAAGCGAGAAAACAGTTTCTATTTAAGCATAAAAGCTGTTTGGAAGGGCGAGCTTAAAGCGCGCGATAGCGAGACAAAAGCTTTGTTTTTAAAAGTTTACCCGAAGGAAAGGAGAAACCGAATAAAAGCTCAATATACGAGTAAATAAGGGATAGGATCATCTTAAACACAAGATTAATAACCCTCTAAAAGTAGTGGGGGCAAGAAATTGAATATGTGGGATCTGAGTAAATTTATTCCAAAAACTGCCCAAAAGTAGGGGGGTGTCTTTTAAATAATTCCAAGCCGTTCTTCAATAGCCCTCAGACGCGCTTCGATTGCATCGAGCCGCTCGTTTTCCAGCGGCAGGCTGGTGAGGATAACAGGGTCTTTTTCGATATCTGCAACGTTCACTTCTCCACAAAGCGTGTGCGCATAACGGTCTTCGCGCCGCCCTGATCCTTTTGGGATTAACACCACCAATGGCATTTCCCGATCTATCATATTATTGATGGATTGCTGAATTTCTTCGACACCAGAAAACTCCTCCATGCGTGCAGTGCGTGCTTTTATATCGTTGAGTGTTTGCGGTTTGTGCAGCATTAATACCGATAGAATAGCCTGTTGTTTGCGGTCTATGTCTAGCTTAGTGCAGACACGATGCGTGACTTTGTTGGCGCGTTCTCCGTAGTCAAGCCCCGCAAGCTTACGTTCCACCAACAAATTTATGGTGTGTCCGATCTGTCCTTCGGTGAGTTTCATCACGGGTTCGCGGTTACTTTTTTGATTGCAGGCGTTGGTCAGTGAATTGATCGTAAGCGGATAATTTTTCGGTGTAGTCAGGTGTTTTTCCATCAAGGCACCAATAACGCGGGCCTCTATTGCAGTGAAGTAAGCTTTTGTTTCTTCGGCTTCAGTGCTAGTGGATACTTCCTGTGTTTTATCGATGATATCTTCCATGAATAGCTGTCCTTTTTTATGGGTGTAAATTTTACGACTGTTTTTAGGGCACCTCTATTAATTAGACGTTTCATCTGCGAACATTCAAGCGCTCAGACTCTATGCATGGTCACGCGGAATGCTAATTGCCTTTCAAGTGACAATAACACAGAGTCTGGATTTTTGGAGTTGCCAGATGATACGTCTAATTTATAGAGATGCTCTATAATCTATTCTAAGCTGAAATGATTAACTCCCACCTTAATTGATTTTATTTGTTTTTTATAAACTGAGTAACATTAAATGAGCCATTTCCTGGCTTTTTATTAAAAAATGGCATAATTAGCGCTTTTTACTTGATTGATGTCAGCAAAAGTGTCAAAAAGTGGCGGGGTGTCATAACCTAAGGCTATAATACAATCATTTGAATTAATGTTTTTTTGCTAATCAGATTTGAAAGGAGTCCACTATGTACAACACTATTTTAATTCCCATTGACATGGCTCACTTAGAAAAAGCCAAGGTGATGATTGATGCGGCTAAATCTCAGGCTAAAGAAGGCGCGCATCTTATTCTGCTTAATGTAATTGATGCAGTGCCAAGCTGGGCCAATACTTATATGCCAGATAATGACATACTGGCGAATCACCGCAAATCAGCACATGATGAATTAGTGGCGATTGCAAACGACAACTCCATTGATGCGGAGATCCTAGTCCAGACTGGTCATTCATATAATACGATCCTCGAAATAGCGGATCAAATCAAAGCCGAGTTGATTATTATTGGCTCACACCATCCGGGAGTCAGTGACTACTTCCTTGGTTCTACAGCAGCTAAAGTGGTGCGCCATGCGAAGTGTTCTGTTTACGTGATTCGCTAAGTGTAAATCATTAAACAATACCAATGCGTTCTTCAATAACCATTAGACGAGCCTCGATTGCGCCGAGGCGTTCGTTTTCGACTGGCAGGCTAGCCAGAATAACGGCCTCTTTTTTAATATCTGCAACATTCACTTCGCCACCAAGCGTGTGAGCTTAGCGGTCTTCGCGTCGCCCTGACCCTTTTGGGGTTAACACCACTAACGGTATTTCCCGTTCGATCATATTATTGATGGATTGCTGTAAGTCTTTGATGTCTGAAAACTCCACTATACGAGCGGTGCGTGCTTTAATATCGTTAAGCGTTTGTGGTTTGTGTAGCATTAATACCGACAAAATAGCCTGCTGTTTGCGGTCAATATTGAGTTCTTTGCAGACACGGTGTGTAACTTTATTGGCACGCTCGCTATAGTCCAGCTCCGCCAGTTATAGTTCTACCAATGCGTTAACGGTATGCCTGACCTGCCCTTCGGTGAGTTTCATCAAGGGGTCGCGGTTGCTTTTTTGATTACAGGCGTTGGATAGTGAATTGACCGTAAGAGGATAATTATTCGGTGTCGGCAGGTGTTTTTCCATCAATGCACCAATAACGCGGGCTTCTACTGCACTTAAGAATGCTTTTGTTGCTTGCGCTTCATTACTGCTGGATTCTTCCTGTGAGTTGTCGTTTATATCTATGTTGTCATCCATGAAACTACTCCTTTATTATATGTTTTATATCTAGGTTGTAATGGCTTACTAGTAACTTAATGGTTTTTTTAATCTTGTTAATTACCCTGATTACAGTCCAATTTGTACTAATCTCTATAGCATAGATCAAACGCTTATTCGGGAGGGCTTCATGAGTGCATTTTTAATCGTAGACACTAAAATCAAAGACCCTGATGTTTATGAAGAATACAAGAAGCAAGCGAAACCGATTGCCGAAAAATTTGGTGGGGTTTATCGTGCCAGAGGCGGAAAAATTGATTTAATCGAAAATACGCTATGGACACCAACGCGTGTAGTCATCATCGAATTTCCCGACACTAAAAGCGCCAGGGCATTCGTAGACTCTGAAGAGTATGCATCGGTAAAACCCTTGCGTGTAGAAAACGCAGACTGCACTTTGTTTATCTTAGATGGGAACTAGGATTCCCTGTTTTATGTTTTCTGGTGAGAAACTAAGTGGGTACTAGAATGCTTTGAGAATTTTCCGCATCTGATCTAATTGCATTTGTTTTTCTTCAGTTGAGTCGGCGGCATAACAAAGCCTAGAATAACTCTGGCTAAAAGACCTAATCTGCTCGGCAAAGTCAGGTAGTTGTGCTGATGCTAACTTACTGAAACTTTCAGGAGTTTGAGAAAGCTTGCGCTTGATGCCTTTCTTTTCAAGCAGATCACAAAAGCGACGGTATAGCTGATGCTCTATGGCTTCGCCATTTCGTTTTCTCGCTAATCCCAAAAACATTACCCAAAGCAAAATAATGCCACCGAATACACCACCGACGAGCATTGCTGTTTTCTGGATCGTGATTTCACCCAGGAGCTGCTTTAAAAAATTCTGTTGTGACTCTTTGTCGTAACCCAGAACGAAACGTCGCCAGGCATATTGCATTGAATCCATTTGCTTACGAAAACTTTTGAGCCACTTTATTTTGTTCAAAGAAATCATTTGACCTTCAAGGAAACTGCCTTCTTCCTCAACTGCAGCTTCAAGATTTCTCTCAATTCGCTGTGGGGCTACCATTGCAGTTGGGTCACGCCGTAACCAGCCTTGACCTTCTAACCAGACTTCTGTCCAGGCATGCGCGTCGAACTGCTTTACACTTAAAAACTTTCCAGCTTCATTCCATTCTCCACCCTGGTAACCACTTACAACTCTTGCTGGAATACCTGCAGCGCGCATCATAAATACAAAACTGCCCGCGTAATGTGCGCAAAAGCCGCGTTTATTCTCTATCAAGAAATCATCGATGGAATCGCTTTTGTTTAATAGAGGTGGGCGCAAAGTGTAAAAATATTCTTGTTCTCGAAAACGGTTTAAGACTTTATCAATATATTCCTGCTTACTCGCGGAGGTTAATAATAATTTCTTCGCAAGTATTCGACTTTGTTGATTACCACCTTCAGGCAACTGTAAGGCAAGCGCACGAGCAGAGTCACTTAGCTCAAGTTCACGTACAGAATCGGGGAAGCTTTTAAGCCCCAAGAGCATGGGTTCAATAATATCTTCTGGAGCGATGATTCTAAAATCATTGCCGAATATAGCATCGCCCATTATGTCGACCACAGGAGTCAGTGCAAATAACCAGGGTTGTGATGTGCTTTGGTAAATGACTTCATATTTTATTTCGTCACCTTTCTTCTGTAATTGGCTAAGCATTGTTTTTTCGTCTGACTGTGATTTTACCTTTGCTGTATCGGCATCAATATCAGGGCCAAACTGCGTCCAGGTTGCTCCATCGAAATGCTGTAACACCAGCCCGCGCCAATACAGCTCATTTTGTTTGGGGCGCTTGCCGAGAAATTTAACACTGAACGCCAGCTCATCAGATTGACTAAGCTTGGCAATATCACCCGGTGTCATACTGTCTGAGATGCCTGTCTTTGCGTGACCTCCTGAAGTGGGCACTGTCCAGAAAGGTTGAAAACGAGGGGCGAATAAAAAGAACAGAATCATCAAGGGCAAACACAATGCGAGCATCAGCGAGGCTAAGCGCAGGTTCGGCAAAATTTCAGTGCTCTTGGTTTGCTGGATTGCAATCATGGCGCTGGTCAACACTGCCATAGAAAGCACGCTATAAAGCGTTATAAGAATAGATTGAGAATAGAGAAACAGCACGCCGATTAAGATAAAGCCGGTTAGAATAACGACCATTCCATCTCGTCTTTGAATCACTTCCAGGGATTTGTAGGCAAAGCCGAGCATCAGTATTGAAGCTGTCATGTCCAGTGACACTAGCGGGATTCCACTCAGTTTAAGACCAACTAAACCCAGCATGCCAATAATGACTTTAACCACGATTCCTGGCTGTTGCAGATGTCCTTGCATAACGCGAATACGCCAAACTGCAGAAAACATCAGTACCGGTAAAAGCCAAATTGGTAAATGAAATAATAACGGCAACATTACGACAATTTGCGCCGCCAATAACCACAGCATTCCTGAATAGGTGATCAGTTTGTCTTGAGGGAAGCCTTTACTGACACTTATCATCAGACTTCTTCCTTGGCTACAGCGTTACCTTTACTGTTATAAAGCGCCAATGCCGTCAAACAGGTGTTTCTGTGCGCTTCTCCACTCGCAGGTGGAATCGTTCTACCCGGAATTCTCAAGCCATAATGTTGTTGTTCTTTATGGTATTGCAGTACGAGTGCGCATAAGTGCGATAGTTTAGTTTCCGTTCCTGATAATGCGAGTGCATCCCAATCTAGCCATAGATCATGGTTGGCATAATCCACAAAGGTTTTGGAAAAGACTTTGCCCGTTTTGGCGTAAGCCCCCCAATGTATTCGTTTGGGCGAATCACCCATTTGGTAATCTCGAACCCCTGAAAAGTCGGTTATACCACTTTTTATCTCTAAACCGCGTTCTGCCTCATCATCAAGGTGTTGTCCGTTGTCAGAGATATCTTGTAAAACAGGCGCAGGGTAAACGATGCAGTGCATGTCTAAAACAGCATAGGACCAGCCCAACACCAGACCTAATGGATAACGGGTAAAAATACTGAGCTTATCAGGTTTAAAGAGACCACGTTCTGTCGTGTCATGTGATAGTTTGAAATGAACATTTTGATGTTCATTAAGGTCAATTAACTCGACGTCCTGATCTTTCCAGCCAACAAAAATGGCTGATTTCTTTTGATCTTCTGCGCATGAAAGTTCAAGTTCAAAAACTGCTCTTTCTCCTGCAAAACAGTCTCTGGATTGGACAGCTTTAACCGTCACTCCCGATAAATTTTGGTAAGTCATGAAAATTGAAATCACGATTAACGCAAGCAGCCAGAAGCATAAACCGTAAACCAATGAGCTTTGAAAATTCACGCCCATGATAAATAACAGAATAATCGCTACTAACAACGCACCGCTACTCAAAGTAGGGAAAACGAAAATACGTTTCAAGTTAAGGGTAACCTGACGAGATAGTGGGAAGCGTTCCTCTATAAAATTATCAGCTTTAGATTTCCAGGTTTTTGTAAGGATGTTTTGCATTATGACAAGTCAAAAGTCTGTTTAGGCAACAGCAGTTACACCACTGCCAACAGTGTCGACGACATTCAATATATGACGCGCGAGTTGATCGCCCTGAGTTTCAGTTTTTCCAATAATCCGGTGTCCAACCGCAGCCACAAATACAGCTTGTATATCTTCGGGTAATACATGGTCACGACCCTGAATTAATGCCCAGCTCTTTGCACTTTTAACCAGGGAAATTGCTCCGCGTGGTGATAACCCCAGATGACATAAATTATCCTGGCGGGTTTGTGCGATTAATCGCTGTACATAATCAAGCAATGTATCCGATACTTTAATGTTTTCAACATGTTGTTGAATCTCTAGCAAGCTTTGCTGACTCAATATTTGTTTCACTTGTGCTAATGCAGCACGCCCATTGTTACCAGTTAAAATATCTCTTTCAATAGATGGATCAGGGTAACCCAGCGAGATTCTAAGCATGAAGCGATCTAGCTGAGATTCGGGTAAAGGGAATGTACCTGATTGGCTTTGCGGATTTTGTGTGGCAATAACAAAAAATGGCTTAGGCAGAGGGTAGGTTTTTCCATCAACACTAACCTGGCCTTCTTCCATCGCCTCTAGTAAGGCACTTTGTGCTTTTGGTGTCGCGCGGTTTAATTCATCAGCTAGGAAAATCGAACTGAAAATAGGGCCGGGATGAAAACTAAATGCTGACGTTTGAGCATTGAATACCGATGCACCAATCAAGTCAGATGGCAACAAATCACTGGTGAACTGAACCCGGTTGTAATCTAGCCCCAGGACTTTATATAAAGCGTGCGCCAGAGTCGTTTTACCCATGCCAGGTAAATCTTCGACGAGTAAATGGCCATTTGCCAAAATAGCTGTGAGCGCAAGTTGTACTTGCTGTTCTTTGCCCAGAATAATCTTGTTTAATTGGCTAAGACTTGCATCAATTTCCTGATGGAGTTGAGTATTCAATGTGCATCCCCTTTTATTATTAGCTCCATTTTACCGCTATTAAGCCTTGTATGCGGGACATTACGATAAAGTGTAGCTTAGCAGCTGAAAACAGCTTAGTTATCCTTCATAATCAAAGGTGCTAGTATTTAAAGTAAGGGTATTTAGAATTATCCAGTACTAGTAAAAATAGAACATGATGGAGCCGCCACCTTGACGCTTGAACAGATTATCAGACTGGAAGAATACCCAATTACAAATCTTGATTTTAAGCAGCAGTCCATGCAGACGCTGAATGCAGAAGGCGTGCTGGTTTTGCCAAGTTTTCTACAACCATCTGCACTGGATGCTATTCATGCTGAAGGTGTTGCAGGTCTGGATAAAGCCTATTTCAAGACACAAACGCATAATGTCTATCTCACGCCGAATAATCCGCAATACCCCGAGACTCATGTTTATAACAGGCAGATTACTTCTTCAAAAGGCTGTATCACGGATGATCAGATACAGGCTGATTCAGCCTTGCGGATGATTTATGATTCACAGGAATTCAAAGATTACCTCTGTTATGTGCTGGGTGAAACAGCACTTTATCCCTACGCCGATCCGCTTTCCTCAATCAATTTACATTATGCCAGGACGGGCCAGGAACTTGGCTGGCATTTTGATAACTCTTCGTTTGCGATTACCTTGATGATACAGCCAGCAGTAAAAGGCGGGCAGTTTGAATATGTGACTGGCGTGCGTGATGCCGACCTTGATGCAGAGAATGACGAAATTAATTTCTCCAAAGTCGAAGCGGTACTGGATGGCAAAGTAACACCGAAACAGCTTTCCATGGATGCCGGCGCCTTGGTGTTGTTCCGCGGCAGAAACGCTTTGCATCGTGTCGCACCCAATGAAAGCGATATTACAAGGATGCTGGTGGTGCTGGCATATAACTCAGAACCTGGCATTTCACTTTCAAAATCTGCCAGAATAACGTTTTATGGTCGCTTGGCATAACAATAGTTCCCATGAAAAACCGCCCGAAAGTAGGGGGGCGTCCTTTTAAATATCTTAAAATAACATAATTACAGGTTTTAGCCTTTGCCAAATCTTTCACTCACGCTAAAGTACACTCAGTGAATTACGAGTATTTACAATGAGCAGTTCAACAAACCAGATCACCATTACCCGTCCTGACGATTGGCACCTCCATGTTCGCGAAGGAGAGGCTCTGAAATCTGTGGTGCCAGATACAGCAAGGCAGTTTGGGCGTGCGATTATTATGCCGAATCTGGCGAACCCTGTTACTAATGTGATGCAGGCCAGAGCCTACCGTGATGAGATTCTTGCGGCCTTGTCTAAGAAAGAGTCTGGTTCTTGTTTTGAACCGCTAATGACCTTGTATCTGACAGATAAGACCACGCCAGAAACGATTAAGGAGGCAAAAGAAAGCGGCATTATTCATGCGCTGAAACTCTACCCTGCGGGCGCAACGACTAATTCAGACAAGGGTGTTACCGATATCAAAAATATCTACCCTGCCCTGGAAGCAATGCAGGAGACTGGACTACTATTGCTGGTGCATGGAGAAGTTACTGACGCTGCGATTGATGTTTTCGATCGTGAAAATGTGTTTATCGAAACCATTCTAAAACCGTTGGTAGCAAAATTTTCAAAACTCAAAGTGGTGCTGGAACACATCACCACCAAAGATGCAGTCGATTTTGTTAGCAATGCTCCTGAAAATATTGCAGCGACGATTACCGCACACCATCTGTTAATGAACCGAAATGATATTTTTAAAGGAGGAATTCGTCCTCACCATTATTGTTTACCCATTTTAAAGCGTGAAACGCATCGTCAGGCTTTGGTGAAAGCAGCTACTAGCGGCAATCCTAAGTTTTTTCTTGGTACCGACAGTGCACCGCATTCACAATTTGCAAAAGAATCAGCCTGTGGCTGTGCAGGTATGTACACCGCTTACCATGCCTTGGAGCTTTATACAGAAGTCTTTGATAAAGCGAATGCTTTAGACAAACTCGAAGGTTTCGCCAGCTTTTTTGGCGCTGATTTTTATGCTTTATCGCGCAATTCTGAGTTGATAACGCTCACACGTGAAAACTGGCAAGTGCCGAAGTCACTTAAAATGGGTGAAGAAAATCTGATCCCATTGCGCGCTGGTGAATCTTGCGAATGGAAAATGGGGTAATAACAATATGATCGAACCCGGGTTTACGCTTCCATACTTTGCACTTATCGCTATTTCTTTGGGAGTGGTATGGTTGTCGATTAAACGTCACCGCCTCACGCGCCTTCTATTTATCCTTATTTTTCTGTTAGCAGGTCTTATTAATATTTTTATTGCTTTCACACGACCTGAGGTTTACCAATATTATGGAGGCATGGCTATTGTGGATTTCTACCGTGACTTTATCTATGGTTATTTCAAACAACATACAATAGAAATTGTGTCAGTGATTGGTTTGGGCCAGATTGCTATAGCTGCATTATTAAGTACAAGCGGTTTGCTTTTAAAACTAGGGTCAACCGGAGGAGTGATTTTCTTTATTGCAATGGCGCCTTTAGGATTTGGCTCGGCGTTTCCTGCAACACTGATATTGGCGCTTGCATTGGTGTTCATGCAATATCGCTTAGATTGAACGACCAGACAATACTCTCAAAAAAACCCTGTAAAGTAGGGAGGTGTCTTGTTAATCAATAATAAATAGAAAAGACACTCAAAAACTATACCCTTTTACATTTCTTTACCAAGTCGCTACCCAACTTTGCATTTAGCTCATGCAAACTACCCCCATCGTTTGAATAAAACATCAGACGGTTAAAAACTTTCTACAACTAAATAAAAAAGGGCGAATATTATGAAAAACGTAAAACTAACACTAGCAACAGCACTTTCGGTTTTGGCTATTACTTTCACTGGTACAGCGTTCGCTGATGGAGGGGAACGTCAAAACAACAGGAAGCATGTCACGATTACCAAAGTTCAAATTTCAAACAATGTAAATCGCCAGGCGATAAAAAAAGTGAATAAAACGACTACGGTTGAGAGAGTCGTGGTGAAAAACACACCAAATAAAAAGGTGATTATTACTAAAACGATAATTAAAAAACCCGCAACATTAAGATATGTGGCGAATAAGCGTTTTAACCAACGTGGGAAATACAGCCAGCGAGTGAACTACAAAAATCATTATAAGCGTCACAATGATTTTAAGGCGATAACAGTACCTAAGAGATTAGTGTACTCAGTACGCCCCGGAGATACCCTGATTCGCATCTCATTAAAGACAGGGGTTAATATTGACAAGCTTGCAAGATTGAATCGTCTTAATCATGGAAGAGTAAATTATTTACAAATCGGTCAGTTATTAAGACTGAGCTAAATATTGAACTAAATCAGAAGTAATCAAGCTAAACGAAAATACCTGACAAGTTGTGTCAGGTATTTTTTTGTTTACACGTTAATTAATACTGAAAAAGGGCATAAAAGGTGGAGGGTGTCTTTTTAAATGATAATTTTCTCGCAAGACGATATTAAAACTTATGTATTGATAAGTATTATTTAGTTAAATTTATATAAAACAATACGTTAATTGAATTCCTTAATTCTTATTGTAGACATCGCAACACCAATATTTACACACTCTTACTCGTTCGCCACCCATATTTACAGTTCGAATCCGCATAATTTACCCATCAGTCAAACAGGCTGACATTTATTAACAATGATTAATTAACTACAAAAGGGTAATCAAGATGAAAACACAATCAGTACTTTTAGCTTCAGCAATCGCAGGCCTAATCGGTTTGGCTTCATTTTCTGTTTCAGCGGATGATGTTGTCAAGAATGTAGAAAAATCAGGCTCTTACCATAAGAGCGGATACCACAAAGGTCACCATAAAGGTGGCTTCAAAAAAGTTTTTGCAGGGCTTAATTTGAGCGACGAGCAAAAAACCGCAATGAAAAATTTACGTGAGCAAAAGCGTGCGGGAACAATCACTCGTGAAATTTTCAAATCTCAGATGGCGAGCATTTTAACGCCAGAGCAGAGCGCGAAGATTACACAGATGAAAACTCAGCGTGGAGAGCATAAACATCGCCGTGGTAAGGGTGGGTTCAAGAAAGTATTAACGAAACTGAACCTTAGCGATGAGCAAAAAATCGCGATGAATAGTTTGCGCGAGCAAAAACGCGCGGGAACAATTACACGCGAGACATTTAAAAGCGAAGTCGCTGGGATTTTAACCCCTGAGCAAAGCGCGATGATGCAACAAATGAAAAGCAAACGTGGAGAGCACAAGCACCGTGGAGGTAAGCACGGCAAGATGGCGAGCTTGAATCTTTCTGATGCGCAAAAGACACAAATGAGAGAACTACGTAAGGAGCGTCGTGCGCAAGGTCGTGAAAACTTTGACCGGGACTCCTTTATGACGAAAATGCGGACAATTCTGACACCCGAGCAGTTTGCCAAGTTTCAGGGGTTTAAGCGTCGTTAATTTAACGCAGATTTTTCTGGCAAGGGCTTAAAAATTGAATCCGGATAAATAAACAGGGTCGAATAAAAATATTAAGGGCAACATTAGGTTGCCCTTTTTTTTATACATAAACGGAACCTAAAAGAATTTATTTCATCCCAACGCTTTACTGATTTGCGCAAAGCTTTCGGCTCTTTCACTTGGTGAAATTTCGATTCCGAGTTGTTTGGATACTTGGGTAGCGGAGAACATTCCGCGAATAAAATTGCTGCCATCCTGGTCTTCCACGACAAGCATGTGGTGGCGCCGGCAATCCTTTAAAGCTGTAACGATATCAGACACATGCGCATTTAATACCTGATTAAAGGGGATCGCTTCGAGTTTGTTTAACGGTGTCATTATGTCATCTACGCATATATCTTCACGCGAGCCACCTTGACTGGTAACGAAAAGCAAGGGCTTTTCGCCGAGTATGTCGGTAGCGGTGATTAAACCAATGAGTTTTTCCTGGTTGTCGCAGACAAATAGCAACCTGACGCCACAGGCGATCATCTTGTCATTCACTTGCTCCAGAGATGCGCTGGAATGTATCTGAAACGCTTTACTTGTTCTCAGGTCTGTCATCACATCCCGAGCTGGATTTTTTTCTGTAACGTGTTTATCGGCACCATCAAGTGGGGCTATCAGGCTAATTCCAGCCGGCACCTTTTGCGGATGGATTCCTTTTTCAAATGCAATCATCTTGATATCTCTCCTATATGAACGACTTCAACAATGTTTTTGCCGCTCAAATTTATTTTTGATTTATAGAATGAATATAGCACTGCTTTATCATTCTGTTTTAAATAAATACGCAGGGTAGGCGCTTACAGTTGCAAAATCAGGTAACGGCAAGTTCTAATAATTATTCGGTTAACATCTCATCCTGTGAGCCAACTCATTAAAGCATAATTAAATGCAAGCGAGGATTAAAAGTTATTGTCTCCTAACTCGGCTGAATCATGAGGTTTAAAAAAATGAGATGATAAGCTCGCTAAAAAGGGAGAGCCCTTAAATAAAAATTAGAAATAACGTGTTTTAAATTAATCCTGGGAAGTCTTATTTTGGGCAAAAAAAAACCGCTAACTAAAATTAGCGGCCCAAAGGAGGAGGAGAAGTAAAAAACCCACTTCAAAGGGTATTACTCAAGAGACATATCTAATTTCTTAAGTAACATTGTAACTATAGTGTTTTAAGAATTTCTAACAAGCGATTAAAAATCAACTAACTGGTTAGATAATCTAACCACGAATGCTTTATTATGGCTAGCCATTATTGTGGTTCTGATTGGGCTTCATCGACTATCCATTTAACGAATGATTCTACAGCGTGCTGGTTTGACTCAGCTGATTCTGGGTAGATCGCATAATAGGACATTTCAATCGGCATGGTTTGCGAGAAAGGAATACATAAGCGTCCTGCTTCAATGTCGCTTCTGGCAAGAGCTTTAAGTCCCAGCAACACGCCCTGGCCATCAATTGCTGCATCAATTGCAAGTGAAATATGATTAAAGCGCAGACCTCTATTGTGTTTTACGCCTTGTACTCCGGCGTCTTTCAACCATTTACTCCAGGCGGGTCTGCCGATGTAGTCGGTATTATCATGTAATAAAGTGTGATGTTTTAGATCTTCAGGGTTTTGCAATGGGCGCTCTGGATCATTCAATAGCGCTGGGCTGCAGAGAGGCACGGCTTCGACAGAAAAAAGTTTATGTACTTTACAGCCAGGGTAATTACCTTTACCAAATCGTATCACCACATCGACATCATTCGAACGAAACAGCTCTTCCATGGAAAAACCACTGTTTTCAGCGGTATCAATAAGGCCGGCTACGGCGCTAATTTGCATATCTATATCAGGATAAAGCGTTGAAAAGTTATGCAGCCGGGGAACTAACCATTTAGAAGCGAAAGAGGGCGCCATCCATACTGTAATACTTTCGTTTGCTAGGTATGTATTCATTAGATGCACTGCATCCGAAATATTATTAAAACCTTCGCGCAGTTTGGGTAAGGCAACTTCACCGGCAGCGGTCAGTGAAATAGAGCGGGTATGTCGTTCGAACAAGGCAAACCCCACGTATTCCTCAAGGTTTTTGATTTGATGACTGACAGCTGCGCGCGTCACCGATAACTCATCAGCGGCTTTGGTAAAACTTTGCAGACGGGCTACCGCTTCAAATGCGCGCAATGCATTCAAGGGTGGAAGTTGTCGGGACATGGAATAGATAGTAGGTTATTTAGTGGGGAAAGTTTTATTTTTATCTATTATATCTTTCGTAGAATGGTCTCCATGTAGATCAACAATTAAAAAAAACCCCTAAAAGTGGGGGGGTGTGCTTTTAGGGGTTTTATTGGACTATAGTTAGGTCTATTAATTTAATTTGAGTTATTTTATGAGCGATATCCATGATTTGGAACCGACCTTGTCAGTCTCGGTTCGAGAGACTTTTAATATTGATAGTGATTTGAAAGTTGCTGCATTTGCCAGGCCTTGCGAATTTGTGCCTGATGTAGATACTGCTTACCAATTTAATACTGATGTTACGTTGGCGATTCTTGCAGGATTTGCCTATAACCGCAGGGTAATGATTCAGGGTTTGCATGGTACTGGTAAGTCGACTCATATCGAACAAGTCGCAGCGCGCCTCAACTGGCCCTGTATTCGCCTCAATCTGGACGGACAAATCAGCCGTCTTGATCTGGTCGGTAAAGACACTATTGTGCTACGTGATAATAAACAAGTCACAGAATTTCAGGAGGGCATTATCCCGTGGTCTCTACAACGTCCGGTAGCGTTGATTTTTGATGAATATGATGCGGGTCGACCCGATATTATGTTTGTTATTCAGCGCATACTGGAACGTGATGGCAAGTTTACTCTGCTAGATCAGAATAAAGTCATCAACCCGAACCCACACTTTCGTATGTTCGCCACTTCCAATACTATCGGTCAGGGCAACCTCAATGGACTTTATCATGGTGCGCAATTACTGAATCATGCCCAGCTCGATCGCTGGGATATTGTCACTTCGCTGAATTATTTATCCAAGCAAGATGAAGTGAATATCATCAAAGCGCGGGTTCCTGGATTTGAAGACGAAAATTTAATGAACAAGATGGTAACGCTTGCACAGTTAACCCGTAATGGTTTTGCCGTGGGTGATCTTTCGACACTGATGTCACCACGCACAGTTATTTCGTGGGCTGAGAATTATGAGATTTTCAAGAGCATTCAAACGGCATTTAAACTCTCTTTTTTAAATAAATGCAGCGAGGATGAGAAGCCGCTCGTTGCGGAATTTTTCCAGCGCTGTTTTAATGAAGAGTTGGATGAGTCATATGCAAATTCGGTGAATACCAGCAGTTAAAAAACCATGACTCAGAAAACTGAAAATCAATCCCAGTATCAACAAAAAGCCATCGAACTCTGCGGTGGTATGGTGCGTGGCTTCACCAAATCACCGGAGTTATATTTTAGGGGAGCCCACCTATTTAAAGAACAGCAGCGCTTGCCGCTATTCGCATGCCATATTCAAGCCGATTTAAAGAAAGATAGCTTTAGCGCTTTGCGTGGAGTCGCGGATAGCATTAATTTACGGTATCAGTTTTGTGATGAAGATTTGCATCATTCACTCTTACCAGAATCTAAACTTGAGCGTTTTCTATTCGAGTTGCTGGAACAGTTGCGAGTCGACTCCCTGGTGCCTGATGAATATCCGGGGATACGCAGCAATCTATTGCATCGCTTTAAAGAGTGGTCAATGCAATATCATCATTCTGGTCTCACTGAAACCAGAGTAGGTTTGCTTATTTATACCATTGCCCAAGTATGTTGGTCACAATTGAATCATATTTCGGTGGTCGAAGAAACCGAAGATTTATTAGAGGCTACGCGCGCAGGTATTTCGCCTATTATCAGTGAGTCGGTTTATGGCATGAAGAAGTCCAAACATGACCAAGCTGAATTCGCGGTTCATGCTTTAACTTTGGCTAGTAATTTTAAACACCTGATATTCACCGAAAGTGAAGAAGAGGAAGACATCGATAAGATCATGGAAGAGATTGATATTCCAGATTTTAAACTGCTAATCAGTTTCGATGATGGGGATGAAAACGTCTCGCATATCACTGTCGGGGTGAGTAAGTCATGGCGTGAATCAAATGAAAACTACGCAATTTTCACCGAAGAATACGATAAAACCTATACCGCTGAACAATTAGTTAGATCCCAGTACTTAAAAGAGCTACGTCAAGAGCTAGATGAAAAGATCCTTAAACAAGGGATTAATGTCCCTGGCTTGGCGCGAAAATTAAAGCAGCTATTTGCAACGCCTCAAAATGATGATTGGGACTATGCAGAAGAAGAGGGTTACATAGATGGTCGTAGACTTTCGCAATTGATAGCCTCACCCACAGAAAAGCGTGTTTTCAAAAATCATCGACACCAACCCCATACTGATTGTCTGCTAAGTTTTTTGGTGGATTGCTCTGGGTCCATGAAAGAACACGCTGCAAACGTGGCAATTCTACTCGATGTGTTTGCGCGTGCCGCCGAATATGCTGAAATTAAAACTGAGATACTGGGTTTTACTACGGGAAACTGGAGCGGTGGTAAGCCGATGAAAGAATGGATTAAACAGGGTAAACCGAAAAATCCGGGGCGACTCAATGAAACCTGTCACATTATCTATAAAGATGCCGAGCATAGCTGGAAGCAATCGCGTAATAATGTTTCTGCTTTGCTGAAAGCTGACTTATTTCGTGAAGGTGTCGATGGTGAAGCTATTGCCTGGGCATCTCAGCGCTTATCAAGGCGACCAGAGAAAAAGAAAATACTCACTGTTATCTCAGATGGAAGCCCGATGGACTCAGCCACCAATCTCGCCAATGATCCTTACTATCTGGATAATCATCTGAAAAAAGTAATTTCAGATTGCGAACAAAATCCTGAACTGGAAATTTTCGGACTAGGTGTAAAGCTCGATTTAAGTGCTTTTTTTCGCTATTACACCGTGCTGCATTTAGAGGAAAAGCTTAACAATGCAACCTTTAATGATATTTTGAAGCTCTGGCAAGCGCGCCTTTGATCTTAGAGTAGCAATTAAGTGTTTATTTAAAAACTTATTACTCATTAATAAGAGTGCCCACAAAATGTGGGCACTCTGTTAACTCTAAGTTGTTAATTTAGATGAAACCAGCTTTATTTAGTAGCAGGAGCCGGAGCATCTTCCATTTTTTCATCACCTTCATCGCCTTCACAAACAGATAGTGTCAGTTTGCTTTTGTCTTCATCCGACATTACATCAAACTCTGCTTGTGGAACACATTCCATTTCAGCTTTTTCGTGAGAAGCAGCCCAGGCTGATACAGAACCCAATGCTAGTAACATAGAAGCAGCCAGTAACAAATTTTTAATAGACATTAAATTTCTCCTTTTAGAATATTTTGTCAATTAATTAGCAAATCTAAGATCCGAGCATGTTTGTTTTCACTCTTCACTTTCTGCTGTAAAGTTAGACTCGCTATCTTTGAAAAAAGTTACAAAAAAAGATAAAATAATCGATGAAATAAAATGATTAAAGTAACAAAAAAATAAGCTCAAACTTATCGTTATTTTAGGGAAATTCAAGGATACTAAAAAAGCCGTTAAAAGTAGGGGGGTGTGCTTAATATCTCATTTTTATACTGTTATGCGCTAGACTAGAATCATTCAATCAGACTAAAAGGTCTCATCATGTCGCTCGAAAATCGTTTTACTGAAGAAGAAATATTCCTGTTATCAACTACTCCAACCCAGATTGGTACAGTCATGGCATTTTCCGAGGGCAGTGGCCTTGGGACGATCAAAGAATTGTTCGCCAATTCGAAAGCCTTTATTGCGGGTCTAAAAGAATATCCGAACAATGAGATCATCACGGGAATTCTGCCGAATGTTGCTGATTTTAAAGAATCAATGGGAAAAGCTAAGGAGATGCGCGAAAAAGCCGTTAGCCGCCTCAAAGAGAGTGGTATTAAAACCAATGAAGATCTGCGCGCACAACTGATCAAGGATAGTAAAGCAGTCTCGCAAATACTTGCTAAAAAAGCTTCTGTTGATGAGGCCCGCGAATACAAGGAATGGGCCATGCACATCGCGGAAAACGTCGCCAAAGCAGCCAAGGAAGGCGGTTTTCTGGGTATAGGCGGTACGCGGATAAGTGAAGGTGAAATAGAGGCTTTCGCACAGATTGCTGATGCTTTGGGAATTGAAGCTGGCTTGAGTTAACACCGGACTCAAAAGTGCTTTTGAGCCAGGGACTATTTGTAAACTTTGTGTACTTCTGGCGCAAGGGCAGCGGTGCTGACTGTGTAGAAGATTTTCGCTATCTGATGTAACTCACGGGCTGGAGTAAAACAATATTAACTGTAGTATTCTTCGCGGTCATCTTTGTTCTTTTAATTGTGCTGGCTTTGGTGGCAGCAAGGATTAAAAAGAACAAGCGTTTTAAAAAATGGAAATCTAGTAATTCCAAAAAGAGTAAACAATGACAAGCTGGACGACTGAAGCAATCAATAAAATTTCCGCAGATTACAACCGCTCTGCGGATACCCATCTGATTAAACTGAATATTCCCAAGCTCACTGGAATCGATGTCTACCTCAAAGATGAAAGCACCCATCCGACAGGTAGTTTGAAACACCGCCTGGCGCGTTCGCTGTTTCTGTATGCCTTGTGTAATGGCAAGATCAAACAAGATACCACGGTAATTGAAGCTTCATCGGGTAGTACAGCTGTTTCTGAAGCCTACTTTGCGCACATGATAGGGGTACCTTTTATTGCGGTAATGCCGCGCAATACTGCGCAAAGTAAAATCAGGCTGATCGAGTTATACGGTGGAAAATGCCACTTTGTCGATTATCCGGCTGAAATGACCAGCGAATCGAAGCAACTGGCTGAGTCGCTGGGTGGCTATTTTATGGATCAGTTTACTTATGCCGAACGCGCCACAGATTGGCGCGGCAGCAATAATATTGCCGAAAGTATCTTTGAGCAGATGGAGAGCGAGCCACACGCTGTACCGCATATGATTGTCATGAGTGCCGGAACGGGCGGTACCTCTGCCACTCTCGGTCGCTATATCCGATTTAAAGGGTATGACACCGAGTTATTGGTGGTTGATCCAGAAAACTCGGTATTCTACGATAGCTATACCAACAAAGACCCAAATGTCAGCATCATCCAGGCCAGCCGCATCGAAGGCATTGGGCGACCGCGGGTAGAAGCTTCCTTTCAGCCGGATATAATCGATCAGATGTTGCAAGTTCCGGATGCTGCGAGCGTCGCCACCATCTACTGGCTGGAAAATCTAATTGGGCGTACAGCCGGCGCCTCAACGGGTACCAATCTCTGGGGTGTTCTGGAAGTGGCACGAAATATGATGAGCAAGCAACAGCAAGGCTCGATCGTCACCTTGATGTGCGACAGCGGGCATCGCTATACGGACACTTACTATAATCGCGACTGGGTGGCGGAACATATTGGCGATCTACAGCCATATCTGAAACAACTGCATGCATTAACTGATTAATCAAACTGACTCGTTGCCAGAATCGAATTCGACACGCATTGCATAATGATCTGAAGGACGTTCTTTGATAGCCTCGACGTTCTCTTTTCCGAACACTTCAAAATTGCTGACATCAAGATTATACGTCCAGATTCTGCCATAACGGGTTTTGTATTGGCCCTGTTGCCAGCTAATGCGCTGTGCCTTCGGTGAGCCGACACTTTCCCAGGCATCCTTGACCGCACCGTGATCCAGCTCCAGCCATTCTTCATCGCGTAAATTAGTATCGCCTGCGAAAACACATTGCGGGTGTTTCGCCATTTCATGAATAATAAACTGCGCCTGATCAACCCGCATTGATGCACCGGGTTTCATGCTTTCCAGATGTGCCGTCATAATCGTCAAGCCATCAAGACGAAGGGTTGTGAGACCACGTCCCTGGTCGGTATAGGCAAACGGAGTGTAATCACTTTCGATGATTTTCTGGCGTACTGCAATCACTTCAAAATAGGAACGCTCTGTCGGTGAATGAGGGTAAATGTTAAAACCCGCAGCTTTCAAATGCGGCACAATATGCGCGTGATAGCTGCGCTCCACAACCTCCTGCAATACCACAATATCGGGAGTATTCGCGACAAAGCCTTCTGCAAAGGCCGCCTCGATCGGCGCGCCGAGTAATAGCTGGAACATCGCGGCTTCGGTACGCATATCCAGATTGCGGTCTTCCAGACCATTAAGATTCCAGCTTGAGAGTTTCATTGTGAAATAATGCCAGCCGAAGCGAAGTGTATACAACTGCTTTTGATAAAAAGCAGACCCGACGGATAAGTTTTGTTAAAAGTGCTTAAAAGTAGGGGGGTGTCATTTTCACTCTTTTAATAAGCATAAAAAAGCCTGAGGATTACTCAGGCTCTGTCAATATTATCTCTTCCAGCTATTCTCGATTGAGCGCAGTGATCTGTTGGTTCACTTTAAATGACTCAGCGGCGAAAGGAGTGAAACGTGCTTCCATGGTTTTCGCCATTTGCTCCTGCATGAGGATTAGTTTAGCGATTGTTGCTTCCATCCCGGCAATTTTCGCATCCTTGGCTTTCACTTTAACTTTTACATCCTGCAATGACTTTTCCTGAACTTTTAATGCCTCATTCTGCACCTGAACTGCCTTGGTCAACACCGAAATAATCTGTAATGAATCGACCGTTTTTCTATCTTTAGTCGCAAGTAGGGCGGGTATATCCTCAGCGATAAAACCGACGCGTTGTGTGTTGTCCTTGTCGCGTTTGAATTGATAGGTGACGCTCTTTAATCCTTTTAAAGCCTGCATCGCATCTGCGCCACTGAGTTCGTTGATATTTTCCTTATAGCTACGGCTCGAAGCATTCAGCCACTGGCCATTAACGTTTCTGGCACCATTGGCCAAATGTAACTCAACATTACTGGCGACAGTGGTTGGGTTGCGTACCTCAAACTCTTTGGCACCAGTACCCTGTTTGGAGGCGGCAAAACCACCGGTGTTTTCCAAAGTCCTGAAGGCCCAGGAGAAACCCGATCTGGCATTTTCCATGGCAAAGCCCGCATCAGAAAACTCCCCGGTATTGGTATTATTGACACTCATTTTAAACAGTTCGACAAGTCCCGAGGTGGTATTGGCACCGTTGAATGAGGCTTTTATATCACCGGTCACATCAAGTTTGGCTTCTGGAGTATTTGTCGATCCTATGCCAACACCTTCTGGATGAATATAAATACTACTCGTCGGTGAGCCTGGCTTAATCCGAAATGGCAAAGTTCTTGGATTGATGGTGGAATCACGAATAAAAAAGTTGGCTTCATTGCCTGCAATATCCCACGATTGTGCTCCAAAACCACCGTTTTGATCTAAACGTATTGTTGGAGTATTGCTATTCAAGAGATGTATTGATGTAGCTGGAGTGGATGTACCTATGCCTACATTATTCGTGCTTTTATCGATGAACACCGAACCGTTAGCCAGATTGACATCTCCGGAGCTATCCACCATCAAGCTATTGCTGTTATTTGCCGAATGATTAATCTGCAATACAACTGCATTTGTTGGGCCTATTTGGTCTCGTATTTGGAAATAGCCTCCCGCATCATCTTCGTCAGCGCGTATTGTCCAGTCTGTAGCACCATCATTAGTGAAAGTATCAAGAAAGAATATCTGCGGGCTTAGATCTGTGATTATCGTATCAGCAGCCTGTGCATTAGAAATAAGTAACAACGGACTTGTTGTTACTGCGATAGTAATTATCAACGCTTTTGTTTTGTTATTTATTTTCATTACTCTTCTCCTGTAGCGATCTGGCCATTCATTACTTCTACACTGCCACCAGCATAATCGCTGTTATTGCTTGGCGCAGAGCTAACAACGCGCTTTAATTTATCCACCCGGTCAAACACCCTGACATCATAGCGATAGGCGCCATCAGGGCCTGATGAAGGTACCCAGCTAAATGAATTGCCACTATAACGCTCATCGACTACAACCTCATCATTGGGTGCGATAACCTTGGCAACAACTGTTCCCTCGATATCAGAGCTGATACTTAAGATGCCATTGGATTTATCCACCGTGATATCGGCCAATACCGGACTGCCCAGGCTGGCAAACAGTCCTGCAAGTAATAGTTTTATACTCTGTTTCATATTCTGTTTCATATTCTGTTTCATTTTACGCTCCTCTATTGAGATGAATTGATGCGGCTGACATTTAAATCATTTTGAGACTGTTTGAGAAATTGAAGTACGATTGTTTATATAGACTAATAGTCTATATTTATAGATTATTCAATCATACATGGGGGTGATCAGCACTTATTTGATGCTTGATTGGTGTTTACAAAAATCGCCAGCGTAAGTAAGCGGACTACTTCATCGGGAATGAATTTGAACTTTGAGTCTAACGAAGCTTCCTCTAAGCGATGAAGTACATGGATTGCTTTTTTAGGTTCACCGGGAGCTAAAAAAGTATATCGTAAACTCCGTAAGGAATCGTCGATTGCTGGTCGAAACAAGGGAAGATGTTATTCCCTGATTTAAAAAGTGCACAGCCGAGCCGAGAAAAGCGAGCCAATAGCTTTGGCTGAACCGATGCATGTAGGCTACTGTGAAAAAGTGGCAAAAAGTAGGGGGTGTCATTTTTAATACTTTTTAGTGTGAAAATAAACCCTAGGATCAATAAGGAACTATAGTTAGTTTATCGATATTCCACATAGTATTTTGTACTGAAAAATATGAAGAAGTTAACTTTAGATACATCTGATATTCGTATATTAAACGCCATACAGAATAACGGTCAACTGAGTAAGTCTGCTCTTTCTGAAATGGTTAATCTCTCTCCGACGTCTTGTTGGGTGAGATTAACAAAACTAAAAAAGGAAGGGCTTATTCGAGGTTATCATGCTGATATTGATGTCAGTAAAATAGCTGATTTAACTAAAGTTATAGTTACAGTTTCACTCAACAAACATCATAAGCTAGACTTTCAAAAGTTTGAGTCACATATAGAAAGTATTGACGAGATAATTAGTTGTGTCGCTACTGGTGGAGGATTTGATTATGTCATGACTGTTATTTCATCAAGCTTGGTAGATTTTCAAGATTTGATGGAACAATTAGTTGAGGATGAAATTGGGATCGATCGATACATTACTTACATTGTGACTCGTGACGTTAAATCAAAACAGTCCAATCTTGTAAAAATGCTAACTTGATACTTAATAAAAGTCAGGAAATAAAAAAATCCAAATAAGATTTCCACTAGCTTTACTTTGCTTGAATATGACCAAATAGACTTAGTTCTTATTAAAATAAGTCTAAATAAACAGGATCAATGACTAATTTCAGACTGTTTTAAGCGCATCTCTAAACTATCCTTTAACTATTCAGAAATTTCAAAGTACTTAAACTAGCGAGGTTAATAATGACTAGCGGACAATTCGGTTTTGGCACACAGATTCGTAAATCCCCTTACTTCGATGCAACTGTTCGCTGGGGTGCGCAGGGATTTTCTGTATACAACCATATGTATATTCCGCGAGATTTTGGCGATCCTGTTCAAAACTATTGGAATTTAATCAATGATGCGATCCTATGTGATGTAGCCGTCGAACGTCAAGTTGAGATAACAGGGCCTGATGCTGCAAAGTTCACTCAATTACTCACTTCAAGAGACTTATCTAATTGTGCTGTTGGCCAATGCAAATACGTCATTATCACCAACGCCGACGGTGGCATATTAAACGACCCTATTTTACTTCGCTTAGCAGAAAACCATTTTTGGTTATCTTTAGCGGATAACGACATATTGCTCTGGGCGCAAGGTGTCGCTACCAACTCTGGTCTTGACGTCTATATTTCAGAGCCTGATGTATCCCCATTACAGTTGCAAGGCCCAAAGTCTGGGGAAATAATGAAGGCATTATTTGGGAACGATGTTGAGGATCTCAAATACTATTGGTTAAGAGAAGTCGAACTAGACGGCATTCCACTCATTATTTCTCGTACAGGATGGTCAAGTGAGCTTGGCTATGAATTATATCTAAGGGATTCTGCATTTGGTGACCAGCTTTGGGAAAAAATTATGCAAGCTGGAGAACCGTATAATATAAAGCCAGGGCACACATCTACTATCCGTCGAATTGAAGGTGCGATGCTTTCTTATCACGCGGATATGGATATGAGTAACAATCCCTTTGAGCTCGGTTTAGATCGCTTGATTAATTTGGATATAGATGCAGATTTTATCGGCAAAAAAGCACTACAAAAAATCGCTAACGAGGGTGTATCTCGTAAGCAAGTGGGTCTTGTCATCGAGGGGCCTGCGCTTACTGCTTCAAATACAACTTTCTGGCCAGTGTTTGTGGGAGAAAACAAAGTGGGTAAAGTGACTTCTGCAATTCATTCCCCACGGCTTGATAAGAATATTGCACTAGCTATGCTTGAAACTGATTATGTAGAAATCGGGACTAAGCTTGAAGTACAAACAACTGAAGGTTTGGCTGTTGCCACTGTGGTTGAAAAACCATTCTATGATCCTAAAAAAATTAAAGCTTCAGGTGCTGTCTAAGCTATAGACATAGAAGAGAATAACGAATAGAGATAATAACAATGTCTGAACTATCTATCGAATTGAGCTGGCAGCGACAAGAATCTGAGTTGCTACCTAATAAATATTCAAGCGCTCATCATATTAAATACAACGATACTTACAAAGTACAAGTCGATGCAGCCCCGAGTTGGGGAGGAGATCCGCTAAACACTAACCCAGAACAAGCACTAGCGGCAGCATTGAGCAGTTGCCATATGATGACTTTTTTAGCTTTAGCGGCTAAAGTTAAATGGCCTGTTGCAAGCTTTAAAGATAGAGCTGAAGGACATTTAGGTAAAGACCCAAAAGGAAGAATGTGTATTTCAAAAATTGATCTGAATCCTGTCGTTGAGTTTGATGTGGGATTTGAGGTTAGCAAAGATGAACTCGAAGCAATGCACGATAGAGCGCACAGATATTGCTTTGTCGCCAATTCAATTGCAGAGTACGTACAGATCAATATTAAATAGAAAAAAGGGATCATTATGTCAGAGACTGAAAACACTGAAATTATCATTCAAGAGCTTACTGAAACGGGTATTTTACGACTTACTCTTAATGATTATAGTCGGCGAAATGCACTTTCTGAAGCCATGTTAGAACGTTTAAGTGAAATCATGAACTCATCAGGTTCGGATTCATCTGTAAGAGTTATTGTGCTATCCGCAAACGGTCCTGCTTTTTGCGCTGGCCATGATCTCAAAGAATTAACGGCAAGCCGTGCAAATGCTGATAAGGGTGAAGCTTACTTTGCAAAAATCATGTCGATGTGTGCGCAAATGATGCAAGCCATCGTCAATAACCCGAAGCCGGTAATTGCTGAAGTTACCGGGATTGCAACGGCTGCGGGTTGTCAGTTAGTTGCCAGTTGTGACCTGGCTTACGCCGCAGAAACATCAAAGTTCAGCACACCCGGCGTGCATATTGGTCTATTTTGTTCAACCCCGATGGTGGCTTTATCTCGCAATCTATCTAATAAACATGCGATGGAGATGTTGTTAACAGGTGAGATGTTAGCAGCACAACGCGCCGCCGAAATAGGTCTTATTAATCGTAGTGTTTCAGCTGAAGATCTAACAGAAACTACCATGGCAGTAGCAAGCACAATCGCTTCCAAATCCAGTATGACCCTTGCAACGGGTAAAAAAGCATTTTATACACAACGTCAAATGCCGCTTGCAGAAGCTTATAACTATGCCTCCAGAATCATGGTGGAGAATATGATGAAGTACGATGCCGAAGAAGGCATCAACGCGTTTATTGAAAAACGTCCCGCTAGTTGGCAAAACCGCTGAGGCCCAAATGAGTAATATTTACGAAATCGATCTAGACCGTAATTCTGCCAATTTTCAGGCGTTAACTCCGCTGACATTTCTGCAACGTGCAGCTTCTGTATTCCCACAACATATTGCGATGATTCATGGCAATCTCAGGCGTAACTATGCCGATTTCTACCGTCGCAGTAGACAGCTTGCTTCGGCTCTGGATCAAAACGGTGTCGGACGTGGCGATACAGTTTCTGTAATGCTTGCGAACACGCCAGCGATGCTGGAAGCTCATTACGGCGTGCCAATGTGTGGCGCCGTGCTGCACTCCATGAATACGCGATTGGATCCTGCAATTATTGCTTTTCAGCTGGATCATGCCGAAGCCAAAGTGGTAATCACTGACCGTGAATTTGCACCTGTGATGAAACAGGCTTTGTCACTGGCAAAGGTTGATCCGCTGGTCATAGATTATGATGATGCTGAATTTCCGCAAGACGGTGATTTACTCGGCAGCTTCGAATATGAATCTTTCATCGCAACAGGTGATGAAAAATTTAACTGGCTGATACCAAATGATGAGTGGGATGCGATCAGCCTTAATTACACATCCGGTACTACGGGTGACCCCAAAGGTGTGGTCTATCATCACCGCGGTGCTTATCTATTGGCGCAAGGCAATGTGCTCACAGCTTCAATCCAGAAACATGCGGTGTATTTGTGGACACTGCCGATGTTTCATTGCAATGGCTGGTGTTTTCCCTGGACACTCTCGGTGATCGCTGGCACACACGTGTGTTTACGTTGGGTGCGACCTAAAGCGATGTGGGATTCACTCGCTGATCATGGTGTTACTCATCTTTGTGGTGCTCCGATAGTGATGTCGATGTTGCTTTCGACCACAAAAGAAGAAAAACGGGAACTACAACAAACGGTTGAGTTTATGAGTGCCGCAGCACCACCTCCCGAACAGGTTCTGGCAAAGATGAAAGTTGCCGGATTCAACGTGACACATCTCTATGGTCTGACAGAAACTTATGGTCCAGCTGTGGTTAATGAATGGAAAAGTGAATGGGATAGCCTCGAACCAGCAGCGCAAGCAGCCATGAAAGCACGCCAAGGTGTACGATATCTACCACTAGAAGGATTGGATATTTATGATACTGAAACCATGTTACCCGTGCCTCGAGACGGTGAAACCATTGGCGAAGTCATGTTCCGCGGCAATGTCGTGATGAAAGGTTACCTTAAGAACAAGAGAGGCAGTGATGCAGCTTTTGCCGGTGGCTGGTTTCATTCCGGCGATTTAGGTGTGATCCATGAAGATGGTTATATCCAGTTAAAAGATCGCTCCAAAGACATTATTATTTCCGGTGGCGAGAATATCTCATCCATAGAAGTTGAAGATGTTTTGTATAAACACCCGGCAGTCGCTGCTGCTGCAGTGGTAGCCATGGCAGATGACAAATGGGGAGAAACACCCTGCGCCTTTGTGGAATTGAATGAAGACCTACATACTAACGCAGAAGAGCTAAACAGCTGGTGTCGTGACCATTTGGCAAGTTTTAAAGTGCCTCGAAAGTTTGTTTTTGAAAGTATTCCCAGGACATCGACCGGGAAAATACAGAAATTTGTATTAAGAGAAAAAGTTAAGAATATGGATAAGTAAGATGATACTTTACTAGCAGTTCCCATTAGAGTTTAAAACTAGTAAAAGTGCCAGCCGAGGCAGAGCCGAGACAGCGTTGGAGCTCGGCAACGACGGACCAAAAGGCGAGTCTTATAAAAACGAGTCAAAAGTAGGGGGGTCTTTTTGTATTTATAAAGTCTGAAAAATACTTAATTCACGGTTTTTAATCACATTATCATAGTTCAATATCATGCCATTCATGGCAACGTAGACTCCATGTTTAGAGGCTTGTACAGCGCCAAGAGCAAAACCGAAATTGAATACGGCATCGGTATCTTTAAACACATAGGGAATCATTGCGCCGACTAATATAATGGTTTTATTGAGTTGTTCTTTGCCAAGCTTATTGGCTGTTTCAACCATGGTATCGGTGCCATGCGTAATCAGGATTTTATCCTGTGTGGCGTTATGACAGGCTTTTAAGATCGAACGCCTATCCGCGTCTGTCATGTCCAGGCTGTCTTTGAGCATCAGCTGCTCAATTTCAATCGGTGCGGTGTTGCGACCCAGTTTCAGCAATTCTTTGAGATGGGTTTCGGTAAAGTGTAGCTCGCCATTGGACTGGTTGTAGTGTTTATCAATGGTGCCGCCGGTGAGAATTAGTTTTATGCTCATAGGAATCTCTGTTATTTTTTACATATTAAGGCGCGGAACTGCAGCGAGTAATTTTTGCGTGTAGTCATGTTGCGGATTGCCACACACTTCTGTGGTTAAACCTGATTCTACAACTTTGCCGTTTTTCAGTACGATTGTTTCATCGCAAAGGTATTCGACAACCGCAATATTGTGCGTGATGAATAATAAGGTTAAGTCACGTTTTTCCCTTATTTCTAATAACAACTGTAGCACTTCTGCCTGTACAGACACATCCAGTGCGCTGGTGATTTCATCACAAACAATAAACTCCGGATTGAGTGCCAGTGCGCGTGCGAGTCCAATGCGCTGGCGTTGTCCGCCGGAAAATTCATGCGGATAGCGCCATAAATAATCGCGATCAAGCTGTACCGATTCCAGTACCTGCGCGGCAAGTTCGATGCGTTCTTCATCGCTTGAACCAATGCCATGTACCTGCATCGGTTCAGTGATGGTTTTGGCGACGAGGATACGGGGATTTAACGAAGATTGCGGGTCCTGAAAGGATATCTGCATTTTCTTGCGCCACGGTTTTAATTCCTTATGCGATAAACCGACCAGTTCATGACCGGATATTTTAACGCTGCCTGCAGTGGGCTTTTGCAATTGTAATATGGCTCGACCGAGTGTGGTTTTACCACTGCCAGATTCGCCAACGACCGCCACAATTTTACCCTGATGAATATCTACCGAAACGTCATCGATCGCGCGTACATGATCGACCACACGCTGAAAAATGCCTTTTCGGATCGGGAAAAAAACATCAAGATCTTTGGTCTCAATGAGTGTTTTAAGTTCATCTGAGCTTTTGCTTGAAATGTTGCGCTTGGGTAAATTTTCAGGTACTGAGGCTATCAGCTTCTGACTGTATGTATGATTTGGTTGCTTAAGAACCTGTCTGGTTTCACCGAATTCCACCAGTTTGCCCTGCTTCATTACACCGACTTTGTCCGCGATTTGTGCCACCACACCAAAATCATGCGTGATAAACAGGATGCTCATGCCTTTACGTTGTTGTAACTCGCGCATTAATTTCAGTACTTCGGCCTGTACCGTAACATCCAGTGCGGTTGTTGGTTCATCGGCAATCAGTAAATCGGGTTCGCAGGCGAGTGCCATTGCAATCATAATACGTTGACGTTGCCCGCCAGAGAGTTGATGCGGGTAATTATCAAAACGGCTCTCGGCATTCTTTATCTGGACTTCCTGCATCGCTTTGAGGGCACGCCCTTTGGCAGATTCATCCGACATCTCCGGGTGATGCAATAATAATGCTTCTGTGATTTGTTCGCCGACACTGGCGACAGGATTTAACGATGTCATCGGTTCCTGAAAAATCATCGCGATACGTGAACCGCGGATATCACAAAGCTGTTCTTCATCGAGCGACAACATATCAACCTGTTCATGAACAGCTTTGCTATCAAAACCAGCTTGCTTGCGCCAGTCAAATCGTATTTCACCGCCAGGATGACTGCTGATTTTGGCTGGTAATAGCTGAATTATGGAAAGCGCCAGAATGGATTTGCCACTGCCAGATTCACCCACAAGACAGAAGGTTTCGCCTTTTTTAAGTTTAAAACTAACGCCGTCAACGGCTTTGATAGTTTCATTGCCGGTTTGTAACCAAGTCTGTAAGTTTTTAACTTCCAGTAAAGTCTCAGCTGTGGCGTTATCGCTCATCCAACCACACCCGCTTTTTTCGCCATCTGAGGGTCTATTGCATCGCGTAAGGCTTCGCCAATCAGGTTGTAGGCAAATACCGTGAGGAATATTGCGCCGCCGGGGTAAACCGCCATCCACCAATTAAAGGTAGATGATTGTATGGATTGGTTTAGCATTTGCCCCCAGGAAGGAGCTCCGACAAGCCCCAATCCTAGAAAACTCAAGGTGGCTTCAGCAAGAATCGCTGAGGCGATACCAAAAGTCGCACCAACCAATAACGGCGCGATACCATTCGGCAACATATGTCTGAACAGGATTGAGCGCAGGGGTAAGCCACTGGCTATGGTGGCCTGGACGAAATCCTGTTTGCGCAGGCGTAAAAATTCCGCACGAATATAACGCGCATAGCCCGACCAGCTGGTGAGCCCGATAATGATCATTATTATATAAATGCTTCGCCCGAAGAATGCGACAAAAGTGAGGAGTAAAAATAGTGTGGGTATGGACTCAAAGATTTCGACTAAACGCATCCCGAGCATGTCTACAACGCCTGAGAAATAGCCCATTAATCCGCCTAGTATCACCCCGATAAACATACCGATTCCTGTGGCAAGCAGGCCAATAACCAATGCAATTCTTGATGCGTGTATCATTCTACTCATCACATCGCCACCATTCTCTTCGGTGCCCATCCAATGCGTATAGGCTGAATTTTCCAATGGCGCTTCAAGTGGCAAGGTATTGATATCTCTCAAATAATCCTGTGGCGCATAGGGAATAGGGGGCATTACCACCCAATCGTACTGGGTGGTTTTTAGGTTTGTACGAAAATCCTCATAGACTATATTTTCTTGTTCTACCACCAGCTGCAGGGTAGCAACGGTAGCGATAGCAACAGCAATGACAAAATACAGAAGAAGTTTTCTTAAAGAACGCCTTACAGGTGTGAGCAATAGTATTAACAGCGCAAAAAATGCAATTAATACGACAATGTCTTCTATGGTCAAATAGCGCAAAATCGGTGCCGAAATTTTCCCATTCAGGCTAACCAGCAAAGGCATGCTGTTGGCAAGAAATGGCGCAAAGATTGCCATAATTGCAAGTAGTATAATCCACACCAGCCCAATCCTTGCCCCCCAGCCCGAGAAGGTCTTATTAAGGACTCGGCGCATAAATCCGGATGATCGTGAGTGAGTGTTATCGTTCATAGGAGTTATTCGTAAGACACACGTGGGTCGACAATGGTGTAGAGGAAATCAGCTATCAAATAGCCAATCAAGGTTAGAAAACCACTGATCAGGGTAATTGACAGTACCAATTCACGATCACGGCTTTTTACCGCCTCGATGACTAAATTACCCATGCCATTAATGGTGAAAATGGATTCGACGATGACTGAACCAGCCAGTAAGCTCGGGAGTAATCCTGCGGTTACCGTAATCAATGGTATTAAGCTATTTCGAAATACATGCCTCCATAATACGTCATGTTCGCTGACACCTTTTGCACGCGCTGTGCGGGCGTAATCGGCTTGCAGATTTTCCAGAATTGAGGTTCTTGTCAGTTTGGCTAAAAAGGCAAAACCACCGTATGACAGCGTTATCACCGGTAATATTAAATGCCAGATGCGGTCGAATAAAAAGCCACGAACCACAGGATCACTGATCATATTTAAAGCAAGTGACAGGCCAACACCAGCGCCAATTAAGCCAAGACCACCTATCCTGAATGTGGGAAAGCTCGTCCATGCAATCAGTGCGACAATCAGTGCGACAATTACAGGAAGGATAATAAAATTCATCGTCAGGTTTTCTGGATGCGACATCGCCATCCACCAGCCTAAAGCGAAGCCAATCACTGCTGCTATCATAACCCTGATATACCGTTGTTGCCAAAGCGCAAGACTAACCATTACGATTACACCCAGAGACATTCCGAGGAATACTTTTAGCACCGAGAAAAGTGATAGGCCCGTGGGCATAAAGGGCATATCCAGCGCTTCACGTTCGCTTAAACCCGCGGTAGGAAACCAGAGCCAATGTTGAGTATTGGCAAAAAAACCAATCAGAAGAACACCCGCCAGCATTGAGGGGATAGACCACAATGCCAGCATCGAGATATTCGACGCAACATCAAAACGGCCGCCTCTATCCGTGGCAGCTTTCACCCCGATAATAATCGCAATAATATAGATTAATGGAATCGTTATCACATTGAGCAGTAGGGTAATGGGTAGGCGCTCTTTAATCAGTTCGATTACTGGGCGGCCATAATTAAAACTCTGGCCTAAATCAGAGCCTTTGCTAAATGAGAATCTTGAAAATTTATTATTCTCATCCAATAAAAAACCAACTGGCGAAACATTATTGATCCAGCGTAAATACTGTAACGGCGCCGGGTCGTTAAGGCCGTAGCGTTTATTGTAATAATCCTCTAACGCTTTGCGCTCGGCGGGTTTCATATCCATGCCGCCAGCGAGGCTTTGCGCAGAAATTCCACCAGGGGAGGCCGCCATAACAGAAAATACTAAAATGGTGATCCCTAATAGCGTAGGAATCATCAATAATAAGCGGCGGATTAAATAGGCGAACATGGCTGATTAATTACTGGCTATATTTTTGTAATGGTTTTGGCACATATTGTTCCATCGGCAATCTGCCTCTATTTAAACCTAGTTTGGTGAGTTTTAGATTGCTGATTCGCTTATCGATGAAGGCGAGTGTCTGCCTTCTGAATAAGAATGTGTAGGGTTGATCCTCATACATGATTGCCTCGGCTTTTTGCCACAGTGACATGCGTTTTTCCGGGTCAACCGTGCTGCGTGCCTGATCAATTAGTTTATCCAGTTCAGCGTTTTTGTAATTGATAAAGTTATCGCCGTTGGTTTTTGCCTGAGAGCCATGAAACATCTGAAAAATATCGGTTTCAATACCACTCGTCCAAGCAAGTGTAATCGATTCAAAATTCTTTTTGGTGAGCATTTCCAGCATCACTGGCCACTCTTGTGGACTCGGTATCAGTTTAACACCTGCTTTGGCAAACAGGTCTTTAAGCAAGAGAACCATGCGATTGGTATCTTCATTGCCCTGAAAATAAGTTAGATTAAATTCAAAAGGCTCACCTTTATCATTTTCTAATACACCGTTTCCATCGCGGTCTTCGTATCCCGCCTCTTTTAATAATGCTTTGGCTTTATCAATACTGTATTCGCGTGGTTTCAGATTTGGGTCATGTTGTTTACTTGTCGGGCTGAAAGGGCTGATTGCGGTTTCAGCATAGCCAAGGTAAATGTCTTTATTGACGCGGTCTCGATCAATCAGGTAGGTCATAGCCTGACGTATACGTTTGTCGGCAAAAATCGTAGGTTTTCCCTCTTTTTCCTGATTCCAGCCGAGGTACGAATAACTTGCCACCGGATTCATGTATTCAAAGTTATGGCTTTTTTCCATGATTTGAGAATCTTTTTTTAGCTTCTCATACTCAATAGGGCGTGCGCCATAGGTATCAATATCACCATTTCTGTAGGTGGTTAAGCGTGCGCTGGCATTCTGTATCACGCGCCACAGTATACGGTCATAGGAAGGTTGTACATCACCCCAGTATCTCGGATTTCTTACCAGTTCAATATTTACCTGATCCGGAGACCATCCTTTAGGGTCTTTTAACTGGTATGGGCCTGAACCCATCAAAATACCTTTTGATTCATTAAATTTGGTTGGATCCTCCAGATATTCTTTATAGAAATGTTCTGGAAAGACCTCTAAAGTACCGGCCAGTTCGAGGGCTTCAAAATAAGGTTCTTTATAGGTGAAAGTGACTGAATAAGGCCCGTTCGCTTCGACCTTGGCAATTTTTTCCAGGTAAGCGCGATGACGTGGTGCCTGGATTTTTTCATTCATAATGAAATCAAAAGTGAATACAACATCTGAGCTATCCAGAGGTTCGCCATCTGAAAAATAAACATCGTCGCGGAGTCTGAATGTAATCACTAGGCCATCTTCACTAATGGTCCAGTCTTCTGCGATCAGGCCAGTCCATTTCAGCGTATCAGGGTCACGCGTCATCAGTGGTTCGAGGATATAACTCTGGATGTCGCTGGCATCGGCATCGGTTGAAACCAGTGGTGTGATCGTTTTTAGGCCGCTGCCTAATGCGTTTACACTCCAGTCACCTTGTGCATAATCGGGCTGTTCAGATGCTAACTTTGCGCGTTTAAATGCCAATGAAACATCGCTTTTGGCACTTTTAGTGGTGTTGGCCGTAGAGTTTTGATTGTTAACAGTGCTTGCCAGACTGACAGATTCCAGTCTCTTTTGCATCGCATTGAGCGAACTGCGCAGGCTGCTCATGTCACGTGATTGTTCGGACAGAGAACGTTCCATCGCAGTCAATTTTGTCCATTCCCGATCGCGTTGGTACATCGCAAGAATTATCAATAAAATGATAAATGTGAGTAAACTGATGATTAGTAAATCTTTGCTACCTGAGTTTTTTTTCATAGTTCTATTAGTGTTATAGAGGATTTTTTATGTTAAAGCCAAACTACCGGACTTCATCTTGATCTGAATTTTGTTCTGATTCACCGTGGTCATTATTTTGCAAACCGTCATTAGAATCAAATTCTTGTTCTAATTTCAGGTTTAATTCCGGATAGAGTTTATCAATGTCTTGAATTTCGCTCAGACTTGGCATCTCATCAAGTGATTTGAGATTAAAATAATCTAAAAACTGACGAGTTGTACCTAATAATGAAGGTCTGCCTGGGACTTCTTTATGGCCTACGATTCGAATCCAGTCGCGTTCCCGCAGTGTCTTTACTATGTGTGAACTTACTGCTACACCACGAATATCTTCAATCTCAGCACGGGTAATAGGTTGACGGTATACAATTAGTGCCAGTGTTTCCAATAGTGCGCGCGAATATTTGGAAGGTTTTTCATCCCAGTGCTGGGTTACCCATTGTTTGTATTCTTCCCTGGTTTGAAAACGAAAACCACTGGCGATTTCAGTCAGCCCAAAACCATGCGAGACAAAGCTATTGTGTATTTCATTTAATGCGGCTTTTACATCGTTGCGGTTAACCAGATCTTCGGTCTGGAAAAAGCCTAATAGATTCTCTACTGACAGCGGCTTTTCAGCACTGATTAAGATCGCTTCGAGAACATTTTGGAGTTTCTTAGCTTGCATAGTTTAAACCTGGAAAGTCTTTCTAATTTGATAGAATCTAGCGTTGCTCCGACAATGCATCGACATTTCCTTATGGAAATATAACGATATACTTTTTGGCTCTTGGTGAGCCTTAAAAAACAACACTCCCCCACTATTACGCTGTTTTTCAGTTTTTGCTATGTTTGTCATTAGCTTCCTTCAACACTCGAAACAGGCTTTAAATAGATCGGTGCAAAAGCATCTGCCTGCACCATATCAATGACTTTGAGTTTTAATAGTTCTAGTACTGCCATTAGCGTTACGACTACCCCTAAACGGCCTTCTTTTAGCGTAAATAGACTCTGAAACTCTACGAAATTATTCGTGTCCAGTTTTGATAGTACGTGCGTCATACGTTCACGGATGGATATTTCTTCACGTTCAATTTCATGGTGTTTCTGCATATCTACTTGTTTAAGTATATCTTGAAAGGATAAAAGTAGTTCGCGAAGTTCTACAGCCGGTTCTGGTTTCTTTTTATCTTCCCGGATTACATCTACCGAAGTTGCAAAATTTTCACGGTCTGTACGCGGTAGTGTATCTAAATCAGTCGCCGCCTTTTTGAAACGCTCGTATTCCTGTAGGCGTTTAACAAGTTCAGCACGTGGGTCATCTTCATCTTCGATTTCTTCATGGCGAGGTAATAACATGCGCGATTTAATCTCAGCTAGCATCGCAGCCATGACGAGATATTCTGCGGCTAAATCAAGATTGATATTGCGCATGAGTTCGACGTAATCCATATATTGTCGCGTTATATCCGCTATTGGAATATCCAGGATATCCAGATTTTGACGACGAATCAGGTAGAGTAGTAAATCCAGAGGACCTTCAAAGGTTTCAAGGAAAACTTCGAGAGCGTCGGGTGGGATATAAAGATCTTCAGGCGGCGCAGATATTGCTTCGCCATGCACAATAGCGAAAGGCAGTTCGCCTTGACGGGGTAATTTATTATGCAAATCGTTGTCGTTAGTCACTTTTACCTTGTTAAGCGTGTTATTGCTTCGAAAATCGCATGGCTTCTACGACATCATCAAGTGTCTCACGCGCAACATCTCGCGCGGCCTCACTGCCTTCACGTATAATCGCTCTGACCACACTACGATCATTTTCAAACTTCTCAGCGCGTTCTCTGATTGGTTGCATTTCAGCTTGTACCGCATCTATCAAAGGCTTTTTACATGCGAGACAACCATGTGAGGCGTTGCGGCATGCATCATTCGCCCATTGAAGCGTTGCATCATCAGAATATACTTTATGCAATTCCCATACTGGGCATTTTTCGGGATCACCAGGGTCAGTCAGTCGCACACGTGCAGGATCAGTCGGCATAGTACGAATTTTTCTATCGAGCTCATCGGGTTCTTCACGCAAGCCAATGGTGTTACCGTAAGACTTAGACATTTTCTGTCCATCGAGCCCAGGCATTTTCGAAGCCTTGGTGAGCTTGGCTTCGGGTTCCGGCAATATAATCTTACCCATGCCTTCCAGATAGCCAAACAAACGGTCTCTATCCCCGACTGAGATATTAACTTGTGACTCTAATAAGGCTTGCCCTACATCGAGTGCTTCATCATCTCCTTGTTCCTGATAGCGTTTGCGCAAACTCCGATAAAGTTTGGCATTCTTTTTACCCATTTTGGAAATAGCTTCTTCAGCGCGCTCTTCAAAGTCGGGTTCGCGTCCGTAGAGATGGTTAAAACGACGCGCAATTTCACGGGTTAACTCGATATGTGCTACCTGGTCTTCACCAACAGGCACCATGTCTGCCTTATACAATAAAATATCAGCCGACTGCAAAAGTGGATAGCCAAGAAAACCATAGGTCGCCAGATCACGCTCACGAAGTTTTTCTTGCTGGTCTTTATAAGTTGGAACACGCTCTAACCAGCTAATCGGTGTGATCATTGACAATAATAAATGTAACTCTGCGTGTTCAGGGACTTCGGACTGCAAGAAAATAGTTGCCGAGCTTGGACTTATTCCTGCTGCCAGCCAATCAATAACCATATCTTCAACATGTGTGGGAGTTTCACTGGGGTCATCATAGTGTGTGGTCAATGCGTGCCAATCGGCGACGAAAAAGAAGCATTCGTAGTTTAATTGCATTTCAACCCAGTTTTTTAACACCCCATGATAGTGACCTAAATGAAGTTTGCCAGTAGGGCGCATGCCGGAAACGACACGTTGATTTTGTGGAATTTGTGAATTCATAAATTTAGAAGAAGAGTGAACCTATTGTTAGTAAAAAGAAATCAATAACGGGGCTTAAAATACTGTTTAAAACGCCAAAATAAAGCAGACCGATAACGATAAATAAACCATAGGGTTCTATTTTATCCATGACAGCAGATAATGATTTAGGCAGAAATCCTGATAGGACTCGACTGCCATCCAAAGGTGGAATCGGCAATAGATTGAAAACGAAAAGAATCAGATTAATAAGTATTCCGGCTCGTCCCATTGCCATTATACCTTTTGCGATGTTAGGGTCGGTAATTACTGTACTGCCTAACTTGAATATAAATACCCAAAATATTGCCATAATTAAGTTAGAAAGTGGTCCTGCAATTGCAACTATAGCCATGTCTTTTCGCGGAGAATTAAGTTTATTCATATTGACTGGTACAGGTTTTGCCCAGCCAAAAACGAAGCCTGTTTGCATCAATACCATCGCCAATGGAACAACCACGGTTCCTATTGGATCGATATGTTTGAATGGGTTAAGCGTTAATCGGCCCAACATTTTTGCAGTGCTATCCCCCAGTTTATTGGCTACCCAGCCGTGGGCAACTTCATGTACAGTGATGGCAAATAAAACGGGTAATGACCAAACAGCTATGTTATAAATAATCGTATCTATATTCATTTATTATTATCAATTTTCCAAAAGTGAAATTTTCAGTTTCAATGCTTTTTCAACCAATCTGCACTTCCCAGCCCCTGCCTTAATATCTCTGGTGGGTCATTGATCAAACTGACGACCGTAGTTGGCTCATGGCCACTATAACCACCATCAATAATCAAATCGACCACATTTTCCAGTTTTAACTGTATTTGATAGGGATCTGTCATTGGATAATCTTCATTCGGCAAACTCAAAGTACTAGACATCAAGGGTTGATCGAGTTCTGCTAGTAATGCAGAGCAAACGGCGTTGTCTGGTACTCTAATACCAATCGTTTTACGCTTTGGGTTTAATAATCGTTTAGGCACTTCACGCGTTGCTGGTAAGATAAAGGTATATGGCCCTGGGGTTAGCGATTTCATTAAACGATAGTTCATATTATCAACTACAGCATATTTTGCAATTTCTGATAAATCTCGGCAGACCAGAGTGAAATCATGCTCCATATTCAATTGGCGGATCATCCGAATTTTATCCATGGCTTTTTTGTCACCGAGGTGACAACCAATCGCATAACTTGAATCTGTTGGGTAAATTACAACTCCACCATTATTGATAATATCTACAGCTTGTTTTATTAGACGTGCTTGTGGGTTATCAGGATGTATTTCAAAATATTGGCTCATATTACTTCTAACAAAACTGTATACAGGTTAAAATGCGCTATTCTACATCAGGAGCAGTCTTTGGGTATCTCTATTTAAGTCATTAGAGTTAACTAAAAATACATAATAAAAATGAAGTTTTTGCTAGATTTTTTCCCCGTGGTATTGTTTTTTATTGTGTACAAGTTTTTTGGCGATATTCCGCCTCAATGGATAGAGCCTGTTAATCAACTGCCTTTTGTATCTATTGACCCAAACGAATCCAAAGATGCCATTTATTTTGCAACTTTAACGATTATTGTGGCAACAATAATCCAGAATATAGGGCATTGGTTGCTATTTAAAAAACTAGAAAAAATGCACATAATATCGTTGGGTATATTACTTGCATTCGGTACCTTGACTCTTGCATTCAAAGACCCGCTCTTTATAAAATGGAAAGTTAGTATTTTTAACTGGGTTTTCGCTGCGGTTATTATTGGCAGTCAGTTCATAGGTAAAAAGCCTTTAATAGAACGAATGATGTCACATGCGATAGAAGCGCCTAAACAGATCTGGAAGCGCGTCAACTTTGGCTGGGGTTTATTCTTTACTTCAGTTGGGTTTGTAAATATTTATGTCGCTTACAACTATAGTGAGGAGGTATGGGTAGACTTTAAACTCTTTGGTGTGCTTGGGATGACCATAGTGTTCATGATTGCACAGGGAGTCTATCTCGCGAAGCATGCACAATCTGTCGATGAAGAACCAACTAGTGAAAAGGAGAATAGCTAATGCTTTACGCGGTAATTTCTGAAGATGTTGAAAATAGCCTAGAAAAGCGTTTGTCAGTAAGAGTAGCTCATGTTGAGCGTTTAAATAAACTTAAAGATGCAGGCCGATTGATACTAGCAGGACCACACCCGGCGATAGATAGTGAAGACCCCGGAACTAATGGCTTTACAGGTAGTCTCATTGTGGCAGAATTTGACTCGCTTGAAAGTGCGCGGGCGTGGGCGGATTCAGACCCTTACATAGGTGCAGGTGTCTATTCAAAAGTCACAGTAAAACCTTTTAAAAAAGTCTTACCCTAATTATTGAAAACGAATAATTTACTACAATAATACATATAAGTAATAATATGTAATTAATCTAACAACCAACTACAAGTTTTTTAATTTAAAGGAAACAAATCGAATATGTTTATCACTAAAAAATCATTACTCGTTGCTTCAATCATGAGCGTATGTCTTACTGCAGTATCACTAACAAGCTTGAATGCTGAAGAGAAGGCCAAAACTGACGTTGTTATAGCAACAGTGAATGGCGATAAGATTATGAAAAGTACGCTAGATGGCTACCTGGCAATCTTAAAAAAGTCAGGCAAAGAAGATAAGGAAGCGGCTGTTAACGACTTGGTGGCAACTGAAATTGCCCTTCAAGAAGCAAAGAAAACCGATATCCTTGAACGCCCAGAAATCAAAAAAATGTTGAGTGATTTTACCCGTAACGTATTATTGAAAACCTGGACTAAAGAAAAGGTTGAATCATTCGAAATTGACGATGCAGCAATCAGAGCTGCATATGATGAACGTGTTACTAAACTTGCAAGCCAGGAGTTTAATGCTCGTCATATTCTATTAAAAACCGAAGACGAAGCAAAAGCCGTGATCAAAGAAGTCGCAGGTGGTGCTGATTTTGCAACTGTGGCAAAAGAAAAATCAACCGGTCCTTCTGGCTCAAATGGCGGATCACTCGGTTGGTTTAAAGCACAAACTATGGTGCCAGCATTTGCCGACGCAGTTAAAGCGATGGTAAAGGGTGAAGTATCAAAAGAGCCAGTTAAAACGCAATTTGGATATCATGTAATCAAGCTTGAAGACAGCCGTGATGCTAAATTACCAACACTAGAATCACTAAAGCCACAGTTACAGCGCGTAATATCACAACAAAAAATGCTGGCTTACATGGAAGATTTAAAGAAAACGGCAAAAATAGAAATCACTTTGCCTGAAGAGCCAAAAGCGCCTGAAGCAGAGAAAGCCAAAGAAGTAGCCCCCAAAGCCAACTAATTTTTGGCAAACATTGGTGATGATATGAATAAGGACTGGAAAGCGTTTTTGATCGAAAACGGCGCTGTTTTTAGCAATGAAGATATTGTCTCTTTTGGCGATCCTGAGGCAGAACAGCAAATTTCTGCCGAAGTTGCTTTGTTGAGTAATCCAACTGATCGTGCTTTGATCGAAGTGAAAGGTGAGGATGCCGAATCATTTTTACAAAACCAGCTGACCAACGATATTCGTAATGTGACCGAAACACATCATCAAGCCAGTGCCTGGTGCTCGCCAAAAGGTCGGATCATTGCTAATTTCCGTATTTTTAAACGCGGTGATGCCTTTTTTTTATCGTTATCGGCAGACTTGCATGAGCATGTGATGAAGAAGTTACGCATGTACGTGATGATGTCGGAAGTCACGCTGGTAGATGTAACAGATTCTTTGGTGCATTTTTCATTCGCGGGGGAGGGTACTGAGACTCATTTAAAGCAATTATTGGGTGTTGACATTGCAGCTGGTGAAGCGTTGCAGGATCAATCACTGAGTATTTTACGTTTTTCTGGATCTCCTGCGCGTTTTGATATTTATGGTGAATTGGATGATGCCAAAGCGCTTTGGTTACAATGTAAAGAACATGCAAAACCTGTCAGTGGTATGGGTTCTCGATTCTTGAATATCTTATCTGGAAACCCTGAAATCACTGCGGCAAGTTCAGAAGCCTGGATTCCGCAGATGGTGAATTATATCGATGTGGGTGGTGTAGACTTTAAAAAAGGCTGCTATCCGGGTCAGGAAGTGGTTGCACGTTTGAATTACCTTGGGAAAACCAAACGCCGCATGTATCACATTCAGATTGATACCGATGAGTTGCCAGAAGTGGGTGCAGCGATTAAAAGTGAGACAGAAGCGGATGCAGGAAAAATCCTGAATGCCGTAATGAATGCCGACGGTAAAGCAGAAGCCTTGGCAATCCTGAAAATCGCAGAAGCCAGCAATGCACTGGCTCTTGAGAATAATGCAGCAATCACTCTGCTTGACCTTCCCTACACTGTAAACGACTAGTTGCGATTTTCAGTAAATACATTCTAGCGATAGCTTAAGCTTAAGTATGAAGCCTAATGTATTGCTTATCCATGGAGTCTTAATGAATTCTCTGGAGATGCGATATCTAGGTGGTCAATTAGAAAAATCCGGCTTCAATGTGCATTATGTTTTTTACCATTCGGTACTCAAAACGTCGGCACAAAATGCCTGTGCAATTCACTCCAAAATTAAAAAACTAAAATTATCTGACTTACATATTGTGGCACATAGTTTAGGTGGCATTGTCACAATGCATTTATTGGATCAATTCTATGACGTACCCGAAGGCAGAATTGTGATGTTAGGCTCACCAGTAACGGGCAGTTGGTTTGCAAAAAAAATTAAGGATTGGCCAGTAATTTCTCTACTATTGACGAAAAGTATGCCAACTGCACTTTCTGGTGAAGATATTCCTGAGTGGAAAACGCAGCGCGAATGGGGGATGATCGCAGGGACATATAACCAGGGTCTAGGGTTGTTAGTGGGAGGTTTGCCCAGCGAAGGTGATGGCACGGTTTTAGTTGAAGAAACACGCCATCCCAGACAAACAGATCATATTGTCGTGAATAAATCGCACACCGCATTGCTGTTTTCCAAAGAAGTGGCGGTTTTAACCAGCTCGTTTTTAAAAACGGGAAGGTTTAAATAGCAACGTTCTATAAAAGCTAGCCGAAAACCCCTTATGAGTATGGGGGTGTCATTTAAATTAAGTCAATATCACAACCTATTTCCCTGATACCCCCACATGACCGATTCTGATTTTAGCTCGGCATTTTTGAGCATTTGCATCAGGGGTTGCGCGCGCACATCAATATTCACATTATTATCAGCATCGTCAATGCTGCCAGCCTGATTCGACAGTGCCTGTTGCAAGGCCTCTATCGCCACTGGCAAACTTTTTGCATCAACTGCGCTGGGGATGGTACCACTCATACCCATCATTTTTATCATTTGTTTAGCATCTGCTTCATGCATCGAAATGGACTGCTTTTTACTGCTAAACCTAACTAACATGACTTGCGCCACTTGGTTATCGTTCTCAGTAGAATAACACTTTGATTGGTGATGAAAACATTATTCGGGTTTAAAATGCCTAAGAAGAATGCAATGAGACAACTGCATTAGATAGCCCATTAAGGTGAAGTTTTGAACCGAGTATAAGCGAGATAACATCTTTCATAGAAAGATGACACGTAGGGTAAGACGTAGGCGCATCAAAAAACTAGGTAAAAGTAGGGGGGTGTCATTTTAAATAATTAATTTCACAATTTATCAGTGTGTTAAGTCTACAATAACTCTATACAAATAAATCTGGTTGTAAATTGATGCACATAAGAAAACTTGGCCCATTCGAAGTTTCCGCACTTGGCCTCGGTGCGATGAATATCTCCATGGGTTATGGCGCAAGGCCAGCCGAGGCCTATTCACAGCAACTACTGAATGAAGCCTTGGATTGCGGTTATACCTTTCTGGATACTGCCTCGGCATACGGCAGTGGACATAGCGAAGAACAAATCGGCATAGCGTTAGCGCATCGCCGCGATGAATATACCCTCGCAAGCAAATGCGGAATTTTCAGAAATGCCAAAGGTGTTACAGAAGCCAATGGCCGTCCTGAGGTCTTGCTCAAGACCTGTGAAGACAGTTTACGCCGTTTAAAAACGGATGTGATCGATCTCTATTATTTACACCGCATCGACGCCAATGTCCCCGTTGAAGAAAGTGTTGGCGCGTTATCGCGCATGGTCGAGCAGGGTAAGGTTAAAACCATCGGCTTGTCCGAAGTCAGTTCGGATAGCTTAAGGCGTGCGCATAGTGTCCATCCAATAACCGCCTTACAGTCCGAATACTCACTCTGGTCGCGCACCCCAGAACGAAAAATTCTGGCAACCTGTCGCGAGCTTGGCGTCGCATTTGTCGCGTTCTCACCCTTGGGCAGACAGTTTTTAACCGGCGAAAGCACCGATGCCAGCACCCTCGGCGATGATAATTTTCGTGCAACTATTGCACGTCCCCGGTTTGAATCTGAAAACTTCGTACAAAATGTCAAACTTCTAGAACCGTTCGCAAAAATTGCCCAGCAAGAAAATTGCAGCATGGCGCAATTGTCACTGGCATGGTTACTCGCCAAGGGCGAGGATATTATTCCGATTCCGGGTACCTGTAATATCGAGCATATGCTTGAGAATGCAAACGCAGGGGATATTGTGTTGTCGGTGCAAGTGGTTGCTGAGCTGGATGATTTGATTAATGAGGATACAGTGGTGGGCACGCGTTATACCACTGCGTTGATGGAAAGTGTAGATTCTGAGCAGGATTAGAATTTGTGTCTTTTAGATAAAGTGCCCAAAAGGTAGGGTATCATTTTAATATATTTGAGAGGAGAATTTCGTTGTTTGTTAGCTTTTTCTTGAATCTAAATTGATTGCACTATAGATAGCATTAATGACGTATTATGTTGTCTATTTCCCTTAACCTAAGCTTAACAATGACTTAGCAATTTTATGGTGATAAATTAGTATTTACTAATTTATCCACAATTAAAAAAGCAAGCATTAATGTAGTCATAAAAGTGTAACATCCGTCTTCTTTCGGGTTTAATCTGTCAATAACACCACTCAAGCTATTGAAAAATAAATAATAATACAAAGTGGTCAAAAATTGATCAATTAGATAGGGGATCATATAGGGCATGCCTTTTAAGCTTTAATCACAGTGATATACACAGAGTTATCCACAGATTTTGTGGACAAGTTTGAGTTAAAAATAAGTCAAGTTTTTAAATGGGGAAAATGGAAATTAGTTTTGATTTTTTAGTTTATTCGTAATCAAAAAAAGAAGCGCTAAGGCCGCTTCCGCGGCCGCCCCATTGCCAATGCAGCAACCACCAATACCATGCCGATAAACGTCAACCAACTCCATTTCTCATCAAAAAACAGCCAGCCTTGAATCGCAGTGAAGGGCGGTACCAGATAAAAATAGCTGGCGACGCGGGTTGCTTCGCCGTGCCTTAGCATATAAAGCAATAATAAGATCGCAACCAGTGATAAGGCAATTACCAGCCACGCCAGCGCGCTAATAAAAACGGGTGTCCATGCGACCACACGGGTTTCTAAGAGGAAAGCCAGGCCAATATAAAATAGCAGAGATGCGCCGTATTGATAGATGGAGCCTGTGACTAAATCAACTTTCTGTGCGTAGCGCTTTTGTATCAAGGTACCTATGCAGATGCCGATCAAGGCAAGTGTAAGCCATGCTATACCTTTGGGGTTAATCACGCCTTCCCAGCTGGAGGCACCATAGAGCACGATAAATACGCCTACAAAGCCTAACAGCAAACTGAACCATTCGCGTTTGCTGACTGCTGTGTGCAATATGATTCCTGAGAATCCTGCGATCAGTAGCGGATTTAAACTTACATATAAAGCGCTGACACCAGTTGGCATGCCACCATAGATTGCTGCGAATACCCCACCGAGATAGACGCCATGAATCAACAGGCCAACCAGACCTTGCATCATCGCGTCCTTAACGCCTATTGCGGGGCGTTTCAGCAGTATCGCAATCCCTACAAACAGTGGAACGACTAAAATCATGCGCCACATCAGCATGGTGAAAGGTTCAGCGTAGGGCAGGCCGAATTTGGCGCCGATAAAACCGGTTGACCAGAGCAGCACAAAAATAATGGGGAGAAAACGAGTCATCCGAGGAGTGTAGGTTAAATTCACATCAAAATATGTAAGCAATTGCGTGCAGGGCTGCAAATTACTCTGGCGTTTATTAGTCAGTGTCTCATCAGGGTTTTTAATAAAAGTGGCAATGGTTTCTATTAATAGTACTAAGGAATTTCGCAGTTAAAACAGGGGTTTTTACAGATAGAAAGGAGGCTGTAACGGCTATCAAGTACGGGTAATGTTTGTTACTCTAATTGGGCTAGAGGTATGTGGTTGTACACCGCAAGAATATTCCGAAATACTACTTACAGGAGAATCCCAACCATGACAAATAAACTATTTACTGGTATTTTTTTACTATTTGCCCTGCAACTTTTTACTGTTTCTGCTGAGGAGATGGTTGAATTACCCAGTGATTGTGAAAAATTACCACTTAGCATGATTAAATGTCCTATCGCTGAAGGTGTGTCCATGGATGATGCGGTCGAGTCAATGAAGTCGAGAGCGATTAATTTGAATTTTAAACTGGTTGCTCATATGCCACTTTCTAAAGATATTGAAGCAAAAGGTGGAACCTCACCGCGTATGGATATCTACCAGTTTTGTGACAGCTTGATCGCCGCCAAAATGGTTGAACAAAACATTGCTTTTGCCGGATTCCTGCCATGTCGAATTGCGTTGATAGAAGACAAGGATAAGAAAGGCCAGGGCTATTTGATTACACTGGATATGGATAGCACGCTTGGTGCTGCTAAATTGCCGGATAGCATGAAGTCAATGGCGCTTCAGGTGCGTAACAATATTTATGGCATAATTCTAGCTGGTGCTGAGGGTGATATCTAGCCCTTTAACTGACAGAATTTATTATTGAGATAACATTCAGTTCTGTTTACCCGTATTACACAACCCTCGTCACAGCTGTTATATATTTTAGGATAGCTTGAACGAGGGTTTTTTATTTTATCTATTGTGTCCTTAGTTTGTTAAAAGGAGTTCATTGAAATCAACAAATAGCTAATCGACTGCGCTTGCGGGTATAATCGCCGCACTATGAACATCATCGCCCCCGACATTTTCTCCCATCGCAAATTTTGGCCTCACAAATTTGGCCCTGCACCTGTGTTGCCGATGTCACGTGAGGAGATGGATGATCTGGGATGGGATTCCTGCGATGTGATAATTGTCACGGGCGATGCCTATGTCGATCACCCCAGTTTTGGTATGGCGATTATCGGGCGTTTACTGGAATCTCAGGGATTTCGCGTGGGGATAATTTCACAACCCGATTGGCGTTCTGCGGATGATTTTTGCAAGCTCGGCAAACCCAATCTGTTTTATGGAATAGCGGCAGGCAATATGGATTCGATGGTGAACCATTACACCGCAGACCGTAAACCGCGCTCAGACGATGCCTATACTGCTGGCGCAAAAGCGGGCAAGCGTCCCAATCGCGCAACAGTAGTTTATGCACAGCGCGCGCGCGAAGCTTATAAAGGCGTACCGGTTGTGATTGGTGGTATCGAAGCGAGCTTGCGCCGCATCGCCCAGTATGATTACTGGTCAGAAAAAGTCAGGCGCTCAATTCTGCCCGATTCAAAAGCGGATATGCTGCTCTTTGGTAATGCAGAACGCGCAATTGTTGAGCTCGCGCATCGACTCGCGGCGGGTGAAAAAATTAACGAAATTACCGATATTCGCGGTACCGGTTTTATGCGTCAGGGAATTCCTGAAGGCTGGACGCTGATTGATTCGACCGATCTCGATGAAGTCGGCTCGATCGAACACCCTGACGCGAATCCATATATAGATACCAGCAAAGACCCGTCTTGTGAAAAGAACAGCCAGGAGGCGGTTGATAAGGAGACGGAAGCGAAACTCAATAGTGGTGCAGCTCAAATAATCCATTTTCATCAGCGTCCGAAAAAACTGGATCGTACAAAAACAGTTATTCGCCTGCCGTCGCATAATCAAGTTGTCGAAAGCAAGGTATTGTATGCACATGCCTCGCGTGTATTTCATCTGGAAACAAACCCCGGGAATGCGCGTGCGATGGTACAGATGCACGGCAAGCGCGATGTCTGGCTGAATCCGCCGCCGCAACCACTGAGTTCCAGCGAGTTCGACAAGCTCTTTGAGTTTCCCTATACACGCAAGCCTCATCCCAGTTACGGTGATTTAAAAATTCCTGCTTACGACATGATTCGTTTTTCGGTGAATATTATGCGCGGCTGTTTTGGTGGTTGTACGTTCTGTTCGATAACCGAGCACGAAGGGCGAATTATCCAGAGCCGCTCTGAAGATTCAGTGATCAAGGAAATCGAAGCGATCCGTGATAATGTTCCTGGATTTACCGGCAATATCTCCGATCTCGGAGGGCCGACTGCGAATATGTACAGGCTTTCGTGCAAGAGCAATAAGATCGAAGAATCCTGCCGTCGCTTATCCTGCGTTTACCCCGGAATTTGTGAAAACCTGAATACTGATCATAAACCTCTCACAAAACTCTATCGACGTGCGCGAAAAGTCAAGGGTGTAAAGCGCGTCTTTATCGCCTCTGGTTTACGTTATGACCTAGCGGTGACTGATCCTGAATACGTTAAAGAACTGGTCACGTATCACGTCGGCGGGCGTTTGAAAATAGCGCCTGAGCATACCGAAGAAAGTACTTTGTCGAAGATGATGAAACCCGGAATCGGCAGCTATCACCGTTTTAAGGAATTATTTGATAAATACTCGAAAGAAGCGGGTAAAGAGCAGTATTTGATTCCGTATTTTATCTCATCACATCCCGGCACTACGAATAAGGATATGCTCAATCTGGCGCTGTGGTTGAAAGAAAACAATTTCAAGCCGGATCAGGTGCAAGGCTTTATTCCAACGCCAATGGCGCTCGCATCGGCGATGTATCACAGCGAAATCAATCCACTGAAAAAAGTCGGTGAGGCCTCTGAACATATCGATTCTGCTCGTGATGCAAAAACACGCCGCTTGCATAAAGCTTTATTGCGATATCACGATCCTGAAAACTGGCAAATGATCAGAGCGGCACTAAAGAAAATGGGGCGTACTGACCTCATCGGTAATACCAAAGATCATTTAGTTCCTGAGTTTAATTCCAGATTAGAAAAACGCGGACAAACCTCCACCCAGAATAAAGGCAGTGACTTTCATCATAGGATAAAAACCAAATCAGCCGTGCAAACGAAAGGAAAGGTGCAAACTAAAGGAAGCTTTAAAACGAAAGGAAAGGCTAAGGTCGGTGCGAAAGCAACAATGAAACCGAAACCAAAATCACAACCACAAAATAAAAACAGGCAAAACAGAAAAGGTAGATTTAGTTAGTAACTTAAGGAGCCTCTGACCAAGTCCGATTATTTTTAGCTTGCTAAAATTGCCAATATCTTCCACGAAGATCGACGCAATAGAATGACTATTACGACTCACTTCATGAAAAATAGCGGCAACTTTTTTTGCGCTAAATTCTAACCAGCTTAATCACAGGCCCCTTTGGTAGATTCTATAAAAAACCGCTAAGTCGAGGCGAAGCCGAGACAACGTTGGAGATTCTATGGTAGAAATCAAGTGTAGCGACGACGGCCCAAAGGGCGAGATGAAAATCGAGTAAAAGTAGGGGGGGGTCTTTTTATTCAACTAGTTTTTGCTGTGCTTTTAATGATAGCCAGGAGTGAATAATTAAAGTCAAAACTACAGCGAATCCCCCAATTATGGTTAGGTTCGACGGTCTTTCACTTAAAAATATCCAGCCAAGGTATGAGCCAAAAACGATTTCCAGTGGCATGATCAGGCTAACTTCGGGTGCTGATATATAGCGTGGGCCTAAAGTAATCAAAGCGAAGGCAATGGTTACCACAAGTCCGCCCAGAATCAGGTAAGGGATTGCATCAGAATTTAACTTGTATGAGCCTGTGGTATTGCTGATTATCAATGAAGCTATAAACGCCGACACAATTCCACTGAGCACCATCGCTGGCACCATATTAATTTCTTTATGGCGGCGAGTAAGGGTAAAACTTGTTGCCATGAAAATAGCAGTCCCAAGCGCAAATAAATCTCCCCAGAAGCCTCCTGCTTGAAAGCTGTTAGACATTATGGATGCAATCGCAGTAAAAACGATCAGCATCGCGATCCCGGTTCTTAAATGAACTTTTTCTTTTAAAAACAACCAGCTAAATAGAGAGGCAAAAACTGGTGCAGTTGCAATGATGACCAAAGTATTGGCGATACTGGTATTTTGAATAGATGCGGTAAAACATAAAGAGCTAAAACCAAATATCAGCCCGATAAGTAATCCTGCTTTCCCCACCTTTTTGAATTGTTGCACGGTTTTTTGACGATACGTTAATAACATCAGAACAAGAATGCCCACTGCAAATGCTACTCCCCTCCAGAATACGGCTGTCCAGGTATCCGTATTTAATAGGCGAATCAGCAGTGCGTCCGGGCTTAATATGATCACCCCCAATGTGGTGATCAGTATGCCTTTTAGGTGTTCGGAGATTTGCAAAATAGGTGGCTGCTTAATATTGAGTGAGTGTAGGGATTCTCACCTATATATGATTAAAAAGCCAAGGCTGATTAAGTTTCAAGGGTGGTTATTGTTGTTATTTATAAATGGTAAGTGTTGATTATCTCATCTTATAATCATGCAATAGGCTTATACATTCAGGACTGATAAAATAGTACAGTGATACTATTTGTCCTATTCTGTATTTTTTGGCTGGTCACAGTATTACAATAATAAAAGTAAATTGGGAAACATCATGAAATTTGTTTTAGCTGGGCTATTCTTTTTGGGTTCTCTGTTTCTAACATCTGCCTCAGGTCGAGACTGGCATGTCGTTGTTATTCCCATTGCAACCATTTTAGGCTTTGTACTGGGACAGGTTTTTAGCTTACAAAAAGAATTAAAGGAACTGCGAGCGGCACTAGCAAAAGATTGGGCATCGCGAAATCCTGACAATCAGGCGGTTGTTCAGACTACAGAGGGGGTTCCAGAGCAGTCAACTGCAGTCAAAGCTGAAGATCAGGCAGAACATCCGGCAGAATACGTTGAGGCAGTGACCGTATCAAGCGAAGAGCCTTTAATAACACAGGGCAATGAAATAGAAAGCATACAGGCTATGCCCAAGTCGTTGCAGGCTGAGGCGACTACAAGCAGTAAAGCCTCGGCAGAAAACCAAATATCTGATAACTCTTTCATGGTTCGAGACTCTTTGATAGACAAGGCGTTTGCTTATATCAAAGATTATTTTACCGGCGGTAACCTGTTTGCCCGCATAGGGATTATTATCCTGTTTTTCGGTGTTTCCTTCCTTTTAAAATATGTTTCTGATCAAGGTCTGTTTCCGATTGAATATCGCCTGATCGCTGTAGTTATTGGTGCGATGGTCTTGCTTGGTCTTGGCTGGCGTTTACGTCATAAAAATGAGACATATGCGCTGTTGCTACAGGGAGCAGGTATCGGTATTTTATATCTGGATATCTATGCTGCCTTCGGTATGTACCAGCTTATACCCCCATTGGCGGCATTTTCTTTGCTCTTTATTGTCAGTATGTTTAGTGCTGCCTTGGCTGTCCTGCAGGATTCAAAATCACTGGCGGTATTGGGTTTTAGTGGTGGTTTTCTCGCACCGGTACTAGCATCCACTGGTTCGCGGGACCATGTTACATTATTTAGTTATTACGCTGTTCTTAATTTAGCCATTGTGTCAATTGCTTGGTTTAAAGCATGGCGGTCGCTGAATTTATTAGGTTTTGTTTTTACCTTTGTTATTGGCACCGCCTGGGGTGTTCTCAGTTATAACAGCAGTAAATTTGCCACCACCGAACCTTTCCTGATTATTTTCTTCCTATTCTATGTATTGATTGCAGTGTTGTTTGCCCTACGTCAACCTCCGAAGTTACATGGTTATGTGGATGGTACGTTACTATTCGGCGTACCGCTGGCAGCCTCAGCGCTACAATATTCCCTGGTTAAGGATTATGAATATGGCGTTTCCATATCCTCATTTGCGATGGGTGTTTTTTATCTGTTGCTGTCATGGTTTGTCTGGAAACGTAAAGGTGAAGGCTTAAAACTGCTGGCAGAAGCTTTTCTGGCGCTGGGCGTAATCTTTGCCTCAATGGCAATTCCGTTTGCTTTGGCGCCAACCCAAACCGCTGCAGCATGGGCACTGGAAGGGGCTGGTTTATTATGGTTAGGCTCGCGTCAGAATCGTTTATCAGTCAGAGTGTTTGGTTTATTACTGCAGGTAGGAGCAGGGCTGATATTTATTGCACGTTATACCTACATTGCTGACTTAAAACCCTTCATCAATGGCGAATTTATCAGCAGCATGATGATGGCAGTTGCAGGAATCGTTTCTGCGCGCTTGCTAATCAAAACTTTCGGAGGGCGTAGAGACTGGGAAAAAGGCATAAGTCCCGTATACCTCGGTTGGGGAATGCTCTGGTTATTTGGTGGCTTTACTTATCAGTTTGTCGTTCACTACGCTCAGCACTGGCTTCCTGGCAATCTTTTATTACTCACTGCTATTAGCAGCTTTGGATTAACTCTGGCGGCAATACGACTTAAACCAGAATGGAAGCATGCCTGGTTTGTGCCGAGTACATTGCTTGCTTTGGTGTTTATGTTGGCGCTGGCACAAGGCTATCAAAAGCCTTATCACCCACTACAGTGGAACGGCTGGATAGCCTGGCCGGTGGTATTTGTGGTTTATTACTTCTATTTGCGCAAGCTGGAGCAACATCACGTATTTGAGCGCTTTCAGCCATTATTTCATGGTATTATATTGCTACTGCTGGTCGCACTGGTTACTCTGGAAGGTGCGTGGTTATTAAAAAAACAGCTATCCAGCTCATCTGACTGGCTCTCGATCTGGGATGTTGTTCCTGCAACTTTAGCTCTCTGGATGATAGTAAAAGCAAAATTCTGGCCATTCACGCATCACAAAAAATCTTATCGTGAACAAACAGGCATGGCCCTTGCCGTCTATATGTCACTATGGTCATTTGTTGCACTAATTGCAGAAGGGAAGTCAGGGCCACTACCGTGGATACCACTACTCAATCCCATGGATATCATGATGGTGATCGTAATTATCAGCTTGTTTAAGTGGTGGCAAACCATCAGTGACAATTTTGCCCTGATCATTATTCAAAGTCCGCAAAACAAGTTATTTAACCAACGATTGTTTACCATCAGCATTGCAGCTTTAGGGTTCTTGTGGCTAAACTTTACGCTGTTTCGTATGGCGCATCATTGGTTTGATATTCCCTATCAAATCCACACCCTGTACAACTCTAATCTTGTTCAGACAGCTGTTTCTATACTCTGGGCTTTATCGGGGGTGCTTCTCACACTCTATGCCAGTCGTAAAAATATTCGCATACTGTGGCTCACAGGAGCTGTGTTACTGGGGCTTGTGGTGTTAAAGCTATTTGTTATTGATTTATCCGCACTGGGCAGTCTGGGGCGGGTTATTTCATTTCTGGTTGTCGGTGTATTACTCACCAGTATTGGTTATTTTGCACCGCTGCCAGATAGATCTGACTCTGATAACAATGCTGTAAATAATAGTGGTGAACATGATAAAGAAGAAAGTGAAGAGGAAAGTCAAAATGGTTAAAATGGTTGCTATGCTTTTCATGAGTGTTCTGTTTTTCCAAACACTTACGGCAAATCCATATACGCCAGATGATTTTGAATATTTAGCGCCATTATCTGAAGCTAAAACATCATTGCGCCAGCTTGATTTGCCCATGGCGGTTTACGAGAAGATGCGCCGTAATGATTATGCTGACCTGCGAGTCTTCAGTGCGGATGGTCAGATTGCTCCACATCAATTCAGTCAACCAGAATCGATTAATTCATCACAGCAGATACCTTTGGTGTTTTACCCATTTAGCAAAGAGCAGGCGGCTGATCCAGGCAATATCCGGGTTATTATAAATCAGAAAGATGGTGGACAATCGCTCAGTATCAATCAAAAACTGGGCGGTATCGCCACAACGACTACAGATAATGAATATCAATACATCATTGAAAACCCGGAAAAAGCGTCAGCACTATGCAGGATAAAACTGGGCTGGACACAATCAAAGCCCAGCATGATTCTGCCGCTGAAACTCGAAAGCAGTTCTAACCTGCAAAACTGGCGAACGCTAAGCCGTAACCTGAATGTTTCAAAACTTGATTACTCTGGCTCACAATTAATCCGCGACGAGATCAGCTTTTCCTGTACGAAACAAAAATACCTACGCCTTAGCTGGTTGAAACCCGAACAACAAACGCATCTGCAACAATTACAGGGCATTTACACCCAGAATGGCGCCCCACAAATGCAGTCGAAAAGTTTTGGCAAACCGCGTTACGATAAGGAAGGAAACTGGTTATTTGAGAGCGATGTAGTCGCTGCGATTACACAAATGGAGTTTGTCGCTCCACAGGATGGCTTACTCTACAAAGGCATGCTTTATTCGCGCAATGATGAAAAGCAGGAATGGCGTTTTCGCCAGAATGTCAGCCAGTATCGCTTGAATATAGGCGAGTCAAATTTACACAGCGATGCGTTTTCACTGAGGCCCAATAGTGACCGTTACTGGAAATTCGCAATCGACATGGAAGGGCGCTTAAATGATAATCAGCTGCCCGAAATCCGTACAGGCTGGTCACCGATAAAATTGCTGTTTCTAGCTCAGGGCACAGCGCCTTTTACCCTTGCACTTGGTAACCCAGTAATCAGTCAGGCGAATAACAATGACCTCAATAGCCTAATCAAGACCTATAAAGATAGCGGCGCAAGCATCGACAAAGTAACACTTGGTGCAATTAATCAGAATCAAAAATATGTTGCCGCAAAGAACAAACTTCCGTGGAAAAAAATTCTGCTATGGCTGGTACTGATTCTGGGAACTGCGCTTATGGGATTTATGGCTTATCGACTCTATCAACAGATGGGTAAGGAAGCACAGGATAAACCTGAGCAATAGAAAAAGTGCCTAAAAGTAGGGGGCCTCACTCCCCAATCGCCCTAACTATCCTCGGATAATACCAACCCAACGTCAACGCCCTTATCAACATAAATAAACTTAAGCCTAAGAATAAGCCATGATTGCCCCATTGTGGGACTAACCACTGCAGTAAGGCGAGATAGATCAGCATGGATACCAGCATTGCGTTGCGCATTTCTTTGGTATAGCTGGCGCCGATGAATATGCCATCCAGTTGAAAACTCCAGATTGAAACGATGGGAGCAATAATCATCCACGGTAGATAGGTTTTTGCGGTGCTTAATACCTCATCGATATTGGTAAATAGATCGAGTATAGCCTCACCAAAGATTAAATAGATGAAGCTTATTAACACTGAAAAACCAAACGCCCAGAGGCTGGTTATTTTAACGGATCGTATATATGTGTTTCGCTTGCGTGCGCCGTAAGCACTGCCTGTTAATGCTTCTGCGGCATGTGCGAAACCATCGAGTGCATAGGTCATGATGCTTTGTAAGTGCAGTAATATGGCATTCGCGGCCAATACGATTTCGCCCATGCCTGTGCTTAGCGCGGTGAAATAACTGAATGAGAAAACAAGGCATAGTGTACGAATAAAAATATCGCTATTGGCGTTCATTAAGCGGATTAGTGCTTTGCGTTCGAGTGTGGTTTTCCAGTTAAAGCGTTCCAGTGCCTTCTTGATGTGATCGCGTAACATGAAAAAGCCACTAAAGGCAGCGAGGTATTCTGCAATCAGTGTCGCCCACGCTACGCCTTCAACACCCATTTTGAATACAATCACGAATACAAGATCCAGCAGGATATTACTGAGATTGAGTACCAGTAAAATCACCAATACCCGACGCGTGTTATGCATGCCAATAAACACGCCGGTAAACACGTAAGTGCATAAGGTAGCTGGCGCACTCCAGATGCGTATAAACGCGTAATTGGCGGTGAGGGCCTCAACCTCTTTGGTGCCTTTAAGTAAATACAGCACAAATTCAATGATTGGGTAGCTCACCAGAATACTGAGAACACCAAGTCCTAGAGCGAGCAATATGACTCTTGAAAGTGTATCCAATAGAGTTTGATCATCATTGGCGCCGTAAGCCTGGGCAATGAAACCAGTGGTGCCCATTTTCAAAAAACCAAACCCCCAGAAGAGGAAGCTGAAAATCAATGCGCCCAATGCGACAGCACCGATTGACTCTGGCCCTGGGAGATGACCAACGACCGCGGTGTCAACAGCTCCCACTAAAGGAATCGATAGATTAGAAATGATAATCGGCCCTGTGAGCGCCCAGACTTGGCGATGAGTAGGTGATGGTTTGATTGTGATGCTCACTTGGGTGGTTTATTAAAAACGCTCAATCTTATATAAAAAGTGGCAGAAAGTAGGGGGGTGTTCTTATAAACACTCAAATTAGCTTATTCTGCTACTAATGGTTCAAGTTGCTTGGCAATCAGTTTTGCCACTAACTCAGAGCCAGCATTATTAAAATGGACTGGGTCAGCTATATATTCCTTTGTTTGCGGTACTTCTTTAGCAAGGTGTATTAGCAGGACATTGTTTTCAGTCGCCACTTTTCGAATCTATTTGACACTACATTCCCTCGTTGAAATGCTGCTTATGATACGGCTTAACGGATTCGTTACAATTACAACTACAACTAGATGAATAGAAGTTTTACCATGTTAAGCGTCTTTATACATATTGGCCGGCACACCAGCCTGAAGACCACGCCCATTGAAAGTTAAAACCGCCTAATTGACCGGTCACATCGACCGCTTCCCCGATAAAATACAAGCCCTTAACTTTCTTTGTTTCCATTGTTTTGGAAGATAGCTCATTAGTATCTACACCGCCCAAAGCCACTTCAGCAGTGCGCATACCTTCTGTGCCTGAGGGTAGAATTTTCCAGTTTGTGAGCTGCTCTACGAGCTTATCCAATTCAATCAGGTTGAATTGCTGCATCGGTTTTTTCTCGAATTTCGTGTCAAGCACAAGCTCGCACATTTTAGCCACTAACCGTTTTGGTAATTTATAGGCAAGAATGGTTTTGAATTCGGCTTGTGGATGCTCCAGCTGCTGTTGTTTGAGCCAGCCCAGAAGGTCAAAGTCTGGAAACAGGTTTATCCTGATGTGGTCACCCAGATGCCAATAGGAAGAGACCTGCAAAGTCGCTGGACCACTGATTCCGCGATGGGTAAATAGAATTGCCTCTTTAAAAGACTTATTTAAAGACATCCCCCCACTTTTATGAGGTTTTTCATTTGAATCAACACTGAGTTCTACAAACGTGGAGATTCCAGATAAATCCTGGATGAAGCTTTCAAGTGTGTCGACTTCAAAGACAAAAGGCACTAGCGCAGGGGAGAAGGGCACTGTGTTTATTGAAAATTGATTGGCGACCTTAAGGGCGTAATCTGTCGCCCCCATTTTAGGAATCGAAGGGCCGCCCGTGGCAATGACCAGTGAATCGCACTGGTACTCATCGATAGTGGATTTAATGGTGAATTTGTCATCTTTGCTGATCGAATCAACGGTAGCGCCTAATTGAATATCAACTCCTGCCATTTTACATTCATCGACCAGCAGTTGCACCACTGCCTTTGATTTCTGGTCACAAAATAGCTGGCCGAGTGTTTTCTCTGTCCAGCTCAGGTCGTGGCTTTCTAGCAAGGCGATAAAATCCCATTGTGTGTAGCGTGAAAGTGCAGATTTACAGAAGTGTGGATTGTGTGAGAGAAAATTATCCGCTTCAGTATACATATTGGTGAAATTACAGCGGCCGCCACCTGAAATCAGGATTTTTTTCCCGGGCTTACCCGCCTTTTCCAACACAAGTACACTTCGCCCGCGCTTTCCTGCCTCAATTGCGCACATCAGCCCAGCAGCACCAGCGCCAATAATTATCACTTCGTAATTTTTCATCGGTTAAAACTTTTACTTTGTATGATGGTAATCGACTCATTGTAAGCAAAGTGTTATAAAATCACAGTCATAGAATCAATTAAATCTGGTATTTAGATGTTTTCAAGAATAAAAGAAGATATTTCCGTTGTATTTGATCGTGACCCAGCGGCACGACATACTCTGGAAATTATTACCACCTATCCAGGTGTGCATGCCATTATTATGCACCGTTTTAGTCATTATTTGTCTAACAAGGGTTTTAAATGGTTAGCCAGGATATTGTCGAACGTTGCGCGTTTATTAACCGGTATTGAAATTCATCCCGGGGCAAAAATAGGCCGCCGATTTTTTATCGACCACGGTATGGGGATTGTGATTGGTGAAACCGCTGAAATTGGTGATGATTGTTCACTCTATCATGGCGTAACACTCGGAGGAACTAGCTGGAGCCCGGGAAAACGTCATCCCACTTTAGGCAATAACGTAGTAGTCGGAGCAGGCGCAAAAATTCTTGGACCCATTATGATTAATGACGGTGCGCGTATTGGCTCTAACGCGGTAGTCGTAAAAGAGGTACCGGCAGGTGCAACTGTTATCGGAGTGCCTGGCCGTGAAGTGATTCGACGCGAAACTGATTCAGAAAAGAATGCCGAAAAACGCGAAGAAATTGCAAATAAAATGGGTTTTGATGCTTATGGCGCAACCCAGGATATGCCAGATCCTGTGGCAAACACGGTAAACCGAATGCTCGATCATATTCATGAAATGGATGAGCGCATGGATAAAATGTGCACTCAGTTACAACACCTGGGAAGCGACTTTGATTTTGAACCTTTACCAGACTTGAAAGACGCTGAACTTAGCGAATGTGGCTCTGAGAAGAAGGTCTGATTCTTCATAAAAGCCTTATATAGTAGGCTAAAAATAAGCTTCAAAAATAATCTATCACAACTTGTGCTAATACTTGACTATATTAATCAGGTATTCTAGTATCTCCCTCAATCAGGGCATCAATTGATGATTAACCTGTTCAACCCCGAATCATAGTGTTTGTATATTAAACCAATATAATGAATTCGAAAATTACTGAGATAAAAGCATGAAACTCACTACAAAAGGACGCTACGCAGTTACCGCAATGCTAGACCTGTCATTGAATAATGATAAAGGTCCTGTTTCATTGCTGGAAATTTCGGAGCGCCAAACAATCTCACTTTCTTACCTTGAGCAACTTTTTTCAAAGTTACGCAGACAGGGTTTAGTAAAGAGTATGCGTGGTCCGGGTGGCGGTTATAGCCTCAGTAGAAGCCCTGAAGATATTGCAATTTCAAGTATCATCATGGCTGTTGATGAGAATCTGGATGTAACAAATTGTGGCAACTCTGCGGTTGGGTGTAATGAAGATCACAAGCGCTGCTTAACACATAATTTGTGGATGGATCTGAGTAATAGAATCCAGTCATTTCTTGATGATATTTCATTGCAGGACATGATGGACAAAAGCGATGTGATTGAAGTTTCAGCCAGACAGAATTCTAGGAGAAAAGAAATCCCGATTAATTTACCGAATACTTAATAACAACAGGACACACTCAACAGGATATTACAATGAGTAAATTAAGAACCCCAATATACATGGACTATTCAGCGACTACACCGACAGATCAACGTGTAGCGGATAAAATGGCCCAGTACCTTACCGTAGATACGGCATTTGGTAATCCGGCATCTAGCAGTCACACTTTTGGCTGGGAAGCAGATGAAGCTGTGAAATTAGCTCGCAAGCAAGTTGCTGATTTAATTAATGCAGATCCGCGTGAAATCGTGTGGACCAGTGGTGCAACCGAATCTAATAACCTCGCTATCAAGGGTGCTGCACACTTTAATGTGCGCAAAGGCAAGCACATCGTAACGCTGAAAACGGAACATAAAGCGGTGCTTGATACCTGTCGTCAGCTTGAGCGCGAAGGGTTTGAAGTGACTTATCTTGATCCTATGCCGAATGGTTTACTTGATCTGGATACATTTAAAGCAGCGTTGCGCGATGACACTACAGTTGTTTCAATCATGCATGTTAATAATGAGATCGGTGTGATTCAGGATATTGCGGCGATTGGTGAAATCTGCCGCGACAGGAAGATAATATTCCACGTTGACGCTGCACAAAGCGCTGGCAAAGTGCCCATCGATCTTGAAAACCTGAAAGTTGACTTGATGAGTTTCTCTGCGCACAAAATTTACGGACCAAAAGGCATCGGTGCATTGTATGTTCGTCGTAAGCCACGCGTACGTATCGAAGCACAAATGCATGGTGGTGGACATGAGCGTGGGATGCGTTCAGGTACGTTGGCAACTCATCAGATTGTAGGTATGGGTGAAGCTTTTCGCATTGCCAAAGAAGAAATGGCGACTGAAAACGATCGCTCATTGATGTTGCGTAATCACCTTTATGATGGTTTTAAAGACATGGAAGAAGTCTATGTTAACGGTGATCTAGAGCAACGTGTAGCCGGTAATCTGAATATCAGCTTTAACTTTGTAGAAGGCGAAAGTTTGATGATGTCATTAAAAGACATCGCAGTTTCATCGGGGTCGGCCTGTACCAGTGCATCACTTGAGCCAAGTTATGTACTTCGTGCATTAGGACGAAATGATGAACTTGCACACAGCTCCTTGCGTTTTTCTATCGGCCGTTTTACAACCTTGGAAGAAGTGGATTACGCAATTGCTCAAACACGCGCAGCAGTAGAAAAATTACGTGCCCTATCGCCATTATGGGATATGTACAAAGACGGTATTGACTTGAATACTGTTGAATGGGCCGCACATTAATAGGTACAAGAGAGTAGTTAAAAACATTTAACTTCATTGCATTAAATATAGAGAGTTCAAAGGTAAAAGATCATGGCATATAGTGAAAAAGTAATAGACCATTACGAAAATCCGCGCAATGTAGGCGCAATGGATAAAGATGCTCGCGAAGTGGGTACCGGGATGGTAGGTGCTCCAGCATGTGGTGATGTAATGAAGCTGCAAATTAAAGTAGGTGACAACGGCATTATTGAAGATGCAAAGTTTAAAACTTACGGTTGTGGTTCGGCGATTGCGTCATCAAGCTTACTAACTGAGTGGGTTAAAGGTAAGTCACTTGATGAAGTTCAAGCGATTAAAAATACGGATATTGCAGACGAGTTGCAATTACCACCTGTAAAGATACATTGCTCGGTATTAGCAGAAGATGCCATTAAGGCAGCGATTGCTGATTACCAGTCAAAGCAATAAATAATAGTAAGCACAATCAGTTATAAAAGATAGATTGAAGGATTAAAGCATGGCCATTACCTTAACAGACGTTGCAGCACAGCGTGTAAATACATTCTTAGCCAATCGTGGCAATGGTGTAGGTTTGCGTCTGGGTATTAAAACTCACGGTTGTTCGGGAATGGCCTATGTCATGGAATTTGCTGATGAAATTGAAGAAACTGATAAGGTTTTTGAAGATCACGGCATAAAAATCATTGTTGATCCTAAAAGTTTGGTTTACCTGGATGGGACTGAAATGGATTTCGCCAAAGACGGCTTGAACGAAGGCTTTAAATTCAATAATCCAAATGAAAGTGGTGCTTGCGGTTGCGGCGAAAGCTTTACCGTATAATGAATGTATTGTAAAAACACGCCCCCCCACTTTTAAGCACTTTTTAATTAGATGCTCGATTTTAAACAAAGTTACTTTGCGTTATTCGGCTTGCCTGAAGAATATGATATTGATCCATCAACATTAGGCGCAAGTTTTCGCGAGCTTCAGGCAAAATACCATCCCGACCGGTTTGTAAATAGCAATGAGCATGAGCGTCGAGTTGCAGTTCAAACCACAGGTTTAATTAACGAAGCCAATGAAACTTTAAAATCAGTCCGATTGCGTGCACGCTATATGTTGACCTTGAGGGGAATTGATTTCGATGATGAAATTGACACTACCAGTGATGGCGCCTTCCTTATGCATCAAATGGAAATGCGCGAGGCACTTGAAGATGTTGAGAATGCCAATGATCCATTGGCCAGAGTGGATGATATTGCACAGGATGTAGAAGCTCAGATGGATGCTTTGAAAGAAGATTTTGTGGAAAACTTCGAAGCAGGTAACTATGTTGAGGCAAAGGAAGACGTATTGAAAATGAAATTCTTCGAACGCCTTTGTCAGGAAGTTAAAACTTTGACGGAAAAGCTTGAAGACGAAATGTTCTAATTACTTTAAAATCGCTCTCCCCTAAAGAAACTGAAACTAATCCCCCATGGCACTATTACAAATATCAGAACCCGGCATGTCAACTGCGCCACACGAGCATCGTCTCGCGGCAGGAATAGACCTGGGCACAACAAATTCACTGATTGCGAGCGTACGCAGTGGCGTCGCAGAAACATTACAGGATGACGATGGAAATGCCTTATTGCCATCTGTGGTGCGGTATCTGGAAAATGGTGAGACTGAAGTCGGTAAATCCGCACTGGATAATCAGCTTAACGATATCCAAAATACTATCGCATCCGCGAAGCGCTTGCTTGGCAGAGGCGTGGCTGATATTCAGACACTCGGTGGACACTTGCCTTATGAGTTCGTTGAAGCTGATAGCAGTGAAGAATCCAATGTACCCAGGATAAAAACGGTAGCAGGCAATGTCACTGCAGTAGAAGTCTCTGCTGAAATTCTGAAAACTTTAAAACAACGCGCCGAAGAATCTCTTGGTGGGGAACTTAAAGGTGTGGTCATCACGGTACCCGCGTATTTTGATGACGCACAACGTCAAGCCACCAAAGATGCCGCGCGTTTAGCTGGCCTTAAAGTATTCCGTTTGTTGAATGAGCCTACCGCTGCTGCTGTAGCCTATGGTTTGGACCGGGAAGAAAACGATGCTGAAAGAATTATTGCAGTCTTTGATCTGGGTGGCGGCACTTTCGATATTTCCATACTTAAACTGAATAAGGGCGTGTTTGAAGTGATGGCTACCGGTGGTGATTCTGCACTGGGTGGCGATGATTTCGATCATATTATTGCCGAATGGATACTCGAACAGGCATTGCTTGAAGATAGCTACAATACAAATATCAACCGCCAGGCTCTTGTAGAAGCGCGCCGTGTAAAAGAAGCTTTAACAGACAGTAATGAAGTCGCAGTGGCTTTGAATGACTGGCAGGGAACATTAAGTCGAATAGAGTTCAATGAAATGATCGCGCCTTTGGTGAAAAAAACACTGATGTCATGCCGAAGGGCCTTGCGTGATGCTGGCCTGGAAAAAGAACAGGTCAATGATGTTGTAATGGTCGGTGGCTCAACCCGCGTACCTTTGGTGCGTGAAAATGTTGGCGAGTTTTTTGAGAAACCCCCGCTGGTTGATATTGACCCTGATAAAGTAGTCGCGATTGGTGCTGCATTACAGGCAGACGTGTTGGCCGGTAATAAACCCGATTCGGAAATGTTATTACTGGATGTAATTCCTCTGTCTTTAGGTCTTGAAACCTACGGCGGACTGGTTGAAAAAGTCATTGCACGCAATACCACTATTCCCATCACTCGAGCCCAAGAATTTACCACTTTCAAAGACAATCAAACGGCAATGACTGTACATGTTTTACAGGGTGAACGTGAAACGGTTGAGGAGAACCGCTCACTGGCAAAGTTTGCGCTTAAAGGCATTCCGCCAATGGTCGCTGGTGCCGCACGCATCAAAGTGACTTTTCAGGTTGATGCAGACGGCTTGTTGAATGTGCATGCAGAAGAACAAACTACGGGCGCCAAGGCAGGTGTTGAAGTCAAACCATCTTATGGCTTAAGCGATAGCCAGATTGAGAGCATGATTATCGATTCAATGGCCAATGCCAAAGCCGACCTGGATGCCCGCAAACTTCGTGAACAACGTGTTGAAGCAGAGCGCACTCTGGAAGCACTGGACTCAGCCATGGCAGCAGATGCAGATCAGATGCTGAACGCAGAAGAAATTAAAACCCTGCTTGCAGCGCGAGAACAATTGCAAAACATCAAAGACAACAACGATAGCGCAGATGAGATAAAGTCAGCGATAAAAAATATGGAAAAAGTCGCTGATTTCTATGTCGCGCGTCGCATGAATGAAAATGTCAACACGGTTATGAAAGGTCACAGTGTTGATGAGTTTAGTAACTAATAAAATTTCAGAGATAGCTTAATGCCACAAATAATATTTTTACCCCACGAAGAACTCTGTCCAGAAGGCGCAGTTATTGAAGTTGAAACGGGCACAACACTTTGTGATGCAGGTCTGGCAAATCACATTGAAATCGAGCACGCTTGTGAAAAATCCTGCGCCTGTACAACCTGCCATGTATACGTGCGCGAAGGCTTTGATTCACTGGAAGAAGCGACTGACCTTGAAGAAGATTATCTGGATAAAGCCTGGGGAGTAGATCCGGATTCGCGCTTGAGCTGTCAAGCGAAGATCGCGGATGAGGATTTGGTCATCGAAATACCAAAATATACAATTAATATGGTCTCAGAGAACCATTAGCTATTAATTGTCTTTTTGTCCAATTTCGGTGGTGGGCGTTTAACTACAAACCCTAACGTACTAATGTACGCTTCGGCCTAGTAGCTAAATACACACCTAGAACTTGAACAAAAATCCTGCTTAATAGTCTTCGACTTACTATTAGGAATAATTAAAAGACACCCCCCACTTTTTCGCACTTTTTTTATCAGGAGAAATAACATGACATTAAGATGGACAGACACACTCGATATTGCCATCGAACTTGACGAAACACATCCAGACGTTGACCCGCAATACATTCGTTTCACTGATTTGCATGCATGGGTTTGCGCGCTGGAAAATTTTGAAGATGATCCTGAAAAATCCAATGAAAAGATTCTGGAGTCGATTCAGATGAACTGGATTGAAGAGAAAGAGTAGAATTTCAGAAATTATTTTTGTAATAATAAACTATAATGATTAAGTAAGAATGGGTTCCTTCGAGAGAAGATTATGTTGTATAAATTAAAACGACTGTTGATTACACTCATCACCGTTTCAATAACATTTTTCGTATTATGGATGTTAGTCCAAAAAGTATCTCCGACCATTAATCCTCCTAAAACCAGTGAAACATCTATCGAGCGTGATTATAGAGGCGCGATTGAAATTGATCTTAAGCTGGATTACAAAAATTCTGAAGATGGCACTCCAAAAAAGTAAGAATTTTCACCTATTACAGACTGCTGAAAAGCTTAATTCCAGCCGCTCAATTTAGAATGAAGACATCTACTATCGAGTATTAATAGAGGTGCCCTAAAGTTTAAACGGTTGTTTAAGCCAAAAGTAACGAGTCGAAAATTGAACGATGAAAATCGCTATAGATTAAATTTATTTAATTATTTTTATGTTAAATTAGTAAATAATCACTGTATTATTTCGATATAACTTAAATTTTATTTCGGTGAAACCATGACTACACAGCATATTCTCAAACCTTTCGATAAAGACCTTGGATTAGTTCATGATAAAGTCCTGGGAATGGCCGAGATGGTCTACCGTGAATTGGCAGACTGCCTTCAGGCATTTTCAGACAGAGATGAGAATGCCGCTTCGGACGCCAAGGCAGCAGATTTCCTGATAAATGACAGTGAGCGCATAATCGATAAACTGGTTGTAAGCACGATCGCGCTACATCAACCAATGGCCTCTGATTGCAGACAGCTTATCGCGGCCTTGCGAATAGCAAGGGAACTGGAACGAATCGGTGATTACGCAACAAATATATCAAACCACTCAACTACGCTAGATCAGCTAAAGATCACTGGTGAAGAGCAAGGTGTACGTGATATGGGGCAGGCTGTACAGCGCATGATGAGAGACGCAATCGAAGCCTTCATCAATCAGGATGTAAGCGCATCTGAATCTATTCGTCAATACGATAAAGAGATCGACAAGCAATATACCCAGCTCTTTACGAATTTGATTGCTATTAATAAAAACAACGCCGAACTGGCCTGCGCATGTACTCATTTGATTTTCATAGCGCGCAGTCTGGAACGCATCGGTGATCACATTACTGATATCGCAGAAGAAATTCTATTTGTCGTAAATGGCGATTTTCCCGAAGACGATCGGACCAAGGCCGATACTTCCGCATTTGTCAAAGGGTAGAATTGTAAAGCTAGAGACGAGGGTAAGTAGGTTGTTAATCGTTTAAGATAGAACATAATGTGACAATAAACCTGTTTATTACTATTTCAGCTGAATTTTCTTTAATATAGGTTCTTTACTAGCAGTTTAGCGATGATAATTACCCAATCCGACAATGATCGCACCATGATAACGCTGTTGCCGAACAGGTCATTGAGTATGCGTCAGACAAAAATAATCGTGCTTGGTGTTTGCAGTTTTATTTTTATGATTGCCTTGTTTTGGAGTATGCAAGGGGCCTTTCTGGTATTGCCATTTGCGGGTCTTGATATCGCCTTATTTGCCTATTTCATGTTCAAAGTCTGTGATGCGAATTACCAGAAACAGGTTATTACGATTGATAATGAGCGAGTTCTGATTGAGTCTGGAAAACATTCAGTTGAAAGCAGTGTCGATCTAGATCGCCCCTCGGCGTACCTGATTGTGGCAGAACGCGAATCGCCTATGAAGCCAGTGGGTTTAAAACTGGCTGATTCCAAGTCTCGATTTGAGCTAGGCACGTTTCTGAATCAGAGTGATAAAGCGCGGGCGCGTATCGTATTGAAAGAAGCTGGTTTAAGAGAAATCAATGAGAGATGGTGGCAGTAATCATCTAATCATTTAGTGTAACATTTAGACGAAAATAAAAAACTCGTTAGCCGAGACAAAGTTAGTGCGCGGCGACAACAGCACGAAGGGAGAGATTAAAAACCGAGTAAAAGTAGGGAAGTGTCTTTTTTAATTCTATTTTATTCGGATTATAAACGGATTTGGCTCAAAATCGATGGGTGTGTGCATCCAGTACTTTTAAGCCAAACCAAAATTTTATATTTTTGGGTCTAATGGCGGTAGTGTCTGCGATGATGACGGTTGTAATGGCCTCTACGATGATGTCTGTAATATTGTCTGCCACCATAATAATAGCCACCACCAATAATTATTGTTGGCCTGAAAGTTGAGTAGTAATAAGGCTCATCTTCATAAACATAAACCCTCTCCGAGACAGCAGGTCGAACTACTGTTGTAGGTCTGTCGTCGGTCTGGTTGTCGTGTGTATGTTTGCTATCACCCCCAGGATGTGAGTGCGTCTCATCACCTGATGAATAGCGATGAGTATGGGTAATACTGTCATTTGAGTTTACTGGCTTATCACTATAGTAGGGTGATGTAGTTGCAACATTGGTATTGCTTCGAATTACTCTGTCACGCTCTGAACCAATAGCAGCACCTACAAGACCACCAAGGGCAGCACCAATAATTGCGCGTTTATCACGGTGATTTGATGTTGACTTACCAAGGCCAGCACCAACTAGTGAGCCAACTAGTGCTCCTGTTTGCGCATTGTTTGAACAGCCACCGAGAAGAAATGCGCTGCTAGCAAAAAATGCCAAAAATAGTGATTGTTTCTTCATTGTTGATCCTCATTTAAATGAAACCCCAATCCCTTCTCCCCAAGGTAATGAGCTATTTGGATAAATTTAATAAATTTATCACTTCAATATAGTTTGCGGACAGAATCAAATAAAGAATCTTTACCAAACTTTACAATTGATTTATTGATCCTTGGAGGATCTAATTAATCATCTCGATTAATCACGAAGTGGTTTGAGAGGCGGTCGATCTCAAACTGTTCTTAATCAAACATGATGTTTTCAGGGCTAAACGTCTCTATCTGGTTGAAGCATGGGTAAATGTTTATTTAAAAACAGCCAAAAAGTGAGGGGGTGTGTTTTAATTAGCTATGAATCAAGTTATTGAATTAGATGAATTTAATTTCCATACCGTTTTATCAGAAGCAGCTGGGATTTCTCTGGTATTTTTCTCTGGGCCACACTGTTCATCGTGCCACCATTTAAAACATCTTTTAAATACTGAATTTCAGCAGTTTACCGGGTATTTTTTGGATTTTTCTGCGTTCGAAATCAAGGCAGATAAAGCTGCTGCACTGGTTAATGAATTTGGTGTGTTTCATCTGCCAAGTGTGTATATCTATCGTGATGGTGAATATCACTGTGAGTTACAAGCAGAGTCAGTACCTTCAAAAATAATTGAAGCAATAGAGGCCGCTTTATTAAAACCAGCGGAGGAAGAGCCCTAGCTTTGCTGGGCTTCCAACTTTAATTAGCTATTTTCAGTTCTGGCTTTTAAGCGTACATAATGTTCTGCGGAGTACTTCAAATACTGCTTTTCTTTATCAGTAAGCTCGCGGGATTTTTTTGCCGGGTTACCCACCCAAAGATAGCCGCTTTCCAGCGTTTTTCTGGGGGGGACTAAACTCCCTGCGGCGATGATAGTTTCATCTTCAATGATCACACCATCCATGACGATAGCGCCCATACCAACAAGTACTCGATTGCCAATGGTACAGGCATGTAACATGGCTTTATGGCCGACAGTAACATCGTCGCCAATAACTAGTGAATATCCTGTTTGTGCTGCATCAATTCTCTCACTGTGTTCGTTCGGAGCGTGGGTTACATGCAATACCGAGGCATCCTGTATATTCGTGCGTTCGCCGATCTTGATGTAATTCACATCACCTCGGATGACCGTCATTGGCCACACCGAGCTTTTTTCGCCGATTTCGACTTCGCCACTGACCAAGGCAGTCTCGTCGATATAGGCTGTGGGATGAATCTTCGGGGTGTGTTTTTCAAATTTTCTTATAGTCATTTGCTTTGTTTCGTTTTAAATCCTTAATTAAATATCGGGCAGGGTGGCAGTTCTGTAATAATATTTTTTGTTGCAAAGAGTCTAGTGTATTTTGCAGTAAATCGCTTAACGTTTTTGCGCACAGTCCACTGGTAGTTAAACCGTGCGAACCTAATCCGCCGAGGATAAATAGGCCATTTTGGTAACTGGTCGGTGGGTATTTTTTCCATTGTTTGCCCTGATGTAAATCGTGATAGTTGCTTTTATAAAACTCAATATCGGGCTGTGCCGACATAGGGAAAGCGGTCGAGTGGTGTCATACGAAGCGCGGCATGACCACTTTCAAAATCTACAAAAGAAACAGCAAGTTGTAGCAGGTAGTGCTGTAACTGTTTTAAGTTTTTTTCTTCCGCCTGGGGATTTAGAACAGCGTGGTCTATGTTGCGCTCGAAAGTTGCGCCAAAAGTATGCTGTTTGGTGTTTTGACCCGCAGGTGTAAGGTAGCCCTCGTGGCCAATTACCAATGCATCGTATTGATTGGTAATGGCTTGCACCAAACCTTTATCTCCATCGGCTTCATGATCTACCACAAAGCCACTCTCCTGTAGTCCATTCTTAATGAATTTGGCGGTTTGGGTGGCATCTTCAATAATTAAAATTTGCGTGCTTTTATCTCCTGATAAACAAAATTAAACCTAAGGTACAGTTGTGGAGAGGGGGGGAGAGTTCTGTTGCTCCCGGTGCTTGAATGGAGGTTTGTCGATTAATACTTCTATAAATATGGAAGTTCATGCCTAATAATTGCTATTCATTTCGGTCACTGTCGTAAATATACTGATGATTATAGAAAGTATACATGCACATATATCAAAGTAAAAAACTGATATATCTAATGAGTATTTAAAATCGTCCTATGCCATTGGCAAGACAACTATTAATTTAGTCCTAGCATGCGGTTGGGTATTCTGGAATATCGATTTTTCAGGATTAAATAATTGTAATTATTCCGTATGCAAAAACATTTAGGAGAGTAACCATGACAGATGCAGCTCAAACAAAAAAAGATGATGATCTATATGAGTCTAATCGTGTTTTTTAACTATAGTAAAGTACAGGATACACTTTATTTCGAGTAAGGATTTATTATGAGCACATTATCTAGCATCCGAAAAACATTGCGCGCGTCGACATTGGGAGATGAAGCCGTTGTTATTAAACACATGTTGGACAATTTAGGTATTGATGCTGATTTGCGTCAATCCACGGTTGATATGGCGGCTTCATGGGTGCGTGAAATGCGTGCTTCGGGCGATCCGGGGTTGATGGAAAGCTTCCTTGCTGAATATGGTTTGTCTACACAAGAAGGTGTAGCCCTAATGTGTATGGCAGAGGCCTATTTGCGTGTGCCTGATAATAAAACGTTGGATGAGCTTATCGAAGATAAAATTGCGCCACAAAATTTTGGCGATCATTTAGGTCATTCTAGTTCGCTGATGGTTAATGCCTCGACTTGGGGTTTAATGCTAACTGGCAGTGTGCTGTCAGATTCGGACCAACGTGGTTTATTGCCCTCGCTGCAAAAAGTGGTAAAGCGTGCGGGCGAACCCATTATTCGCGTAGCAGTAAAGCGCATGATGAAAATAATGGGTGGCCAGTTCGTGTTGGGCGAAGATATTAATTCGGCCATAGATAACGGCAAAAGTTTCACAAAAAAAGGCTATCGTTATTCCTTTGACATGTTGGGTGAAGCCGCTTATACGTTGAAAGATGCGGATAGATATTACCTCGCTTATGCCGATGCAATTACCGAACTAGTCGCGCATTGCAATGGCAAAGATGTTCGTACTAATCCCGGCATTTCGGTAAAACTCTCTGCGCTTTACCCACGTTATGAAACCTTACACAAAGACGATGTGATGAAGTCACTCTACCCATCGCTTAGGTCATTGTGCTTATTGGCGAAGAAAGCAGGTATTGGTCTAAATATCGATGCGGAAGAAGCAGAGCGTTTAGATATCTCATTAGATATTATTGAAGCGTTGCTCGAAGATGGCAGTCTCGAAGGTTGGGATGGTTTGGGCATAGTAGTGCAGGCCTATAGTTATCGCGCACCGCATGTGTTGGACTGGTTATACGCTCTGGCGAATAAATACGGTGCAAAACTCATGGTGCGTTTGGTCAAAGGCGCTTATTGGGATAGGGAGATTAAGCGTTCGCAAGAACTCGGTTTACCGGGCTATCCAGTCTATACGCGTAAGAATAATAGTGATCTCTCTTTCTGGTATTGCGCGAAGAAATTATTGGCTCAGCGCGATAGAATATTCCCCCAATTTGCGACACACAACGCGCATACCATCGCCTCAATTTTAAAACTGACAGAGGGTGAGGAAAACGCATCCAGCACGTTTGAGTTTCAGCGTTTACATGGCATGGGTGAAGCTTTGCATGAGTTAGTCCGCAAGAAACATGACTTCACTTGCAGAATTTACGCCCCTGTTGGTGTGCATCAAGACTTGTTGGCTTATCTTGTGAGACGTTTGTTAGAAAATGGCGCGAATGCATCGTTTGTGAGCCAAGTGCTAGACAATCAAATCCCACCCAGTGAAGTCACAGCTGACCCTTTTAATAAAGCAGAAGCTTGGCTAAGCCAAGCTGTACCAGGAGTTGCGAAACCCGATGATTTATTTTTGCCTGAGCGCGGTAATTCAAAAGGTTTCGATTGGCTCGATGTTGCGGATATTGAAAAAATGGAAAGCTTGCGATCGCCATTTAAATCAACACAATGGACAGCTATGCCATTAATTTCTGGTGGCACTGGTGCATCGGCTGCCAATAATAATGACAAAAATGAAGTCCATAACCCCGCAACCGGTGAAGTGGTTGGTTGGGTTACGGATGCAACTGCTGAACAACTAGATGCGGCGATTGAAGGTGCGCATAAGGCAAAAGTCGACTGGCATCAATTGGATGTTGGTGAACGCGGACGTATTCTAAATAAAGCCGCCGATTTATACGAAGAGAACGCGGGAGAATTCTTTGCATTACTCGTACGTGAAGCAGGCAAGACGATTGTAGATTGCATTGGGGAATTGCGCGAAGCGGTAGATTTTTTGCGTTATTACGGAGCACAGGCTGAACACATTGCCCCCAATAAACAGGCATGTGGTGTTATGGCTTGCATCTCACCGTGGAATTTCCCACTGGCGATATTTTCAGGCCAGCTAAGCGCGGCGTTGGCGGTGGGCAATGCTGTTTTAGTTAAGCCAGCGGAATCGACGTCATTGATCGCATTTAAAGCCGTACAACTATTCCACGAAGCTGGTGTGCCTGAAGCGATTCTTCAGTATTTGCCCGGGCAGGGAAGCGTGGTCGGTGCGGGTTTAAGTAGTCATCCCATGATCAATGGCGTGATATTTACAGGCTCGACCGCTACGGCTAAGCACATTGAACGGAGTATGAGTCAATCTGGTGATATAAACGCCCCACTGATTGCAGAAACAGGTGGTTTAAATGCCATGATTGTTGATTCTTCTGCATTGGCCGAACAAGCGATAACCGATATCGTTGCATCGGCATTTCAGTCGGCAGGTCAGCGTTGTTCGGCATTGCGTGTACTCTATTTACAAGAAGACATAGCGGATCACACTTTGGAAATGCTATACGGCTCGATGGATTTACTCAAGTTAGGCAATCCATGGGATTTCTCAACGGATGTTGGACCTGTTATTGATGCGCTTGCCGCAAAAGGGATTAATGATTACATCGCAGAAAATCAAAGTGCCATAATAAAACAGACGCCACTGAAAAACATTTCCAAAGAAGTTCAATCAACAGGCTTCTTTATTCCACCCACTGTGATCAAAATAGACGGCATTCAAGATTTGTCGCGCGAAATTTTTGGCCCTGTGTTGCATGTAGCAACCTATAAAGCTAAAAAAATAGATGAGGTGCTTACTGACATTAACAACGCTGGGTTCGGCTTAACTTTCGGCTTACACACGCGGATTGACTCGCGCGTACAAAATATTGTCGATGGTCTTAAGGTTGGCAATATGTACATCAATCGCAATCAGATTGGTGCCATCGTTGGCTCGCAGCCATTTGGTGGAGAAGGGTTATCGGGTACTGGACCCAAAGCGGGCGGGCCATACTATCTGCAGCGTCTGGTGCAAAATACTGAATCACTGATTACTGCTACAAAGGGAGCAGAATCAAACCAAGTCATGGATGATGTTTTTCTGGATAACTGTGTTAAAACATTACTGGCAAGTGCTACTGAAGAATTTGGCCAGCTATTTCCGTTAGACCCTGAGATGTCAAAAGAGCATGCCGGATTAATTAATCATTGCCGGCAGGACCTTCCTGAAACCCGCCAACTTCCGGGGCCAACAGGTGAAGATAATCTATTAAGCTTGAATCCTCGCGGCTTAACCTTGATTGCAACGCCAGATGTAGATAATGCTTTCCAACAGACTATTCAGGCTTTGTATTGTGGCAACCCCTTATTGGTTTGCAATGCGCAATTCGACGAAACACAGAAAAATTGGTTGCTGCAACACCCTAATGTAGTACAAAGCGACAAAGCTATCAGCGCTGCTCAACTGACTAGAATTCCAGGCCTAGTTAATTTTGCGTATACGGCAAGTAATGATGCTCAGCTAGATAAAGCTCGTGAATTCCGGGTTGCTTTAGCAAACCGTGGTGACGCAATCGTACGTTTTATTAATGAAGCGGTATCGCCTTATCTCTATGCCCAGGAACGTCACTTGTGTATTAATACCACCGCGGCTGGCGGTAATGTTCAATTGATTGCCAATTCAGAGTAAATTAGAAAGACACTCCCCACTTTACTCGTTTCACTCACCCTTCGGGTCGTCGTCGCAAAGCT
>CAWJZX010000003.1:0-459422 GCA_963847495.1 uncultured Gammaproteobacteria bacterium | reverse complement strand
CGTAACAGCAAATTTAGCCTATTCATGTTAATGTCATCGTTAATTATTGCAGCGGCGGGCTTAAGTGCCGTATTGGTGATCAACAGTAGCGCTAAACAAAGCTACAGTAGCGAGCAACAATTTCTAGTTCCAAACGTCACATATACCATTACATCTAATTCATCCAGGCAAAAACTCACCAAGCAAGATTATTCAGCCCTTAGAGTAAAAGGCTTTAGCGAGTTGATTGCAGTGGCGCAAACAAAGCAACATGTTTATACAAATAAGCAAGCTGCTTCTCGAACCACCCAAGCTAATCAAAGCACCCAAACTATCCAAGTTACCCAAAGGCGTATCGATTTCACCGGCATTGACACTGTTTCATTGCTTAGCTTGCCTGGTTTTTCAAACCCAATAGCTTTGACTGATTTGGCAGAGCAAACAAATGCTTCGGTAAAGCCCAATCCCAGCTCCGCATCGAATTCAGTATCGAATAAGCCATCGGATGAAACCAATCGACTTATTAGGCAATTAAGCTTTAGTGAGCCTACAGCCATCTTGCATCCACAGTTACTTGGACAGCTGCTAGAGCCATTTACAACCGAGGCAGGAAAGCCCTTACCAAAACTCAATGCTTTTGAAAGTGCATCCTTGGGTAATGACATCATTATGGATATTGCTGAACTATATCGCCTTTATCCAAACGCCGAATTATCGATGCTGCTAGTGGTTGGCGAGTTATCAAAAGCCAAACAGGAAGCCCTTCAACAATCATTGCCAAACCACCTTCAGCTCACAAATGTCAATGGCGGTGAGCAAGATTCCGAGCTCACAAGCAGCTTCCATTTAAACTTAATGGCAATGGCATTGTTGATGTTCGTGGTGTGCCTTTTTATTGTAGTCAACGCCGTTAACTTACTCTTAAATTCGAGATTAACATGGCTGAAAATTTGTCGGCAGTTAGGTATTTCAAGGCTGCAATTATTTATTGTGCAGTTGCTTGAAATTGTATTACTTACCCTGTTGGCCAGTTTTGTTGGAGTTGTGTTAGGTATTGAATTAGCAAAATTAGCCTCTCCCACCGTCCAGGCAACGCTTGAAAATTTGTACTCAGTAGATGTGGGCTTTGGAAAAGTATCACTTATCGGCCTGCTCATCCAGGTATCTGGTATTTGCCTAGTCGGCAGTGTTTGCGCTACTTTTATTCCGTTAAATAAATTAAATCATCAGTTGGCACAAACCAAAGATGTACCGTTATCGCTTACCCAACAGCGATTTTGGAAGCGCATCATTTGGCTTAGTTTCGGTGTTTTTGCAGCTGTAGCCTTTGTAATATTAAACTATGCGCAAGCGCTTTGGTTGCTGCTCATCGCGACTGCATTAGTGATTTTATCGGGTTGTAGTTTGCTGCTCGCCAATTACCCCGGAATGTTGGCATTTATTCAACGCTTTATTCCTGCTCGTTTCCCCTTATTGCAAGTTAGCTCCAAACAAAGTTTAGCCTTGTCAGGAAAAACCAAAATTGCCTGCTGTGCATTTTTTATCGCTGCTACCAGCAATATTGGTATGAACCTGATGGTAGACAGTTTTCGCGGAGCAACAGTAGGTTGGCTTGAGCAGCGTTTGGTAGCCGACTATTATGTTTATCACAATGGTGAACCTAACATCAGTGATTTAGCAAAAGACACGGGTGTGAATGTAAACCAACGTCTAGAAAATACGATTCCTTTTCAAGGCAAACAAGTCCAGCAATTTAGTTATCCTACAGATGAGTTGTACCAACAGGCCATGGCTTTTTATGACAAAGCCAAAAATGAAAATTTATGGAGCGAATTTGCCTTAGGTAAAGGCGTGTTAGTTAATCAACAGTTTGCCTTCGGATTTGAGTATAAGATTAATGATGTAATCGAGCTTCCGCATCCATCCAAAGGCGAATTATCGTCGTACAAAATATTGGGCATTATTTACGATTTTGGCAGCCCTTATGCACAAGTATTGATGCCACTAGACATGTTTGATTTATCAAAATCGAAATGCTGTATGTACGCACTGCAAGGTGCTGAGAGTGATATTGATTTACTACGAGAAAAAATGCTGACCGCAGGACTAGACCCTGAAGACAAGTTGCTAAAAACGGGAGATCTGCTCGCAAAATCAATGCAAGCTTTTGATGACACTTTCATTATCACAGATGGATTAAATGTGGTTACACTGCTGGTTGCTGCATTGTCACTAGCATGCGCTATTATTGTGTTGATGAATGACGTTCGCCCGCAAAATATGTTGATCCGTAGTATGGGTGTGTCAGCATTAAAAACACAGCTACTCGCTTTATTTCAATACTTACTGTTATGTTTTGTCGCATTAATATTTGCGACCCCTTTCGGAATTCTATTAAGTTGGGTTCTAATTAACGATATCAATTATCAAGCGTTTTCATGGACCTACCCACTGATTATTAGCCCGGTGAAGATACTACAAATTTACGCCACCAGTTTATTGGTGGTTACCATTGTGATTATTATTCCCATTATTCGCGCTGGCAGAAGACCACTCATTGAGGATATCCGATGGGTAAATTAAAAAAAGTTTCTATTCTGGTCGTTATTGTTATTTTGTTTGCTTTGGTCATAGTTGCAAGCAGAGCTATATTTTTTAAGCAAAAAAGCAATAACTCAAGCAGTTCAGATGCTACTGCTACTTCATCACAATCTTTTGGTAGAGGTTTTAGCAATACTAGCCCGGAACGCCTAGGCGAAGTCGCCGACCCAAACTATAAAATAACATTTCCCAAAGACCATTATTCTCATGATTCATTTGATATCGAATGGTGGTATTTGACCGCAAACCTGCAAGATGACGAAGGTAACGCTTATGGTTTGCAGTGGACGTTGTTTCGCTTTCGAAATCCAAACGATGATGGTGTTGATGTTGTTGATAAAAACGGCAATGCGTTAAACCCCGAAAACAAGCCTAAAGCAACAAAATCAAATTGGAGCAACGAGCAGCTTTATATGGTGCATGCTTCTGTGCACAGTGCATCAAAACATTGGTTTTCAGAGAAGTTTGCACGTGGCAATGTGGGTAATGCAGGTGTAGACCAAACGCCATTTAAATTATTTATTGATGATTGGCAATGGTCAAGCGCTACTGCTGGTTTGTTGCCTGCTACGTTGAGTTTCAACGCCAAACTAATTAGCAACAGTGATGAGACTTCTGATGGTTCTAATGGGGCTGATGGCTCTCATCTTAACGTCCAACTCAACTTATCTAATACAGGCTCTTATGTTCTGCAAGGACAAGACGGTTACAGTATAAAATCAGCAAATGGTAAACACGCTTCACATTATTATAGTGCCCCCTTTATTAATATAGACGGAACCTTCACCATAAGTGAGGCGTTAACAGCGCCTGGCCTTAACACCGATTCTAATACTAATTCTAATATCAGCATCAATGAGTTAGACAGGCAGATTGCCGTTAAAGGCAATGCTTGGTTCGATCAAGAATGGACGTCACAGTTATTTGACCAGGCAACATTGGGTTGGGACTGGTTATCACTTCATCTTGATAATGGCGATAAAATTATGGCATTTCGCATGCGCTTGCAAGGTCAGCCTGATTTTATCACTGGCACATACATTGAATCCGATGGCTCAACAACAACGCTTATGCCATCAGAGTTAGAGTTGAATGTTATTGAATTAACTGCGGTTGGCAACAAAAAGCTGCCTTTAGATTGGCAGCTCAAGGTCGAAAGTAAGGGCCTAAAAGTTAGCATCAAAGCTACAAAGGATGACCAATGGAACCCTGCGTCAATTGCGTATTATGAAGGAACTGTCGCTGTTAGCGGGACGCATAAAGGCAAAGGTTTTCTGGAACTAACCGGTTATTAATAAAAAAGTAGGGGGGTGTCTCCTCAATTCCTGTAATAGCTATATTAAAATTGATTCTTAATGATCTAAGGTTTATTTTCGGTGATAAAATTATGGGTGATGAGATAGACGCCTCCTTTTAAAACCGGCGTCACAATGCGCCAAATTTGTTAGGTTTAACCCTCAACAAATTAACTAAGAAGGAGACATCTATCATGAATGATATTAACCGAATCGCTGTCGATTTAGCAAAAAATGTTTTTCAAGTGTGCGCTTTAAACTCTCATAACAAAGTACTATTCAACAAGAAGTTGAGCCGACAGAAATTTATTGTGTTTATGGCTCAATTGCCTCGCTCAAAAGTATTTATTGAAGCCTGTTACTCTTCACATTACTGGGGAAGAACACTCACAGAAATGGGGCACACCGTACACCTGATACCTGCTCAACACGTTACACCCTTTGTGCGAGGAAATAAAAGCGATAACAATGACGCGTTAGCCATAGCAGAAGCAGCCAATCGGCCCAACATTCGTTTTGTCCCTATCAAGACTATTCAACAACAAGAAATCATGGCCATGCATCGACTGCGTGAGCGTTGGATTAAGTCTCGAACACAAGTGACTAATCAAGCCAGAGGCTTGCTGAGTGACTTTGGTATTATCTTTCCTCAGGGGTACAAAGCTTTTCGGGAAGCGATGATCGCTATTCAGGAGAATGAGTCACTCTCTCATTCTTTTCGGCACACGATGTTGGATTTATATACTGAGTTTAACCAGATCAGTGAAAGACTAAACACACTTGAGGATCAGCTTAAGTGTTACACCGCGCAGAACAATAACTGCGCCATCGTTGGTTCAGCTCCTGGGATTGGATTTGTTAATGCTTCCGCGCTAGTTGCCTCTATTGGTAAAGGTCAGGCTTTTAAGAACCCTAGAGAGTTTGGTGTTTGGCTAGGGTTACCGCCTAAGCAATATGGTAGCGGCAACACTTTTAAAAGTACGGGTATCAGTAAGCGGGGTGACCGTTATCTTCGAACTCTGTTGATTCATGCCGCGAGAGCCGCAAAAAAATGGGCAAAGCATCGCGATGACCAATTTAGCTTATGGATTAAACAACTTGAAGCCCGTATTGGTAAACATAAGGCAACCGTCGCTGTTGCACACAAGCTAGCGCGAATCATTTGGGTGTTGCTAAAAAAACAGCGGCACTTTGTGCCACAGTATCCACAAACCATCGTGAATACCTAAACCAAGTGCCACTCCATTGACGTGAATACATGATGACAAAACGGTTTCCCGCCCCACTTTAAGCCTGAATAGGACAAGGTACTTGATACCGTATGGGTGTTGTAGGCGAGTGGGTGCGGATTTCATCAGGGGACGAAAGCGATAAAGGCTTTCACTAGATCCCGAATATATGTCAGCACGCTATTTTTTAATAAGCGAGATTTGTTTTTACGGAAAACGGGTTATCAAAAAAACGTTAGTGGATGATTACGTTAAAAGAACAGTATGCAGTTTCATGCAAGGTGATTGTTATGCCTTGACATTATCGGGGCGTCTATATATGTCCTTATTTTTATTGCGCTTGTGACAAGATGCGTGAACTCCACGGTGAAACGGTGGTTGGGATTGATTTTGATTCTGACTTGGTCAATCAGCAACAAACGATGGGGCGTAATATTATGCATGGTGATCCAAGTGATGCAGATTTCTGGGAAAAGATAGAGTAAGACCATAGCATCTCGCTTGTTATGCTGGCACTGCCAAATCTTCAAGCCAATCTGGATGCCATGGGGCTACTTCGGCAGATATCATTTACTGGTGGTATTGCCGCCACGGCAAGATTTCCTGATGAGGAGAAACTGCTGCGAAAGTCAGGTGCAACGGCTGTGTTTAATATCTATACCGAAGCAGGTGCCGGTTTTGCAGATCATGTTGAAGCTAGTAATTAGAGCTAGTTGTAGCAAGGGTGATTTCTGACAAGTTCATCTTTAGATGCCATACTTTATATGTAATATGAGCCTATTCTCGGACAGGCTTGTGGAGTTTAGTGCTATGAATTACTATTTTAAATCAGCTTGTTTGGGATTGATTACTTTGTTCTTGTTAGTAAACAACGTCCAGTCAGAGGAAAAGAGTCCATTTACAGAATCTGTGGTCATTTTCAATACTATCTGTGCTAAATGTCACGAGGCTCAGTGTAGTGGACGCATGAGCTTTGATGATGCCTTTGAAGTATCAAAAAATCATGTTATTCGCCACTATGGAGAGGCGCAGGATAAACAATGGCTCCAGCTAGAGTTGTTTACCATCCTCAATTACATGAAGCAGAAGTGCGCTTATTATCCTATGGAGAGCCCACTTCCGCCTAAGAGGGTATGGAGTGGTGAAGTATTAAATAAGATGACGACTCTTCTGGAGAGAAATTACTTTATCCCACTTGGCCCCATCTCTCCTGGAAAGTATCGTATTAATCTGGAACTGGAAAAAAATTCCAGAATAACGGTTCATCTGGTTTCAGAGGAGTTTGAGATGATTGTCGAAGACTGTTTTACATCAAGTAATATGAAGCTGGAAATACCCTTTTCCATTTCCGAAAAGGGAAATTATTACTTCAGAATGTACCCCAAAGAGCCAACTCGGATAACTCAACTTACGGTATTGACCGAATAGGAGTTAATAAATTATGAAATGGGCCTGGAAAATAACCCGAATTGTCGGTATTGATGTTTATGTTCATGCCACTTTCTTTATTCTCATTGTCTGGATTGGTCTGAGTTATTGGACGATAGGACAAACCGTGGCAGCAGTTGTTGAAGGGGTAGGGTTTATACTGGCCTTGTTTGGCTGTGTGGTGTTGCACTTAAAAAAGTACCAGGCCGAGGCGCAGCCGACAAATTCATCTGGAATGAATTTTAACAGATCAGTGCAACGAAACTGCCTTGAAGAGGTGAAGTACAGGGATGTACTTCATAGACAACGTTGGAGAGTAGCGACGACTACCCGAAGGGCATGTTTTCATTAAGCTAAATGAAAAAACCATGTAAAAGTAGGGGGGTGTGTTTTTATACTTTATGTTGTTGCTTTAAGCAGAGGGGGACTTCTAATAAAGCTACCCCAACACACTTAGACTTATAAATTTTTGTTTTAAGAAAATTATCAGTTTTTGTAATTTGTTATTAAAACGGCTCAGAATTTATACTGAGCCATTAAGATTGAAACCATAGTTATGCGGCAATACCTTGATCGACTTGTTGTTCAAGATAAGCAGGAAAGCATTTTAGCTGTGACCTATAGTCACATGTCATATATTGTAAAAAAGCATAAGGATAAGAACCTTGAAAAATTAATAAAATCAGTTATGAAGCATAAAAAACAAAAAAATATTATTATGATAGAAATCAGAATAGTGGCCATATAACATTGTGTACTAGCTGATGAAGTACCCTCCCACCCAGCTTTATAACAGTACAACCTGATGAGTGAGTTCAACACAGGATGGTTACTGGTGTTACTGGATCTGAGCATTATTATCGTGCTGATTCCAAAGGTGATTTTACAACGACGGGAGTCGGGTGCAACATTGGCATGGATTCTGATTATTGTACTGATTCCGTTTCTTGGTCTGTTGGCATTCTGGGTGTTTGGTACTACCCGGCTACGCTTACGCCGTCGCAAAAGGCTCAGGATTGAGGCTCATCTTGCCCCTGCTTTTCATAAGCTACGAATACCATCTTCAACCGATCTGATTGTGAAGAGCTTGCCACCCTCTCTATTATCTCTGGCGAAAAAACTGGATGCAGTCGGCCCACAACCGGGCAATGAAGTAACGCTATTCCGTCAGGGTACAGTAGCTTTTGATGCTATCGAAAAGGCCCTTAACGAATCAAATCATCATATACATCTAATTTACTATATATGGGAGCCGGATGTCACTGGTAAGCGTCTACGAGATGCCTTAACGAAGGCCTGTCAGCGCGGTGTCGAGGTGCGTCTACTACTGGATGATGTGGGTTCGCACCGAGCCAGGCGAGGATTCTTCCAGAATCTGGTGCAGGCAGGGGGACATGTTGAGCGCTTTCTTCCGGTTAATCCTCTGAGTCGTCAACTGTCATTGAACAATCGAAATCATCGCAAGATCGTGGTGGTAGATGGTAAAATCGGTTTTACTGGTGGCATGAATGTGGGCGATGTCTATGCCGGACTGGGTGAACCCTGGCTAGATCTGCATGCACGTATTACTGGATCGGCTGTACATTCATTGCAAGAGGTTTTTTGTCAGGATTGGTATCACGCTACGGGCAATGATCTGGTGAACACTGTTTATTTTCCACCCATTACCAGCAGTGGCAATGCCTGGGCACAACTGCTTGCCAGCGGCCCTGCGGATGAACGTTGGCGAGCCATTCATACCCTGCTTTTTGCTACCATTAATCTGGCACAACAACGGGTGTGGATTGAAACCCCTTATTTTGTTCCCGACCCGCCCATTGTGATGGCTCTGGAAACGGCAGCACTACGAGGTGTAGATGTTCGTTTATTGTTGCCAGGACGTTCTGATCACCCACTGGTACTCCATGCCGGACGCTCTTTTCTGGATCAACTACTAGCAGCCGGGGTACGAGTGTTTGAGGTGCAGGATGCTATACCACATTCCAAAATGTTCACAGTGGATGGTGTTTTCTCAACGTTGGGGTCTGCCAATATGGACCAGCGCAGCTTTCGCCTCAATTTCGAGGCTAATCTATTTTTTTATGGAGTAGAAGTAGCAAGTGAACTGGAGCAGGACTTTCTCTCACTTTGTAGCGAGGCAAAAGAGATTACCTCAATGGATCGAGCAAATATTTCATATTATAAAAGGTTCGCAGAAGGTATTGGCAGGGTGTTGGCACCTTTGTTGTAGCCCGTTGCTCTTCGCAAAAGGAACACCCTCTTTGGAGTATTCTCAATACGTGAGAAGTTTTCATAACAACCTGAAGATCGTATAGGTAGCTTAGAGAAAGCCATTAACCTAACCCTAAATTATGTAAAACAAATTAGCCTCCTGTCACTTTTTTTAAAAAGTGCCTAGCTCTCTATAAATTCTATTTACGTTTTAAAAAAAAACGTAATATCATTCCGCAAAGCATAAGATCCTTAAGTCATTTCAAACAACTAAATGAAAAGTCACTTAAAAGTAGGGGGGTGTCATTTAAAATTAAAAACAAGGGGGTGAATTTAACTGCGTTATGAATTTATGAAGTCGTTTTGCATAACTTTTGTATATGTTTAACATTTATTTTACACATAGTCTTATATTATTAAATCTTTGTTTTATGAGTTAAATAACAGCGAGTATATAAAATGAAACTATCAACGAAAGGACAGTACGCTATACAAGCCATGATTAATTTGGCGATAAACAATAATAACAACCCAGTAACATTAACTGAGGTCTCCAGTTCCCTCACTATTTCTTTGTCGTATTTAGAACAACTATTCTCAATACTTAGACGTACAGGGCTTGTACAAGGTGTTCGTGGCCCTGGTGGTGGATATCGATTAGGAAAATCTCCTGATCAAATTAGTATTGCAGATATCGTTCTAGTAATCGAAGAATCAGCCAATAATCCCAAAACACATTTACACTGCAAAAAAGGTGAAACCTGTTTAGCGAATAGCTTGTGGAATGGATTTAGCGAGCAGTTGTCAGGCTATTTAGATTCAATTTCTTTAGCTGACATTATCAAAGATGAAGTTGTCATTAAAAGCCAATATCGTTTAGACGAGACTACGCGTCGGATTTCAACAATGTTTCCAGTTAGTGATAATTTGAAGGCTGCGTAATAGCGTATTTGAAAAAGTGGCTTTTCTAGGCTCCCTAGGAGCCAGAAAAGTCCGTCGTAGATTCTGTAAGGAAACGTCGACCTACATTGTTAGCGCTTGGGATGCTATTGGCTACCAGATCTGAAAGTGTTTTCTATGCCTTGTGGCTGCTTCTATTCCTCGAATTTCTGAGACAGGCAACGAGATACCTTTTTGTCTACAGCAACAAAAACGTATCCCAAAAAGTGCCGCCCAACAAAAGCGCCCTGCGGGTGCATTGCGTTTCTCAGAAATAATGGAGATGAAGGGAACTCGCTCGTACATCGCTCAAACAACCTTCATCCTGATCCATTATTTCTTGCGATACTCATCGCTTCTGATGGGGGTTGAAAAACAGTGTTGTGTTTGAAAAAGTGCCCAAAAGGTGGGGGGTGTGTCTTAAACAATATAATAAAGTAATAATTTTTTTCGTTTCTATTTTGTTTATTTTTACTTTTACAAGCCAGCTTACAAGCCAGCTTACAAGGCTAGTGATTAGTTTTATTATTACCATCTTTATTATTCGAAATATAATTATCATTATGTTCTCCTTTTTTATTTTTCTTTTGTTTGTATTTATTTTTTATAAACTTTGCGGGATGCATTAAACACCCCGCAAAGAGTTTATTAAAGGTTATGGTAAATGAATGCTATTGTAATAATTAGCTCTGAAAGAGCAAAAATCACCCCCGCAACATTGAACGTTACCTTTATTTTAAGTCTTGTTCTCATGGAAAAACTCCAATTAAACTGACTTATCGATAAGCCATTTTAAGGCTTGCTTTTATATACCGCTTTCGAGGCGGTTGATGAAAACTTTTAACCGGTATAAGTTTCATCGTCGGACAGCTTCTGCTGGGGCCTCACAGAGGGTTAGCCAGCTAATCTATCCTTAAGCCGCTTACAAGGCGACAATCGGGAGTTGTATCACAAAAAGAATCACAGATTCCTATAAGTGCTCCCTGAAAACATACAGTTCTTACCATATGCATTGTTCTGTTTGATCTACATCAACCCCAATCCAAAGCCCCACCAGTTTGATATTCAGTTACTCTTGTTTCAAAAAAGTTCTTCTCTTTCTTCATATTCGCTTGCTCGTCTAACCAGGCATTGCGGTTTTGTGCGCCGGGGAAGGGTTCTTCCATGCCGAGCTGGCGTGCGCGGCGATTCGCGATAAAGCGGAATTGCTCGATATGGTCTTCGGCGGTGTAGCCTAAGATCGGGTTTTTCAGGATGTAGTGCGCGTAGGCTATTTCGGCCGCTTCGGATTCATCCCACATTTCGCGTACTGCTTTTGGATCGAGCGTGACGTCGTTTTCGAGCATGATTTGTTTAACCACTCGGATGCCGAATGAGGCGTGCATGACTTCGTCGCGCATGATGTATTGCAATTGCTCGGAGGTGCCTTTCATTAGGCCACGGCGTTGTAGCGAGAAGATCGGGGTGAAGCCGTTGTAGAACCATGTACCTTCGAAAATGCCGGCGAAGAAGGTGTATGCCATGACGAATTCATTCAGGTCGTCCGGGTTTTTCAGGTTCATATCTGAGCGCATTACCGAATTGAGGCGGCGATTGGCGAGCTGGATTTTGCCATTGATCGCAGGTACGACTCTGTAGCGGTTGTAGATTTCGCCCTGGTCGAGGCCGATGGTTTCGATACAGTGCTGGTAAGTCCAGGTGTGAAGTGCTTCTTCGTAAACCTGACGTGCCTGGTAGATTTGTAGCTCGGGCGCTGTCATTTTCTCCATCACTGCGAGGCCGATATTGCGCATCGCGAGTATGTCTGAAGTGGTTAAATACGCGAGTACATTGGTGTAGACGTGTTTTTCAGCATCGTTGAGCTTGTGCTGATAGTCCTGCACGTCTTGCGCCATATTAATGTCCAATGGTGTCCAGTGGTTTTTGTTGGCGTTTAAGAAGTATTCCCATGCCCACGGGTACTTGAACGGAGCCAGCTGGTTTACATCGGCTTCGCCATTGACAACGCGCTTGTCGCTGGCTTTGACTGGAGCGATTGATGATGCGATATCTGCCTGATCAAGCTCGATACCTTCAACTGCTTTTGCTGCTATTTCTGCATCTGCATTCTTTTCAACAGGTGGCAGTGTTACACCTCTGTTTTCAAGATCTTCGCCATCAAAAGACATGCCGCCCAGAACCTCACTGTTGGCATAAGATGATGCCAGCGTTTGTGGCTCGACAGTTGCTGCGTTAGCTTGTTGTAATGGTGTGCTGCTGAGTGGATCGTCCCAATTTAGCATTATATGTTCTCCGTTTATTACGTACTTTACTAGCCCGTGCTGTTGTTGTTTTTGTAGGGCGGTTTGATCGTTTGTTTTTCGACATTCCGCACTTCCTTCCTTTGGTTAAAAAATGGTTTCTAAAACACTTCTCAATTAATTTTTTTCATCCTTCGGTAAAGGTGCTGCTGATGTCTGCACTCACATTGAGAGCAAGGCGCAAGGTCCTTGCAACAACGCCATCGATGTGAGTGCAGGCATCAGCAGCACTCTTTGTTACTGGCAGGCGTCGCAATCTGGATCAAGTATTGAGCATGCGGCTGGCGCTGCCGAACCCACCTCTTTTGGCTCTTCCGGAACTCTGCTCACATTGCTGCTGGATTCTTCATTCTTCTCCATTGCCGTAGCACCCATAGAACGTAAGTAATATGTGGTCTTAAGGCCGCGAACCCAAGCTAACTTGTAGAGGTTATCGAGCTTTTTGCCGGATGGCTCCTGCATATAGAGATTCAATGACTGGCCCTGATCAATCCACTTTTGACGGCGACTGCCTGCTTCGATCAACCAGCGTGAATCGACTTCAAAGGCGGTTGCGTACTTTGCTTTAAGATTTTCTGGAATACGGTCAATCTGTTGTACGCTGCCATCAAAGTATTTGAGGTCGTTGATCATTACTTCATCCCAAATTCCAAGCCCTTTAAGCTCGTTTACCATATAAGGATTGATAACAGTGAACTCGCCAGACAGGTTCGATTTAACAAACATGTTTTGGTAAGTCGGCTCGATAGATTGACTGACGCCACAGATATTTGAAATGGTCGCAGTTGGTGCAATCGCCATGGTGTTAGAATTACGCATACCGTGTTTTTTCACTTGCTTACGCAGTGTGTCCCAATCCAGGGTGCTGGATTTATCAACCTGGTAGTATTCTCCGCGTTGCTCTTCCATGAGCTCAATCGAATCGATTGGCAGAATTCCTTTGCTCCATAACGAACCTTCGTAGCTTGGGTAAGTTCCACGCTCTGCTGCAAGGTCAGATGAAGTTTTAATCGCATAATAGGAAACTGCTTCCATGCTGCGGTCTGCAAATTCAACCGCTTCATTTGATGCGTAAGGGATGTCTTGCTTGTACAAAGCATCCTGGAATCCCATTAGGCCCATACCTACTGGACGATGCTGCATATTGGAGTTGCGCGCTTGTGGTACGCTGTAGTAGTTATACTCGATTACATTATCAAGCATGCGCATCGCAGTTGTGATGGTGTTTTCTAACATTTCCATGTCAATGCCATCTGCATTGGTGTGCTTGGCGATATTTACCGAACCCAGGTTACACACAGCAATTTCATCATCGTTGGTATGCAGCATGATTTCAGTACAGAGGTTTGAGCTATGCACCACGCCCACATGCTGGTTACTGTAGCGAATGTTGCAAGGGTCTTTGAAGGTGATCCATGGATGACCAGTCTCGAATAGCATGCCGAGCATCTTGCGCCACAGGTCAACCGCTTTGACGGTTTTGAATAATCCAATATTACCGCGTGCGGCTTTTGCTTCGTAATCTTCGTAGGCTTTCTGGAATTCTTTGCCGACGAGGTCATGCAGGTTTGGCACTTCTTCTGGTGAAAATAGTGTCCAGTTGCCTTCTTCGGCAACACGCTGCATGAATAGATCCGGAATCCAGTTGGCAGTATTCATGTCGTGGGTACGACGGCGTTCATCACCGGTGTTTTTGCGCAGCTCGATGAACTCTTCGACATCGATGTGCCAGGTTTCCAGATAGGCACAGATCGCGCCTTTGCGTTTGCCACCCTGATTAACTGCAACCGCAGTATCGTTGGTGACTTTCAAAAAAGGTACAACCCCCTGAGATTTCCCGTTCGTGCCCTTTATATGAGCCCCTAGTGCACGCACTCGCGTCCAGTCGTTTCCTAAACCACCGGCAAACTTGGAGAGTAACGCATTGTCCTTAATGGAACTATAAATCCCGTCAAGACTGTCCGGCACGGTAGTAAGGTAGCAAGAGGAGAGCTGAGGACGACGCGTACCCGAATTGAATAAGGTTGGCGTGCTACTCATAAAGTTAAAACTGGAAAGGAGGTTGTAAAACTCGATGGCACGTTCTTCTCGGTTGACTTCATTTATAGCCAGACCCATGGAAACGCGCATAAAAAAGATTTGTGGCAATTCAAAACGAATGCCTTTATTTGTATGAATAAAATAACGGTCATAAAGTGTTTGCAGACCGAGATAGGTAAATTGCTGATCACGCTCGGGCTTGAGTGCTTCGCCGAGTTTAGTCAAATCGTAGCGCGTGAGTTCTTCGTCAAGCAGTTCTAGCTCTACCGCCTGTTTAATATACTTCTTTAAGGTTGCAGGGTAGCGCTTTGCCATTTCTGCCTGGGTCGCCTCTGAAGGGCGGCCATTTAGATAGCTAAGTGCTTCACTGCGTAAATGATCAAGTAACAAACGCGCTGCCACCATCGAGTAGTTTGAATCCTTTTCGATGTTGACGCGCGTTGCCATTACAAGTGCGGAACCGACATCCTCTTCCGGGATGCCATCAAATAAATTCCGCAAAGCCTCTTTTTCGACGGTTTGCTGGTTAACTCCGTCTAAGCCTAAAACTGCTTCAGCAATAATCTTGCGAATACGGTTTTTATCCAGCGGCTTGGTGTCCCCATTTGATGTGGTTACTGTAATTACATCTTTTTTAGATGCTTTTGTTGCAGGTTCTTTTTCTGCCTTTTCGGCACGTGCATGCGCACGGTCTTCACGATAGATAACGTAGGCACGTGCAATTTTGCGTTCGCCCGAGCGCATTAAAGCAAGTTCTACCTGATCCTGAATGTCTTCTATGTGCACTACGCCGCCATCTGGCATGCGGCGGAAAAGGTTGTCATTAACTTGTACGGCTAATTTTCTGACAGTGTCATGGATGCGAGATGAAGCTGCAGCTGTACCACCTTCTACGCTAAGAAAGGCTTTGGTGAGTGCAACTTCGATTTTGCTTCGGTCAAACGGCGTGACTTTGCCGTTGCGACGTACAACTTTATAGACTACATCTTCGCGATTACTGGTTCTTTGCATGGTTTCATCTATGGCATCTCTTACAATTGGTGTTTGGGAACCGTTGTCGTTGTTAGTAAAGTCATCGTTAGAGACTGGTTGCATATAATCCTCCGATTGAAATTGAAGTGAAAAAAGTGTCAATTGACCTGTTTTTGCTTCGATTCCGTATGATTTAAAGGCTTGGTAAGCCTGATTCCTTTGGTTTGCCTCTAGCAAGTGAGCCGGTAGACAAGGTGTTAAGTAAAACTGTGCAAATGAATGCTATAAAGCGATTATTTACATTTTTAATAGCATTAAGAGTTTTTGAAATCCTTCGATGTAAACTTATAACCTTGATTTTTAATCTTCTCTAAAGAGCGCAATGCAGGTTATAACTATCTGACTTAAAACTTCCTTATTCTATTGATTGTTCCATCTAATAACTGATGGTAATTATTATGATTCGCTGATAAAAATTAATTGCTAACAGCGTTTGTTCTTATTGCTGTATTAATTGTGCGTATACTATAGAGTGTGGTTGGGCGCCCCGTCAAGTACAACATATTGTGTTTATACCATTTAGAAGCTGTAAATAATCTGTGGATAAGTTGGGCAAAAGTCAGTGCTATAAGCTTATGTGGCTTGTGCTGAATTACAGGTCGCTTAAATAAAAAAATAAAATATTTTTTTGGGTTAGAATTCACCCTATTAAAACAATTGGATAGAAATTAATCATGTCATATCAGGTTACTCTAGAACCCAGTAAACATACATTTGAAGTTGAAGAGAATGAGTTTATTCTTGATGCGGCGCTGCGTCAGGGAATCGCATTTCCCTATGGTTGTCGCAGTGGTTCTTGTGGAACCTGTCTGGGTAAAGTTGTCACCGGTGAAGTCTTTTATCCCCAGGGATTGCCACTAACGATAATGGAACACGAACATGAGCAAGGCAGGGCTGTTTTTTGTGTGTCTGTGGCGAAATCGGACTTAACCCTGGAAGTTAATGAGGTAATCAGTGGTGGTGATATTGAAGTAAAAATGTTGCCGGCCCGTGTGGATTCATTAAGAAAGCTTGCAGATGATGTAATGGAAATGACATTAAAGTTGCCCGCTTCGGAGCGTTTGGCTTTTCGCGCAGGGCAATACATCGAATTTTTGCTTCGCGATAAATCCCGCAGGGCATTTTCTCTGGCAAATTCTCCGTCAAATGATGAATATCTGGAGCTTCATCTGCGCCATGTGGGGGATGGTAAATTTACTGACCATGTATTCAATGAGATGAAAGTGAAGGCAATGGTCAGAATCGAAGGGCCATTTGGTAGTTTCTATATTCGCGATAATTCCAACCGCCCAATTATCCTGATTGCAGGCGGAACCGGTTTTGCTCCGATAAAAGCGATGCTTGAGCAGCTGATTGAACAGCAAGATACCCGAGTGGTGTATTTATACTGGGGGGCGCGCACCAAAGCTGATTTGTATCGACATGATTTAGCCGAAAAATGGGCTTATCAGTATGAGAACATTCACTATGTACCGGTGCTGTCAGATAAGCATGATAACGATGAATGGCAAGGTCGAGAAGGTTTTGTACATAAAGCGGTTGCAGAAGATCATGCTGATCTTTCGGGTTTCGATGTTTATATGGCGGGGCCACCAGTAATGATCAATGCAGCTAAGGAGAAATTCGCCCAACAAGGTTTACCAATTGACCAGTTATATTCAGATGCTTTTGAATATGCGGCGCAAAAGTAACAAGCTGAATAGATTTCATATGAGTTTATTTACGCCAATACGATAGTCTTCGCAGATGGGTGACTCATAGAGATCAAAATAAAGCTGTGTAAAAAGCCCTAAAGGCAAGCTCAATAAAAAGAGGGGGGTGTCCTTTTTAAGTATAAAAAAAAGCCCCGGTCTAGTCGGGGCTTTCTGTAAAAAGCTAGTATCTAGCGTTTATTATGATTCATTAATCAAACGATGAATAATTGGCGCCAGAATAATTTCCATCGCCATTCCCATTTTACCACCAGGGATAACAATTGTATTACGACGCGACATAAATGAGTCATGCAGCATGTTTAGCAAATAGGGGAAATCAATATTGAATTTGAGCGGATCTTTGAAACGAATAACCACAAAACTTTCATCGGCGGTTGGAATGTCGCGAGCGATAAATGGATTTGAAGTATCAACGATAGGAACACGCTGGAAGTTGATGTCTGTCTGTGAGAACTGTGGAGCAATGTAGTTTACATAATCAGGCATACGACGCAAAATCGTATCAATAATCACATCTTCTTTATAACCACGCTCAGAATGGTCTCTATGGATTTTTTGAATCCATTCAAGGTTTACACTAGGAACTACGCCTACACCTAAATCTACATATCTTGAGGTATCAACATCTTGTGTGCTATCCGCAGCGAGGCCATGCAAACCTTCGTAAAATAATAAATCACTGCCAGCTTCAATATCTTCCCAAGGAGTAAATTCACCTGATTCTTTATTACAGCCCAAACGTTGATTCTGTTGCTCAGCTTCATTAGCATTGTGCAAATAGTAACGCTTTTTACCAATGCCAGTCTCACCGTATGCTTTAAATGTCGCTTCTAACGCTGCAAAGTCATTTGCTTCAGGGCCAAAATGACTGAAGTGATTGTTTCCTTTTTCAGCGTGTTTTCTTAATTCATTGGAAAATTCAGTACGACTTAAGCTGTGAAAGCTATCACCTTCTATGATGGCAGGATTTATTTTTTCGCGTAAAAAAATGTTTTCAAAGGCACGCTTTACAAAGGTTGTTCCAGCACCAGATGAGCCAGTAACGGCAACGACGGGATGTTTTTTTGACATGGGGACTCCTTACAGAAAATTTATGAACTGTAAAAAAGACCAATATCTACAGCTCAAGATTGGACTAGTTTATGTGTTTTATAAAGGCTATTAAATATCGCTGATGGGGGGGGATTCTAAAATTTATCTCTATTAAGTACACTTCAGATAAGTTTGAAATTAATTTGATTAAAAATAAAGCGACTTCCGTTGGATTGATGTTTATATTATAAAGAAGTGTACGCAAATGATTGATTGATATAAAAGAAACAAATTTAACTTTTAAACTGAATTTTATTTCGGTTTTTTTATTTAAAACTCTTGACTTATTTGTAGTATAAACTTGTCCACAAAATCTGTGGATAACTCTGTGTATATCACTGAGAATTGTCTCAAAAGTGCACGTCCTAATTAGTTCCCTAACAAGCTGATTAATTTTTAATCACTCGCATATTGCTATTAATATCAGTAAGTTGAAACTCTATTTTGACAGCCTTGACGCGAAATAGGCTGAATGTTGCATTAATGTGACAAAATAGCGCTTGATTTTTTAGCTTGTGAATAAGCTATAAAAATTTTATTTTACGGCTAGGTTACTGTAAGTGCCTGTTAAGCTTAGGTTCAGCCAAATTTATGAGTAAGGATAAAAAAAATATGATTGATTATCAGCCAAAAGTTGGTTTCGTAAGTTTGGGCTGTCCCAAAGCTTTGGTGGACTCTGAGAGAATTTTAACGCAACTCAAAACTGAAGGTTATGAGATCGTCCCAGAATATGATGGCGCAGATGTGGTCGTGATAAATACTTGTGGATTTATTGATAGTGCTGTCGAGGAATCTCTGGATGCTATTGGCGAAGCGATTCGAGAGAATGGCAAAGTGATTGTTACGGGTTGTCTTGGCGCAGAATCGGATAAGGTGCTTAAGGCACATCCTGAGGTTTTAGCGGTTACTGGTCCGCATGCTTATGAAGAGGTTATGACTGCTGTTCATCAACAGTTGAAACCACCACATGACCCGTACCTTGATTTGGTTCCTCCGCAAGGTATAAAACTTACGCCTAAGCATTATGCTTACTTGAAGATTTCGGAAGGCTGCAATCATCGCTGTTCATTTTGCATAATTCCATCACTTCGGGGTGATTTGGTGAGCCGACCGATCGGTGAGATTATGCAAGAGGCAGAGAATTTGGTAATGGCAGGGGTAAAAGAACTGTTGGTGGTGTCCCAGGATACCAGTGCTTATGGTATCGATAGCAAATATCAAACAGGGTTCTGGAAGGGTCGACCTATAAAGTCTCATATTCAGCAATTAGCCGAATCACTGGGTGAGTTAGATGCCTGGGTGCGTCTGCATTATGTTTATCCCTATCCTCACGTGGACAAGTTAATTCCACTAATGGCAGAAAATGCACAAAATAAGGGTATTCTGCCTTATCTGGATATTCCGTTTCAGCATGCCAGTCATCGCATTTTAAAGGATATGCGGCGCCCAGCACATGCGGAAAAAGTATTATTGCGAATACAGAAGTGGCGTGAGATTTGCCCTAATATCACTATACGCAGTACTTTTATTGCAGGCTTCCCTGGAGAAACGGAAGAGGATTTCGAGTTGTTGCTGGATTTTTTACGTGAAGCGCAATTGAATCGAGTTGGTTGTTTTGCTTATTCAGAAGTTGATGGTGCAGAGTCTAATTTTTTACCCAATCATGTTCCTGAAGATGAAAAACAATACCGGCTAGAGCGTTTTATGCAAGTGCAAGCCGAGATAAGTGCTAATAAGCTAGCGGCTAAAGTTGGAACACGCATAATGGTGCTGACCGATGATACGGTTCAGGGCGAAACTGAAACAGAGGATCTGACAATGGCGCGAAGCAGCAGTGATGCTCCCGATATCGATGGTGTAGTTTATATTGAAGGCGAACTACTGGAATCAGGGCAGTTTGCGGAAGTAGAAATCACGCATGCGGATGAACATGATTTGTGGGCTAAACTGGTTTAGCCCGTATTTAAGCCTTTTTGGAGATCTATTAATCAGGCTTGAAAGTACTGACAGATGTTTTCAAGGATTCATCAGAAGTAGTGCCAGGAACATAGAGCTGTTTTATCATATCAGTATCCAGGTCAAAACCTACTTCATTGTCTGGATTGATAGAGATAGCATGGTCGGTGCCAATCTTTTCCACAATCCATTTTAAGTCTGTGAGCAGCCCGCCGCCATAACCCGGGTAATTTTGCAGAAAGTCTTTGCCGATTTCAGGGCTGCTGAAAACAATTAATACTTCAAGGCCACTTTCTTCCTTTAGTGTAAGTGGTGTTGCTTTATCATCAGTAGTTGGTTGTAAGCCACCAATCTGGTGCTTCTCATAAACAGGCATAAAAACAGTCGCATCCATCAATTCATTCATCAATGCTTCAACTTCTAATTCGCCATTGTGAGCTGCTAATAATTGTTTTTCTAGATCGTTTCTTGGTTTAAACATTTTTATTTCCTATCGGTAAATATTTTTTAATTACGCTCATTATGGTTCCTAAGGATAGGAAATAGCAATAAACACTCCATAAAGCGTGGTTTATTAGTCATCATTGAATATACTTATTAATAAATCCAAAAAAGGTATGTCTAAAATGGTCTTAAAATGAGGAAATCCCCTACCAGAATAGGTATTGATTTAAGTTTTGAAAGGCTATAGGGTATACCCCTCGTCAAAAAGCGTTGGCCTCTGAGGCTATATTAATAAGCGCTTATATAGAATAACTGAAGTAATATTCCATTGCTAGGAAATTGAAATAATATGTCTAAATTAGTTAATCCACATGGTGGCAAAGGTCTTAATCCTCTGCTTTTAGAAGGGGCAGAGTTGGAGTCTGAAAAAGCGCGCGCTAGCAGTCTGCCACAGGTAAAAATATCTTCTCGCGAAACCGGCGATGTTATTATGATGGGCATTGGCGGTTTTACGCCGCTCAATGGTTTCATGACAAAAGCGGATTGGTCCGGCGTTTGTGATGGAATGAAGATGGCTAATGGCTTGTTCTGGCCTATCCCGATTACATTGTCTACCGACAATGAAACGGCAGATTCAATCAGTGACGGTGATGATGTTGCACTGGTAAGCGATGAAACAGGTGAGATCATGGCGACCATGACAATCACCGAAAAGTACAGTATCGATAAAGAACACGAATGCATGATGGTTTATAAAACGACTGAGTCAGATCATCCTGGCGTGGTCATGGTGATGGCTCAGGGTGATGTAAATCTCGCGGGTCCTATCAAGGTATTGTCAACGGGCGGCTTTAAAGAAGAATACGGTGATCAGTTCATGACGCCGGCGGAAACACGCGCTTATTTTGAGAAGAAAGGCTGGTCAACTGTTTCTGCGTTCCAGACACGTAACCCTATGCATCGTTCACATGAGTATCTTGCCAAAATTTCATTGGAAATTGGCGACGGTGTTTTGATTCATTCCTTATTGGGTAAATTGAAACCTGGTGATATTCCAGCTGATGTTCGTTCAAATGCAATCGGCACACTAATTAAAAACTATTTTGTTGATGATACCGTAGTACAGGCAGGTTATCCGCTGGATATGCGTTATGCAGGTCCACGAGAAGCACTATTGCACGCCTTGTTCCGCCAAAACTATGGTTGCTCTCATCAGATCGTTGGTCGTGACCATGCTGGAGTAAGTGATTACTACGGACCATTTGATGCGCATCATATTTTTGATGAAATTCCAAACGATGCATTAGAAACTCAGCCGCTTAAAATCGACTGGACTTTCTGGTGTGACAAATGTGACGGCATGGCTTCAATGAAGACCTGTCCGCATGATGCTTCTGATCGTATGTTGCTTTCTGGTACAAAATTACGACATGCCCTTTCTGAAGGTGAAGAAGTGTCTGATAAATTCTCTCGACCAGAAGTTCTTGAGATTTTGCGTGAGTATTACGCAGGTATCAAAGACGAAGATAAAGTAGAGATTAAGATGAGTGGCCATTCGGCCAAATGATAACCCTAGAGGTGGCAGGTAAATTAATTTCACCTGCTATTTGTAGATATTTTTAAGTAAGAAAAGCTAGAGGAGTTTAATATGCCTACTTTTGTACGCACTGACAAGTGTGATGGATGTAAAGGTGGTGATCGCACTGCTTGTATGTATATCTGTCCACACGACTTAATGAAGCTTGACGTTGACGGTTCTGAAACCGGCCATGCCATGAAAGCTTTTAACCAGGAGCCAGATCAATGTTGGGAGTGTTACTCCTGCGTTAAGATTTGTCCTCAAAACGCAATTGAGTGTCGTCATTACGCAGACATCGTTCCACTAGGTGGTTCTGTACAGCCTCTTCGTGGTGCTGACTCAATTATGTGGACGATCAAGTTCCGTAACGGCACTATGAAACGTTTCAAATTCCCAATCCGTACTACAGCTGAAGGTTCAATTGAGCCGTATGCAGGTAAAGCAGAAGCGGATATAGCTAAGATCGGAGAAGCAGGATTCTTCAACCTTGGTGGCGTTCAAAAGCCGGGCGATCGTAGCGAGCTTATCAACTTATAAGCCGTACTTTATCGCGGATTCCATGTGTCTCACATTCTTTACCTATAGGGGAGAGGTGAGTCAAAGGGACTCCGTTTTAAACTAATTAATTTATAGAGGAATAGACAAATGGCAGGTACATTTGGAGATCCAGAAGTCGTTGAAGAAAGTATAGATATTCTTATCATCGGTGGAGGAATGGCAGCATGTGGTGCTGCATACGAGCTCATGCCCTGGCTTGATAAAGCAAAAGCAGCAGGACATGACCTTTCAGTAAGACTGGTTGATAAAGCAGCAATGGATCGCTCTGGTGCGGTAGCACAGGGTCTATCTGCAATCAACACTTATATTGGTAATGAGCAGGATCCGGCGGATTATGCACGTATGGTTTCTAATGACCTTATGGGTATTACGCGCGATGATTTGGCTTACGATACTGGACGTCATGTAGATGACTCAGTACACCTTTTCGAAGAATGGGGACTTCCAATCTGGAAAACTCTTGACGACGGAACTCGTGTAGATGGTGCTCGTTGGCCAGCTCAGGGCGGCAAACTACTTGTTGACGGTGGCAAGCCGGTACGTTCTGGTAAATGGCAGATCATGATCAATGGTGAGTCATACAAGTGGATCGTTGCAGAGGCTGCAAAAAAAGCGATCGGCATGGATAACATCACTGAGCGTGTTTTCATTGTTAAACTAGTTAATGATAAGAACCGTGAAAATACAATTTCTGGTGCGGTAGGCTTCTCGGTACGTGAAGACAAAGTTTATGTATACACTGCAAAAGCAATTCTTTTGGTTGCTGGTGGTTGTGTAAACATCTTCCGTCCACGTTCAGTTGGTGAAGGTCAAGGCCGTGCATGGTACCCAGTATGGAACGCAGGTTCAACTTACACAATGGCTGCAGAAGCAGGCGCTGAGTTAACATTGATGGAAAATCGTTTCGTACCAGCTCGTTTTAAAGATGGTTACGGTCCTGTTGGTGCGTGGTTCTTGCTATTTAAAGCAACGGCTACAAACGCATTTGGCGAAATTTACATGGACAAAAACAAAGAAATGCTTAATGACTATCCTCCGTATGGTCAGGCGGCTGTTCCAGCATCATGTCTTCGTAACCACTTAATGTTGAAGGAAATGAAAGAAGGTCGCGGTCCAATGTATATGGATACCGTAACAGCACTTGCAAACCTTCGTGAAACATTATCACCAAAGGAAGTTAAGCATCTGGAAGCAGAAGCTTGGGAAGATTTTCTTGATATGTGTGTTGGTCAGTGTGGTATTTGGGTTGGAGAGAACATTGAGCCAGAGAAGAAAAACTCTGAGTTAATGCCTACTGAGCCTTACTTACTAGGTTCTCACTCTGGTTGTTGTGGAATTTGGGTTTCTGGCCCTACTGATGTTGGCGCGCCAACAACAGAAGATCATGATGAAGCTGATAAAGTTCCTAGTCACTTACCTTCAGGTTGGAACTGGGGCTACCGTGGTATGACGACTGTTAACGGTCTGTTTACAGCTGCTGACGGTGTTGGCGCTTCTGGCCATAAGTTCTCATCTGGTTCACATGCTGAAGGTCGTTTAGCGGCTAAAGCTATGATTCAGTACTGTATGGAAAATGATTACACTCCAGAGCTTAATGAGTCTGCTGATGATTTGGTTGCTGCAATCTACCAGCCAGTTCGTAACTACCTTGAGTTTAAAGACTATTCAACTGCGATTGATGTTAACCCTAACTACATCACTCCTCGTATGTTGCAGTTCCGTCTTCAGAAAATCATGGATGAGTACGTTGCAGGTGTTGCAACTTACTACCAGACAAATGCTCACATGATGGCAGTTGCTGAAGAGAAGCTGGGCTGGTTGAAAGAAGATGCTGAGAAGATGCGTGCTAAGGACCTTCACGAATTACTTCGTGCTTGGGAAAATTATCACAGAATCTTGACTGCTGAAGCTCACATGAAGCACATCCAGTTCCGTGAAGAGTCACGTTACCCTGGTTTCTACTACAGAACAGACTTCAACTTTGTTGATGAAGAAAACTGGCACTGTTTCGTAAATTCAATTTACGACAAAGAAACTAAAACTTGGACTGTGTTCAAGCGTGCTCATAAAGACTTGGTTGATAAGTCTAAGTTGTTCAAGTAATTGAATGACTGAACCCTATATTAAATAGGGTTCTTTGCAACAAGGAATCCGAGTATCGTAAGATACTCGGATTTTTTCATTTAAGGACACCTCTGCCTTATTTAATAGATTTGCATAGAGAAGCCTCAAGTACCCCTAAAAACATATAGATTTTATAGTTAATCAGACCTATCGTAGGATTAACGATAAAATTTAGTGTTAACAAACCCCTGAGTATAAGGTAAAAATCATGAGCGATAAAAAGATGGACATTCCAGAGAACATGCAAAGTTCCTTGATCCCTGAGATGTTAAGTCTGGATAGTAAAATCAAGTTTAATTGCCATAAGGATATATCCTGCTACAACAAGTGCTGTAAACAGGCTGATATAACCTTGACCGCTTACGATGTGGTGCGCATGAAACAGCATTTTGGGATTGACTCTAGTGAGTTCTTAAATAATTACACAGTTCCCTTTGAGATGGATGCTCACGGTACCCCGGGGATTAAAATGCGCACTGATAATGAGGGTGTATGCATTCATATGCGGGAAGAGGGTTGTTCTATTTACGAAAATAGGCCGTCAGCCTGTCGCTACTATGGTATGGGTGTTATGTCGCGACGTGATCAGGGTTCTACTGAAGATTACTACGTTTATTTTCGCAATAAGGAAGATATCTGCAAAGGCTGGGAAGAGGATTATGAAACTACCGTGGGCGAATATCGCGAAGACCAGGGTTTGGTCGATTATGATAAATACAACCGAGAGTGGATGCAGTTAATCCTGAAGAAGAAATCTGCGGGCTATTCTATCGGCAAGCCCTCTGAAATGAGTATGCAACTGTTCTTTATGGCAAGTTTTGACATTGATCGTTTTAAACGTTTTGTCACCAGTCCTGCGTTCAATAAAGTTTACTTGATGAAACCAGAAGAGATTGAGCAAGTTACTAGTGATGACATTGCATTAATGGAATTTGGTTATGTGTTTATGCGCCATGTCTTATTTGGTGAAGAGTCTTTGCCAATGGATGAGAATGCCTACGAGAAACGTTATGAGGAGCGCAAAGAGATCATTGAAATGCGCCGCGATGTTGAAGTAAAAGAGCATCAGCGAAAACAGGAAGAGCTCAAGAAAGAAGCGCTAAGAGTTGATGATGAGCGACTCGATGATGGCCATAATGCAGACTCTTGTGCTGCAGATGATTCTTGTAAAAAGTAAAGCTTGAAATTATACAATGATTACAACAGTAGCCGTTATCTCAGATACGCATTCACACCTTGATCCACGTATCGCAGATATAATACGTGAATGCGATGTTGCTGTGCATGCTGGTGATATATGTGGTGTTGAAGTATTAGAGTCCATGCAACCTAAGACTGGTAAAGTCATTGCTGTAACAGGTAACAATGACCCTTATTGCCACTTTACTGGAACTAGCTTGCCGGAAGTCCTGAGTTTTGAAGTGGCTGGTGAGACTATAACGGTCGAACATGGCCATACACATGGAGCGCATCAACCCTGTCATGAGTCGCTCAGGAAAGCGCATCCACAATCAAAGATTATTATCTATGGCCATACACACAAAAAAATTATTGATAAAAGTGCAACACCGTGGGTGATAAACCCTGGCGCTGCTGGTAATACCCGCACTCACGGAGGGCCATCCTGTTTAGTGCTTGAGTGTGGTGAAAATCAAGAGTGGCAGATTAAGAAATACCGCTTTTCAGATGTCGAACTTTAAAGTGTTAATTAAAAAGACACTCCCCACCTTTTAGGCACTTTTTTAGTTTTAGTCTGGATAGCAACACTGGACTATATAAGTCTATCTGAATATAAAAATATATTATTTGCGCTATAAGCAAATGTTGTGCATTATTCTAAACCTACTAAATTAGTATTCAATTATTTACTAATAATGGTTCGAATTTTATAAAATAAGGTTGTTCATGAAAACTATACCAATCGTTGATAAAACAGAAGGTGTTGAGATTAAAACAACGACTTGTTACATGTGTGCTTGTCGTTGTGGCATCAAAGTAACCGTTAAAGACGGCGAGGTCCGCTATATTCAGGGCAACCCTAATCACCCGCTTAACAAAGGCGTTTTATGTGCCAAAGGTGCGTCAGGTATCATGAAGCAGTACTCACCTGCGCGATTAACCAAGCCATTATTACGGAAACCAGGCACCGAACGTGGCGCTGGTGAGTTCGAAGAAATCTCCTGGGACAAAGCTTTTGGTATCATGGAGGATCGCCTCGGTAAGATTCGTGCGGAAGATCCAAAGAAGTTTGCCTTGTTCACAGGTCGAGACCAAATGCAGGCGCTTACAGGAATGTTTGCCAAACAATTTGGTACACCTAACTATGCCGCACACGGTGGTTTCTGTTCAGTAAATATGGCCGCCGGCATGATTTACACCATTGGTGGATCATTCTGGGAATTCGGTGGTCCTGACCTTGAGCGCTCTAAATTATTTTTCATGATTGGAACCGCAGAAGATCATCACTCCAACCCAATGAAGGTTGAGCTTTCAAAATTCAAACGCAATGGTGGACGTTTTATCGCCATTAACCCAGTACGTACCGGTTACGCGGCAATTGCTGATGAGTGGGTGCCAATTAAACCAGGTACTGATGGCGCATTATTACTAGCCATAATTCACGAAATAATCAAACTCGGTCTATATGACCGTGACTTCCTTGTTAATTACACCAATTCTGCGGAACTGGTTGATATGACACCTAATAGCAACGAAGAAGGCATGTTCTTGCGTTTTGAAGTACCTGAAGAAGAAGGTTGCTTTGATCCGCAAAACAAATTGTGGTGGGACCGTGAATTAGATATTCCAATCTCAATGCATACAGAAGGCGTTGATCCTTATTTAACCGGTGAGTTCAAACTGGATAATGGTACGCCCTGTAAACCGGCATTCCAATTATTAAAAGAACGTGTGGAAAATTACACTCCGGAGTGGGCTGCAGGCATAACCGGAATTGACGCAGAGACGATACGTCGTCTGGCTCATGAAATGGGTATTGTGGCGCGCGATCAGAAAATCGAATTACCGATACAATGGACCGATGCCTGGGGTAAAGATCACGACAGCGTTGTTGGTAACCCGGTTTCATTCCACTCAATGCGTGGACTGGCAGCACATTCGAACGGCTTCCAGACCATCCGTGCTTTGAGTATTTTGATGACGTTGTTGGGTACGATTGATCGTCCGGGTGGTTTCAGACATAAAGCGCCATTTCCACGTCCAATTCCACCTTGTGCGAAACCGCCTACAGGTTGGGATGATGTTAAACCAAACACGCCATTAAACGGTATGCCATTGGGCTGGCCAGCAGATCCTGATGACCTATTTGTTGATGATGATGGTGAAGCGATTCGCCTTGATAAGGGCTTCTCTTGGGAATACCCCTTATCCGTTCACGGATTAATGCACAATGCTATTACCAACGCCTGGCGGGGTGATCCATACCCGATTGATACGCTGATGCTATTTATGGCAAATATGGCATGGAACTCATCCATGAATACCGGTGAAGTGCGTAATATGCTTGTGGATAAAGATGAGGATGGCGAATACAAGATTCCCTTTATTATCGTTGCAGACGCATATCGTTCTGAAACGGTTGATTTTGGTGATTTGATCCTGCCAGATACTTCCTATCTTGAGCGTCATGATGCGATGTCGATGCTGGATCGTCCTATCTCAGAATATGATGGCCCGGTTGATGCGGTACGAATTCCGGTATTGCCGCCTAAAGGTGAATGTAAACCGTTCCAGGATGTTCTGGTGGAAATGGGTACACGCTTGAAGCTGCCTTCGTTTATCAAGGAAGATGGCAGCCGTAAGTTTAAAGATTATCGCGATCTGGTGATCAATTTTGAAACTGCGCCGGGTTCTGGGATTGGTTTCCTTGCAGGCTGGCGCGGGAAAAGCGGTGAGAAGTCACTGAAAGGTGAACCAAATCCGAATCAGTGGGAAATGTACGAAAAGAATGACTGTGTATTCCATTATGAATTACCCAAGTCTTTCCAGTATATGCGTAACTGGAACAGGGGTTACCTGCACTGGGCGCAAGAGCACAATATGACGCGTTATGATGAGCCGATTAATGTGCATATCTACTCTGAAATCCTGCAAAAATTCCGTTTGGCAGCTCGTGGTCAAACAGATGGAAGGCAGCCGCCAGAGCGACTGCGTAAACGCGTAGAAACCTATTTCGATCCGTTACCATTCCATCACGAAACTCTGGAATCACAATTAACTGATACCCAGAAATACCCGTTGAATGCAATAACCCAGCGTCCGATGGCGATGTATCACTCATGGGATTCACAAAATGCATGGTTGCGCCAGATACATACACACAACTATCTGTATGTAAGTCCATTGCTCGGCAAGCAAAACGGTTTTGATGACGGTGACTGGGTATGGGTTGAATCCATGCACGGTAAGGTCCGTTGCATGTGTCGATTCTCAGAATCTCTAGAGCCTGGAACCGTCTGGACCTGGAATGCGATCGGTAAAGCATCGGGATCATGGGGACTTGATCCTAAAGCGAATGAAGCCAACAAAGGCTTCTTGTTGAATCATATAATCTCTGAGGAATTACCTGCGCACGATGCTGGTGAGCACGTTTCTAACTCTGATCCGGTAACAGGTCAGGCTGGCTGGTACGACGTGCGTGTACGCGTCTATAAGGCTGCTGATAATGAGCCTGAAGTCACCTCGCCGCAATTTAAAACGGTCAAACCATTGCCCGGAATGGAAAAGCAGCGCAAAAGCAAGTGGCAGGGTTATGTCGCTGGTAAGTTCCGTAAAACGTTAGGAAGGGGCTAATCATGACTCAGTTAGCACTAGTAATAGATTTAAATGTTTGTGTTGGTTGCCACGCCTGTGTGACCTCTTGTAAAGAGTGGAATACATCGGGTGAAGCAGGGCCAATGGTTGATAAGTACGCCTATGGTGAAAACCCGACAGGTACCTTTTTCAACCGCGTTCAATCTTTCGAGATTGGCACTTATCCTGCGACTGAGACGGTGCATTTTCCCAAGAGTTGTTTGCATTGTGAAGAGCCACCCTGTGTACCAGTTTGCCCTACAGGCGCAAGTTACAAGCGCGCAGAAGACGGTATCGTGCTGGTAGATTATGACAAGTGTATCGGTTGTAAATACTGCTCTTGGGCTTGCCCTTATGGTGCGCGTGAGATTGACGAAAAACAGAAGGTGATGAAAAAGTGCACCTTGTGTGTGGATCGGATTTACGATCAGAACTTGCCTGAATCAGAGCGTAAACCTGCCTGTGTAATGTCTTGCCCGACTAGTGCACGGTTGTTTGGTGATATTCATGACGAGAACTCTGAAGTATCTAAAGCGATTCGTGAGGAAGCTGGCTACCAATTGATGCCGGAGTGGGGCACAAAGCCTGCAAACCATTATCTGCCACGCAGAAAGACCAGGGTCAAGATTTATAAGGACGAGTTGGAACGTGTCGATAATCCATTGAGTAAAGAAGAGCGTACCACACACAATGCACCAGGTACTGAGCCATCTCTTGATGATATGACAAGCTGGTAGAGTACCTATGCAGCTTACTCCTAACGACCGCCATTGCTTCGTTAGGAGATGATCACTTGCACGAATCTGAGATGTTACAGAAGCATTATTATTAAAAACCCCTCAAAAGCGGGGGGTGTCTTTTTAAGGCATAAATACAGAAACATTAGGTAAAAATTATGCATCCAGCATTCTCGGTAATATTTTTAACAACATTGATTGGAGCAGGCCAGGGTTTATTCCTTGCCCTGTTTACTGGTCAGATATTTTCACAGTTCAAATTAATACCTGAACAGCATGACACCGGCTTTTATGTTGTTGGTAGTATCATTGCAGTTGTTTTACTGGTATTAGGATTGTTCGCCTCATTCTTTCATTTGGGACACCCGGAACGCGCCTGGCGCTCTGCAGCTAAATGGCGTACATCATGGTTATCGCGCGAGGTTATCGCATTGCCAGCAACGATGGGAGTGATTACATTTTATGGTGCGGCGCATTATTTCGGTTTCACCACACCGCTATTTACCATGCCAGGCGGCACTGGGATTGATGCAACACTAATACTGGGTCTAGCGGCCACAGTGGCTACTTATGCCCTGTTTGTCTGTACCGCAATGATCTATGGCTGCATCAAGTTTTTACAGGAATGGCACACGCCCTTAACCGTGGTTAACTTTATCTTAATGGGCATGGCATCGGGCTTTACAGTTGCGACTGCGCTAGCAGCTTATAGGTATCCACAAATCACCAGTTTTTATGGAAGCTGGGCGGTGTTCTTCACTGTATTGGCATTGATTTTTAGAGTCGCTGCAATATTCCGCAATCGTAAAATTAAACCAAAGTCTGATCTCAGATCAGCGATTGGTATTAATCATCCAAACATTAGACAAATGGCACAAGGCTCAATGGGTGGATCATTTAACACGCGTGAATATTTCCATGGTAAAAAAGCCGGCTTCGTACGAAATATGAAATTCATTTTCATCATCCTGGCTTTCCTGGTTCCACTGGTATTGCTGGCAATCACTCTAGGTAAACCGACATTTTATACAATCCCATTAATCGCGGTTGCGATCCAATATATTGGTTTAGTCGCAGAGCGCTGGTACTTCTTTGCAGATGCGAATCATCCTCAGAATTTGTATTACCAGCAGATATCGTAACGGAAGTAATCAATAGTAATGAAGCAAATACTAAAAAGCCTGAAGATTTAATCTTTCGGGCTTTTTTATGTTTAAAAAGACACCCCCCCACTTTTGGGCGATTTTTATTGAAAAAGGCCCCAATAGCAGGGGGGTGTGCTCAAAATTGTGAATCAAGGTTTACTTTTACTGCACCACGAACTGAATTGGTGAGTATTATCTCATCACTGTTATAGAGTTGTTCTAGCGTTACCGGTACTTCTGTTACGTCATGTTGCCGCATAAATATCTGTCGCTGGATGCCGTTTAAAATACCGGCTAAAAGTGGAGGTGTGTGCCATTTGCCATTTATTTTAATAAAAATATTATGTCGGCAGGCTTCGGCTACTTCGTTTCGCTCATTAAGGATAATGGCTTCGTAAAAGCCTGCTTTTCTGGCTTTATCATATTCCTGATTGTAAATCTCGCGGCGCGATGTTTTGTGGTACTGAAAAATGGAGAAGCTATCGATTTTATTCTCGCTGACCATCACCAGCTTGGTCGCTCCGTTATCTTCTGGAATAAGCTCGTGGCTTAGTTCCACATCACCACTGTGGTAGGCTGTTAGACGGACTTTAAAATTGCCTTGTTTGTGTGAACTTATTAACGCTTTTTTTGTTTGGGCAAGCTTTTCCTGCATGGCGCGTTGTTTAATGATAAAACCGAAAAAGCGCGATGAATTATCCAGTCTTTTTATGTGTTGTTCCAGGTTGATAAATTCCTGCATTGCCGCATCGAACCTGAAAGTTTCGATCAGATAAAAATGTCGGTTTAGACCTGTTAAAAAAGTGGCTTTAAGCAGGCATTCCTCTAACTCAGCCTGTGGATTGCTTTCATAAATGATGCCGCTGCCAATGCCCATTTCGCAGTGGTTGTCTTCGCCGATTTCGATGGTTCTGATAGGTACGTTAAAGTAGAAATCATTATTGGGGTAAATATAGCCAATCGCTCCGGTATAGATGCCGCGTGGTTCGGCCTCAAGCTCGTTAATGATTTCCATGGTGCGGATTTTGGGTGCGCCGGTAATAGAACCGCAGGGGAATAAGCCGTATAACACTTCGGTCAGACTGATGTTTTTCTTCAGCTTGCCTGTGATCGTTGAAATCATCTGGTGGATGGTCTTAAAGGTTTGTATCTCAAACAGGTTTTTTACGGTAACGCTGCCGGTTTCACAAATCCTGCCAAAATCATTGCGAATGAGATCCACGATCATGACATTTTCAGAGAGTGTTTTCGGGTCGTGCTTTAAGAAGTCCAGAATAAATACATCTTCTTTTTCGTTTCTGCCGCGTTTTGCGGTGCCTTTCATGGGCTTTGAGATGATTGTGTCGTCCTTTTTCCTGACAAAAAGCTCGGGAGATAGCGAAATAATTTTGGAATCCGGAAAATTTAAAACCGCTCCAAATTCAACCGGCTGTGTTTTGCGTAAGGCTTTGTATAGCGCAATCGCGTTACCCAGTAGATCGAATTTATATTTAATAGTGTAGTTAGTCTGGTAGGTGTCTCCTGCGATGATATATCGTCTGATCTTCCTGATAGATTCCAGGTACTTTTCTTTAGTGACGCTTAATGAAAAGTTATACGGGCAAAGCTCAGATTCGGGGTAGGTGTTTATTTCATCAAAACTTTTATCGAGTGTTTTCCTGTCCAGCTTCTGTAGTTTTTTGAAGGCGATAAAATATAACAGTGGTTGGTTTGGGTGATTAGCCAGGCGACGCTCGATGGTTTTATCAATGAAATAATAGCCAGCTTCGTAAGAGAGATAGCCACACAGGAACAGACCTTTGTTTCTGAATGTTTCAATTTTCTCCAAGGCTGCTGCAAGCACGTTTTCATCCCAGACGATGATGCTTTGTTGTGGGTCGGTGAATAACAGGTTGTTTGAGTCGCCATCATCCGATTTCGAATCTTCAAGCAGGGCATAGGTTTGATCGCCGCTTAATATGTTTGACAACTTTTGCATAGTAAGCGGCATTGTAGCAACAAAGTCTCTTTCGTTAGTAACAAATGTGGTTTGCTATTGCGGGTATTGGAAGGCTGTTTTATCAATTGTCTTTTCTTTATCCGTATTTTCATCACGAGCATCGCCATTGTCATCATCATTGATTTGAATATCAAAGCCGATCAGGTGTTCGGCTGCAGGTAATATTCAAAGTTTTTCACGGTATCGCCGCTTTATCGGCACTAGCTTGATGATATCCTTGCCGGGTGACTGGCTAATGATTTTAGCGCTGGCGCCGTAACTCAGTTTGCCCTCGGCCATCATAAAGCACTGTGTATTCGCCTTTAGGCAGGGCTTCCATTGGAATATGGCTTAAAAGTCGCGTTCCGGCCTTGCCGCCATTGAGGTTTTTTGGCCAGCCATTTTTATCAAATTGCAGGTCGCCTTTGGTGAACCATGGGCGTGCTTCATCAAAAGGTAAAGCCAGTCGAAACAGATCACAAAAGGCAGACTCGCGTCTACTTCGAGTCCTTCGTTGGTGTTCATGCCTAGCGGTGATGTCTTATTGGGAGGTGGGTTGGCAAACGTTAAATTGCCATGGCCTAAAGTGATAAAAAACCCAATGAACAGTATTTGTATGAATCCTTTCATATCGTTTTTTTATTTCAGCCACAGTAAATACTCTGACGAAATTGAAATCGAATGGTTCTGTTTATTGTTTTTTGAAAACCAAGTCCTTGATTTTCATCTGGATTATATATGAATTAAAATTAATTATACGAAAAAGTGATTAGTCGAGCCGTAACAAAGAATAATATCTGAGTGAAGCCAGGATTACTCTTTAGAGTGAGATTTATGTAAAAACCTCATAAAAGATGGGGGGTGTGTCTATATACTATTAAATCACTAAACTTCCTCTTGGCTTATGGAATCTACATTTACTATTGCTGAAACAGCGCCGAAACTTCCGAGAACCCCTTGGCGCTTTGCTCTATATTTCTTCGCTCAAATACGTTTGGCTTTGGCTGCTATCTTTGTGTTTGAAGCAGCCCAGGCGAGTTGCACCATTGCACTACCCTACGCCATTAAACAGATTATTGATGCAGTCAACTTGGCAAATGAAACAGGCGCAGATGTGTTTGTGGCGGCATATGAGCCTTTAAAACTGTTTGCTTTGTTAAATCTGGGAATGGTTTTATTCAGTCGGGCCAGTGGTGCGGTAGTGGTTAGTCATGGCCCTGTTCTACGTGGAGAAATACGAAAATCACTTTTTCACTATCTACAATTTCATTCTCATAATTACTTTGTTTCACAGTTCTCCGGGTCATTAGCCAATCGAATTGCGGAGGTAGCTACTAGCTGTATGCATGCCTTATGGACTATCGCATTCACTTTTTACCCACTGATAATCCAGTCTGTAGTTGCATTGATAATTCTTTATAGCGCAAGCGTTAAGCTGGCAATTGTTCTGATGATTTGGCTATTCATATATGCATCCATCTCAATTCTTTTAGCAAAAAAATGTCAGGTTTATTCAAAAGATTTTGCTGCCGCGCGCTCAAAAGTGAGTGGAAAGATTGTTGATTCAGTCACCAATATGATGAATACAAAAATGTTCGCACGAGGTGATTATGAAGGAAGTTACCTTACTGACTATATAGATTACGAAATTATTCATGCCAAAAAAACATTTTGGTTTATGGAAAAAATGCGCTGGTTTCAGTTCATATCCGCAATGATTTTGATGGTTTCAATGGTTACTTATGCCCTCAAAATATGGGCAGAAGGCGGAATGACTGTGGGAGAATTTTCCATGGTAGCTGGAATAGCAATCATGTTAATTGAAGCTGCACGAGGATTGAGTCGAAGCTTTCTAGAATTCTTTGAGTACATAGGTAATATTTCAGATGGTGTATCTATTTTTATACAACCCCATGAAATTGTTGATAAAGTTGATGCTCCTGAGATGAGGATGGTTAAGGGTGAGATAGAATTTAAGAATGTCAGTTTTAAATATCCCGATGGCCAACAAGTCTTTGAGAACCTTAATGTGTGCATCAAACCTTCTCAAAAGGTCGGACTGGTCGGATTCTCAGGTTCAGGAAAGTCGAGCTTTGTAAATATTCTGTTACGTTTATTTGAGCCAGATAAGGGTGAAATAAGCATAGATTCACAAAATATACTGGATGTTACCCAAGATAGCCTGCGTGAAAACATTTCAATGATTCCGCAAGACCCAATGCTGTTTCATCGTTCGCTGATGGAAAATATTCGTTATGGAAAATTAGATGCGAGCGATGAAGAGGTAATCGAAGCAGCAAAGAAGGCGAACGCGCATGACTTTATTTTGCAAACTGAGAGTGGATATGATTCTCCCGTAGGTGAGCGTGGAGTAAAGCTTTCTGGTGGGCAGCGACAACGTATTGCTATCGCGAGGGCAATTTTGAAGGATGCACCAATACTAATATTAGATGAGGCAACTTCGTCATTGGATTCGGTCACTGAAAAGAAAATACAGCAAGGGTTGGATCATTTAATGAAACATAAAACAGTCGTTATCGTTGCTCACAGGCTATCTACAATCTCTCATATGGATAGAATTTTAGTTTTTGATAACGGAAATATAGTTGAAGATGGGACACATGAAGAACTGTTACAAAATGAATCTGGTCATTATGCAAGACTTTGGAATATGCAAGCTGGTGGTTTTTTACCCAGCTAATTATTATTAGATGTATTGTGATTTTTTAAATAGAAGTGTAACTAACTAAGGCTGTAATCGTTCGATTTTCCATGCGTTTTTATTGTCAGATAAAGAATATTCAAAACGATCGTGTAAGCGACTCACGCCACCTTGCCAGAATTCAATATTTTCAGGAATCACACGATAGCCGCCCCAAAAATCGGGTAGTGGAATATGGCCTTCTTTAAATCTGCTTTTTATTTTTTGCAGTTGTCCCTCTAGTATCTCGCGTGTGTTTATCTGCGAGCTTTGCGCCGATGCCCAGGCACCTAGTTGACTGCCGCGAGGGCGCGAGAGAAAATATTTTAATGATTCAGTGGTAGAAATTCTTTCAGCCCTGCCGTTAATTTCAACCTGTCTTTCAAGTTCAAGCCAAGGGAATAGTAGTGAAACATTAGGGTTTTCGCCTATTTCTTTCGATTTTTGACTATTGTAATTGGTAAAAAACACAAAGCCTTTTTCGTCAAACATTTTTAGATATACGGTACGCTGTGAGGGTTTCCCAGATTTTGATACAGTTGCAATCGTCATTGCGATTGGATCCGTTATATTGGCTTCGCGCGCTTGAACAAACCACTTTTCAAATTGTTCAAAAGGCGAATCGCTTAGGTCTTTTCTACTTAACCCACCTTTTGTGAATTCACGGCGGTAGTCACCAATGTCCATGTAAGGAGCCTCTATATTACTTGTTATGCTTCTAGTTCTTCCCAGCGACCATACTTTTCTTTTAGTATAGTTTGTGATTCTTGAAGTTCATCAATTACTGCCGTTGTCTTACTATGTTCCTGCTTAAAAAAATCAGGATCTGCCATTTTGCCTTCTAACTCTGCAATGCGGCTTTCAAGTTTCTCTATTTCTACGGGCAAGTTCTTGAGCTCCTGCTGTTCATTAAAACTCAGTTTTTTTGCTGTAACCTGTTGTGGCTTGTTGGGGCTCTGTGCAGCAGTATCCGCTTTCTTTTTCTGTGCTTTGACTTCAGCTGGGTCAGGTCGTTGTCTTATCCAGTCATCATAGCTACCGACATATTCACTAATTTTGCCATTACCCTCAAAAACAAAGCAACTTGTTACCAGGTTATTAATAAAGGCACGGTCATGACTCACGATTAATACCGTACCCGTATAGTTGAGCAATAATTCTTCGAGTAATTCCAGTGTCTCCACATCAAGGTCATTAGTTGGCTCGTCCAGAACAAGGACATTTGCTGGCTTGATGAATAGTTTTGCCAGCAATAATCGATTGCGCTCGCCACCGGAGAGTGCGTTAACCGGTGAGTTTGCACGGTCTGGAGAGAATAGAAAATCCTGCAAATAGCTGATAACGTGCTTTTCTTTGCCATTTACCGTGACTTTATCCGCTCCACGATCGAGATTATCTTTGACAGAACGATTCTCATCCAGTTGGCTGCGCAGCTGATCAAAATAGGCAACTTGAAGATTGGTGCCCTCGATAACCTTGCCAGAATCAGGTTTCAGCTTACCCAGTAAAATGCGTAGTAATGTTGTTTTACCCACTCCATTGGGGCCGATTAATCCAATTTTATCTCCGCGTTGAATCAAGGTAGAGAAGTCATCTATCAATACGCGCCCATTAGGTAATGTGTATTTTATATTTTCGACTTCAACCACACGTTTGCCAGTGCGCTCACCGACATCGACCTGAATGTTGACAGAACCCTGTTGTTCGCGGCGTTGACTGCGTTCATTACGCATTTTTTCCAGAGAGCGCACGCGTCCTTCATTTCTGGTACGTCGGGCTTTGATACCTTGACGAATCCAGACTTCTTCTTGCGCAAGCTTTTTATCAAAGCGTGCATTTTCAAGCTCTTCAGCATGTAAGGCTTCTTCTTTGCGTCGCAGAAAATTATCATAATCACCTGGCCAGCTGGTCGCCTGTCCACGATCCAGCTCAATGATACGTGTGGCTAAGCGGCGCAAGAAAGCGCGGTCATGCGTAATGAAAACGAGGGAGCCATTAAAACTTAATAGAAACTCTTCCAGCCAGATAATCGCTTCAATATCCAGATGGTTAGTGGGCTCATCGAGTAACAGTACATCGGGTTCCTGTACTAGCGCACGAGCCAATAGTACGCGGCGTTTTATTCCGCCGGAAAGTTGTCCAAAATCAACATCAGGATTCAATTCCAGGCGAGAGATCACGGTGTCGATGGTATTCTGAAAATGCCAGCCATTATTTGCTTCGAGTTTATGCTGGATTCGCTCCATGCGTACCATCCAGTCGTCAGAGCCAATATCATCTTCTTCATTGAGAGCATGAAATGCTGATAATAATTGCCCAGTTTCTGCCAGCCCTGAAGCAACCACTTCATAAACGCTGCCAGTCATATCTTGCGGAACTTCCTGCTCTAACTGAGCAATGACAGCACCCTTCTCAACTATAATTTCGCCCGAATCCGCTTTGATTTCACTGCTCAAGACCTTCATTAAGGTTGATTTGCCAGCACCGTTACGGCCAATCAAACAGATGCGTTCGCCAGCATCAATCGTGAGGCTTAAATTGTCGAGTAAAGGTGGTCCACCGAAGCTGACCTGAATATTTTTTAGTTGAATGAGTGACATGTTATTTAACGAATTAAGCTCTGATAATTTGGCCGCTGATACTATCACGTATTTCAGTTGGTTTATCTAAATCTCCGATCTCGCCCTCTAAAATAGCATCAATACGATCGCCCAAAATTAAGCTTACTTGCTGGGCGTCCTTTGCAGGCTCTTTTCCTGCTAAATTTGCGCTGGTGGAGACTAGTGCTGAATTAAATTGTAAGCAAAGTTCGCGCACAAGTGGATGTTTGCTGATACGTACTGCGAGTGAGTTGAAATCTCCGGTTAGCCATCGAGGCGCGGAATCGAGAGCAGGGTAAATATAAGTAGTTTCACTCGGTTGAGTAAATTTCTGCTGTTGTTCAGTGAGTGGCTTTAAGTATTTTTCTACCTGCGAAAAATCTGCAGCAACCAGAATTAAGCCCTTGCTAACAAGTCGTTGTTTAATATCGAGTAATCGCTGCACGGCACTTTCATTATCGGGGTCGCAACCCAGGCCATAAACCGCTTCTGTGGGGTAAGCGATAATGCCCCCTTTTTGCAGGCTCTTCACCAGTGGATTAATGTCTTGTGTAATTATCATTTGCTGGGCAGCGTTGATTGAAATAAGAATAGGTTTAATCACACCCCCCACCTTTTAAGCGGTTTTTCAAAAAAGTGCCTAAAAGTAGGGGGGTGTGATTTATTTATATAAATATAATAAATTAAAGCTGTTGAATGTGCTTTTCTTTCTGATTATTTTTTTGCGCTAGTTTTCTTTTTTGTTGTACGTTTTTTCGCGGATTTTTTCTTGGCTGCAGCTTTCTTCACAGGTAATTTTTCGACCCATTTACCATTGTCGTAATGTGCTGACCAGCCTGTGGCTTTGCCATCTTTATCGGTTCGCACGTAATGTTCTCTGGTTTTGCGGTCGAAACGTATAGCGGCTTTATTGCCATCCGCATCTTCAACAGGTGCTTCAGTCAGGTATAGGAACTTATCTGAGATACGGTCTTTAAAACGTACCAGTTCCTCAACCAGCGGCGCGCGTGTCTCGCGTGATTTCGGGTAGGTGCTAGCTGCCATAAATAAACCAGCTGCACCATCTCGTAAAATAAAGTAGGCATCTGACTTTTCACATTTCAGTTCTGGAATATGCACAGGGTCTTCTCGTGGTGGAGCGACCTCTCCATTACGCAAGATCTTACGGGTATTGCTGCATGATTCTTCGTTGCTGCATTTCATGTACGGGCCAAAACGGCCTGTAGTGAGGTGCATATCGCTACCGCACTTTTCACACTCGACGATGGGCCCTTCGTAACCTTTTAGTTTGAAAGTGCCATTTTCGATCTCGTAACCATCACATTCCGGGTTTTCGCCACAAACATGTAGTTTGGTGCTCTCATCAATAAAATAGCCATCCATTGCTGAATCACATTTTTTACAGCGATGTTTTGCCATCAAGGCTTCTGTCTCGGCGTCTTCATTATTAACGTCGATGGATTCTTCTTCAGGGACGAGGTTAATCGTGGTCTTACAGCGTTCTTTAGGCGGTAAGTTATAACCGTCACAACCTAAAAATACGCCAGTGCCAGCGGTGCGAATACCCATATTGCGTCCACAGGTAGGGCATTTGATGTCCGTCATCACCATATCATTGGTTTTCATGCCGCCTTTTTCAGGCGCATCACCGGCTTTTTCTAGTTTGACTTTGAATTCTTTGTAGAAATCATCAAGAACGTCTTTCCACTGCAATTTACCATCTGCAATTTCATCCAGCTCTTTTTCCATTTCTGCGGTAAAGTCGAAATTCATTAATTCTTCAAAACTGCCCACCAGTCGTTTGGTGACGATTTCGCCCATTTTTTCGGCGAAAAAACGTCTTGATTCAACTTTAGCATAGCCACGATCCTGAATCGTAGAGATGATTGAGGCATAGGTTGACGGGCGGCCAATACCACGTTTTTCCAGCTCTTTAACTAATGAAGCTTCGGTATAACGTGGAGGAGGTTTGGTAAAGTGTTGCTGTGGGTCAAGCTCAAGCAGATTGAGAATTTCACCTTCGCTAAGATCGGGTAAATCTGGAGACTCTTTTTTCGAGAGCGACGGTAAAGCTTTAGTCCAACCAGGGAAACGCAAAGTCCGACCCGAGGCATTCAAGTGATATTGGCCTGCCTGAATTGTGAGTCTCGTAGAATCGTAACGCGCAGGTACCATCTGACAAGCCACAAACTGGCGCCAGATTAATTCATAGAGTTTTTTTGCATCATCACCCATGTCTTTGAGTTGATTCATCATGACGTTGACATCCGAGGGTCGAATCGCTTCATGAGCCTCTTGAGCGCCGCTTTTTGAACCGTAGTGTATTGGAGCTGCTGGCAGATAGCCTTTGCCGTATTTTTTAACGATAAGATCACGAGCACTTTCAACCGCATCTTTACTCAAGTTCGTCGAGTCGGTTCTCATATAGGTAATGTAGCCTGCTTCATAAAGGCGCTGCGCCAAACCCATGGTGCGTTTTACGCCATAGCCAAAACGGGTGCTCGCAGCTTGTTGCAATGTAGATGTAATAAAGGGTGCTTTTGGTTTGCTGCTAGTGGCTTTGTCTTCGCGTTTGAGTAATGAATACTCCGCAGTTTTTAACTTCGAAACCGCCGCCATTGCCTGTTTTTCAGTAACAGGTTTGAAGGCCTCGCCATCATCTCTGGTGACTTCTACGCGTAAGGCTTCGCCATTTTTGGTGGCAAGATCAGCATGAATATCCCAAAATTCAACAGGATTAAAAGCATTGATTTCATGCTCTCTATCGACAATCAAGCGAACCGCAACCGATTGCACACGACCTGCTGAAAGCCCGCGACCAATTTTTGCCCATAATAATGGTGATACCATAAAGCCCACCACGCGATCGAGAAAACGTCGTGCTTGCTGGGCGTTTACACGATCCAAATCGAGTTTTGATGGTTGTTCAAAAGCTTCCTGAATGGCACTTTTGGTAATTTCGTTGAAGGTGACGCGTTCGAAGCGATTGTCATCTCCGCCTATGACTTCCTTTAAATGCCAGGCTATGGCTTCCCCCTCTCTATCCAAATCGGTCGCGAGATAGACTTTGTCGCCACTGGCTGCCAGTTTTTGTAGCTCGGCTACAACTTTTTCTTTGCCGGGGAGGATTTCGTATTGAGCAGACCAGCCACTTTCCGGGTTGATACCCATGCGCCGGATCAGGTTGTCTGAATCACGTTTCTTTTTAAAAGCTGCCTTTTTAGCTTCCGACATGCCTTTTGTCTGCTGGGCTAAAGTAGGCGCTTTTTTCTTGCCAACAGGGCTACTGCCGCCTTTTGGCAGGTCACGGATATGACCTACACTCGATTTAACAATGTATTCTTTGCCAAGATATTTGTTGATGGTTTTCGCCTTTGCTGGCGACTCCACAATAACGAGTGATCTGCCCATAGTTCCTTAATGTATGTTCAAAATGTGTCTAAAATCGTAGCTTTATTTTAGTTTTAGGATTGAATTTCGTCGCAACAATACACTGTAACGTTCATATGAGTAAAGTGTGAAATTATTAGTGGGGTTAATTTCGATTATTTAAAGAGGCATAAAAAGAAAACTATTGACTCAATTGTTTATTGAGATAATTAGCGAGTTTTGATTAAAAACAGGCTAAAAGTAATGGTGGCCTTTTTAACTACTAGCAAGGTAATTGATGAGAACTGCTAAGAGATCGACGCTAGCAACGCCAATCTTTGATTATGAATCAATGATAGACAGGCGATTCTTCACCCAGGGCGACATCATCCATCCAGATATATTCAGCTTCAGTGTCCGGCTGATTAAGTAATAACATCAGGATGACCCACTTAAGCCGACTGAGATCGAACTCTTTATCACCTAAAGTTAATATTCGGTCTATGGTACGTTCAAACATTTCAGGGCTTAGTACGCCAGTTTGTCTTAATGAGACCATGTAGTTCTGACATTTCTGGTCTAACCAACGTGCCTCGTACTTTGAAAACAATCGTATTGATTTAGCTTTTGGTTCTGAAATATAAATCTGATTATCATCAGCCAGGCTTTCTAACCAGTCAAAAGCTTTAGTAATGCGGGTTTTTGGAAATCCAGCTTGTTTTAACTGCCCATGTAGAGCATCGCGGTTTTGAGTAACGTCTTCTACTTCCGCATAGTTATCGAACAGGTAAAAAAGTACATCCAATGTATTTTCTTTCATCTAGTGGGGTTCTCTAATCTAAGTCTTTCCTGGCATTCTGTTTCAGGGGTACGGGGTAGCTTATTGAGCATTCTTGTAACTCTTTACAAGGATTTATTCAATGACTACATTTTATAGTAAACCTAGATAAAAGTCACTGTCAGCAGTTTGACTGATGTCGTTAAGCTGATAGTTGGTTATAGTATTTTTTATTCAATAGGGGTATTGGCTAATAAATGCACAACTCTTTGCTTGCGGTGTTACCGGAGACGCGTATACGTGCCACCACCATTCGATGAAACATGGTTTTGTAGTTCGAGGATTAGCAACATTGCTGCAATAGAGGCTGAATTCAAACCTGAGCGCATTACCAGTTGATCAATCGATACTGGATCGAAACCCATATTTTCGAGCAGCTGATGTTGCTCTATATTTAAATCCAGATTGCCAGAATCTGGATTTGATGTTTTTATTGTCTCTCCAATGTTAGAAATGATCCCGGCTTCTGTGGCAGAGTTATGATAGTAATTTAAATCAATCACATTTTCCATTTCTTCTAATATATCTTGAGCAGTTTCTACGAGTTTTACTCCTTGACGGATTAACTGGTGACAACCTCTTGCCAAAGGATTGTGAATCGAACCGGGAATCGCAAAAACCTCCCGGTTTTGTTCCATTGCTAATCGTGCTGTAATCAATGAACCGCTTTGCTGAGCTGCTTCAACCACTAAGGTCCCATAACTTAAACCACTGATGATGCGATTACGACGTGGAAAGTTCGCTGAAATTGGTTGTGTTCTAAGTGGGAATTCGCTAACAATTGCGCCTTGTTCAACAATTGCATGGGCTAAATCCCGATGCTTGGCTGGGTAAACACGGTCGATACCTGTTGCTATCACCGCAATAGTGGGAGCGCCAGCATTAAGCGCACCTTTATGTGCCATGCCATCAATACCGATAGCCAGACCGCTTGTGATACAGAAACCCGTCTGGCCAAGGTGCTTAGCAAATTCATAAGCACTGCTACTGCCTCCCTGTGTAGGATTGCGGCTTCCAACTATGGCAAGTTGTGGGTCTTTCAGAATTTCTAAATTTCCATGTATATACAGCAGCGCTGGTGGATCGCTTATCTGTTTTAGTAATGGTGGATATTCATCACATTGGATAGTAATAATGTGGTGTTTATCTGCTGCAGCTAACCATTCAAGATCAACTTGCGCAGAATCAGGCGTTTTGTTGATATCTAAAATATTACTGGCTAGATTATGTGAAATACCTGCTTTAGTGATATTGTTTATATTTGAATTGAAAACAGCTGCAGGACTATCAAAATGATTGAGTAGTTTCTGAAAATATTTAGAGCCAATACCAGAAACTCTCCACAATAAAATCCAGGACTCTAGTTCATCAGCATTTTTCATAGAAACATATCAATAAGATTAAGTACGACAAAAGAAAAGGGCTCAGTATAAATGATACTTGAGCCCTTTTTTAAAACTAATTATTTTGAAAAATAAACAGTTTTTATGGATTACCCACTTTATAACCATTTTTCACTTCATGGTTAGAATCTGTAATCACAGCATAACTAATATCGTTTAAAACTTTATATACGATAGCAGTTGCAGACCGCGATGGAGGAATACCTACTTTCGCAAATGCATTAGGCTCGAAAAAATTCTTGCGAGCTGCTTTTTCAATCGGATCATCAACTATTTTTCCGGGTGAATAAACACCGAGTGTATAGCCAAGTTTAATGCCATCGTATGCGCCTTTGTTGATGGTGATTATTTGAGTCTGCCCGGTAATCATTTCCGCATCGAATAAAGAAATTATCGAGCCACGAATTTTTACTGTTGGGATTGTGATGGGTGTATCAAGTCCATGTGTGTGGTCTTCTATATATAACAAACGATCGCCGCGTTTAATTTCACGCTGGGAATCTACAACAACAGCTGTGGCAACATCAGCATTGATTGCAGGTTGTTCTACATTAAGGAAGCCATTATAAATGACTTCGCGACCGAACTCTCTGCCAGATTCAGGGTCACGGATCACATCACCGACATTGAAAATAGCGTATTCGCCACCTGCACGTTTGTCAGCAAGGTTTTTTACGTAAACTGTCTGGTCACGTTCGATCAAGATATTGGCATCACGCGCATCAACGATATAAGGCGCGTTATTAATGGACTCCTGATCTAGTACTCTTGGCCAAACCAGGAATGGAGAGAGTGTTGATATAGGCTTGCCACTTCCAGTGCGTACTACACGCATTTGTGGCACTAGTTTTTCAACCACGGAACCATCAGCCATTTTTACATTTCTACTGCCCTGATAGATAAACAATACATCGCCTGGGTAGATCCGGTGTGGATTTTGGACTTTTTGATTTTTATCCCAAACTTCTGGCCAGTAAGCTGGATTATTCAAGAATTTATTGGAAATACCCCATAAAGTATCACCTTTTTTAACTACATAACGTTTAGGTGCGTTTGATTTGAATAAAGGCTTACTGACTGTGCGAACAATCTTAGGTCGGTATTCAGTTTCATGGGATACTTTTTTCGGTGTACCGTAGTAACTATCGTAAGGGTCAGCGGTATTAGTATTTGCAGCGGATGCAGCAGACATCTGGCTTGCACCTCTATAGCTACTATTACTACAGCCACTCAAAACAGCTAGAGAAAGTGCGGATACAGATATTGTAAGCACTGAAGCTTGCTTCAAATGTGAGAAATTAAAAGACATGGAAACCCTCTTTTTTATTGTTTATTATTTGTTGTCTATATTCTTATGATTATATTTTGTTCACAATAATATCGTAACACTGGATTGATCTGCACTGTTTTCAGACTTACGGTATTATTCGGTGATACCTTTTCGGAATAAATTTATGGCACTTTTAGATATTTTACGTTTCCCTGATGCTCGCTTGCGAACCAAGGCTGTACCGGTTACTAACGTAACGGATGGAATACGGCAATTTGTCGATGATATGTTAGAGACGATGTATACCGCACCCGGTATTGGCCTGGCGGCGACACAGGTAAATGTACATCAGCAAATAGTAGTGGTGGATGTATCAGAAGATAAAACCCAGCCTTATTGCTTGATAAACCCAGTGATAATCAAGGCAGAGGGTGAAGAAATATGCGAAGAAGGCTGTTTGTCCGTACCTGAATACTATGCGGAAGTACAAAGAGCTGAGACAATTACGGTAAAAGCGCTCGATAGAGATGGTAAAGAGTTTGAGTTAGAAGCTGATGGTTTATTGGCTGTGTGTATTCAGCATGAGCTGGACCATTTAAAAGGAAAGCTGTTTGTAGATTATTTATCACCTTTGAAACAGCAGCGTTTACGCAAGAAATTTGAGAAGCTCGAAAAACAACAAGCTTCAGCTTAAATGAATCCATTGAAAATCATATACGCAGGTACGCCGGATTTTGCAGTGCCTGCACTGCAGGCATTGATCGATTCTGGGCATCAAGTAGTTGCTGTTTACACACAACCTGACCGACCAGCTGGCAGGGGTAGAAAAGTACAGTTTGGCCCAGTGAAGCAGCTAGCTGTTGAGGCAGGTATCGCTGTAGAACAACCAGTCTCATTAAAAAATCCGGATGCCCAGCAAAAGCTGTCTGCATATAATTGTGATGTCATGGTGGTTGCGGCTTATGGTTTGATTTTACCCCAGGCTGTTCTCGATACGCCCCGCAATGGTTGTTTGAATATTCATGGCTCCATATTGCCTCGTTGGCGTGGCGCTGCGCCAATCCAGCGCGCAATTCAGGCTGGCGATAAAGAAACCGGTGTAACTATCATGCAAATGGCCGCAGGACTTGATACGGGTGATATGCTTTTAAAGACAAAGCGCTTGATTACTGAAACAGATACGGGTCAAACTATTCATGATCGCCTGGCAAATGATGGTGCAGTTGCCTTGCTAAAAGTTTTGGAGCAGATTCAGCTAGGCAAACTTAGCCCCGAAGTTCAAGATGATACTTTAACTACTTATGCGCACAAACTTAATAAAGCCGAGGCTGAAATTGACTGGACACTATCTGCTCAACAAATAGACCGTACTATTCGTGCCTTCAACCCCTGGCCAGTGGCTTTTACCCTGTTCAATGGTAATCCATTACGGATTTTTATGTCTAAAGTTAGCCAAATGAGCACCAGTGAACAGGCGGGGACTGTGATAGACGAATCTCCTGAAGGTATTTCGGTTGCTACAGGTGATGGTGTGTTATCTTTTTCTCGTCTGCAATTACCGGGTAAGAAAGCTATGGATGTAAGGGACTTTCTTAATGGTCAGTCATTATTGGGCTGTAAATTTCCTTCATGAGCTTCAGTATTAATGGTGTAACGAAAAAAGGCTTAAAAGTGGGGAGGTGCCTGTTAAAGACATCTTTGTATCATTTCGATGCAATCTAAACAAACAAACGAATCTAACCCTAGAACGAGCGCTGCTAAAATTCTACAGGCTGTTATTTATAACGGCGAATCACTCAGCACTGCCTTAACTGAGAATGAAAGCGCGCTGGTGAGTGATCTATGTTACGGCAGTTTGCGCTGGCATGAACCTCTTTCGGCTTTGCTTGATGTGCTACTGAGCAAAGAATTGAAACGAAAAGACAAAGATATTGAATGCCTGATTCGTGTCGGTTTGTACCAGATCATTTATCAAAACACTCCGGATCATGCTGCTGTCGGCGAGACTGTCAGTGCGCTAAAAGGCTTAAAAAAGCCATGGGCAAAAAATCTTGTCAACGCAGTATTGCGTAACTACTTACGTGAACAAGAAAAAATTCAGGTAGAAATACAGCTACGACAAACCGTTCGCTATGCTTTTCCACAATGGCTGATTAAACAAATAAAAAATGCCTGGACAGAAAATTGGGAAGATATTTTGGCTGAGTCGAATAAGCGTGCGCCGATGACATTGAGGGTCAATCTCACCCATCAAAACAGGAAAGAATATTTAGACAAGCTGCAGCAAGTTAATATAGAAGCTGAAGTTGTAGAGGGCGTGGCTACAGCAATTAAACTTGCCAAGCCTTGTAATGTTCATGAATTACCAGGTTTTAATCAAGGTGATGCATCGGTGCAAGATGCTGCTGCGCAATTCGCCACAATTTTACTGGATTGCCAAGATGGAATGTCGGTACTGGATGCCTGTGCGGCACCTGGTGGAAAAACGGGGCATATTCTGGAAAGTGCCAATAAACTAGATGTTCTTGCCATTGATAATAGTGAGGCACGTCTGATACGCGTCACGGAAAATTTAGAACGCCTAAAACTCAATGCCAAGGTCATCACTGCTGATGCTTTAGATACAGAGTTCTATGCAAAAGGTAAGTTATTTGATCGTATTCTGCTTGATGCGCCTTGCTCGGCTACTGGCGTAATCCGCCGTCACCCTGACATTAAGGTATTACGGCGCCCGAGTGATATTGCAGTTTTACAAGAGTTGCAAAGTAAAATGCTGGATATTTTATGGAAAAAATTAAAGCCCGAAGGCATTCTTTTATACGCAACTTGTTCTATTCTCCCAGAAGAAAATGAACAGCAAATCCAGGCGTTCATAAAACGGCATGATAATTTAGAAATACTCCCAATAGAAGGCGCACAAGGTTTGGGCAGACAGGTTTTCCCCGGTGAAAATTCAATGGATGGGTTTTATTATTCCAGGCTTAAAAAAATCATTTGATCTTTTAATAAAATAACAATAAGTTTAACTGCGCTTTATTTGGGTAACTTTTCGCAGAAAGTGAATTTGAAGGGTAGGACAATACTGCAATAACCGCTCAAAATGTGGGGGCGTCATTTTTAACCATCTTTATAAGATTATGTAGATTACAACAGTTTGTTAAAAGTGGTAAAATAACTACATGTTTTATTTAATTAAAAAATATTTGACGAGGTTTTTGTTAGTTTTAACGGCAGTCATGCCAATAAATGCAATTGCTGAAAGTATTAATATTAAAGATTTCAAAATACAAGGAAACCCTAAGAACTTTCAGGTTACTACACGTGTAGAATTTGAATTAAGCGATTACCTTCGTAATGCTCTGCAAAGTGGTGTAACAATTAACGCGCGTGTGCAATTTCGTTTAGGTGAGCACCGTAGTTGGTGGTTTAATAAGGATATTTCTTTGTTAACCGTGAAATATCAAGTGAAGTATCACGCCTTGAGTAGGCATTATTTACTAACAAGAAACGATACCAATGAAAACTGGAACTTTTCGAGCCTCGCTGCAACCTTGAGAAAGCTCGGAGAGTTACGTAAGTATAGTTTGCCCGATATTTCAGCCTTTATAAATAATGGTGACGAGTACTATATTTTCGCCATTGCAGATATGGTGCCAGCAACTTTAAACTTACCATTGCGTATCCATTCAATATTTAGTGATCAATACCGGTTGACCAGTGAGGGCGTGCTGTGGCCCCTTCCATAAGAACACTTTTTCTTCAGGTATTCCCTGTTGCTATTACTTTTTTATTATTAGTAACTTCCTTTGTTTTACTGGGAATTTCTACCAAGAACCCACAACAATCTAGTGCCATTAATAGCTGGTTGATTCCACTTAATCTGTCTGTTCTAATAATCTTATCATGTTTAATTATTTATAATGTAATCAAAGCCTTAAGGCACCTTCGTTCGCAAAAAGCTGGTTCGCGATTCACCTTAAGGCTGATGTATGCCTTCACATTATTAACAATTTTACCTGTATTGGTGGTTTCATACTTTTCGATGAATTTTATCGGTGACAGGATCGATAACTGGTTTAACGTTAAGATTGAAGGTGCTCTGGATGATTCTCTAGAATTAGCCAGAAGTTCCCTAGATGTAAGAATGCGTCAGCATCTTTTTAACCTTGAAAGAGCTGGTGAGGCGTTGTTACGTATCGATTCACTGGATTATGGCTCATTTATCGATCGTCAAACGAAGGCTATGGGAGCCTTCGAGATTGTACTCTTCGACAGCAATAAAAGAGTTATGGTATACAGTGGTGAAGAAGTAGGCACACTGCTGCCACATTTTCCTACTGATGATATTATCAGAAAGCTTTCCAGCAGGGGTTATATGTACCAGCTTGAGCCTGCTGGAGAAGATGGACTTTTTTCGAGAGTCGCTCTAACGCTTTCGCCAGGCGCCGGAAGAGAAACGATGATTCTCACTGCCTTATTTCCATTTTCCGAAAATGAAAGAATTCTGGCTGACAGTGTGCAAGACACTTATAAGCAGTATCAGGAAATCAGTTACCAAAAGGAGTTAATCAAAAAAGGTTTCAGGATAACGCTGTTGCTTATCATGTTGTTATCAGTGCTATTTTCTATCTGGGCAGCCTTTATATACTCCATTCGCCTAACTAAACCTGTAAGGACTCTGCTAGAGGCTACCAAAGCTGTAGCTTCAGGAGATCTAAAGAAAAAGCTGGTAGTCGATGAAAAAGATGATTTTAGTTTATTGGCGAGTTCTTTCAATATTATGACGACGCGCCTATCAACTGCTCAAAAAGAGAGTGCCGATAGTCAACAACAGGTGCAAAGACAGCACGATTACCTGAATACTGTATTAGGTAGTTTAACTTCAGGGGTTATTACTCTAGATGAACATTTTATAGTTCGTAGGATAAATATTGCTGCAGAACACTTATTTAATATCTCACTGAAGCGCTTTGAAGGTAAATCGTTTAAATCCTTATGCAGTCTCGGTGATGGTTTACTCCCGTTTTATGGAGCTGTAATGCCTTATCTACTTAGTTCTGCAGGTAGTAGTGAGAATGACAAAGAGAAAGACTGGCAGACTGAAATTACATTGATGTTGGGGGGAGCCAAACATACTCTTGTCTGCCGATGTGTTGTTTTACGGGAATTAATTGATGATGCTCAAGGTTATATTTTGGTCATTGATGATATAACTGAAGTTGTGCGGGCAGAGCATGACGCAGCGTGGGGTGAAGTTGCGAAGCGTTTGGCTCATGAAATCAAAAACCCACTTACACCTATTCGACTTTCTGCCGAGAGACTACAGAGAAGGTTGAAACCATTATTAGATGAAGAGTCAGCAGAATTATTACAGCGTATGAGCAACACCATCGTGCATCAAGTAGATAGTATGAAAACAATGGTTGATGCGTTTAGTGAATATGCCAGGGTACCTGAACTGAAATTGAAAAATATCAATATAAATGGATTGATACGCGAGGTAGTGGAGCTTTATCGTATTAATCAATCCAATGCAGAAATCATTCTTAATTTAAAAGATTCTCCTATACTCAACATTGATGGGGATAGAATCAGGCAGTTGTTGGTAAACTTAATCAAGAATTCTTTAGATGCAATGCATGAATTTGCTAAAAATGGTCCATCAACATTAACGATTAGTAGCAATATTGAAGTGCTGGAAAATAATGAACAACAGTTTGTATTAAGCATTAGTGACAATGGCCCTGGAATTTTGGAAGAGTTATTACCTCATCTATTTGAACCTTACAAGACAACCAAAACAAAGGGTGGGGGTCTGGGCCTGGCTATCGTGAAAAGAATAGTTGAAGAGCATGACGGTCGTGTTTTGGCCAAAAATAATAAAGCTGGTGGAGCATGTATACTTGTTTACCTGCCATATAATCGAGGTGCCGAATGACAGCACAATATATACTTGTAGTCGATGATGAGCCTGATATTAGACAGTTGGTTAGTGAAATACTAGAGGATGAGGGATATGAGGTTAAAGCTGCTGAAAATGCGGAGGAGGCAGTAATTCTTCGCAGGCAGCGTCGTCCAGATTTAGTATTACTTGATATCTGGATGCCAGGCCAGGATGGTATTTCTTTATTAAAAGATTGGCAAAAAAGTGGTTCATTATGTTGTCCAGTAATTATGATGTCAGGGCATGGAACTATCGAAACCGCAGTCGAAGCAACACGATTGGGCGCATATGACTTTATCGAAAAACCCTTATCCATGGCCAAGATGTTATTGTGTATAGAGAACGCTTTACGTTCTCAACAGTTGGTTGAGGAAAATAAAGAGCTGCGGGATCAATTAAGTGCACAACAGTATCCTGTTGGTAGCAGCAATGTGATGAAGAAGTTGCGCGAACAAGCCTCGCGGATTGCTAAACACAACAATATTATATTAATTTATGGTGAGTCGGGTGTTGGTAAAGAGGTTTTTGCCAGGTATATACATTCTGAAAGTGAAAATAAAGAACGCTTATTCATCAAGTCTACACTGTCTGCTTTTGAAAAAGGTAATATCACTAAGGTGTTATTTGGGTGGGAGTCTGAAGATAAGGTTAATTATGGACTTTTTGACCAGGCGCGTGGTGGTAGCCTTTATCTAGCTGATATTGCTGCCCTATCTAAAGAGGCACAAAATCTACTGCTAAATGCAATAAGGCAAGGTTTTTATAGGCGAATCGGTGGCACTGAAAATATTGAACTTAGTCTGAATTTGATTGTTTCTTCTCAACATGATTTGCGTGATGATGTTGAGGCTGGATTATTTGATAACGAGTTATATTTAGAATTAAGTGTTATTCCATTAATGATTCCAGGTTTACGAGAACATCCCGAGGATGTGCCTGAATTGTTAAATTATTATGTTGATCAACATGTAGAGCATGAAGGTTTGCCATATCGACACTTTTCAGTTCCAGCTCAGAATTTTTTACGCAATCATCATTGGCCGGGTAATATTCGTGAACTCAGCAATATCGTACAACGCTTGTTAATTTTAGGAACAGATTCTGAAATTACCCAGGAAGAAGTTGAAGAGTCATTAGGTACAGAAATTCCTATATTTTCTCATGTTGCTAGTCAAGGAACAGATAGTTTATTTGGTCTACCCTTGCGACAAGCCAGAGAACAGTTTGAGCATGATTATTTAGACTATCAATTAAAGCAAGTTGGAGGTAACGTTAGTAAGCTAGCTGAGCGGGTAAAAATGGAGCGAACTCATCTCTATCGTAAGATGCGCTCTTTGAAAATTGACCCTAAACAGTATGGAAAATAACTTTGCACGCGAATACTAAGAGTTTAAAAGAGTGAATATAGTTATTTTAGGTGCGGGTCAAGTTGGTAGTTCTCTTGCGAGAAACCTTGCTAGTGAAGATAATGATATAACTATCATTGATACTAATGTTGCAGCGCTGCGTGAATTGCGTGAGAAGCTTGATGTTCATACCCGTCAAGGAGAGGCGTCGCATCCAGACGTATTGGAACAAGCAAACGTAAATTATGCAGATATGTTAATTGCAGTCACGAACAGTGATGAAGTTAATATGATGGCTTGTCAAATAGCTTATAGTTTATTTAGAACACCCACACGCATAGCAAGAGTTCGTGCTTCAGGTTACTTACGGCACCCTGAACTTTTCACACCGGAATTAATTCCTGTTGATGTTTTGATTAGTCCTGAACAATTAATAACTAATTATATTTATCGACTCATTTCAAACCCGGGAACTACTCAGGTACTTGATTTTGCTGATGGAAAAGTACGACTGGTTGCAGTTAAAGCTTTTCATGAGGGGCCTATGGTGGGTCATAAGATACAAGAAATAAGTGAACATTTACCAGAAGTTAAGGTGCGCGTTGCTGCGATTTTTCGGCAAGGAAAAGCAATAATTCCAAGTGGAAGTACCGTCATTGAAGCTAATGACGAAATATTTGTAATAGCCAGCGCTCAGCATATTCGCGCAGTTGTCAGTGAACTGAGAAGTGTCGATAGACCCTATAAACGAATAATGATTGCGGGTGGAGGAAATGTTGGGAGACGTTTAGCAATTGCTTTGGAGGAGGGTAGATACAAAGTTAAAATCATTGAAAGGTCTCCCGAAGTTGCGAAAAAACTAGCAGAAACTTTAAATAAAACTATCGTTCTCGAAGGAGATGCTGCAGATGAGGCCTTACTATTAGAGGAAAATATTGACGAAATTGATATTTTTTGCGCACTCACAAATGACGATGAAGCAAATATTTTATCAGCGATGTTGGCCAAACGCTTGGGTGCTCGAAAAGTTATGTCTTTGGTTAATCGCACTGGATATGTCGATCTGGTGGAAAGTGCTAATATAGATCATGCAGTGTCTCCACAACAGATAACAATTGGAGCACTGCTGACACATGTTCGAAGTGGAGATATAGTTTCAGTACATTCACTACGCAAGGGAGCTGCAGAAGTTATAGAAGTTATAGCGCACGGTGATGCCAGAAACTCGCGAGTTGTCGGTAGAAAGCGCATTGATCTTAAGCTTCCACCCGGTGCTACTGTGGGTGCGATCGTTCGTGATGATAAGGTTATTATGCCCCACCAGGGTACGGTGATTGAAGAGAATGACCATGTGATTTTGTTTTTAGCAGACAAACGATATATTGCTGCAGTAGAAAAAATGTTCCAGGTTGGTTTGGGCCATATCTAGCAAAGATTAATTCTATGCAATTTTTTATCATACAGCGCATCCTTGGTTTACTCATGGTGCTTTTCAGCTTTACCATGCTGCCACCTGTTGCGGTGGGCTGGATATATGATGATCTTTCTCTCGCCCCTTTTATTGAGGGCTTTTTACTAGTTCTGTTTATTGGCCTGGTGTTATGGTATCCGGTGCGACATAGAAAGCGTGAATTGCGTTTGCGAGAAGGATTTTTAGTGGTAGTTCTATTCTGGAGCGTACTAGGAATTTCCGGCTCCGCTCCATTAATGCTTTCCCAAGAGTTGCAGATAACTTTTGTGGACGCTGTATTCGAGTCAGTTTCAGCGCTTACTACAACAGGCGCTACAGTTATTGTTGGGCTGGATGATCTACCTAAATCTATACTTTTTTATCGACAGCAACTTCAGTGGCTGGGAGGTATGGGTATCATTGTGTTGGCTGTAGCTATTTTGCCGATGCTGGGTATTGGTGGAATACAGCTTTATCGTGCAGAAGCGCCTGGTCCGGTTAAAGACTCAAAATTAACTCCAAGAATAAAAGGTACGGCAAAATTACTTTGGATAATATACCTGACGTTCACAATAGCCTGTGCCTTAGCCTATTATTTTGCTGGTATGGATGTTTTTGATGCTATAAGTCATAGTTTCTCAACGGTTGCGATTGGTGGATTTTCAACTCATGATGCAAGCATGGGCTATTTCTCGAGCCATTCAATTGAGCTCGTAGCAGTAGTTTTTATGCTGCTCTCCGGAGCTAATTTTAGTCTGCACTTCATTGCATGGCGTTCACTGAGTCTGGAAGTTTATCGGAGAGATTCTGAATTTCGCTTTTATGCCTTGCTGATTGTTTTATTGACGGTTGTCTCATTGATGTATCTTTATTTTATGCATGTTTATGGAAGTTTTTCTGAATCTTATTATCGTGCCATGTTTCAAGTTGTATCAATTGCTACAACCACAGGTTTTACAACGGCTGATTACAGTCATTGGCCCGGTTTTTTACCAGTATTACTAGTATTTGCCAGTTTTGTTGGGGGATGTGCTGGTTCCACAGGTGGCGGCATGAAGGTAATTCGTGTGTTGCTACTTTTCAAACAAGGTTGGCGTGAAGTTTTACGCCTGATTCATCCAAATGCACGTATCGCAATTAAGCTTAATCGTAAACCTGTGGAGCGAAAGGTGATTCAAGCGGTCTGGGGGTTTTTCTCAGTATATATAGCGATATTCGTGTTGTTTATGTTAATCCTGATGGCAACCGGAATGGATCAGATAACAGCATTTTCAGCAATTGCGGCAACACTAAATAATTTAGGCCCTGGATTGGGTGATGTTGCTGCAAACTATAAGGATGTTGGTGATTTTTCTAAATGGTTATTGTGTTTGTCGATGCTAATGGGCCGATTGGAAATTTTCACTTTATTGGTAGTATTAACTCCCGCATTTTGGAGGAATTGATTGTCCGCAAAAAAACATAAATGGGATGAGGCATACAAAGATGCTGAATTTTCTGGAGCAGCACCCGCACAAGTGCTTTTAGACAATGTCTACTTGTTGCCACAATCGGGTGAAGCATTAGATTTAGCTTGTGGTCGTGCAGGTAATGCTCAGTTTTTAGCAAAAAGAGACTTTGAAGTGGACGCTATGGATGTTTCATCCGTAGCTCTGGATGGTCTGGGAACTTTTATCAAACAACATGAATTAAGTATTTCCTGTGAATTGCGGGATATTGAAAGTGAAGGACTGGGGAATAAAAAATATGATGTGATAGTGGTTAGCTACTTCTTAAATCGTGAGCTTTTCCCACAGATTATTGCAGCCCTAAAGCCTGAGGGATTGTTGTTTTATCAAACCTGGTCACAATTAAAAGTGGATGATAGAGGACCAAGTAATCCTGAGTTTCGATTAAAAGAGGGAGAGTTTCTAGAATTATGTTCTCCATTGCAAACTGTTTTCTATCGAGAGAATGGTGTGCTAGGTGATATCAGTGATGGGCTGCGAAATGAAGCCATGATAATAGCAAAGAAAAGGCCGTAAATGTTCAAAAAAATGAGTTAGTGACCAATCAATCATAAAGAAAAGTATAAAAAGACACCCTCCTACTTTAAGGTGCTTTTTTAAAATTACTGAATGATTTTTTTAATGCTTCTGCTAGGCATTTACATACCATTGGTAAACTTGTTTGTTTTTGTAACACCGCTGTCTCTAACTTGTTTTAGTGCTACGGCATATTCCTTTAAAATTCCTAAACACCATACAATTCGCTCGCGAAAATAGCTATCAGTCTCTTTGTCGTTTTCGGCGGGATCATCGTTTAACACGGATTCCACCTTTCTAATGATGAGATGCTCTGGAAGATAACAGAGTCGATTGTTTTTATAGCTACTCATGCGTAATTCTGCCACAGGATATGCACCACCATCAGAAGATGAGACGCCAACAATCAGAGCAGGCTTATGCGAAAGCTCCTGTTTCCACATTAAAAAGAAATTCTTCAACGCCGCTGGCACCTGTCCGTGATATTCAGGCGCGATAATGATAAAACCATCACTGTTGCTTAGCTCGGCTGAAATAGGGCTGAGTATTTCTATCCATTTCTCATCGCCTTCCCAAATACTCTCATCCCAAAGTGGTAGTGGGTTTCCGGCCAAGCTGAAAAGGTAAGTTTCATCCGCTAATCTGGACATGAGCAAGGTATTTTCTATGTGATTTGCGACTTTTATACTTTGTGAATTTTGTCTATGGCTGCCGCAGATGATTGATATTTTCATGTATAATTTTGTAGGCTGATTCGGTTCTGACAGAATGGCACTATTCTTACAGATTTTGAAGAACTTTTAACATTAACAAAGGCAACATTTCTCAATGGATAATATCACAGATAAAATTTGTATTATTGGCCTGGGTTATGTTGGCCTGCCGCTGGCGGTTGCGTTTGCTGAGAAATACTCTGTTACAGGATTTGATATTATCCAAGAGCGTATTGACGAGCTAACATCAGGTCATGACAGGACACTGGAAGTAGAGAGTGAGTTACTCGACTCAGTAAAAAACAATATTTTCTATACCACAAATATCGAAAAAATCAGAGGCTGCAATGTTTATATTATTACAGTCCCAACACCCATTGATAAATCCAGTCGGCCAGATCTAACACCACTGATAGAGTCTTCAAGAACAGTTGGAAAAGTTTTAAAAAAAGCTGACTTGGTGATTTATGAGTCCACTGTTTACCCTGGTGTGACGGAAGATGTCTGTGTACCAGAATTAGAAAAAGTATCGGGCTTGTCTTTTAATCAGGACTTTTTTGTCGGTTATTCACCCGAAAGAATTAATCCGGGTGATAAACAGCATACGGTTAAAAATATTTTAAAGGTTACCTCTGGTTCAACCCCTGAAATCTCTCAACGTGTTGATTTTCTTTATAAATCTATCATTACAGCAGGAACACACCTTGCTTCAAGTATCAAGGTTGCTGAAGCCTCTAAAGTTATTGAAAATACACAGCGTGATGTGAATATTGCACTGATAAATGAACTGGCATTGATTTTTGATCAGATGGGTATTGATACCAATGAGGTTATAGACGCAGCTGCTACCAAGTGGAACTTCATAAAATTGAGTCCCGGTCTGGTTGGAGGACATTGTATTGGTGTCGACCCCTATTATCTGACTTTTAAAGCTGAGGAGTTAGGCTATAAACCTAACCTAATTCTGGCATCTCGACAGATAAATAACGGCATGTCTAAATTCATAGCCGAGAAAACCATTAAAATGATGATCATGGCAGGTAAAAAAATTAAAGACGCAAAAGTATTGATTATGGGTTTGACGTTTAAAGAGAATTGCCCTGACATGCGTAATTCCAAGGTGATGGATATATTTGAAGAGTTACAAGGTTTTGGTGTGGATGTTGATGTTTTTGACCCCTGGGCTGAACCTCTTGAAGCAAAAGACTATTACAAACAGAAGGTTATTGTAGATCCACTAATGTCTGATGTTAAATATGATGCGATAGTTGTGGCAGTTGGACATCAGCAATTTAAAGCCTGGACTGAAGCAGATTACAAAAAAATATCTGTCGGAGAACCGATAACTATAGATGTTAAGAATGTGGTGCCAAATCCTAGCTGGAGACTTTAGTTAGTCGCCTCGAAGATGCACGCTTCATTATCTACGCCAAAATCATCTTTAACTGTATGGGCTGTCACTGATAATAAACCTGGACACCGGAATCAGGTAGAAGGTTTGCTAGAAGCACTTTCAAAATATCGGAAAATGAATATTAATTGGATATCAGACGTTTCTTTGACTAAAAATCTCTGGATGTTGCTGACAAAACGCTGTGATTTTTGTTCTGCTAGCTCCCCTGACCTCATAGTTGGTGCGGGTCACCAAACTCATTTAACGTTACTTGCATTGAGGCGCTGTTGTAGTGGGAGAATAATTCTCATGATGAGTCCCAGTTTACCCCTTGCTTGTTTTGATCTGTGTTTTATCCCAAGGCATGATAATCCCCCCGAAAAAACTAATGTAGTGGAAACACTAGGGGCTATTAATCGCATGATTCCGTCTCAGTCACATCTTTCTAAGACAGGTTTGATTCTTCTTGGTGGTTCTTCTCGGCACTATGATTGGAATTCAGAAGCCGTTATAAATCAAGTTATATCAGTAATTGAAAAAAATAGTGGCGTAGAATGGATAATAGCAGGCTCAAGAAGAACACCGGATGAGTGTTATAAAGCGCTTAGATCACATTTTCCAGATAGTATGATAGTAATTCCAGAACAGGTTACAACAGATTGGTTGCCGATGAAAATGCAAGAAACTGAACAAATCTGGGTGACAGCGGATAGTATTTCCATGATATACGAAGCGCTTACATCTGGTGCAGTAACAGGTGTGCTGAGACTGAACTATGAAAAACCAAGCCGTGTAAGCAAAGAAATTGAACATTTGATTGCTGAAAGTAGGGTGCGTACTCTTTCACAAATTAATCCTATTGTCCCGCGAATGGAAATATCCCCGACGCTTTATGAAGCAGATCGTTGCGCCAAACTACTGCTAGAAAAAATGGATTTATAATGAAAAAAACGGCATCCAATGCTTCGAAATTAATAATTGTTCAGTTAGTTCCGGATCTTGAAAGCGGTGGAGTAGAAAAAGGAACATTAGAGGTTGCTAAAGCAATTGTTGGTGCCGGCCATAGTTCCATTGTAATTTCATCAGGTGGCCGATTGGTCGAAAGCCTGCAGGCTGAAGGAAGTGTGCATGTTCAGTGGAATCTTGGTAAAAAATCGCCATTTACTTTCTTGCAGGCGACTAAATTTAGAGCATGGGCCATTGAAAATAATATAGATATAATTCATGCAAGATCAAGACTACCTGCATGGGTAGCGTGGCTAGCCTGGCGTAAAATTCCAGCGGACTCACGTCCTCATTTCATCACTACCATGCACGGCCTGAACTCGGTGAGCCGTTACAGCAAAGTGATGACCTATGGGGAAAAAGTTATCGCGGTGTCGAATACTGTTAAAAAATATATACTTGAGAATTACCCGGATACGCCCGAAGATAAGATTGTGACTATTGCACGAGGTATCGATACAGCAGAATTTCCTTTTGGCTATGAACCTGATCAAGTATGGCTGGAACAGTGGTATCAAGCATTTCCGCAAACCAGGGGAAAATGGTTAGTTACACTTCCAGGCAGGTTGACTCGACTAAAAGGTCATAATGACTTTATTGATGTTATCAAGTTACTAAAGGTAAATAATCCAAATGTTCATGGCCTTATTGTGGGTGGTGAAGATCCTAAACGTCAGCAATATGCACAGGAACTTTATCGTCGCGTTAAAGATGAGGGTTTGGAGAACGATATCACCTTTACCGGTTTTCGATCAGACATGAAACAGATTTATGCTAAATCTGAGGCAGTTTTATCTTTATCCACTAAGCCAGAATCCTTTGGCAGAACGGCTGTTGAGGCAGTGAGTTTGGGTAAGGCAGTAATAGCCTATGATCACGGTGGAGTGGGTGAAACATTGGCCAATGTATATCCTATTGGATTGGTCCCGTTAAAGGATGTTTCGGCGATAGCGATACTATGTAAGCAATTATACGAAGGAAGTATTCAACCCCCGCAACACCCGCAGACTTATTATAAGAAACAAGAAATGCTGGATAATACCTTGGCTCTTTATGAGTCCTTGATATGAATAGTTATACTGTCATTATCTTTGTGACTTTGATATTGGGCTTTTACTTCTCACATCGTTACGCATGGTGGAGAAAAGCAGTACCTTATAAATACCCAAGGATCCTGATGTACCATATGATCAGGGAACCTGTCCAGGGAGCCAAATTTAATTCATTAAGGGTATCACCGAAAAACTTTGAAAAACAGATAAGGTATTTAAGCGGAAGTGGCTGGCGGTTTTTTACTATGGCAGAGCTAATAAATTCAAAACAAAACTTTCCTGAGAAAAGTGTCGTTATCACCTTTGATGATGGTTATGAAGATAATTTTACTAGTGCGCTACCCATATTAAAAAAATACAATGCCAAAGCTACAATCTATCTGGTAGTAGACAGGCATAATCGTGAATGGTCGAGTAAACGCAAAAAGAAAAACAATAATAATGAGCTGATGCGTGAACCCAAATTGCAGGATCATCAAGTGGCGGAACTGATCCAATCAGGCTTGATTGAAATTGGTTCGCATACCTTGACCCATGATAATTTACCCACGCTACCGAAAGAAAAAAAACATGAGGAAATTATCGATTCAAGAAACCAAATAAATGAAAAATTCAATATTGAATGTACATCTTTTTGTTACCCCTTTGGTTTATATGATGAAACAGATTTGAAAATGGTAGAACAGGCGGGATATACCAATGCAACCACTGTTGAGAAAGGCATTAATGATTTTTCTATCGCAAACCCTCATTTATTGAAGCGGATTACAATTAGCGGTAAAGATAATTTTTATGCTTTTTTATTAAAACTGAAAACGGGTCTGCGCGGTGTTAGTAAATGAAAATTTGCTTGATTATGGGCGGAAATGAAGAGGGCGGTCTGGAAAACCATGTGATTGAGATTGGCAATGCGCTGGCAGAGAATCATGAAATACATATCATTGCTCATAAAAAATACAGGGATCGTTTTAAAGGCGTTAATTATCATTCAGTGGATTTGACACAAAGTCGCCGCAATCCTGCTTTACTCTATCAAGTTGCAGTTCTTATTCATAAAATTTCACCCAGTATTATTCATGCGCAAGCCAATAAAGCTGTATCCATCATCGCCACACTAAAATGGTTTATTCCAAAGAATGTTAAGCTTGTGGCATCGTTACATAGCCTCAAGCGTTCGCTTGGTAGCTATGAAAAGTTTGATTGGGTCATTGGAGTTTCTCATAGTGTTTTGGAAAAACTAAAAAACCCCAATCAAAGCGTTATTTATAATGGTGTCAGGTTTGATAGGGGTCGCCTTAAGCAAAGAAGTTATTTGCAGGATGAATTCGGTATACCCAGTAACAACAAGGTTGTTGTTACGATTGGCCGACTTGTAGAAGTAAAACGATTCGATATTCTGATTGAGGCTTTTCAAGGGATTGAAAATACACATCTGCTGATTTTTGGTGAGGGTCAAAAAAGATACGATCTTGAGCAGCAAGCACAAAAGTTCAAACATAATAAAATACATATGCCGGGATTCAGGAAAGATAATATTGAGCTTTTAAGTGCGGCGGATGTCTGTGTTATATCATCAGAGAGGGAAGGCTTTTCCTATGTCATGGCAGAGTCCTTACTAGTGGGTACACCGGTGATTTCTACAGATGTTGCTGATATGAAAAAAATTCTTCCGCAACAGGCCGTTGTTGGAGTAAATAACATTGAACAGTTGCATTACGTATTGGTTAATGTTTGCACTGACTATGAAACGTTTCTTGAGTCATTTCAGCCTGCATTTCAATGGGCAGTCGACAACCTTTCATTTGAAATAATGCTGAAAGATACTGAGCAGGTTTATCAGGATCTTATTAAATGAAAACACTCAAAGTATTGCTATTGAGTGACGGTAAACCTGGCCACACTACTCAAACATTAGGTCTTGTTGGCTATCTTAAAAAAAAGTTTATGCTCGAGGACAAAGTTGTTGAGGTGAAGCCGAGAATAAAAATAGCCAATCGATTGCTTTGTATCCTGTTAAATAAAAATACTAGGTATGCCACGCTTTTTTTTAACTGGTTTTATAAATTAAAAAAGTCCGGTACCTTGACACATAAGCCAGATTTAATTATTTCCACTGGAGGTAATACCTGTGGTGCCAATGCAGTTCTGGCAAATAAATTCGGCTGTAAGAACCTGTTTTTAGGATCCCTGAGAGGGCATGATCCACAATTATTTACAGGCATTATTACAACAACCCCAATGCCCGGTGTAGATAATAGTATTGTTCTGGATGTGGCACCTACGCTGATTGATCAGGAAAAACTGCAAGAAGCTGCTAAAGAATTTCTCGAAAAACAGAAAATCCTTTCAAGCGAAAACTTATGGGTAATGTTAATTGGTGGAGAGGGCTCTGGTTATTATTACTCACGGGAAGACTATAAAGCCCTGGCAAATGCAATGCTGCTAATAGCAAAAAAACATAACATCCGCTGGTTACTCACCACATCACGAAGAACTGGTTTGGAGAACGAAAAAGTTTTGCGGACTTTATTTCAAGAAAAGGATGGAATTGCCTATGCCATTTATTTTAATCAAAACCCCGAAAAAATTATGCAGGCTTTTCTGGGGGCTGGCGAGATGGTTTTTTGTACTGAAGATAGTACTTCAATGGTGAGTGAAGCCGTAGTTTCTCAAAAACCTGTATTTACTTTACGCAGCACGACGAAAAATCCCAACAAAGGGCATCTTGCCGTTATTGACAGGTTTGCAAAACATGATCACATCCATAGATTAACAATTCAGGAGCTTGCTACTTTATCTCCAAAGGAGATGGAGCATAGAGTTATAAATGTAGAAAAAAATTACGATAAGATACTTGATCTTGTAACTTTGTCGGACAAGCAATAACAGATATTTTTTCTAATGGACTATAACGCGAAGTAATAAAAAGCTTTTGGACTTCTGCCACACACATATTACATATGCTCTAAAATACAGAATGAAAATATTAAGTGTAACTATGTAAAATCATGAAAAATAGCATCTCAGTTATGTCAATTAGATTTAAGCTGCGCATAGTTAAAGAGCTCGAAGCAATAGAGTAAACAGTTTAGAATAGAGTACGTACAGTTAGGAATATTTATTATAAGGGAAGGCGAATTAAGAATGCGGGCACAATCAAAATTCAAACAATTTAAACGCAAATATCGAAAGTTTTTCCCGTTTCCAACTCGTAATAAGCTACGCACACTCTTTCCTAGCAAATATCAACGTAATATTGTTTACCTACTAAATCAGCACAAAATTACTCAGATTCTGGATATAGGCGCCAATACAGGACAGTATGCAACAAAGCTGATTGGTTCTGGTTTTAAGGGTGATGTCATTTCTTTTGAACCCATCCCACAAACCCATGAAGAATTAAGTAAGTCAGCTTCAAAGTATCAGAATTGGATTATAGCCCCGCCAATGGCTCTAGGTGATGTGAAATCATCAAAAGAGATGTATTTGTACGACTCTTCAGCTTTGGCATCCAGTCTACCAACCAGAGAAGAAGCGCAGGACTCCAATATTGCTTATAAAATAACAGGTAGAATAACTGTAGAGCAAACAACACTTGATGATGCATTCACCAGACATGCGGATGCCAGCAAACATACCGTTATCAAAATGGACGTTCAAGGAACCGAAATGGACGTTTTAGCTGGTGCCATGAACATACTTCCTAGTATTCAAGGGATACATATAGAATTGTCGTTCCAGCCATTATATGAGGGGGAAACCTATTATCTGGACATGTTGCAGTTTTTACGAGAACAGGGATTTGCTGTTCACTTCCTATCGCCCATCTCTACAAAATTTCGCTATGGTAGCGATACACAAATGGATGCTCTTTTATTTCGCGACCCTGAATTGTTAGCCAAATTCAAGAGTCGTTTATAATTCTACTGTACATAAACGAATCATATCCCAATAAAAGTTGAAATCTAACTAATATAGTTTATTACAACGCTGCTGTAGTAATCTTAAGCGGTTATAACCCCAACTGAAATTTAGAATACTGTTGTCTAGAACATTTAATAATTATCGAAAAGGTATAAGAAAGTATTATGGATAATAAAATTAATACTAGTGCTTTTCCCAAACCCAAGGTTGTTTTTATTGGTGATACCAGCCTGAATTCTCCTCATTTTGGGTGTCAGCTTGTAGGGCAGACATTCAGGGAACAATTTTCCAGAACAGGGTTAAATCTTATAGCTTCATTGCCATATGATTTTTCACATATACCAGGAGCATCCGAAACTCTTAAGGATGCTGATTTATTGGTCATTAATGGAGAAGGTTCCATACACCATGGCCGATATCACCACTTGATAAAGCTGGCAAGCGAATATCCCTGTGCACTTGTCAACTGTGTTTATCAGGAAAACCCAGTCTGGCCAGAGTTAAAAGAGTTTCTTTATATTTCCGCAAGAGAATCCCTTAGTGCAAATGAAATACGTTCTCAGGGTATAGACTGCAACGTGGTCCCTGATGTCTTGTTTGCATCTTCTTTTCTTAATTCATTTGTTTGCCAAGGTGCAACTAAGGACTATGGAGTTACTGATAGTGCACAGAAGACAAGCTACCAATTTGGCCCATTTAAGTTGCGCTTGAGGCTTGGACTATCACCGAAACAAAAAATGGTGGCTGATTATTTGAATTTTCTTTGTCAGCATAAAAGTCTGTGTATTGGTAGATTCCACGCTGCTATTGCTGCTTCAGTACTTGGAATTCCATTTTCTACCTGGGATTCTAATACCTGGAAAATGCGAGGACTAATGCAGGATATGGGCTTACCTCATCTACACTTTGCTAATCGTAAAGAGGCTATGGCTGCTATTCCGTCTGAATTTGAACCCAAAATAAGTGTTTTTGTAGAACAGGCTAAACAAAAAATCGAAACCATGTTTGATACATTGGCAAGTCATGCAAAGGTGAGGGTGGAGGAAGTCCATCCACGGAATGACATCTGATGTGTGGTTTTTTTCAGGTTATTCAAAACAAGCAGTCAGTTTCAAAAGAGAAATTTCTATCTGCGCTTAAAACAATGAAACACAGAGGGCCAGATGCTGAAGGTGCACATTTTGCAGATTTTAGAACCCTAGAAGGTTCTGAATATTACACTGCATTTGGACACCAGCGCCTGTCTATCCTGGATTTGAGCGAAAGTTCTAACCAGCCTTTTATCCGTGATTCACACATATTGCTGTATAACGGCGAGATATATAACTATAGGTTGCTGGGAAAAGAACTCAGAAATTATGGAGTGAAGTTATCAACTGATGGCGACACAGAAGTTCTAATGCAGTCACTAATTCGTGATGGCGGATCGGCACTGGGGAGTTTTAACGGCATGTGGGCATTCAGTTTTTTTGATTCTCAAAAGAACTCCTTGCTACTCTCTCGTGACCGGTATGGCAAGAAACCGTTATTCTATTACCATGATGAGAATATCTTCTGCGCTTCATCCAGCATCAGGGCAATTAAAGAATATCTGGGACTTAAGCTAGAGTTCAGAAGAGAAGCCTTACTTGATTATATGTTATACGGCAGCATGTTTCCTTCTCCCTCGTTGCAAACACATTTTAAAGGAATCTCGCAAATACTCCCGGGACATATCAGTCATTTTGATTGTGTTAACTGGACGCTTGAGCAAACTCCTTATTATGACTGGGGCTCGCCAGTACAACAAAATGAGCCGGGTGACTCGCTAAATCTGAAAGATACTTTAAGTGACAGTGTTGCCTCTCGTCTGGTATCAGACCGTCCTGTTGGATTGCTATTATCTGGTGGCATTGATAGTTCCTTACTACTATCCATAATGGTCAGTATGGGATTGCAAGACCGGGTGAAAATATTCATGGGGGATACCGGGCGCTCTGATGATTACGAATATGCAAAAAGATCCGTTACACAACTGGGGCTTCCCGCAGAGACTGTTGTCCTGGATTATAATGACAATACCTTTGATCGCTTTCTGAAGATTTGTTGGCATCATGAAAAGCCTTTTCCTCTAAATGGCAACGCTATGGCAATGCCACAGATGTATGAAGCGATCGAATCTGAGGGAATACCGGTTGTACTGGATGGTTCAGGTGGGGATGAAATCTTCGGCGGCTACTGGGAACGACATATGCCCTTTACTATGCGCGACGCACTGCACGACCGAGATTGGCAATGGATAAAGCAGTTGCTTTCCAGTAATGGTAAGTCAAATCAGGTGAGGCATAGCTTGATCAATGCTTTTTTGCCAGCAAGCTTTCTTAACATGAAACGCAAGGCTTCATCCCGCTTAGCAAAGCAACTCCATCCTCTGATAAAAGCTTCCTATGCGGAAATCTGGAATAGCGTAAATCCTGATCCTTTGGCAACACTATCTTCCGATTTCTCAAAGGCGTTAAGCCTGGATGTCGCACCAGGAGGAAGGCTGGGAGAATGGATTTGGCACAACGATAGAAACTCAATGATGTCGAGTGTTGAAAGCCGAAGCCCATTACTTGATTATCGTTTGCATAAGTTTCTTTTTACGGGTTATAGCAGCAAGTACCAAGGGGTTTGGAACAAGTATGAGTTACGCAAGGTGTTTGATCAGTTTCAGCCACTCCCAACCCAGTGGCGAAGCCAGAAACAAGGTTTTCGTTGGGATGGAAAGCATTTTATTTTTAATAATAAAGAACGGATTATAGAACTCATAGCAAGTAGTGACTGTTTGCCAGAAGTGCTCAATACAAAAAGATTGGTTGCTCTGGCGAGAAAGTATCCCAAAATTTTACGCTCTTCTTTAGGGAAACAGGCCCTGTGTGTTGCCGGGATTGAACAGAGTTTGATTAGAGAATAAAATTGATTTGTCTATGTTAAATATTATTCAATGTGTTACGATTATTTTTATTGGTGACAATGACCAGTTTTTCCATTTTTCATAGCACAGTGTATATGGCTAGAATTTAATATTTAATCCTACCTGATCCTCTTTATTGCTAATAGACCGACTCCCAAAAATAATAAAGAAGGAAAAAATGCACTGACAAATGGTGAAAAACCATAAACACTTCCTAATTCATTTGCTGACCTATTAGCTAGATAGAAGACAATACCAACAACTATACCAATAAAAACACGTTGACCAGTTCCACCGCCACGATTTAAACCAAATAAGAATGGCATTGCCAGTATTAGCATGACTAACGCTGATATTGGAATAGAGAATTTTTTCCAATAAATTAGTTCATATTTATCAGTTCTTAATGCATTTTCTTTTTGGTAATTTATGATTTTATTAAGTGCGCCAGTAGATAGTTGGTTGGGATCTATGCTTGCAGCATCAAGAATTTTGGGGTCGATAAAGATGTTATTTTGCGTTGATTCTTCTTGTGTTTTAGTAACACGTGCCTTTTCAAACGTGGTCGCAATAACTTTTTTAAAAGTCCAGCCAGTTTCACCTGCTTCGGCATCTTTTACAAAGGTAAGTGACTCAAGTCCTGAGTGATCAGCCTTAAAAGTATATATAGAAATATCGGATAATTGTTGGTTTGATAGGACGTTACCAATACTTATGATGTTGTTTTTATCTTTAACCCACAGTCCTGCATTATCAATTAATACAATGTTTTTATTTTTCAAATGTGCTTTAAAATTACGAGCATGCAGATCAGTTGCGGGGACTATCCATTCGCCTACCAAAAAAATGATAAAGGCTAAAAATAAGCCTAATTTCAATATAGAAAAAATGATATTTCTAATTGATACTCCGGCTGCACGCATTGCGGTAAATTCAGAATGTGCGGCTAAGTTACCTAAACCTAATAAGGTACCGATTAAGGTTGCGGTAGGAAAAAACTCATAAAACCTGCCAGGTATGGTGTAAATGAGATAAACAAAAGCCTGAGTGGAGGAGTATAGAGCATTTGTTTTTCCCGTTTCGTTGATGAAGGCGAAAAATAGATCAAGGATTACCAAGGCAAGCCACGCAATCAATAAACCTTGTAAAGTTGCACTCCATAAATAACGATTCAGTATTTTCATTTGAGTTCCCCGTACTGCTTACGGATAAGCCAAAGTGCTAGCAAGATAAATATTAAGTGTGCCCACCATAGCCCCATCCAGGGTGGAATCTTGCCATCCTCAAGCATGGATTTACCCGTTATGATCAAATTAGCGTAGACTGCGTAAAGCAAAATACCAAATGCTAATTTTCCAAAACGTCCTTGCCGTGGAGTGGTGTGACTGAGGGGAAATGCTAAAAGCGCCATTACTGGTGCAGAGAAGATTAGCGCTAAGCGCCAGTGTATTTCAGCGAGGCTGGCGTTGTCATTCTGTTTTAGCAAACTCAAAGTAGGTTCAGCTTCCAGATCCTTTGCGAATTCTATTTCGAGAGCTGGAATATGAATTCCATGTTCAGCAAAACTGAAAATACTGAATTCTCCCGTAGATTTATTATTATCATAGCGACTGCCATTTTCAATTTTTACGATGCGGTTTCCATTTTTCGGGTCAATATAGAGTAACGCTCTTTCTGCAGAAAGTACGACTTCAATATTTTCATCATTACTAGATAATAAGTTTGGTTTAGTATTGGAAAACTTTTTTTCCTCAAGATGCATAAAAAAGCGTTTCATCACTACGTTTTCTTCGTCAATATCTTCAACAAAAAGCGTGATTAATCTATCGCCGGCTTTGCTATGCATAAATTCACCTACAGGAATACCAGAAGCCTCCGGCCGCTGTCGAATCTCCTGTTTTATATTATTGCTGGTTTGTGCAAGGCCGGGTATTACAAAAAGTGTAAGTGCAGCTATGAGCAATGTAAGCGGTGCAACAAATAAGAAAATCCCTTTATAGAATTGTTTTGGGCCGACTCCAGAGGAATGCATTGCAGATATTTCATGGTCGCGATAGAAACGTCCAAAAGCCAACATCATTCCTATCAATAAAGCAATGGGTACTAACTTTATGAGGCCATTGATTGAGCCCAGAAATACTAATTTCCCGAGTGCATCAATGGGTAAGCTGCCACCACTGACTTTTCCGAGTAAGCGTACAAAAGTGTTTCCCACAATTATCATCAGCAGCACCAATAATGTGCCTGCAAATGTAGACATAATTTCCCTAACAATGTAACGCTGAATAATCATTAACGACAGCTCGAATCTTTTATATTTTCTAAGTACTCTTTATAGAAGTCTTTGTCCTCAGATGCATAGTACTTATAACGTTTATGCGACCATAGATATTGTGCTGGAAACTCTTTAATTAATGTTTCAAGAATATGGTTTAGACGGCTCGTGTCTTTTAATAAGTCATTACTGGGAAAATTATCGAGAGGTGGTAAAAACCTAATTAGATATCCTCTGCGTTTATGATTCTTATCAAGTAATCTGACAGTAATACATGGCATAACTTTCGCACCAGTCATTTTAGCCAGGCGCGATGTTCCTGGATTCGTTGGTGCATCGACACCGAAGAATGGCACCAGAATACTGTTTTTTCCTCGATAGTTTTGATCTGTAGCGTACCAGGTTGGAGCGCCATCTTTTATACTCTTTATCATTTCACGAATATTGCTTTTAGGAATAGCTTTACCGTATTTAGTACCGCGTTGAATAGCGACTAGGTGTTCTATGAGAGCATTCTGGTGAGGACGATAGGTAACATGCAATGGCATCTGCTGAGCCATGATTCTACCACCTACTTCCAGACTTGAAAAATGTGCGCCTAATAAAATGACATTGTGATTTTTTAGAGTATCTTCTAGATAATCAAAGTCTTCAACATGAGCTAGCTTTTTTATCCTTGTATCTGAGCCCCACCAACCCAGGGCAGCTTCGATTAAGCCTTGGCCCATGGATATGAAGTGTTCTCTGTTAAGTGATTCCCTTTCTATCGCCGATAGTTCAGGGAATGCAATTGCAAGGTTGATACAGCTGATTTTACGACGAGATCGCAGGGCGATATAAAGGAATATGCCAATGGTTTTTCCAAGAGCCATTTGCCAGCTCCATGGTAAAAGTACAGATTAGTCGCAAAAACACAACTCCCAACCATGTTGGCCAGTAACGTGGATGGAAAAACTTGGATGGCATTGGTTTTTAGAAAATACTTTTAGTCTTGTAAATGATATAAGGTGCCACAATAGGGGCAACGGGCACTGCCGTCTTTTGAATGTTCTATGGCAAGGTAAACTTTGGGGTGCGCGCACCATAAAGCGGTAACATTGGTGGGGCAGTGTAGCGGCAAATCATTACGACTGATAGCAACTTCATTAGTTATATTGAGTTTTTTGTAATCAGCTTCTTTATCTGCATTTCCCTGTGACGCCATTTTATGTTCCTTTTATTCGCTCATTATTAATTGGTAACTTTTGATAATATAAAGCTGAAATTTATTAAACAATCGTTAACCAATCTTTGTATTTATCCACCTTCCCATGAACAACATCAAAATACAATGTTTGTAGCTTTTCTGTAATCGGCCCGCGAATACCAGAACCTATAGACCTATTGTCTAATTCGCGGATTGGAGTAACTTCTGCAGCTGTGCCGCTAAAGAAAGCTTCATCAGCAATATAAACTTCATCACGTGTAATACGTTTTTCAACAAGATCATAATTCAGGTCATTAGCAAATGTCATAATGGTATTACGGGTAATGCCGTTAAGCGCAGAGGTTAAATCTGGGGTATAGATAACACCATCTTTTATAATAAAGAAATTTTCGCCACTGCCTTCAGCGACAAAACCCTCTACATCTAATAGTAATGCTTCATCATAACCATCAGTTAGAGCTTCTTGAAGCGCCAGCATGGAGTTGATGTAATGACCATTAGCCTTTGCCTTGCACATACTGATGTTAACGTGGTGTCGGGTAAATGAAGAGGTCTTGATACGAATACCTTTCTCCATATTATCTGCACCCAGATAAGAGCCCCACTCCCAGGCAGCAACAATGGCGTGCGTTTTTAAATTATCGGCACGTAAGCCCATGCCTTCTGAGCCGTAAAAACACATTGGACGAATATAGGCGGAGTCCAGATTATTGTCACGAACCGCTGCTATTTGAGCCGCACTGATTTCTTCCTTGGTGAAAGGCATTGTCATATTCATGATTTTTGCAGAGTTAAACAGGCGATCTGTATGCTCTTTAAGGCGAAAAATGGCGGCACCCTGATCGGTTTTATAGGCTCGTACGCCTTCAAAAACTCCTAGTCCATAATGTAAAGTATGCGTCAGCACATGTACATTAGCTTCGCGCCAAGGCACCATTTTTCCATCAAACCAGATTAGGCCATCACGGTCGGACATTGACATTGTTTAACTCCTTCTAAGAAACGCATTTAATTTGGGTGTAAGAATACTACAGCTTATGAGCTTGCAACAATTATCAGTGTGGGAAAAAAGGAGAAAAAGGCCTAAAAAGTAGGGGGGTGTCATTTTAAAACAATAAAAAAGAGTGTGTCTGGCTTAAAGTAAGCTCTATTATATTCTAACCGATGAAAACAGTGCTTTCTTAACAGGTCACTAGTTAGCCGCTAACTGTATCTTTTTAGAAAAGCTTATACCATTCTTTTTCAGACGTTGGTATTCAGCATAAACCTTTGTTACATATTTTCTGGTTTCATTAAATGGTGGGATACCATTGTATTTATTAACATTTCCCGGGCCTGCATTATAGGCTGCTATGGCAAACTTATAGTTGCCATCAAATCTCTCTAGCATTTCAGCAATATACTTAATGCCACCCTGAATATTAAGTTCAGGATTCCAGGGATCATAAATCCTTAAGCCCAATGCTGTTTGAGGCATCAATTGCATTAGTCCAATTGCGCCAACACGTGAGTGTGCACCTTCATTAAAGCAGGACTCTTGGCGAACAATGGCATGAATCAATTCTTCATCGACATCGTAAATACGCGAATATATCTGGATAGTTTTTTGATAAATTAGTGTCTTTTTTCTTATGTGCTTGGTATTACCACAACCGACGATAATACCATTATCTCTGCCGTTGGCTTTTACGAGATTGGTAAATTTTTTGCCGGTTCTTTTTAGCTGATTTGAAAGTTTGCGTTTGTTATTTTTCCGGCTGCTTTTTTTCTTTGTTTTAACTTCATTAGGAATGGTTTTTTTAGATTTAGTGATACTTGATTTATAAGCACCAGAGGTTTTTATTTTATATATTTTTACCAGTCTATTCCCTGATCCTTTGAGGGGTTTTGCTGTTAAAAGTGTTGAACCATCTTTTGTAATGTATTTGTACATAGCAGCATTTGATGGGAAATTCACTAAAATTAGTAAAGCGCATAAAAGCAGTCTATAAAATGCGGGGTTAATTATTTTCATAAATCAATTAGTCTATATTTTTTTTATTGGGTGACTATTTATTCTAATTATGTTGAAAGACTAAGTTGATAAGGGTTGAAAGTCCAAGGGATTAAGACAAAAGGGAGGCAAATATATCGCCGGAATACTTATCACGCGCAAAAAAACTCATGTAAACAACGAATAATAAGAGAGAGAATCATCCAGAAAAAGATGAAAACCTCCCAAAAGTAGGGGGTGTATAAAAGTTTTAATTTAATTCAACATTTTAGGTAGGGCGAGGGTAAATGGTTCAATGATGGCATCAAAATGATGATCATCATCGGCAACCATCTGATAGGTTCCCTGCATTGAACCAACCGGTGTTTCCATCATCGTACCGCTGGTATATTGAAAAGCTTCTCCCGGTTTTAAATACGGTTGTTCGCCGACCACACCTTTACCCTTAACTTCCTGTACGCGATTATTTGCATCAGTGATTATCCAGTGACGACTGAGTAATTTAGCGGGGATATTCCCCTGGTTTAGTATATTGATGGTGTAAGCAAAAACGTAGCGATCAGCTTCTGGATTAGATTCGGCCTCGATATACTGAGAACCGACTAGTACTTTGATATTATAATTAACTTCATCGCTCATTTGATTTGCTCATTTTCTCTGGAAGTGTAATAAGTTTCCGATAATGTTTAATAATAGGACAGGGCACCAGTATAATCCAATATTATGAGTACTTTAGAGTTTTCACCGATTGGTTTTGTTTCATCCTGTTATAAGGAAAAATTTGGTATTCCTCGACAACCAGGTTTGGTAAATAGCGCGAAATCGAGGCTTATCTTAAACGATGTTTTTACTGAAGAGAGCGTTCGCGGTTTAGAGGGGTTTTCTCATATCTGGTTGCAATTTATTTTTCATGAAACTCAGGAACAAGGCTGGAAGCCTATGGTTAGGCCACCACGTTTAGGTGGAAATCAAAAGGTGGGTGTATTCGCTTCACGCTCAACTTTTCGGCCGAATCCTGTTGGGCTGTCGGTAGTAGAACTAGAGAAAATTGAAATAAAGCAATCGACAGTTGTGTTGTTATTACGCGGTTGTGATTTACTGGATGGAACACCGATCCTCGATATCAAGCCTTATTTGACCTATGTAGACTCGATTCCTGATGCGAAGGGAGGTTTTGCTACTGATAAACCTGAAAATATGGCTAAAGTATTTTTTAGCAAAGAATCGGAATTACAATGCAAGCAGGCTAGTGTTCGCCTGGGAGAAAATATAAAAAACCTAGTGACAGAGATTTTACAGTATGATCCAAGACCTTCTTATCAGCGTTCTTGTCAAAATAATGATTTTAAAAGGGAGAGAATCTACGCGATGAAGCTACATGACTTTGACCTTAAATGGCAATACTGCGAAAATAACAAAATCAAAGTCTTGGGCGCAATACAGAATCAATGAACCAGACAGATTGGGGAATTAGTGATTTTATCAAATAGTCGTGAGACTTTGTTTTTATACGCACTCATCATGTTTGCTTGTTTGTTAAACTCAGCTTCACCTGCGGCCGCCAAAAGTGACGCAAAAGCAGTTGTGAGTGCAAAAGGAAGTTCTAAGATAGACGTACAAAAAGAGGTCTCTAAGCCTGCACTCGCACAAACACATTATGTTTCAGAAGGGGTTTCGCAAAAACTGCCAGAGTCAGTCACTTCACTTCTGAAAAAATATAATATACCTGAGGGTAATATCAGTGTTTATATTCGAGACCTAAATGCATCCTCGACGATGTTAGAATTAAATGCAGATAGGCTAAGAACACCTGCATCCACAATGAAACTATTAACAACCTATGCCGCCTTAAAAGAGTTAAGCCCAAATTATTCATGGCGTACTGAAGTGTGGCTCAGAGGTAAGCTTGAAAATGGAGTGTTGGATGGTGATTTATTGCTCAAAGGTTATGGTGACCCATTTCTAGTGTATGAAAACTACTGGAAGTTGATTAAAACTTTAAGAGACAAAGGACTGAAGAAAATAAATGGCGATATTATCGTTGATAATAGTTATTTTCGATTAGACAAGCATGATCCAGCTGTTTTTGATGGCAAAGCCTATCGGATTTACAATGCGCAATCTTCCGCTTTAATGTTTAATTTCCAAGCTACACGTTTTTTATTTACGCCAGTTGAAGATAAAGTTGTAGATTCAAAGCAGAAAAAGAAAAAGAAGAAGAAAAAGTATAAGCGAAAAGAACTAAAAGGTACTGTGAGTGTTGTTCCCTATCCCAAGATTGATAATTTCACTTTTGATAATCAGATAAAATTAACCCGGGGTAGGTGTAGAAAATCGCATTATAGCCCCAAGTTTAATAAAGACAAAAATGGCACACTAGTTATTAAAGGTAACTACGCAGCAAAATGCAAACAACAGTTTATTTTGCGTGCGGTTTCTTCTCCGGAACAGCATGCCTACAATGCTTTTAGAGATTTCTGGCAAGATTTACGCGGCACCTTAAAGGGTGGTTTAAAAGTTGGCACAGTAGGCGCTAATGATGAACTATTTCACGTTCATAGTTCCCCAAGTTTGGGCGAACAAATACGTTTAATCAATAAGTGGAGCAATAATGTTATGACCAAACAATTATTGCTGACTTTGGGTGCAACAAAATATGGTGCACCTGGTACCCTGGACAAAGGTAGAAAAGCTGTATTTCAGGTATTAGATGATATTGGTGTTGATACCAAAGGTATCCGTTTGGAAAATGGTTCTGGTTTGTCGCGCATAGCACAGATAAGTGCAAAACAAATGGGCAATCTATTGGAAACGGCGTATAGAGATCCTTTAATGCCCGAATTTATGGCATCTTTATCGCTTCCGGGCGTCGACGGAACCTTGGTTAATCGCTTTCGTAAAGAAGATATACGTGGACGTAGTCACTTTAAAACCGGTACTTTGGATTATGTAACGTCAATTGCAGGGTATATGCTTAACCGCAAAGGGAAGAGATTGGTTATTGTGATACAGCATAATGGTAAAAAAACAGGTGGTGGACGTGGTGCAAAAATTCAAGATGCGCTTTTACGCTGGAGCTTTGAGCAATAAAGATGCGATTATTTCTAATGCTTATCGTTTATGTTTTCTCGATGTCTTCTTCATTTGGTGCAGCACTATCTGCTGAAGAAAATATCGTCGTATCTGCCACGTTGCCTAGTTCTGCTACAAAAAATAATAATACCATTGATACTCCAACCCAGACAAAACTTGCTTCAATTGAGGTAACGGGAGTTGATGGTGACCTAAAGAAAAATATCGAACTGCATATGCCCCTGACAGTTCCTGAATGCTTGGCAGATCGAGCAGAAGTTAGTCAGTTTTTCACCGCCGTGAAGAAAAATCTGCGAAAAGCCACCAGAGCCCTTGGTTACTATGATACGGAGTTTACTTCGAGTGGTTCGATAGTTTCAGGTTGCTGGAAACTAGGCATGAAAGTCAAACCAGGAAAGCCGACCAAAATACTAAAACAAACAATTAAAATTGTTGGTCCTGGAGCCACTGAGGAAGGGTTCCGTAAAATTCTTGCCGAGCCTCCCTATAAGAATGGTGATATTTTAAATCATGATAAATATTCCACCTTTAAAGCACTGCTTTCTGAAGAGGCTCAAGCATTAGGCTATTTTGATGCCGAGTATGAACAACATACCATTCGTGTTGACCCAGCTTCTTATCTTGCGACTATTGATTTAGTTCTAAATACGGGAAAACGATATCAGTATGGAGAAATTCGCACCGATCAGAAACTTTTGTCAAATACAGCGTTTAATAAATATTTGATTGTAAAAACAGGTCAACCCTTCAGTACAGAGGAATTAATTAATCAGCAACAATTACTTCAATCAAGCGGGTACTTCAAGCTTATTAAAATCAATGTTCTGTATGAGCAGACTAAAAATCAACAAGTCCCTATTGAAATAGTATTAACACCACAGAAAAGAAATGCCTATAAATTTAAAATTGGTTATGGATCCGATACAGGTGCCCGAATAGCTGGAGAGATGAACCGAAGGTGGACTGGGTCTGGCGGGAAAAAAGTAAAGTTAAAAGCGCAATATGCACAAACCCTCTCAGGAATATCAGCCCAGTTAATTAATCCACGAAAAAATCCTGAGGATAATAGCCTGATTTATAATATTGATTGGATAAAAGATGCTAATGATGATGTTGTGAGTAATAGCATAGACATAGGGGCTAAACGTGTTCGTAAGAAATCCAATGATTGGATTCAAACATCTTCTATAAATATTTTGCGAGATAGGACTCAAGTTGAGGGGGAGGACGAAACCTTATCAACACTGTTACTTTTTGGTGTTGGCCTTGACAAAATTAAGACAGATAGCTTGTTATTCCCAGATAATGGCTGGCGTTTGAAATTTGGTATAAAAGCTGCTTCTAAGGTACTTTTAAGCGATCAGGATGTTGTTCAAATAAAAGCACACGCAAAAAAAATAAAGACCCTGGGTTCAGGCAGGTTGCTTACACGCCTAAATATTGGTTCTACTTATGTCAATGATTTTGACAGATTACCAAAAAGCTTGCGTTTTTTTGCTGGCGGAAGTAACAGTGTCCGAGGTTATAGTTTTGAGAGTCTCGGCGAGGTGAACGATGAGGGTAAGGTCATAGGTGGTCAGAATTTACTGGATTTAAGTTTGGAATATCAGCACCCAATTACAGATGAATGGAGTGCGGCACTTTTTGTTGATGCAGGTAATGCATTTGATGACTGGAAAGATCCGAAGTTAGAAGTTGGCATGGGTTTTGGTGCACATTGGCGCTCACCGATTGGCCCAGTACGCATTGATATTGGTTTCCCTGAAGGAAGATTTAAGGAACCACAGTTACATTTAAGTGTGGGCTCAGATTTATGAGAAAGCATATAAATCAATATGTGTTTTCACCACTTTTTTTAGTCATGATATTTCTACTCGTGACCTTGTTTCTTTTGGTCATTGCACTTTTCTCTCCTGTCGGTCCAAAAATGGCTGCTTATGTAGCTGACTCGGCATTTGAGGAGTTAAGCATAAACGGTGTTTCAGGAACAATTATTTCCGGTTTGCATGTGAATGAAGTTGAGTGGAAATCTGATGCAATTGTCGCACTAAAGGATATAAATCTTAAAATAAAAGGTTACGATACAAAATCCAATAAATTGATCGCAACCAAGACTTCTGTGGGAAAGCTGTCAATCAATATACCAGGCAAAACTACTGAAAATAGTTCTACATACGAGAAAATAACACTCCCGGATTTTGGTTTACCTATTAATATTGATGCTGATTTTCTTGAGCTTAAATCTCTGCAAATCACTGAAACCATAGAATCTGACCCATCTAGTAGAAACTTAGTATTTGAAATCAGGAATATAGACCTTAAACAGGCTGTTATCGATGATGGGTACTTGTATTTTGCCAGCCTGCGAGGCGCACCAGTCATCCTTAATGAAGAACTGAAGATTGATGTTGCTGATGGACGGTTGAATATGAACAATCCTCATGATCTTAAAACAAAAGGTACTGTTAGCTATAAACAAGCTGACTTAGGTGAGTTTTCCGGGAATATCGATTTGAGCGGCACACTAACCGACTATGACTTCATTAGTGATCTTATCTGGCAACAAAAACTACTTGGCAAACAAGTTATAAATCTGGATGGTAAGGGTAATTATAGGCAAGTCGCATTAAACAGTTTAAAGGCTGATAGCGAGCACGGCAATATAGATGCGACAGGAATAGTTAATTGGGATCCCGAAGTCCGCTGGACCTTTAATCTAAATACAGAGAACTTGAATACGCATAAATTGCTTCCTGAATGGCCACTTGAAGCTACAGCTAACCTGAAATATACGGGTAGTTTTATTGATTCAAGATTAGAAAATCAGATTGATGTACTGACCTTAAATGGTACATTCAAGGATCAAAAATTAACTGCTCTAGGTCAAATTACCGAAAGGGAAGGTTTGATAAGAGCAAACAACTTCGACATAAAACTTGGCAATAATTCAATTCGAGCAAATGGTGCTGTTACCGAACCATTAAGTATCGACTTGACTATTGATGCAGAGGATTTAAATCAGCTCGTGCCGAAACTTGCGGGTCAGATAAAAGGAAAGGCGCAAATTAAAGGGTCTTATAAAAGACCAGAAATTAAAACCAGGCTAACTGCTAATAGCCTGGTTTTCAATGATATTAAACAAAGCAAAACACCGATTATTGTTGAAAGTAACCTGGGTATAGATAAAGGAGAGCTAGTGTTAGAAAGCCTTCTCCTGAATAGTGGTTCCAATAGTTTGAAAGCTGAGGGAAAAGTCAGCGAACCGTTTGCTGTAACGTGGGATATTAATGCAAAGAAACTTGATCAGTTATCACCACAGATAGGTGGCAGTATCAAAGGCTCTGGCGACCTAAAAGGCACGCTAAAAACCTTAGAATCGAATCTCAATATGAGATTGAATGATGTTAGTTTTAATGCGTTTAAACAGGGTCGCAAACCGTTAGATATTAAAGGCAAGGTCTCATTGGATGAAAAGGCAATCAAGATTAAACAGCTGATTGCAACAAGCGGTAGTAATAGCATACAGATATCGGGACAGGCGAGTGAACCACTCAATTTGAATGCAACAATTGATGCCAAAAACCTTGTAGAGGTGTCCCCTGATTTTTCAGGAAGAATTCAAGCTGATACAAGCATCACTGGATTGTATAAATCACCAATCATAATCACTACCGCGAGTGCGTCGAAATTATCATTTAAAAATACACCAATCACTAACTCGGAACTAACCGTAAAAGGGGAAATGCAACTCAGTGAGGGTGTGCCAATTATAAAGTCCTTGAACGCCCAGGCCGGAGATAATCGTTTTATAATATCGGGTCGTGCAAGTTCACCTTTTGATCTTAATTGGGAAGTCGATAGTAAAAATCTGTCACAAATATCACCAGAGTTTTCAGGCCGGATTGTGGCAAAAGGCAAGCTTCAGGGCGATATTGAAAATCCTATTCTTAATGGGGCGGTGGATGTAAAAAAATTAAAATATAACGAATTTGTATTGGATACGGCAGATTTCACAGCCAGCACCAATAATGGCATATACAAAATCAAGGGTAATCTGAAGAATTTAAAAAATAAAAATCAAACCATCAACAAAGTAGATATTGACCTCAATGGCCGTCTTGAAAATCATACTTTGCTTGCTACGATAGATCATGATGAAGGAAAGTTAAGCATAAAAGCTAATGGCGCATGGCAGAAGCAAACATGGAGTGGCCAAGTATCTACATTAAAACTTGCAGATACCAAAACGGGGGATTGGAACCTACAGCAGCCAACTAAGATTTCACTTTCAGCTAAAAGTGTAAAAGTAGATAAATTTTGTCTTGGAAATAATAAAACACAGGCCTGTTCAACCCTCAATTATACGGATGGCGGAGGATTCGCTGCTAAAGGAACGCTTATAGAAACTCCTTTAAGCCTGTTAAAACCATTTCTACCGGATTATGTTGCTTTAAATGGTAATGTTAGTGGTAATTATGACATTCAACAAAATAAAGGAAAGCCCACAGGTACCCTAAAATTCACTCTACCCGATAATAGTTTTACCGTAAAAGGCGAGGATAAGAATGGTGATGATGACCAATCGTTTGCCTATAAAGGCGTTGAAATTAATGCCACTATTAACAATCGCACGGTACTAGCTGATGCATCAATGACAATTATTGACAGAGGTAAACTTTCTGCAAGTGCGACTATCAAATTGTCCCCTGAGGATGGTAAACATACCATCGGAGGTGAGGCTGAACTTGACATTCCAAACATTTATTTCGCACAAAACTTAATTCCTCGTAGTCGTGGTTTGCGCGGCGAATTTACCAGTAAAATTAGTTTTAATGGCCTATTGAGTAATCCTCAAATCAAAGGTCAGGCAGATATTAAAAATGCCTATTTGAGATTGCCTGAAGCCGGTTCTGAAATTACTAATATCAATATCAGTGTCAGGGCCGACCAACCTGGAAGAGCCGTTATAAATGGTAAAATGACGATGGGCAAGGGACTGTTAAATGTTGATGGCGACGTTGATCTCAGAGATTTTAAAAAGTGGAAATCAACTATCACACTCAAGGGCAGTGATTTGCGCTTTATGAATACCAATGAGATTCGTGCAACTATGTCTCCTGATCTGGTTGTAGGATTGTCATCAGAGCTAGTGAAAATTCAGGGTAAAGTTATCATTCCGGAAGCAGATATCCAATTAAAAAATATCCCTGAAACCAGCATTGATGAATCTACTGATGCAGTTGTAATTGGCGAAAAATTAAAAACTAAGAATGTGTCTGCAGTAAAAATTCGGCCTGATGTCATTATTGAATTAGGGGATAAAATAAAGGTCAATGCTTTTGGTTTGAAAGCAAAACTCTCAGGTGATGTTAAAATAACCAATAATAGAAGTGATATTCTCGCGAATGGCTCGTTGAGAGTTTTCGAGGGTAAATATGAAGCATACGGCCAAACACTTGATATTGATAATGGACGTCTGATTTTTAATGGTTCACCAAAGATTGTGGGTATGGATATACGCGCGACTCGAAAAGTTGATGACACCGTTGTTGGAATTCAACTAGGTGGTACCTTGCTCAACCCAAAATCAACAATTTTCTCAGATCCAACTTTGCCAGAAAGTGAAGCGCTAAGCATATTAATAACAGGCCACAGCCTTTCATCATCGTCAGGCCGTGAAAGTGCGTTACTATTATCAGCTGTAAGGGGTTTGGGGGTCAGCGGTAGTAGTGGCAGCTTGATTCAAAGTATTGGCTCATCTTTTGGTTTGGATGACGTCAATATTGTCACTAAAGATAGCTTGGAGCAAAGCGAACTTGCACTTGGGAAACGTCTGGGTTCTAAGCTTTATGTGCGTTATCTTGTTGGTCTTTTCGATCAAGCCCAAAAAATTGCAGTTGAATATAAAATAAATAAATTATTATCATTAGAGACACAGTTATCCGCTGAAGATTATGGTCTTGATTTTATTTATCAGATAGAGCGAGATTAACTTATGTCGCTATTGCTCGCCGTCAGTGAAATTGGCGGCTATCCAAATTTCACAGAGCTTTATCAGGGTCTTGGTTATCAAGTCATCACTGAAACCAGCATGCGAAAGGTATTAAAGTTGCTGAAAAAGAAAATCCCTGATGTGATAGTCGCAGAATTTAACTATCAATCAGATTTTCGAGATCGCACAAGTTCTCTGGAATCAATGATGTCGGTGGTACAACGTCACAATGATATCAAAGTTATTATTTTTTATGACAAGGAACATAAGGCGCAATTGGATAAATTACAGGCGCGCTATACGATTACTGAAATATTGAGTTTTCCGATCGAGGAAAGGGCATTGCGAAACGTATTGACCTTATAAGATGGATGTTATTAACAGGAGTTGTATGGAGTTAGAGTTTCGTCAAGCTTTGGAGTCTGATCTTCCTAATATCCTCAGTTTGTTGGCTGATGATCAGTTAGGTTCAAAAAGAGAAGATGATTCCACGCCTATAAATCAGGTATACATCAAGGCCTTCAAACTAATTGATTCTGATCCTAATAATGAGTTGATTGTAGCGGAGTCGACAACAAATAAAGGCAGTGGCACAGAAAAAGAAATTGCCGGTATATTACAACTAACTTTTATCCCTTATTTAACCTACCAGGGTTCATTGCGTTGTTTGGTAGAAGGAGTCCGTGTACATAAAAACTATCGTGGAAAGGGTGTTGGGACGAAATTATTTGAGTGGGCTATCGACAGAGCAAAGAAAAAGTCTTGTCATATAATTCAGTTGACATCCGATAAGCAAAGACCTGATGCGATCAGGTTTTATCAGAAATTAGGATTTGTAGCTTCGCATGAAGGCTTTAAATTAAGGTTATAGATATTTCAAATCGCTAAAAACCGCTTAAAGTGGAGGGGAGTCTTTTTATCTTAAATTAATTACATCCTTTTCATCACATCAATACCCAGCAGATCCAATCCAGTTTTTAATGTATTGGCAGTTAATTGCGCCAATTTCAAGCGGCTATGTTTTACAGAATCATCCGCTTTCATAATTGGACATGCTTCGTAAAAACTCATAAAATCACCCGAAAGTTCATAAAGATAATTACACAGTAAATTTGGTGTGCCGTCTTTTGCCACTGACTCAATCGCCTCGGAAAGCTGTAAAAGTTTATTTGTAAGCTTACGTTCGGCAGGCTCAACTAGAATGATAGTTGACTCATTATTGATTTCTCCCACTTTACGGAAAATACTCTGGATTCTGGAGTATGCATATTGTAAATAGGGCGCTGTATTTCCTTCAAAACTGAGCATAGTGTCCCAGTTAAAAATATAATCAGAGGTTCTATTTTTGCTTAGATCAGCGTATTTAACTGCCCCGATACCAACCGTTTTAGCAATCTCCTTGCGGCTCATCTCATCAAGATCTGGATTTTTCTCAGTGACAAGGTCAAAGGCTCTTTGCTGGGCTTCATTTAACAAGTCGATGAGCTTTACCGTGCCGCCCGTGCGGGTTTTAAAGGGTGTGCCATCTTTGCCCATCATGGTACCAAAAGCCATGTGTTCAAGGCTTGTAGTTTCAGGTACGAAGCCAGCTTTTTTGCCCACTGTAAACACTTGTTTTAAATGTAGGCTTTGGCGTGCGTCGACAAGATATAAACCACGCGTCATGCCCAGTTTTTGATGGCGGTAACGCAACGCAGCAAGGTCTGTTGTGGCATACAGATATCCACCGTCTGATTTTTGCACAATCATTGGAATGATTGAGTCATCTTTACCTTTGAATTCATCCAGAAATACGCATTGTGCACCTTGGTCTTTAGTCAATAAACCTGCCTTATCAAGGTCGCTAATTACATTCGCTAAATCATCATTGTAAGCGCTCTCAGGCATTACATCGTCACGGGTCAGTAACACATTCAGTATTTTATAGATTTTGTCACAGTGATTTAGCGAAGTATCAATAAATTGTTTCCAGAGTTTTAAAAACTCCGGATTGCCTGCTTGTAGTTTTACTACGTTTTCGCGAGCTTTTTGTGCGAAATCCTGATCTTCATCAAAACGTATTTTTGCAGCCTGGTAGAATTTTTCAAGGTCAGCCAGTTGCATCTCGAGCTCTGTATCTTTCTCCTGAAGCTCGCCCATGTAGGTCAGCAGCATGCCGAATTGAGTACCCCAGTCGCCTACATGATTTTGGCGGATCACTTTGTGACCGCTAAAGTCGAGAACACGAGCTATTGAATCACCGATGATGGTGGAGCGTAGATGACCAACGTGCATTTCTTTGGCCAAATTAGGTGCTGAATAATCAATCACAACTGTCTCTGGGTCGCTGGTCTTATCAATGTTTAAATTTTCTGAGTCCAGTGTTTTTTCAGCTTGTTCAGCTAACCAGGGGTTACTTAGATGTATATTGATAAATCCCGGCCCAGCAACTTCAAATTTTTCAACCATTGCCGACAAATCACCAGATTGCTCTAGCGTTTCTAGCACTTTTGCCGCTAAATCTCGCGGATTCATTTTTAGTTTTTTAGCAGCGCCCATAATGCCATTGGCTTGGTAATCGCCAAATTCAGGACGAGCGGATGTTTTGATCACAGCGGGGGCGTTATCAATTGCGCCTGCTTTAAATAGTGCCTGAGTAATTGTATTTTCGAGTTGTGTGCGAATATTCATGGGCGGAGATTCTACCGTAAAAATGGCTTTCTTGAGTGGTTGTTTCTGCTAAATATCTGGAAATCACTGAAAAGGTGGGGGGTGTGATTTTTACTATTCCAAGGGTTGGAGAATATATGGTTATTGATTAAGGCCTTTGTAACCCTGTTTCAACCTGAGTGCGAATATCATTGCCAACTAAAGTTTCAATCAAGGTCAGTGCAAAATCCATGGCTGTGCCGGGGCCACGGGAAGTAATGACTTTATCATCGACTTGAATTGCATCTTCACTAAGCATTACCTTTGATGTGTCCATAGCGCTTAATGCGCCAGGGTAGGCAGTCGCCTTCTTCCCATCTAAAATGCCGTTTTGAAGTAGCACTTTAGGTGCAGCACAAATAGCAGAAATGTGTTTATTTTGGTCTGCTAAACGCGTGATTAACTGATGTATGCGTGGATCGGCGTTAAGATTGTCAGCACCAGGGAGCCCACCAGGCAAGATGAGCATATCAAACGAATCCTCTAGTACGGCATCAAGATTGACATCAGCAATCAGTATCGTCCCTCGTGAACATGTTACCGGTTCCTTACTTAAACTTGCTGTGATTACTTTAATCTTTGCACGTCTTAATAAGTCAATAATGGTAACAGCTTCGAGTTCTTCGCAGCCTTGGGCTAATGGGATCAGTACCTTGCTCATGATTTTCTTGTCTGTTTTCTTCTTTAAAAAAAACCTAGCCTTTTTTAAGATTCATCGCCCGAATCAGATTCATGCTTTTAAGTACATTTAATGCTTCATATAGTTGGAAATCTTCTTCGGCTAAATTCTTTTTTTTGCTAGTTTCTGAGGTTTCTTTATCTTTAACTTGATTCGTTTTATCTGGGTCTCCAGGCTTTATCTGTTTCCCATTGGGATTGGATATATGCCCATTTAAACCAGCCTCTGACAGTGGGGAAATTTGATCATCATCGCGTCCACTTTTGTTACTAAATTCTAGTTCTGCAACATCTATATCTGGCTCAATGCCTTTTGCTTGAATCGAGCGGCCTGAGGGAGTGAAGTAACGTGCAGTTGTAAGTTTTAGACCTGTTTTTTCATCCAATGGCAGTACCGTTTGCACTGACCCTTTACCAAATGTTTTCTTGCCGATAATTAACGCGCGCTTATGATCCTGTAGGGCACCGGCGACAATTTCAGAGGCAGAGGCAGAACCTTGATTTACCAGTACAACTAATGGCGCGCCATTGAGTAAGTCATCAGGTGTAGCGTTATAACGCATTAACGCATCGGCTACCCTACCTTCGGTGTATACAATATTTCCATCGGTGAGAAAGATATCCGAGACTCCAACCGCACCATTTAAAACGCCGCCGGGATTGTCCCTTAAATCCAGAACCAAACCTTTTAAGGCTGATTTATTTTCGTTTTTAAGTTTTTTAATTGCATCTCTACTACTAGAGGCGGTTTTTGATTGAAAGCTGGAAATTCGAATATACCCATAATCTTTTTCAAGCATCCGCAGCTTAACGCTTTTGACCTTGATAACAGCACGCACAATAGTCACTTTAAAAGGCTTATCTTTGCCTTCTCGTGTGATTAGCAGATCAATCGGCTCGCCCGGTTTGCCGCGCATGAGTTTTACCGCATCGCTCAAAGTTAAACCTTTAACGGATTTATCACCGAGTCGAATAATCAAATCCCCGGACTTAAGTCCGGCTTTTTTAGCGGGCGTATCATCGATCGGAGCAATTACTTTGACGAAGCCATTTTCCATGCCGACTTCAATGCCTAAGCCACCAAATTCACCAGATGTACCAACCCGAAGTTCAGTGAAAGCTTCTTCATCAAGATAATCTGAATGTGGATCAAGGCCAGTCAGCATGCCGCTGATAGCATCGGTGATAAGTTTTTTGTCGTCGACTTCTTCAACGTAATCATTCTTTATGCGTGCATACACCTCAGAGAATTTTTTCAGCTGAGCCAGTGGCAAAGTTTGGTTGCTTGATTTTAATGCAAAAGCATTAAGACTTAATGAGATGATCAAGCCAATGATTACGCCAGCTAATACCCCTGAAGCTAATGATTTTTTAATAGGCATATGTTTCATAATTCACACAAATTAAATGTTGTCCCGATTTTACCCCACAAGTGTGAAAAATGTTACCTATAAAGAAAACAATGAATATGTAGATTTTTTCTGAATTACCTACACCATTTGGATGGATTTTGGGGAGAGGTACCTTTGCGAATTTCAAAATACAGCCCGGAGTTCGATTGACTGCCTGAATTACCTACCGCCGCGATAATGTCACCGACTTTGACTATATCTCCCTCTTTCTTGTATACACTGCGGTTATAAGCATAGAGACTACGATAGTTATTATCATGACGAATAATCACAAGATAACCGTAACCTTTCAATCTACCGCTATATTCTACTTTGCCACGGGCTACTGCATAGACATTCGAACCTGCAGGGGCTGACAATATTACACCTTTCCATGATTGTTTGCTATTTCGTGGACTGCCATAGCCTTGAGTAAGGCGGCCTCGTACCGGCCAGGATAATTTACCGCGCAAAGCCGAGAAAGGCTTATTGGGAACATAGTGTCTTTCTACTGAAGCTATATCAGCATTACTCGTTTTTTTACTATTATTCGCTCGTTGTTTTTTTCTGAGTATTTCGTCATCTTCTTTTTGTCTTTTTCTCGCTAGACGTTGTATTACGCCTTGTAAACGTGATTCTTCTTTTAACAATTTTGCTAATTGTTGCTCTTGTGAATAAACTACTTTATTCTGGTTTTTTAGGGCTATTTCCTGCTCAACCACGGCGTTTTTAAGTGAAGTTTTTTTAATACTTTGTTTTTGTTGTAAAATATTCAGAGTTTTAGAGTCCTGATTAATTTGAATCTGGATTTTTTTTATTTTATCTAAGCGTGATTTAATTGAGCGAATACGTTTTAATCGATGATTATTCATATACTCAAAATATTTAATTGTGCGACTGATATCAGAAGGATCATCCTGCTTTAATAGCAAACGAAGGTGCGATTGCTTGCCGGAGGTATAAAGCGCTTGCATTTGTTGCGCCAATGCATCTTTCTGTTGCTCAGTTTGTTCCAGTAACCTGGCTTTTTGCGCATTTGATTTAATAAGTCTAGATGTTAGGCGGCTAATATTTTGTTCAGTTTCATGAAGTTCTTTAGATAGTTTGTTTAGTTTGTCTTCAGCCTTCTGGACTTTCTTTTTTAGGTCATCTGAAACAGACCGGGCATTTTTTAATGTTGAATTAGCATTAGAAATTTTCTTTTTTATATTATTTTGTAGCTGTTGCGTATTTTCCGCATAGATAGACGTGCTGATCGCTGATGCTGTTATAGCTATCAAAATACATTGACCGAAAAGATTTATCATATTGCAAGTTATAGATTTGATGATTTAAGCCCCTTTTACTCAAATACTAACAGTTAGCAATGCAAGTTTTAAGCTTTATAGTTCAAGTTTAATGGGTGATCACTATTCATCTGATTATTCCATTTTTCTATAGATTTTTTCTATTATTCTTAATAATCTATACACTCAAGTGGCTATCAATCTTGATTGGATTACTAATAGAGTATATTATAGTATCGTTGTTTTATAATATATTGATTAACGAATATAACTCACCGGGCGGAAAAATCCATGAAGAGTGTGACCATTTCAAAAGGTGCAGATGAAAATTGTACGCTTGTAAGTGACCTTTTAGTTAGACAGGAAGATGTTGAGGTTGCCTCACGTTCACTCAAAGCCATATCACATCCTCTGAGATTGAAAATTCTCTGTGTATTAGGCGAGAATGAAGTCAGTGTTCAAGAAATTGTTGAGTGTGTAGGTACCTCTCAAAGTAATATTTCACAACATTTGGCGATTTTGCGAGATAAAGGCATCCTTGCATCCCGTAAAGAAGCTAACCGCGTTTATTATCGTGTTGGTGATGCTCGTACGCTCAAGCTTATTAGTATGATGCAGGATGTTTTCTGTAGCACTTAGTAATACAAAGAAGTTTAACCTCAGATTAACAAATTCCTTTTCGTTTTGAGCCTTCAAGCCGAAAAAATTACAATAGAGCTTTACTCAAAGCGCTGCGGTGGTTATCTTACCCGTTTTATTTATTTCTAAAGTCATTTCATGCAAGAATATATAGATTTTGTGCAGAGACACCCTTTGTTAATTATTGGTTTTGTTGTTGTTCTGGGATTACTCTTCAAAACCGAATTATCACGCCTCACCGTAAAGTATAAACGACTGGGTGTAAATGCGGCGGTGATGTTACTTAATAAAGATAATACTGTGGTGCTTGATGTTCGCGAAGACAAAGAAATTAAAGGTGGGATGATCAAAGGCTCACAGCATATTTCACTCAGTCAATTACCCGGTAGAATAGCTGAATTGGGTAAACATAAACAAAATCCAATATTGGTTTATTGTAAGAGTGGTAGCCGCTCAGGGCATGCATGCCATCTTTTGAGTAAAGCCGGCTTTGAAGACGTATCTAATTTAAGTGGAGGTATTATGGCTTGGCAAACAGCTAATTTACCACTGGTAAAATGTTAATTATAAAGAAGAAGTATGGCCGCTGAAGTTATTGTTTATGCAACACGCTTTTGCCCCTACTGCATGATGGCCAGACGCTTATTGAATAAGAAAAGTATTGAGTTTGAAGAAATATCAGTCTCAGGTAACAATGTACTTTGGGATGAAATGGAACAAAAGAGCGGTAGAAATACAGTGCCTCAGATTTTTATTAATGGAGAATCTGTAGGTGGATACGACGACATCGCAGCCCTGGATCGCCGGGGCGAACTGGATCACAAACTAGGAATATAATCATGGTAGAAGAAACTAACCCACAAGAAGCAGCAACAGACGCTACGGCTCAAGAGCAACAATTTATTATTGAGCGTGTTTACGTAAAAGACATTTCATTTGAAGCACCCAATAGTCCTGCAATCTTTACTCAAGACTGGGAGCCTGATACCAACTTAAATTTGACTACAAAGGTTAATGATCTAGGCGATAATCACTTCGAAGTAGAACTTCATGTAACGGTATCGGTAAAAGGCAAAGATGGTAAAACAGCCTTTTTGGTTGAAGTGGTTCAGGCTGGTGCATTCTTGATTAAGGGCTACCCTGCAGAACAACTGAATCATTTGGTGGCAAGTTATTGCCCGAGCAATCTATTCCCTTATGCGCGTGAAGTAGTAGCAAATTTAGTTTCCAAGGGTAGCTTTCCTGAAATGCATTTGTCACCGATTAATTTTGATGCACTTTATGCACAGAACGTGGCGCAGCAACAAGCAGAACAGGATGCTAAAGCGGAAAAGTCGGAAGCGTAATAGAAAATGTCTAATTCAGAGCATCCTATCAAGATTTCAGTTTATGGAGCTGGCTCTTGGGGAACTGCTCTGGCATTACAACTTGCGCGAAATGGGCTGGATGTTCTGCTCTGGGATTTTAATCCTGAACATATAGCCGCCTATGATAAGGCGCGTGAAAATACTCACTATCTACCCGGTATATCTTTCCCTGACAATCTGCGTTGTACCGATTCAATTGAAGCGGCGGTTCAACATGCTGATGATCAACTCATTGTCATCCCTAGCCATGGTTTTCGTGATTTACTAAAAAAACTCAAACCACTCTTAACTGATTCACATAGCATTGTTTGGGCAACCAAAGGTTTAGAAGTTGGCACTGGTAAGTTGTTGCATGAAGTTCTTATTGAAGAATTAGGTGATAAGATTCCATACGGTTTAGTCTCTGGCCCGACGTTTGCGTCTGAAGTAGCCAAAGGCTTGCCATCGGCAATGACTGCAGCAGCATCCACACCTGAGTTAGCAAGGCGGACTGCTGCGGCATTTCAAGGTGGTAATTATCGTGTCTATACCAGCGATGATGTATTGGGTGTAGAACTTGGCGGCGCGATTAAAAACGTCCTGGCAATTGCCGCCGGTATATCCGATGGTTTGGGTTTCGGTGCGAATGCGCGTGCAGCTATCATTACTCGTGGTTTGGCTGAAATTATGCGTCTTGCAGAAAGCCTCGGCGCTAAACATGATACGATTATGGGACTATCAGGTGTAGGTGATTTGGTTCTAACGTGCACCGATAATCAATCGCGAAATAGACGTTTGGGTCTTGCATTAGGGCAGGGTAAAGATTTAGACGTTGCTATTGAAGAGATTGGACAAGCAGTTGAGGGCGCAAAGTCATCACAGTGTATTGGCCTTCTGGCCAAACGAGCAGGGGTAGAAATGCCTATCTGCGAACATGTTCATAGTGTTCTTTATGCTGGAATGCCCCCCGAACAAGCTGTTAAAGAATTACTGGCTCGCCGGCTTAAGTCAGAGTTTTAGAATACACTTCTGGGCCAAAAACCACCTAAAAGGTAGGGGGTGTCCACTTAGTTATATAATTAAACTACATTTGACTCAATATGATTAAAAACAGCCTATTACTCATCTTTTTCAGCTTCTTGATTATCCTGTCAGGTTATTCCTCTGCTTCAAACCTTCATCTATTGCATGTGCCCGCTGGTTTCAAAATAGAGCTTTTCGCTGACAATCTACCGAATGCCAGAACCATGGTGTTAGGCGATCAAGGTACAATTTTTGTAGGCACGCGTCGTGCGGGTAAAGTTTATGCGATTAAAAATAACAAGCGCTATACAATTGCAAGCAATCTGAATATGCCCAATGGTCTGGCATTCCATGATCAGTCACTCTATATTGCAGCGGTAGATAAGCTTTATCACATGGATAATATTGAAGAAAATTTATCTAATCCGCCAAACCTTAAAATAATCAGGGATGATTTACCTAAAGAAAGCCACCACGGCTGGCGCTATATCGGATTTGGCCCGGATGGGCGTCTTTACATGGCGATAGGGGCACCGTGTAATGTTTGTTTAGAGGAAGATTATGCCCAGATTCGCAGTATGAAAGCAGATGGTAGCGATGAGCGTGTGGAAGCAAAAGGTATCAGAAATTCAGTCGGTTTTACCTGGCATCCGCAAAATAAAAAACTCTGGTTGAGTAATAACGGCAGGGATATGTTGGGGGATGATATACCGCCAGATGAGCTAATCCGTGTGGACGAGAAAGTGCAGCATTTTGGTTTCCCCTATTGTCACGCGGGGACGGTTCCAGATCCTGATTATAATGATTTTTCTTGTGGCTCATTTGCACACCCAGCAAAACAACTCGGCGCCCATGTAGCACCTTTGGGAATTGCTTTTTATACGGGGCAACAGTTTCCCAAAACTTATCAGAACAGATTGTTTGTTGCCGAACACGGTTCCTGGAATCGTAGCAAAAAGGTTGGTTATCGCATTGCCATGGCAACCCTGGATGGCGACAAGGTTACAGATTACCAAACCTTTATTTCTGGCTGGTTGCAGGGTGAAAGTGCCTGGGGACGACCTGCTTATATTATGCAGATGAAAGATGGCTCGATGCTGATTTCGGATGACAAAGCCGGCGCAATTTATCGCGTGAGTTATCAGCCTTAAAATGGCAACTTTATTTCTTTCTCCTGTCCCATTGTTGTTATCGCTGTCTCCAGGTTAACCTGGTCGGTGTTATCAGTAGGTTGCGCTTTTAATCGATCATAAAGCTCACCTTGCTCCCAGGTTTCCTGTTTACCATTTTCGGTTTGATAATAGGCTGCCCATGGGATAAATTTTGTCAGCGTAAATAATTGCCCTTCCTTGGGTGAAATGTCCACATTCAGGCCAGAGATAAATAACAATTGCTTGCCCTGGTATTCGGGTTCCTGTACGACACTACGAAACGCATGGTCAAATTCAACCTGGGTATTTACCTGCGCCGCTTTAAGAGCCGGCCATTTTGAAGTAATAATAAAGGGCATTGCATTGATCAGATTACGATCTATGTGATCCGTTGACTGGCGTTTGAAGCTGAATAATTCTCCGCCTAATTTTTCACCAATTTTCTTCGTTTGACCTTCTGCGCAGAAGTCTTCGTCGATAGCATCTATTAATTGATTTGCTGCATTAAATACTTTGGAAGTACTGAGACTTTTCAAGGCGTGTATCTGACCTGACTCAGTCTTTTCGATGAGCTGGTCAAGCTTGAGTATCAGGCCCTGATCGCGTTCGCTGTGTAAAAGCCGGTTATCGATGGTGATGTGGAATTCACCCTCTGCTTTTGATAACTGGATATTTTTTTTGGCGAAGTCATATTCCTTTAAATACCAATCTAAGACTCCGCAAATTTTTCCGCAACTTGTGGTGTCATCATGTTTATCAGTTTGTAGGCGGCGATAAACGCCAAAGGTGCCTGAAAGATGATCATAACCGACGTGACTGGCGTGGATAATAACGAGATCTTTGCCATGGTGTGCGTGCGGGCCATGCCTGTCTGTTGAGATCACACCGCCAACTTGCCCATGATTAAAGGGAAAGGTACCGAAATGTTTGGCTATGACAATAATCGGGTATCCCTGGCTTTCATCAGAACAGAATGCGCGAGACGGCATGATTTTTCCCGGGGTAAAACCTAGCGACTTAGTGAGATTGTAGGCACGGGAGACAAACTCGTTGTAGCGCATCGCCACTTCGGCCATTTTGAAAGCACCCAATAAACTTTTGCTAGAGTTGATTTCTCCATATATATTTTCTCCTGGTTAGAGGTGCCCTCAGCATAAAACTGAAAAATGCCCCAAAAGTAGGGGGGGGTCTTTTCAATCAACCTTCTGATGGGTTTTCAAGGTAAATCTGTAGATCTTCAAGCTGTTGCTGATTAAACACAGGAATGTGGTTTTGTTCAAGTAGCGAGGTCGTTACGCCCACCCCGGCTATTTTCTTTTTAGTGAACGAACCGTCATACACCATATTGCTGCCACAAGATGGGCTGTGTTCAGTGAGAATTGCCGCAACGCAATCATTATCCAGAGCTGTTTTCAGTGCCTGTAATGCACCTCGAATGAAAGCATTGGTGACATCATTTCCTTCATTATCCAGTACTTTCGATTTGCCTCCCAGTACACTTTTACCATCGCCATTTTGAATTTCAGCGGGTGCGCGCGGCACAGACATGCCGCCAGCCACTTCGGGACAAATCGAGACTAGACGGTTTTCTGCCTGCCACTTTTTCATCAATGGATGATCAATAAGTAAATCTGTACCATTGTAACGAACCGCGCTACCAAGCAAACAGGCACTTACCAGGATATTAGCTTGAGTGTTTTCTGTCATATCAATTACGTTTTTGAATCTGTGTAACAATTTCGCGACTTAAGCGCGTGATCGCCTGACTTTGTGCTTGAACATAAGCATTATAACCCTTGCCTTTAATGGGGACTTCAATAACTGCTCGTTTTACTAACAATTCCTTGTGGTTTTTAAGTAAGCGCCAGCGAGCATTGAGAGTAACGCTTTTGTTCATTGAGCCGTCGAAACTTTCGATGTCAATGCGCGCTTGATAATCTGGTTTAAATGAAGATTTCCATGGGTATTGTTCAATTTTTTCAGTTTTTAACAGCGCAGATAGGTTGTCCGTGAGCGCTTTAATCAACTCTTCTTTGTATGAGCCACCCCACTGGTGATTTTCTGACATTATAATTTCAGTATTGTTTTTGCGACTAACTATTTGTGGACGATTCAGCAGTCGAGGAATTTCAACAGGGCCAATACCAATACTCATTTTGTTATCGATAGTAACTGGACTTGGTGGCATTGATGATAGAGAGTAAAAACGTGTTCCTCCGAGATTGCCTGCTGAAGTTCCGCCCGTTGTGCTACTGCAAGCGCCAAGGCAGTATAGAATGAAGATAAAACTCGGTATAACTAACGATTTTTTCATTTTTGGTCTACTTTTATTTGCCGAAAATTACAGAACTCGGTTTACGTTGGATCGTGTCCGCCAATACTGAAAATGACTTGGATGCTTCACTTAACTCATTGATTAAGAGTTGCAAACGATATTGTAGGCCCGAATCTTCACTCAAACTCGATTTCAAACCTTTTTCAAGGGTGCTGCTTGCCAGATCAATACTGTTTAGTGTTTTAGAAGCATTTTTCTGGAGCTTATTGCTAACATTGTTAAATGTTTGCATGCTCTTACTCGCATCTTTTTGTAATTTGTCGGTAGCGATTGCGATTGTGCCGACCGCTTTTTTGGTTTCCATAATAAGGCTGCTTATATCCTGGGTAGTTTTTTTCGCACTGGCTAACGTTTTCACCAGATTTCCAGAAAATCCTTCTTTATCCAGTTGCGTTGTAATTTTACTCAAGCTTTCAGTAGTGCTTGCCATAGCGCTTAAAGTCTTTTTAACATCATTCGATCTGACTAAAGCCCTGACACTAGAAAGAGTCTCCTTCAGTTCTGCAGAAATCTCGGTGGCATCGAAATTCAACAGTGTTGTCTGGGCAACGGTAGTCGGAAAGAGTGAAGCGTCTTCCTTACTGGTGGGCATCAAAGTAAATAGATTTCTACCTTTTTCAGTCGTTAGCAATCTGGTGCTGGGTAAATTGAGAGAGATATATTGTGAGCCAGTGATCAAACTGTCAACCGTCAACTGAGCTTGAAGCCCTTCACTAACGAGTTTTCTTAGAGTTTCCTCCGCTTCTTTATGATTACCTTTGTTAGAGAATTTATCAATTCGTAATGATACTCTAACCAATGCTTTTACGCGGTTGTTGTTGTCAGATTTTTCCAGCAAGATACTCTCTACCTTTCCTACTTTGACGCCACTGTATTCAATTAACGAGTCTTCCGTTAAACCATGCAGCGAATCGTCAAAATACATATTATAAAATAGCTTGTTACGCATCTGAGTATTATCTTGTGCGATTTTGTGAGAGTCATACAGTATAAATGCTATTTCGCCATCAATTTCCTTGCCTATTTCATCTTGTGGTGTCTCAAAGGCAATGCCGCCAATCAGCAAAGAAGTGAGAGATTCCATACGCGCCGAAACACCTGTGGCGGTTAATTCCAGCTCTATGCCGCTAGCATTCCAGAAGCGCGTATTGCTCTTAATTATGTTGTCGTAGGGCTCATGCACATAGATAAAAACATCAATATTTTCAGTGTTAGAGTTTAAACGATAGCTTGTTACTTGACCCACATTGATTTTATTGTAATAAATAGGGGAGCCGATATCCAGAGAGCCTAAGTTAGTGGTTCTCAATGCCAAGCGAGTGCCTTCTTTATCATTGGTTATAAATGGAGGAGTTGAAAGACCTAAGTAACTATCCAGCGGATCGCTTTTTGTGCCTGGGTCAATACCGATATGTACACCGGAAAGCAAGGTGTCCAGACCACTAACACCTTTTAAAGTAACGCGGGGTTTTTCAACCCAAAAACGGGTATTGCCACCTAGGTATTGCGCCATACCAGGAAAAACTTCGGCAGTTACTTTTACTTTTTTAAGGTCCGAGGTTAAGCCTAATTTTCTGACCTTTCCTACAATGACATCTTTATATCGGATCGGAGTTTTCTTTTCCTCAATACCTGAGGCTTGATCAAATGTAATTGAGATAATGGTGCCGCGCTCATTGTAATATTTGAAAATTAGCCAGCCACCAATTAATGCTGCTGTGATGGGAATTATCCAGATAAGAGAGAAACGTGCTTTGGGACTTATTTGAGCTATTGGGAAGTCGTTTGACTGAGTATTAGATTCTGTTTGCGCCATTTTTATTCTTTAGCCATTAGCAAGTTTTCTTCGGTAGACAAATCAGTTTTAGACGCTAAAACATCCCAGATCAAGCGTGGATCAAAAGTACGTGCAGCGAACATGGTTAAAATGACTACAGCCGCAAAAGAGAGTGCGCCCACCCCCGGTGTAACATTGGCGCTATTTCCAAATTGAACCAGTGTCACCAGTATCGCTATTACAAATATATCAACCATCGACCACCTACCGACAAATTCGGTTATACGATAGAGTACGGTGCGGTCTTTTGGTTTCCAGCGAGCTTTTAAGTGAATACTAATCATCAACATCGTCAGTATAATTAATTTAAGTACTGGTATAAAGAGACTTGCAATAAAGATCAATAATGCCAATGGCCACATACCCGCATCCATTAAATGTACAACACCACTGAAAATGGTGTCTGGCTGTCCATCGCCCCATAAAGTAAAGGTCATAATCGGGAGCGTATTGGCAGGAATATATAAAATCATTGCGGCGATCAATAGCGCCCACGTGCGATTGAGGCTATTAGGTTTGCGCGAATAAATCACTGACTTACAGCACGGGCAAATCAACTCGGAGTCACGTAAATTTATATCTTTGGGGAGCTTACTCAAGGTGCTGCAAAAATGGCAGGAGACAAGACCAGACGCCCGTGCAGTTATTCCCGGTTCGCGTCTAAACATTCTGGCAGCCCTGATTGTGCCTTAATCTACTCCAGACATCCTGCGGATTAAGTGAGTGCGTCAGCAGCGTTAATGAAATTATTAATAGGCAAAAAGCGTATAGAGAGGGACCAAACACTACATCTGCCACATCGCCTAGTTTTACCAATGCAACCAATACCGCCAGCATAAAAATTTCCAGCATTCCCCATGCATCTGTGCTCCTCAAGAATCGAAATACTGGTGCAGTATAGTCATTGAATTGATTCATTTTGACCTGGATGAGAATATAAATAGTCCCCAATAAGGTTGTTGCGGGGAAAATGACTGTGGTGAATAACATGATGATGCTCAACAAGGGTCTATCAGCTTTAAAGAGTGATAGCGCTGTTGATAACAAGGTGCCTTCCTGAGTTATTCCCAAAGCTTTCAATGATAATAGAGGGAACATGTTTGCAATCACATATAAAATTAATCCGGTAATGGCAAATGCTAGGCTGCGATCCACCGAGTTTTTTTGATTCCTGAAAAGGATGGCATTACAACGGATACAATGCGCACTCTCACCAATTGTTAATTTAGGCAATTTCTGCAGTAAGTCACAGTCGTGACAGGCAATTTTCGTGATTCTAGTTGCTTCTAATGGTACGCGTTTCATGTACAGTATCTTGACAGATATTAATGTTAAAATCTTTGCTGATTGAGCTTATCAAATAACTAAATATGTGCATATGTCATTACTAATAGAATTTGTGAATAAGAAAAAAGACCAATGGATGGAATCATTTCATTTTCGTCTGGCTCGCCCCGACGCGTTATTGCAATTAGCCTTATTGGGTTTAGTAACAGGATTTATCGCTGGTGGTGTGATTGTTACTTTTCGTATAATTGTCGAAAGTACTCAGGATTATCTATTGCCAGGAAATGGCCCTGAAAATTACGAAGCCTTAGGAAACGGTATTCGCTTTCTATTTCCAATTATTGCTAGCGTGATACTCGCGTTATTATTTTATAAATCGTCCAAAGGACTGCGAGTTTTGGGTGTCGCGCGGGTTATGGAACGCATGGCTTATCACCAGGGTTATTTAACCATTCGTGAATTTATACTGCAATTTTTAGGCGCAGGTATTGCCATTATTGGTGGACATTCAGTAGGTAGGGAAGGCCCCCATGTACATCTTGGTGCTGCATCGGGCAGTTTGTTCGCACAGAGTTTTAAGTTGCCCAATAATAGCATTCGCACCCTGGTTGCTAGTGGTGCAGCGGCAGGTATTGCTGCATCTTTCAATACGCCACTTGCAGGAGTCATCTTTGCCCTTGAGGTGATTATGATGGAATATACACTGGTGAGTTTTGTACCGGTTATGCTCGCAGCCGTGGCCGCAACGGGTTTATCCAATGCATTACTTGGTAGTGAGCCTGCATTTATAATTCCCAATATAGTAAGTGTTAATTTTTCAGAGTTGCCAATATTGATTTTATTGGGGCTTTTAGCCGGCTCAATGGCGGCACTTTTTAATCAAATGTTGACGACACTAGCCAGTAAAACGCAAGGTATAGAAATCTGGTGGCGAGTGATTGCGGCAGGTTTATTGATTGCAACCATTGGTTACTTTCAACCTCAGGTGTTAGGTATTGGTTATGACACCGTTAATGAAACTTTACAGGGTAATTTACCTGTTCTAGTTTTGTTAGTGCTGACCTTTGCTAAATTAATCGCCACTAGTATTAGTGTCGGTTTAGGTGTTCCGGGGGGAATGGTTGGCCCGGCATTTTTCATTGGCGCGACTCTGGGTGGAAGTATAGGTTTTTTAGCTTCCAGTTTATTTGGTGTCGACGCAAGCCATATCGGCTTCTACGCCATTTTAGGTATGGGTGCTATGCTGGGCGCAAGCTTGCAAGCGCCTCTGGCTGCATTGACCGCGATTATGGAACTCACTTATAACCCCGGAATCATAATGCCGGGGATGTTAACTATCGTCATTGCGCAGCTAACTGCAAGTGAAATATTCAACAAAAAATCACTGTTTATCAGCATACTGCGTTCGAATGGGCTGGATTACGATATCAACCCAGTGATGCAGGTGTTACGTGGTATCGGCGTGGCGAGTATTGTTGATAACAAGACTGTGCGTATTGCTTCGTTGATAACGATTGAAGATGCGAATCATTTAGTGACGGATATTGGAAATATCAATTGGATTTTGTTGAATGATAATGAAGGCAAGCTCAAAACATTACTGCCAGTTTCTGAGCTTGCGAAATATCTACAGATTACGACTAATAGTCAGCATGAAGCAACGAAAGATGAAATTGATCTGCTTGAGATTCCAGCCAATCGTTTACAGCTAAGTCCAATTTCATTACAGTCAAATTTACAGCAGGCGCATGAAAAATTCCAGCAAGGTGAAGAAGCACTGTATGTTGTGTTCAATGAAAAGCAGGCAGAAAACAGCTCGCGAATCTACGGAGTCGTGACTAAAAGTATGGTAGATGCGTCTTATAAAGTGTGACGCATGTCATTGGACTAGACAGAGTCTCATAAAATAATTATCCTCCTCCCCGCTTTAGGTGCTTCAGACTTAATGGTTTGAGGTTAAACGGGAAACTGGTGAGTATTTATATTTTCAGGTTAAGCACAAAATATAAAAGTGATTCCAGCGCTGCCCCCGCAACGGTAATTGAATAAGAATTATTGTTTTAATAGACACCCCCCTACTTTTGGGCACTTTTTCAGTTCTTCTGAAAAATCCCCTAAATGTAGGGGGTGTCTATTAAATGATTATATAGATACTTCTTAATGTTATTTAATATCCACTGTACCGATTCTTGGTATGGGAAGGAGAATAACTGATTGGTAAAGTCAAATTCATAAGCCCGGAGACCGGCCTAAGCAGGAGTGCCATTGCATCATTTTACAATGGCATGTTTTGATAAACAGCACGGCGGGTGCTGAAAACAAAGGTCTCCACTTGTGAAAAGCACTACTTCAATTTTAATAACTGCGCCCTTTTTGATTCTTTTTGTGTGCCAAGCCACAACTGCACTTGCTGAAGAGTCCGATGCAGTCATCCTTAATAAAGAGGGTGGTCTGGAATTATCCATAACAGCAAATCGACGCATACAAGCGATAGACGAAACGCTTGCACCTGTGAGTATCATTACCCGCAGCAACATCGAAGAAATTCAAGCCAATGATGTTATTGATGTATTACGTTTGCAAACTAGCGTTAATGTTTCGCGGTCCGGCGGACCAGGTTCTCAAACCAGTGTCTTTCTGCGCGGTGCAGAGAGCAGACATGCTTTGGTTTTGCTTGACGGTGTGCGTGTTGCATCAGCCACTATCGGCTCTTTTGACTGGAGTTCGCTTCCAGTAGATCAAATTGAGCGTATTGAAATTGTGCGTGGAGCAAGAACATCTTTGTACGGTTCAGATGCAATTGGTGGAATCATTCAGATTTTTACGCGCAAAAATGCGAGGCCTTATGCATCGCTCACTTATGGAAGTAACAATACTAAACGGGGAAGTGCAGGATTTTCTAAAAAAACAGCTAAGACTAATTTATCACTGAATGTTTCGGCAGAGGATTCAGATGGCTTTTCCGCATCCAATATAAAAGCGGGTGAATTTACGTTTGATCCAGACGATGATGAATACCAGAAAAAGAGCATAAGTGCTGCTGTCTCGTATCAATTTAATAATAACACAAAAGCGGGCCTGGATGTTTTTTACAGCAAGAATAAAGCAGATTTTGATCAGGGTAAAAGCGATACCGATCTGCAGACAATCAAAGCCTATCTACAAGCAAATGTCTGGGATAACTGGTCGCAGCAACTAAGCCTGAGCCAATCCAGAAATGATTCAGTTAGCACTTCAAGTTTTGGTGTTTCGAAGTTTGATAGCAAGCGAAGAGAGCTAAATTGGCAAAACGACCTGAAAATATCGAAGAATACCGATTTAACTTTAGGTGCTAATTACCTCGAAGATAATGGTAAAACAGTTGATTTTGATGATAAAATCACGAATAAGTCCATATATGCGAGTTTATTGAATAAGCGTGGAAAGCTAAATGTGGAGCTTTCAGGCCGGTATGATAAACATAGCCAGGCAGGTTCAGATTTTACCGGACAAGTTGCTACGGGTTATTCTTTTACGCCTTCAACAACGGCTTATGCTAGTTATGGCACGGCCTTTAGAGCGCCGAATATTAATGATCTCTACTATCCGGGGTTTTTTGGCAGTTTCGCGGGGAATCCTGATTTAGAAGCTGAAACTTCAAAAACATTTGAGATTGGTATTAAATCGAGACTTTCAAAGATCCATCGGTTAGAAGCAAGCCTATTCAATACCAGAGTTGATAACCTGATCAACTTAACGGGTGTGGATAATCAGGCGATCAATGTTGATAAGGTGACGTTGAAAGGTCTTGAGTTGAGTTTTTCTGCTAACACGGGTATCTTCGACTGGGGTTTTAGTGCAACCATTCAGCGGCTTGAAGATAAAGATTCTGGCGAGAGGTTGATTCGACGTCCGAATAATAAATTTACTGCTAATGTAGGTCTTAAACTGAGTAGTAAAACACGTATCGGTGTTGATGCAGAGATTTCAAGTTCGCGGCAAGATAATAATTTTGCTGTGTTTCCATCAGAGCGCGTCAAACTTGGTGCTTACAATCTGCTCAATTTTTCGCTTAATCACAAACTCAGCAAACATACTAGCGTGGGACTACGCGTTGAGAATATAACCAATGACGATTACGAACTGGCATACGGTTTTAATACGCCTGAGCGTAGTGCTTATCTGACATTAACTTATAAATAACTGTCGCGCATAAATTATGTCGTGTTTGAATTATGATGTAGTATTATCTGATACTACATCATAATTTATAAGATGCTGATTGATTCAAACTTATAAAACTCTGGAATTAATATGAATACCATGACACAAAAAGCCACACAGAAAATAGTACTGAAAACCCAACTATTGATTGGTGCAGGTTTGTTATTACTGATGATATTAACTCGCAGTAATATTTTGACGCATCTAGCTGATGCATCGTGGGCGATTTTCTTCCTCGTTGGTTTTTACCTGCGTGATAAATCATTGGGTCGATTAGCATTTCCATTATTCTTTTTAGCCGCATTTGTGATTGATTTAGTCGTGATTGATTCGCAGGGTGGGGTGCATTACTGTTTTACGCCTTCCTACCCGTTCCTGATTCCTGCCTATGCGGCAATGTGGTTTGCGGGTCGCTGGTTGGCGAATCATTATCAGGAAAATGCCCGTGGCTTTGCACATTTTGTTGGCTCTGCGGTTGTCGGCGTAGCGGTTTGTTTCCTGATTTCAAATGCAGGTTTTTACTTCTTCGCTGGTAAATTCGAAGAAATGAGTGTCATGCAATATGCAAACAATGTTGCTCTCTATCTACCTGCTTATATGAAAACTACAGCAATCTATTTAAGCTCTGCGGCATTGATTCACTTAGTGATCACACATGCTAAAAATTTGGACAGTAAGCAAGCTCACACATAATTTATGACTGATAAAAAGGCTCTCCATAAAAAGCGTATGGAGCGCAAAAAAGAAGTCATCGATGCTTCAATAGCCGAAGCGAATAAATCCAAAGGTTTGTTATTGGTCCTTACTGGCAACGGTAAGGGCAAATCTAGCTCTGCTTTTGGCATGGTGGCTCGCTCATTGGGTCACGGGATGAAAGTTGGCGTCTGTCAATTTATCAAAAGCCGTACCGATACGGGAGAAGAAGCGTTTTTTTCGGCACATGAAAATGTCGACTGGCATGTACTAGGTGATGGTTTTACCTGGGATACGCAAGATCGGGAACAGGACATCGCCACATCGGAGCGAGGCTGGGAAATTGCCAAAGCGATGCTGCAAAACCCCGAATATGATTTGGTAGTGCTGGACGAGCTTACCTATCTAATCAATTACAAGTACCTTGCGGAACAAGACGTACTCGATACGATTCAAAATAGACCCACGCAGCAGCATGTTGTCGTAACGGGCCGCGCCGCAAGCGATAAACTGATTGCAATGGCAGATACGGTATCTGAAATTGCGGATATCAAACACGCTTACCGTGACGGCATTCAGGCGCAGAAAGGTCTGGATTTATAATTTATCGTTTATGATAGCTAAAAAGACACCCCCCCACTTTTAGCCTATTTTTCATGATTTTCTTTATTCTTGTTACAATGCCTAAAGCGAACTTGATAAGGATATCGTAACGTCGTGAAAACCATCTATCTAGCAAGACATGCCAAATCCTCATGGAATAGCCTTGCTGCAACAGACTTTGATCGACCAATAAGCAGCAGGGGTGAAGCGGATGCAATACGCATCGGTGAAGAACTGAATCGCTTAGGCTGGATACCAGATAAAATTATTGCCTCGCCCGCCACTAGAGCCAAACAGACTTGCAAGATACTCTGCGAAACAATTCACTTTCCAATCGAACAGGTTGAATGGAATTCAGAAATATACGCCGCTTACATGGTGACTTTATTGCATTTGTTGGCGAGTCTGGATAAAAGCGTAGATAGCGTGATGTTAATCGGGCATAACCCTGCGATGGAGGACTTGCTTGTGCACCTTTGCGGTTACGCTGCTATTAATGAGGTTAAGCAAAAAGACGGAAAAATTTTCACCACAGCGAATATCGCTAAATTAACTTCAGATGTTGGGTGGAAAGATCTGGTTATGGATGAAGCTAAGCTGGAAAAATTGCTTAGACCTAAAGAGATTTAGCTCCTTTAAATGACTTGCTCTGTTCCTTGTTGTATTCCAATATGTTAAATTCTCGCTTTTGGAATTATCAAATTAAAACTCGGAATTATCATGTCACTGACACCTGAAGAAGTTAAAAAAATCGCCTTTCTGGCGCGCCTTTCTATAGATGAAGAGCATATCAATCAATATTCTCAAGATTTATCCGGCATATTGCATCTGGTTGAACAAATGAATGCAGCGGATACCGATAATATCGAGCCAATGGCTCACCCGCAGGATACAGTGCAGCGCTTGCGTGATGACGTGGTTACTGAAATTAACCAGCGTGAAAAACTCATGGCGAATGCGCCATTGACTGAAAACGGTTTATTTCTTGTTCCTAAAGTTCTCGATTAATTCAGGCGAATTAGAAGGTTATAAAAAATGAAAGATAAATCACTCGCTGAATTAAGTGTAGCCTTGCAATCGGGAAGATTCTCCAGTGTTGAATTAACTCAATACTTTCTTGACCGGATAGCTAAATACGATGGCGAGTTAAACTCGTTTATCACGGTTACTGAAGATTTAGCCATGGAAATGGCGAAAACGGCCGATGAAAAAATTGCCAAAGGTTCGGCAACAGGTTTGACTGGAATTCCGATGGCGCACAAGGATATTTTTTGTACCGACGGTATTCGTACTTCTGCCGGTTCTAAAATGCTGGATAATTTTATCGCACCATATAACGCGACCGTCGTTGAAAAATTGAGATCGATCAGCATGCCAATTCTGGGTAAAACCAATATGGATGAGTTCGCGATGGGCTCATCCAATGAAAACTCATACTATGGTCCTGTCAAAAACCCATGGGATCTGGAACGCGTACCAGGTGGCTCATCAGGCGGAAGTGCTGCTGCGGTTGCGGCTAAACTTGCGCCAGTAGCAACAGGAACTGACACAGGTGGCTCTATTCGCCAGCCTGCATCACTTACTGGTATCACAGGCATTAAGCCTACCTACGGGCGTGTATCGCGTTTTGGCATGATTGCTTACGCTTCAAGTCTGGATCAAGGTGGTGTGTTTGCATCATCTGCAGCTGATAGCGCATTACTGCTTCAGGAAATCTCGGGATTTGATGACAAAGATTCAACATCGGTTGATTTGGCAGTGCCCGATTTTTCTGCGAGCCTTAATGATTCGATAAAAGGCCTGAGAATTGGCTTGCCTAAAGAATATTTCGAAGAAGGATTAAATAACGACGTTGCCAAAGTGATTGAAACGGCGATCGAAGAGTACAAGAAGTTAGGAGCAGAAGTTGTAGAAATAAGCTTGCCGAATACCAAACTGGCGATTCCAGCCTATTACGTTATTGCCCCAGCCGAAGCATCAACCAATCTATCGCGTTTTGATGGTGTACGATACGGTTATCGCTGTGAAAATCCGGTCGATTTAACCGATATGTACATGCGTACACGTGGCGAAGCCTTTGGTACAGAGGTAAAACGCCGAATTATGACAGGCACTTACGCCCTTTCTGCAGGTTATTACGATGCCTATTATCTTAAGGCACAAAAACTGCGTCGCCTGATTAGCGAGGATTTTAAACGGGCATTCGAGAAAGTTGATGTGATTATGGGGCCTGTTGCGCCAGAAACTGCGTTTAAAATTGGTGAGAAATCTGATGACCCAATTAGCATGTATCTGTCTGATATCTATACCATTGCATTAAACCTTGCTGGTTTGCCGGGTATGTCGGTACCCGCAGGTTTTGCCAGTAATTTACCTGTGGGATTACAAATTATTGGTAATTCATTCAGCGAAGCAAAAATGCTGAATGTGGCGCATCAATATCAGCAAGTGACTGATTGGCATAAACAGTCTCCAAGTCGTTTTCAGGAGGAGAAATAAGATGGAATGGGAAACAGTCATCGGCCTGGAAATTCATGCCCAGCTTTCGACAAAGTCTAAATTATTTTCTGGGTCATCAATTGAATATGGCCAGGAGCCGAACACACAGGCTAATGTTGTTGATCTCGCGATGCCAGGTGTATTACCTGTGCTAAATAAAGAGGCAGTGCGTATGGCGGCGATGTTTGGCCTCGCAATTGGCGCACCGATTGGTAACGGCAATGTGTTTGCGCGTAAAAACTATTTTTACCCAGATTTACCTCAGGGCTACCAAATTAGCCAGTTTGATAAACCCATTGTAGAGCTGGGACATTTGGATATCACACTAGAAAATGGTGAAATCAAGCGCGTTGGTGTTACCCGTGCGCATCTAGAACAAGATGCGGGAAAGTCACTGCATGAAGATTTTGCTGGAATGACTGGCATTGACCTGAATCGTTCTGGCACGCCATTGCTGGAGATCGTATCCGAACCGGATATGCGCTCCGCCAAAGAAGCAGTTGCCTACATGAAAAAAATTCACGAACTGGTGCAATACCTCGGAATCAATGATGGCAACTTGCAGGAAGGCTCATTCCGCTGTGATGCTAATGTGTCGGTGCGCCCGAAAGGCCAGGAAGAATTCGGTACTCGCGCTGAATTAAAAAACATCAACTCGTTCAAATTTGTCGAGCGCGCCATCAATATCGAAGTAGAACGCCAAATCGATTTAATCGAAGATGGCGGCAAAGTAGTCCAGGAAACACGCCTGTATGACCCTGACAAAAACGAAACACGCTCTATGCGATCAAAAGAAGAAGCGAATGACTATCGTTACTTCCCTGATCCCGATTTATTGCCAGTAGAAATTACCGATGAGTTTTTAGAATCAGTGAGGGCAAAGCTACCAGAACTTCCCGATATGAAGTTCAAGCGCTTTGTCGAAGAATATGATTTGTCTGAATACGATTCAGCAGTATTAACTTCAAGTCGAGCAACTGCTGATTATTTTGAAACAGTTGCCAAAGCCTGTAATGAACCAAAGTTGAGTGCTAACTGGATTACGGGTGAATTGTCCAGTCACCTGAATACTGATGATATAGGCATTTCAGAATCACCTGTAAATGCAAATATGCTTACAGGTTTAATTAAACGCATTGCGGATAAAACTATCTCAGGAAAAATCGCCAAACAAGTATTTGAATCACTATGGAATGGAGAGGGTGGAAAAGATGAAACCGCTGCGGATACTGTTATTGAAAGTAAAGGTCTCAAACAGATCACCGACTCTGGCGCGATCGAAATCATCATCGACGAGATCATTTCGAGTAACCCAACACAGGTAGAACAATTTCGTAGCGGCAAAGACAAGGTCTTCGGCTTTTTTGTAGGTCAAGTTATGAAAGCCTCTCAAGGTAAAGCAAACCCAGCACAGGTTAATGAGTTATTACATAAAAAATTAAGTGCGTGATAAATAATTTTATTTATAGTCATTATAAAAATAATTAAGTTATAAAGATCAACAATATACCTCATAGTAGATTCATACTAATAACAGGGCTGCTTTTAATACTAATTATTAGCATGTAACTAATTCTCATCATGGATGGTGTGGATTTTTAAGTATCGTTTTAAAGATTTTACAAAATCAATAAAAAACTCGAATACGCCCTTAATCAACTTGTAAATTTAATTACCAATAATTTTAGTTAAAATTTTGGTTAGTATGATTTTAATGGGGAAGGGTATATGGAAGTTGCCGGATTGATTGAGAGATTAGACAAAATTATAAGTCAAGGTGGTCCATCGCTTTCGGACTATAAATTCATTAACAGCGCTACTTTTGATTTATTAGATAGTTCTTTAGAAACTGAATCACAATTGAACTCAGTACTAGAACCAATTTTAGATATTAATTCAATGATTGGTTATACATTTCAGAAACCACATGGATATGCAGGTGATTACGAGTTAATTCATCGGATATATACTAATTGGAGGAGTAAAGATCAAAGATTTAAAAAGTGGGATGATCTTTACCATTGGGCAGATTCTGCAACAGCGGTAAGAAATAGAAAACAATACTTTATTGATCAATTGAATCAACTCGAGGAGAGAAATAAGTTACCTTTAGTTTTAAATCTAGGTAGTGGTCCTTGCACAGATATTAGAGAATACTTTGTAAAATCTCCAAGAAGTGAAGTTAAGTTCCACTGTGTTGATATGGATGAAAAAGCAATAGAGTTTGCTTCAGTGATATGTGATAACTATATCGACTCTATATCATTCACCAAACAAAATCTTTTTAAGTTTAAAAGTGATGATAAATATGATTTGATCTGGTCTGCTGGTGTATTTGATTATTTTAATGATAAGTTATTTATACGCTTAGTAAATCGATATTATAATTTACTGAAGAGTGATGGTGAATTAATTATTGGCAATTTTTCAGTCAAAAACCCAAGTAGAGGTATGATGGAAGTTTTATGTAAGTGGTACCTAAATCATAGAAGTGAAGGACAACTAATTGGTTTAGCTTTAGCTGCAGGTGTACATAAAGATAATATTAAAGTTTTATCTGAGGCAACAGGAATTAATTTATTTTTACATCTTAAGAAGAACTTTCATTCAGACTCTTAGTGTTAAATAGGAGCGATACCATTTGTCTGATATTTGATTAAACCCTTTACATATAGCCAGTTAAATATAAAAATACAGCTTAATATCTAACAACATAAATTAAAATATAATAAAAATTATAAAGTTCCTATGTTAACTATAAAAAATAAAGTTAATCTTAACTCTTCACAAGAGCATGCTTATCAAGCTCATCTTGAAGATGCAAAAATAAGAGAAATGCGCATTTTAGCAACACTAGGAGTGTTGTTATATACTATATTTTTTATTGTTGATATTTGGGCTTTGTCATCAGCATTAACTGACGCATATAAAGTTAGGGCTTTCGTAATTATTAGCCTCATATTCTCTTATAGATTAACTTATTCACCATTTTTTATAAAATACTATAGCTATTTTATACCAGCACCTTACCTCTTAGCGGCTTTAGGTATCGAATATATGATATATATTTCGAATCCGAGTGATACTGCTTCGAATGTATATTTTGCAGGCTTGATGTTAGTTATTATGATACTTTTTTCTTGGTCTCATCTTAAAATATCATCTTTGTTAATAACTACTGCATTTATTATTTCAATGTATGTAGGAATAGATTTAAACAAAGAAAATTTTGAAGTTAATGCTGCATTGCCTGTTTTGCTTCCTAATTTTTTCTTTCTTGTGAGTGCTGCAGTAATAGGCTTGGTAACCCAGCATATACGCGATAGCTATCTACGCCAAAACTTCCTCCTACAAGAATCACTCAAATCAGCCTATAAAGAAAAGTCTGTAGAAGCAAAAGACAACGCCTACCTTGCGAATCATGATGCATTAACCGATTTGCCAAATCGCAGATATATGACTGAACTACTTAATGAGTCACTTATCGCTGCAAAGGAAAAAGATAAAGTACTTGTAGTTATGTTCCTCGACCTTAATGGGTTTAAACAAGTCAATGATATATATGGTCATGCTGTTGGCGATGAAGTTTTGATTATTGTGGCAAGGCGTCTGGAACTGGCAATACGCAGTGGTGATCACATTTCTCGTCTGGGCGGTGATGAATATCTGCTTGGTTTAATGATGGATAAGGAAAATCTGAATGAAGTTGAGTGTATGACTGCAAAATTTACTGATTTGATTTCTCAACCAATGAATATAGAAGGTTTACGCATCAAAATAGGCGTGAGTGTGGGTATTGCCGCATATCCAATCCACGGTAACAATATTGATGTTCTTCTCGATATCGCAGATAAGAGAATGTATCATTCAAAAAGAGGCAATGAAAATAAGTCACACTTTGAGGAGATAGCTCAACAAAGTAACAAAAAGGGAAAAGACCAAATTGCTGTTTTTCCCAGTAAGCCTAAATACAGCTGAGTTACAAGTTGATCTTTTTAAGCCTAGGCTTATTTGACTTTAAACCGCTTTAGTCTTTGTAATCAATTTTATTTAAAATTCTGTAATTTATATCCCTACGTTACTATTTGCCATTGTTTATAGGGTAGACTTAGGGTTATGTCTGACGTACTCCATCGCTTTCAATTAGAAAACCTTCACGTGCGGGGTGAATGGGTTTCACTTGGTGAATCCTGGCGGGAAATTCAAAAAACAGCCGATTACCCAAAACCGGTAAAACAAGTACTAGGTGAAGCACTGGTGGCAATTAGTTTGTTAGCTGATTCACTAAAATTTGATGGTTCCCTGATCATGCAGATTCGCGGCACCTTACCGCTTACGATGTTAGTGGTACAGGCAACTTCAGATGGTGCGATACGTGGTTTGGCGGATTGGCAAGGTGATATTCCGCAGGATGCAAGTTTTAGAGATTTGTTTGGTGAAGCTACAGGAACTATGGTGATTAGTGTCGAACCAAATTCTAATCAAGGCGAGCGTTATCAAAGTTTAGTGTCATTAGAAGGCGACTCATTAGCAGAATGTTTCACACAATATTTTTCCCAATCAGAACAATTGAATACAAGATTATGGATGGCAGTTGATGATCAGTTTGCGGCTGGTTTAATGTTACAAAGTTTGCCTGAAGAAAATATTCAACACCAGGCTGAAGGCTGGAATCGCGCCAAAATTTTGGCTGATACGGTTCGAAATGTTGAATTGCTCGAGTTAGATGCTCAAGAATTACTTTACCGTCTCTATCATGAGGAAGATTTGCGACTTTATGATGCGAAAATGATCCGTTTTGAATGTACCTGTTCACAAGAAAAAATTGAGCATACCATCCGAACCATTGGTAAAGGCGAGGCGGATTCAATTTTAAAAGAGCGTGGTAATATCGAAATAAACTGCGATTTTTGTAATACTAAATATGTACTTGATAGTATCGATGTAACGCGGCTATTTAGTGATGCCGATGTTACCGATATAACTGGAACAGGAAGTGTCCACTGAGCTTAAAACGCAAGCCTCAAGAAAAATTATCCACATCGATATGGATTGTTTTTACGCTGCCGTAGAAGTTCGTGAGAATCCCCAATTAAAAGGTAAACCTGTAGCTGTCGGCGGTAAAGCCAATAGCCGCGGTGTAGTTGCCGCCTGCAATTATCAAGCACGAAAATTTGGGGTACATTCGGCAATGCCAATGTCCCGGGCATTTCAACAATGCCCGGCATTGATTTCAACACCGGTTAATATGGATTTATATAAATCAGTATCCGTTGAAATCCATGCCATTTTCCAAGAGTATACTGATCTAATCGAACCTTTATCCTTGGACGAAGCCTATCTGGATGTTTCTGAAGCCAGTCATTGTGGCGGAAGTGCAACTCTAATCGCGCAACAAATACGACAGCGAATCTATGACTCGCAACGGCTAACTGCATCCGCAGGCATCGCGCCTAATAAGTTTCTAGCAAAGGTTGCCAGTGACTGGAATAAACCGAATGGGCAAAAGGTTATAACACCCGATGAAGTTAGCGATTTTATCAAGGGTTTGCCAGTAAAATCCATTTCGGGTGTGGGCAAAGTTACTGCCAAGCGGATGGCCGAACTCAACTTGAATACCTGCGATGATTTAAGACAACTCGGGCTTGCAGGTCTACAACAGCATTTTGGTAGTTTTGGCTATCAACTCTTCCAATACAGTCAGGGAATTGATAATCGGCCTGTGCAAACCGACTGGATACGAAAATCACTGAGTGTTGAGGACACCTTTTCGCAAGATCTGCCAAATCTGGAAAGCTGCATTCTGGAGCTTTCCAGAATATTTGAAGAACTTCTACTTCGGCTGGATCGTGCGCAGCAAAAGCAACGTCTGATACCTAAGGCATTATTTGTAAAATTGCGCTTTGATGATTTTGAAACGACTACTATTCAAATGCCCGGTAGTAAACCTGACAAGCATTCCTATATGCGACTCTGCGCCGATGCCTGGCAACGAGGCCAACGACCTGTCAGGTTGATTGGCTTGGGCTTGCAGTTTAATCCGCCTGATACCCCTGAGCAGTTGATATTGCTATAGTCAAAAAAGACACCAAAAGACGGGGGGTGTGAATTCAAGTCGTAAGTGCAATTCGTTTCCCAGAGAAGAATACCTCATTAGGTGTTCTTCCGTTAAGTGCTTTTCTAGGTCTGTTATTTAATCTATCCATAATCTTTTTGATTTTCTGCACAGAGACTTTATCAAAGCTCATTCTCTTAGGTAGGTACTGTCTGATTAATCCATTGGTATTTTCACTTAATCCTCGCTCTCCTGAACAATAAGGGTGAGCAAAGTACCCCTGGCTGTTAAGTGCCTTATCAACTGCTTTATGTTGGGCGAACTCAGGCCCGTTGTCATAGGTTAAGGTGTGCACATAACTTGAGAATGAGGATAATAACATGATAATTGTGTCTTTTACCTCATGGGCTTTTTTGTTGATCGACAGTGCCATTAAACTTAACTTTGACTTACGTTCAACTAAGGTCACCAAGACACACCCACCTTGTCTACCGATGACCGTATCCACCTCCCAATCACCATAGCGCCTGCGACTATCAACAATCTTAGGGCGCTGATCAATACTCACGCGATCACGTATATTATTGATTTTACGGCTACCGCCGTACTTTTTACGGCTTTTCTTCTTACAGCGTAAATAAGTGTGCAAGGTTCCTCCCTGTTGTTTATCTTCGTACACATACTGATAAATCCACTCAGGGCTAACGCTGAACTGCTTCTTGTACTTAAGCCTAATACTGATCTGTTCAGGGCTGTACTCTTGTCTTAGGCAACGTTCTATGAGCTTCCAATTTTCTTGTGTAAGACGAGGCTTGGACTTGCCTAAGCGTCGGCGCTGAAGTGTTCGTTGATGCGCACTTTTCAGGTAATACCCATGCTTACCCGTATTGCGTTTGAGTTCTCTACAGATTGTAGAGGCTGAGACATTAACAATCAAAGCCATGTCTTTTTGAAGCATGCCCATTTGATTCATTTGGTATATCTGATAACGTTCTGCCTGGGTAAGTTGTTTGTAATTCATTGGCATTCTCAAATTGGCGTTTGGAAAGTAGATAGCTTACTGCGACTTACCCACTTTCTTTACGGTTTATTGAAAATTGCACTTACTAGTTGAATTCACAGGGTGTCTATTTCTTCTTATTATTTATTACTGACCTCAGTTTGGAAAAACTAAAACTGGTACATCACATTTTTTAATCAGTTCTCATATTACTGTGCCACCGGTCATTGTTAGGGCGCTACCAGAGCATAAGAACTAAGGGCGATAAAAGAATGATTAATATTATTGTTCTTACTACTTATGTTTGTTATTGCAAAAAGCGCCAATAAGAGAGACAGTATTAAAATCACTTATTGAGATGAAAGTTTGCTTTTAGATAATTTCTAAACTATATAAATACCATATAGGGGATAGGTTCAGTAACTATTTAATTACAAACTTAAAAGATTTAATCTGAATGTTACGCTACGTTACCGTGTTGAGCATTAAGTCTTTGAAACATAAAAACTATATATCATTACATTGGAGAAATTAAAATGCATAAAGTTCTACTTGGACTAACTATTACATCAGCACTGGCAATATCTAGCACCGCTGCAATGGCTAACTGTGATCCTGGTGAGATTGTTATTAAGTTCAGTCATGTAACTAATACCGATAAACATCCCAAAGGGATTGCTGCATCGTTGCTAGAAAAACGCGTCAATGAAGAAATGAATGGTAAAGCCTGTATGCAGGTTTTCCCCAATTCAACGCTATATGATGATAAGAAAGTTCTTGAAGCTATGTTGAATGGCGATGTTCATCTGGCAGCACCATCTTTGTCTAAGTTTGAAAAATTCACCAAGAAATTCCGTATCTTTGACTTGCCATTTGTATTCAAAGATGTCGATGCGGTTGATCGTTTTCAGAATTCTGCTGACGGTGAAAAGTTGCTGAATTCAATGAAGCGTCGCGGCCTCAAGGGTCTGGCCTTCTGGCATAACGGTATGAAGCAGTTCTCAGCCAACAGGCCACTGATCAAGCCGGAAGATGCTAAAGGCCTTAAATTCCGGGTACAGGCCTCTGATGTTCTGGTCGCACAGATTGAGCAGCTTGGTGCCTCACCCCAAAAAATGTCGTTTAAAGAAGTATACGGTGGACTACAAACCAAGGTTATTGATGGGCAGTCAAACACCTGGTCGAATATCTATGGCAAGAAGTTTTTTGAAGTGCAGGATGGAACAACAGAAACCAATCATGGGATTCTGGATTATCTGGTCGTGACCTCTAGCAAATGGTGGGATGGATTGCCTGAAGATGTACGAGGCCAGCTGGCCACTATACTCAAAGAAGTTACTGCAACGCGTAATGCTGAGTCTACAAAGGTAAACAATACTAATAAAGAGAATGTCATCAAAGCCGGTGGTGTGGTTCGAACTCTAACTGCTGAACAACGTCAGGCTTGGGTTGATGCAATGAAACCTGTATGGAAGAAGTTTGAAAAAGATATCGGTGAGGATCTAATGTCCGCGGCTTTAAAGGCGAATATGTAAAGAAATCCTCATAAAATAAGATGCTTACAAGTTGATTAATCTAGAGTAATAACGCGGCCAGGTTATCTGGCTGCGGACATTTCACGATAGCGATAATTATCAAACCTGAGGAGCCTTTATGACTCACGAGCCGACTTCAAAGATCGGACAGATAGTAGACAATATTGAAGAAACCAGCATTGCCATATGCCTGGGGTTAATGACATTAATCACTTTCGCCAATGTAATTGCCCGCTACGTCTTTAATAGTAATATTTTGTGGGCGCTGGAGTTGACAGTGTTTCTGTTTGCCTGGCTGGTGTTGATGGGCTCGTCTTATGCAGTAAAAAAACATGTACATATCGGTGTGGATGTCGTAATCAATGCCGTATCACCGGGAGCACGTAAAATACTAGCAATTTTAGCGGTGTCGGCCTGCCTGGTGTTTTCTATTTTATTACTCATTGGCTCCTGGAGTTACTGGTACCCCTTCATTACTGAACGCGCCTGGCTTGAAACAGAAGATATTCCCATGCCTGAGATGTTTATGTTTATAGCAGACTGGGTTAATGAAGGTGAACGCTACCAAAATGTGCCACGATTTATTCCTTATCTGGCACTACCACTTGGTTTGGCTCTGATCACTTTTCGTTTTTTACAGTTGGGTTGGAGCGTACTCAAAGGAGATCTGGACAAGATAATTGCCAGCCACGAAGTTGAGGATGAGTTAGAAGAACTTGAAGAGTCAGCAAAAAATTTAGCCAATGAAAAAGGAGGGAAAGCATAGTGGATATTCTATTTCTCTTTCTTATGGTAATTGGATTTATGCTGATCGGTGTACCGATTGCTGTCTCGTTAGGTCTTTCGAGCATTATTTTCCTTTTTATACACTCTGATGCATCACTGGCATCAGTAGCTCAAACACTGTTTTCTGCCTTCGAGGGCCATTACACCTTACTCGCCATTCCGTTTTTTATACTCGCATCGGTATTTATGTCGACCGGTGGAGTGGCTCATCGCATTATTCGTTTTGCCATCGCAGTAGTGGGTTCATTCCGTGGTGGTCTGGCGATGGCTTCGGTATTTGCCTGTATGATGTTTGCCGCATTATCAGGCTCATCTCCAGCAACTGTTGTCGCGATAGGTACTATCGTGATAACGGGTATGGTGAAGGTTGGTTATACCAAGGAATTTGCCGCAGGTGTAATCTGTAACGCAGGTACCCTAGGTATCTTGATTCCACCCTCTATTGTTATGGTGGTTTACGCAGCAGCAACCGATGTATCCGTAGGTAGAATGTTTTTGGCAGGTGTTATACCGGGTCTGATGGCTGGTGGTATGTTGATGCTGGGGATTTATATCTTTGCCCGCTATAAAAATCTACCTGCTCAACCCTGGGCTGGTTGGGGTGAAGTCTTGGCAGCAGCGCGTGATGCCAGCTGGGGCTTATTATTGATTGTGATAATCCTTGGCGGTATTTATGGTGGTATTTTCACACCTACAGAGGCAGCCGCTGTTGCAGCAGTGTACGCATTTCTGATAGCCAATTTCGTTTACCGGGATATGGGTCCTTTCAAGGAAAAAGGTCGAGGTGGACCGATGCTTTTATGGCGTGGATTCTCGGTATTCTGGCACAAAGACACTAAGCAAAGCCTGTTTGAAGCTGGCAAGCTGACTATTATGCTGCTATTTATCATTGCGAATGCATTGATTTTGAAGCACGTGTTAACCGAAGAACGTGTTCCACAAATGATAACAGAAGCGATGCTATCAGCAGGTTTTGGCCCGATTATGTTCCTTGTGGTAGTGAATGTTCTGCTATTGATAGGTGGGCAGTTTATGGAGCCCTCAGGTTTGCTGATCATAGTTGCGCCACTGGTATTTCCGATCGCTATGACATTAGGAATTGATCCAATCCACCTTGGTATCATTATGGTGGTGAATATGGAGATAGGCATGATTACACCACCAGTGGGTCTGAATCTGTTTGTAACGGCGGGTGTCGCCGGTATGTCGATGCTCGGTGTAGTTAGAGCTGCAGCACCCTTTTTAGTGATTATGTTTATATTTTTAATTATCGTGACATATGTACCAGCAGTTTCAACCTGGCTGCCTACTTTATTTATGGGGCCGGAAATTATTACTAAATAATATTATTAGTTTTGATGACACTTGATGACGGTTTAAAAAAACCGTCTAAAAGGTGGGGGGTGTGCTCTTAGATTTAATTAAATCACTGAATTATCGTGATTTATCTTGTTCCAATCCTTTTTCTATTCGTTCTAATGTGTCCCCAAGTCGATCAAATTCATCATTATAATTGGTGTCATTCACATATCCGATAACAGCTTTTTTTACTTCTTTAGCATATTCTCCAACCAGTGGTGCGTCAACAAACAGCGTAAGAACCCAAATTAGAAAGGCAATGAATAGCGATGCACCAATAATTGCCCCCAAACCTCTGAATACTCCTGCTACAAAATTTGCCCAGATTAAGCGCCATGGATTTGACGAATAACGAATAAAGTCTTTAAGTGCGTGGCTAGCCTTTTCTTCATTTTTATCCATTATTTCTGAGCCTTTTTAAGCTCAAGTGTTATTGGCGATGTAGTATTGGTTTTCAAATTCACCAGCATTGCCATTTTTGCATGGCCATGCACGGTATCACGGGCAATGATGCGGACCGATTCCATGTTCTCTGGAATCTTCACTCCGGAAGTATTTCGCGTAAAAGGTTGTTCATCAACGTGTGGATGATAAAGCGTTCGCGTTGCCAGGATTTTGTCGTCAGGCGCGATTACCTGCCACTCATTGGCATAGTGATCCCAGCCTTCATCGGCATGTTTTAAGGTCACTGCAAATTTCCAGCTTTTATCTTTATTTTGATGAGCTTTGACGTCGACAATTTCTACTTCGTTTGCTTGGGCGATACCAGGTAGAACAAGGCTAATGGTAAGTGTTATAATTTTCAACAAAATAGATTTCTTCATGTTTCCTCTAAATTCACTAAATTAGGGCGATGTTTCCATCGCCCTAATATCTAATTAATGAGGTTTAGTATACTGATCTATTTTGTTGAGGGAAACCTTGCCAGGGGTTTGAATGCGGGGAGCCAGGTATGGCAGGAAAAGCGTTGTTATTAAAGAAACGCTGTTTAAAGCGGAATGTGGGGTTTGCCTGAAGCGCACCCAGCAATTGCTCTCTATGGTTTTGCGGCATATCTTTTTCTTCCTGTATTTGTTTTATGATGGTTTCACGATCGCCATCGTAAACATAGTTTTTTTCGTTGCCGTCTTTATCTTTGGATTTCAACTCTGCGTGTAGTTTGCCATTAGCAAGTGTTTTTACACTGAGTGATTCGGACTGTGACCAGCTTTGTACGTTTCCATTGTTAATATTCGGTGGCGTAGGGGCATGAAATTGAGGCCAGTCCTGATAAAATCCACCGGGTCGAGGATTCCAGAAGGGGTGATTGAATCCGCCAAACTGGTTATTAAAGAATGGTTGCTGAAACTGCTGTTGAAATGATGGAGCCTGATTATTTGTGATTACCCGATTGCCAATATTGGCTGTTAGTGTTTCTTTCTTGCCTTGTCGAATAATCTCAAGTTTAACTTCCTGATTCTCATTGCTGTTTTGCACCAGGTTATAGACTTGTTGAATGTCAGTAATATTTTCTCCATTGAAAACCATTAAAACATCAAATGCCTGTAATCCTGCCTTTTTAGCGGGTGAATTATCCTGTACGTCTTTGATCAACACACCCTGGTTTGTAGCCAACTGTGTGCCTAACTGACTGCGCAATTCCGGGGGTAGATTATCCAGTGAAACTCCAAGCCATTTGATGGTGTTTTTTGCAGGAATTGCCTGTTGAGGGTTATTCGTCTGATCTGCCAGCACAATTTGTGGGCTAATAGCCAACAGTGCGATACAAACAATAGGTTTTTTTAGTAAATGTTTCATAATGACTCCTGATTGATTTATGAATGTCACATTTGACATAAGCCGTGATGGAATGTTCCCTTTAATGATTCATTTTATATCACTGAGTTTTATGTTTTTGCGGTTTTTAGGTTATCCTATGTTTTTTTATAATTTGTGAGTGGGATTCATGGATTCAACCATAAAAGCATCGGTAAAACGCCAACGGGAAGTATTAAAAGGAATACTTGGTGGAGTTCTCGATTCACTCGCCAAAGAATTGTCACCATTGATGGATGATCCCGAGCAACTGAAAAACCATCTGGCAAAAGCTATAAACGAACTCCCTTATTGCAAATACATCTATGTGCTCGATGCCGCTGGTGTGCAGATTGGTCCTACGATTAAACATAATGGAGCAAAGCTGGAAGATATCGGGCGAGATCGCTCCAGAAGGCCTTATATGGAAAATATGTTTGCCGCACGAGAAGGTGGTAGCGATTTCGAATTATCCAGTGCATACATTAGCAAAAATAAAAAACGCCCCTCACTTACTGGTATTCAATTAATTCGTGATGCTCAAGGCAACCGTCTTGGTTTTTTGGGTGTCGATTATGATTTGCGCGAGTTACCGCGTGACGACAAAATGTATGATGAGCCAATGGAATGGCGTCAAATAAAGGGTGACCCAGCGATTCGCAGTGGCTTGTTTTTGCAGCAACGCGTAGAAAGCCAGATGGATAAACACTTCCCGGACGTGATGAGTATTCTTGAGGAATTGATGACTGAACACGGCGTACATCACTGCCAGATTCATTATTCCAGTAGTCGTATAACGGTGTGGCATATTGATGATCCCTATATATACCGTATTTTGACGATGGACGAACTCTCAAATTCAGACATTTGTTTAGCGTTTCCGAAACGGCCTTATTTTCATAGAAATGTTGTAGAAAAAAATAAAATATGTAATGTTTTTAAACAGTTTCGCGAACTACGATTTGCCGACGAGACAATCTATCTGCGTTCAGGTTCGCTCAATCTGGTAAATGGGTTTATTGGTTTAAATTTTTCCTGCGATGGTACACACTATCTCACCTATAAAGAATTTCTAGGTAGAGGCCTAGACTTCTGGTTTGGAGCGTCAGTAGATGATTCTAGTAAAACCGATATCAAGAAAGTTGGAGATAGCGAACGAATAGATATGCTCAAAGTGGATGAGTTGGTAGAAAATATAGCGCAACGTGGTTGTCTTGAGGTAAATCAATTTTTGCTGCAAATGGAATCGGGTAATGTCCTCGAAGATCTACAAAACTTGCCAGAAGCTGAACGCCAATATGTTTGTGATGAACTAAAGTCTGTGATGGCGGTTTATGAAGGTGGAGTTTGCTCTATATAACTATTCACCTTACCCTCTATCAACTCAAATATTGGAAAAACAGGCTAAAAGTAGGGGGGTGTGCTTTTAATCTATCTTAGTTAAGAATATAAGTTGAATTCACTGCTACAATTGGCAGCATAGTCATTAGCTTCATTGCAATACACATAGTGGTGGGAACTCCCCAAGCTTTTATTGATTCGTTAATATCTTATACAAATCACCAGAATCAATATGGAATACACTCAAAAACAAATAGAACAGCGCAATGTGACAATGGGTTTTATATTCGCCATTGCTGGCACCGCTTTATTTTCCCTCAAATCAGTTTTAATCAAACTGGCTTTTCTGGAAGGGATTGACGCAACAACGCTATTACTGATGCGCATGATTATCGCCTTGCCTTTTTATCTTGCAATTCTGGTTTACGCAATAAAAACTCGCCCACAAAAAGCTGCGCTACTGAAGTTCAGCGATACTTTTACTATCGTTGGCTTAGGGTTTATGGGTTACTACCTAGCATCCTATCTAGACTTTGCTGGGTTACGCTATATCACCGCACAACTGGAACGATTAACCCTGTTTACCTATCCGGTGATGGTGGCCATATTAAGCTGGTTATTCTTTAGGGAACGAATTACTTTAAGAATACTCGCTTCTCTGGTGGTGAGTTATCTGGGTGTGGGTTTTCTATTCGTCAATGAATCCATCGGAGTCGGACAGAACACCGGTTTAGGTACATTGCTTGTTGCTGCTGCCGCTTTGAGTTTTTCCATGTACGTGATTTTTAGTAAACCGTTTATCTCACGGCTTGGCAGTCTGATTTTTACCAGTATCGCTATGTCATCAGCAACGTTATGGATACTGATTCAATTTTTCAGTACTCGCAATTTGAGTGATTTGAATGTTTCCCCAAAACTCTGGTTCCTGAGTTTTTTACTGGCGATCTTCTGCACCCTGATTCCCAGCTTTTTTACCAGTGAAGCGATCAACCGTATCGGCGCAACGCGCATGAGCATTACCGGCAGCATCGGTCCGATTGTGACTATTATCTTGGCAGTATTCTTGCTGGATGAAGCCTTTGGTTGGTCGCATGCGATTGGCTTATTACTGGTTTTGATTGGTGTGGGTTTATTGCGATCTAAAACAAGCCCCAAAAGGCTGATTGATAGAATAAAAAGGACACGCCCCCACTTTTAGGTGGTTTTTAACGCCGCCATAAACGGCGCGAGCTTGTGAGCGTCCGGCGACCGTAGGGAGCGAATTTAATGGCCTTGTTATGCATTACGTTAAACATCTGAAATTATTTTCTTTAAAAGAACAGCATCAGTGCCGTCTGACCTTTTGTGGTGCTGCATCGCTATAGGTATGAAACCTGAAGTAAGCAATATGCAGAGCATTACGGTATTATCTGCAAATACCAACGCTTTGATGTCTCTAAAACCAAGATTATCTGAGGTTTCCACTGCATGTTCTACTAGGTTACGTCCAATACCATTACCCTTTTGTTCAGGGAGGATGCCTAGGCCGTAGATTTCAAACCCATCTACGGGGTTTTCTTTAACAACCATGATACCAAGAATATTGTCATGGTTATCAAGTGCGCAGAAATATCTACCGCCCTGATCTTTGTGATTTTCGAGCCATATCTTGACTAGCTCGGGTTTAAATGGAATCAATGTTGAGGACAAATACTTCAGGTTTTCCGGGGCATTCCATATTTTGAGAAACGATGGAAGTAATGCCTTTTTGTCTTCAGCATTATCCTCTGGAAAAAATTCTCTTATCTTCACTGAAGACATTTTCTATTTTAAATCCTTTTCTATTGCTTCTGTATTTTTATTAACGTGTGATTGCAGAATGAATTTAATATGTTCATTTAATTTATGCTTTTCCTTTAATGTACTTTGTTCGTATATTTTTTCTAATGATTTTAATTGAGCTTTAAATTCATCGTTAATTATATCTTTATCATTCATTTTATTTTCCCATAACGTGCCTGTAGAGGAAGGCTTTCAAGGATATGCATAACAGTGTATTAATAGGGCCGCTGGCCCTTTTAATATATTATCGGGCCACGAGCCTGCTTTTTCACATTAACTAATTTTAAAAATACTTTATAAGTTATTTGTTTACAACATAAAAAACTGATTCTATTAGACTTAACTTCCTATTAAGCGGGCCAGTGGCCCGCTTAATAGTTCGCTGTTTGTTTGATTTTTCTAGAAAAAAATGGCTAGGCGAGGCGAAGCCGAGACAATATTGGAGCGCAGCGACGATAACCCACAAGGGTGAGGTTTGAAAAACCTCATAAAAGTAGGGGGGAGTACTTTTAAGTATTTTTTATCATTAACCGTTATGCTAGATGCGCGACTTCCTCGCGTTCATAAACTTCGTCTTCATCGGTTAATTCAATAAAACCGATATCTTCCATAATCCCGTAAGCTGCTGGTAGTACTAGCAGCACCAGCATGGTAGAAGTCAGCATGCCGAAAACGATACTGGTCACTAGTGGAATTAAAACCTGTGCCTGCAAGCTGGTTTCTAATAGCAGTGGCGCCATACCGGCAACGGTGGTTATAGAGGTGAGGAAAATAGCCCTGAAGCGGTCGTGCACTGCCTGACTGGCAGCATCATGAAGTACCATGCCTTCCTTGACGCGGTATTTCACAAACTCAACTAGCAAGATAGAGTCATTCACCACTACGCCCGCTAGCGACACGAAGCCAATCATACTGGGCATGGTGAAATCCAGCCCCATTATATAATGACCCCAAATAGCCCCAATCAATGCCAGTGGGATATTCAACATTACCACTAATGGTTCGCGGTAGTTTCTGAACTGCAGGCTAAGTAACAAGAAAACGCCCGTTAAGGCTAAAAAGAATCCGGAAAATATAGACTGATTGGTTTCTGCACCGCTTTCGACTTCACCTTTTAATGCTATTTTCAGGTCGGGATAGCGTTTTCTTAAGTCAGGAAATAAGCGTTTCTTGGTGTCATTTAGCACTTCTGAAGTATTTGCAATAGCAGAGTCAATATTGCCGAATATATTTACCACACGCTGGTGGTTTACATGGCCTATGCGTGCGTAGTCACGATATTCTTCAATGGTAGCGACACTCACCAGCGGTATGCTTTGACCGGTTTTGGAAAAGATAATCATATCGTCAAAATCAGACAGTGCATTCTCCAGGCTACTGTCCAATTTAACATTGATTTCATAGGCTTCCCGTCCCTGGTAAATATCGTTTACCTTCGCTCCCTGGTAGGCTGAGCGTAACTGTGAGGAAACCAGCTGAGCATCTACTCCAGCAGCTAATGCGCCTGGTAACAGCTTCACTTTGTATTGAGGTTTTCCTGGTCGAAGATCATCGAGGATATTTGAAACGCCGTTATAGCCAATTAGCCAGTTTTGAATTTCATAGGAAGCTTTGGATAATTCATCGAGGTCATTACCACTTAACTGGATTTCAATAGCGCGTCCTGCGGGCCCAAATGAAGGTTCTTTAAATTGCAGACTGATAATACCCGGTACTGGGCCGGTATTTTTACGCCATGCAGGGGTAAAATCTGCCAGTGAGGTGCTTCGAGATTCGGTGTCTAAAATATCCAGATTTACTGTCGCTAAATGAGCGCCTGACTCACTTGAGTCTGCATTTTCACTGTAAGTCACCTGGATATTTTTAATCAATGGCCCAGGTTCATTTTCCTGGAATTGATCCTGTGTTTTGCGCGCTGCCGCGACCAGTTTTGCTACCAGTTCCTCTGTCTTTGCCAGCGGAGTGCCTTGTGGGTACAGAATTCGCGCTTCAAGTTGATTGCCCTCAAGATCTGGAAAAGCTTTAAACTTAATAGTGCCTGTTGCCAGCATGCCAATCGACAGTACCAACATTGCAAAAGCGATGCCTACCGTAATGTAGCGGTAGGTAATCGCTATTCGCGCAAGCTTTGTGAAAAGGTCACGAAGTCTTAAGAAATTGGCTTCGAAAACTTTGCGCCATTTTGCAGGTTCTTTATGGTGGAAGTGTTCTAGCGAATGTTTTAAATGATGCGGCAAAACCAGAAACGCTTCGAGCAAACTAAAGGTTAAGACCGCAAGTAAAACCACGGGCAGAACACCCAATACCTGTCCCATATCACCTTTCATGAACAATAAACTGCCAAATAATAACGCTGAGGTGATATATGAGGAAAACACCCCACGCGCTACTTTTTGTGTGCCTGATATCGCGGCATCTAAGGGTTTTTTACCATGATTATATTCGTGGGAGATGCTCTCTGAGAGCACGATGGCATCATCCATTAAAATACCGATAGCCATTAACAGGGCAACCATCGAGATCATATTGATACTCACACCCAAAACGCTCATCACAGCTAAACCACCAAGGAAAGAGATAGGCAATCCAAGGGCTACCCAGAAGGTATAACGGTAGTTAAAAAACAGCAATAGCGCGAGAGTAGCGAGTATTAAACCCTGCCAACCATTTTTTAATAACAAGCTCAAACGGTCCTTAACGATGCTCGCACCGTCTTGAGTTAAAATCAGCTTGGTGCCTTCTGGTAAGCGTGCGTTTTCTTCCTCAACAAAACCTTTTATCGCATCGAAAATGGTAATGGTGTCATCGGAGGAGTTTTTATTCACCTTGAGCAAGGCAGCTTGTTTACCATTTAACTCTACACGCTCCTCTTTGTTTTCGAATTCATCTTCAATTGTGGAGATATCCCCGAGCCTGATTTCACCACCTTTGTCGGTGTTTAAGATAACAAGCGATGCAAGCTCGCTGGCAGTTTTGCGCGCATTATCAAAACGAATTTGATACGAGGTATCTTTGGATTCGAGGATTCCTGCGGGTAATTCAAGTGCTTGTGATTTAATCAAATCAGCTACACTTTGAATACTCAAATCATATTTGAGCATCGCATCGGGCTTTACCAATACATTCAATTGATGCGTAGAAAAACCGGAAACCGTTACGATGGGTACTTCAGGTAAAGCGAGAAGCTTGTCACGGTAGTACTCGGCGAGAGTTTTAAGCTCCGGTGAGGATAAATTCTTTGCCGTAATCGCCACGGTAACTACCGGCTTAGTGCGTCCCAGTTCAGTAATTACCGGGTCTTCGGTATTTGCAGGGAAGTCAGTAATCCCATCGACCGCGGATTTGATGTCATCAATAAACTGGCGTATCTCACCGCTTTCCTGCATTTCCATGGTGAGCATACCAATGTTGTCGCGCGCTTCGCAGCGCTGTTCTTTGGTAAAGCTAATACCATCTGTGGCATCTTCCAGAGAATTACAGATGCCTTCTTCAACATCAGAGGGGGAAGCACCCGGATAAGCCACCGAAACTTGTACTTGATTAAGTTCTATCTCGGGAAAGGTTTCTTTGTTTAAACCGGGTAGGGCAACTAAGCCGATAGCGATAATAGCCATCATTAAAATATTGGCCGCAGTCGGATGAGCCGCGAAATAGCGAATCATTGCTGCGTACTCTTGTTGCTTTCACCCATTGCAAGTAAGGCAATTTCTTTCTGGAAGTCTTCAGATTCGACTATGTCAAGTTTGATGCCTTCTATAACTGGCACCAGATCACTGGTTATAATCTTGTCGCCTTCTTTGAGGCCTTCTTTGATAACAACTAACTGTCCTTGTGAATAGCTGATCTGGATAGGGCGAATTTCTAATGTATTCTCGGCACTTACTACATAAACACGGTTCTCATGCAGCGCTTTACGAGGGATGACTAGCATATCCCGTGGCTGAGAAAGAAATTCCACAGAGGTATACATGCCTTTGAGTAACGGTGGACGTACTCCTGGGATGACACCCTCATAAGGCCTTTCAACGACAACAACCATACCTAATGTATCACGGGTAGGGTCAACAGATTCACTGATCCGAAGTAGTTTTCCGTTCCATACTGATGTCTGTTCATCACCAACAATACGAACTTTCGCATCCAGGTTCCACTGCGCGACCGCTTTTTGCAAATTGGCGCTATCCTGCAAGTTGGCTAATTGTGGATTACCATTCATAGTGCTTGCCAGAGGTCGGACGTGTTTGATTGGTAATTGCGCATTAATTTCAACCGCTTCGATGCCCAATGCTTCAAATAACTGTCCACCTGCGGAGATAAATTCACCTGCTTCTACCGATACTGAGCCGATTCTGGCATCAAATGGCAGTACGATTTCGGTGCGTACCAAGGTATCTTTACTCTGATCAACCTGACTTTCTGATTGTTTAATCTGGGCTCTGGTAGAGGCTTTTTTGCTTGCATAGGTGTCCAGTTTTCCCTGTAAGTCTTGCACTGTGGAACGTAGCTGGAGCACCTTTTGCTCTTCAAGATCAAGCTGATTACGAGCGATGATGCGCTTGTCCCATAATGATTGAACTCGCTTTAGTTCATCCATGCCAAGATTTAAGTTTTTTTGTGCAATTTGTAGCGAGCGTTTGGCACTTTTCTCTTCAGCCTCCAGTTGTATTAACGATGACTGACTGCCTGCCAATCCTGCTTTACTGGAGTCCAGTGAGATCTCAAAAGTTGTGGTTTCTATCCTTAAAACTGTAGTTCCTTTGGCCAGACTTCCACCTTGTTTTAGTAAGGGGTGCACATAGCTTATTTTACCATTTACTTCGGATTTGGCTTTCAATACAGTAGCTGGTTCGACATTGCCATAGGCAACGGCTCGTGTTCGGAAAGGGATTTTTTTCACGGTAAAAACCTCAACTGTTTTTACCGGGAACTGAACTTCCTGATGTTCAATCGATTGTTTTGATTTCACCTGCATCACAACAAAGGCAACCGCTGTTGCGATGATAAGTGGAAGAAAAATAAAATTTTTGAGGATTTTTTTCATGGTAACAAGCTAAGTCTGACAGTTATTATAGAAATATGCCTAATAAGTGTCTAAAAAGACACCCCCCACTTTTAGGCGGTTTTTCCGCATTTCTGGTGGGATTATTTAAGATGAGTTTGCCAGTTAAACTATAGTTGAACCTTCGCCAAATAAAAAGGATATTGAGGCTCTGGCAAGCGATGGAGAGTATGACAGGCTATACAATTGTTTAATAGTGCAGCCAGTTGTTTTTATGCTTAGATTGGATTCAATTGTTTGGAAAATTCAGATTTTTATTGGATTGGGAACTCTGTTTGTATTTGTTGCTGAAATCAAAGAAATATTAGCTGGAATCTGTGATTTTACAGATTCCAGTTATAAGCTTATTAGCTATATGCCGCACTGTTCCTGGCTACTGCTTAAAATAGCTTGTACCTCGGCATCCAGTGCGGGTACCTGGGTAACATATGCCTGACCCGTTCTGCTTTCGATCTGTTTGACAAAAGACCGAAGATGATTTCGTGAACCACACAAAAGATTGTCGTAGGTAGAGATAATATCCTGGTGATTGACTGATACTTGAGCTTTCTCCGTATTTATGTCATGAATATCGGTTTCTTCAACCAGTGCCCCAACTTTTAAAGCGGCTACATCATCACTTCCCAGTGCGATATTTAACAGCTGGTTATAGAGTGCTTGAAGTTCTTCACTGGTATAGGTGTTATGTAGTCCGGTTGATGGGTCTTCTATGCCGTACTTCTCAAGTAACACCAGCATTGCTGCGGCATGTTGGGTTTCCGCGTTATCTGAAATATTCTTGAATACCGTCAAACGACTATCTTTGGCGGCATAAATATCCAGATACAGATCACGCGCTAATTCTTCTTCTTCACGCATATACAATAAGCCTTCAATTTCAGCAGTACTTAAATCCCCTGATGTAGGTGCTGCTGGCACTGACGTTATTTCATTCTGTATAGTAGATGGGCTTGAAACTAGTGAAGTAGAGCTTCCTCCTCCACAAGCGTTTAATAAAATTGCTGAAGCCAGTGCTATGCCTGTTATTTTAGCGATAGATTGTATTTTCATTTGTTATTAACCTTTTTAAAATATTATATTAGAAATTGCTAATGCTGCATTATCACGCATTTAAGGAGCTGAAAAAATGACAATTATCAATTTCCGGTTTTTTTTAGATTTATAACTGATCCTCCTCTTTTGATGGCAGAGGTAGGTGAATCCCAATTAGTAGAGGTGTCATTAAGTTTGAAAAGGTTTGAAGTGAATCAGTGGGTTTAGATGTTAGAGTTTATGAATTCTTCGTTCAACTTTTGCAGTCTTTCTGGAGTTCCTATATCACGCCAATCTCCAGTATATAACTCTCCACTAACTTGGCTGGTATTCATTACTTCACGTAATAATGGGGCAAGGGGGCGCTTGCCGTAGGCCAGGTTCTTAAATAGATCAGGGTGGTAATAGCCGATGCCACTAAAAGTACAGGCATTATCTCCACCATCTTCGACGCGGTTATTATCTTGGTTGATTGAAAAATCCCCATTGAGATTGTGGCTTGGATTTTTGACCAATATCAGATGAGCGAGATCATTATTTTCCAGCGGACTCACATTGGAATAGTTAAAATTACACCAGACATCTCCATTGACCACTAAAAACGGTTCATCACCCAGCAGTGGTAATGCTTTGATGATGCCGCCAGCAGTTTCAAGTGCGCCCTCTGATTGTTCGTCGGAGTAGTGCAGTTTAAGCCCATAGTTTGAACCATCGCCAAGTGCGGCAGTAATTCGATCGCCCAGCCAGGCAATATTGATGACAATCTCTTTGAAGCCGGCCTGTTTAAGGTTTTCAATATGCCATTGAATGAGTGGTTTGCCACCGACATTTAATAGTGGTTTTGGGGTGTGATCGGTCAATGGTCGCATGCGGGTTCCGTGACCTGCAGCAAGAATCATCGCTTTCATTGTCTTTTTGTCCGATTTCGGCGCTGGATAATCTTCTGTGATCCTCGTGTATAACTTATACACTCCGGTTCTCGAAAACTATCCGCCTTGAACTCAAACAAAAATCCAAATGAAATATTCATGGTTTGCCAATTTTCTCACTTATCTGCCATTCATTGAATAGCTCAAAAAGCTCACGAGTCAGCGGATATTTATTCGCCACGCTCATAAAATATTGTAGCGTGAGTGGCAAATCATTCAGGTAATTGGTTTTTCCATCACGGTGATTCAAGCGTGCAAAAATACCCAGAACTTTGATATGCCGTTGCAGCCCCATGAAATCAAACCACTGGCTAAAAGTGGCTTCACTGACCTTATCTATCAAGCCAGCATCTTCTGCCTGTTTTTTGTATTCAAGCGCCCATTTACGGACTTTTACGATTGGCCATTTTTTATAACAATCACGCAATAACGAGACTAAATCGTAAGTAATTGGGCCGAATACTGCGTCCTGATAATCGATCACACCGGGATTATCGTGAGTGCAAACCATCAGGTTTCGAGAGTGATAATCCCGGTGCACAAACACCTGCGGCTGCTGTACTACAATGGTAGTAATTGCTTGCAGGGTTCTATCAATGATTCTCTGTTGTTCTACTGTGGGTGTTATTTGTAAGTGAGTTTTTAAAAACCACTCTGGCATCAACTGCATTTCCTTGTTTAGTAATGCCTCATCATATTCAGGTAATCCATTTGTTTCAGCCTGTTGAATTTTAATTAAACTTTCAAGTGCATCACCGTAGAGATTATCCGCTGATAGATCGTTTAATTGATCAAGATAGGGTGTGTTACCTAAGTCTTCCAGCAATAAGAACCCCCGGCTTAAATCTTGCCGGATTATTTCTGGCGCATGGACCTTGGCATTGCGTAAGCGATTTGTGACATCAATAAAAGGTGCGCAGTCTTCCTTTTCTGGGGGTGCATCCATGGCGATATAGGTTTTATTGTTATTCTTTACTCTAAAATATCGACGGAAACTGGCATCTGCCGATGCAACTTCGAGTGTGGCTTCTGGCCAGTCCTGATGAACCCATTGTGTAAGTTGTTGCAGGCGAAGGTCAGTATTCAATCAAATAATCTCTAAAAAGTGCCAGCTGAAGCGAAGCTGAGACAACAGCTGTTGATAAAAAAGCATGCCCGAAATGTTAGTTTTTGTAAAAAACGAGTGAGCTCTTCATAAGTTCTTTTAGTCATTTTAAAAGAACAAAAATGAAAAATCACTTAAAAGTGGGGTGGGGGGGTCTTTGTTATCGACTATTTATGAGTTCAAAACACACATTTAACTCAAAAGATGAGTTAAATGTGTGTAGTTGAGTTTATTAAGATTTAAAACCAAGCTTTTTAAAGACATTTGCTGGTGGACAAAAACCAGTAAAGGCTGATTGTATTTGATTTACACCGATGAATACCGTAAACCAAAGAAAGTTAGGGTGTACGTATTTAGTAAGTAAAAGGCTGACTAAAACCATAACACCAGCAAAGGCGATTACTGCGTTGTTAACTGTCATTATTCTCTCCTGTCAAAAATAGAGTGCCATTATATTCATAATAGCATATTAGTATATACTAACATATTATATATCGGACACAGAAAAATATCAAATTGCTATTGATGTACTTATCAAGACTTTCATCGATCTTCAAGCGAAACATAATCACGCGGCAACGCACCGACATAAAGTTGTCTGGGGCGACCGATGCGTGATTCCGGATCTTGAATCATTTCATTCCAGTGGGTAATCCAGCCAACGGTTCGCGACATTGCAAAAATAACCGTAAACATGTTCAGCGGGATTCCCATTGCGAGCAAAATTATACCCGAATAGAAGTCGACATTGGGATATAGATAACGGGATATAAAGTACTCATCCTCGAGTGCAATGCGCTCAAGTTCCATGGCTGTATCAAATAACTCTTGGTAAGGGTTATCATCACCAAGATGCTTAAGAAGACTATGGCAAGTTTCACGGATAATGGTTGCTCGCGGATCATGATTTTTATATACACGATGCCCAAATCCCATCAGGCGGAATCGGTCATTTTTATCTTTTGCTTTCTCGATATAGTAATCAACATCATTATCGGACTCGACGATATCAACTAACATACGGATCACAGATTCATTTGCCCCGCCGTGTGCTGGCCCCCATAAAGAGGCAATCCCGGCAGATACGGCGGCAAACGGATTCGCTTCTGAACTACCGGTTAAGCGTACCGTAGATGTAGATGCGTTTTGTTCATGATCGGCATGCAGGATCATGATCAAATCTAATGCTTTAACGTAAAATGGGTCAGCTTTGTAAGGTTCTGTTGGCATACTGAACATCATATGCAAGAAGTTTTCTGCGTAACCTAACTCATTGTCTGGATATGTAAAGGGTAAACCATTCGCATAGCGGTAACTCCATGCAGCGATGGTTGGCATTTTAGCAATCAACTGGTGTGCTGCAATCATGCGATGTACAGCATTGTGGATATCAATATCATCATGATAAAAAGAAGAAAGCGCTCCAACCACACCCACCATAATTGCCATCGGATGCGCATCACGTCGAAAACCGCTGTAAAAGCGTTTTAGGGCTTCATGTAACATCGTGTGGTTGGTTATTATGTAATCAAACTGCTTTAGTTCTTGAGCATTGGGTAATTCACCATCAAGCAATAAATAACATGTTTCCAGATAGCTACTTTCTTTGGCTAATTGTTCAATCGGGTAACCACTATATTGCAAATCACCCTTTTCACCATTGAGGTAGGTTATTGCACTGTGACAACTGGCGGTTGAGAGAAAACCCGGGTCATAAGTAAAGTAACCCATTTTGTTATAAAGGCCGCGCACATCTATGGTCGGGGTACCATTGCTAGGCCTCAGTATAGGCAGTTCTATAGATTTCCCAGTCGAATTATCGGTCAGTGTAAAGGTTTCTTTTTTACTCATATCCTTGCTCATAAATTTGTATTCATTTTTCACTATCTTAATAGAGAAACACTATTGGATAAACATACTATCAAAAATAGATGGGAAATATATGTATCGTATTCAGAATACGTCTTTATACGTTATTATTGGCGTTTACGGATATAAATAGAGAAAAAATGAAACGATTAATTATCGGTAGCTTGTTTTTAGCACTGCTTGGTTGCAGCGATGAGGCAAAAATAAAAACCGCTTTGCCTTGGCAGGTAAGTACAAAAGCAGATGGTACAACCCATATTTTAGGCGTGGATATTGGTAATGCAACGTTTAAAGAGCTGATGTTTAGCCTCAAATTATTGGCAGAACCCGCTTTATTTGAAGCCCCCGATGGAGCTTTGACTTTGGAAGCTTATTTTGGCAAAAAGAAATTCGGTATTCTGGAAGCGAGATTGATAGTGGAACTGGACGCTGATGAAACATTGCTTAAAAAAATGCTCAGAGAGCAGGCGGGTAAAGACTCTACGCCCAGTAATCATTGGAAATATGCATTAAATGTAGAGAATACCAAGCTGGCTAATGACCTTCGTGTGTGGCGTTTAATTTATTTACCCGTGACAGATTATCAGCCTAAACAAATGAAATTTTTCGGTGAGCCTAAAGAAATAATTCAAGTCAACGAAACCGCCCAATACTGGTTATATCCATCGCGAGGTATGGCTTTACTCTGGGATACCGAAGGCAAAGAAATCTTCTATTATGTCGCACAAAAAGATTTTGCCAGACTCAGAGACTCCCTGCCGATGAAAATACAGGTACAAAAATACTAAAATGCCATTTTGGGAAGAAAAATCACTCACAGAAATGAGTCGCGATGAATGGGAAAGCCTCTGTGATCATTGCGGTAAATGCTGCTTGCTAAAGCTTGAGGATGAAGATGACGAAGCTGGTTCGGTTTATTATACGAATATAGTCTGTAATTTATTCAATCTAAATGATGGGCATTGTACCGACTATCAAAATCGAGAAGAGCTTGTACCTAGTTGCATCCGGCTAACCCAAGATAACCTGGATAATATTGCATGGTTACCACCAAGTTGTGCCTATCGCAGTGTTATGGAAGGACGCGGTTTGCATGATTGGCATCATTTGATTTCGGGCGATAAAAACACCATTCATAAAACGGGCAATTCTGTTTTGGGCAAAGTTATTTTCGAAAAAGATGTCGATGAAGATCAAATAGAGGAATATATTGTAGAATGGCCTCTCAACAGCTAGATTCAGTCAGATTGGATAAATGGCTTTGGGCTGCACGCTTTTTTAAAACACGAAAAGATGCGGTTGATGCCATTAACGGCGGCAAAGTACATTTGAACGGGGCGCGTATTAAACCCGCAAGAAATGTTCAAATCAATGACAAATTAGATATCACACGTCAAATTGAAAAATTTCATATCACAGTTACTGGTTTAAACGACAAGCGCCGCCCAGCCAAAGAAGCGCAACTTCTCTATAACGAATCTCAACAGAGCATTGATGCTAGAAATCGTGAGCGTGAGCTGCGAAGCATGCACAATGCCGGTGTTTCGATGCCCGATAGAAAGCCGAATAAAAAACAACGTCGGCAAATTGACAAGTTTCGGGGAAAATAGTGTATTTAATCCAAACTAACCTTGAAAAATTGCGCAAAACGGTTGAGCAGGGCAAGGGCTTTCAGATCGCGATTGCTCCTATGCAACCCGCTACTTTCCTCAATGTTAAAATTGCCACTGATAAGCTTTATAAAGGTCTCATCGATGCTGGAATTTCAGTTTTAGTCGATGATAGAAATCAAAAACCCAAAAATATGTTTGAGGTGATAAATTTTTTAGGTATTCGACACCGGTTGGTGATTTCAAGTCGCAGTATTTCGGCGGGAGTCTATGAATATAAAGATTTATTAACAGGTGAATTTGAGAAAATAAACGAGACTGAGGCGTTAGAATATCTAAAACAAAGACTTGCTGATGTAAATTGACGCCTATGGTGATTAGGAATATAGTTGCAACCATATCAGCGCCGATTTGAAGATCAGCTTGCAGGCGCTTTATAAATGTAGCTAAAGCGTGGTGAATATTTTTTAAACCCGCCTTAGTTTTTGCGGGTTTTTTTATGCCTGCTTTACCACTGTTTATTAAATGATTTCTGGATAGGTACGATGGACGAATTTGAATTTGACACATTAGCAATAAGAGCAGGGCATCAGCGCAGTAGCTTTCAGGAGCACTCAGAGGCTATCTTTCCAACCTCAAGTTTCATTTTTAAGAATGCTGAAGAAGCCGCGGCGCGATTTACCGGTGATGAGCCCGGATATTTCTATTCACGCGTATCTAATCCTACTATTTCGTGTTTCCAGGATCGATTGGCAGCATTAGAAGGTGGAGAGTCATGTGTCGCAACTTCATCAGGAATGTCAGCTATTTTGGCGACCATGCTCGGGGTGTTAAAAGCGGGTGATCATGTGGTGAGCTCGCGTTCCATTTTTGGCACCAGTACGGTCTTATTTTGCAACTATCTTGAGAAATTTAATATCAGCTTTGATTTTGTTGATTTGTCTGACTTAGAGGCATGGGAAAAGGCAATTCGACCCAATACGCGTCTGTTATTCGCTGAGACACCTTCAAACCCGATTACTGAGTTGGTTGATATTCGCGCTTTATCTGATCTTGCCAAGTCAAAGAATTGTTTATTAGCAATAGATAACTGTTTTTGTACGCCAGCCCTGCAAAAACCACTTGAGTTGGGGGCAGATATAGTGATCCATTCTGCTACTAAATACCTCGATGGTCAGGGTCGTTGCCTTGGTGGGGCAGTCGTTGGAGATAAGAAAATTGTAGGTGAAGATGTCTTCGGCATTTTGCGTACTGGTGGTGTGGCAATGAGTCCTTTTAATGCCTGGGTATTCACCAAGGGTCTGGAAACACTTAGTTTGCGTATGAAAGCGCACTGTGAAAATGCTATGGCGCTGGCACTCTGGCTGCAACAACAGAATGGAGTTGAAAAGGTATTTTATCCGGGTCTTGTGGGTCATCCTCAGCATGAGCTGGCGAAAAAACAGCAGTCTGGCTTTGGCGGCATCGTCTCATTTGTTGTTAAAGGCGGTAAGGATAATGCATGGAAAGTAGTTAACAATACTCAAATGATATCGATAACCGCAAATCTTGGTGATACTAAAAGTACCATCACACACCCGGCATCAACGACGCATGGTCGTTTATCCCAGCAACAAAAAGATGAGTCTTCAATCTCAGATGGTTTGTTGAGAATATCGACCGGACTCGAAGATATTCATGATATAGAGAATGATTTAGCCAGAGGATTATCAAAATATTCTTAAAATGCCCCAAAAGTAGGGGGGTGTGCTATATAACAGCTTTAATTAGAGAATCCTTAAAAGACACTCCCCACCTTTTGGTCGTTTTTTAGAGAACACGTATCCTCCATAAGTAACTTAATATGAAAACAATAAGAGATGACTTGCTGGATATTTTCGATTCAGCACTGGCTTCGGTTAAGGGCAAGGCTGTTGTCGAAAAAGAAATAGAAAACTCAAAATACCCCGATGAGTTTCATGTTATTGCTATAGGTAAAGCTGCTGATTCGATGTTGCAAGGAATTTCACAAGACCGAATCAAGACCGCTCTGGTTATATCCAAACATGGACATATCTGCGAGAAAACTCAGCACCATCCACGAATAACTTCTATTGAGTCTGACCATCCGGTTCCTCGCGAGAATAGTTTGAAGTCAGGCGAGCTGTTATTGGATTATCTTAAACATCTACCTAATGATGAGCCCTGTTTGTTTTTAATCTCGGGTGGAGCTTCAGCACTCGTTGAAGTTTTAGAAGATGGCTGGGATTTAGCACAACTTCAGGCACTCACGGATTACCTTTTGGCAAATGCCTATCCGATCAATGAGATAAATGCGATCCGCCGACGTCTATCTAAAATAAAAGGCGGAGGTCTTTGGCAGTTCATAAAGTCACAGTCTATTTATGCGTTGCTTATTTCCGATGTGCCTGATGATGATCCTGCTGTGATTGGATCGGGCTTGTTGTTTCCAGTTTCAGATTCTGAGTTGCCAGCATTACCCGAAGAATGGAAGTCTAAATTTAAGCCGTATAGCATCAAAGCGCAGGGCGATAACTTCCACTGGAAAATAATTGCCTCACTTGGCATAGCAAAACAGGCTGCTGCCGATAAAGCCAAAGAGCTAGGCTATCGCACTAAAATTATTGCTGAATTTCTGGATGGCGAGGCTGCAACTGTGGCTGCTACTTGTATGCATGCCATAGAGAAAGAGCCTGATACTTTATTGGTTTGGGGCGGAGAAACTACGGTGAATTTGCCAGTAAATGCAGGTAGAGGTGGGCGTAATCAACATCTCGCTTTGGCCGCTGCGATTCAAATGCAGGGCATGGAGAAGAGTTATTTACTCGCTGCAGGAACTGATGGCACAGACGGTTTGACTGATGCCACTGGTGCCTTGGTTGACAACCAGACGATTAAAAAGGGTTTGCAGAAACATTTAAACGCAGTTGAGTTTTTACAACGTGCAGATTCAAACACTTTCCTGGAAATGGTTGATGCAACAATAATTACCGGTGCTACAGGTACAAATGTGATGGATCTGGTGATTGCTATTTATAGGCCTGTTTAGGCAATACTTGCGGTTTACGATTATCGTCAATAGCGACATAGGTATAAACTGCTTCAGTGACCTTCACATGCTCATTCAAAAGTCTGTTTCTTCTGGACCAGGCCTCTATGTGTACCGATATGGACGTTCTTCCAATTTTCACAGTGTCACAATAACAACTCACTTCATCGCCGATAAAAACAGGTAAATGAAACGTCATCGCTTCAACGGCGACTGTTACTACGCGAGCATTAGCAATGTACCTTGAATACGATCCACCGGCGATATCCATTTGCGACATTATCCAGCCACCGAATATATCACCGCTCGGGTTGGCGTCAGCAGGCATAGCTATGGTTCTTAAAGAGGCATGTTTATCTTCAGGATATGGACCAGTACTGTTCATTAGTTATATTTCTCTTAGGTCTTATGCAAACAAAGCGGTAGCGCAGTATAAATGGTTTGATCATCGATTTTCAGAAAAATCGGGAAGTATAAGATCAAAAACAAAAATGGCCTCTTGAGAAGAGGCCATTACCTGGACTTATTTGAGGTGCCCTAAAGTATTTATGGAGCTATGCTGACTTTACAAGGCCCACAGGCGGTAACACGACAAAGCATTCGAAAAAACACGCGTAATGTCTGTATCTGTATTAACACCAATGGTGTTATTAACACAAAGAAAGCGGGTGACATCATCGTTACAAGGCCATTCTGAATCAGGCCAAATACGATAAAGAACATGCCGAACACAAAGAAGGCAACACCGGGACAGATTAGCGCGAAGCTACCTGCGTTAGCATCTGAACCTTTGCTATGATCATCAAAGTAGCCGATATCCTTCATGATTTTGTAACCAATCATTCCAATAAACACCTGAAGAGATAAAACAACCGAGGTGATAATGAAGAATGAAGGTTTGGATAATGTTTCTTCAAATCCGTGATGCAGTCCCATTGTTAAACGGATGGTTGTTATACCGATTAATGTCAGGATTGGAATCATCATCCACAGGCTGGCACTCGTTCCTTTATCAACACCATGCTTGAGCGTTGATTTGAAAGCGATAGTCATTTTGATAACAGCCAGGATCATAGCAATAGACAGGAAGAAAATTGATAGGAACATGCCAATCGCATTTACTTCCTTGTGATGGCTCATTGCACCAGGGGCAGCAAGACCAACTGCAACCATAGTTAAGGCAAAAATCGCGATCATCTGTGTGAAGTTATTATTCTCCGAAAATTTAAAGTCGCCTTTAATGAAAATACGAGAGAAATAATCGCCCAGTATTTTCATGGCATAGACACCGATTGCGAGGAACGCAGCAATAGCTACAGGGAAGAGATATTCCACAACATTCCAGAGCCCAGGTACAAAAACAGCACCCAGTATAAAACTGACGTTGACACTCATTGCCAACGTTAATGGAATGACCATTAAAGATATCTCACGATTGGAGTTTCGCAACGCTTCAAATGCGCCGGTTTTCTTGAATTTACGGTATTCGCTGATATTCCAGAAGAGGAGCCTAAAGTGCAGCAGTGCTAATAGTCCGATAATGACTAATGCGCCTGACAATAAAATCGCAGTAAGTTTGTCATCGCCCATGAGTAATGGGTAAATTTGTTCAAATGTTAACATTGGTGTGCTTTTGTGCGATATTAGGAAATTAGGATAGATAAAGAAAGATACCGCCAAACCACCGGCGCCCAGCGCCGCAAGAAAATACAACGGATTGTATTTAGAGTTTAAATTTCTGATTAGTATAATGCAGTCCTTTAATTAAGAATATAATTAAATGCTAATATACATAAGTATAGTATATAATTCATTGATAAAAATCAATTCTACTATTGAGTTTTTTTGATGTGGCAGATTTTCTGCTTTCCCGGGTTTTAGTTATTTTCATGATTTATCAGGTTTTCATGAAGTTACTGAAGTTAAATCAGGCATAAAAAAGCCCTGCATTAATGCAGGGCTTTTTTTATTTAATAGAATATTCTATTAAGACTTTGCAGCAGCTTTCTGGGCAGCTTCGATACGCTTTAGCATTTCGTCAGCTTGTTTAGCCTGTGCTTCCCACATAGCTTTCAACTGTGTGTAGTCCTGAGTTGCTTGTGGAGCAGGTCTGTAACCAGCAGGAGCAAAGTTTGGTGCAGGAGCATAACCGTTGTTATAACCATAAGAGTTGTTAGCACCATTACCGTAACCGTCACCTACAAAATTACCCGCAGTATTACCGTTACCTGCCCAGTTTCCAGCAGTGTTACCATTACCTTGTCCGTTACCAGTTAGATTTCCAGCAGTATCCATATCTGTTCTGCCTTTGCCTTTGAATGTGATAGAAAAATCAACTTCGCCATCTGCGTCGCCTTTAGCTGTTCCCCAGCCATTTCCGTTTACGTCGCTGTTACCAGCAGCATTACCCGCGCCATTTGTGTTTCCAGCAGCAGATCCGTAACCGTTTCCGCTTCCGTTTCCGCTGTCAAATCCGTCAAACCAATCAGCTGACGCTGATGCTGATAAAGCCAATAAAGATGATAATGCGATTGCTTGTAATTTCATGATAATTTCCTTTGTAAGAGAGTATTAATATTCAGTTAAGTTCGAATATGAGTATATTCTAATATACTTGATTGATATTTATCAAGCGTTTTTTATAATAAAGATGAACTTTTTTGAAAAGGTTACTCTAGCGGGCTTAAGAAGGTGTCTATTTGATGAAAAAATTCATCAGCTTGCTGGATATGTGGCAGATGACCGCTATTTTTTATAGTAATTATTTTTGATTTTGGAAAAAGCGCATGAATTATAGGTGCATCCTGATTCTGGATATAAACTGAGTTTTCGCCACGAATGAAAAGAGTTTCATTTGAAAATGTTTGTTGTGCGGTGCTGAATCCTGCGATTTTTAAATATCCTCTGCTTATTTCGCTCAAATTGCATTTCCATCGAAAGCCATGGCTACCGATAGAATCTTCTGTGACATTGGCTCTGCGTAGATTTTTGATCATAAAACTACGTTCTGTTGAATCTTTAATCGAGTCTTTCAGGTAGTCGTCAATCTGTTTGCGTGATTCCATTGTTTCAACAGGTGCGTTCATAACTGCTTGTAATGTTTGCTGGTGCCAAAGTGGATAGGGCCGAGGTGCTATATCGACCACTATTAATTTATTGACTATGTTGCTTTGTGATTCTTTTTGAGACAGCGCCATCTGCATTGCGACTTTGCCACCCATAGAATGTCCCAATAAGTCAAACTGGTTGGTTTTAAGATGCTTCGCGAGTTTAATCACATCTTCACACATCTCGCGATAACTCATACCTTTTAGGTGGGGTGAGTTGCCATGGTTGCGTAAGTCCATGGTGACAACAGGGCGGTTAGTCGAGAGGCGTTTCGCCTGGCTCCGCCAATTATCCATCGAACCTAATAGACCATGAAGAATAAACAAGGGAATCTGTTTTTGAGCCTGTGAGTTTTCAGGGGTGAAAACTTTATAATGGAGTAAATCTGATATGGCTTGATCTTGGCTCATGTTTTTAAGCTAATGCTAGAAATTAAGGCCAAAATTTTCTGCTTCTTCCAATATAGAAGCACGCTCAGCATCGCTGATACTGGCTATGTCATAGTAGATTTTGTGTGAAACATCCTTAATACCGCAAAAGGATAAAGTGCCGTCGGTAATGGGACGATGAATTAATTGTAATGCATCATTGTTTTTAAAGTAATCTTCCGAACCACCTGCAGTAATTAAAACAAAAGCACGTTTATGTTTGAGTAAGCCTTTTACACCTGCACTTGAATACTCAAAAGCAAGGCCATTGGTTAACACAATATCAAACCAGCCTTTTAACATTGCGGGGCGACCAAACCACCATAATGGATAAATGAATACTAATCCATCAGCCCATAACAGTTCATCCTGTTCTTTGGCAATTTTAGGGGGAATAGTCCCTTTCTGAAGTTGACATAAGTCATCAGCGCTCAGAATTGGATTAAAGTTCTCCTGATATAAATCTTTAATTTTTACTTCATGCCCTGATCTTTTTAAACCTGCAGAAACTTTTTCAAGTAAGGCATGGTTAAAACTATTAGGGTTAGGATGAGTGAAAACAATAAGAACTTTCATTATAATGGGCTTTATTAAAAAAGGGGGGGCATTCTAAATCAGAGTACATAATTGAGCAAATTCTTGCTCTATTTAGCTGTGATTGATACATTACGCTTTTTATATATTAGGCTGATTTCTGTTATTTGGATAGTTTAGTGTAAAACTCAATAATTGAGGTTGTTTTTCAACCTCCAACTGACCTCTTGCCAGGTCATATAAATAGGGCTCTTGATAATTTCAAGAATTGGTAAAACATTCTATGTTTAAAGCATTCTTCGGCATGTTCTCGAATGATATATCTATCGATTTGGGAACAGCAAATACACTGATTTACATGCGCGGAAAAGGCATTGTTCTAGATGAACCTTCAGTGGTGGCAATTCGTCAGGAACGCGGCCCCGGTGGCCCAAAAAAAATTGAAGCAGTTGGTATAGAAGCCAAAAAAATGCTCGGTAGAACTCCCGAGAATATCACTGCCATTCGTCCGATGAAAGATGGTGTGATCGCTGATTTCACCTATACCGAAAAAATGCTGCAACACTTCATCAATAAAGTAGCGCCAAGAAGAATCTTTGGTCCACGCCCGCGTGTGGTTATTTGTGTCCCCTGTGGCGCAACTCAGGTTGAACGACGTGCAATTAAAGACTCCGCAATGGGCGCAGGTGCTCGAAAAGTTTATCTCGTTGAAGAACCTATGGCCGCTGCTATCGGAGCAGGTATACCTATTGATGAAGCCATTGGTTCAATGGTACTGGATATAGGTGGTGGCACCTCTGAAGTGGCGGTAATGTCACTTCGCGGTATTGTTTATTCAGCATCGGTCCGTATTGGGGGTGATCGCCTGGATGATGCCATTATTAGTTATGTGCGCCGTAATTACGGTATGTTGATCGGTGAAGCAACGGCTGAGAACATCAAATGCAAAATTGGTTCCGCCTACCCTGGCAAGGAATTGATGGAACTGGAAGTTAAAGGTCGTAACTTATCAGAAGGTGTGCCGCGTAGTTTTACTCTCACTAGTAATGAAATTCTTGAGGCATTACAAGAGCCACTTTTTGGCATTGTCAGTGCAGTTAAAACAGCTTTAGAGCAAACACCACCTGAACTAGGCGCGGATGTTGCGGATCGTGGCATTGTATTAACCGGTGGTGGTGCATTATTGCGCGATTTGGATCGTTTACTAATGGAAGAAACCGGAATTCCGGTGGTCGTTGCTGACGATCCACTAACCTGTGTCGCAAGGGGTGGTGGACGAATTCTGGATATGCTGGACGATGATAGTTTTGATTTCTGGGCTTCTGAATAATAGAAAAGCTGATCATCAGTAGGAGTCTGTTATTTATAATCTAGAAAGAGATGATAGTAAGCAACAAGGTTACCTGATTAAGTTTGCGGTATTAGCTTTGATATCCCTCGCGCTGATGACATTGGATTATCGTGGCGGCAAGCTGTTACCCGTTCGCACCGTTCTGACTAAATTTCTGGTTTACCCTCTGCAATACACGGTCGATATTCCATATCGTTTATCTCGTTATACTCGTGAGTTCTTTTCACAGCATGATGAATTGTCTACTGCTAATCGCGAATTGCGTGCATTAGTAGGTGTTTATGCAGCTAGAGACCAGAAATATTACTCAATTGCGCGTGAAAATCAACGTTTGAGAAGTCAGCTAAATGCAACTCCAGCGGTTCGTGAAAAATTCACATTAACTGAAATATTGTCTGTTTCATCAAATCCTTTCAGTAAAAATGTGGTAATCAATAAAGGTTCAGATGATGGTATTTTTGTTGGTCAGGTGGCACTTGCAGGCAATAATATCTATGGTCAAACCTTGAGTGTAACGCCAAATTCAGCCGTAATCATGCAACTCACCGATGTTAAGCATGCAATTCATGTGCGAAACACACGTACTGGGCAAGGTGCGCTCGCAGTAGGTACAGGGAAAATCAATCGTCTTGAATTGAAACATGTCGAAACTAACATGGATATTCAAACCGGTGATAAGTTTGTCAGCTCAGGTCTTGGACAGCTTTTTCCTCCCGATTTTCCAGTTGCGATTGTTGATAATGTTGCTTATAACCCCGGCGACTCATTTATGCGAGTACAAGCACAATCTTTTACTGACTATAGTAAGACCCGAGAAATATTAATGATCTGGCGAGCTGATTATTCATCTGAAATTGAAGCCTCTGAAGATATCAGTCCCAATCAGAAAATAGTAACGCCAAGCCCTGAAAAGGCTAAAAAGTAGTCCTATGGAAGAAGTAAACCCTAGATTTACTGGTGCCGTGATTTTGTCGATAGTGATCGCCTTTGCCTTAACTATTTTGCCCATCAGAGACGAGTGGGAATTGTTTAAACCAGAGTGGTTGGCACTAACTTTTATCCATTGGGGTCTGGTCTCGCCCAAAAAATCTAGTTTATTTTTTGCGTGGTTCGTAGGATTGCTGGTTGATTCTCTCTATGGCTCTATTATTGGTCAGCACGCTTTGGGATTCACGATCTTGTTATTCATGACTTTAAGAATGCGTTCCGGTTTACTGTTTGATAGCATTATTCAGCAGTTGTTTTTGATATTCCTGGTATTAGGTACTTACCTTTTAATCAACCTCTGGATATTAGGAATAACCGGCAATTCACCTTCAGGCTGGGGCTACTGGATAACCGTGTTAAGCAGTTTAATTATCTGGCCTTTGTATCATTACTTTCTGGGGTATTTCCACGCGGTTAAAAAGCCTTACGAATATTAAACGAGTTAGCTTACTTAAAAACTGCCTTGCCGAGCGTTAGCGAGACAACAGCTTTTGCAAAAAGCTAGCCCTTTACGGGCGAGGTTAAAAACCAACTCATAGTGGGGAGGTGTTTATTAAGCCTTTATCAGCCCTCTAATATCATCAGTTTCAACCAGACCAATATCTCCCCGTTCTAACAATTGCTTTGCCAGCGAACTGTTGTTAATAGAATAAACCATCCATTGCCAATTACCTTGCCAGGTTTTTTCATGGGGGATAATGTTATAAGGACAAATCATATAATCTGGATTAATTTTCATCGCGGCATCCTGATGATGTTTTATGTACTGATTGAATACCAGGCCGATATCTAAAGTACTATTTTTCTTGGTATAGATTAATGCGGCTTCACTAAAACTAATTACAATGGCCTGGCTTGAAAAGTTTTCAAGACTCATCAGTAGTTTCTGCATAACCGTTTCCAGCCCCCAATAACTCAAACTTTGTTGTTTAACCTCAATAAACACTCTAGCTTTCGGATAGTCTACAAACAGTTTTAGCACCTCGCTTAAATGAGATACACGAGTTGGGTAATATTTATCGTCAAATTTCTCAGCTTGATGAATACTGATTTTCTGCATCTTGGTATCATCAATGTCAAAAATAGAAGCATCATAGTCTGCCATGCGTTTGAAATCATCATCATGAAACACAATTAAACTCTGGCTTGCATTCATTTGAATATCTAGCTCTATAAAAAGTGCTCCAGCCTTTAGAGCAGATTCTACTGATGCATAGGTGTTTTCTGGATAGTTGGTATTATCCCCTCGGTGTGCAACTAATCTATTGGCGTCCATATGCTTGTTATAGCCAAATAAATGCAATTATTTTGATATTTATTCAGGTATTTATAAATGTTTTTTTTAGGGTATGTTCACACCATCTGATATACGCGTTAGAATCCGCACACAGATGAATACTAAAAAGCTCTATAGGGAAATTCCCTACAACTATACCTCGTTTTCAGATAAAGAAATTATTCTGCGTGTACTGGGTCCGCGTGCCTGGCAAATTCTTGAAACCTTGCGCGAAAAACGTTCCACCGGCTTATCTGCGCATATGCTTCTGGAAGTGCTTGGTGATGTCTGGGTGGTTATGCGTAACCCCTATATACAGGATGATTTACTAGAAAACTTAAAGCGCCGTAATTCCCTAATAGAAACCATGCGCGAGCGTTTGGGAAGAATCAAAGATCGTGCTAACGGTAACCCCTTAACAATCGAGTTGGTTGAAATCGCGTTTAATGCAGTGGATGAATTTGCCATCTGGTTTGCCGATTATTTTGCCCTGCGTAAACGCGCAAGTCGTAAATACCGGGCGATTACCCGTAAGGACAATATTCAATTTGATGGTTTGGCACGTGTATCACATGTAACAGACGCCACCGACTGGCGCGTTGAGTTGCCATTTGTGGTTCTCACGCCAGACACCGAAGAAGAAATAGCACTTCTAGTACAAACCAGTATCAAACTTGGCTTGACTGTCATTCCACGTGGCGGTGGCACGGGCTATACTGGGGGTGCAATTCCTCTGGATGCGATGAGTGCAGTAATCAATACCGAAAAGCTTGAAACGCTAGGTAAAATCCAGAAACGCACAGACTTACCCGGTGTTGATAAGGAAGTATCCACCGTCAGAGCCGACGCTGGTGTAGTGACACGTCGCGTTTCCGACCTTGCCTCAAATTCAGGTTTGGTGTTTGCAGTTGACCCAACCTCGCAGGATGCTTCCACCATCGGTGGTAACGTTTCGATGAATGCTGGCGGCAAGAAAGCCGTGATGTGGGGAACTGCTTTAGACAATCTAGTTTCATGGCGCATGGTCACGCCCGATGCCGAATGGCTCGAAGTTGAGCGTCTGAATCATAACCTTGGCAAAATTCACGATCAGCAAGAAGTTAGCTTTCGCATTACCCGTTTTGAGAAAGATGCCAAAACGCAAAAGGGCGAGGTCGAAATACTCACTTTCCCAGGCCAGTTCTTTCGTAAACACGGCTTAGGCAAAGACGTTACCAATAAATTCTTAGGCGGTTTGCCTGGTATTCAGAAAGAAGGCTGTGATGGCCTGATTACTTCGTCTGAATTTATTCTGCACCGTATGCCAGAACATGTTCGTACAGTCTGTATGGAATTCTACGGTACCGATTTACAACAGGCCGTGCCCGCGATTGTTGAAGTAAAAGACTTTCTCGATACTAATCAGCATGTATTGCTGGCAGGTCTCGAACACCTTGACGAACGCTATGTCAAAGCGGTCAATTATACGCCCAAAGCTGCGCGTGGCAGCTTTCCCAAAATGGTATTGATTGCCGATATTGTTGGCGATGATGAAGAGCAGGTGGCGAAAGCAGCATCGCATATTGTGCAGTTAGCTAACGCCAGAAATGGTGAAGGTTTTGTAGCCATCAGCGCCGAAGCACGCAAGCAGTTCTGGGCTGATCGTGCCCGCACGGCAGCCATTGCCGCGCATACCAATGCCTTCAAAGTCAACGAAGATGTTGTGATTCCATTACATAATCTGGATAAATACAGCGAAGGTATCGAGCGCATCAATGTGCACCAATCGATGACAAATAAAATCGACCTGATTGATGCCGCGATGGAGGTTTTGGGCGAAGAAAATACAGAGCTGGATAAGCAACTACGTAATCAGGTAGATCACGAAATAACCGAAGACAACCTCGCGGCCTTGAAGGCGAAAAAAGACCTCGCAAGCAAATATCTAAGCAGCGTTCGTAAACGCTGGCAAGCCATTCTGGATAATGTCGATGAGCTTGCCAATTCACATAAGGATTTACTCGATACCCTGGCAAGTGCGAATTGCCGTGATGACGATAAGCTGATCAATTTGTTATTACGCCGCGATTTGCGCATCTCCTACAAAACGGAAATCAAAAAACCACTGGATGATATTTTTGTCGGTCAAACCTTATCGCCACTACGTAATGCGATACACAATGTACATAAGCAGGTCCTCTCCAAGCGTTTGTTTGTGGCGCTGCACATGCACGCAGGTGACGGCAATGTGCATACCAATATTCCCGTCAATTCCAACGATTATGAAATGATGCAGGAAGCCGACCACATTGTCGATCAGGTGATGGAACTGGCAATCTCGCTGGATGGTGTAATTTCTGGTGAGCACGGAATTGGACTCACCAAAATGCATTACCTGCAACAAGATGCAATTGATGATTTTGCCGGTTACAAAGAAAAAGTAGACCCCAATGGACACTTCAATCGTGGTAAATTGATGCCCGGTTCCGGATTGCAAAATGCCTATACGCCGTCACTGCGTCTGGTTGAACGTGAAGCACTACTGCTGGAACACAATGAGCTGGGCGCGCTCAATGACGACATTAAGGATTGTCTGCGTTGTGGTAAATGCAAACCAGTATGTACTACCCATGTTCCGCGCGCCAATTTACTCTATTCACCGCGTGATAAAATCCTTGGCACTGGCTTGATGCTGGAAGCGTTTTTATACGAAGAACAAACCCGCCGCGGTATATCACTGCGTCATTTTGAAGAAATGAATGATGTCGCAGATCATTGTACGGTTTGCCACAAATGCCTAAGCCCGTGCCCAGTGAATATTGACTTTGGTGAAGTCACGATCCGCATGCGCAATATTTTGCGCGAACGTAAACAGAAAAAAACCAATATTGTCACCTGGGCATCCATGGCGTTTTTGAACGTCAAAGACCCAACCACGATAAAAATAATGCGCGCGACCATGATACAGTTTGGTTATAAAGCTCAACGCATAGGTCATACGTTATTCAAGCGTTTAGGGTTGTTAAAATCAAACAGTCGACCTTCAGGCACAACGGGCAAGGCAACTCTTACCGAGCACGTGATTCAATTTGTAAAAAAACCGATGCCGGCACACGTACCGATGCGCACCACGCGTGCAGTATTGGGTCTGGAAGATGACAAAGTCGTGCCAATTATCCGCAAACCTTCTCTATCTAAAAAAGAGCGCGGCGATTCGGTATTCTATTTCCCGGGTTGTGGCTCAGAGCGTTTATTCTCACAGATCGGCATGGCAACCATCGCAATGCTGTATGAGACGGGTGCAACCACGGTGCTGCCCCCGGGCTATTTATGCTGTGGCTATCCACAAACCTCCAGTGGCGACATCAAAAAAGGCACGGAGATTTCAACCGATAACCGCGTGCTGTTTCACCGCATCGCTCAGGCATTGACCTATCTCGAAATAAACACCGTTATCGTTTCCTGTGGTACCTGTATGGATCAACTGCTCAAATACGAATTTGAGAGAATCTTTCCAGGCTGCCGTTTGCTCGATATTCACGAATATCTGCTGGAAAAAGGTGTCAAACTAGAAGGTGTAGAAGGCACAAAATATGTCTATCATGACCCCTGCCATGCACCGATTAAAAATTACGACCCGACAAAGCTCACTTCAGATCTAATGGGGCAAGAAGTTGCGCTATCTGAACGTTGTTGTGGTGAAGCGGGAACATTCGCCGTGAGCCGTCCGGATATTGCCAGCCAGTTGCGTTTCAAAAAAGAAGAAACTCTTGTCGAAGCCCGTGATCAGCTCATAAATGGCTCTGCAAATGATAGCAAGGTAAAAATCCTCACCAACTGCCCAGCCTGTCAGCAAGGTCTGTCACGTTTCTCAGATGATACTGGCATGGATACCGATTACATCGTGGTAGAGATGATGAAGCATTTGCACGGCGAGAAATGGCAGAATGAGTTTGTTGAGCGGATTACGAACGGAGGAATAGAAAAAGTCCTGTTGTAACTTCACAGCATATTCATCTTTTGTTCCAGCTCGGCGTTACATGCGTACTCGAATGGTCACATATTATTATATGCTCACATTCTCCGTGCGCATGTGCCTTGATCTGAAACAAAATATAAACATGCTGAGCAGTTACAGTTGATTTGACTGTTCGAAAAACTGCTCAAAAGTAGGGGGGCGTCTAAAATAATGTTTAAAAAGACACCCCCCTACTTTTGGGTACTTTTTCGCATATAATACGCGCGTGTTATTTACCCTTATACCAATCACTAAATACAGATTATGAAAAACTTTATTGAAGAATTGAACTGGCGCGGCATGATCCACGACGTCACGCCCGGCGCTGAAGAGCATTTAAACGAAGCGATGCGCTCTGCGTATGTGGGCTTTGATCCCACCGCTGATTCTTTGCACATCGGCAACCTCGTGCCGATTATGCTACTCGCACACCTACAGCGTTGTGGGCACAAACCCGTCGCTCTGGTCGGTGGCGCAACCGGCATGATTGGCGATCCTTCCGGTAAATCATCCGAGCGTAACCTGCTGGATGAAGATACCCTGCGCCATAATCAGGAAGCGATCAAGAAACAACTGACGCATTTTCTAGACTTTGAAAACAACAATAACTCATCAACGGATAACGGCGCGGTTTTAGTGAATAACTACGACTGGATGAAAGACTTTTCATTCCTCGAATTTATTCGTGATGTTGGCAAACACATCACCGTCAATTACATGATGGCGAAGGATTCTGTAAGAAGCAGAATCTCCGCAGATGAGACCGAAAGTGGCTCGGAAGGCATGAGCTTTACCGAGTTCACCTATCAACTGGTGCAGGGCTATGACTTCCTGCATTTATACCGCGAAAACGAGTGTACCCTGCAAATGGGCGGCAGTGACCAATGGGGCAATATCACCACCGGCTCAGAGCTGGTGCGTAGAATAGGGCGCGGCAAAGGCTACGCCATCACCTGCCCATTAATCACCAAAGCTGACGGCTCCAAATTCGGCAAAAGCGAAGGCGGCAATGTCTGGCTTGATGCAAAATACACCTCGCCCTACAAATTCTACCAGTACTGGTTGAACTCAAGCGATGAAGATAGCGAAAATTACATCCGCATTTTCACCTTTCTGGATCAAGCCGAAATCAACGCACTCATCGCAGAACACGACGAAGCCAGACACCTGCGCGTGCTGCAAAAACGTCTCGCCGCTGAAATAACCGCGATGGTACATTCAGAAGAAGACCTGCAGAACTCCATTAAAGCCAGCTCCATCCTCTTCGGACAATCCACTAGCGATGACCTAAAAGGGCTCGACGAACAAACCTTTCTCGATGTATTTGACGGCGTACCCCAAGCCGAAGTGCCAGCCTCGGCAATAGCAGATGGCATGGACATCGTCGCCGCACTAGCCACCGATACCGGCTTCCTCAAATCAAACGGCGAAGCCCGTCGCGCACTCAAAGAAAACTCGATCTCAGTGAATAAAGAGAAAGTGCAGGACGGCTACCAACTCACAAAAAATGACCTGATCAATGACAAGTTTGTGCTGTTACAACGTGGCAAGAAGAATTACTTTGTTTTAAGGGTTGACTAATCAGGCCGCTAGGATCTATTAATCATCTCGACTAAATCATGAAATGATTCGAGAGGTGGCCGATCTCAATTTGATCTTAATAGAAGATGCTGTTTTTTTTATGAGTTATTTGAAAAAGTGGCTAAAAGTAGGGGGGTGTCTTTTTAAATAGCCAGGAATTTCTACCCAGCATATTCTTACAAGTAGAATTTAAACGCTAATCCAGCCTTGATCATCATCTAGGATAGAAACTATATGAGATTATTATAATAAAGTGATATACTCGGTATACATCAGGGAATTGCTGGTCAAAACAAATGATGTCGACTCAATCAGACATTCCTTTAGAAGTGTATTTTTAAGATCTAACGTAATTAACACTTAAATAATATATCAATCAGAGGCTAACATGATTAATGACCCTTTAACTATCACAACAATAATTGTAGCTATTCTTACTGTAATTATCGTCTTTGGTATTATGATTTACGGTAACTTTACAACCAAAAAAAGCATAAGAACCCTGACTCAACATACCATCCTGATGAGTACCAACAAGGAACTGCGCGCCTTATGCAGAGAAATAATGGAAATTGATCCTAAAGCTTGTCCCTTACTCGACGGTAATCTCTTAAAAGAACATATTAATAAGCCTGAACAACTAAAGAAATTATTAACGCAACAGCTGCAAGCACTAAAAAAAGCCTGAAATGACTGTCTATGGTTTGATTTGGCAGGTTGCCAGAACCAATAATGAGGAAAACTAATTAGTTCTGTAACCACCTCGCAATCACAAAGTGAGCAGTGAGGCGTTCGCACTGTGTGTGTTCTTATTAGAACTACAAATAAAGATCAAAAACTCCCAACACATCACTGAGTTCTAATGTCGTTTTTCTCAAAACGAATTAGTACTAAGCTCAGCATAATTGAGTTTAATCGTTTCAGATAACGAAACGAAAAGTAGGGGGGCCTTTTAAACTATAAAAAACTACTTCCTCGGCAAAGAAATCGAAAAATTCCAGCCACCAATACAAAAAAAACGGATCACTTACCGTCCGTCATAATAATTTGCACGAAAGATAATATTTTTATAATCTCCGTACCTCGTTAAGGGATCTCTGAATAAGTATGGTTAGAATTAGGCTGAGATAAAAGGGTCGTTATCTACCACGAAGTGAAGCGTAATAGTTATGCTATTGCAACGAACTTCGGGGAATATAGCGGCACTTTTAGCCGGCATAAAATAATCGGGACTTAATCAGAGGTTCCTTAAGGTACTCCTTTAAATTTTAAAAATAATAGGTATTCAAATATGAAAATAAAATCATTATTCATCGCTGCACTTCTTTCTCTTGCTTCATTTTCTGTATCAGCTGAAACTGTCAATTTGAACAAAGCCGATGCTGCTGCTTTGGATTATTACTTAAGTGGTGTTGGAGAGGTAAGGTCGAAGGAGATTGTAAAATATCGCGATGAGCATAAGAAATTCAAAAGTATTGAAGAAGTTAAGGATGTCAAAGGTATTGGAGAAGTAATTTACAATAAAATCAAATCTAGCCTATCACTAACTAATGGTGTTGTTTCGGCACCTGCCAAGAGTGAAAAGAAGGTAAGTACCAAGAAAAATAATTTGCCGAAGGAAATGAAAAAAACCAAGGACAGTAAAAAACCCAGTAAATAAGCTGACTTCAATCAGAATAAAAGAACCAGGATTATCCTGGTTTTTTTATTGGGCTTTAAGTCATTTTTGGAGAGCCATTTTAGGCAAAGCAGACGATAAAACCCCCGCCATCAACACAAAACCTGCCGATACCCACAAACAACCTACCAATCCATAACCTTGATAAACAAGCCCTGACAGTACGGTGCCGGTGAGTCTGCCGGCGGCATTTGCCATATAGTAAAAGCCGACATTCAGCGCGACTTTGTCGTGCTCGGCGTAGTCGAGGATCAGGTAGGAATGCACCGCTGAGTTGATGGCAAATACAGCGCCGAAGATGAGTAAGCCTGTGACAATAATAACGGTGGGGTCGGCGCCTTGCATTAAGCCGAGGGCGATGCCAGCGGGTATCAGGGCCAGTAACAGGGCGAGTATTTGTGCGGTAAATCCATTCGGTGCGTGTTTGTGTTGTTTTAACGCGCCGAGCATTCTGGGTGTGAGTGCTTGTACGATGCCGTAGCCAATGATCCACAGCGCCATGAAACTGCCGACTTTTGTAAAGCTCCAGTTCAGGACTTCATAGAGGTACACCGGCAGGGCGACCACAAACCACACATCACGTGAGCCAAACAGAAAAAAGCGCGCGGCAGATAGCCAGTTGATCGCGGGTGTGTTGGAAAACACCTGGGTAAATTTAAGCTTACCTTTTGCTTTGCCAATATCACTGGGGAGTAATACCCAGGTAATGATTAAGACGATCAGGAGACCGACAGCGAGTATCGCCAGCGCCATGCGGAAACCCGCGATTTGCAACAGCAATGCGCCAAGAAAATAGCCCACGCCTTTGAGCGCATTTTTCGAGCCAGTGAGCAACGCTACCCACTTGAATAGTTTCGAGTTTGCGTTTGCGCTTGTGTCAGTGACAAGCGTTTTCACCCCGGATTTCGCCGACATTTTATTCAGGTCTTTGGAGATGCCTGAGAGTGCCTGTGCCAGCATCACATACGCGACTGACAGATAGGCATCCGGCACGGTCAACATCAATAGCGCAATAATCTGCATTGCCATGCCGATATGCATGGTGACATTAAGCCCGAGTTTCGCACCTAGCCAGCCGCCGACCAGATTGGTCACAATGCCAAAGAACTCATAAAACAAAAACAGCATCGCCACTTCAAACGGCGAATAACCCAGCAGATGAAAATACAGCACCACCAACATGCGGATTGCGCCATCGGTTAGGGTAAAAGCCCAGTAGCCAGCGGTAATTGTGAGGTAGTTTTTAAGGTTGGTTTGCATGTGTGATGTATTCTAGGTATTTGCAAGGTTAATGGCGTGAGAATGTTAGCATGGCTATACTACTATTAAGTGAATTTTAAGGATAAACAAATGAGTGAAGATTTACATCCAATGCTGACGTGCAAAAAATGCAATGTCCGTAATGAACTGGATAGTTACGCCATCGACCACACCTGTCAGGGCAAGCATGTGTTTTTCTTTAAATGCCCCGAATGTGGCAATTTCGATGCGACCGCGGTGAATAATATTCCTCCTGCGCAATGGCCAGAATTTATGGATACGGAGATGCTGCCTAAGTTTTCTGCGGAATTGAAAGCCGCCACTAAAGGTTAATGAACAAATTAGTTGAAGAAACCAGCCCTTATTTATTGCAGCATGCGGATAACCCGGTTGAGTGGTATCCATGGGGTGAAGAAGCGCTGGCTTTGGCGAAAGCAAAGAATAAACCGATACTGTTGTCGATTGGCTACTCGGCCTGTCACTGGTGCCATGTGATGGCGCACGAATCCTTTGAGGATGAAGAAACGGCGGTAGTAATGAATGAGCTGTTTATCAATATCAAGGTAGATCGAGAAGAGCGCCCAGATCTGGATAAACTCTACCAAAGTTCGCATCAAATGCTAACGCAAAGCAGTGGTGGCTGGCCATTGACAATGTTTCTCACCCCTGATGATCAGATTCCTTTTTTTGGAGGCACTTATTTTCCCGATAAGCCACGCTATCAAATGCCATCATTTCAGCAATTGATGCACAAAGTTGTGGCCCTGTTTGAAAATCGTAAGGATGAAATCCAGAAGCAAAATGCATCGCTGTCCGATGCGCTGGGCAAACTGTATAGCCCACAAACTGCGGCGATAGCACTGGATGATAGCGCTTTGACTCAGGCGCGATTGGAATTAGAGCAGCAGTTTGATAGCGAGCAGGGTGGTTTTGGTAATGCTCCTAAATTTCCGCATACACCAAACATCGAGCGCCTGATGCGTGATGGGCTTATCTCGGATGATAAAAAAGCTCTTGAAATAGCCACTTTTACCTTGGAAAAGATGGGAAGAGGCGGGGTGAATGACCAGTTGGCTGGCGGTTTCTGCCGTTATTCCACTGATAATGAATGGATGATTCCGCACTTTGAAAAAATGCTTTATGACAATGGCTGTTTGCTAGCGGAATACGCGCAGGCCAGTGCTTTAACCAGTCCTGCCAATAATAGCCGTTTGTTTGAACGGGTAAGTCGAGAAACCTCAGCATGGGTGATGCGCGAGATGCAATCAGATGAAGGCGGTTATTATTCGAGCCTTGACGCTGATTCTGAAGATGAAAATGGACATGATCACGAAGGTTTGTTTTATGTCTGGACGCCAGAGGAAGTGCAGCAGCACCTTACTGAGCAAGAATATGCGGTATTCGCGCGGCGTTTTGGCTTAGATCAAAAGTCCAATTTTGAAGGTAAATGGCATCTGTATGTTTACCAAACTGTTGCAGAGCTAGCGCGGGAATTTTCCCGGAGCGAAGCAGAGGTTGTCCGGCTCATTGATAGCGCGCGTGAAAAACTGCATACGGTCAGAGATCGGCGTATCTGGCCCGGCCGTGATGAAAAAATACTCACCTCGTGGAATGCTTTGATGATTCGCGGCACGGCAATCACCGCGCGTTATCTGCATCTCAGTGAATATGAAAAATCAGCTACGAGGGCAGTTGACTTTATTCGGAATGCACTTTGGCAAGACGGTCGTTTGCTGGCTACTTATAAGGTTGATGATAAAGGCCATGGCAAAGCACACTTGATGGCCTATTTGGATGATTATGCGTATCTGATTGATGCATTACTGGAGTTATTACAGGTTCGATGGCGCAATCAGGATTTAGAGTGGGCAATTGAATTGGCGGATGTTTTACTGGATCAGTTTGAAGATAAAGATAACGGTGGTTTCTGGTTTGTGGCTGATGATCATGAAAACCTGATTCAGCGTCCTAAAAGTTACACTGATGAAGCAATCCCCAATGGCAATGGCGTTGCAGCTTTTGCACTGGCACGTTTGGGTTACCTTGTTGGCGATACCCGTTATCTGGATGCGGCTGAGAGAACCCTGCAAAATGCCGCTGCTGGAATCAAACGAATGCCGAGTGCGCATTGCACTTTATTAAAAGCGCTGGAGGAGTATTTGTCGGCACCGCAAACCATTATTGTACGAGGAAACACAGATCAATTAGCAGAAATGCAGAAATTTGTTAAAACCTATTCGCCGCGCAGGCAAAGTTATTTTATTGTTAATGATCAAGCTAATTTGCCGACCGCACTGGCGGATAAAAAACCCGCAAAAGATATTACTATGAGTAGCATCGCATATTTGTGTGAAGGCATGATGTGCCGATCACCTATTACGGGCAACGCGATAACTGAATTGTTGAGTTCAACTTAGCAAAAACCCATTACAAAAAACTACCAAAAAGTGGGGGGGTGTGTTTTTATATCTAGTATAAAAGACACCCCCCCCACTTTTAGGCACATTTACAGATTAAACACTAAAACTATGAGCATCAAACAACTCCCCCCACATCTTGTTAACCAGATCGCCGCTGGCGAGGTGGTTGAGCGCCCTGCGTCGGTGGTTAAGGAGTTGCTGGAAAATTCGATTGATGCGGGCTCTAAAAGAATCGAGATTGATATCCAGCAGGGCGGGCTTAAACGCATCCGCATTCGTGATGACGGCATGGGAATTCCTCAAGAAGAACTATCACTGGCGCTGAGCCGACATGCGACCAGCAAGATTGAATCGCTGGATGATCTGGAACATATCTGCTCACTGGGTTTTCGCGGTGAAGCTTTACCAAGTATTGCCTCTGTTTCGCGTATGACGGTGAGTTCGCGTACAGAAGATAGCGAGCAGGGCTGGGCTGTTTCTCCACAACATTGGGATGACGGCCAGGAAGATTTTTCTGATCCAGAACCGATCGCCCACGCCAAAGGCACAACCATTGAGGTACGCGATTTATTTTACAATGTTCCAGCACGGCGTAAGTTTCTAAAAGCCGAAAATACTGAATTCAAACACTTGCAGGAAGTGGTGAAGAAAATATCACTGAGCAACTTCCAGATAGGCATCAGTTTGCGCCATGGTGATCGCACTGTATTGACGCAGCAGCCAGCAAAAGATCGGGTGGGTGCTGACAGGCGCGTGGCTGAAATTTGTGGCCCGGCTTTTATGCAGCAGTCACTGTATCTTGATTACGAAGCGGCGGGTTTAAAGCTCTGGGGCTGGGTCGGATTGCCAACTTTTTCGCGTTCACAGGCTGATTTGCAGTACTTTTATGTGAATGGCAGAATCATCAAAGATCGTGTTGTAACCCATGCGGTACGTCAGGCCTATAGCGATGTGTTGTATCACGGTCGGCACCCGGCTTATGTGTTGTATCTGGAAATGCCACCAGAAAAAGTCGATGTGAATGCGCACCCGACCAAGCATGAAGTGCGTTTTCGTGATTCGCGTCTGGTGCATGACTTTTTGTACCGCACTTTGCATCAGGCACTGGCGGATGTTCGCCCGAATGAAAATGAAGAATTTCGCCCAGAATTGCCAGATCAAATGAGTATGGCGCAATACAATGCGCAGGCGATTAGAACACAACAGAATCTGCATATTCCGGTGAAAGAAGGGCAAGTTGCAGAGCAGATGGCAGTGTATGGACAAATGCACGAAAGCCCGTCGAATTTTACAAACTATCCAAATTTGCAATCGGGAAGATCAGCGCCATTGTCGGGCAAGTTTTCAGAAAAACTGTCGACAAATATCAGCTCATCAATGCCAACTAGTGAAAGTGCCGATTCTGGAGGCATTCCGCCGCTGGGCTTTGCTGTGGCACAACTCCACGGAATATATATTCTCGCCGAAAATGCCACGGGATTAGTGGTGGTCGATATGCATGCGGCGCATGAACGCATCACCTACGAATACCTGAAAAAAAGCATGGCGGATGACAGTATTCGCTCGCAACCGTTATTAGTGCCAAGCTCGCTGGCAGTGAGCCAGAAAGAAGGCGATTGCGCCGAAGAATTCGCGAAGACTTTCCAGCAACTGGGCTTTGAGCTAAACCGACTCGCGCCAGAAAAACTCGCAATTCGCGCGGTGCCGAGTTTACTCAAAGAGTCGAATGTCGAACAGCTGGTGCGCGATGTGTTGTCTGATTTACTCGAACACGGCAGTAGCGAACGCATTCAAACCGAAATGAACGAGATTCTCTCGACCATGGCCTGCCACGGCTCAGTTCGCGCCAATCATCGCCTCACCATTCCTGAAATGAATGCATTGCTGCGCGATATGGAACGCACCGAACGCAGCGGACAATGCAATCACGGACGTCCGACCTGGACACAGATGAGTGTTGATCAGTTGGACAAGCTTTTCATGCGTGGCCAATGAGTAATCCTCTTTACTTAACTTACACCATAATCTCCGCGTTGGCTCATGTTTTTCAATCCTCATGTATGGTTTATACACTGCGGTTGAAAAACATGAGCCTCCTTGACCTTAAGGCTCAATTCAAGCAAATAGAATCACTCATATTTTTATTGAAAAAGTGCCAAGCCGAGCGAAGCGAGACAACTGTTTTAGCTAGCCTGAAGGGCGAGGTTGAAAACCTCATAATAGTAGGGGGGTGTGTTTTTTATAGCCCCTTTAGAGTAAATATATGAGCCTCCCTCCAGCAATATTCATTATGGGCCCTACTGCATCGGGTAAAACAGGCCTTGCGATTAAACTCATGGAGCATTTTCCAATCAAATTGATCAGTGTTGACTCTGCGCTGGTTTATAAAGGTATGGATATTGGAACAGCCAAGCCAACGGAGGATGAATTGGTAAAAGCGCCGCATCGTTTAATCAGTTTTCTTGACCCTGACGAGGCATATTCGGCAGCTGATTTTCGCGCGGATGCACTTCGTGAAATGAGTGAGATAACGGCAAAGGGCAATATTCCAGTTTTGGTGGGTGGCACAATGCTTTACTACCGCGCACTGGAGAATGGCTTGGCTCAATTACCTGAGGCAGATGCACAAATCCGCGAAAATTTAGCTGCTCAAGCAAAAAAAGTAGGTTGGGATTCTCTGCACAAGCGTTTAGCGCAAATTGATCCTGAATCTGGAGCCAGAATTCACCCCAACGATCAACAGCGCATCCAACGTGCGCTGGAAGTGTTTGAGTTGACAGGAAAACCTTTAACCGAACATCAAAATGAAGCACAAATCGATGCACTGCCATATCGTTTGTTAAAAATCGCATTGATCCCTGAAGATCGCGAATGGATTCGTGGATTAGCAGCGACGCGTTTTGATCAAATGTTGGAGAATGGTTTTTTGGATGAGGTGAAGGCTTTGCATCAACGAGAAGATTTGCACGCAGATTTACCCTCAATTCGTTGTGTCGGTTATCGACAGGCCTGGCAGTATCTTGAAGGCGAACTGGATTACGATGAGATGAAAGAGCGTGCGGTGATAGCTACCCGACAACTGGCAAAGCGCCAGATGACCTGGTTACGTTCTGAACCTGATAAATGTATTTTTGGCGCGAAGAACTACGTGCTTGAGGACGTTATCGAAACGATACAGACATTTATTGAAGCACAACCGTAACTACATCCGATGGGCGCATCAGGTCTTTTGGGTTATGATCAAAAATCACATCCAGCTCATACACCGCTCCGCCGGGTTCAATTCTTACCGCTTCAACTCCCTGGCTATAGACTCTACCGTAATAGTTTTTGCCATTGACCGTGACCCGGGCGCTTTTACCGGGCTTGTATTGACTCAGGACATTTGATCTTACCAATAGTCGCGCTAGCATGATGCCGCTAGGGGCTATAGCAATGAGTGGTTTGTCCTGGGTTTGCTGTGTTTTATAAACTACCCCGCCTTCATGCGCATTTTTAGCCACGATGATGCCATTGATGGGTGCACGTAACACATTTCTATCCAGTGTTACTTCAGCAAGTGCCAGGTCAGCTTTGGCAGATTCGCTTTCAGCGGTGGCAGCGGCAACTTTGATTTTGGCATCTTTTAGTTCTTCATCAGCGATTAAGCCGCGCTCGTATAATTCTTCTGCGCGTTTTAACTCATCATTGGCGTCATCCAGTTCTACAACAGAGCGCGCGATCATCGCTTTTGCTTTCAATAATTCTGCATTGGCCTTGCGCTGATCCATGCTGAGTAAAACATCACCTTTTTTAACAAATTGGCCTATTTTGAGATTCATTTTCTCAATGAAACCATCTTCCAGCACTCGCATTTCGATTTTATCGACCCACTCTAATCTGCCTGTTAATTGTAATGCATGGACATTTGACAATGAAAATGCGCCAAAAATCAGGACAATCCAAAACTTGAGGTGATTATTTCTCATTGATTTGCTTCCTCGGGTTTTTTATCCAGGTCTGGTTGAGTGAGAATGGGTTTACCAACAAGGGCATTGAGTTGCGCCCACGTCAGTGTGCGGCAGTATTTAACCCGTTCTTCTTCCATGCGCGCCATACTTTGTTCTGTCATTGATCTCCCGAGCGTTGCATTGACTTCCATCTCATAAAGTGTGCGGCTAAGTTCAAGATTAAGATCTTTGCTGTAGGCGTCTGCCTCAGTCCTATCACCTGCGATGCCTAAAATATCAAGGCGTAGCTTCATTTCCAGAATTTGTTGTCGCAATGCCATATCATAAAGTGCTATTTGTTCTGCACTACTGTTTTTACGCTGTTGATTAATCCATTCGTTGTTTTTCAATGCTATTTTATAAAGATCTTTAGCATCAGGTATAGTTTTTGGTGATTTAATCAAGTTTGGAGGGCTTAGATCACTGGATAAATCATCTGGGTGATTGATAGTATGCGCCAATACTGAACGGGTAAGTCGCTGTGTTGCTTGTCCTGAAAAATACTGCTGACGCACTACCTGGTATTCTGCATCCAGTTTGGCGACATACAGTTCAGAAAGCTCTTTGAGTTCCTGACGGGTCTTGGCGCGATCATATCTTATGAATGATCCTGCCAGCTCTTCATTGATACCGATTAGGCTAGAATCTGCTAGCAGTACATCAAAATAGGCCTGGAGAATTAATAACTCTTGCTGAATTACCGGATCAACGAGATTTGTCGCGATAGTGTTGCGTTTTGGATCGTTGATCGAACTATTGTTAAAAATCAGACTATGGCAACCCAGGAACAGGGGTTGTGGTGCGGTGGTCAGTGATGATTGTTCAGGTGTGAGTTTTGTTCGCGGGTGACCCTTGGCAAAACTCAATGCCGTATCTAAATCAAGCGGAGAGGGTAATGGCTCTGTATTCGCCTGTAAATGACTTTGCCAGACTACACCAGAGCAAAGTACTAAAGAAAAAAGTATCCGTTTTTGAAACAGATAAAACTGCTGCTTAAACATCATTTAATTAACGTTACGTTGCTCGCGCTTGTATTTTATAAAAGGCATTTTTTCATTTTTACCCTCAACGATATATTTGCCCAGTTGCATAAATTCATTGGCATCTTTAGTCGCACCTGTGAGTCGGCCATTTTTCAAGGGCTTGCCATTTAGGTCTACAAACTGGAAGACGGGTGTTGCTCTGACTCTAAATTGCTTTAATGAAAACTCTTTTTGTGTGGTGTCCTTTCCTTCGAAGTCGGTTAGTTCAAGGTCACCTTCAATATCAACTGTCAAAATACGGAAATTTTCACGGAAGTAATCTTGTACGTTGCCACGATTTAAAACGGTTTTTTTCATGCGTGCACAAAATGGGCATTCATCCATTTCGAACATTAACAGAATCCCTTTTTTATTCTCAGCTTTGGCATTTTCGAGTTCTTCCTGCAAATCATTCAGACTCTCATCAAAGAAATTGCTGGTTTCTCTGATCTCAGTTTCCTTGGGTGCAGCGCTTTCAGTGTTTTCACTTGCAATTAAAGTAAAAGATGCAATAGAAAAGAATATGAATAATACAAGTTTTGAGACAAATGTGGACATACTTCACTCCATGAATATAGTGTTTTGACGAAATATATTCTTAAAATTAATACCTTGCAAGCTGTTAACTTAAACCTCTTATCGTATAATCCTCAAAAACTAACTATGCTTTTTTACTTTTGCACTAAACCTGTTATTATGCCCCCTACTGCAAGGACGTAGGTAGCTGTTTATCCCCCCTAGATTTAAGTCTGAACGTAAGTCAGTCGAGAATTTAGCAACAGCCATAAAATAAAATATTAATAACCAAAACCCAATAAGAAATCAGGAGTAAACCATGTCAACAAAAGGGCATATGCTACAAGAACCCTTCCTAAATGCTTTGAGAAAAGAGCGCATTCCCGTTGCGATCTATCTGGTAAACGGAATTAAACTTCAAGGTCATGTCGAATCATTTGATCAGTTTGTAATTTTGCTAGGCAGCACAGTTAGCCAGCTTGTTTATAAGCATGCGGTCTCAACAATAGTACCTTCACGTCCAATTAAACTGACAATGGAAGACGACGAGTAAAAATCACTTTTGGAACTATTTGATAAACTCAGTCAGGGCGAGGCCCAGATTGAGAATGCCATACTGGTACAGATAAAATTCGGTTCAAAGAAAGAGTTTCAAGATACTCATGAGTTCAAGGAATTAGTGCGCTCTGCCGGGGCGCATACCTCGACACTTATCACAGGTTCGCGCGCATCTCCCGACTCACGATTTTTCGTTGGCACAGGTAAAGCCGATGAAATCAAAGCTGCAGTTATTCAACATGATGCTGATGTGGTTATTTTTGATCACTCACTAACTCCTGCGCAAGAAAGAAACCTCGAACGACATTTTGAGTGCCGTGTGCTTGATCGTACCGCTCTGATTCTCGATATCTTTGCACAGCGTGCACAATCTCATGAAGGTAAATTGCAGGTTGAACTGGCTCAATTAAAACATATGTCTACTCGTCTGGTACGTGGCTGGACTCACCTAGAGCGGCAGAAAGGTGGTATCGGTATGCGAGGTCCGGGTGAAACTCAGTTGGAAACTGACCGTCGTTTACTCAATATTCGTATCAAGCAGATCAATAAGCGTCTGGAAAAAGTCAGCAAGCAACGCGAGCAGGGCAGGCAGTCGCGCAAAAAAACAGAAATTCCAACAGTTTCATTGGTGGGATATACCAATGCGGGAAAATCCACATTATTTAATAAAATTACTGGTTCTGATGTTTACGTAGCGGATCAACTATTTGCAACTCTTGACCCAACTTTAAGGCGTGTGGATTTGCCGGACCAGCAATCCATCATTCTTGCAGATACAGTAGGTTTTATTCGTGATCTACCGCACGATCTGGTGGCGGCATTTCGCGCAACTTTGCAGGAAACCATCGAAGCTGATTTGATCCTGCATGTTATCGACAGCAGCGATGATCAACGTGATTTTTATCGAGATCAGGTTAACAATGTTATCCACGAGCTAGGTGCTCAAGATGTTCCGCAAATTGAGGTGATGAACAAAATCGACCTCACTGAACAAACCGTGCATGTTGATGACGCACATAATGGCCTGCCGCCACGTGTATGGCTTTCTTCGCTAACAGGTGAAGGATTGCCTGAGCTGAGTGAAAAACTCGCTGACACTTTCTCACATAAGGTTTTTAAAGGTCAATTGCGTCTGCACCCCGCACTAGCACGTTTGCGCTCACAGTTTTATCAAGATAATGCGATTATCAATGAATCAATCTCGGATAAAGGCGAGTATCTGCTGGATGTTTGTATACAACAAAGAAAGTTGGATAGCATGTTAGATAAGGAAGGATTGACGATTGAGCAGTTGCAATAACTTATTGCTGCTATAAATTGATTATTATTGTTTCAATTCTCGAATTCTCTGATATACGCAGATTTCCATTTCACTCCAGTAGTTTTTTCCAGGGCTATTAATAGTTCATCGTTTGGGACTGCCTCAAACTCATAGATATTACCAATAACTATCCAACTTTTAGCGATAAATGCAGACTTGCGCCAATTGAGCTTTGCTAACTCAATTTCTAATTCACAGCTAGGGCAATTTAGTTGTGTTTCTATTGGTTTTGGAATTCTATCGATTGCAGTTTTACAGTTTGGGCAAGATGCTTTACTGGTGTTTCTCCCTGCGATAAATCTTGGGGTTTCTGAAGCTTCTATTTCAATATAACAAAAGGGCTTATCGTCTTGAGGGTATATCTCTATATCGGGAGAGCAACCCATGAAAGTCAATAGAGACAGGAATCTGTTACCCGTGGCGAAGCGACCATTTGTTATTTCAGCGCCAATTAATTCTTGGGTATTTAATAAAGCTTCTAGCTGTTTGTATTCAAAATCAATGTCTGGATTATCCGGATAAAGATAGAGTTTAAAGGGGGAGTGCCACACAAAAGCATACCGATAATTATTGATAAAGTTTGGACCGGAGTATAACCAACTTAGTGATGATTAAAGGTTGAAAATGAGTGATAAAGCCTTCTTCACGTTCATTATCATAAAAACAGCACTTCTGATGCTAGCCGAACTGCCATAGCTGGCTAGTTTGATAAAAGATTGCCCAATCGATCAAGGAATGATGGTCATTGGGTATGAAAAGCAGGGTTCGCTGGTGTGTTGTTGTTTTTATTCTGAGTATACAATCCATTGTATTTGCAGATTTATGGAAAATTATAGATGAGAGAGGTACAAATACCTTAGACAGTACAAGTACTGTCTTAAAAACTGTACAACAAAAATCGCTTAAATCGGTTTATCAAAAAGCGCAAATACTTGAGCTAGACGAACAAGAAATGCGAATACAGCTTAGTGCTGCTCAAGCAAAAGCTATTAAATCATCGAATACTTTGGATGCCTCTATCCATCTTCCCCTACCTCTTCCGGATGGCACTATTACTCAAGTAGAGCTAGTTCCTGAAACTGTCTTGGCAGTTTCTTTGGCTGACAAATTTCCAAAGATAAAGAGCTATCGAGTTTTAGCGAATAATCGAATATTCGGCGGTAAAGTTGATATGACTCCCAATGGTTTTCATGCCATGTTAAACACACTTGGTGGCGAGGTTATTTTCATCGATCCTGCTGATGCAAAGTCTAATAAATACGCGAGTTATCAAAAAAGTGATCAACGACAGTCTAATTACCGAGAATTTTCTTGTGGTGTTAGCAATCAAGAGCATTATTCAAATGAAATTTTAAGTAATACTTTAATTCATAGCAGTGTTAGCCATGACGAACCATTGAAGTCACTGAAAGTTGCGGCACGCCCCCAAGAAAGTTTATTAATTTATCGGATCGCGATAGCGACTACGGGTGAATATACTGCAAAACATGGTGGCACGGTTGAAGGTGCTATATCAGCAATCACGACTACACTTAGTCGTGTTAATCAAGTACTTGAAAGGGATTTGGGAATCCATCTTGATTTAGTAGAAAATAATGATTTGCTGATAAATATCGATGCAGCTTCCGACCCTTTTACTGAAACTGAATTAACAAAACTTGTTTTTCAAAATCAAGAGTATTTAGATGCTGTTATTGGTAGTGAAAATTATGATATCGGACATCTATTTTCTGCGGGAGGTGGTGGCATTGCTGCAATTGCCAGTGTCTGTAATGGCTTTCGAAAGGCGCAGGGTATGTCTGGTATAAGCAATCCTGTTAGTGATAGTTTTGACCTTGATTTTGTGGCCCATGAAATTGGCCATCAACTAGGTGCAACGCACACGTTTAATAGCTCGCAAGGTTTATGCTCTGGAAATACACGTGAGGCAAAAACAGCTTTTGAACCTGGTAGTGGTTCATCAATTATGTCCTATGCAGGGTATTGTGGCTTGGACAACTTACAATCAAATACCGATGCGATGTACCACATTGGTAGCATCCAGCAGATTTATGATTTTACAAATTCAGGTAAAGGAAATACCTGTGGTGTTCGAAATCCTGTTGATAACTCACCTCCTGTTCCCGATGCCGGTAAAAACTTTACTATTCCAGCAAGAACGCCTTTTGAATTAATGGGAAATGCAATGGATGCTGACGGCGATACACTCGTCTATGCATGGGAGCAATTGGATACTGGTGATAGCTCAACAGAATATACCGATAAGGGCAATAATGCTTTGTTCCGTATACATAGCCCTAGCAATAATAAATATCGCAGTTTTCCACCACTTACAGATAGTTTGAATCACACTACGAGTAAGGGAGAAAAATTACCAGAATATCAACGTTCAATGCGTTTTGCTTTTGTTGCACAGGATGGTTTTAACATTGCCCAAAGTGATGAGGTGACCATTCAGGTTGAACGCACGGGTAGTCGTTTCGCGCTAAATCTACCGCGTTCTCAATATACATTGGGGGAAACGTACCAGATTTTTTGGAATGTTGCTGATACCAATACGCCACCTGTCAATTGTCAGAATGTTGATATTTCTATATCAACGGATGGTGGTTTCCAGTTTAATCAAGAGCTGGCTAAAAACATCGCAAATACTGGAATGGCCTGGATAACGATTCCAGTAAATTCTGAAGTTAGCTATCAGGGGCGATTCAAGCTTAAGTGTAGCGACAATATATTTTATGCCTTGTCTTATCGTGACTTTGTAGTAACTGATAAAGATATACAGGTAACTAATAAATATAGCGATGAGAATCAGCCTGAGCTAGATCTGAAAGATCCCAATCTCGATGTCATTGCTGTGGTAAATAATGCTCCTAATGATAACAGTGGAGATGTTTCTGATAGTGCTGGTGGAGCTTTTGATTTCTTCTTTTTTTTATTTAGCTTATTGATCTTTAGGCAAAAAAGATTTATGAATAAAGGAACTTACATAAAATAAACGGTCAAAAAACCAGATATTAATATAAAAAGACACCTCCCACCTTTTGGGCAGTTTTTGATTATAATAAGTAATAAGCATCTACAGACAAAAGTTCGTGGGAAAATGACGAAAAATTTAAGGGCTAATAGAATGAGAATAACCCCCACCATTTTTACAAGCGGTTTTTGGATAGCGGCGTTTCTAATAATTAGTAGCACTGCAACTTCAACTCCAAATAAAAGTGTGTGGAAGGATGTTGAGTCACCATTCAAGGCTTCAAACCTATCTGAAAGAACCATATCTGGCAGGCCTGATCTAGCACCTTTTAAATTCAGGGCATTAGAGCTCGATGAACTCAGGCTCAGGAATATTCTATCTAGTCAGGATTCATCTATTGCGGCTCGTACAGAAAGTCCCTCAACAGTCTCATCCGATATTACCATTCCCTTGCCCCAAGGCGGGGAAGTAAGTCTTAGAGCTGAAGCGACTTCGGTAATGGCGCCTGAACTTGCGCAACAGTTTCCGCAATTGAAGACTTGGAAAGTATCAGGAATAAATGAGCATATTCATGGTCGCATTGACTTCACTACGCAGGGTTTTCATGCGATGTTGGTAATGCCTGACGGTGATACTGTTTTCATTGAACCCGATAAGGAAAGCCTAAATACATACTTAAGTTTTAGTAAGCGGATGAATAAGGAAAACTTCCGTAGAGATTTTAAGTGTGGGGTACATACCGAGCAAAATATAGCGGGAAAACCGTTTAATGAGGCCGAGCAAACACAGGCTCGTCCTGCACCCGAGTTAATTACATATCGATTGGCAGTTGCTGCGACGGGTGAATACACCCTAAACAAGGGCGGCACTAAAGCCGGTGCACTTAGTGCAATTGTGACTACGATTAATCGTGTCAATGAGGTTTATGAACGAGATTTAGCTATTAGATTTGAGCTAATTCCTGAGGAGTTTGACATAATTTACCCCGACCCGGTTACCGATCCTTATAGTAATACTGATGTCAGTACTTTATTGGCAGATAATATCGAAAACCTAAGCAATACGGGCGACTTGAGTATTGATAGGTATGATGTCGGGCATGTCTTTAGTGCAGCAAATATTGGTGGGTTGGCGTACGTTGGTGAAGTTTGTGATAACCTCAAAGCAGGGGGTGCAACGGGTATATCGAGTCCTTTCGGCGATACATTTGATCTGGATTATGTCGCACATGAGTTAGGCCATCAAATGGGTGGAACGCATACTTTTAATAGCTTGTGTGGGGGAGGATCAGAACGGGTTGCCGCAACAGCCGTTGAGCCTGGAAGTGGCTCAACCATAATGTCTTATGCAGGAATATGTCAAACTAACAATATTCAATTTTTCGTGGACCCTCAATTTCATGCAGTCAGCATTGCTCAGATTGTGAACTTTAACCAGGGAAGTATCTGTGGTATCAGACAAGCAGCATTGAACGAAAATCCAGTTATCGATGCAGGCTCAGATTTTAGCGTACCTGCCAGAACACCTTTGATGCTGATCGCGAACGGTTCTGATTTGGATGGCGACAGCTTAACCTATACCTGGGAGCAATCAGATGCTGGAACTGCGTCCGATGTTGATGTTGATACTGGTGATAATGCGATTTTTCGCAGTAGACTTCCCAGTACTTCTGGAACTCGATATATCCCTAGCCTAAGTGATCTGTTTGCAGGCACCTCTACTATTGGTGAAGTGTTACCTGTTACGAACCGGAATATGGAGTTAGTCGCGACAGTAAGGGATGGAGAAGGTGGGGTACAGACAGATTTAGTTAATGCTGCGGTTTTTGATATGGGGGCGGCATTTAGCGTAACTTCGCACAATTCTTTTGAAACATTTGGTCAGGGGGATAGAACAACAGTGAGCTGGGATGTGGTTGGGACTGATGTAACTCCAGTTTCCTGTGAAAATGTTGACATAAGTTTAGTGACATCGGATGGTAATGGTATTGGTGTAATAACAACTGCTAATGATGGACAGCAACAGGTAAGTATTCCGGCTAATGCACCAGCAATGAATAATGCCCGATTCATGGTTGCATGTAGCAACAGCCCGTTCTTTAATATTTCTTCTGCCGCTTTGACTATTTTAAATAGTATTGGAGATGGCGGTGAACCAGCTGAAAGTGAAGGTGGCTCGATCGGTTATCTGGTCATTCCTTTTATATCTATTCTACTTTGGCGCAGAAATCGTTTATTTCGTATAAAATTGGATAAAAAGTCTAATGAAGAAAATAATCATCGTTTGTAGTATTAGTCTATTGATGCAAGCTTGTGTTGCTGCGCCAAATACTCCACCGTCTTCAAGTCAGCCGGATCCATTTTCCAGTCGCTTTTCTATTGAAGGGATAAAGCAGCGCCGTGAAGCAGAATATGCACAAAAACTGGAAGATTTGAATAGATTGAATCCCGCAGAGGAGGTAAAAAAGGCGTTAAAAAGTAATAGTATTTATCTGTTAGGATACCAATCAGGAAAAGGTGGCTCTAGGGTTACTCCTGGCTTGGTTGAGTCGCAAGCAATCATCGACCAAAAATGCAGAGTGCTACAATTAGATGGAATGGGGGATTCGATTTATGGTGCAAATCATCTTAAGTATCGAATAGCGTTACAAAAGTACGCAAGTCAATTCAATGCATTAATGTTTCCTAACTGCTCTAAATAAAGCTTATTCAAAAGTTTGTTCAATCGGACGAGCTGACACTCTCGTTTAGCTGGGGTTCAGTTTTCTAATGTGATAATTAATGCCCCTTTATAAAACAAATCCTTGCAATGTACATACGTAAACTTTGAAGGAATGCCTAAATAAAATATTTTGACGATGTCATTTTTAAGTAAGGATATTTAAATATAAAAATCATATGAAAAGAGTAATTTTGACTTTAAGTATCTTAAGTTTCAGCTGTGTATTTTCAAGCACACTAGAAGAACCCCCTGTATGGCAATATTTTAAAGAAAGCACGCAATCTCAGCTTCGTGATATTGCTTCTAAAAACATCAAAGCCACAAATATTATCAATAAACAAAGTTTGATATTGGATGCTGAATTACTAAAAAGTCGGTTAAGTATTTCTACTCAAAATAATTTATCTCCAGGATCTGCAAAGGTGGTTGTTGAAAAAGAGATAGATTTACCTTTACCGAATGGCGATTTTGTTAGAGTTAAAGCGATTGATTCGCCGATTCTTTCTGCAGATATGGCAGAACGTTATCCAGATATAAAAACATGGCGAATTATTGGTGTGGATGACCCCGCAATAACAGGCCGAATTGATTTTACCTCAAACGGTTTTCACGGCATATTAACTTTGGCTAATGGTGATAGCGTTTTTATTGATCCAGATAAGAAGCAGGCAGGAAATGTTTATCAGACTCTCAGTAAAAAACAAAATAAGTCACATTTCCATAATGATTTTAACTGTCAGGTACACGACGGCCATACAATAAATAGCAGTGAGCTATTAAAACAACCAGCCGCTAAAATATTAGCAAGCTCACCCGCATTAAATCTTAAAACTTATCGTTTGGCTGTCGCAGGAACAGCTGAATATACGGCTAGTCAAGGTGGCACAAAATCTTCAGCATATGCCTCTATGGTCACGACTATTAATCGTGTCAATCAAATATATCAAAGAGATATAGGTATAAGTTTACAGTTGGTCAGTGGAGAGCAGTTAATTTATACCAATCCAGCAACTGATCCCTATACAAATAATAATGCAAATGCCTTGGTTAGTGAGAACATGGCTAATATGAATGCTAATTTTGGTGTAGCTAATTTTGATGTAGGACACGTATTTGCGCAGGGGGCATTAGGTGGATTAGCTTTTGTTGGCGTGGCTTGTCTTAATAATGCGAATACTCCTAGTGGATTAGTAAATGCAGTTAAAGCAGGTGGTGCGACGGGTACTAGCAATCCTCAAGGCGAAATATTTAGTATTGAATATGTTGCCCATGAAATAGGTCATCAACTGGGCGCTTCGCATACCTTTAATAGCACTAAAAATGGTTGTGGTGGTGCTAATAGAACAGCTGAAACAGCGGTAGAGCCAGGTAGTGGGAGCAGCATAATGTCATACAGTGGTTTGTGTGGTACAGATGATCTGCAATACAATTCTGACGCCGCATTTCATTTCGCGAGCATCAGCCAAATCAATAGTTATACTCGCGATGATACTGGAAATACCTGTGGCTCTGATTCATCAACTGGTAATCAAAACCCAGTCGCAAATGCAGGCGCAGATATAATTATTCCTGCGAATACTCCTTTTATTCTGGATGGTTCATCAACGGGCGGCTCAAGTTTTTCATGGGATCAAACCGATACGGGATCTGCTTCTGCAGTTGATGTTGATACAGGCAATAATGCAATTATTCGAACCTTACTGCCCAGTGCAGAAGAAGATCGGTATATCCCGAGGCTGAGTGATCTATTTTCTGGTACGAATACCATTGGAGAGAAACTTCCACAAACCACACGTGAATTAAATTTTGCTTATGTTGTAAGAGATGGTTTAGGCGGGATCGGATTTGATTCAAAAAAAATTAACGTTACAGATACACAAAGTACTTTTTCAATCGTTTCACAATCGTCTGCAGAAACATTATTGACTGGTCAAAGTATTAAAGTACTTTGGAATACTGCTAATACAAACACTGCACCAGTTAATTGTAATACGGTAGATATTCAGTTATTACGCTCTAATGGTGTGAAGAATATGCTATTGCCCGTTACTAATAATGATGGCAACCAAGACCTAGTCATTCCCGCGGTTACTCCAACAATGAGTGGCGCTAGAATAATGGTGGGTTGTAGTGATAATTCATTCTTTAATATTGGTACAGGTAATATAACCGTTCAACAAGGTGTTGCAGATACTACTGCACCAGTTATAACCGTTACTGGAGCTAACCCTGTCAATATTTCTCAGGGATCTGTTTATTCTGATGCGGGTGCAATAGCTGTCGATAATGTTGATGGTACTGTGACAGTGTCCGTTTCGGGCGCTGTCAATACTGCTGTTGCTGGTGGATACACAATCACCTATACAGCGACTGATGCTGTGGGTAATTCGGCGACAGCTACACGAACAGTAAATGTTACTCCCGTTGCTGATACGACTCCTCCTGTAATTACACTTAATGGTGCGACGGTAATCAATCTTGTTGTAGGAGCTACTTATACTGAGCTTGGTGCAACTGCATTGGACAACTTTGATGGCACAGTTGCTGTTTCGACAACTGGCATGGTGAATACTGCAATTGCTGGCTTATATATAATCACTTATTCAGCGACTGACGCTGCGGGAAATGACTCAAGTAAAACACGCACCATAAATTTGACTGCTGCTCCACTTGATACTGTTCCTCCTATTATAAAGTTCATTGGTTCTGGATCTGTTGATGTGGTTGTTGGGACAACATATACAGATGCAGGTGCTACAGCAACCGATGCAATTGATGGTGCAATAGCAGTTACCAGCAGTGGTACCGTTAATACGAATATAATTGGCAGCTACACCATTACTTATTCGGCGGAAGATTCATCTGGTAATACTGCAAGTGTGAGTCGTATTGTAAATGTAACTGCGGCACCGACTTTAACTCCTGATACGCAAGCGCCGACTATTACCTTAAATGGCGCTAGTACAGTAAGTGTTGAAAAAGGCACTGCTTACATAGAGTTTGGTGCAAGCGCATTTGATGATCGAGATGGTGGTGTGAATGTCATTATTTCAGGAATCGTAAATACCAGTACTATCGGTATCTATACAATCGTTTATAGAGCAACTGACTCAACGGGTAATACGGCAACTAAAACGCGCACCGTTAATGTTACCAATGTTCCTGATACTACTGCCCCTGTTATTACTTTAACGGGGGCAACAACAATCACTTTACAAGTTGGTCAAGAATTTAACGACCCCGGTTTTACCGCATTTGATGATCACGATGGTGTAATTGATGTAACAATTACGGGACTTGATGCAGTTGATACCAGCAAAGTAGGCGAATATAAGATTATATATTCTGCTGTTGATAGTTCCGGCAATATTACAACTGAAGAAAGAACAGTTGTTTTTGAAGCCGTGGTTAACGACGAGGGGTCAAATTCAGAGAATAGTCTTAAATCTGATGGAGGTGGTGGATCTTTTGGTTTTTATTTATTACCCCTAATGTTATTGATTGGATTACGACGTCAAAGGGTTCTATATGTCAGCGCAAAATAGGGACTGTGGCGATATAACAATAATGTGTCTGAAAAGTGGCTTAAAGGTGGAGGGCGTTGCTTTTTTAGGCTCGCAAAGAGCCGAAAAGTATATCGTTACATTACCATCAGGAATTGTCTTTGCTTGGTCAAATCAAGGGACGATGTTAAATAAAGACACCCCCACCTTTTGCAGTGTATTAAAAGTTTATGAACTTTTAATACGTACCATGTTCACGAGTTGATAAAAACTCAATGTCTGGCCATTTTTCCATCGCCATTTGCAGGTTTACCCGCGTTGGGGCGATGTAAACTAGTTCACCTGCATGATCAAGTGATAGATTTGCTTCCGCTTTAATTTTGAATTGCTCAAGTATCGCGTCATCTTCACAGTTTATCCAGCGTGCTGTTTGCACATTCACGTGTTCAAACTGACAATCTACTTTGTATTCATCTTTGAGGCGTTGTGCGACCACATCAAATTGCAATACACCGACTGCTCCCAGGATTAAATCGTTGTTTTTGAATGGACGAAACAACTGTGTTGCACCCTCTTCACATAATTGATCCAGACCTTTTTGTAGTTGCTTCATTTTAAGTGGGTCTTTGAGCTGCGCTCGACGAAATAATTCAGGCGCGAAACTCGGAATTCCGGTAAAGAATAGCTCTTCACCTTCTGTAAAAGTATCACCAATGCGAATCGTGCCGTGGTTGTGAATACCAATAATATCGCCAGGGTAGGCGGCGTCAACATGGCCACGTTCTGCTGCTAGGAAGGTTAACGCATCCGGAATTTTTACTTCTTTTTTAATGCGAACATGATTTAGCTTCATCCCTTTTTTAAAGCTACCTGAGCAGATACGTAAAAATGCGATGCGGTCTCGATGCTGTGGATCCATATTCGCTTGAATCTTAAAGACAAACCCACTGAATGCTTCTTCTTGCGGGAATACTTCGCGTGTGTTGGTCATTCGTGGTTGCGGTGGTGGTGCATATTCAACAAAGTCGGCGAGTAATTCGGCAACGCCAAAATTATTGGTTGCAGAACCAAAAAAGACAGGTGTTAGTGTGCCACTCAGATAAGCTTCTTTATCGAAAGCATTACTTGCGCCTTGAACCAGCTCAATTTCTTCACGAAGCTCTGCTGCCTGACTACCTAGGACTTCATCCAGACGTGGGTTATCAATCCCCTGAATGATCTCACCCTGCATGATTTTACCTTCGTGATGCGGGTTATATAAATGCACGGCATCATTATGAATATGGTAAACACCTTTTAAGCGTTTACCCATACCGATTGGCCAGGTGACAGGTGCACACTTTATTTTAAGAACGCTTTCTACTTCATCCAGTAATTCAATAGGGTCACGACCTTCCCGGTCAAGCTTATTGATGAAAGTCATGATTGGCGTATCGCGCAGGCGACAAACATCCATCAATTTAATCGTTCTTTCCTCTACACCTTTTGCAACGTCAATAACCATTAGCGCAGAATCAACAGCAGTTAATGTGCGGTATGTGTCTTCCGAGAAATCTTCATGGCCCGGTGTATCGAGCAGGTTGATTATTTTATCTGGGTCATTGGGATTTTTTTTGTTGAGCATGTAAGGAAACTGCATCACCGAAGATGTTACAGATATGCCACGTTCTTTTTCCATCGCCATCCAGTCAGATGTCGCATGACGCGCAGCTTTTCGTCCCTTTACCGAGCCTGCAAGCTGAATTGCACCGCCGAATAGCAAGAGTTTTTCGGTGATTGTAGTTTTACCTGCATCGGGATGCGAGATAATCGCAAATGTTCTGCGCAGCGATGTTTCTTTGGCGTGTAAAGAGATAGGTTTAGGCATCTATTATGAGACTTCTATTAGGTCAACTTGATTAGGTAATCCAACTACTAATGCTTCTAACAATGCTTTTTGAGCATGTAGGCGATTTTCTGCCTCATCCCAAACTACACTTTGTGGCCCTTCAAGCACTTCGGTGCTAACTTCTTCTTCACGATGCGCGGGAAGACAATGCATAAACACAACATCTTTATTGGCTTTTGCAATCACCTCAGCATTTACAATAAATGACTTGAATGCTTTCTCACGAATTTTTTGTTCTGCTTCTTGCCCCATGCTTGCCCAAACATCTGTGGTTATTAAGTCTGCATTATCAACAGCATCATCAATACTGTTGAATAAGGTTACATGATCTGCCAACTCTTCCATTAATTGAGAATTCGGCTCATACCCTTTGGGACAGGCAATATTCAGGTGGAAATCAAATTGGCGCGCCGCATTCATCCAGGAGTGGCACATATTATTGCCATCACCGACATAAGTAGCTGTCTTCCCAACAATACTTCCACGATGCTCAACATATGTCATCATGTCAGCTAATAACTGGCAAGGATGAAAATCATCTGTTAAAGCATTGATGACTGGAACACTAGAATGTTTAGCAAAGGTTTCAACAATATCATGACCAAAGGTGCGGATCATTACTACATCAACCATACTGGATATGACGCGCGCACTGTCTTCGATTGGTTCACCACGACCTAATTGGGTGTCGCGTGATGATAAAAACATGCCGTGCCCACCAAGCTGATTCATCCCTGCTTCAAATGATACGCGCGTACGTGTTGATGATTTTTCAAAAATCATCGCCAGTGTCATGTTTTTTAGTGGTTCGTATATCTCACCACTTTTCCACTGTAGTTTTAAATCGATCGCTCTGGCAATTAATTGCGTAAGCTCATCTTTACTAAAATCCATTAACGTAAGAAAATGTCTGATATTTGACATGGTTTTTCCTGTTTAAAATGTATTTGAATAAGAGCGCGATTTAGCGCTTTTAAAGAAATTTCTTAATGATGGTGACGACTATCTTTATTATTTCGTCAGCTTGTTCTTGAGTAATAATCAATGGTGGTAATAAACGGATAGTTTTTCCCGCAGTTACATTGATCAATAATTTATGCTCAAGTGCCATAGAAACCAATTCACCGCAATCACTGTTCAACTCGATACCGAGCATTAGGCCACGCCCACGAATATCTTCTACCCCAGTTACGCCAGCAAGTTCCTGTTTAAACTGCTCCAGCATATAGTTGCCCATTTTGGCGGCATTCGTACGGAGCTCTTGCTTTTCCACAATATCCAGCACCTCAAGTGCTGCGCGTGTAACCAGTGGGTTACCACCAAAGGTTGAACCATGAGTACCCGGTGAAAATACTTCAGAGGCTTTACCCGCTGCAAGGCAGGCACCAATTGGAATTCCATTACCAAGTGCTTTGGCAAGTGTCATTACATCTGGTGTAATTGCTTCATGCTGGAACGCAAACCATTCACCAGTTCTACCTATGCCGGTTTGAATTTCATCCAGCATCATCAGCCAGTTGTTGGTATCACAGAGTTCACGAATTTTCGTTAAATACCCGGCATCAGGAACAATAATGCCTCCTTCACCTTGTATCGGCTCTACTAAAATAGCCGCAATATCGGTATTGTTTTTTGCTACTTTCTTGATAGCTTCTATATCATTGTAATCAACTCGCACAAAGCCTTCCACTAAAGGGGAAAAGCCCGCTTGAACCTTACGACTTCCGGTTGCCGAGAGAGTTGCCAGGGTACGTCCATGAAAGCTGCCGCTCATTACAATAATTTTAGGCCGGTCGATGCCCTTTTTCTTGCCGAATAAGCGTGCTAATTTAATTGCAGCCTCATTCGCTTCAGCGCCCGAATTTCCAAAGAAAACCCTATTCATTCCTGATAGTTTACAAAGCTTTTCACCTAACTCAGCTTGATGTGGTATGCCATAGATATTAGAAGTATGAACAAGGGTGCGTGCCTGGTCGGCAATCGCTTCAGCGACTTGCGGATTTGCATGACCTACACTACAGACGGCAATACCCGAAAGTGCGTCCAGGTATTTATTCTCATCTTTATCAAACAGGTATACGCCTTTACCTCGCTCAAATGAGACAGGTAAACGTGAGTAGGTAGACATTAATGAATCTGACACAATAACATTCCTTTAATATATCTTAGCATTAAAAATTACGCTGAGAAAAGGGAATGCAAAAGGGCAGCCTAAGGCTGCCCTTTTGCAGAAAAACGAGCAATATTGCTCGCTTTTCTACTAATTGTCAATCCATGGTGTTAGCCCCAATTAAACTGGAATATCACCAATAGTATTAGCTTATAGCGCTAATCCTTGGTGACCCCATGCTACCATACACATTAGCATTGGGATTGATAGTAGTGTGTTAGTACGAGAAGCCATTAATGCAATAGGCTTTGCTTTTGCAATAGTATCTGCATCAGCTGTAACGATGCCTAAAATTTTCTTCTGGTTTGGCCAAATAAGAACCCAGACATTGAAAAGCATGATAGTACCTAACCATGCGCCAATAGAGAGTGCCAGCGCATTCGGTGTAGCATTATTCTGGAATAAGAACGTCTGGATAAAACCCAAACCCATGTTCTCAAGAGCAGAAACACCTGTTAACCAGGTCGCCAATGCACCCCAACGGAACCAAAATAAAGCGCGTGGAGCAATGTATTTGTTAATCGCGGCAGGTCCTGGCTCTTTATCTGCTAGTGCAGCGCCAACACCTGGGACCTGAATAAAGTTGAAATAGTAAAGTAGACCAATCCAGACAATACCTGCAAGCACGTGGAACCAAACGATAAGTGATGCAACATTGAGATTAAAGCCACCATCAGCAACTAAGCCGATAATAATAGCGAGAATAAAACCAGATACGATCGTACCTGTGACAGATTTTAATGGATTCATGGTAAAGCCTCCTATAGCTTATAAATGAGTTAATGTTTTTTTCAATAAAAAAGCTGGCAAATTTGCCAGCTTTATTTTTATCGGAGGATTGTACCAGAGATTATGTGGAATTTGTTACTTCATATTTTCATTTACAAAATCCCAGTTCACTAGGTTCCAGAAGTCAGCAACATAAGCAGGGCGTGCGTTACGCTTATCAATGTAATATGCGTGTTCCCAAACGTCTATAGTTAAAATGGGCGTTTGGCCTGCAGTTAAAGGGCAACCCGCAGCGGTTGTATTTACGATTTCAATTGAACCATCGCTATTTTTAACTAACCAGGTCCAGCCAGAACCGAAATTACCTACAGCAGATGCGGAAAACTTCTCTTTAAAATCAGCGAATGAGCCGAATGTTGAATTGATTGCATCAGCGGCTGCTCCAGTTGGATCGCCACCTGCATTTGGGCCCATACAGTTGAAGTAAAAGGTGTGGTTCCAAACCTGTGCTGCATTATTGAAAATGCCACCAGCAGGAGCAGACGTTACGATTTCTTCCAAAGATTTGTCTGAGTACTCAGTGCCTTCAATCAGATTGTTTAGATTTGTTACATAAGCTTGATGATGTTTGTCGTGATGATAATCTAAAGTTTCAGCAGAGATGTGTGGTTCTAGAGCATTCTTTGCATAGGGTAAATCAGGTAGAGTATGAGTCATTATATTTGCCTTTTAGTAATTAATTAAATGAGTTGAAAAGCGAAGGCTGGATTAGAATAAATTTATTCATTAAATGCAATATCACTTTAAACTTATATTGTTAATTTATTTTAAAAAAGTGGCTAAAAGTAGGGGGGTGCCTTTTAAATAAATATATACTTCGATTGTCAATATAATGTGTAAAAAATTTAGGAAACAATAAATATGTGCGGAATTTGCGGCGAATACCGATTAGACGGCAGCCTGCCTGACCTGAATCACATTCAAGCGATGATGGAAAAATTAGAGAAACGTGGCCCAGATCATGCGGGAACCTTTTCTGATGGAGCACTGGCGTTTGGTCATAGACGTTTATCTATTCTGGATTTATCTGAAAAAGGTAATCAGCCGATGATTGATCCGCAATTGAGCCTGGCATTGGTGTTCAACGGCACGATTTATAATCACCCGGAACTGCGAGAGGAGTTAAGCGCAAAAGGTCATACTTTCTTCTCAACTGGTGATACCGAAGTTATTTTGAAAGCCTATTCTGAATGGGGTACAGACTGCGTTAAACGTTTTCTTGGCATGTTTGCCATTGCGATCTGGGATTTAAAAGCAAAGACGCTATTTATGGCGCGCGACCGCATGGGTATCAAGCCGCTGTATTACGCATTTACGAAGCAAGGTTTGCGTTTTTCCTCAAACACACAGGCTCTTTTTGCATCGAATGAAAATCATGATATTGATACTTCAATTGATCAGGTTGCGCTTCATCATCAGTTTACGTTGCATGCTGTTGTGCCTGCGCCAATGACGATTTTAAAAGGTATCCGTAAACTTGAGCCAGCACATACTTTATTGATTAAAGAAAACGGTGAGCAGCAACTCAATCGCTATTGGACACTGGATGCGACTCGCGAAAAAGAACAACGTACGGATGAAGAGTGGACAGATGCGATCCACGAATCTTTGAAAACAGCAGTACGTCGTCGCAATGCGATTTCAGATGTGCCTGTTGGTGTTTTGCTTTCAGGTGGTCTGGATTCTAGCTTGCTGGTTGGGTTGCTGGATGAAATCGGGATCAAAGATATCCCGACTTACAGTATTGGTTTTGATGATCAGCCCGAAGAAAAAGGCAGTGAGTTTGAATTTTCTGACGCAGTTGTCGGGCGTTTTAATACCAATCACCATAAAATCCATATTCCCAATGAGCAAACCTTAAGCCGATTGCCAGAAGCTATCGCGAATATGTCTGAACCGATGTTTGGGCAAGATGCGATTGGTTTTTATCTATTGTCCGAGCAGGTCTCGAAAGATGTAAAAGTGGTGCAATCAGGGCAAGGCGCGGATGAAGTTTTCGGCGGCTACTTCTGGTACAACAAAATGAATGAAGCCAAGGGAACGCATCTAGAACGATTTCGCCAATACTATTTCGATCGTGATCACGATGAAATGATAGAAGCACTAACACCAGCCTATATCGACCGCGATTATACGGCTGAAACTATGACTGCATTACTCGAAGCACCGAATGCAGACACCTTTATTGATGCTGTTTTTAGAGCGGACACCACTATGCTGATCGTTGATGATCCGGTAAAACGCGTCGATAATATGACCATGGCGCACGGCCTTGAAGCGCGTGTGCCATTTCTAGATCACGAACTCGTCGAACTCGCCGCCAAAATGCCGCCACATATGAAACTTCAGGATGGTGGTAAATACGTACTCAAACAGATATCTAGAGGGTTAATCCCAGATAGCGTCATCGACCGTAAAAAAGGTTACTTCCCCGTACCAGCGCTAAAATACGTGCGCGGGGAGTTTCTTGAATTTATGCAGGATGTTTTAAACTCGCAGAAGTGTAAAGAGCGCGGGGTTTATCAACGTGCCTATGTTAAAAAGCTACTCGTAAAGCCTGAAGATTATCTGACAAGAATTCAGGGAAGTAAACTATGGCATATGGCATTATTAGAGTATTGGTTGCAGAACAATGGAATTTAGCTTCACTCAAAAACACCCCAAAAGGTGGGAGCTGTCTTTTTAAAAAATAAACATTTATTCTAGAGGTGCCCTCGAATAGAGTAATTGTTTGTCAGTTTCTTAATAAGTTATCAATTAGTGATATGTTACTAAATTAGTTATTTTCTAACAACATGGTTGTCCGGCTTTCTAAATAATCGGTATAGAACTTGTCTTGAGCTTCTGGCGTTTTTACATTCACTAATAAAAAGCCAAGTAGATTAGGTTTTATCCGCTCAAGTTTGGTCATTAAAAATTTAGCAGTATGATCATATAGGTGATCACTTTTCGATACGATTAGAGTCGCTGAGGAAATGGATGTTAACAGTAATGTATCTGCAAAGCCTATAACGGGTGGAGCATCAATAATTACGTAATCAAAAACTTTGGCACCTTGCCGGGTAAGATGTTCCATACGACCATTACTCAATAAGCTTACTGGGTCGTTATTTTGTTCACCGCCTGTTATTACAAATAAGCCCTCTACTCTTCTTATGTGCTGAGTTATTCCGCTAAAATTTGTTTCTCCTTTCAAATAATCACTTAGGCCTTTGTTATTTTCTAGATTAAATCTGTTGTGCAACGATGGTCTTCTTATATCCGCATCAATCAGTAGTACTTTTTTCCCCATTTTTGCATAAGCGCAGGCGATGTTTGATGCTGTTACACTTTTACCTTCGCCTGAATGTGCGCTGGTTATCAATATTATTCGTTCTTTTGACCTGTCAGTAATTAACTGAATATTTGCAGATAAAATACGGTAAGCTTCCGAGATTGGGTTATACGGGTCATTGACGACAATCATATCGAGTTGCTTAATTGTTTTTTTATTTGCTTGAGGAATTCTGCCTAACACGGGTAGTCCGGTATTAAACTCTAGTTCTTCATGGGACTTGTAAGATCTATCAAGTGTATCTCTGAAGAAGGCGAGACCGAGGCCTAAGATGAGGCCAGATAATAATCCGAGAATCATATTTAACTTGAGATTGGGTCGATATTTTTTTAGTGGCATTACGGCTGGTTGAAGAATATTAATGCTACTGGTATTAGCTGCTGATGCTACATTTACTTCTTCAAGTCGTTGTAAAATGTTGTTATAAAGATTTTCGCTGCTTTTAACTTCTCGCTTTAAGGTGTTGTAGGTTAGGTTATCATTTTGTAAGCTATTCATTTCCCTCCTAAATAAGCTTAGTTGTCCACGAATTCGTGACTCTTGTTTTTTAGCAGCTAAATAATCAGATTCCATTGAGTTTTTGATTTTTGTTATCTCAGTATTTATTTTATTTTTAGTAGTATTAATCTGTTGCCTTAATTTGACCATCTCAGGGTATTTGGGTTTAAAGGTTTTTAATTTTTCCTGATACTCTCTTTCAGACGAAAATAGACTTTCTTTTAAATTCATAATTACGGGGTTTGTTAAAATATTAGAGACTGCTCCATTATTTTTTTTTGTTTCCATAAATACACTTTCAGCCACAATTCTTTTGATTTCGGCATTTACAAGAGCGTCATCAAGGGTTTCAAGCTTTTTAATGTGGCGACTTTGCTTATCATCAACTCTTAGGATCCCATTTTCATTCGCATACTCATTTAGCTTTCTTTCTGCCAGCTTTAATCGTTCACCAGATTGAAGCAATTGCTTACTTAAAAATTGTTTTGCATACTCATCGCTATCATTGGTTGATTCAATTTGGAATTTTATGAAATTATTAATCAATGATGTTACAGCATCCTTTGCTTCACGGGGTGATGAGCCTTCGTATATTACTTCTACCAAATGAGTTCCCTTGATAGGACGTATAAATAAGTGATCTAGAAAAGTGCTTGCATAATCAATTGGTACTTGTGGCTTTATGACTTTTGTATGTGGTTTTACTCCAAATGCTTTTTTTAGATTGCTGGCAATATTGAAATTACGTAAATTTCCTTGCCTCAAGCTATCATATAAATTTAATTCTTTGATTACTTGCTCAGTCACTACTCTGCTTTTTAGCATCTCATAACGTGTTCTAAAAAAAGGATCATTCAGACTATCGAATGCACCTGTAGGTTTTCGGATTTGTCCAAATTCTACAATTTGCGTGTTATCTCTTTCTATTTGTATGATGGCATTTGCTCGATAGCTTGGATTAATTGAAAAGCTGTAGATTAATGCTACTAGAAGAGCAACAAAAATGGATGTAAAAATGTGTAACTTCCTTCTAGATAATATGGCGAAAATATCATTTATTGTGGTTACTGCAACTTTTTGAGGCGTATAGTATGAATGATAGGGCTGCTCATATTGCGCATAACTAGCAATCTTGTCATTACTCTTTTGAATATTACTATTCTGCTGTGTGGTTAGATTAAACATGCATCCCTTTTCTTTGCCTTTCCTTTTCTGATATCAAATACTGTTAGTTTATTCGTCTTTTAATAAGCTAGTATCAGTCTATGTTCCTGACTTTTACGGTCTTCATTGAAATATACTATAAATCATTTCTGCTAGTTATTTTGTCTATTTAATGAGCTAATGTTTTTTGATAGACTAAGTTCCTAACATTTTGATATCCATTAAAAAATGCTATAAATCATATGTGTGAAGTGCAATATGGTACGCCTATATTAAATTATATCAAACTATATGTATTAGGTATCTCCTTGAGTAAGCTAGCTGTCGAATGCTTGATTGATTAAATCTGGCTTTGACTATTATTATTTTTGATCCCAATACGGATTATCACCGAACCTTTCAGCTAAAAAATCTATCAATAAACGCGCCCGGCGGGATAGATAGCGGGTTTGTGGATAGACGGCATAGGCGTAGATATCGGGTATTTTGTATTCTGGCAAGATTTCAATAAGTTCGCCGATTGCGATGGCTTCCCAGGTTATGAAGGTTGGTTCCACTATGATTCCATGACCAGATATAGCCATTTTACAAAGAAAGTCACCGTTATTGGCGATGATTTTTGCAGGTGTATTTACACTGTATTTTTTTCCTTTTTTATCAAACAGTGTCCATGAGTTAGTGTTGTCTAGCGCATAGCGCAGTACCTGATGATTTTTTAAATCTTCGGGTGTTGTTGGCGTACCATATTTTTCCAAGTAAGCAGGGCTGGCGCAAATTGTGGATTGTATTGGCGAGATTTTTCGTGCTTTAAGTGTGGAGTCACTGAGGTCGCCGATTCTAAAAGCCAGATCAAATCCACCTGCAATCAAGTCAGCCATATGGTCTGAGAACTCAATATCCAGAGTCAACCCTGGGTGTGCTTTTGCAAAATCATCCAGAGCGGGAGTGAGTTGACTAAGGCCAAAAGAAAGTGGGGCAGATAAGCGCAAAGTTCCCCCCAGGGAGCTTTCCGGATTGGCTGTGATACTGTTTAGCTCTGCTACTTCATCAATGACACTTAAAGAATGAGTGTAATAGAGCTTGCCAGTATCGGTGACTCTGGATGTTCTAGTGGTTCGACTGATTAAGCTTACGCCAAGACGCGCTTCGAGTTCTGTAAGACGTCTGCTGACAGCTGACTTGGCTATGCCCAATTGTTCAGCTGCGTGGCCGATGCCTCCTGCTTCCACTACGCGCACAAATACCTGCATATCTTCGAGTTGACCCATTTGATTTCCTCCGCTTGTATTGTTCTTATTATAAGAACAATAATTTGTAATTATTGCTATTTATTCTCTTTTAATCAACGACTATAATTGACTTAACTTAAGCATTTAATCGAGAAACTATTTGATATGAATACTTCAACATCCACTAAATTAAAGACCAAGGAACTACTTACTAGCACCACCGGTTTACGAACTTCTGATGGTGATGGGGTAAATATGACACGCTTAATTGGTACAACACAATTAGAAAATGTCGACCCGTTTTTATTGCTGGATACTTTTGGTTCTGACAAACCTAATGACTATATCGGTGGATTTCCCAGCCATCCACACCGTGGCTTTGAGACAGTGACCTATCTTTTAAATGGAAAAATGCGGCATAAAGATAATGCTGGCAACGAGGGAGTCATTGAATCTGGCGGAGTGCAATGGATGACAGCTGGCAAAGGCATTGTGCATTCAGAAATGCCAGAGCAGGAAGATGGCTTATTAGAAGGTTTCCAGTTGTGGGTAAATCTACCTGCCGCTGACAAAATGGTTGCTCCTGCCTATCAGGAGTTTACAAAAACTGAAGTACCGGTGGAACGATCGGACAACGGTACTGAGATTCGCGTTGTAGCAGGAAAAACCCTAAAAGGAACAGTAGGTCCTGTTATAAATTCTTATGTTAGCCCCCTTTTTATGGATATTTCATTACAGGCAGGAGAGGAATTTGAGCAGACTGTTGATGGCGCTGATAATACCCTTATTTATATGATTGAAGGAGAAGTGCTAATCGGTAATGAAGCCCGTGAATTATCGGCTAAAAACCTGGGTATTCTGGAACAAGGTGATTATGTTTTTGTCAAATCAAAAAGTGGAATTACCCGATTTCTATTGATTTCAGCGAAACCGCTTAATGAACCGATTGCCCGCGGTGGCCCATTTGTAATGAATACCCAAGATCAAGTCAGACAGGCATTTGACGATTTCAAAAACAACAGGTTTTAAAGCAATGAATAACAGTTTGATCAATACCAGAGAGCACTATGGTTGGGTTTCAATCGTGATCCACTGGATCATGGCAGTTGCATTGATCGCCATGTATTTCCTGGGTGACTATATGGTAGAGCTTGAATACTACGATAAGTGGTATCACAGGGCACCGGAATTGCATAAAGAAATCGGTGTGATATTGGGTATTGCAATGATAATGCGCTTGCTTTGGAACTCATTACAAAGCAAACCCACGCCCCTGGATTTAACCAAGCCGCGTATAAATTTGATGGCTAAATTGACTCATTATGCGTTTTACGCTTTGGTTGTTTTTTTGGTTATTAGTGGTTATCTGATTTCGACCGCCAAAGGCCAGGGGATTGAAGTATTTGGCTTGTTTGAGCTTCCCGCATTGCTGCCAGATGATGAAGACCGGGGCGAGCTTGCAGGGAAGATCCACGAAGTCTTTGGCGTTATTTTTATGCTGCTGATGCTACTGCATGCGGGGGCATCTCTGATACATCACTTTGTGTTTAAAGACCGAACTCTTAAACGAATGTTAGGCGTTAGAAGTAAATAGACTGAAATATCCTGACAACCACACTCAATGATTTAACACTAAAGAAGGAGAAAAATATGAATTTAAAACTGACAACTCTTGCAACTTCATTCCTCGCGCTAGGACTGATGAGCACATCTTATACTGCCAAAGCTGCAGACTACGTTATTGACAGCAAAGGCATGCATGCTTCTATTAAATTCAGAGTACAACATCTAGGATATAGCTGGTTATATGGACAATTTAATGAATTTGATGGAACTTACAGTTACGACAAGGATGCACCAGAAAAAACTACGGTCGCCGTTAATATAAATACATCCAGTGTGGACACCAACCATGCGGAACGAGATAAACATCTTCGTAGTGATGATTTTCTGGATGTGGAAAAATTTCCCGAAGCAAAGTTTGTTGGTACTGGTTACGATGGGAATGTATTAAAGGGTGATTTGACCCTGCATGGTGTAACTAAACCGGTTGAAATTTCTGTGGAAAAAATTGGTGAAGGCGATGATCCGTGGGGTGGCTATCGCAGTGGTTTTGAGGGTAAAACGTCTTTCAAAATGTCTGATTTTGGCATCACGAAAAATCTAGGTCCTAAGTCAACAGATGTTGAAATGATTTTGTCGATTGAGGGAATCAAGCAGTAATACAAGCTTAGATTGATGTTTTACGCTAAACCCTGATTGAATAACTTTAATCAGGGTTTTTTATATTCGAAAAATGGCCAGCCGAAGCGAAGCGGAGACAACAACGTTTGTTGTTTAGGCGTTGGCCCGAAGGGTGAGTAAAACTCGTCAAAAGTATGGGGGTGTCTTTTTAATCAATGATTTAGTCATTACAGCTTTTTCTTTATTTGTAAAAGCGCTCTAAACTTAGTTTATGGCTGATCTTTTTACGGTAACTGCACCCTTGACCCTACACACTCCTGAGAGTGAAGAATTTCTTATTGCAGAATTATATAAACACCCCAAGGGCATATTGGTTTTTGACGCTTATTGGCATCTGAAAACGGCTGATGAGAGCATTCATTTGATAAAAGGCTGGCTTGAAAGCGATGGTCCATGGAAGATTTCTGGTCATGTAATTAAAGTACTGGCCTGTCATGGTAGCAATGCTTGCCTGGCTGATGACTTTAATCAATGGCAAACCTATCGTTTGTCCAACCCTGGTGAGTATCCACCACAACCGATGATTGATTCAATCGCTGCTAAACTGGGTGGATTGATAAAATGCTGAGTAATGTAATATTCTTTTTCTGACAAGACTGAAGCTACAATTAGTTTTTTTAAACCAATAGGCTCATATCATTGGCAAGTGCGACATCAATTTTTTGTTTTTGTAATTTATCTACCGTTACAGCAAGACTTTCGATGCCTTCAGATGTCTTTCCTTTAATATTAATCACAAAGAATTTTTCGCCTTTATTATCATAAGTATCAGATTCTAAACCATGGATATCTAGACCAGTTTCAATTAATTCCGAGATAATATATGCCTTAATACCAGCGACGTGATGACCTCGAATCCTCATAAAAGCATCAGACTTAACAAATTTATATTTTTCTCTATTACACTGATCTATTGTGAGCTGTAATTGATTTTCAGCTACAATATTCTGTAAACAGTTCTCAATAGATAGCTCGCCTGCCTGAGAGGCTTCAAGCAGACAGACAACCACGATGCTATGTCCAAGCCGAAGTGAAGAAATAGTCTCTATCTCATAGTTTTGATGAGTAAGTGCCTTTGTAATTTTAGAGAGTATGTCTGGTGTCTTTGCGCCGACAGCAACAACCCGATATCGCTGGATATCCATTTATTTTTTTATCCCCTTTTCCTAAAGTTAATGAATTGCTTTGCTAGTTTATGAGTACACTACAGGTCTCAAGCACTCGATAATTTGAAAATAATATGTAACAGTATTGCATGCAATTATAATAATCGCTTATAGATTAATTTAGACTTAATACAGTAAATAATATTAATATTTAAAATTAAAGTAAATCAATTTAAATTTTCATAGTGTGTTTGATAATGCGGTCTTTAAGTTTGAAAATAACTGACCACTTCATTCATGCTAACGATAAAGTGCACTGGATGGTATCATTCTTGTAAGATAACGCCTTATTCAAATATGAAAACATAAGCAATTGAAACTGGTCTATACAACAGAAAATCAAATATATCTTTATCATTTGAAAAATGTACTAGGGGCCCAGGGAGTTGATTGTGTAATAAAAAATGACCGGCTTTCATCCTTGGCAGGCGAGATTCCATTAACCCTTTGCTGGCCTGAATTGTGGGTGCTCGACTCTTTAAAAGCTAAACGGGCAGAGGAGATTATTGAAGAATCCCGATCTCTGCAAAATAAAAGTAACAACTGGGTCTGTGAAAACTGCGGAGAAGAGCATTCTTCTCAGTTTACAGATTGCTGGAACTGTCAAAGTATAAAAGCATTTTAAGTGTGCTTCACATTAGTATCCAAAAATTCGCACCGCGATTAACGCAAGCATTGAGCATAAACATTCAGACTTTGGATGAAAAACACCCCAAAAGTAGGGGGGTGCCTATTAGTAACTTTTATCCAGCTAAGATCATCAACCAAGACGTAATCCTCTAAAAATGCCAGATGCCATTACAAATAAACTAGAATTACATGTCCAGATTTCTGATTCAGGAAAGACAGCGCTGGATTGGCTGTCAGAGACTTCTGCAATTTCGCGTCAAAAAATTAAACAGGCAATGCAAAAGGGTTGTGTCTGGCTGGAGCGCGATCTAAAACAGACTTATATCCAGCGTTTACGTCGTGTAAAAAAAGTTTTGAATCACGGTGATACCTTGCATTTTTACTATGATGAAAGTGTTTTGGCGGTTGAACCAAAACCAGCTGTTTTAGTCGCTGATTTGGGCGCTTACAGTGTTTGGAATAAACCTTCTGGAATGCTATCTCAAGGTTCTAAGTGGGGAGATCACTGCACTATTTATCGTTGGTCTGAAATACATTTACGGCCTGAGCGAGCGGCGTTTGTGGTGCATCGATTGGATCGGGCGGCGAGTGGATTGATTATTCTGGCACATAATAAAACTGTTGCGGCGCAATTTTCCGAGATGTTTGAAAAAAGAGAAATTGAAAAACGCTATCGAGCCGTAGTACAAGGTGATTTTTCTAGTGCTTTACCCAGATTCGGGAAACGATTAACTATCACGGCAGAGATTGATAATAAATCTGCAATTAGTCATGCTGAGCTAATCGAGTATAACGCAGATGAGAATACTTCAACGCTTGAAGTAAGAATAGAAACAGGGCGCAAGCATCAGATAAGAAAACATCTGTCTGGTATAGGTCATCCTGTGGTTGGTGACCGCTTGTATGGCTCAGGAGACAGCATTGATAATTTGAAATTAACAGCGGCATCACTGAAATTTATTTGCCCTGTAAAGAGTGGTAATCAGTTATTTACATTGTTTTAAAAATTATTATGGAATAATTGACATAAATCAACGAATATAAATTTTTGCTCCCGTATATTAGCATTTCGTTATATATATTTATTAACTTAACTAAATGGTAATAGGCAGCAATATGAAAAAAATTAATTTATTAGTGTTATCAGGGGCTGTGCTAGCCACTATAGTGTCTGTATCAGTTCATGCCAAAGAGGCGTTGAACGTCAATATATCTCCGGATCTTGCGTCGATTGAAGTGGTTCACATGGGAGAGAAAATGACGATACAAAGAGATAAAGATCAAGGTCATACTATCCCTAAACTCTATGCAAAAACTTCGCGTTCATGTCCTCCATTTTGTATTCAGCCAAGCGTGGCTGCTCCTGGTGTTGAGACAATTGCAGAGCTGGAAATGATGACATATCTGAAAGCGGCGTCAATGGATAGCTCGGTTTTGGTAATTGATTCAAGAACATCAGACTGGACAGCTCGCGGTACAATTCCTGGTTCTGTAAATATTCCATGGACAAAAATCAGTACTGCTGGAGAAGGTGCATGGACAGAAGCATCTGATTCACCAACTGCCATTGATGTTATGAAAGATCGTTTTGGAGTCAAAGTGGATGGCGATAAACTGGATTTCAGTAATGCCAAGACACTGGTTATGTTTTGCAATGGTTCATGGTGTCCACAATCAACATTGAATATCAGGTCATTAATCAAAAAAGGCTACCCTGCAGATAAAATAAAATGGTATCGCGGTGGTATGCAATCGTGGGTGACTTTGGGTTTAACAACTGTTAGTCCTAAATAGAAATCCTAAATAAAAAAACCCGCTTGAGGAAACTTAAGCGGGTTTTTTTATCTGTTTTTTATTCAAAGATCTTTCAAAGTAATTCACTTTTGAAAGTTGTCAGCACTTTCTCTAATATTATCGGTTGTGCTGCTTCTGTGGGATGAAGCTCATCCTCTTGTAATAATGCCAAATCTTGAACAATATCTTCAAGAAAAAAAGGAATGAAGGTCAAATTATAGTCTTTAGCCAGTTGAGCATACTGTGCTTCGAATTGTTGTGTGTAAGCCATGCCGTAATTTGGTGGAATTTTCATCCCAAGGAGCATTACTTTTGCCTGTGCTTGCTGTGCGTGTTCGATCATCTTTTTTAGATTGTTTTTAGTAACACTTGGTGCAATACCGCGTAAGCCATCATTCGCTCCCAGTTCCAGAATAACGAAATTGGGGTTGTGTGCTTGCAGAGCTGCAGGTAAACGCGTTACACCACCTTGTGTGGTTTCACCACTAATGCTGCCATTGACGATTTCAATATCATCACCGAGTTTTTCCTGCATCAGATTCACCCAGCCTTTTTCAACGGGAATTCCGTAAGCTGCACTTAAACTATCACCCCATACCAAAACCTTTTGTTTGGCGTTTGATATATTAGGAATAAGGATAAAAGATAAAACAACCATATAACTGAAAGCTTTCTTGAAAAGTGCTTGTGTGTAACCCATAGTAATAGTTCGATTTTTCATGATAAAAGCTATAGACCCTAAAAATGACAAATAATTCTATCGTTATTGAATCACAAAATTTAAGTAAAAGCTTGCCTGTATCTGCAAGTGAAGACTTGAAGATCCTTGATAAAGTCAATTTACGTATTTCGCAAAGTGAGTCAGTGGCGATCACGGGTGCATCAGGTTCTGGTAAAACCACTTTATTAGGATTGCTTGCAGGTCTGGATATTCCAAGTACGGGTGAAGTAATCTTGCTCAACGAGGGTTTATCTCAACTGGATGAAGACCAGCGTGCTGCATTACGCCTGGGTAGAGTGGGTTTTGTGTTTCAATCGTTTCATCTAATGGATAATTTAACCGCATTAGAGAATGTTATGTTGCCTTTGGAGCTCGATAAAAGCTCAGGTCTAAAAAATGCAGTGATACGCCAACGTGCTAGCGTGGCATTAAATCAGGTCGGCTTGGCCGAGCGAACAACACATCTACCTACGCAATTGTCGGGTGGTGAACAACAACGAGTGGCACTTGCACGAGCGTTCGTATCAAAACCCGTTATTCTATTCGCAGATGAACCCACAGGAAATCTTGATAGCCATACCGGCGATGAAATTATCGACTTGCTCTTTTCATTACAGCAACAAAGTAATACGACCTTGGTGCTAGTCACTCATGATGATGCCCTGGCTAAAAAATGTCAGACACATTATCGCTTGGAAAATGGTTTGTTAGCTGCGTGATAATCTCATGTTAAGGTCGCTTTTTAATCAAATAAAACGTTTTTGGCGTTTGGCGGAAATGCGTCTGTTATTTCTCGCCTTACTGGTCGCGGTCGTGGCCGTAACTTCCGTTGGGTTTTTTACGGATCGCGCAGATCGTGCGATGAATGCCCAGGCCACGCAGTTGCTCGGTGGTGATATGGTGGTAGTTTCTACTCGACCTATCAATGAAGATTACCTCAAAGAGGCGCAAACGAGAGGTCTTAGAACAGCCAAAGTAGTGAGTTTTCCCAGCATGGTTTCCAGCGGCGAAAAATTCCAGTTAGCGCAAATAAAAGCTGTTTCAAACGAATATCCTCTGCATGGTAAAATTGAGACCAGCACAGAAAATACCGGTGAAATTCAGGTAACTCTCATTAGTAGCTTAATCAACAATGAGACATTGGCAGATGGTCGCTTGTTTGTGTCGTTAAATGCTAAAGCTGGAGATGAGGTGCAACTGGGTCGCAGTAAAATCAAACTGGCCAGTGCTATTCGTAAAATGCCAGATCAGGCAAGCAATGCTTTTCAGTTTGCGCCAAAGTTGATACTGCCATTAAAACAACTACCTGAAACGGGTTTATTAACGGCTGCAAGCCGCGCTAGTTATAGCTTTTTGTTTGCAGGTGATGAAACGCAAATCAAGCAATTCAGAAAATGGTTAAAACCAAAGTTAAAACTCAATGAACGGGTTCGTACTCTGGATGATGGTTTGCCATCTGTGCAACAGGCGTTGCAGCGCGGGCAGCGTTTTTTAAAAATGGCATCATTATTGGCGGTTATTCTGGCGGGTGCAGGTATCGCATTGAGCAGTTATAGTCTTACTCTTCATGAAACTGCGTCTGTAGCGGTATTAAAAACAATAGGTGCTTCGCGCCGTCAAATTTTAATCCGTTATCTTGGGCAGCTGTTTTTGGTGGCGGTTTTCGCTGCGCTGATTGGCTCTTTAATAGGCTATTTTATCCAGTCATTTCTGGCCGTGTATTTACAGGATTTTATTGGTCAAACTTTACCAGAAGCAAGCTGGTCTCCCGTATGGAACGGAATTTTAACCGCGATCATTCTGGCTATTGGATTCTCTGCTCCGCATTTAATGCAACTCGTAAATACTGCCCCGATTCAGATTCTACAGCGTGCCAGTACGACTTCTAAAACACCATTGTTTTTTTCATTTTCGAGTCTGGTGATTGCCGTATTTGCTTTAATGTGGCTGCAAACTTCAGACCTAAAGTTAAGTTTATATCTACTAATCGCAGTGATTGTTGCATTGGCTGTTTTCTGGGTGATCGCCTTATTGATGTTACGTTTAGTTCGTAAACTAGGCGAACATTGGAGCATACCCAAAGCGAATAGGCGCATGGCTTTGACGATAGTGGTATTTGGTGTCGGCATATTCAGTTTGCTGTTATTAACCACATTACGCAGTGATCTAATTAATCGCTGGCAAGCAAGTTTGCCTGCTGATGCACCGAATCATTTCCTGATAAATATTCAGCCAGACGAAGTAAAGCCGTTAACAACCTTGTTAGCCGAAAAAAGCGTTAAAACTCCAATTTATCCAATGGTTTTAGGTCGGCTGGTAGAAGTGAATGACAAACCAATATCCCCCGATGATATGGAGTATAAAGAAAACCAACGTGCTCAACGTCTACTCATCCGGGAGTTCAATCTATCTGCTAGTGCAATTATGCCTGAGGGCAATATCATCAGCGCCGGCCAGTGGTTTGAGGAAGGTGCACAAGATGGTTTTTCAATGGAGGAAGGCATCGCTAAAACCCTAGGTGTGAAAATGGGTGATCAACTGACCTTCGATATTGCAGGTCAGCGCCTGATTGAAACAATCACCAGTTTGCGCACGGTACAGTGGGATAGCATGAAACCGAACTTCTTTGTGCTGGCTGCGCCTCAAGCGTTCAAGGATTTTCCTAAAACCTATATTACCAGTATTCATTTGGGGACTAATGAAGCACAGGTTTTGCAAAATTTGATAAAGAAATTTCCGAGTGTTACGGATATTGATATAAGTGCAATACTCACTCAAGTACGTGAGTTAATCAACAAAGCGGCATTTGCGGTGCAGGCTATATTTTTATTTACCCTGGTCGCAGGTATAGTGGTGTTATTCGCCGCTTTGCAATCACAAAAAGCGTTGCGCCGAAAAGAAATAGGAATCCTGAAATCATTGGGGGCAAATCGCGCTTTCTTGCGCCGTAGCTTATTGCTTGAGTTTGCGATGATAGGTGCACTAGCCGGTTTTCTTGCGGGTGTGTTGGCTATGATTGCTGGTAATGCGGCTGCTTATGCTTTGTTTGAATTAAGTCCTGAGATAAATTTAATGTTAGTGTTTGTGGGTACACTGCTAGGGTCTGTATTAGTCAGTATCGCAGGATATTTGAATGTGCGAAATTTACTGTCTGTGTTGCCTGTTTCCTTGTTCAGATGAAGGATATTAATAACAATGTTTAGATAACAATAAACTTTTCACTTCTGAAAGTGTCTCGATGTTTATGGTTTTAAAAAGCTTACTCTTGAAAACCGCCCAAAAGGTTGGGGGTGTCTTTTAATAGTTTATTCTATGTGGCTTTAGGTTTTACAGAGAAAACAACGAAACCACTGTCGCTACAAACAAAATGAGCAATAATAAAATGGAACGTATTTTTCAATTATTCGTGGTAAACCTATTACTTATGACATCACCAGTTAGCAATGCTGCAAATAGCATAGATGTCGGGAGTGCTGCTCCTGACTTTACTTTAACCGACCAAAATAATCAGATGCAAACGCTAAGTAAAATGCAGGGAAAATGGGTGGTTTTATATTTTTATCCCAAAGATGAAACACCGGGTTGCGTTGCTGAAGCGTGCAGTTTTCGTGACAATATAGTAGCAATTAAAGCAAAAAACACCGTTGTCTGGGGGGTGAGTGTGGATAATACAGAAAGCCATGCGGAGTTTGCCAAAAACCATCAATTGCCCTTTACGTTACTGGCTGATCCTGGTGGCGTAGTCGCTGAGAAATATGACTCTCTAAGAAACCTGTTACTATTTAAGATAGCCAAACGGCATAGTTTTATTATTGATCCGCAAGGTAAGATTGCAAAAGTCTATCGTAATGTGAATCCGAAAACACATGTCGCTGAGATTCTCGATGATTTGCAGAATTTTCAGTATAAAGAATAAGCACTAGTGACAGGTTTTCGAGATAGAGGAAAACTATAAATAGTTCAATGAATTACATGTTGTTAGATGACTTCAAACTATTTAAAGAGATTTTTTTCTTATCCGATATTCTAACAATAATAGAATATTTCTAAGTATGATAGACGGTTGCTCATTGTGGACGAATGGATTATCCTTGCGCAATCTGTTATTCGGTTCTGAAAAAATCTGTAGGCAAAATATAAGAATAACTTGTTTAACCATTAAAGATTAAGAATATTAAAAGGAGTTTTTAAATGATAACTAAAAGTTTTGCTTCAGCAGCCGTACTGGCACTTTTGCTTCCGGCCTCACAAGCTATGGCAGCTTCTCATGAAGAAATGAAAGACAGAGTAGATGCAACAAATACCTTGCCAAATGCCAAGCCTGGGGAGTGTTACGCGAAAGTAATTGTTCCGGCTCAATACGAAACTATAACCGAAGAAGTAATAGTAAAACCAGAATCAGAAACAGTTGAAGTAAAACCAGCCGTATTCGACATAGCTGAGGAAACAGTGATAGAAAAAGAAGGCTATACCACTATTAAAGTAATTCCTACAAAATTCCGTGAGGAGTTTGAGGAAGTAGAGGTATCTCCAGCGGGTACTGAGTGGGTTACTAGTTTGGATAAGAAAGCTATCCCTGCAAGTCCTGCCTTATTAGCAGGTGCTAAAACTAGTGGTATTGCTATTGAGAGTGCGGCGATTGGCGAGTGTTTCAAAGAATACTTTGTACCAGCTAAATATGAAGAATCAGAAAAAGAAGTCTTGGTTAAAGAAGAATCTGAAGAGATTCAAGTTGCACCAGCTCAGTTTGAAGAAATAGAAGAAACAGTTGTAGTAAAACAGGCTAGCAAGAAGAAAGTTTATATGCCAGCTGAATATGAAACCATCGAAGAAAAGATTGAACTTGAGCCAGCTAAAGCTGTATGGAAGAAAGGTGATGGCCCGATTACTAAAATCGATAACTCTACGGGCGAGATCATGTGTTTGGTACAGGTACCTGCTGTATATAAAATAATCAAAAAAAGTGTACTTAAGTCTCCGCCTGTAATTGATATTGTTGAAGTGCCAGAAGAAACAAAAGCGATTAAGGTTTCTAAGTTGGTGAGCGATTCGACAATCGATAAAATTAAGATTCCTGCCGAATATAATAAAGTTACTTTAGTCAATAAAATTTCTGATGCAGGTTTCTCCTGGAGAGGCGCTGCGGATGAAGGTGAAGGAACTTACACAGGTAATCAAATCTGTTTGAAAGATGTACCTGCTAAAATTGCAAAAGTGAAAAAGTTAGTTGTAGATTCACCTGCAAAAATTGAAGAAGAGAAAATAGAGCCAATTGCAAAATTGATTAAAGTTAGCAATGTTGCAACGGAAGCAGAAGAAATTCGCACAGTTGTTCCAGCTGAATACAAAACAGTTGAAAAGCGTAAAAAGATTTCAAGTGAGCGTTTAGAATGGCGTTCGGTATTGTGTAAAACGAATATGGGTCCAAACATTAATAAGAAGATCCAGCAGGCACTAAAAGATGCTGGCGTATATACGGGTACTATTGATGGCAATATCGGTCGTGGCACCATGAAAGCTGTTGAGAGATACCAGAAAGAAAATGGATTGCCAACTGGCGGTTTGACTATTGATGTGCTTAAAAAGCTTGGTGTTATGTAATATATCTTTAACATTATTAATAAAAAAGCCGCGATCATCGCGGCTTTTTTATGTCTTGCTTGTTTAAATAATTATTTTGACAGTGGAGTTTTTTTATCCACTAAGCTCAAAAATAACCATTCAAGCGCAGCGAGACAACAGTTTTAGTTGGCCCAGGCGACTTTAGTAAAAACGAGTGAGCTATGCATAAGTTCTTATAGTCATTTTTAAAAACAAAAATGAATAATCACTTAAAAGTAGGGGGGTGTCTTATTTGGTGTCTGTTTCATCATTTCGCAGCGAATAGAATTCTTTAACAAACTCATCAAAAGAATTATTCTCGATAGCTTTGCGAATATCACGCATTAATTCCTGGTAGTAATACAGATTGTGAATGGTGTTTAAGTGTGCGCCAAGCATTTCCTTGCATTTATCTAAATGACGCAGATAAGATCGAGAATAGTTCTGGCAGGTGTAACAACCACAGTCGGGGTCAATAGGGCCGGTATCTGTTTGGTGCTTGCTATTGCGAAGTTTTAGTTCACCATGCCGGGTAAATAAAAATCCATTGCGGGCGTTTCTCGTGGGAATCACGCAATCAAACATATCCACACCCCTTTTGACAGATTCGACGATGTCTTCTGGTTTTCCCACGCCCATTAAATATCGGGGTTTGTCAGTAGGTAACAATGGTGTTGTTACCTCCAGCACATGATCACGCTCGTCCTTGGGTTCGCCTACTGAAAGTCCACCAATGGCATAGCCATCGAAGCCAATTTTCTGGAGTTCTTGTGCCGAAATAGTTCGAAGTTCACCATGCATGCCACCTTGAACAATGCCAAATAAGGCTGATGGATTATCTGCATGCGCCAGCTTGCTGCGCTTTGCCCAGCGTAGCGAAAGTTCCATTGATTCGCGTGCTTCGGTTAAGCTGGCAGGGTAGGGCGTGCATTCATCAAAAATCATCACAATATCCGATCCTAATTCACGCTGAATCTGCATTGAGTATTCGGGTGATAATAAGACTTTATCGCCATTTACCGGTGAACGAAAATGAACGCCTTCTTCGGTAATTTTCCGCATTTTGGCTAACGAAAAAACCTGGAATCCACCGGAATCAGTAAGAATTGGTTTATGCCAGTTCATGAAATCATGTAAATCACCATGTTGCCGAATAATTTCTGTACCTGGGCGCAACATTAAATGAAATGTATTACCTAATATAATTTCAGCACCGAGATCAGCAATTTCCTCTGGTTTCATGGTTTTTACCGTGCCATAAGTGCCAACCGGCATAAAGGCAGGTGTTTCGACTGTTCCCCTTGGGAATTGAAGTTGTCCACGGCGAGACTGATAATTGTTAGATTGATCAGTATGTATGAGCTTGAATTTCATAAACATCAGAAAAATAGTCTTTTACTATTAATTAAAGGCGTATGTTAGTGTTTCTCTAACGTGTATGCACATCATTATTTTGAGGATATGCCAGGATTAACAGTAATGAAAATTAGATTATTGGTTTATTTAATCATCTTTATTGCTTAATTCATTGACAGATTGTAGATAATTCTGACATGATAATTGTAGTTCTATTTTTAGAATATACTGATTAAAAAATAAAAACGACAATGAGAAACAGCACTAAAGTGACTTTATTATGTGAATTATTTTTTTACATTTTTATTAAACTAGGAGAACAGAATAATGGTTAGAAAATTAGGATTATTTGTAGTAGCTAGCCTAATGGCTGCCCCTGTAATTGCAGATACTTATATGGATGCTGCGTGGGCACAAAAAGCCTGTAATGCCTGGAATGCAAGCGAAACTCTAACAGGCCAGCTGGTAGATATGGATATTAACGATAATGGTGGCGGCTATTCCTGGACTAAGAATAATGCGGGTCGTGGTTATAAACTTGTACAAATGTATCGTTCTAGTTGTGGCGAGGCTTCAAAGATCCAGTTAACCATCCAGGAAAAAGACGGCAAAGCTATGTGTGTGGCTGCTGGCAAGCCAGATGGCAAGGCAATGAACTTTGCTGTTGATTACCTGATGCATGCGAGTGATAAAAACTGGGCGTGTATGGGTAAAGGTTCTTTTGGTTGTGGTGCAATGGGTGCGATGATGAGCGGCAAACTAAAGTTCAAAGGCCCAAAAGTAGAAGCGATGAAGGTTATGTCACCTTTTGGAGCTTTCCTGAAAGTGGCTGGCACTACCGCCGGTGATAAAGCCAGTTGTCCAAAATAAATAGTTAAAGTGTAATCGAAAGACAAAATTCGGTCTTGTATATACTAAGCCCCTGGAGATTTGCTTTTATATTTCTCTTAGGGGCTTTTTATTGTCTGGTTAGTTTAAAAAGGACACCCCCCACCTTTTAGCCAGTTTTTCTCGAGTGGATCTTGCTTGGTGGATTTTCTTGCGGTAAAAGAGATTGTCTCACGAAAGCCCAACCTGATTTAGAACTGGTGCTTCTCGCATGCGGTTAATGTATTCTTCATTAGCATTGCAACCGTCATTGGTCCTACTCCACCGGGTACAGGAGTAATCCATGCGGCTCGTTCTGCGGCCTCATCAAATTCAACATCACCAGCGAGCTTGCCATTTTCTAAACGATTCACGCCAACATCGATAACTGTGGCTCCGGGCTTTATCCAATCACCTTTAACTAATCCTGCTTTACCAACTGCAACAACGACTATATCTCCCTGTGCCACCAGTTCAGGAGTATTTTTTGTAAAACGGTGGCAGACCGTAACTGTTGCTCCTACGAGCAATAGTTCCAGCATCATTGGACGACCAACAATGTTTGATGCTCCGACAATTACTGCATGTTTACCTTTAGGTGATTCACCTGTAGATTCTAGTAAACGCATAATACCGTATGGTGTACAGGGTCTTAAACCTGGGATGCGTAGTGTTAATCTACCGACATTGACCGGATGAAAGCCATCTACATCCTTGCTTGGATCGATGCGTTCGATAATCAAAGACGCGTCCAGGTGATCTGGAAGTGGAAGTTGTACGAGTATGCCATCTATAAATTCATCAGCGTTTAGTTGATCAATAAGTGACACTAATTCATGATGAGTGGTTTCGACAGGTAAATCGTAAGACCTTGAGTAAATACCGATTTCGTTACATGCTCTACGTTTATGTCCAACATATACATGAGAAGCAGGATCACTACCGACTAATATGACAGCGAGACCAGCTGGGCGTTTGCCCTGTGAATTGCGTTTATCAACAGCGACTTTTAGCTCGTTTAGAACTTCAGTTGAAATCTTTTTTCCATCAATAACTTTCGCCGTCATAGACTTTTATCCATTAGTATAAATTGGTACTTATATTCTCATAGTAATGATATGACAAACAATATCGCAATCTGCATATATGAATAATCACGATAGCGACTTTTGATTAGGTTTGCACTACTTTTAATTTTTTTGATACCCGATATTTTGCTTTTACAGCAATATTCAATTGATAAGTTTGGACTCTAAACAACTGCCGTTATGAGGACTTGACGTGAATAATATTGATGCGTATTATTCGCGCTCTGCTGTAAAGGTAGAAATATTACTGATAGTGATGTTGAAGTGTCGGGGTATAGCGCAGTCTGGTAGCGCGCCTGCTTTGGGTGCAGGATGTCGGGAGTTCGAATCTCTCTACCCCGACCAATTTTACAGTATGATGAAAAAACGTGGGTAGTTCTTGTTTTTGCGCCTGTAGCTCAACCGGATAGAGCAACAGCCTTCTAAGCCGTAGGTTGCAGGTTCGAGTCCTGCCAGGCGCGCCATTAAGAGTGGCTGCCGATGGATTTTTATGGTGGGTATAGCTCAGTTGGTAGAGCCCCGGCTTGTGATGCCGGTCGTCGTGGGTTCGAGTCCCATTATCCACCCCATATTTAAACTGAAGATGTGATTTGTTGTTCTAGATAAATCAAATGTTCTTTTGAGGTTATACAACTGCAAAAATGCAATGTATAATCGCCTTCTTTTGCGAAAGTGGCGGAATTGGTAGACGCGCTGGATTTAGGTTCCAGTGTCGCAAGGCGTGAGAGTTCGAGTCTCTCCTTTCGCACCATTTTTTTAAATATTTTTATAATATTTCATTTAACTACGAGTAAAATCTTAGGCTATGATCCGATAGTTTGAGACGAGGTTTATTGCATGCAAGTTTCAGTTGAGACTACCGGAAATATAGAAAGAAAATTATCTATTGTTGTCCCATCAGAACGTATTGATGGTGAAGTTGATAAGCGCCTTAAGTCAATGCGAGGCAGAGTTAAAATTGATGGCTTCCGGCCTGGCAAAGTGCCGTTGAGTGTTGTTAGTCAGCAATATGGTGACTCAGTTTACCAAGAAGTCGTGGGTGAGATTTTCCAATCTACATTTTATGAGGCAGCAGAACAGGAAAAGCTTAAAGTTGCTGGTATGCCTCAGATAGAAGCGACGACTTTAGAGCCCGGTAAAGATCTGGAATTTACAGCAACATTCGATATATATCCTAAGTTTGAGATTGCAGACATTTCAAAAATGAAAGTCACTCAGCCTGTAGTTAAACTTGCTGCTGCAGATGTTGATGAGATGATCGAAACTTTACGCAAACAACAGCAAGACTGGAAAGAAGTTAAACGCGCCGCAAAGAAAGGTGATCTGTTGGTTGTGGATTTTGACGGAAAGCTGGACGGCAAAGAATTCGAAGGTGGTTCTGCACAAGACTTCTCAGTCGAGCTTGGCGCTGGCCGTATGCTTAAAGACTTTGAGAGTGCCTTAGTAGGAATGAAAGCTGGTGACAAAAAAGAGGCTGAAGTCACCTTCCCAGAAGATTACCCGGCTGAAAATCTTAAAGGAAAGACTGCTCAATTTGCGTTGAATGTAAAAACTGTTAGTTCTCCTTCATTACCTACTGTTAATAAAGACTTTATAATTAAATTTGGCGTAGCGGACGGTACCAGTAAAAGTTTTAAAGCTGAAATTAAAGCGAACATGCAACGCGAAGTTGATCAACGAATTAAAAGTCGGGTAAAACAATCTGTAATGGAAGGTTTGCATGAGCTGCATGAAATCGATTTGCCGGCTTCTTTGGTGAATGATGAAATCAAGCAAGTCAGAAGTGAGATGGAACAAAACTCACAAGGCGCTGACATGTCATCTTTGCCTGATGACATGTTTAGAGATCAAGCAGCACGCAGGGTAAAATTAGGCCTTATTGTTGGTGAGATAATCACAAAGAATAAACTTAAGAAAGATCAGTCCCGTATTGATGAAATGCTAAATTCTTTAGCGGCGAGCTACGAAGATCCTGAATCATTGATTGAATACTATCGTAGCAATCAGCAGGCAATGCAAACTATAGAAGCAGCAGTTATGGAAGAAATGATTGTTGATTGGGTTTTGGAAAAAGCAAAAGTAAAAGATGAGACGCTGAAGTTCACTGAACTTATGAACACTCAAGTTTAATCACTTCAACTAAGTGCTAAATAATAATTTTAATTGATGAAGCTAAAAGGTAACAAAATGTTAAATACTTGGTCACAAAGTGAAATACAAGAAGCCAGCAGTATTTTACCCATGCCTGGTGTAACCGAGACGGTGCGCGGTCAAGAAAGAGGGTCCGATATACTTTCACGGATGTTGAAAGAGCGAGTAATATTCGTTATTGGTCAGGTCGAAGACTATATGTCCACATCAGTAATGGCGCAATTATTATTTCTTGAGGCGGATAATTCAGAAAAAGATATTCATATGTATATTAACTCTCCTGGTGGCGTAGTTACATCCGGGATGGCTATCTATGACACGATGCAGTTTATTAAGCCTGACGTAAGTACATTGTGTGTAGGACAAGCTGCGAGCATGGGCGCTGTTTTGCTGGCTGGAGGCGCAAAAGGGAAACGTTTCGCTTTACCGCATTCGCGAGTTATGATTCATCAGCCTTTAGGTGGTTTTCAAGGGCAAGCTTCAGATATTGATATCCATGCTAAAGAAATTTTGAAAATCCGTCATGAATTAAACATAGTCCTTGCTCATCATACGGGTCAAAGTATGAAAACTATTGAAAAAGATACTGATCGTGATAACTTTATGGATTCTAAAGCGGCTAAAGCTTATGGTCTTATCGATGAAGTCTTGGAAAATCGTGGCAAATGAAGTGATCTAATAAAAATGTGTTTAAAGAAGCCTGAACATTCAGGCTTTTTTATTGTTTGCAGTTAGTTAAGGTTAAATATTTACGTCATAATTGGCCGACTTTATCTGTTCTTACTGTACTTTTGTGTGGTTTAGGATTAACTTTAGGTCTAGTAATGGAAGAAGAGTAAAATTGAGGTTTTTTGTCAATGAGCAAAGATAATAAAGATGGACAAGATAGTAAGGGTGATGGCAAGTTGCTCTATTGTTCTTTTTGTGGAAAGAGTCAGCATGAAGTAAGAAAACTGATCGCGGGACCTTCAGTATTTATATGTGATGAATGTGTAGATCTTTGTAATGATATTATTACTGAAGAATTACAAGAAAAAGACGAAGGGGAAAAGCACAGTTTACCGATTCCAGAGGAAATTAATGACTTTTTAAATGACTATGTCATTGATCAGACCAGAGCCAAGAGAGTCTTGTCTGTTGCTGTTTATAACCACTATAAGCGCTTAGAGAGTAATTCATCGAAAGATGATGTAGAACTATCGAAGAGTAATATATTACTGATTGGACCAACAGGCAGTGGTAAAACATTATTGGCTGAAACATTGGCGAGAATGCTAAATGTTCCTTTCACAATGGCAGACGCAACAACTTTGACTGAAGCAGGTTATGTGGGTGAGGATGTTGAAAATATCATCCAAAAGCTATTACAAAAATGTGATTATGATGTTGCAAAGGCAGAAACTGGCATTGTTTATATTGATGAGATTGATAAGATTTCTCGTAAATCAGATAATCCTTCAATTACTCGTGATGTTTCAGGCGAGGGCGTACAACAAGCACTGCTTAAATTAATTGAAGGTACTGTGGCATCGGTTCCTCCTCAAGGTGGACGTAAACATCCACAGCAAGAGTTTTTGCAGGTTGACACTAAGAATATTCTATTTATCTGTGGCGGTGCATTTTCTGGTTTAGATAAAGTTGTCCTCGATAGAACCTCTAAAGGTGGAATTGGTTTCTCAGCACAAGTCAAAGCACCAGATGATAATCGCGCTTTTGGCGATGTTATTAAAGATATTGAAGCAGAAGATTTGGTCAGATATGGTCTCATACCAGAATTTGTAGGCCGATTACCTGTTATAGCTACTCTTGAAGAGCTTAATGAAGATGCTTTAGTTCGTATTTTGACCGAGCCAAAGAATGCTTTAACTAAGCAATACACAAAGCTATTTGAGATGGAAGGTGCAGAGATAGATTTCCGTGAAGAAGCATTACATGCTATATCCCGAAAAGCCATGGAAAGAAAAACTGGTGCACGTGGATTGCGTTCCATTATGGAGAAAATTTTGTTGGATACTATGTATCAACTGCCTTCTGAAAAAGATGTTAGCAAGGTGGTAGTTGATGAGTCTGTTGTGAACGGGGAATCACAGCCTTATCTTATTTATGAAAGTAAGGAAGTTAAGAAAAAAGCATCTTCATCGAAATGAATATAACCTGATTCATTTGAATTTAGTTGTTTTAAAGCCCCGCAGTGAAAGCTGACGGGGTTTTATTTTATCAAAAACATTGATTTTTAAGAATGCGTCCCAATTAACAAGCAGACTTCTTTAATATTTAATGAAGTGCTTAATGTGAGGCTAACATGGCTACTGATAAAGAAAATAAATCAAAAGAAAATCAACAGGATATCAAGAATATTCCAGTTTTAACACTGCGCGATGTAGTAGTTTACCCGCACATGGTTATTCCACTTTTTGTGGGCAGAGAGAAGTCGATAAGGTCGCTCGACGAGGCTATGGAAAATAATAAGCAGATATTACTTGTTGCTCAAAAAAGTGCAGAGGTCGATGAGCCAGGCTCGGATGATATTTTTGAGATTGGAACTCTAGCGACTATTTTACAGCTTTTAAAACTGCCTGATGGAACTTTGAAAGTATTAGTAGAAGGTGTTGAAAGAGTTAAGATTGATTCGATTGATACTTCAGGCGAATACTTTACCGCAGATATTGATGTTATTCCTGTGGATAGTGATTATGATCAGCGAAAAACTGAGTTACTTGGTAGGGCATTAGTTAATTTGTTTGATAAATACGTCAATCTGAATAAAAAAGTTCCGCCAGAAATACTCTCTTCTTTGTCAGGCATAGATGAGCCCGATCGACTATCAGACGCTATTGCTGCTCACTTGGGTCTGAAAGTCACAGATAAACAAAAAATTCTCGAAATCACCTCTGTAAAGGAGCGGCTTGAACATTTAGTAAGTCTTGTTGAAGGTGAAATAGACCTATTACAAGTCGAGAAGCGTATTCGAGGACGTGTTAAGCAGCAGATGGACCGTAGCCAGCGTGAGTACTATTTGAATGAGCAAATGAAAGCCATTCAAAAAGAACTGGGTGATCTGGATGATGCCCCTTCTAATGAGTTGGAGGAGCTTGCGGAAAAGCTTGAAAAAGCTAAGCTTCCTAAAGAAGCAAAAGAGAAAGCTGAAGAAGAACTAAAGAAGCTTAAAATGATGTCGCCAATGTCCGCTGAAGCAACCGTGGTTAGAAATTATATTGACTGGATGGTTGGTTTGCCATGGAGTAAGAAATCCAAGATTTCGAATGATTTGGCTAAAGCACAAAAAATTCTGGATGAAGATCATTTTGGTTTAGATGAAGTTAAAGAGCGTATTGTTGAATACCTCGCGGTTCAGCAACGCGTTAAAAAGCTCAAAGGACCTATAATGTGTCTGGTTGGCCCTCCTGGCGTGGGTAAAACCTCTCTTGGGAAATCTTTAGCCAGAGCAACAGGCCGTAAATATACACGTATGGCATTGGGTGGTGTAAGAGACGAAGCTGAAATTCGTGGCCATCGTCGTACTTATATAGGTGCATTGCCGGGTAAGATCATTCAAAACATATCTCGAGTTAAAGCTCGTAACCCTTTATTTTTGTTGGATGAGATCGATAAGATGGCCACGGATTTTCGTGGTGATCCTGCATCGGCGATGTTAGAGGTACTTGATCCGGAGCAGAATAATTCATTTGCTGATCATTATCTAGAGGTGGATTTTGATCTCTCGGATGTAATGTTTGTTGCTACATCAAATAGCATGAATATCCCTGGCCCGTTATTGGATAGGATGGAAATTATCCGCATTCCTGGTTATACCGAGGACGAAAAACTTAATATTGCGAAGAATTATCTTATCCCTAAGCAATACAAAGACAATGGTGTTGAAAAAGGTGAGGTTACAATTGCTGACTCAGCTGTTTTGGCTATCATACGTCACTACACGCGTGAAGCCGGTGTTCGTAGTCTAGAGCGAGAAATTTCAAAAATATGTCGTAAAGTAATACGTGAGCATTTATTGGGTAAGAAAACCAAAACCGCCGTTTCTGGTCGTAATATCTCAAAATATCTTGGCGTACAGCGTTTTGATTACGGTAAAGCTGATAAGAAGAATCAAGTGGGTCAGGTAACAGGCCTTGCGTGGACCTCTGTAGGAGGTGAGTTACTGACTATAGAAAGTGTTGTCGTTTCCGGTAATGGGCATGTCAAAAGTACTGGTAGCTTAGGCAAGGTAATGCAAGAGTCGATTCAGGCTGCTGAAACTGTGGTTAAGAGCAGGGCGCGTTCGTTAGGTATTTCCCAGAAATTCTTGAAGAAGAAAAACGTGCATATTCATGTTCCGGAAGGTGCAACACCTAAAGATGGGCCAAGTGCTGGAGTAGGCATGGTAACCGCAATTGTCTCTTCTATGACAGGCATTCCTGTCAAGGCAGAAGTGGCAATGACGGGTGAAATAACCTTGCGTGGCGAAGTGTTGCCCATAGGTGGTCTAAAAGAAAAACTATTAGCGGCGCATCGTGGTGGAATAACAACGGTATTAATACCTGCTGATAATGAGAAGGATTTGGCAGATGTTCCCGATAATGTGAAAAAAGGCTTATCAATTAAACCAGTGAAATGGATTGATGAAGTGTTAGAGATAGCATTAGAGTCGATGCCGGAAGAATTGGCTGAAGAAGATGACCTCGAAGACGACGGTGATCAAACTAGTCAGTCGCAAAATAATTCTGAGCAGGATGATGAGCTTAGAGCGCACTGAGCTAAAAGCCGCCGTATTTACACATTACTTATAAGCTTTGCGCACCACTATAAGGCGAATTGATATAAATTCGCCTTTTTTTATGATTAATAGATAAATCAAGGTAATTATTTTTTTTTTTTAATTGTTTCAGTTGAAACTTGCTATAGGCGCTGGTATAAAAGTCGCCTTGCGAGAGAGTGGGTGTTACCTACATAGCCTAGACGTTTATATAAAAGAACTCATTAATTGAGCGTAAATCATTTTACCTAGTTATAAAAATATTACTTCGTATTATCACTATTATCACTAAAAGGAAGGATAAATTATGAATAAATCAGAACTTATTGATGCAGTTGCTGCAAAATCGGGTTTAACCAAAGCAGATACAGAAAGAGCTTTTAAAGGCTTCGTTGAAACTATCACTCAAACCTTAAAGAAGGGCGATCAAGTTACTATGATTGGCTTTGGTACTTTCCTCGTTCGCGAGCGTAAAGCACGTACTGGACGAAACCCACGTACTGGCGAATCTATCGAAATTAAAGCTGCAAATAATCCTGCATTTAAGGCTGGTAAAGCTCTAAAAGATGCAGTAAACTAGCGCGCTTTCCGGAGTCAGACGGTTCTGATTCCAACCCCAGTGGGTGATTAGCTCAGTTGGTAGAGCGTCGCCCTTACAAGGCGAATGTCGGGAGTTCAAGTCTCTCATCACCCACCACTGGAGCGGTAGTTCAGCTGGTTAGAATACCGGCCTGTCACGCCGGGGGTCGCGGGTTCGAGTCCCGTCCGCTCCGCCATATTTAAAAGGATGCCTTAGGGCATCCTTTTTTATTTTATGCCCGAAAAATATGTTTATATAATATGTTTTGATGGATAAAAAATTAGGAATTGCATATTTTTCAATTAATCAAGTCTTTATAGGACATCCCCCTATTTTTAGCGTGTTTTTGAGTATTTTAGTTTTTTAACGTCTGCATTGTTCACATGCTTGGTAACTTAATCCGCATAAGGTATCATTACGCGCTTTATCTATTACTGGATTGGGTTTTTTCAGTAGTCAAACTCGGTAAATTAAAGAGAAATTCAAAGAGAAATTATGTTACAAAATATTAATGACAAAGCTAAAGGTTGGGTTGCTTATTTTATTGTTGGATTTATTGCGATACCGTTCGCGTTGTTCGGTATAGGTTCATATCTTGGGGGCAGCGGATCGTTAGTTGCAGCAAAGGTAAATGGCGAAGAAATTCCTGTTCAAGAAGTGCAAAATATAGTGTTACAACAACGCCAGAGAATGTCACAGATATTTGGCGGAAAACTACCCCCCGGCTTTAATGAAAGTACGATAAAACAACAGGCTTTAGAACAAGTGGTAAATCAGACTCTATTGCGTCAAGAGGCCGAAAAATATGGCTACAGGGCCAGCAACCAGGAAGTTTATGATACTATTTCCAGTATCCCTGCGTTCCAGAAGGGTGGTCAGTTTGACCCTAAAACCTATGAGCTCTTGTTGCAGTCACAACGAAGAAATAAGAGTGGTTTCGAAGCCGAAGTAAGAACTAGCATTAGCAATCAACAGTTTCCACAGACAATCAATAAAACGGCTTTTATTCCAGTCGAGCTGATTTCTCTTTATCAGCGCCTTCAAAATCAGGTCAGGGATGCTGAAACCTATACACTGAAAAAAGAGGATTATCTTTCTCAAGTTGACGTTTCTGCGGATGAGATCAAAAAGCAATACGATTCTAATGCGGCAAACTACATGACCGCTGATAAGGTTAAATTAAGTTATGTGTTATTAGAACAGGCAGAAATCGCTAAATCTGTAGTGATAGAGAATGATGCCTTGCAGATATTTTATGAAAACAATCAGAGTCGTTATACCACGCCGGAGCAACGCAGACTTGCACATATTCTGGTAAAGGTTGATGAAAAGCAGGACGAAGCAAAAGCTGAGGAAAAAATAAAAGGTTTTTATGAGCAAATCAACTCTGGTTCAAAAACGTTTGAAGAGCTAGCCAGTTCAGCATCCGATGATCCATTAGCCGCCAAGAATAAGGGTGAAATTGGACTCATCGCCAGAGGTGATATGGGCCCTTTGTTTGAAAAAGAAGCCTTCGGGTTAAACAAAAATGAATTATCAAAAGTAGTTAAAACAGAAGCAGGTTTCGAAATAATCAAGCTACTTGATGTGGTTGATTCCAAACAAAAAACCTTTGATGAAGTAAAAGCAGAGGTTGAGAAACTCTATCGCAATGAGCAGGCTGAGAAATTATTCCTGGAACAATCTGATAAGCTGCAAACGCTGGCGTTTGAGAATGAAAGTAGTCTGGATGGTGCGGCTGATGCTATCGGTGCAAAGGTGCTAAGCTCGGACTGGATAGAGCGTGGTATGGTTCCTGATGCAAAGAATGTGTTTACATCGCCGGAGATAATCGCTGCGGCATTTAGCGATGATGTCCTCACGGCGGGCAGGAACTCAGAGTTAATAGAGATCGATAGCGCCACGGTTGCGGTAGTTCGCTTACAAGAACACCAAACGCCAAAACAAAAGCCACTCGCTGATGTTCAGGACTCCATCAAGTCTAGCCTACAAAACCAGAAATTAAGAAAGTTATTAATTGAAAAGGGCGAGTTGGCATTAAAAGCTTTGAGGGAGTCCGGCGAATGGTCTGCACTTGAAGTCATCGGTGTGTCTGCAACTCAGGTAGAGTCAAGCAGTGCAATCAAGCGAGACAATAATAAACTATCGCCTAGCGTTGTTGACAAGCTTTTTAGTATGCAAAAACCTGGCGCTGATAAAAGGAGTTTCGATAATGTGATTTTGCCAGATGGTGACTATGTGTTAATCGCGTTAACTGGTGTTAAAGATGGCACATCAGATATTGATAGTTCTTTGCAAAAGAGTTTTACCCAAATGTTATCAACACGCGAACAAGCTGCGGTATTGAAGTCTTTGCGAGAGCAAGCTGAAGTTGAACTATTTCCTGAAAATATTCAATAGGGCGGCTTGGGTTTTAGCTTTCCAGATAGTTTGATATATTTGTTTTACTAAGTAATAGCCCAATCTTTTTTCTATGTTATATATTGATAGGCTTAGAAATAGCTTGAAAAGACACTCCCCACTTTTAGAGCATTTTTGAATTTAAAATACGATGAAAATTCATTTAAAAGCGCTAGGCTGCCGCCTCAATGAAGCCGAACTAGAGCAATGGTCCCGTGAGTTTACTGGCGAAGGCCACAATATTGTTCGTAATGCGGATGAAGCGGATGTAGTGGTGGTTAATACCTGTGCGGTTACTATCGAAGCAACCAAGAAGTCGCGTAAGTTAATGAATCGTTTACACCGGGAAAACCCACAATCCAAGCTGGTTGTGAGCGGCTGTTATGCGACTCTTGAAGAGCAACAAGTCGCTGCACGATTGGGTGTTGACCTGGTTGTTAATAATCAGGATAAAGATCAACTGCCAAGTAAAGTCATGGCTGAATTCTCGGCTAATACCATGCCATTAAATGCGATGGAACCGGGACAGCCTTCATTATTTTTGCGTGGCAAACAACGCGCATTTATAAAAATTCAGGATGGTTGTCGTTATCGTTGCACATTTTGTATCGTCACCGTTGCCAGAGGTGAAGAACGTAGCCGTAATCTGGCCGATATCGTCGAAGAAGTGAATCACTTACATCAGCAAGGTATTCAGGAAATAGTCCTCACAGGTGTACATGTAGGCGGTTATGGCAGTGATATTAAAAGTTCCCTGCATGAATTAGTAGAAACCCTTTTGACTGATACAGATATTCCACGAATCCGTTTTGCATCGGTTGAACCTTGGGATTTGCCGGATATTTTTTTTAGTTTATTTGAGAATAAGCGTTTATTGCCACATATGCATTTGCCATTGCAAAGTGGTGCAGATTCGGTATTAAGGCGTATGTCACGTCGTTGTAAAACCACGGATTTTGCAAGCCTGATTGAGCAGGCACGCAATGCAATACCTGATTTTAATGTTACTACAGATATTATTGTCGGTTTTCCAGGTGAAACCGATGAAGAGTGGAACCAGTCATTAGAAACAATTGATTCAATTGGCTTTGGACATATTCATATTTTTTCCTATTCGCCTAGAGAAGGAACTAAAGCTTCCCAATTACTTAACCCTGTCTCTGGGGCTATAAAAAAAATAAGAAGTAATCAGTTGCATGGATTAGCAGACCAGTTAAAGAAAAATTTCCACCAAACCCAAATTAATAAAGAAGTAGCCGTTTTATGGGAAGGGCAAAAAACCGACGATAATGGTCGCTTACTATTTTCGGGTTATACGCCAAATTTTTGTAAGGTTGAATCAATGGGTAAAAATGATGTCTTATTGGAAGGAAGGGTAGGGCAAACTCAAATAATTGAATATTCTTCTGGCAGAAGTGTGCTAAAAGGAAGAGTGCTATAGCTATGAACAGTATTACCAAGAAAAGTATTTACTTATATGGGTTGCTGGTTTTAATGTTAACAATATCAGCGTGTGGTACTCCTGAATCCCCCAAAGCTATAAGCCAACAGTTTTGGAAATCAATTCAAAACAGAGACATGGAATCAGCGAAATTAGTGGCGACGTGGGATACTGTTGATTATCTCAAATACTTGAATACAGAAAAACTCCACCCAGAGAGGTTCGAACTGGGTGAGCAAATGTTGGGTGAAACGCGTGCAGAAGTAAATACAACCTTGTACACAACTAAACAGGGACAATCGGGTATTAAATTACCCGGAGTAACTGTATTAGATAAGACTGACCATGGTTGGCGTGTTAACGTTAAAAAGACGATGACTTCGGTAGTCAAATACACCGCTAATAATGTCTTTGATCAACTTAATGATTTATTGCATGAGGGCATCAAAGGACTGGATGAATCGCTTTCTGAATCAATGAACGAACTAGGTAGGACATTGGAAGAGGGGACAATGGAGCTGAAAAAAGAGCTATCTAGGCCTCTATTTTCACCGGATGCATCGCCAAATAATAGTCCCCCACAGGTTGAAAAGCTCCCTGGCCAAAAAATCTAGTTAGGTATTATTAGTTCACTTTCGGTTGCAATCATATCCAGGCCCACATCCCATGCTTCAGCGCAGAGTGATTCTACTTCTTGAAAATCATAGGCGAAGCCCAATAAAAAAGGGCTTGTTTTTTTTAGTTTTTTGAACGCGAAGCATCGGTCATAGTAACCACCGCCCATACCTAAACGATTCCCTTTCCTGTCAAATCCCACTAGAGGCACAATAACCAAATCGAGTGTATCGGGGTTGATTAGGTCTTCCTCAGAATGAATTGGTTCTGGAATCGAAAACTGATTATTCTTAAACTCAGTTTTTTCAATGAGTTCCACATACTCCAATCCTTGATTTTTTTTATTGGAAAGAACAGGCAAGTAAAATCTTTTATTGCTGGACTTAAGGTTGATCGTTTTATCTAAACCAGCTGGATCAGCTTCACCTTGAGCAGCGAAATAATAGCCTATCTTATTGGCATGTATGAAAGCTTCACTCTGTTTAACCTGGTTGACTATCTGGGTAGATTTTTGCAGTTGAATGCTGGGTGAAAGTTGGTATCTGCGCGTTCTTAGTTTATTACGAAGTGCATCTTTCATATCAATAAGGTTTTTATCTATTAAAAAACCACACATAGGTGGTTTTTAACTAAGTCATGAATAGGTTTTTCTGGATGCGCCTTTGGCAATAATCAATCGTTTTCCAGGTTTGATATTATTATTACTTAGCTTATTGAGACGTTTTAGTTTCTTGACTGTTGTGCCATGTTTCATAGCTATTCTGAAAAGGTTATCACCTCGTCTGACTTTATGATAAACGTTCCGTGATCGCTTCTTACCACGACTGTTTTTAGCGTAAGCATATCTACGTGCTGAAACATTATGTACATCTGCAGCAGGAGGCATTTGTTGAATAATTTTATTTAAACGGCCAGCATGGCGACGTGGCAATATAATCTGATTAGAGAATCTTGGGGTGGTTATGCCGTGTAAATAACTAGAATTAAGAGCCAATAATTTTTTCGGAGGGAGCCCAGCATGTACAGCTACTTTTCTCAGATTAACCGCTTTATTCACATGAATACGAGTAAGTGCAGGGCTGTTTGGTATGTTTATTAACTGAACTTGATAAGCCCGTGGTTTACGAAAAATTTCCTTAAAGGCTAAAAGTCGTGGTACATATTGTTTGGTCTCTCTGGGTAAATCCAGACTCCAGTAATCAGTGCGTTTTCCCTGACTTCTATTCTTATTGATTTCGCGCTGCACGCGATTCTCGCCGGCATTATAAGCCGCAAGAGCAAGTAACCAGTCGCCTTTAAACTCTCGATGCAGTTTCTGTAAATAGTCAAAAGCAGCGTGCGTTGCTTTGTCTGAATCGAGTCGCGCATCAAAACTTCGTGTTTGTTTTAGTCCGTATCTGCGACCTGTTTCCGGAATAAATTGCCACATACCAGCCGCACCAGCATGAGAATAAGCGGTGTTTCGATAAGCGCTTTCAACAAAGGGTAGTAAAGCTAATTCGGTCGGCATTCTGCGACGGTTTAACTCATTTACTACCATGTAAAGGTAATCGGAAGATCGTTCTGCCAGCTGTTGTATTCTTGCAGGGTTTCTTGAAAACTCGTGGGTGAAGCGGCGAACCAAAGGATGACTATTATTATCTTTCAGTTGAAAGCCCTGGTAGACGCGGCTCCATACATTGTGATGAGAATTTTTCTGCTTTTGTTGTGCTAGCTTTTGGTAATAAGCTTTTTTACGTGCTGCATTCTGTTTTGCTATTTGTTGACGCTTGGCAGCATATGGATCTTGTTCTGCTTGAGTATTCTGGATATGTCTAGGAGAGACTGGTACAGCGACATTTAGATCAACTACTGTCATAGCGCCAAGCACTTTGGCGGCATTTATTAAGTCCTGATCATAATTTATCCCAGAGTCAGGAGATATTAAACTCGATTGTGCAATAGCTGAAGAATTTAGTCCAACGGATATGAGTAATGATGTGACAACAGACATTGTCACCTTAAGAGGTGTCTTTTTAATCATAATCCCCAAAGCCCTTAAATAAATTTACGGTTTAAAAAAGTCATTAAATTAGAATATTATTAGTATCGGCGATCTATTTATTATTATTTGAAGTTGCACATAATTTGAGTCACCAATATAGTATGATATACACTAAATCTCAAGGGTTATGTTAAGCAATGAGAAATAAATCTGAAGTCTTAAAGTATTGTTCAAACTGGTATCAGACACTTTCTGGGCAGGCCGCATTGGATAAACTAGATGGCTTGTGCGCTGAAGCCATGTCTGAAATTTTTGGTTACTATGCGATTCAAACAGGAGTGTTAAGCGGCCAACACGATTTGCTTCAGCACTCGAGAATTGCGGCAGGATTTTCTTTGGCAAGTCGCGATAGTTTTGATCTTTTGCAAAAAAATGAATCTGGCGTAAATAGCAACTTTGCTTTGATTTCATCGAATGAGCAATTACCTATCTCGACTGACAATGTCGACCTTGTGGTTGCCAGCCATTGTCTCGAGTCATCTGAAAACCCACATCAGGTCTTAAGAGAAATTGACCGTATTCTAGTTCCAGAAGGGCATTGTATTTTAATTGGATTTAATCCCTTTGCTGTTTCCCATATAAGCAGAAAAGTTCGTTTTTCTAGTCGCAAAAAAGACACTAATTACAAAATGCGCAGTGTAACTCGCGTTCGTGATTGGTTCTCATTATTGGGTTTTGAAGTATTAGATGTTAACTATATGGGTTATCGGCCATCGATAAAAAACAGGAAAATATTTGAGAGTCTTAGCTGGATGGAGACTTGGGGAGATTTTACTGGACCGGTTTTAGGAAATTTGTATGTTGTTCATGCAAAAAAGCAAGTTATTGCAAAGCGGCCTCATAAAAAAGTTTGGGAAGCCCCTGCAGTATTGAATGGTGGAAAAGTTGCCTTAAATAGAACAGCGCAAAAAATTCGTCGCGACAATTATTCAAACCTGTGAATAGAGCTGCCCTTGCGCGATGAGTGATTCTAAAGTGGTTATTTACACTGATGGTGGTTGCAGGGGTAATCCTGGGCCTGGTGGTTGGGGCGCTGTTTTACTTTTCGGAAAGCATGAAAAAGAGATTTATGGCTATGAAGAAGAGACTACCAATAACCGTATGGAACTAATGGCGGCAATTCGCGCAATTGAATTATTAACTCGCCCCTGTGATATAGATTTAACAACTGATTCTCAATATGTGCGCCGGGGTATTTCAGAGTGGATGGAAGACTGGAAAAAACGTGGCTGGAAAACTGCTGCTAAGAAGCCAGTAAAAAATAAGGATCTGTGGCAACGTCTCGATCAAGCCATTAAACCTCATACTATCAAATGGCACTGGATTAAAGGACATAGTGGGCACCAGGGTAATGAGATGGCAGATCAACTAGCTAACCGTGCAATGGATGAAAAGCAGGGTAATATAGATGAGTGAAATTATATGCTAAGACAAGTATTTCTCGATACTGAAACGACGGGTTTAGAGACTCGCGACGGTCATCGCATTATCGAAATTGGTTGTGTCGAGATGATTGATCGCAAACTGACGCACAATAACTACCATCAGTATATAAAGCCAGACCGTGAAAGTGATGAAGGTGCTTTGGCGGTTCACGGAATTACCTCAGCGTTTTTGGAAGACAAACCAAGGTTCGAAGAAATTGTCGAAGATTTTCTTAACTATGTTAAGGGCGCTGAGCTAATTATTCATAATGCGCCATTCGACATTGGTTTTTTAGAATATGAATTATCGTTGTTATCTGGCCAAGTTCTTCAAATAGCATTAGTTTGTGAAATAAGTGATAGCCTGGTGTTGGCGAGGCAAATGCATCCTGGTCAAAGAAACTCGCTGGATGCCTTATGCAAACGTTACGATATCAATAATGAGCATCGTGAATTACACGGGGCGTTGTTAGACTCAGAGATACTCGCAGATGTGTATCTGGCGATGACGGGCGGGCAGACTGCTTTGTTATTAGGGGAAGATGCAAATGGTGAGTCTGATTCAGGAGCTTTTCCTTTCAATCGTGTTGCTCCAGGGTGTCAACCTTTAAACGTGATTAAAGCCAGCACTGATGAGACTGATATTCATCAAAAATATATAGAAGAAATTGCAGCTTTATCAGGAAAGACTCTGTGGGACTAGATTATTGAAAATCGCCTAAAAAGTAGGGGGTGTCTTCCAATGCATTTAAAAATTGTGATTTAGCGGCCTTTTAGTACTCTCTGCTTGTCACGGTTCCAATCCTGTTCTTTCGCCGTCGCTCGCTTGTCATGTAGTTTTTTACCTTTACCAACACCTATTTCCAGCTTTACCCGGTTATGTTTCCAATAAAGCGAAAGCGGTAAAATGGTATAACCTTTGCGTTCGACATCGGCTTTAAGTTTAACAATTTCATAGTCATGCAAAAGCAATTTTCGAACCCTTGTCGCAACTGGGTTTACGTGGGTGGATGCAGATAATAGTGGTGTTATCTGCGCGCCGGAAATCCAGACTTCACCATTTTTGATAAACACGTAGCCTTCTTTAAGTTGCGCGCGTCCATCGCGTAGACTTTTGACTTCCCAGCCTTGCAGGACCATGCCAGCTTCATAGGTGTCTTCAATAAAATAGTCATGTCGTGCGACCTTATTAGTTGCAATCGTTTGGCCGCCGTGACCTTTTTTCTTCTTGTTTTTTTTTGCCATGCCGAACTAGAACCTAAGAATTTAATGACTGATGCTGAGATTATAACCTGACGAATATAAATAATCGCTGTTAGAATAATGTTTTAGTGAGAAGATTATCGTTTCATATGGCTCAAGTAAATAAAAGTGCTTTGGTTCCTTATAGTGCTGAACAAATGTATAAACTAGTAGATGATGTAAATTCCTACCACAAGTTTTTGCCTTGGTGCGGAGCTTCTAAAGAAATATCGCGCGAAGATAATGTGGTAGTTGCATCAGTCACAATAGCAAAAGGTGCTGTGAATAAAGCTTTCACAACCAGGAATATCAACCATGAAAATAGCAAAATTGAAATGGAGCTCGTCGATGGGCCTTTTAAAGAACTTCAAGGTGCCTGGCATTTTACAGAATTAAAAGAAAATGCATGTAAAGTATCATTGGAATTGGATTATGAATTCTCAAGTAAATTACTGGTTATGGTAGTCGGTCCTGTTTTTAATAAAATTGCGAATACCATGGTTGATTCATTCGTTAAACAAGCGAAAGTAGCATATGGCTGAGGAAATCAAGGTCGAGGTTGTCTATGCGTTACCTGAGGAACAGACTTTACTGTCTGTTATAGTTCCCGATTGCAGTGATGTAAAGTATGTCATACTTCAATCTGGAATTCTTCAGCAATATCCTGAGATAGATCTTGAAACAAACAAAGTCGGTATTTTTGGAAAGTTGACTAAATTGACCCAGAGTGTGCGTGAAAAAGATCGAATCGAAATCTATCGGGCATTGATTGCTGACCCTAAAGAAGTGCGTAAAAAGCGTGCTAAAGAAGGTAAAACGTTAAAAAAGGGTGGTGATAGTTCCACCACCTCAACTGCAAAGGGTGGTGAATAATGCGAGGAATGGTACCTCCAGATCCACAAACGAATGTTTCTCAAGCACGTTTTGCGGTGGTGTTCGTCCCTAAAAGGAATCGCAAGCGTTTTCCTGTAAGTTGTGTGGAAATTAAAGAGACTAAATTAGAAGCCTTACAAAATGCGTCCCCTGATGATAAAAAATTTGCGGCGGTTGTGGTTGGCCCCTCTAAATCCTCAGAGGGACAATATATTTATTATCTGGCGGAATGGCTGTAGCTTTATAAAAAGTGTTTTCTATTTTTTAACTTGAATAAGCTGGTCGTTTTGGAAAAATAAAGTGAGGTTTTGCTTTTTTGATGAGACTTCTTTGCCACGTAGATTGTAATAAACGTAATCCCAACGATTTCTTCTAAAATTATCTTGTAATAGTGGGTTGCCTAATATTGCTGCAACTTGATCTTTGCTCATGCCTCGCTGCAGCTGCGATACAGTCTCATTACTTAAGGCATTTCCTTGTTGTACTTCCATTTTATAAATGGTGCAACCCGTTACAAGAAGAGTAAGTGAAATGATACTGATAAATTTAATCATAAATTTTTTGAGTCTTTAGTTAATAGTTCTATATTTTTGGTTTAGTTGGTTTTGTGAACTAACTGATTAATTATTCTACAACATGAAACTCGTCACTATTAGTTTTTTTAGTACTAAAAGGATAATAAATGGCTTTAGTAGTTAAAACTAAGTGGTTTGGTAGGAAATTGTTAGCAATAAATTAAAAAACTTGTGTTTTCAATTTTGCTTTTGTTTTTGCTGGGCGTATAATGCCTCGTTCTTTTGAAACCTTATATTAATTTAGAATTATAGAGTAACAATATGCCAAGTGTAAAAATAAGAGATAACGAGCCTTTTGAAATTGCATTACGTCGTTTTAAGCGTACTTGTGAAAAAGCGGGAGTAGTTGCAGAAGTTCGTGCACGTGAATTTTATGAAAAGCCAACCTCTATTCGCAAGAGAGAGAAAGCCGCTGCAGTAAAGCGTAATATCAAGAATTTAAAACGCGAAATCAATCGTCGCGTACGAATGTACTAAACTTCATCTTTTAATAATTCAATCAAGCTACTTGTAATCATGTCTGAATTAAAAGAACGCATTTTCGAAGATATGAAAACGGCAATGCGTGCCAAAGAAAAGGACCGTCTAATGACGGTTCGTTCAATTCTGGCCGTTATCAAACAGCAAGAAGTTGATACCCGTGAAGAGCTTGGTGATACTGAAGTCCTTGCGATCCTCGATAAACTCAGCAAACAGCGTCGCGAATCAATAAGTCAATATTCTGCCGCTGGTCGTGATGATCTGGTGGCCCAGGAAGAGTTAGAGCTGGGGTTTATCCAGGAATATCTACCTGAGCCCTTATCCGAAGAAGAAATTCATGCTTTCATCACTGAAGCTATAGCCACCACAGGTGCAAGCAGCATGAAAGATATGGGTAAAGTAATGGCTCATCTTAAGCCATTAACCCAGGGCCGCGCAGATATGGGTAAAATTAGCAGTTTAATTAAAACTGCCTTGGCAAGTTAATTTACTCTCAATCGTTTTTCCTTTAGGCTTCTCCTTTTTTGATTTTAATATTTTCAATAGAACCTCCTGTTCTTTGAATCTGATAGTTCAGGACTCCTTATCTATGTCGAAAGCAATCTCAGGTACACCTTCAGTTTTACACAATGATCGCTTTTTAAGAGCATTACTTAGACAGCCCGTCGATACAACACCCGTCTGGATAATGCGTCAAGCGGGGCGCTACCTACCAGAATACCGTGCAACTCGTGCAAAAGCAGGCAGCTTTATGGATTTGTGTGAAAATCCCGATTTGGCTTGCGAAGTAACACTTCAGCCCCTCGAACGATTTGATCTCGACGCGGCGATTTTATTTTCTGATATCCTAACAATCCCAGATGCCATGGGAATAGGGCTGTATTTTTCTGAAGGAGAAGGTCCCAAGTTTGAACGCCCATTAAAAAATCTGGCAAATATTCAGCAACTTCCGGATCCTGACCCAGAACAAGAACTTCGCTATGTGATGAATGCAGTGCGTACTATACGCCGCGAATTAAATGGACGTGTGCCACTGATTGGTTTTTCAGGCAGTCCATGGACACTTGCAACCTATATGGTCGAGGGTGGTACAACCAAGGACTTCGGTAAAGTAAAAGGTATGATGTTTGAAAATCCTCAGGCAATGCATTTGCTATTGGAAAAACTAACCAAGAGTGTGACATCTTATCTTAATGCGCAAATTGCAGCCGGTGCTCAGGCGGTAATGATTTTTGATACTTGGGGCGGGGTACTTTCTCCAGAAAAATATAAAGAGTTTTCGCTAGAATATATGCAACGAATCGTTTCAGGGTTAACTCGGGAGGCAGATGGTCGGCGTGTCCCTGTTACCTTGTTCACCAAAGGTGGTGGGCAATGGTTGGAGTTGATGGCTGATACTGGTTGCGACGCTTTAGGCCTGGATTGGACACAGGATATTAGCAACGCGCGCCAACGTGTCGGAGAAAAAGTTGCACTACAGGGCAATATGGATCCCAGTGTTTTATATGCTTCTGCTGAAGTGATTAAAAGCGAAGTTAAAAAGGTAATTGCTGGTTTCGGTGAAGGAGCTGGACATGTTTTTAATCTCGGACATGGAATCCATCAGCATATAGACCCAGAAAATGTTAATGTGCTCGTGGATGCGGTACACGAGTATGGTAACTCAGACTTATAGTTGTCACTATTTCCATTTGCTGCCAAAGGAATAAGAATGGGCTACATCCTCTGTTCATAAACAAATCAAAAAACTGACGTGGTCAAGGTATTTAGTACAATCTAGTTAAGCCGCTTTTAGTTGTTTCTCAAAATCATTAGGGCAGACATAATCCAACGTCGAATGTAAACGAAAGCTGTTATAGAACATGGAAATGTACTGCACTATATCCTGTCTTGCTTCATTTCGGGTTCGGTAGTCATACCATTGCACCCGTTCCTGTTTCAAGCTGCCAAAGAAGCTTTCGGCGACAGCATTATCCCAACAATTACCTTTGCGGCTCATGCTGCCTGTGATCTTGTTATCCTTTAATAACTGTCTAAAAGCGTCACTGCCATATTGAGAGCCTCGATCCGAATGATGTATTAAGCCTGGCTTTGGTCTTCTTTGCCATAGAGCCATTTTCAACGCATCACAGACCAGTTTGGCTTTTATCTTTTTGCTTGTACTCCAACCAACGACTTTGCGTGAACAAAGATCAATCACAACAGCCAAATATAACCAGCCTTCGCCTGTATTGATATAGGTTATATCTGAGACGTAGACCTGATCTCTATCTGATACATTAAATCGGCGCTTGAGGACATTGGGATATACAGGATTCTGATGGTTACTATCCGTGGTTACCTTGTACTTCTTTTTGCGACGAACGCTGATACCTGCTTCGCACATGAGCTTTCTCACTCTGTTTCGGCTAACAACATGGCTCAGGGCATTTAACGCCCTCTTCATCCGACGACTGCCATAGCTAAAGTCCGTTGCTATCGCGAGTTCTTTAATCCATTCGAGCATCTCCTGATGCTCTGCCGTCTTTTGTTTGTTGGCGGTTACCTTGCAGTAATGATAATAGCCTTGACGACTGACACCCAAAACCCGACATTGCAGGCTGACTGGATAGGTATTTTTATGCTGGGTGATAAACGTGTATTTCACTTCGTTTCGTTGGCAAAAAATACCGTCGCTTTTTTTAGGATGTCCCTCTCCATTTCAAGACGCTTGATACGCGCTTTAAGCTTGCGATTCTCTGATTGTTCTGGACTCAACTTACCTTTGCCGACAAAGGCGTGTTTGTCCTTCTCTTGATATTCTTTGACCCAGCGACTGAGTGCATTGATACCCACTTCAAGATTAAGTGCAGCCTCTGCTCTTGAGTAACCTTGTTCAAGGACGAGACTCACTGCATCCTGTTTAAATTCTTTAGAATAGCTTTTTCTTTTTGTCATAATATTTACCTCAGTTAAGTTTAATATGCTTAACTGGGTTGTATCAAATATTAGACCACTTCAAACCCCTCAAAAGTAGGGGGGTGTCTACTTCACTAAATATTCAGTGCTTAATAAAAATTACTTAAATAATTTGCATCCGAAACTGTTTTATTTCACGTATATTTAACATCTGCATAGTTATTCTTCGAGTTACCACTTAAAAAGTGTGTTGAAATTAGAATAAATACTTATGAATGAAATAGAATTGGAGGTTTGGATGTTAATAATGAATAAAAAAATTTTAAGTGAAAACGACGTAACAGATCAGACAATTTACGAGAACAGGCGTAGCTTCATGAAAACCGCCGCAGGCATAGGAGTCGCTGCGGTCAGTGGATTGCCTATTGCGCAACTTTCTGCAAAAGCGGTTGTATCTCCTTATTCTACAGATGAAGAGCTCACTGAATATAAGGATATAACGTCTTACAATAACTTTGTCGAGTTTGGATCTGGAAAGTCCAGGCCTGCCAAACTTGCACATACCTTAAAGACATCGCCTTGGAGTGTGACAATTGAAGGTGAGTGCGAAAAACCCGGAAGATACAACCTTGAGGACCTACTCAAATCTCAAACTGAAGAAGAGCGTATTTATCGTTTTCGTTGTGTGGAAGGCTGGTCGATGGTGATTCCGTGGATGGGTTTTCCGCTGGCTGATTTGATCAAACGCATGCGCCCAACTTCAAAAGCAAAGTATGTCTATTTTGAGACCTTATATGATCCCAAACAAATGCCAGGACAGAAAAGTAGGACATATGAGTGGCCCTATGTTGAAGGTTTGAGGATGGATGAGGCGATGAATCCACTGACTTTGATGGCAACCGGTATTTATGGCAAAAACCTGCTGAATCAAAATGGTGCGCCATTGAGGTTGGTGGTGCCGTGGAAGTATGGGTTTAAAAGTATTAAAAGTGTTGTGAAGATACGTTTCACAGAAAAACAACCCTTAACAACCTGGAATAAAATAGCGGATGATGAGTACGGATTCTATTCGAATGTAAATCCTGAGGTATCTCACCCACGTTGGAGTCAGCGTAGAGAAAGGCGCATTGGAGAGTTTCGTAAAATAAAAACAAGAAAGTTTAATGGTTATGAGGAACAGGTTGCATCCATGTATAAGGGTATGGATTTAAAGCGGTATTTTTAAGCCCACTGTTGCAGTATCCACATGACCGACATCCCGTATACAACTAAAAACCCTCAAAAAGTGGGGGGGTGTCATAGCAAAGCACCCAATAATAAAAAAATGAAAATACCTGAGAATTACTTCAGTAAAATACTGAAACCTGCCGTCTTTGTGTTGTTGCTATTGCCTGCAATTTATTATGGCTACGGTCTATGGCAAGATAGGCTTGGCGCCAACCCGCTGGAGGCCGTTATCCGTGGGCTAGGCGATTGGGGCTTAAGGATTCTATTGCTGACTTTACTGGTTTCGCCTTTGAGGCGTTTACTCAATTGGGCGCAACTCTTGCGGGTTCGCCGAATGCTAGGCTTATATGCCTATTTTTATGTGGTTCTTCATTTAGTCGGCTACCTCTGGTTTGATCAGTTCTTTGACTGGGGGGAGATCTGGTTCGATATATTGGAACGCCCATTTATTACTGTGGGAATGCTGTCAGTGGTATTATTGACGCCATTGGCAGTAACTTCTACAAAAGGCATGATCCGGCGCCTGGGTAAAAACTGGAAACGGCTCCATACCCTGGTTTACCTCATCAGTATGCTAGCAGTGTTGCATTTTTGGTGGATGGTGAAACTGGATGTTACGGAACCCTCTATCTATGCCGTAATATTGGCTGTTTTATTGGGTGAAAGGTTATATCGTAAATTTACCTGAGTGATATGTTATTTGATATATTTCATCATGATACATCACGATATTTAATTCTATTGTTCTTAATACTGGCCTTTTATCAGTTACCCGCTAATTTTTATGTCATTTCGTCGCGAGTCGCTAGACGAAAAAACTCAATTCTATATTATTGTTACTTAGTTAGAAAAAAACGTCTTGAGTTTGAGTCGTTAAAAAATAATAATAATAAAAATGGTAACTGAATGAAATCACAAGCCCTTATTGTATTTGCTGCGATATCCTTGTTAGGTTTATCGGCATGTAGCCAACAAGTAGCTGCTCCTCAAAATACGGCAAATACAAGCAAAACCTATTACGTTGATGCACAAAAAGTCGTTTTTCAGCACCAAGCCAATCCCCCATACCGTCAAGGAGCTACACAGCAGCAAGTAAGATCTGCTCAAGTAGTTCAACAATCAGCGAAGCATGTTCCTCAGAGAAATCCTGCACAAGATGAAGTTTCTGAGTTGTATGCAATTGGAGAGCAGATTTTCAAAAACGAGACAGGCGGACGTATCGATCAATTGGTTCACTGGAACCTGAGGGAAGACTTTGCTTCAATGGGAATTGGGCATTTTACATGGTATCCCGCAGGCCGCGCCGCACGTTTTGGTAATACTTTCCCTGGTTTGCTGGATTATTTGGTCCAAAACGGTGTGAAATTACCTGGTTGGGTTCAGCGAGCACGTTTTGAAGGTGCGCCCTGGCGAACTCGAGCGCAATTAATGCAGGCTAAGAATACGCAAGAAGTGAAGCAATTTTCGCAGCTTCTTTATAATACCCGTCATTTACAAGCCAAATACATTATGGATCGCGCCATGCGCGCCATGCCAAAGCTAGTGCAAAAGACACCACCCCATCTTCGCGGCTCAGTAGCCAATAACCTTAATGCGGTAGCAAATTCGCGTGGTGGACGTTATGTGTTGGTTGATTATGTTAATTTTAAAGGAGAAGGATTAAGTCGAACAGGTGGTTATCGAGGCAAAAACTGGGGATTGCTGCAGGTTTTGGAGGAAATGCAACCTGTTACTCCAGGGCAACAAGCTTTAAATGAGTTTGCAGATGCATCAATGAGGGTATTGGAGCGTCGTGTCAGGAACTCAAATCCAAATAGAAACGAGCGAAAATGGCTGCCTGGCTGGAGAAACCGCACTAATACCTATAGAAACCCGATTTAGGTTAAATTAAAGAGTGAAAATTTATTTAAAAAGCATGAGTGTGAAAATAAAAAAGGACTGATCATTCAGTCCTTTTTTATTGCTTATAATTTTTGTGGATTAGTCAGTACGACTAGTAACTTCCAGTAAGTGATAACCAAATTGTGTCTTAACTGGCCCTTGAACGGTATTGATTGGTGCACTGAAAACCACCTTGTCAAACTCAGGAACCATCTGCCCAGGGCCAAATGTGCCTAAATCACCACCTTGTGCTTTTGATGGGCAACTAGAATGTTGTTGCGCAAGGGCTGCAAAATCAGCTCCTTCTTCGATTTGCTTTTTAATCTCATTGCATTGCTCTTCTGTTGCAACCAGTAAGTGACGTGCGCTTGCCTGTACCATGTTTTATCTCCGATGATTTATAAATACTAAAAAAACGGACAGTATAGAAGAATGCGGTTCAATAATTAATAACTTTTTCGTGAGCTTTTAAATCCAGAGAAAAAGTGTTTAAAAATGGATGAGATTAATGTTTAAAAAGACACCCCCCACCTTTTAGCCTGTTTTTGTAAATTTTAAACATTCAGGCTTTACCTTGGATGCTTGCACAGGTATTCTTGCGCTTCAAAAAAAGTGACATTCACAATGGAGAAGTGGCCGAGTGGCTGAAGGCGCTCCCCTGCTAAGGGAGTGTACGGTTTATCCCGTACCGAGGGTTCGAATCCCTCCTTCTCCGCCATTTATTTGTCGTTCGCTACAACGTCTGTTTAATAGAATTAAAGAGGGATGAGAACCCGATAAGAGGGTTTGAGCCGAAGCGTAGCGAAGACAGCGAAGAAATCCCTCCTTCTGCCGCAAGCGTGGATGTTCTTTATACTTTCTCCCTAAACCACGCTGCCAAACGATAAATCAACATTGCCCGCTGGAATATCAATCCCGGCTAACGCGCAACCCTGTGAGACCGGTCCATTTGGTAATAGTTTATAGAGAAATTTCATGCCGCCTTTTGAATGAAATTTTTCTTCTAAGGCATCAGTGATTTCACGCCGGTTTAACTTGTTTTTATCGTGTGAGCTAAAGTATACCTGAATGGCATTAATAAGATCCCAAACATCTGAGTTAAGCGTAATATCTTGCTGCTCTGCAATTTTTTCTGCATCAGCTGGTTTCCAGTTGTTAGGCGCATAAGGGAAATTGGTCATAGAAAATCTCCAGATTGATTTTGTTGTTAAATTAATTTTGTTGCTAGAACAGATATAGACCTAAATTTGTCAATCGTCTAGGAATTAATTAAGAAATTCTCTGAATCAATTCACTTGACTTGTGAATCCTAAATCAGCAAAATACGCCACCTCTTAAAGCGCTGGTAGCTCAGTTGGATAGAGTATCTGGCTACGAACCAGAGGGTCGGGGGTTCGAATCCTCCCCAGCGCGCCATATTTCGATTTAGCAGAACCTAAGAAAGCCTATAAGTACTTATAATAAAAGAGTTTCTGTTATATCATAACCTAGCATAATCCATGATAGTCTATTGACATACCGCCAGAAGAGACGGTATTTTAGACGGTACTTCTAAATGCCGCCTAAAATATACCGTCATGCTTACAGATACCGCCACTAGGAACGCTAAGCCCAAAGATAAGCAGTACAAGCTCACAGACGGGTAGGAACTTTACCTGTTAGTTAATAAAACGGGTAAATATTGGCGCTATGATTACCGTTTCAACGGCAAACGTAAAACCACTTATGGGTTTAAAGCCCATATCAATGTAGAAGAAGATGGTTATATCAAGCGTTATGAATTCACCGCAGGCAACATTCATGACTCACAAGTCTTTGAGACACTCCTCACGGGGAAAGAAAAAGAAGCCCTTGCCGATAGTGCCTACAAAAGCAGAGCTCATGATAAGTTGCTTGAAGACAACCGCATTATCAACGGAATACTCGCACGAGCCTATCGAAACAAACCACTGACAGAGCAACAAAAACGTTCAAACAGGCTTGTATCAGGAACACGTAGCATTGTAGAAAGAGTCTTTGGCGTATTGAAACTTCATTATGCGATGGGTAATGCCCGTTACCTTGGCATTGCGAGAAACAAAGCCCGCTTTGGATTAATGTGCGTTGCACACAATATCAACGAGGCATGGCAATCAATCGAAGTTACATGAAAGTTTAAAGGGTTATTGCATCTATGATTTACTTAAGTAAGAAAATAGGTATTTGTAATGCAAAAATAGTTGATAAAACAGTAAAATCTTAACCGATTGCGTCAGTTTTTTTAAAATGATTCAATCATCAGAGTAATTGGGAAAAGTGATCCTCTTGCAAAGGTCTCAAATAAAATATTTTTTGTAATTTTCAAATGATATTACGCCACATAGTAGACTTGTATTCATAATTCTATAGAGGGGTATAAAGTGGGGTATGTTTAATATCTACAATAGTTTTAATTGTTGATAATCAATATCATAGTTACTATTGATGATTCCGGCCTTGCACCATTAAAAATCAATCACTTAACTATTTTCTATATTTCCCAATTTCGACAAATTCAACTTGCAGGTGAAATATAGGTGCACACGCAAATTGTGGAGATTGAAATAGCCTACATATCACAAGCCCCATCGGGCTCATGGAAAGCGGTGATTCGTCGCACTGGAAACCCTACAGTTTCAAAGACATTTCGTTAAAAACTGATGCTGAACAATGGGCAAGAAAGAGTCACGATGGTTCATAAGAACTAAAAAAACTACTTTTTGAGATGTACCATGTCTCTACAACTAAAATAGCTAGGATCACCAAACCTATTTATCATACTTTTTTACCAGCCTGTACAAGGTTCGTTCACTAATACCTAATGCTTCGGCAGTTCTCAACCTGTGTCCTTGATATTTGGAAAGCATCATTTTTAGATATTTTTCTTCAATTTCTTCCAGTGTGGGTTCATCTTTAAATTGCAACATAGTACAGGTATCCGGTTTTACCGAAGGACAGTTAAAAACCAAATGATCAGTCGTAAGTTTGTGGTCATTTCCCATTAGTATAATTGCACGTTCAATAACATTTTTTAGCTCCCGAACATTTCCCGGCCAGTGATATTTTGCAAGATCGTAAAGTGCATTTTTATCCACTGTAACGTTAATGCGACGCGAGAATTTATGGTTATTTAAAAAATGTTCAACCAGTAAAGGTATATCCTCAATACGATCACGAAGTGGAGGTGTTTCAATGATAAACGTACTCAGGCGGTAGAACAGGTCTGCGCGAAAACGATTCTGCTCACTCATCACGGCCAGTTTCCGATTAGTGGCAGCAAGAATTCTTACATTGGCGCGCAGGTTCTTCGTTCCACCGACTCTTCTAAATCTACCAGTTTCGATGACGCGTAGCAATTTGGCTTGAATCGAAGGGCTGATTTCGCCGATCTCATCTAGAAATAATGTGCCTTCTTTGGCACCTTCTATGAGTCCTTTTTTTTGGGAGATAGCGCCTGTAAATGCCCCTTTTTCGTGCCCAAACAATTCGGATTCGAACAAGTCTTCGGTAATAGTGCAGCAGTCAACTGCGACAAAGGTATGTGCACCTCGTGGACTTGCTTTGTGAATTGCCTGTGCGACTAATTCCTTGCCAGCGCCACTTTCACCCTGAATCAGAACGTTAATATCGCTTTGCGCAACGGCATTTATATGGCTTATCGTGCGCTTCAAGGCGGCGCTTTCACCCACCATCTGGTTTTCACCTTGACGGCTTTCAATATTTTTTCTTACCTGAAGTTCGTCGCGAATAGCAGCATTTTCGAGGACACGTTCGATTACTAGCTCGAGTTCTCTGATGTTAATCGGCTTAATAAGATAGTCAGCAGCACCAGATTGCATCGCGCTGACAGCATTTTGAACTGAACCATAGGCTGTCAAAATGATCGTCGGGATTTGCGGAACAAGGCTAGATAGTTTATCGAGTCCATCTGCATCCGGTAATTTTATATCAAGCAAAATGAGGTCAGGTTCGTTGTGATCCAGAAAGGCTTCTGCCTCTTGCCAGGATGCTGCACTATTTACCAGATAATCGTTATTGGTCAGGTTATCAATAAGCAGACGATTAAACACTCTATCATCCTCAATCACTAATATATTGCGAAGCATTTTGTTATCAGAGCTTTCCTGATTATCTTCCTTATGTGCGGTATTTAACATTATAAACTCACTATATTCATGCTGTTAGTTCATCCACCGAATCTGCATCTGGTAGGATGATAGTAAAAGTTGAGCCTTTGCCGGGTATACTTCTCACTTTGAGCGTCCCTTTAAAACTATGCACTATGGCTTTGGTGATGGATAAGCCTAAGCCTGTGCCTTTTTCATCATCAGATCGATGGCTGAAGAAAGGGTCAAAGATACGTTTTTGCATTTCTTCTGAAATGCCAACACCAGTGTCGGCAACAGACGTAATAATTCGCTGGTTTTCGCGACTGACAGAGATGATCAGGTTCCCTCCCTCGGGCATTGCATGGTAAGCATTTTGTACAAGGTTGAGTATCATCATGCGTAATTCGGTGTCAGTACCCAAGACGCGCATGGCAGAATCGGGTAGATCCATTTTCATATCGATTTTTCTGGCTTCTGCTTCCCATTGTAGTAGAGATATTGTTTCAAAAATGATATTTTCCAGATCAATTGGTTGTAAATGGGTGTCTGGAAGAGTGCCTAATTTCAGCAGACGCCCTGTTATATCAACACACTTATCGATTTCACCTTCTATCAGCTCTATATATTGTCTCAATTGATCAATGACAGGCTCGCCACTTTCGATCAACTGATTAATCGACTGGAATGCAATTTGAATCGAACCGAGTGGATTATGTATTTCATGAGCAACTCCAGATGCGAGCATTCCCAAAGCGGTTAATCTTTGCTCTTGTGAGTAATTTACAGATTTAGATAAATCACGAATCACTTCAATAATAACAGGTGCTTTACCCCAAGACTCACCACCATCGATGGGTGCGGCAAAGATTTCAACCGAGTTTTCAGCTCCTTTAGCATTGGTATGGTGATGAACAACCTTAACCGGTTTCCCATTGGTTTTTATCTCGTGTAGGGGACAGGTCTCCAATGTCGGTATACAAGGTTTATCACGTTTGTGGACAGCAAAACATTTTGCTTTGATGGCTGCTGATGGACTAATCCCAATTTGCTTGGCATAGGCTGTATTTGCAATCAGGATATTATAATCCTGGTCGAGGACTCTTACCCCGTCGGGGATTCCCTCAATCAGTGATTGTAGAAATTTCTTGCTCCTCTCTAGTTTCGTCACTTGCGTCTCGATGGTATCAGCCATTGAGTCAAATGAATTACCCAATCCGGATATTTCATCTTTGCCTGAAAAATTTACCCGCGCTTGCATATTTCCAAGGGCAAACTTCTGTTGTGTATTGAGAAGTCTGTGCACTGGTTTTAATACAAACTGACCCATAAACCACCATCCACCAAAGAGGATGATGAGGACAACCGTTGATCCTGCTGCCATCAGTGCCAATGTGGTATTACGGGTGTTTTTGCGAATTGCGTTGGCATCTATATCAACGATAATTACCCCATTGATTGGGCGTTGTTGTTTCGGGCCATGACAGGCACCACATTCATCGCGGTTATAGATGGGGTTGATGCTTCTGAGTGATTCATTTCCCTCTCCACTATCGATTAGCTGCGTATTGGTGTGGGTAGCTTGACCAACGTTTTGAATGATTTTACCCAGGTACTTTTCGTTTGCCGCAAAACGCACTTCCCCCTTGGTATTGGTAATCATTATATTGTGGATGTTTTCCTGTTTGCCGAAATCATTGAGAATATTACGTATTCCATCCAGATCACGCTTTAGCATCGAGTTTTCCAGTGCTGATTGCAGTAGTTTGTTCAAGCTTAATGAGGCTTTTGCACGCTGATTTTCAAGCTGACTTTTATTCAGGTTGATGAACATAATGACGAATAACAGCGATACACCGATAAGACCAAAAGCCATACCCAGTATGTATTTACGGTTCAGCTTGGTATCAATCCAATGATATAAATGCAATGGTAAAGACATTTAAGTGCTTCAATTAAAAATCAAGAAGATTTACATCATAGTCCTAAATATCTTAAATTATCTTGATATATGTTTTATTTCTCATTGTTTTAAATAAATTACTTTCCTAGGGTTTCACAGGCTATTTCATCCCTGCCAGAGTGGCAGGTTTTTAATGGGAATATCAGTCAAATTGGCAGATTTCGTGATGAAATTATAAGCTTATTGGGTTCATTATATCTTAAAAATATAAACAAATCAGCAGTTTATGTAACACATTATGTTTTTGGTATGTAAATTGCAAAAGAACCTTACAGTCATAGCATTGGCTTGATAAAACAATCTAAACAAGTAAAGGATGCAGCAATGAAAGTTTTATTCACTTTTTTCGTATCAGTTTTTTTATTTTCAACTGTCTCAGCTTACCCAATAGCAGGTTTGAAACCGGATCAAAGACCTGCGGGTGCACCTGTGATCAAGGAATATCAAAAAATTGGTGATTGGTATACGCAAGCATTGCACGGTCTACAACCTCCTTATCCAGACAGTTTTCGCTTTCTCGAAGACCAGGGGGGATGGCACACACCTTTTAATGTGCCGGGCATGACAGGGCCCTATGATATTCGAAACTGGCATACGCCCTAAGCCATAGTCAATGGCTCTGTGCTGGCACTTAAGGAACTGGTATATAAAAAAATATGCCAGGCGTGGTTAAGCCGAGACAACGTTGGAGCAAAGAGACGACGACCCGAAGGGCGAGATAAAATCGAGTAAAAGGTGGGGGGTGTCCCTCAGGGTTGCTAAAGGTAAGCCAGAATTAGAATTACTCAATTGAATTTAAACGGATCAATGAATTGTCCCCAAAACGTTTGAATGTATAAAAGTCAAAGGCAAGAACATGAATAAAATGATGCTTATTTTGATTCTGGTTCTGTCCACGTCAATAAATTTGGCGTTTGCAGGTGCAACTGGAAAGTTGTAGCTTTTACTCACTTTATTAATCACAACAGGAGAAATACATGAAGCAAAACATATACATCTTGAATTTATTATTGGCAGCAGCAGTACTTGGATCACACCCAGTTATGGCTGCAGATGGCGCAGCACTTTATGTTGCAAAAGGTTGTGTGGCTTGTCACGGTGCTGATGGTAATACACCTATTATGCCAACTTATCCAAAATTGGCGGGTCAGACGATTGAATATGCATTAGCTCAGATGAAAGATATTAAGAGTGGTGCTCGAAGCAATGGACAAAGTGCTGTCATGAAAGGAATAGTTGCAGCTCTAAGCGATGAAGATTTGAGTGCGATAGCTACCTATCTTGCTGGCTTAAAATAGTAAAGTCTATTTGAAATTGTGAATGATATTCGTCATCACGATATAGAGTTATTCCAAAAATAACTCTATATCGTGGTTTCAGTCATAAGCATCTTAAACACCCTGGTTTTACTAATATTTTGTATAAAGATTATATTTAACAATAGAGTATGCGTTTACAACAATAGTAAATATAAGGGGAATAACACAAAAAGATGTGATGAGATAGCCGCCAGAGGAGAGTGTAGAGGATGAAGAATACCAGTGGGTCGAAAAAAATAACACGATATGGACTGAAAATGCTAATTATTGGCGGCATTCTCGGGGTGATTTTCTGGGGTGGTTTTAATACAGCGATGGAGGCGACAAACAATATGGCATTTTGTACATCTTGCCATGAGATGCGCGATACTGTTTATGAGGAATACAAACAGACGATTCATTTTAAAAACCCATCAGGAGTGCAGGCAACGTGTGCCGATTGTCATGTGCCAAAAGAGTGGGTACATAAATTTGTACGTAAGATATATGCGGTCAACGAGCTTTATCACAAGGCAATGGGAACTGTCGACACACCGGAAAAATTTGAAGAACATCGCTGGAAGATGGCGAACCGGGTTTGGGATACAATGCGGAAGACTGATTCGAGGGAATGTAGAAACTGCCATGCATTCAATACCATGGATTTAAGCGGCCAGGATCGTTCGGCACGTAAACGCCATGAAAGAGCAGCGGAAAAAGGAGAAACCTGCATTGATTGTCACAAGGGTATTGCCCATGAAGAACCCGAAGAGCCAGATGAAGCCAAAGAAAAAACAGCTGCCAGTGAGTAATAACAATATATGAAAATGAAAACACTTATGGCATGGCTGTTAATGTTCTTTGCTAATAGCCTATATGCCACGGATATTGGGTCACAGCTCATAGATGCAGCCGAAGCTGGCAATCTAACCCAGGTCAAGGTGCTGCTTGCACAGGGTGCTTCTGCCAATGCTGCTTCAAAAATCAATAAAACCCCACTGATGTTTGCTGCACAGGAAGGACATATTGAGATTGCCCGTTTATTACTTGAGAACAACGCGGATGTCCACGCACAAACAGACGATGGTTGCACAGCTCTTTTCTGTGCAACCGGCGGTGGACACTTAGAAATGGTGAAGTTGTTACTCGATCATGGTGCTAAGCTCAATGTCCGTGCTCGTAGCGGCTGGGGGGTGCTGCACAATGTCGCGGAAAACAATCACACAGAATTGGTTAAACTCTTTCTTGAACGTGGTTGCAACCCCAATGCACCTGATAAAAAAGGTAATTCTGCACTTATACTGGCTGCTGACAAGGGGCACCTTGAATCCGTAAAACTACTAATTGAAGCCGGATCGAAAATTAACAAATCGGATGTGTATGGTGCAACAGCGCTGATGAAAACCAGTGGTAGAGGGCATCTTGAAGTTTTGCAATATCTGATTACAGCTGGTGCCGAGACAGGGGCTAAAGACTTTGACGGCGCTACTGCTTTGCACTGGGCAGCGGAGCAAGGACATGTCGATGTTATCTCAGTATTACTCAAGCATCAGGTTGATATCAGCAGTATAGATGATGAAGGCTGGAGTGCATTAATTGAAGCTGCATACGGCGGGCATCTAAAAGTTGTTCAACTGTTACTACAGCATGAGGCTGACAGGACGTTACAGGATACAGATGGTAAAACTGCATTAGATTACGCGCGTACAGCGGGGAACACAGACATTATGAAGGCACTGAAATAAGAAGCCGATCCCAGCAAATAACAGCAGCTTTTCTAGAATAATCCTACCAAGTGCATAGCGAAGATGTGCTATAGCCGTACTGAGATGCCAGGCATTTTTTTTGCCATTCTCAAGGCGGTCTGGGTTTTCATGAACTTATACTGTGCTTAAAGTAATATTCTCAGAATAACTGTCTTCTCCAATATTCTGACCCATATTTGAATTGGAATTTGTCTCTATTTTTATAATATTGGTAATAGATATTTTCACTGCATCATGCGCATATTAACCACATAAGCAGCATGCCAGTATGTCATATTGGTAGCATCAGTAAAATTCACCTATATTCAAGCACTTATTTAAAGTGCTCGTTTTTCAAGCATGCCAATTTGGCAGATTACAAGATTATAAATAGTAGAAATAATAATTCTTAAAACTACTTCTATAAATAAAAAAAGCAATAAAAACAATTAGATAATATCAAAATGTACCATGTATCCATACCTTGGCACAGTCTTTGCAATAAATCAGGTAAAAAAGAAATATTTTTTAATGTTGCCAAAGGATTGCCAATGAAAACCCCTTTCATCCAAATGCAAGGATCAGCTGCCCTATCTATGCTTTTAATGCTCATTGTTTACGTGAGTGCAGGTGCAACAACGCCACAACCGGAAGTATCACCGCAGCAAATTCAGGACTTGAACAATCAAATCAGTGAGATTGAAAAAAAGCAGAAAACGATTATTCGACATACAAAACAAACTCAGGATTTAAAAAAAATAAATGAGGCGGAAAAATTGGGCCTCTCGAAAACACTGAAGAAGTTGACTCCAGAAGGAGGGCGCTTTGAAATCCAGTCTGATGGCGTAATCAAGATTATTCCGAATGATGTTTCGATTGTTAAGAAACTATTAGATAAACCTGAATCACCAGACTCGGTGAGTCCAGCCAGTAAAAGCACACCACAAGAAAATATATCTACAGACTCTAAGGAAATAATTGAGCGTTTGCGTAAAGCGAATAATCAGGGGCTTTCTGATTTACTCAATAAGCTATCAACGGGTGGAGGGCAATTTGAGTTAATAGAAAATGGTGGAATTAAAATTATTCCAAATGATGCTACTAAATCCAAAGAATTAGCCAGGACAACATCTACTGCTAGCAAACTTGTTAAACAAAAGAATCTAACAGGTTTAGACAAATCATTGCGTGATAAGCAAGAGGAATTAACAGGCTTGAGCAAATCACTAAGTGATAGCAAAGAGGAGTTAACGGGCTTGAACAAATCATTAGGCGATAAACAAGAGGAATTAACAGGTCTAAGCAAATCATTGAGTGATAAACAAGAGCAATTAACAGGTCTAAGCAAATCTTTGAGCGATAAACAAGAGAAATTAACAGGTTTAACCACGTCATTGGCCGGAGTTGGATCCAGTGTGGGCTCATGGAGAAAGGTGAAAAGTCTCGCAAAAGCATGGATCAAAAAGAAAAACAAGGCTGGACTGTATGTGGGAAAGATCCGAAATATTAGGTGGTTATATCTGGTCAGTATAGTAACTGATAAAGGAGTTATGGATACACAGCTTGTGATCCGTGCCTCTGATGGCAAAACCGTTGCCTTTACCCAAAATACTTTTGAAATTTACAATTGAACTTCAGAGGAATACTGAAGTTTAAAACAGAATTTTGTCATTAAGTTGGCAAATACAAAGGAGACTGTTAATCAGTTTTTTTATTAATCCCCGTGATGGAGTCTATTATGAAATCTCGAATGCGAAATAAAATAAATCTTAAATTAATGACAAGCGCAATTGCTTTACTTGGTTGTATGGCATTAACGCCAGCGTCAGCCCAAACTGGAATGTCCGGTATGGGAGGTATGAGTGGAATGTCCGGTATGGGAGGCATGAGTGGAATGTCAGGCCAACCTCAAGGTAACTGGGTATGGCGTCAAGGTGGCATGAGTGGCATGTCCGGTATGGGTGGCATGGGCGGAATGTCTGGTATGAATGGCATGGGCGGAATGTCCGGTATGTCAGGCATGGGTGGTATGTCCGGTATGTCTGGTCAACCACAAGGAAACTGGGTCTGGCAACCTAGCGGCATGAGTGGTATGTCAGGAATGAATGGCATGTCAGGTATGGGTGGAATGTCCGGAATGGGCGGCCAACGAGGCATGTCAGGTATGGGCGGCATGGGTGGTATGTCAGGAATGAATGGCATGGGCGGAATGTCCGGTATGTCAGGCATGGGTGGTATGTCCGGTATGTCTGGTCAACCACAAGGAAACTGGGTCTGGCAACCTAGCGGCATGAGTGGTATGTCAGGAATGAATGGCATGTCAGGTATGGGTGGAATGTCCGGAATGGGCGGCCAACGAGGCATGTCAGGTATGGGCGGCATGGGTGGTATGTCAGGAATGAATGGCATGTCAGGCATGGGTGGCCAACGAGGAATGGGCGGTATGAGCGGAATGTCCGGCATGGGTGGTATGTCCGGTATGTCTGGTCAGCCCCAGGGTAACTGGGTCTGGCAGCCAAGTGGAATGTCCGGAATGTCCGGAATGGGCGGTATGTCAGGCATGAGCGGAATGTCCGGTATGGGCGGCCAACGCGGTATGTCAGGAATGGGCGGAATGAGTGGCATGTCCGGTATGGGTGGTATGAGTGGAATGTCCGGTATGAGTGGTATGAGTGGTATGTCTGGCACGAGTGGATATTTCAAAATTCTACCTAATGGCGAGATCCTCTTTTACCCTCAAAGCGGCATGAGTGGTATGTCAGGAATGAATGGCATGTCAGGTATGGGTGGAATGTCCGGAATGGGCGGTATGAGCGGAATGTCCGGAATGGGTGGCATGAGCGGAATGTCTGGCCAACCCCAGGGTAACTGGGTGTGGCAGCCAAGTGGTATGAGTGGAATGTCCGGAATGGGCGGTATGTCAGGCATGAGCGGCATGGGTGGTATGTCAGGAATGAATGGCATGTCAGGTATGGGTGGAATGTCTGGTATGAGTGGATGGACACCTCCGAAAAAAGAATCATCTGATAAATGATTACAAGCGCTTTTATGAATCAAAAGAATCCGCATTGATTTATTAAAAAGCAAAGAATGAGGGCAGTGGTGATCTCCACTGCTCTCAATCAATAATTCAAAGGAACTTTCTCAACCACACAGAAATTTCCTCTTTAACATGAAAGGAATAATAAACATGAAGAAGCTAAACTTTTTTATGTTAACCACTTTAGTCGTGTGTATGACCGTATTTATAGGCTATGCAGAGACAAAAGATAAGGCTATGGCACAAAAAAACTACCATCGAGCCAAGTGGGATCCGATACATTTCAAACCCGCGATAGACTCGGCTAGCAATGAGCAATGTCTTGCTTGTCATAAAGAAATTATAGAGAGAAAGCCGTTAGATGTTTCACCAGCCGGAGTAAAAAAATCAGAAGTGCTGGCCTGGTATCAAACCTTAAATACATATGAAGGTGAACAAGATACGTTTCATCGAAGGCATTTAGTGGGTCAATTTGCACAAAAAGTCATGAGTCTGAAATGTAATACCTGTCACCAAGGCAATGATCCTCGAGAAGAAACAGCAGGTTCATCCGCTGATGGACCTATCAGTGAAGTGCAACGCAAGATGGTCAATCCCGATACCTGCCTGATGTGTCATGGCAAGTTCCCATGGAAACAAATGACAGGTTTGACAGGCCCCTGGTCAGAATCAGGAAAGATATTTGGTGATAATTGTATGGGTTGCCATGCCGTATTTCGTACCAACCGGCATCAGGTTAATTTCCTGAATGCTGCGGCCATTGAAAAAGAAGGTGCTACCAATGGTGATGCCTGTTATGGCTGTCACGGGGGTAGGTCATGGTATCGAATCAGTTATCCCTACCCGCGTCACAGTTGGCCAACAATGGCGAAAGAGATTCCTGAGTGGGCAAAAGATCGCCCGACCGAATCACAAGCCCGTTATCTTACAAAATAAGCTGGTTGCATAAAACATAAGGATTTAATCATGACCAAAAATCACCCTGATATTACGATTAAAAAATATCCTGATTTAAATGAGTCACGTCGTTCATTTTTAAAGACCACAGCAAGCGGTGCTGTTGCTTTAGGGGCTGGCGGGCTGTTAACGACAACGCCTCAAAAAGCAGAAGCCTTTGCCTATGAGCCTTATCCTAAAGATGACGAACTGGAAACAGTTGTTACTTCATGTGCTCACAATTGTGGCTCCCGGCACATGCTTGTGGCGCATAAGAAAGGTGATGTCATAGTGCGCTTGTCTACTGACAATGGCAGTTATCAAAAGGATGGACATTTTGATAAGGATGAAGAGGACGAGCTACAGCTGCGTGCCTGTTTGCGTGGACGTTCTTATCGTCAACGTCTGTATTCAGCAGAGCGTTTACTCTATCCCATGATGCGTGTCGGTAAGCGAGGGGAAGGTAAATTTAAACGTGTTAGCTGGGATGAAGCACTAAATTTTACTGCCAGGAAAATGATTGATATAAAACGTCAGTATGGTCCACAGGCGATATTAGATCAGAGCTATGCTGGTGCATCTTACGGTGTGCTACATAAATCAGATCAGATTGAAGGTTTGTTGGGACGCTTTTTAGGTGTGTTTGGTTGCCGCACTAATTCATGGTCTGTTCCTTCCTATCAAGGTACGACAACCAGTTCCAGATGGACCTTTGGTACTATCGAAGACGGCAATGAAGATGATGCCTATGCGCATTGTAAACTAATCATTATGTGGGGCTGGAATCCGGCCTATACCTTCCACGGTGGAAATACCTTTTATTATATGCGGATGGCCAAACAACGTGGTTGTAAGTTTGTTGTGATTGACCCGCAGTATACAGACTCGGCGGCGGCATATGATGCCTGGTGGATACCCATCAAGCCGAATACCGATGCAGCGATGATGGCCGGAATGGCGCATTATATTTTTTCGAATAATCTGCAAGATCAGGATTTCATCAATAAATTTACCCAGGGTATGGATGCCGGAACCATGCCGGGCTGGTCAAAAGACACCCCCAATGGGCAGGAAAATTTCAAAGACTATATTCTGGGTAAATACGACAATACCCCGAAAACACCACAATGGGCTGCTGAAATTTGTGGGGTATCGGCAGAGGATATTATCAAGCTGGCAGATATGTATGCCACGACCAAACCTGCAGCATTAAAAGCATCCTGGTCGCCTGGTCGAAATGCATACGGTGAACAGTACAGTCGTATGGGAGCAGCATTACAATCCATGACCGGAAACATCGGAATACTAGGGGGGTGTGCTGAAGGTGTTGGTAAATCCTGGCATGCAGAAGGCGTTGCTTATCCATATGATCAATATGCAAATAAATGGTGGGCATCCATCAAGTCCGATCGCTGGGCGCATATTGTATTGAATTACCCGAATGTGAAACGCGAAGAAGCAGGTCTATGGCCTCGTGGAGATGAACTGGATGGTGTAGTGCCAAATATCCGTGCAATTTTCTGGCAAGGCTCGGACTGGTTTAATCAACTAACCAATATTAATAAAGAGATTGCTGCTATCCAGAAACTGGATCTGGTGGTGTGCATGGACTCTACCATTACTCCATCAGCGCTTTATGCGGATATTGTATTCCCCATCGCGACACACTTTGAACGACATGATGCCGCATTGCCTTGGTATAAAGGACATTACTATATCCATCGTCCCAAGGTGATTGAACCTATGGGTGAGAGTAAAACTGATCTTCAAGTGTTTACTGAGTTGCTGAGAAGAATAGGGGGGCCACGCGTAGCGAACACCTTTAACCCAAAAGCAGGCAATGATTATTTCCATAATCCTGATGCAGTTGATGAAGCATATCTTAAAGAATGGTGGGTGAATAAGGTCATGGGTCATCAGAATGTAAAAATGACATGGGATGAATTTAAGAAGCATGGAGTGTATAAATTTAAATTTGATAAACCACATGTGGCCTTTGAAGATCAAATTAAGCATGGCAAGCGCTTCGAAACACCTTCTGGAAAAATAGAAATTCTAAATGGCGAACTTGCCGGCATCAGTGATTGGACCAGAACCAAATACGGTTATCACATTCCTTCTATTCCAAAATGGATTGAACCATTTGAATACCTTGGTGATAAGGAAAAAGTTAAAAAGCATCCATTTCACCTTATATCTCCACACCCTAGATGGCGTACTCACTCCATTTATAATAACTGTACCTGGTTGCGTGAAACCTATGAACAGGAGGTCACGATCAATGCAAGTGATGCGAAAAAACTGAAGATAAAGACGGGAGATATCGTTCAGGTCTGGAATGACCGTGGAATGGTTGTAGTTCCTGCTTATGTCTCTGAGCGTTGCATGCCTGGGGTCCTGGTTATTTATGAAGGTTCCTGGGTTGATCTGGATGAAAATCAAGTCGACCGTTCGGGAAATCCAGACATGTTGACTGCTGACCAACCTAGTCCAGCAGGCGCTTTTGCTTATAACACTGTACTAGCAAATATTTCTAAATCTGACCTTGAACATCGACCTGGCTGGGACGTATTAGCCACTTCGCGGGCTCACGTGTTCAGACGTGATCTGTAAGGAGAATAACCATGGCTACAAATCTGACCACAGAACAGAAAGCAGTTGTTAAAGATGCAATCAAAGATCCGGTAATCAAAGAGGCGGTTAAAAGAAAGAAAAAAGAAGTTTACACACCCGTTGTACCTGATGTGCAATTAGGGTTTGTGCATAACAATGTTGATTGTATCGGTTGTCGAGCCTGTGAAATTGCCTGCAAAGATAAAAATGGCTTGCCACCAGGACCACGCTTTAGACGAGTACAATATATTGAGGGGGGCACGTATCCTGATGTTTATGCCTACAAGGTCAATGTCTCTTGTAATCATTGTGCGGAGCCTGCCTGTTTACCTGCGTGTCCGACGGGTGCTATTTTCAAGCGTAAGAAAGATGGCATAGTCGATATTGATTCGACATTGTGTATCGGCTGCAGACGCTGTGAGGCAACTTGTCCCTATGGTGCACCCCAATATGACCCTGTGGAGCATGTTGTTAAAAAATGCAATATGTGTGTTGATGAAATAGATGCGGGTCGCAAGCCTTATTGTGTAATGGCTTGTATGATGCGGGTGCTGGATATCGGGCCGATTGATCAATTACGTGCGGGTAAGTATGCGACTAAGGCCGTGGGTGTAAATGACAAGGTTGTCAAACAGGTCAAGAATTTTGCTAATCCTGAATTAACTAATCCTTCCATTGTTTTTGTTGCACATAGCAAAGGAGCTGTCGATGATGAAAGTTGATGAGTCATCTATAGCAACACTAAATGACAAGAACCAGCAAGAATGGGCAGAAGCAGTATCTCAGGATTTGTACCAGATCGCTATATTGCATGATTGTGAAGTTGGCGAGGATCTCGTCAATGCATTGCGTGAAGTAAATTTCCCCAATAACCTTGGTTTAAGAGTTTCTTCAAAAGTAACTAAATATAAGGTAAACCTACCTCAGTCCCAACAATTTTTTGAGAAAGCCTTGCAAGAATTGCCAGAGACTATTGATCCAGCAACGTTAGACGGTCTAGCTGTAGATTATGCTGATATATATTTGAATCACAGTTTGCATGCTTCACCTTATGAATCGGTGTGGCTAGATGAAGACCATTTGATACAACAAGAACCGATGTTCCAAATAAGGGAATGCTACAAACGTTATGGTATGGTAACTACAAACTGGCGTATACGTTCAGAAGACCATCTTGTTTTACAGATGCAATTCATCGCTTCACTGTTAGACCCTGAATCTAATTTCTCAGAATCTATACCTTTGCAGAAGCGACTTGAAGATGCCACTAAGTTTATGGATGAGCACTTATTGTTATGGCTGTCTGATTTTAGCCGCTTAGTGTCGCAGCGTTGTCGAACTGATTTTTATGCCAGTGCAGTTGTTCTGACAAGCGCCTACATGGAGCAGTTTCGCGATGATCTGGTTGAAATTACTGGCATAGCGAGACCCACGGAAGAAGAAATAGAAGTATTAAAAAAGAAAGCGGCGAACTCCGTGCAAGAAGAACCAATCAAGTTTATGCCAGGTGTTGCAGAATCCTGGTAGCTCAAAAAGCACTTAGCCGAGGCGCAGCCGATACAATATTGGAGCGCAGCGACGATTACTCGGAGAGTGAGGTTTACTTCATTTATAAATAGAAAACCTCATAAAAGTGGGGGGGTGTCTTTTATTCATTTCCAGACACGAAACCAGGATGTAGAGAAGAAACAAGAGCGTAGAGCCGAGAGTTTTTCTGATCGAATCAGATTCAGGAGGTAAAGGTATGTCTGAAGACAGTGTGTGGTTAGACCTGGTAAAAGAAGTTTTAGAGGAACATCAGAGTAAGGGTGGTTTTCAGGTATTATTTCCAAGTTACCGTCCTGATATGGCCCGCCTGCTTGCAAATCATCTTGATTTAAGATTTTACGATTTCAGACAGGAAAAAATGCAGTCTCTGGGCTGGGAAGCGGGTAATATCGAATTGCAAGAAGCCACGGCTTTCTTGTACGAAGAATCGAGCAAATCGGGAGTGCTGATCCATAATATGGAACCTCTGCTAGCAACAAAAACAGAGGCCGAACGCCAACAATGGCTCGCTGATTTTCTTGATATCGGCTGGGCGAATCCTGTTGTTTTACCTATTACAGTCTATCAGGGTGACACGCTTGAAGAATATGAACGAGTTTGTGATATCGAACTCATGCCATTTGCCAAAGAATCATTCTTAATGCGTCTGGCAACTTAAGGGCTTGGCGTGCATCCTAACATTGATAAACTAATTACTGAGTTTCGAATTCCAGAGATTAATGGTGATCGCTGTGTGCATGCACAGATTGAAACCGCTACTTGTAAAGCCTGTGTGACAGCGTGCCCTGTCGATGCCTGGATTTTGGATGATGAATCTCTGGGGCTCAATACTTCAGTATGTGATGGCTGTGGCTTGTGTGTGCCTGCGTGTACAGAAGGAGCTATCACACAAACCCGCAATTGCACCATACGCGAAGAAAACCACAAAAAAGTACTGCTTTTGGGGTGTGAAAATACCGGTTTGGAAGTATCAAACTGCAAGTGCGTCCATGCGATTAGTGATACCGAATTATTATTGTTATATCGTGATGGGCTGCACCATGTTTATGTGACTACTGGTGACTGCAGCCAATGTTCACGTGGAGGAACTGAGCGATTATCCCAACGGCTTGAAAACATAAATAAAATGCTTGGGCATCGCAATTTACATGCAATGCATTACAAGGAATTATCGGCGAATTACTGGCAACAACTCTGGAAAACACCGGAAAAATCGGTACCCGGACCTCAGATGAGCCGACGAGCTTTCTTTCGTAGTGCGATTACTCAGACGGTTGATAGAGTGTTGTATCACTCTGTTTTTGATAATAGCGAATCGTTTACGCCACCCGGCAAGATTATTCCTGTCGAGTCATACAACAAAGCATCAATTTATCCTGCGGCTCCCCATATTAATGCAGAACGATGCAATGGTTGTGATGCCTGCATCAGGGCGTGTCCTCATGATGTTTTCGAATTATATCAGGGTGAAGATCATGAGACATACCTGATCAATGCTACTGCCTGCACAGCTTGTCATATTTGCACAGATATTTGTGATCAGGATGCTGTCAGGGTAGAGCTATGGAGTATCCAGAAAAAAAGCTCGATACCACTTATAAGCAATGCATGTCGATCTTGTGGGATTCTTTTTCATTATCCAAAAGAGAAACAAAGACAAAACGAACTGAACAATGATATCAAACTAACCCTTTGTAATGTCTGTAGTCAGGTTGACCATGGGAAACATCTTTTTCAGGTCATGTAATGTCGATTATATATGTACTAATGTATTCATAAAATGTAGCGAGATTTACAGTATTAGAATTTTGAAGATGCAAGTAGTTTAATATTGTTAAAAGGATGAAAAAAATAATATGAAATTAAGCCTGATTGTTTGGATGCTATTTTGTGTGCAAGCCTTTGCAATCGCTGAAGTTATAGAAGATAAGAGTGTTCTTATAAATGAGATTATGAATGTTGGTTCTTAAAATACTATTAAGACACCATTAAAAGTGGCTTCAACAGATCTAAGAAAAGACAAAGAAGTTGTTTTGGCTGCAGTTAAAGAGATGGGAAATGCTTTTGAATATGCTGATGCTAGTTTAAAAAAAGATAAAGATTTTGTTTTGATGGTAGTTAAACAAAATGGAAATGCTCTAAAGTATGTTGATACTAGCTTGAAAAATGACAGGGAAGTTGTCTTAGAGGCTGTAAAAAGTAATGGTATGGCTCTTGAAGACGCCGATGCTAGATTCAAAAGTGACAGAGAAGTCGTTTTGGCTGCTGTAATAAATAATGGTATTGCTTTTTACGAAGCTGATGAAAGTCTAAAGAAAGATAAAGAAATTGTCTTGGTGGCTATTAAAGGAAATGGCCTAGTTCTTTCATATGCTGAAAATGATCTAAAGAAGGATAAAGAAATAGTTTTACAGGCAGTTAAAGAAAATGGTTCTGCACTTTTTTATGCAGATGATAATTTAAAGAAAGATAAAGAAGTAGTCTTGGTCGCTGTTAAACAAAATGGCGCGGCTCTTCAGTATGCAGATGTTAACTTAAAGAAAGATAAAGAGGTTGTCTTGGCAGCTGTTAAACAAAACGGTGCAGCTCTTCAGTATGCGGATGTTAATTTAAAGAAAGATAAAAAGGTTGTCTCATCAGCTGTTCAACAAAACAGTACTGCACTTCAGTATGCTGATGCTAGTCTAAGAAATGATAAATTATCAGAGGTACTCAGTATACTTAGTAGTGGGAGATATTATATATTTGGTGCGGTTCTATTATTTTTTATTTTTATGATATTTACATTAATAAGAAATAATTAAACTTCAAGAAATATATATGACATTATAAAATGCGAGTATAAAAGAGGGTATTTCTGAGAGGTTGAGCAAAGACAAAAGGTGACCAAATTTTACCAAAAGTCGGATATAAAAAAGGCCTACAGATTAAACATCATGTAAGCCCTTGTTTTATATGGTGCCGCAACCAAGAGTCGAACTCGGGACCTACTGATTAAAAGTCAGTTTATTAAATCATTGTCCTATTCAGGATGTTATTAGGCAGCAGTTCGTGTTTTACGCGGTGAGGTCATTTTTGTATAGTAGTACTAACCACTTAATTTTTGGAGATATTCAATGCCACATAGATCAAACCCAGTCGTAGCAAAAAAAGGACCCTATGTGATCGAGTTGGATCCTGGAAAAACGTATTACTGGTGTTCTTGTGGGCGTTCAGAAAACCAGCCATTTTGTGATGGCTCACACAAAAATACTAGCTTCGAGCCAGTAAAAGTTGAGGTTAGCGAGAAAAAGAAGTACGGCTTATGTGGTTGTAAGCACACTAAAAATGCGCCATTTTGTGATCGTGAACATAGTAAGCTTTAATTTATTAGCTAGAAAAACACTAGTATTTTTTAAGTAGATTATCTTTGTCAGGGTTTTTACGGTAAAGCACGGCAATATTGCCAATGCGTTGTACCAGTTCAGCCTTATGCTTGCGACTAAGTTCGGCTATCAATTCATCTCTGGCATCACGGTCGCCTAAATTAACTTTAAGTTTGACCAATTGATGAAAATCAAGCGCAATTTCCAGCTCTTCATTAATACTGTCTTTCATGCCGTGTTGACCGACTGTAACAATAGGCTTGAGTTTGTGAGCTAATGCTTTAAGCTGTTTTATGTGTGTTTTATCCATGTGGCGATTGTAAAGAGTACCGTTAATAATGGCTAGAAGTAAAACCAGTGGACAATGGTTAAAAGAACATTTTGATGATGAATATGTAAAGCGTTCGCAAAAAGATGGCTATCGTTCACGTGCGATTTATAAACTTGAAGAAATTCAGCAAAAATACAATTTGATTCGGCCCAATATGCAGGTAGTAGACTTGGGCGCGGCGCCAGGTGGCTGGAGCCAGTATGTTGTTGAACTAGTGGGTCAAAACGGTCGGGTTGTTGCAAGTGACATTTTGCCAATAGATCCATTGCCGTTTGTTGAGTTTATTCAAGGTGATTTCACGGAAGAAAGCGTCTTGAATGAAATCCTGGACGTATTAAGCAAAGATTCAACTAATTTCAAGGCAGACGTTGTTATTTCAGATATGGCCCCAAATATGACAGGAGTAGAAGCGACAGATCAGCCCCGATCCATTTATTTGTGCGAACTTTCATTAGATATGGCGTGTAAGATACTAAAGCCAAGTGGGGTATTTGTGGCAAAAGTTTTTCAGGGCGATGGTTCGGATGCGTTTCTAAAAGAAGTTCGCAGCCATTTTAGAAAAGTAAAAGTACGCAAACCTAAAGCATCACGGCCCCGAAGCCGTGAAGTGTACGTGGTAGCGCAGGGCTTTTATCGCTAATAAAAACCTGAGTATTAGTGTAATATCAAAAAGTAATGTAATTTGTTTTAAAGCAAAATTTAAGTAGAGGATAATTTTTTGAACGATTTAAATAAAAATATAGTGATGTGGGTAGTGATAGCGTTGGTGTTAGTAGCTGTCTTTAGTAAGTTCAATGTACCTACCACTCAATCAACGGGTGTGTCTTATTCTGACTTCATAAAACGCGTTGAAAATAAAGGCGTTCAAGAAGTAGAAATCAGCGGTCAAACGATCACTGGTCGAAGTACTTCAGGTGAAAAGTTCCAGACTTATGCACCTTACAATGACCCTAAGCTAGTTGACGAGTTAATCGTTAATGACGTAAAAATCAACGTGAAGGAACCTGAAGGTCGTTCTGTTCTTGTTGATATATTAGTTAATACTATTCCATTCTTGCTGATTATTGGTCTGTGGATTTATATTATGCGCCAGATGCAGGGTGGTGGCGGCAAAGGTGGTCCTATGTCCTTTGGTAAAAGTAAGGCGCGGATGATGAGTGAGGATCAGGTTAAGGTCACTTTTAATGATGTGGCTGGTTGTGAAGAAGCTAAAGAAGAAGTTTTTGAGATAGTTGAATTCCTGCGTGATCCGAGTAAATTCCAGAAACTGGGCGGAAAAATTCCGCGTGGTGTTTTACTCGCCGGTTCTCCTGGTACCGGTAAGACCTTACTTGCAAAAGCAATAGCAGGTGAGGCCAAGGTGCCTTTCTTCAGTATTTCTGGTTCCGATTTTGTCGAGATGTTCGTCGGTGTGGGTGCTTCCCGTGTCCGCGACATGTTCGATCAGGCTAAAAAACACGCACCTTGTATTATCTTTATTGATGAGATCGACGCTGTTGGTCGCCAACGTGGCGCTGGATTAGGTGGTGGTAATGATGAGCGTGAACAGACCTTAAACCAGTTACTGGTTGAAATGGATGGCTTTGAAGGCACCGAGGGTGTCATCGTGGTTGCAGCAACTAACCGCCCTGATGTACTAGATCCTGCATTATTGCGTCCTGGACGTTTTGACCGCCAGGTTGTCGTTCCCTTACCTGATGTTCGAGGCCGTGAACAAATCCTCAAAGTACATATGCGCAAAGTGCCTTTAGGTGATGACGTGAAGCCGGCAATATTGGCTCGTGGCACACCTGGATTCTCTGGTGCTGACTTGGCTAACCTTGTGAATGAGGCTGCTTTATTTGCTGCAAGAGGTGATAAGCGTGTTGTCAATATGGAAGAATTCGATAAGGCCAAAGATAAAATCATGATGGGTGCTGAACGTAAATCCATGGTGATGAACGAGAAAGAAAAATCCAATACGGCTTACCATGAAGCAGGGCACGCGATAGTAGGTTTGATAGTGCCTGAGCATGATCCGGTTTATAAGGTCACAATTATCCCGCGTGGACGCGCTTTGGGTGTCACAATGTTTTTACCTGAAGAAGATAAATACAGCGCCAGCAAGCAAAACCTTGAAAGTCAGATTTCAACCTTGTTTGGTGGACGTATTGCAGAAGAAATGATCCTTGGTAAAGAGGGTGTAACCACCGGAGCTTCTAATGATATCGAACGCGCCACTAGTATTGCTCGCAATATGGTAACCAAGTGGGGCCTGTCAGAAAAGTTAGGCCCATTGTCTTATAGTGAAGATGAAGGTGAGGTTTTCCTTGGTCGTTCAGTGACTCAGACTAAACATGTTTCTGATGATACCGCACATGAAATCGATGATGAAATTCGTCATATAATTGACACCAACTACGATCGTGCTGAAACTATTCTGAAAGAGAATATTGATAAGTTGGATGCGATGGCTAAAGCACTTATCAAGTATGAAACGATTGATCAGCTACAGATCGCTGCGATAATGAAAGGTGATGTACCACCTCCACCTGAAGGTTGGAGTGATGATGATTCTCCTATAGATGGTGATGATGGTGGTAGCGCAGTTGAGCCAGAACCAGTAAAGAAAAGTAAAAAATCGAAAAAAGATGTTATTGGCGATCCAGCAGAATCGCTATAACTAGCATTAACTGTCAATAAAAAAGGACGCTTTAGGCGTCCTTTTTTACGATTATTGTTTAGTTGTACGTATGATTAAAAAGAAACACCCCCCCGTCTTTTATGAGGTTTTTTACAAAAATTCACTCTTCGACTAGACGTCGCTAGGCTTCAACATTGTCTCGGCTAAGCTTCGGCTGGGCTGTTTTTGGATTTTAATAGTAGATAGGCAATAATTATTTTAATAATTGTTGCTGTTGTTTCATCGCTTTTTGATCTAAGCGAGATGGAAGAATGTTATAATTGTAAGTAGTAATTAATCATAAAATGGAATGAACTATAAAAAAATGAGCAGAAAATATTTTGGTACCGATGGAATCCGTGGAGAAATAGGGGAAGCCCCGATGACTCCTGATTTCGTGCTTAAACTCGGTTGGGCTGCGGGTAAAGTGCTTGCTGCTAAAAGCACACCATTAGTCGTGATTGGCAAAGATACGCGTATATCAGGTTATATGCTGGAGTCTGCACTTGAGGCGGGGCTGGTAGCGGCGGGCGTGAATATCCGTTTATTAGGCCCCATGCCGACACCCGCTGTTTCTTATTTAACCACAACTTTTAGAGCATCAGCAGGAGTGGTGATAAGTGCTTCGCATAACCCCTATCAAGATAATGGTGTTAAATTTTTTTCAAGCGAAGGGACTAAGTTATCGGACGAAATAGAACATCAAATCGAAGATTACCTAGATCGAGATATTAAAACGGTTAGCTCAGACAAGCTCGGAAAAGTCGAGCGAGTAGATGATGCGGCAGGTCGTTATATTGAGTTTTGTAAACGGGCTATACCTTCTGAAATTACCCTTGATGGGTTGCGTATCGTAGTCGACTGTGCGAATGGAGCTACATACCATGTAAGTCCCCATGTTTTTTTAGAGCTTGGTGCAGACGTAGTTAAAATTGCTGTAAAGCCAGATGGTTTTAATATTAATGAAGGATGTGGTGCAACTTCATTAGCGCTACTGCAGAAAAGTGTAAAAGAGTTTCGTGCCGACCTGGGGGTTGCGCTCGATGGTGATGGTGATCGCTTGATGATGGTTGATCATAAAGGCGAGATTGTTGATGGTGATGAGATTTTAGCTATTATTGCTACGCATAGATTGAAAGAGGAAGGCCTTAATACTGATGTTGTGGGTACACTAATGAGTAATCTAGGTCTTGAGAAATCTATCTCTTCAATAGGTTTGAATTTTCATCGTGCGGATGTGGGTGACCGCTATGTGTTGGAGATGATGAGAAAATCTGGCAGTATTCTCGGTGGGGAATCTTCAGGACATATCATTGTGCGTGATCGCATTGCTACGGGTGACGGTACTATCGCTGCATTGCAAGTATTGTATGCGGTAATTGCCAGCGGTAAGTCTCTGCATGATTTAAAACAAATCATGACAAAATATCCGCAAACATTAATCAATGTTCGTATTAAGAAAAAAATTGACCTTACCAAGAATAAAGCATTGCAGGATGTAGTTAAAAGCGCTGAGTTACAAATGGGTAATAGTGGTCGTGTGTTACTCAGAGCATCTGGGACCGAGCCACTAATTCGAGTAATGGTAGAAGCTGAAGATGAAAAAGATACTCTGCAACACGCTCAGGCAATTGCTGATGTGGTGCAGAAAGTCGCTAGTTAAGAGACAAATCATTTGATTTATGAGTGGGCTAGGGTTAACCTTCCGCGATTCAAAAAAGATAGCAGGTAAAGCAAATGCGAAAAACACTGGTAGCGGGCAATTGGAAGCTCAACGGTTCTAAAGAAAGCATCAAAGAATTGTTAAGAGGAATACTGGCAGGTATGTCCGAAGCCAAAGCGGAAGTTGCTGTATGTGCTCCTTATATTTATATCCCTCTGGTTCAAGAAATCTTAACGGGGACGAATATTGCTTATGGTTCAGAAAGTATTTCTGAGTTTGATTCTGGTGCATATACCGGTGAGATATCAGGCTCTATGCTAAATGATTTTGCGTGCGAATATTCCATTGTTGGCCATTCTGAGCGCCGCACCTTGTTTGCAGAAAAAGATGCGGATACTGCGAATAAATTTGCAGCGGCGCGTAAGCATGGTCTGAAGCCAATTTTATGTGTAGGTGAATTGCTCGAAGAAAGAGAGCAGGGTATTACCGAAGAAGTTGTATCACGTCAGTTAGATGCAGTAATCGATTTAGAGGGCATAGAATCCCTTGCTGATGGTGTCATCGCTTATGAGCCAGTCTGGGCAATCGGCACGGGTATGACTGCTTCACCACAACAGGCTCAAGACGTACATGCGTTTATTCGTAGTAAAATAGCTGCCTTAAACGCTGATGTTGCTAAAAAAGTGCAGATTTTATATGGTGGTAGCGTTAATGGTGGCAATGCGGATGAGTTGTTTGCAATGGCTGATATTGACGGTGGTTTGATTGGCGGTGCTTCATTAAAAGCAGAAGATTTCTTGGCGATTTGTCGAGCAGGCTGATCGTTTTAAAGGTAAAAGGTTTTTCATGTTATATAACGTATTATTAATTATACAGATTCTTGTTGCTTTAGGTATCATTGGCCTAGTATTAATCCAGCATGGTAAAGGTGCAGATGCTGGTGCAGCCTTTGGTGGTGGAGCTTCAGGTACTGTGTTTGGTTCTAGAGGTTCGGGTAACTTTCTAACCAAGCTAACGACAGCGTTGGCGGTAGTCTTTTTTGCAAATTCTCTAATGCTGGCATGGTTGGTTGCTCATCCGGATGGCGCAGTTCATACATCTATTATTCCTGCCGCAATAACAGAAACCTCTCCTGCTGGTGCTTCAGTTGAAACCCCGGTTCCTGTCGCCCCGGTTGATGTTCCCGGTGGTTCAGGTTCAGCAGCTCCTGTTGATGAGAAATCAGCTCCTTCAGATATTCCAAAGTAGTTTAAATAAAGCCGATGTGGTGAAATTGGTAGACACGCACGCTTGAGGGGCGTGTAGCGCAAGCTGTGCCGGTTCGACTCCGGCCATCGGCACCAAATAATAATCCTATAAAGTCCTAGGTAATCTAATTAGCCCGTATTCTAGCGGGCTTTTTTGTATCTGGGTGTCCGCTAGCATCTCTTTACATCCACATCAAAGTGGGGTAGAAAAGAAGGGTAAAATAATTATCTCTAGAGTTTTTACCCAAGTATGGAGCTAACTGATCTGGCAGTACGCAAACGCAAAGCTAAAATTGTTCTATTCTGCCTCTCAACTTCGATCAGTGGTGCTAAGCGCAATTATTGTACTTCCCGTAACGGTTCTTGGCTTAAGCTCAGTTAAAATTTGAGATGCGCTGGCTTTATTTTTGTAAGAGGGGTAATTAACTACACTGTATTGGTTACAAGCAGGCGCTCGTTTGGATTCAGACTTCGATGCGCCTCGCCAATTTATACTCATCGCCTGCCCACTTTTTAAACACTTGGGTGTCTCCTTGATACACTTTTTGGCTTTGATGGAGGGATTGCCCGCTTTCTTTTTGGGCGATGATTTGTTCACGGAGCTTGGTTGCATTCCTCCGAAATTTTCAATCCGCCTTTGAATGGGTGTCAGTCCGGTAGCGGAGTACCATGGGATGATGAGTTACTGGCATAAGCGTAATCATTTTGGCTGGAAAGGAAGCAAAAACATTATGGGAGTGAATATGCAATTTCATACCCACGCGACTATGAAGCATTCTTGTTCATTTTATACATTTTCATCTTTGCAATGTCTAAAAGCACACTTATCTTATCACCATGTATTGGATAAGCTACAACACATATATCCATGCTAACTACAATTCCAAATCCTTTAATATTCATGGGTTTAGAAATCACTTCTGTGATATTTTCTGAAATATTTTCTACTCTTTCAAGACCCTTTTTTTTCATCATTAAACTAACAAGATACGTATTCCCGTACAGGTGCGACAAATGATCTCTTTTACGAACAGCCAGCTTTAAGCGTTTTGCGGCAATAATTAAAATCTCATCAGCAATGGCATGACCATAGATATTTTTTACATCTTTTAAGCCATTTAATTCAAGATATAAAATAGCCAGAACCTTTTCTCTCTCTTTTGCTATTTGAAGAGATTTTTCAAGTAGAACAGTCATATAACGAGGGTTAATCAAACCTGTAAAGGTGTCGTAGTTAGTTGAATATATATTATCCTTCGCTTCTAAGGATTTCTTTTTGGGAGCAACATTTATTGATTGTTGGTGCAGTTCTTCCTCTCTAGTATAATGCTCACGGATTAATTGAGAAAGTTGAACATCAGTTGGATATAGGGCACGGGTAGACGAAACTGACTCGGTCTCGATATAAGATTGAGGTGACTCTTCTTTTAATTCAGAACTTCCCATTTGTTAGCGGTCAAGAAAGCACGCCTCTTACGAAAAATAACTTATCACTTATTGACAAATACAATTATTTATGATGCGATAAAAAATTATTATAGTCAAGTCAATTATGGCACATTCACTTTAGGATTTTCAAAGCTAATTGATTTTGTTGATTAAAATCTATAAAAATAGAGATGAATAAATAAACAATAGCTAACGGCTACTTACTCCTGCACACTAAAACCTTATGAATATTTCAATCTATTAATTGAGCTTAGTAATCAAAAAAACTGTCTAATTAAAGTAAGTCTAACTTTGTTATCAAGGGGATAGTACAATTCGTTCAGAGGATAATAACAAAGTGGACTTGAGGGAGAAATTTAATTATTGCGCTTTCTATTGTGAAGAAAATATCTGGAAGCTTTGCCAAGAGCCAGAGTTTCTTGGTAAGTCAGCCTTTGTTGTCTTTGTCTCCAACCCTCAAAAAAGTTGTGCTATATGGCATCAACAAACTTCAGAGTCAGAGGATCAACTAGTAGTCTTTGACTATCATGTTTTTCTGCTTGCCGAAGACGAGGAACAGGGCTGGCTAGTCTGGGATCTGGATACCACTTTGGGCTTTCCTGTTAGAGCAGCAACATATTTTCAAGACTCTTTTTCTAGCGGATACATCATTCCCGAAGAGTTAAACCCATTTTTTCGGATTCTGAGCCCGCAAGACTACCTCGATCATCTATCAACCGACCGTTCTCATATGCTTGATGAGAATGGCGAATGGCTACATCCACCCCCGCAATGGGAAGCTCCTTTCACTCGGGAGATGGGTATGAATTTATACCAATTTGCACAGATTGAAGAGGGCTCAATAGCTGAGGGCTTTGTAGGCGAAGTGCTAGATTTACAGACGATGCGGCAACGATTCGTATAACAGCACTAAATAAACATACTAGGGTTTCCTAGGAAATCCATAAGCCCGCATTATAACGGGATTTATTGTGTCTTGGTGTTCAGCAATGTTGTATTGGGCAGTTTTAGTTGAAAAAGCCCCCCCCCCACCTTTTAGGTGCTTTTTATGCGTCAACGCCTTGCTCTTCGGGCAAACATTAAACAACAAAGCTTTGTCACGCGATGCTCCGCTTAATGAAAAAGTGCCTAACAAGGTGGGGGATGTCTTTAAATATATTTTTAAATAGGGTCAGCTAAAGCTTTTGTCTCGATTACACCTTGTATGGTAAATATCAACAAAATATTCACCATAGAATCTCGGCAAGTCACTTTTTTCATTTATTTATTATTTTATGATCAAATAATTTTAAGACAAAAATTGATAAGTATTTATTAAATTTCCTTGTATGAGGATCATAAATCTTGCTTTTATATAATAATCAAATTAATTAATGATAATTAGAGGTTTAAAATAGTTAAAAATAATCATCAGGTTTGTTGTGATCATCATAAAAATGAGTGTATATTCCCCACTCTAACAAGAGAAACCAACGCACTTTAGATTTTCGAATGTTATAAAGTTGTAACTTTAAGCGCTATTAGGAGAGTTTATGCTAGCTGAGTATTTGCCAGTTCTTGTATTTCTGAGTGTCGGATTTGCAATGGCGATCTTTATGCTAATACTGGGTGCCTTGCTGTCTCCTCGTCGCCCCGACGAAGCTAAAAACTCCCCATTTGAATGTGGCTTCGAAGCCTTTGGTGATGCCCGCATGAAATTCGATGTGCGTTATTATCTGGTCGCTATCCTTTTTATTATCTTTGATCTCGAGATCGCCTTTCTGTTTCCCTGGGCGATTGTGCTCGATAAAATTGGATTGTTTGGTTTGATCTCCATGGGTATTTTTCTTGCTATTCTGATTATTGGTTTCATTTACGAATGGAAAAAAGGAGCCTTGGAATGGGAATAGAGGGCAAGCTAAGTGAAGGTTTTGTAACCACCAGCGCTGATAAATTAATTAACTGGGCAAGAACAGGGTCGATGTGGCCAATGACATTTGGTTTGGCTTGCTGTGCGGTTGAAATGATGCAGGCAGGAGCTTCCCGTTATGACATGGATCGCTTCGGGATTTTATTCCGTCCTAGCCCACGTCAATCTGATGTGATGATAGTAGCCGGTACACTGACTAATAAAATGGCCCCCGCGCTGCGCAAAGTTTACGATCAAATGGCTGAACCACGTTGGGTGATTTCGATGGGATCATGCGCCAATGGTGGTGGTTATTATCATTATTCATACGCAGTGGTAAGAGGTTGTGATCGAATAGTACCGGTTGATGTTTATGTTCCCGGTTGCCCACCAACAGCAGAAGCGTTGCTTTACGGTATCATTCAGCTGCAAAATAAAATTAAAAACACCAATACTATTGCAAGGCAGGCTGAAGTCTAATGAGTGAAGCGCTGCAAACATTAAATGCTCATTTAGCTGAGGCATTAACCACCAGGATTGCAAAAAGCAAGATTGCTTTAAATGAATTAACCATTGAAGTTTTACCTGAAAACCTGCTTGAAGTTTCAACCTTCTTGCGTGACGATGATGTGTGCGGTTTCGAACAATTGATGGATGTTTGCGGTGTCGATTATCTCACTTATGGTGAGACTGAATGGGATACAAGTGGTGATGGTTTTTCTCGCGGGGTGAAACGTGAGTTTTCCTTTGATGATAACGAGCTAGATGAGCCAACCAAAGTGTTTGAAGGTAAACGTTTTGCGGTGGTTATTCATTTATTGTCGATACAACACAATCATCGTATTCGCTTAAAAACATACTGTGAGGATAATGAATTTCCGCTTGTTGATTCGGTCACAGAGATTTGGAATTCTGCAAACTGGTTTGAGCGTGAAGCCTTTGACTTATTCGGAATTATGTTTAATGGACATCCGGATTTGCGTCGTATCCTCACGGATTATGGTTTTTCCGGGCATCCATTCAGAAAGGATTTTCCGCTTATTGGTCAGGTTGAAATGCGTTATGACGAAGAGCAGCAACGCGTTGTCTATGAGCCTGTCTCTATTGAACCGCGTATTTTGGTTCCGCGTATTATTCGTGATGACCAGCGATTTTCTACAGCCACAGAGGTTGAGAAGAGTAAATAATGCCTGAGATTCGTAATTTTACCCTGAACTTTGGTCCAGCACATCCGGCAGCGCATGGTGTTTTGCGTCTGGTTTTAGAGATGGATGGCGAAGTAATACAACGCGCGGATCCGCACGTTGGCTTGTTACACCGGGGCACTGAAAAACTGGCTGAAAGTAAGCCGTACAATCAAAGCATTGGTTATATGGACCGCCTCGATTACGTTTCAATGATGTGTAACGAGCATGGTTATGTGTTGGCGTTGGAAAAAATGCTACGTATAGAAGCGCCCGTTCGAGCACAATATATTCGCACAATGTTTGATGAAATAACTAGAATATTAAACCACTTACTGTGGATAGGCGCGCATGCACTTGATGTTGGTGCGATGACAATGTTCTTGTACGCTTTTCGAGAACGTGAAGATTTAATGGATGTTTATGAGGCTGTCTCCGGAGCACGCTTGCATGCAACCTATTATCGTCCAGGCGGGGTCTATCGTGATTTGCCGGATAGCATGCCGCTGCATGAAAAATCACGTTGGTACAATGATGCAGATATTGAACGCTTAAATAAAACCCGTAATGGCAGTGTGCTGGATTTTATCGAAGACTTCACAAACCGTTTTCCTGGCTGTGTTGATGAATATGAAACTTTGCTCACTGATAACCGTATCTGGAAACAGCGTCTGGTTGATATTGGCATTGTTTCACCAGAGCGTGCATTGCAGCTCGGTTTATCCGGGGCAATGTTGCGCGGTTCCGGAATTGAGTGGGATTTAAGAAAGAAGCAACCTTATGCCATGTATGATCATGTTGATTTCGATATCCCGGTTGGTGTAAATGGTGATAGCTACGATCGTTATCTGGTGCGTATCGAAGAGATGCGGCAGTCAAATAAAATCATTAAGCAATGTGTTGATTGGTTAAGAGTTAATCCTGGTCCGGTTATCCACGATGATCATAAAATTACACCCCCGAATCGCGAAGCAATGAAAGGTGATATGGAAGCTTTAATCCATCATTTTAAATTAGCCACAGAAGGTTATTGTTTGCCTGAAGGTGAAGCCTATGCAGCGATCGAACATCCTAAAGGTGAATTCGGCTGTTATATAGTTTCCGATGGTGCAAATAAACCTTACCGATTGAAAATCCGTGCTCCGGGTTTTGCCCATATGTCTGCAATGGATGAGTTGACTAAAGGCCATATGTTAGCCGATGTGGTAACTGTTATTGGTACCATGGATATTGTATTTGGAGAGGTAGATCGCTAATGGCTACTGCTAAAACTGTTCTCACAAAGCACGAGCGTGATGATATTGACGGCTGGTTAAAACGCTTTCCTGAAGATCAGTCTCAATCTGCTTTGTTAGCTGCACTACGCGCAGTGATGCACGAAGATCATTACCTCTCAACTGAAAAAATGGATGCTGTAGCTGAATATCTCAATTTGTCTAAAATTGCTGTATACGAAGTTGCCAGTTTTTATTCCATGTATGAACTTGATGAAAAAGCAGCTGCCAAGAATACCATTGCTGTTTGTACCAATGTCTCTTGTATGCTGAATGGTTCAGATAAAATTGTTGAGCATATTGAAGCGAAACTTGGTATTAAAATGGGCGAAACAACAGCCGATGGAGAGTTTTTCTTTAAAGTAGAAGAAGAATGTCTGGCTGCGTGCTGTGGTGCGCCAATGATGCAACTTAATCATGTTTATCATGAAAATTTAACTCCCGAAAAAGTAGATGCTCTCTTAGAAAGTGTTAAAGGAAAGTCTTCTTTAGATAAACAGGAGGCTGGATAATGGTCGATCAGGTTTGTTTTGCGACCAGGCAATTTGGCGACGAGTCACATACCCTTGAAAGCTATTTGAAGTCTGGTGGCTACCAGTCGTGGCAGAAAATATTAAAAGAAAAAACACCTGCTGAAGATGTTATCGAAGAAGTAAAAGGGTCTGGTTTAAGAGGGAGGGGCGGTGCTGGCTTCCCAACAGGTTTGAAGTGGAGCTTTATGCCCCGCAAAATGCCGGGCCAAAAATATATCGTATGTAACTCTGATGAATCAGAGCCGGGAACCTGTAAAGATAGAGATATTTTGCGCTTTAACCCACATGCTTTAGTAGAAGGTATGGCAATTGCTGGTTATTGCATAGGTGCAACCGTTGGTTATAACTATATGCGCGGCGAATTTATGGATGAGCCTTCTATCCGTTTTGAGCAAGCAGTAAAAGAAGCCTATGAAGCAGGATATCTTGGTCAAAATATTCAAAAAAGTGGGATAGATTTTGATTTGCACGGTGCTTTGGGCGCTGGTGCTTATATTTGTGGAGAAGAAACGGCTTTATTGGAGTCCTTAGAAGGTAAAAAGGGCCAGCCTCGTTTTAAACCTCCATTCCCTGCAAGTTTTGGCCTATATGGTCGCCCAACAACGATCAATAACACTGAAAGTTTAGCCTCAATCCCATCTATTCTGCGAGGTGGATCTGAATGGTTCAAGAATATGGGTGTAGAAGGCTCTGGTGGAGAAAAGCTGTTTTCTGTATCGGGTCATTTGAACAATCCAGGGAATTTTGAAGTGCCTATGGGTATTCCCTTTAAAGAATTGCTTGATATGGCGGGCGGTGTGCGTAACGGTAATAAATTGAAAGCGGTTATTCCGGGTGGATCATCAGTTCCTGTGCTCAAAGCAGATGTGATGATGGGCCTTACCATGGATTACGACACGATTGCAAAGGCGGGCTCATATTTGGGTTCGGGCGCTGTTATCGTGATGGATGAAACTACCGATATGGTAAAAGTTCTGCAGCGTATCTCACGATTCTATTTTTCTGAGTCTTGCGGTCAGTGCACTCCATGTCGTGAAGGTACAGGATGGTTATACCGCATGCTTTGCCGTATCGTCGATGGTAAGGGCAGTATCGCAGACATTGATCGTTTGGATGAAGTCGCGCATAAAATTGAAGGCCGAACTATTTGTGCTTTGGGTGATGCCGCGGCAATGCCCGTCTGGAGTTTTGTACAAAACTTTAGAGAAGAATTTGTCTATTACGTTGAAAACGGGTGTTCAATGGTGGATTCACAATGAGCAATGCTGAAAACAAGCTTGTGAAAATCACAATCAATGATAAAGAGATGGAAGTCTCCGCGGGTTCTATGTTGATAGAAGTTGCTGATCATGCAGATATTCATATTCCCCGTTTTTGTTATCACAAAAAGCTCTCTGTTGCTGCAAATTGCCGAATGTGTCTGGTTGAAGTGGAGAAGGCGCCGAAGCCTTTACCAGCATGTGCTACTCCAGTAAGTGAGGGTATGAAAGTCTGGACGCGTTCCGAAAAAGCGTTGACCGCGCAAAAAGATACCATGGAGTTTTTGTTGATCAATCACCCGCTAGATTGTCCGATATGTGATCAGGGCGGTGAATGCGAATTGCAAGATTTATCAATGGCATTTGGCGGTGATACTTCTGATTACCATGAAGTGAAGCGAGTAGTGGTAGATAAAGATATCGGCGAACTAGTTGCTACTGAAATGACACGCTGTATTCAATGCACGCGTTGTGTACGTTTCGGTGAAGAAATTTCAGGAATGCGCGAGATGGGCGCCACCGGGCGTGGTGATCGCATGGAAATTGGTACCTATATTGAGAAAAGTCTGGACTCTGAATTATCTGGAAATATTATTGATATTTGTCCGGTCGGTGCTTTAACCGCGCGGCCATCACGTTACCATTCACGTGCCTGGGAGATGATGCAATCTAATTCTGTCGCATCACATGATTGTGTGGGTTCTAGTATTAAATTGCACACCTTTAAGCAAAAACTAATGCGTGTGGTCGCTGCTGAAAACGAAGAAATTAATGAGTGCTGGATTTCAGATAGAGATCGTTTTAGTTATCAGGGAGTTTATGCTGAAGATCGCGTAAAATCACCAATGATTAAGCAAAATGGTGTCTGGAAAGAGGTTGAATGGAATCTGGCTCTTGAAACTGCTACAGAAAAATTAAAATCTATAAATGCTTCCGATGTCGGCGTGCTAGCTTCGGCTCGTGCAACCCTTGAAGAGCAATATTTGTTGCAGAAAGCTATGCGCGCCATTGGCGTTAACAGTATTGATCACCGTCTGCGTCAAGTAGACTTTAATAACCAGGATACTTGCGGTTTATTCCCGTGGTTGGGTATGAAAATAACGGACATCGAAAATGCAGATGCTGTGTTATTGATTGGCTCAAATGTGCGTAAAGATCAACCAATGATCAATCACAGAATACGTAAAGCATCGATTAAAGGTGCGAAGGTAATGTGCGTCAACCCGATGCAATTCACATTTAACTACGATGTTGAAAGTCAAATTACCAGTGACCCTGTGGAAATGATAAATACTTTAGCGAATATTGCTAAAGCGAGTTACTCACTGAGTAAAGTAAAGATACCTGCAGGATTAACTGACTTGTTGAGCAGCGTCAGGGTAAATAAAAACGCTAAATCAATTGCCGAGAACTTACTTGCCGCTGAGAATACAGTTGTTTTCCTCGGAAATATCGCGGCTCAACACCCAGGATATTCAACACTTAGGGCTTTAGCATCTGTAATTGCTGAAAATACCGGAGCAAATATAGGATACTTGACGGGTTCAGCTAATACCTCAGGTGCCTGGTTGGCAGGTGTTGTGCCGCATCGAAAAGAAGCAGGTGAAAGTGTTGCTGTTCAAGGTGCAAATGCAGCTGAGATGTTAACTCATCCCAAGAAAGTATATGTGCTACTGGATGTTGAGTTAGAGCATGATTCTGACAACCCACAGCAGGCTAGGGCTGCACTTGATCAAGCCGATTGTGTGATTGCAATTACGCCATATGCCAATGAAAACATGTTGGCTCATGCCGATATTATCTTACCCAGTGCTGCATATTCAGAGACTTCTGGGACTTTTGTGAACGTTGAAGGCACGTGGCAAAGCTTTCAGGCCTCGGCCAAAAGTTTTGAAGATGCAAGACCAGCATGGAAAATCTTGCGCGTATTAGGCAATATGCTGGAGGTTGATGGTTTTGATTATGTCAGTTCAAGAGATGTAAGAGATGAGTTAAAAAATCTATGTGATTCCCTCAGTCCAGTGAGTAATATATTTGAGGTTACTGGAATCTATACCAAGCTAGATAAAAATATATCCAATTTGTTACAACGCATTGGTGCGGTTGGGGAATTCTCGGGTGACTCTTTAGTGCGTCGTGCCAGTGCATTGCAAAAAAGCAAGCCAGAACAAAATGCAGTACAGATAAACTCTAATGAAATTAAGAATTTGGCATTGCAAGATGCACTAGATCAAACTGAAAAAATGGTTAATGTAAAGCAGGGCGAGGTGTTAGTTAGCATGCCTCTGATTGTAAATGAAATGGTTCCAGACAATTGTGCGTTACTCGCTGCTGGTACTCATTCAAGCAGTCTACTTGGATCTGCTTTCGGTGAAATTGAGATAACACTTTAATAGTATGCTTTTAAACAATAGTTAATTGAAAATGGAAAAGACTTGGATACTTTGACGACATTTCTAAATGGTTTTTTGCCAGAAGGGCTTACCGCTCTGATTGTGATCTTGCTCAAGATCGTCGCAATACTGTTGCCATTGATTTTAGCTGTTGCTTATACGACTTTTGCCGAGCGGAAAATCATCGGATATATGCAGGTGCGTATGGGACCAAATCGTGTTGGTCCAAAAGGTTGGCTACAACCCATTGCTGATACAGTGAAACTGATGTTTAAGGAAATAATTGTTCCTGCTGAATCCAGTAAAGTAGTATTTTTTATTGCTCCGATGCTAGCACTGGCTCCGGCATTAGCGGTTTGGTCTGTAATTCCTTTTTGGGATGGTGGTGTGCTGGCTAATGTTAATGCGGGATTACTGCTCATATTGGCGATTAATTCACTGGATGTGTTCGGTATTATTTTAGCCGGCTGGGCTTCAAATTCTAAATACGCAATTCTGAGTTCGCTTCGCGTCGGTGCACAGGTAGTCGCCTATGAAATTGCAATGGGTTTTGCTTTGGTCGGCGTACTAATGGCCGCAGGAAGTTTGAATTTGACTGAGATAGTCCGTTCTCAAGGCGGAGGACTTTTAGGCTGGAATGTGTGGCCACTATTTGGCTTGTTTTTCGTGTTCTTTATCTCAGGTGTAGCAGAAACCAATCGTGCCCCATTTGATGTGGCAGAGGGTGAATCAGAGATTGTTGCTGGTTTCCATGTTGAATATTCTGGAATGGCATTCGCGCTGTTTTTCCTCGCTGAATACGCAAGTATGATTTTAATCTCTACTTTGACCGCTTTGCTGTTTTTCGGAGGCTGGTTGTCGCCTTTTGGCAATATGCTAAATGATGTTCCAGTGTTGGGATTCATTCTTGGAGATGGATTTCATTGGTTATTACTTAAAACAATGGTATTTTTATTCTGTTATTTGTGGTTCCGTGCGACATTCCCACGATACCGTTATGACCAGATTATGCGTTTAGGGTGGAAAATCCTGATACCGGTTACTTTAGTCTGGATTTTTGGTGAAGGCATTGCAATTGCTCTTGGGTGGGAACCATGGCTATAGTCATCAATAACAGAGTGAATAAAAAGACCCCCCCCCACTTTTACGTGGTTTTTCAAGTTGTGATTAGCCACTGTGAATCGGAAATCAAAGGGAAATGCCATGATTAGAAGAATTACGCATTTCATCAAATCCTTTACCCTATTTGAATTGTTTCAGGGGCTAGGTGTTACGGGTAAATACCTGTTTAAACGAAAAATCACGATTCAGTATCCTGAGCAAAAAACGCCTATGTCGCCGCGTTTTCGCGGACATCATGCATTGCGTCGTTATCCAAATGGTCAGGAACGTTGTATCGCCTGTAAACTATGTGAAGCGGTATGTCCCGCTCTTGCTATTGATATTGAAATGGAAGAACGTCCCGATGGTACGAGGCGTACAACGAAATATGACATCGACTTTTTTAAATGTATTTATTGTGGTTTTTGTGAAGAAGCATGCCCTGTTGATGCCATCGTAGAAACCCATTTTTTCGAATATCATTTTGAAGAACGCGGTAAAAATATTATTACTAAAGAAGAGTTACTGGCATTCGGTGATAAGCATGAAACTGAAATAGCCAAGCGCAAAGCGGCAGATGCTCCTTATAAATAAGGTTCATTAAAGGAACACAATGACATTAGAACTATTCATATTTTATCTTTTTGCAGCAATAACTTTGTTTTCGGCTGTCGGGGTAGTGACCGCACGCAACCCGATTTTTGCTGCATTGTTTCTAATTCTCGCTTTCTTTACGAGTGCTGCAACATGGGTTTTGCTCGAAGCAGAGTTTTTAGGGGTAGTTTTGGTGCTGGTTTATGTCGGCGCAGTCATGGTTCTATTCCTATTCGTAATCATGATGCTCGATATTAAAATTGATACCTTGAAAGAAGGTTTTACACGCTATTTGCCATTGGGTTTGCTCGTTGCAGTAGCCGTGGCTGCTGAGATGATCCTGGTTATGAACTCTAAGACTTTTGATCGTCCCATCCCCGAAGCCGCTCCTTTAGGGGCTAGTAATACCGAAGCATTAGGCGAGATTTTATATACCGAATATGCATACCCCTTTCAGATTGCTGCGATTATTCTGGTAGTGGCAATTATTGCCGCTATTGCACTCACATTACGTCGTCGTCAGGGTGTTAAGAAACAGGATCAAGCTGCGCAAATTCGCACAAAGAAAAGTGATCGCTTGCGTGTAGTTAAGATGAAAGCAGAGGAAAGATCATGATTCCTTTATCACATTTTCTTATTGTAGCTGCGCTGCTGTTTTCAATCAGTGTTGCCGGTATTTTTCTTAATCGAAAAAATATGATCATCCTTTTGATGTGTATTGAGCTGATGCTGTTGGCTGTGAATTTAAACTTCATAGCGTTTTCGCATTATTTGGGAGATATGGCAGGCCAGGTGTTTGTATTCTTTATCCTTACAGTAGCAGCAGCTGAAGCCGCAATCGGGCTTGCGATACTGATTACTGTTTTCCGTAATCGCCGAACAATAAATGTTCAAGAATTAGATCAGATGAAAGGTTAAGGTGGAGTAGAGATTATGGATAGTATCTATTTAGCCATCCCCTTGTCCGCACTTGTCGGCTCAATCATTGCTGGATTGTTCGGCGGCGTGATTGGCCGTAAAGGCGCGCATGCAATAACCATTCTTGGTGTTTCTATATCATGCGTACTTTCATTTGTTGTCCTCAAGCACGTCGCAATAGATGGCAATACTTTCTATGGTGATGTCTATACCTGGGCCAAGGTTGGTGAAACCAAGTTTGCAGTAGGTTTTCAGATCGATCGGCTAACCTCGATGATGATGGTGGTAGTCACCTTTGTATCATTAATGGTGCATATTTACACCATAGGTTATATGGCAGACGATAAGCATAATTGGCCAGAAGATAGTCGTGGTGGTGAGAATAGTTACCAACGTTTCTTTGCCTATATTTCATTATTCACTTTCTCGATGTTAATGCTGGTGATGTCGAATAACTTCATGCAGTTATTCTTCGGCTGGGAAGCAGTAGGCCTGGTTTCTTATTTATTGATTGGCTTCTGGTCAACCAGAGAGACGGCGATTTTTGCCAATATGAAAGCATTTTTGGTGAATCGAGTAGGTGACTTTGGTTTCTTATTAGGAATTGCAGCTATCTGGACCTATACCGGGTCTGTTGATTACAAAGAAGTCTTTGAAAGATTGCCAGCGATTGAACATATCACGTTGTCTATTTTGCCAAACCAGGAGTGGATGTTGGTAAGTGTGATAGCGATTTCTTTGTTTGTCGGTGCGATGGGTAAATCCGCTCAAGTACCTCTACATGTATGGCTACCAGATTCTATGGAAGGTCCGACACCAATTTCAGCCTTGATTCACGCAGCAACCATGGTTACAGCTGGTATCTTTATGGTGGCACGTATGTCACCAATATTCGAGATGTCAGATACCGCACTCAGCATGGTTTTAATAATCGGTGCAACTACGGCGTTCTTCATGGGCCTGATCGGTATAGTACAGAATGATATCAAGCGTGTTGTTGCTTATTCAACACTTTCGCAATTAGGTTATATGACGGTTGCATTGGGTGCATCTGCTTATAGCGCGGCAGTGTTTCATTTGATGACTCATGCATTCTTTAAGGCATTGCTATTTCTGGCGGCTGGTTCTGTCATTATTGCGATGCATCATGAGCAGGACATTCGTAAAATGGGCGGGCTCAAGAAATATATGCCCATCACCTATTGGACTTCATTAGTCGGTTCATTAGCGTTAATTGGCTTCCCATTCTTCTCTGGTTTCTTCTCTAAAGATTTGATTATTGAGGCAGTACACGCATCAAATATCACGGGCTCTCATTATGCTTACTGGATGGTTCTATTGGGAGTGTTTGTAACGGCATTTTATAGTTTCAGAATGTTCTTCCTGGTGTTCCACGGTGAAGAACGTATGGATGCCCATACCAAATCACATTTACATGAACCATCGAAGGTAGTTGTATGGCCGCTGATAGCTTTGGCAATTCCCGCGGTTCTAACAGGCTATCTTTTGAATCCTATGGTTGTCGGTGACTTCTTTGAAGGTGTGATTCAAGTCAATGCAAACCATCCGGCAATCGCAACAATCAAAGAGCATTATCATGGCGTATTTAGTTTTGTGGGCCATGGTTTGATATCAGCACCTTTCTGGTTGGCTATGGCTGGTTTGGCTAGTGCCTATTATATTTACATGAAGCAGCCATCGATAGCTCAATGGGGCTATGACAAATTCCGTTTTGTACATACCTTATTGGATAAAAAATACTTTGCAGACGAATTTAATATGGCTGTTTTTGCGGGTGGCGCCATAGCTCTGGGTAAAGGGCTATGGGCAGCGGGAGATAGATTCCTGATTGATGGCTTATTGGTAAATGGTTCAGCAAAAGTAACAGGCTGGTTTGCTTCTATCATCCGAAATGTTCAAACAGGTTATTTATATCACTATGCTTTTTCAATCATCATAGGTGTATTAGCTATTATGAGTTGGTTGTTGTTTGGAGCTAAATATGTTTGATGGTTATTTGTTGAGCGTATTGATTTGGCTGCCTATTATCGGCGGGATTATTACGCTATTTAGTGGCGATAATCTTGCAGCACGTCCTGTTGCATTAGTAGTGAGTGTTTTAACCTTTGTAATTAGTCTTCTGCTTTGGACTGACTTTAATCCTCAAGGGTATCAGATGCAGTTTGTTGAGCTGGCTCCCTGGATTGAATCTTTCAAGATTAATTACCATCTAGGTGTAGACGGTATATCAATGCCACTAATCTTGCTCAACACGTTTATCACAGTTTTAATTGTGCTAGCAGGCTGGGAAGTAATAAAGCATAAGCCTGCACAATATATGGCTGCATTTTTGATCATGGAAGGCATTATCAATGGTGTGTTTGCTGCCCAGGATTCCATATTGTTTTATGTGTTTTTCGAAGCGATGTTGATACCGATGTTTATTGTAATCGGAATATGGGGTGGCGATAATCGAATTTACGCAACCATCAAGTTTTTCCTGTATACCTTTTTGGGCTCGGTGTTTATGCTGGTTAGCCTGATTTATATGTACGCGCAGGCCGATAGTTTTGCAATTGCAGATCTACATAACGTCAAACTGGGTATGACTCCGCAGATTCTGATATTCCTGTCATTTCTGGTGGCATTTGGTGTAAAAGTTCCAATGTGGCCAGTGCATACCTGGTTACCAGATGCGCACGTACAAGCGCCTACAGGTGGTTCGGTAATACTGGCTGCAGTAATGCTTAAAATAGGGGGTTATGGTTTCTTGCGCTTCTCATTGCCGATGGTTCCCGATGCTTCAAGTGAATTAGCATGGTTGGTGATCTTTATGTCATTGACGGCGGTGGTGTATATCGGCTTTATCGCACTCGTGCAAAATGATATGAAAAAACTAGTGGCATATTCATCTATCGCACATATGGGTTTTGTGACGCTGGGCTTTTTTGTACTATTCCCAATTGTTGCCAGTAGCGGTAGTAGCGAAGGCTCATTACTTGGCCTGCAGGGCGGAATGGTGCAGATGATATCTCATGGCTTTATTTCTGGCGCTATGTTCCTGATTATAGGTGTCTTGTATGATCGTATGCATACACGTGAGATAACTGCATATGGTGGAGTATCTAACAGGATGCCGTGGTTTGCCGCATTTTTTGTATTGTTTGCTATGGCAAATGCTGGCTTGCCGGGAACTTCGGGTTTCGTGGGTGAGTTCATGGTTATCCTCACCAGTTTTAAAGCAAATTTCTGGATAGCATTCTTAGCAGCGACTACTTTGATTGTCGGTGCCGCTTACACATTATGGTTAGTCAAGCGCGTAATTTTTGGTGCAGTGGCTAATGATGAGGTCGCTGCCCTGCAAGATATTAATAAACGAGAAACTTTTATCCTGGCGACTCTGGCATTTTTTGTGTTACTCGTAGGTTTATGGCCCGAGCCATTGGTGCATGTGATGAATGATTCGCTGGTTCATGTGATTGAACAAGCAACAACAAGTAAGCTGGTGGTTAAGTAATATGCTAATTTCTACATTAATCCCAATGCAGTTTGCGGTACCCGATTTTTTACCAGCATTACCGGAAATATTTTTGCTGGCAGGTACCTGTTTGGTTCTTTTAATTGACCTGTTTGTAAAAGATTCAAATCGGTTTATTACGTATTTCTTGGCTCAAGTGGTTCTTTTGATCACTGCCGTTTTAGTGATTTCAGGATTCAACGACCTTAATCTTGCCGAAGCCTATCAGGTAACAGGTAAAGCCAGTATTACAACATTCAGTGATATGTTTGTATTAGATCCAATGTCGCAGGTACTAAAGGTTTCCATTCTCTTGATCACTGTCGGTGTCTTTGTATATTCACGACCTTATTTACATTCGAGACAGATGTATAAAGGTGAATATTTTACCTTAGGGTTATTTGCTGTTTTGGGTATGATGATTATCGTCTCGGCGAAAACCATGTTACTTATCTATTTAGGGTTAGAGCTTCTTTCTTTGGCGATGTATGCAATGGTAGCGTTTAGGCGCAATGATGGTAAAGCCTCAGAAGCGGCAATGAAATATTTTGTCCTAGGTGCCATTGCCTCGGGTATGTTGCTCTATGGTATGTCGATTATTTATGGTGTCAGCGGCAGTTTACACATTGATCATATTGCTTCCTTTATGGCATCACAAAACGTGATGGAGAATGTTGGCCTGTTGCTGGGTCTTGCGTTCATCATTGTAGGCCTTGGTTTCAAGTTGGGTGTTGTACCGTTTCATATGTGGGTACCCGATGTTTACGATGGTGCTCCCACAGCTGTGACATTGTTCCTGGGAACGGCGCCTAAAATTGCAGCATTTGCGATGGTCATTCGTCTATTGGTTGAAGGGCTGGATGGCATGCTTCAAGGTTGGCAGCAAATCCTCTCGATGTTGGCGGCTCTGTCGTTCATTATCGGCAATATTATTGCAATCGCACAGACCAATATTAAACGCATGCTGGCGTATTCGACGATCTCACATATGGGCTTTGTACTTCTCGGTATTCTTGCAGGAACTCAGTCAGGCTATGCGGCCTCGATGTTCTATATAATTACATATGCGATAATCGCCATGGGTGCTTTTGCTATAGTTATCCTTCTTAGCAAAAGTGGTTATGAGGCTGATCAAATCAATGACTTAAAAGGTTTAAGCACTCGCCATCCCTGGTATGCATTTATGATGATGCTGTTTTTATTCTCGATGGCCGGCGTTCCTCCCACGGTCGGTTTTTATGCAAAACTATCCGTTATTAAAGCAGTCGTAGATGCGGAAATAATCTGGCTAGCATTACTTGCAGTGGTAATGTCCGTAGTCGGTGCTTACTATTATTTACGTGCGATTAAATTAATGTACTTTGATAAGCCCGATGAAGTTGATGCTAATGGTGATCCACTGGTTGCTGTTGTAGCAGGCTGGGATTTTAAACTTCTCCTCAGTGCAAATGGTTTATCGGTTTTAGCCTTGGGTATTCTTCCAGGTGCATTGATGTCATTATGTGTTATGGCAGTCAAAGCAAGCTTATAGTCTTAGCCTCGTGGCTGTCTTTCGCGAACCAAATCTTGTAGGTAAAGAAAAATTCCTGGTCGAACCTGATCAGCGTAATTGCATTTCTGGTTTTTGCCAGCGGCATGCTGGCAAGCTATTTTTATAATAAATACATCTTGTCAGAAACAGTAACTGAAGCAATTGCAGAAGGTATCTGCGACCTAAGGGCGGCGCCTTGCATAAGTGTATTTCCGAATGGTAGCAAAGTCAGTTTTTCTATCAAGCCGAATACCATTCCAATTCTCCAGCCCTTAACCTTAGTGTTGAAACCGAGGGGTTTAAGACATCTTCAGTTCGTGTTGATTTTATTGGTCTTAATATGGATATGGGTTTTAACCGCAGTGTATTGAAGGCTAAAACTCAAAACCATTTCGAAGGCGAATTTATCATCCCTATATGCATTAATTCCAGAATGGAATGGGAAGCAAGAGTTAAACTGCAAACTGAAGAAGGCGTATTAATGGCACCATTCCGTTTTTATACAACTAAATAATAATTACAACTTAATTATTATAAAAAGCGCAGAAAAGGTGGGGGTGTGCTTTAACTCACCAGTATGCTCAATCAGTATAAAGCTAACATATAGGCTATGCCGAATATAAAAAAGAAACGCCCTGTCATGGGTGTTAGTTGAGTACGTAGACTGGCATCTAAATATTTTTTAATCGGGATGAGTAGTGGTAATGGCATCAATAACCAGAGGAAGCTGAATGTTTAAATACGGTTTGTTGAAAACCTAAACAACAGAATAATCGCCAGCAAATAACTCACAATAATAGACCCCAATATAGGTGAACGGCCTTTTGATATCCTAAACGAACGGTTAACGTTTTTATGTTTTTGAGTTTGTCTGATTCCCAGTCACGTAACTCATTGCTTAATAGTAGTAATGAAACCAGAAGACTTATGGGAATAGAGTGGAGCAGAACAAAATAGGAAAAATCTTCCCGTCATTGCTAGGTATGCTCCTTGAACCATTAGATATACCCATTAGCAAAAAAACCTGCACCATAGCCAAGCCTCGATGTTTAAAATTGAATGGGCCGATGTTGTAGCTGAGTGAAGCTAACCCTGAAGCCAGGATCAAAATAAATAATGGCCAGCCTTGTATTGAAATCAAATATAAACTGATCAGGCCCGCCAATATGAAACAGATAATACCTACATAGCTATTATGATTTATCATGCTTTTGATAATAGTGTAATTGGCATGGTTACTTGGAATTAGCGGTAGATCTTCAATATCGTTAATCAGGTTAATTCCAGCCTGCGCAAGAATGCCACCTAAAATAATCCAGAATGCGGTGAAAATATTCTGATAACCATCATTCCAGGCGATCAGTACACCCAGACTGCAAGAAATTACAGCAACTACGAGTGAAAAAGGGCGAAGTGCCTTTAAAAACTTATACTGCTGGAGCGGTTTCATTGCGGTTGAATAGAATATACACGGTAACTGGGATGAGCATTATAAGTCCATAAATCACGGGCACAATAGACATCGTTGAATTTTGTAACACGCCTTGTGTAACAATCAATGCCATCCCGCCATTTTGCATGCCGACTTCGATAGTCGTGGTTTTTACCTGACTTGCGCTTAAGCCCGACAATCTGGAAAGAAGGTAGCCGGATAACATGGCAAGAATTATCATTACTGTGATTACGAGTCCTACCTGATTAAGGAATTCAGGTAATAGATTCCACTGGTCAACAATTATTGAAAAGATGATAGTCAGAAACAAGATTACTGATAGTTTATTCACAAAAGGTTGGATAGTTTCGGCCCAATGCGGTTTCAGGAATTTAACGCTCATGCCAAGCAGGCGGGGACAACAGTAACTAAAAACAGGCGTTTCATTGTTAAGCCAATCGGAATAACAATCTCCTTGTTTTCTCCCATGGAAAACTGAAGCGCCATTTCCGTCAAAAAAGGAATCGTAAACGGGGTTATTAGACTTGCCGTTGCGGTAAGTGCAATCGAGAGCGCGACATCACCTTTAGCCAGATAGGAAAATAGATTACTGGTGGTTCCGCCAGGACTAAAGCTCAGCACTAATAAACCTACGGCTAGCAGTGGCGGTAATTTGAATACCTGTAACAGAATCAATGCCAATAAGGGAACCAGCAGCATTTGCGCAGATAGGCCGATGACAAACGCTTTGGGAAAGCTGAGTACCTGTTTAAAGTCGTCCACTTTCAGAATCAGACCCATGCTCAGCATGATCAGGCTCAGGGAGACGGGTAATCCTATTTTTATGAAAATATCAAGTTCCATTGTCAAAGTTTAACCAATGTTAGGAATATTGCACGATGATATATCAATCTCTCCTTATAGAAATTAACGTATGTTGGAGTTCAGAAAAGTATAAAAGATCGGCGGCGTGATGAGATAATTACAAAAGCGCCAGCTATATACCAATAAATCAAATAATTAATAAGGTCACAGTTTCAAAAGATAAGTCACCTATTTATTTCTGGTTGATCTATCTTGGGGGCGCTTTGATTTCAATTTCCATTCTGGCTTCGCTAATTATTTAATTGGGTGCCGTTTCTTTCTAGTTAAGTTAATGTTAAAACTTGTATCTCATTATGATATTCGAGGTGATGAAACACATGTTAAAATTTATCAAAGTTGTAATTCAATTATTGGTAAGCTTAGACTTTATTTTCGGTAATTATGCGATTTCGGCATATGAATCGACTGTGGAAGATAAACCTGGAAGAGTGGTTTCCATGGTAGTTACAAAAGAAGAGAATAAGATTTTTGCACATGTGCACACTAACGCTCATGAAATAGGAAATGCTCCGAATGAAGAAGTCTGGATGAGAAAAACTGGAGAGCCTGAACCAGCGTTAGCCCTCGCAACAGATCATGAAAATGGCATAAAGGTCTATAAGGTGTGTGCTGGTTGCCATTTAACAGAGGGTTGGGGTAAAGCTGATGGTACTTTCCCACAATTGGCAGGACAGCATAATCAAGTATTAATTAAACAGCTTGCCGATATCCGTAGTAAGAACCGTGATAACCCAACTATGTATCCATTTGCATTACCCGAGTCTATTGGTGATGAGCAGGCAATGGCAGACGTCGTTGCATATATCGCCAAACTTCCAATGAACCCTGATAACGGAAAAGGTGAATGGGCAGAAAGCACGCCCGAATTTGAACAGGGTAAAAAACTCTATGCTGAAAACTGCATTATATGTCATGGCCAGAATGGTGAAGGTAAAGCGGGTGAGTTCTATCCTTTGATTCAGGGTCAACACTATAATTATATGTTGCGTCAATTTGAATGGATTCGTGATGGTAAACGACGAAATGTTAACCCTGAAATGGTTGAGCAGATAAAATCTTTCACAAATAAAGATATGCAGCTGGTAATTAACTATGTTTCCCGAATTAAGGTACCCAAAGAAAAGCTGGCACCATCTAAAGATTGGTTAAATCCTGATTATGATTAGATCTTTAGATAACCAGTACCAAACTTAATAATTCTAAAGAGTGCCAAGCCAAGCGCAAGCGAGACAACAGCTTGTTGTTTAAAGTTGACCCGAAGGGCGAATAAAATGAGTCAAAAGGTGGGGGGTGTGGTTTATAATTAATATTCTTATTAGTTGTAAACCACCTTCGAATATAACAGTCATATATGACTAAAACTCTGCTGTTAATTTAAGCCATGAAGTCCGTCCAGGTTCATTGACTTTAATAGCATTGATATCCATGATATTTGATCGACTAGCGTGTTCTGCATAGGTTTTATCGAGGACGTTATCAATCCCGGCACGTAGGCTAACTGTCTTATTTAGCTTGTAATTACTGTAGAGATCTAATGTTCCATGACCTGCAGTTTCACCGACTTCCTGTTTGCTGAGTGTATCTATTCTATCCTGATTGGCAGCAAAGTTGACTCTTGCGCCAGTGCCCCATCTACCAGAAGTATAATCCAGTTGCAGCTTGCCATTTAACGGTGGTGTCTGTGCAATTGGGCGATTGTTGTCGGTTGTATTGGTTGCCCTTACTAAAGCTACACTGCCACTTAGATCAAGTTTTCCCGTTAGTTTCATTGTACCTTCTAACTCAAGACCATAGAGTTCGGCATCTACATTGCGGTAAATATCTGCGCCATCTGCTTTGAGAATGCCAGCCTGTCCACGGGCTGTATCACGCAGGATATAGTCGTCAACCTTGTCATAAAAGAGAACAGCACTGAGTTTCATTTTTTCTGTTGTTTTGCTCAAACCTACATCAATTTGATGATGTTTTTCGGGCTTGATATCAGGGTTTCCTATCCAACGGCTTGCCAGAATTCCTTCTTGTACGGGAGCTGGAGCAATTCCGGGTACAGCCAACCATTTATTCATGCCTCTTTCGGTGCTATCTGCGGTTCTGACGCTACGACTCAGGCCGGTGAAGAATGATAATCCATTGCCAATTTCTTTTTCGTAACGGAGTAAGCCACCGATATTGGTTTCATCTTTATCATCAGCGTTACTACCGTAGTATTCGGCATATGACTGGTTAGCTGAATGACCACCCATTGGCATGCTACCTACCATATCATTGGCTTTATCAGCTGAGACATCGACCTGATCAATACGCAAACCGTATTTTAATTTGTTTTTCGCAGATAATGATTTTGTACCTTCAGCAAATAAACCTAGTTGTTGAATAGTAATGTCAGGCCACATCAGAGTAATAGGTACTGCGCTACCACTGTCCATATTATTCAAAACAGCGTTTCTGTTATTCCGCTGCAGGTCAACACCATATTCCCACTTGGTAGCACCAAATGTTGAGTTCAGGACTAGTCTTCCTCCGGTCGTTTTTGATGTGGTTGGAGTTTCACGTAACATGTCCTGTCCCGCTTTTGGATGCCAGGCCATATAGGTAGGAGGTGTACGTAGGCTATAGTTGTTCATCACATGATCGACATCACTAAGATAGGCTTCTGCTTTGATGCTATCAATTTTATCTGTAGCTGGTTTGTCTAGGTACCTCAGACGAAATATATCGCCATCTTCGGTTGGACTATCCATGCCTGAACCAGGGTAAAGTGCATCTGAGAATGAGTTACGCTCAAAACTAAATTCGAACAGGCGATCTTCTGTTGGAGTAAAACCAGCGATGATGCCAGCTTGTTCGTGATCATAGGATGAACGTACTTCGACGCCATCACCGTCTTCATAGTTCTGTGCTTTTTTTATTTCACCAATTCCGCGGAGATATCCCTTTTCACCTGATGCGATGACATCAGCCAGAATGTCGTGCTGAATAGCATTGTCTGTTACTGTAGCGCTTACTCGACCATGGATACCTTTGTCCTCTGCGAGTTCACGCGAATCACGTTCAAATAAAACTGTACCACCACTACCGCCGCCACCATAAATCAGGCTTTGAACGCCTTTTAAAACGGTTACATTTTCGTAGGTTTCGAGCGCCGCCCAGCTTGCAGGTGGATCCATACGATTTGGACAGCCACCGTGAATATAGGCTCCATCAAGCAAAACATTGAGGCGAGTCTGGTTTTGTCCACGTATGATCGGTTCTAAACCTCTACCGCCAAAACGGCTCATGGAAACACCATTTATTTGTGTTAAAAACTCACCACCATCTGAACTCGTCGGGCTGACACGGTTATAATCTTCAGCTTCTGCGGTATTGGGGTTTATTGTTAGTGTGTCCTGGATAACTATACTATCGAGTTCGTCAGCCAAGATGCTGGAAGAAACTGCCAATGAAAGTGACAGCATAAGAAAACGGCTTTTATTTCCCATGTTTTATACCTGTAATAAGACCTATAATGTAGTTTGGCCCGAGTATATGGAAATATTATTAATGAGTGATATTAATAATATTTAGTTGGGTTAGCTGACACAAAAGTGTGTGAAATAACACAATTCTGGTGTAAATAATGTTAGTAAAAGAATATAAGTGTTAGATTATATTGGATATACCTATTATTGAGTGAAGAACAGATGACGATGGATTTTTTGAGAGATAATCTCGACTACATGATATTTGGCATATTGGGTTTAATGAGTTTTTTTATGCTCTGGTTCGTTATTGAGCGTTACTTTTACTATGCCCAGGTGAAAGTAGAAAACTTCAATCATGTAGATCATTTGAATGTGGCACTTACCAACAATCTCACCGTAATATCTACGGTTGCAGCAAATGCACCCTATGTAGGCCTACTGGGAACTGTGCTTGGAATTATTCTGACATTTTATGATATGGGGCAGGGCGGCAAGATTGATGTCCATACCATCATGACAGGACTAGCACTGGCTCTCAAAGCGACGGCTGGTGGGTTGCTTGTGGCTATACCCGCAATCATGTTTTATAACTCCTTATTGAGAAAAACCGATGTTATTACAGCAAAGTGGAGAGTGCATCAGGATGCTCGGGAAAAACAAGGTTAGACTAAGTCAGGTTGCCGTGAGCTAAGTATGAAACGTTTTGATCAAATCAATATGATTCCCTTTATCGATATTATGTTGGTACTTTTAGCTATTGTTTTAACAACTGCCACTTTCATTTCTCAGGGGGTGATCGATATTGATCTTCCTGTGGCTGAGAGCGCAACAACCATGCAAGTGGCAGAAGAAAAAACACTAGAAATTGCCATCAATGCAGAAAATACAGTTTTTTTAGATGGAGAGTCTTCAACACATGAAGTATTAACTACCAGGCTGGAAAATTTAAAAAAAGAAACACCCGTTTTACTACGTGTGGATAAAGAAGTAGCTTTTAAACATTTTGTGGGTGTTATTGATTTGTTGAAAAAGAACAAACTGACAAAACTTACTATTATCACCAAAGATGGTTCATAAGCAGGCTTATCAGAAGAAATGAGAAACTCTCTTGCAGGTTTTTTTATATCGTCGCTACTGCATCTAGGTGTGGCTGGATTAGTGATTAATCTCGACAAGAGCGAAGCATCTAGAATACCAGAACCTGATCAAATTCCATTAACACTAGAGATGTTCCAGCCAGAGCCCGTGAAACCAATACCTGTCATTGAGCCAGAAAAAATTTCGGAAATTGTAAAAGTCGAGCCTGTTATAAAACCAGTAGAAACGCCTGTTGATCCAGAAAAGCCTGTCACCGAGGCTCCTATCGAATCTGTACCTGAGCCGATAAATAAGGCTGACCTTAAGCCTGTAGTCAAACCCATTCACGTAACAGAAAAAGAACCAGAGCTAGTTGTAATAACTAAAAAGCCTAAAAAGAAAAAAATAATCAAACCTAAACCTGTTGAGAAAATAAAGAAGGTTGTTAATAAGGAAAAACCGAAACCAAAAGCTGTAAGCACAGCAACCATTAAAAAAGTTAAACCTAAAGTAGTTCAAAAGCAAAAGAAAAAGAAAAAGAAAAAGAAAAAGGTTTTATCAAAACCTGTTGTACAAGTTGAAAAAGTTGTTAGGAAAGCACCGACAAGACAAGCTAAGATAATAAAAAGAGCTACGAAATCTACACAACACAGGGCTGTTAAAGTACCTGCTAAACCTCAAGCACAAATTACCCAGCGTGTTGTAAATCAAGCAAATATAGTACGTGTAGAATTAGCCTATAAAGCACGTTTGCGTCAGCTTATAATTGCAAACAAACGATATCCAAAACGGGCTAAACGCCGTCGCCAACAAGGCACGGCAAATATTTCGTTCTTGATACTGGCTAATGGTACAGTAACAAATATTAAGACACTCAAGAGTTCAGGCTATGCCACACTGGATGAATCGGCAATAAAAGCAATTCAGAAAATATCAGGTAAATTACCTTTTCCTAAAGAACTTAACAAAAAACAGTGGTTGATTACTATCCCTATTACTTATCGGTTGCGATAACGTTATGTTAGTTGCCTTTGTAGTTGGTTTATTAAGTACAATTCACTGCATCGGAATGTGTGGTGGACTGGTAGGGGCCATGACGATGAGTCTGGCTCCCGAAATACGAGAGAAACCTTCTACACTTGCTATTTATACTTTCGCTTATAATTCTGGAAGAATTTTGAGTTATACGCTTGCCGGTTTTTTAGCAGGGTTCCTGGGTCAGGTATTCAAAGATTTGTTAATGCCTGAAAATGGCATAGGATTTTTACGCCTTATTGCTTCATTGATGATTATTGCCATGGGCTTTTATATCGCAGGTTGGTTTCCACAGTTCTCTAGAATCGAAAAAATAGGTGCTCCGCTTTGGAAGTATTTGCAGCCATTAGGTCATAAACTTTTACCGGTAAAAAATCCTTGGCAAGCCTTCTTGTTTGGAACAGTGTGGGGGTGGCTACCCTGTGGTCTGGTTTACTATATGTTGGTAATGTCTCCGGCAAGTAATGATGCGGTGAGTGCGGCTTTATTTATGCTTGCTTTTGGACTCGGAACACTTTTACCTTTGATGAGCATAGGATTTCTAACAGGAAGACTCACACAGTTTAGAAATTCACACAAAATAAGATATATATCAGGTATTTTATTGATGATTATGGGTATCATAAGCTTGGTTTTGGCAATGTTTCCAGATCTACATCACCAGTTACATTTTCGTGTTTTTTAAAAAGAAGAGTTTTTCTCCATGCATAATCGACAATCCTTAATTGGAAAATCAAGCAAATTTCTGGAAGTGATGAGAGTCATTGACCTGGTTTCTGAGCTCGATGTGCCTGTTCTTATCCTGGGTAATACAGGCACTGGAAAAAAAACAGTTGCAAAGTATCTGCATCATAATAGTAAGCGAAAAAAGTTGGTTGTTGTCAACTGTGCCGCATTACCTGCTGATTGCGCAGAAACATTATTATTTGGTGGTTCCAATAATACAAAGCAAGCTGCTGGTGAAAAGCTGAAATTCGATGGTTATATCTCACAGGCTAATTCTGGTACTTTATTTCTTCAGGAAGTTTCAGCATTATCACCATCAATTCAGGCAAGGTTATTATATTTTATTGAAAATAGAGAAATTCTGTCTGACGAAAAGCGCAATACTCAAAAATTTGATGTGCGTATTCTTGTTAGCAGTCATAAGAATTTAAGAAAGCAGGTCGATCACGGAAAGTTTCGTGCTGACTTGTTTTACCGCCTAGGTGTTGTTCCGGTGGAATTACCCGAACTCCTTGACAGAGAAGATGATGTAATATTGTTAATCGATTATTTTTTCAGAAAGCTTGTTAAAACTCATCTGGAGCCAGCACCGGATTTTACCAAAGCGGCTTTAAAAAAATTAAGCAAGTATAAGTGGCCGGGTAATATTCAGGAGTTATGTAATTTCTGTGAACGCATGTTCCTGTTATTTAATGGTAGGGAAATTGATATTACCAATCTGCCAATAGAAATACAAAATTATACAGAAAAGACTATTGGCTTCTCTTTTAAACTTCCCGAAACGGGTATACATCTTGAAAACCTGGAAGTAGAGTTGATACAGCAAGCACTCCATTCTAGCGGTGGTAATAAATCAAAAGCAGCGCGACTACTGGGACTCACTCGTGATACTTTTTTATATCGATTAAGAAAATATGCGATTGATGTCTAGTCTAGCTTTTCATCAATCGCACCACTAAAAGTTATAAAAAGACACCCCCTATTTTTTTTAGCGGTTTTCATTATATCCAAACAATAATTTAAAGCTAAAAAATACAAGTTTCGCTTGTATAACCCTGTATCTTTTATTGCTTTTATTCATGTACTACAATCGATACAAATCGAGTAGATATTCACAGTAAGTAAAAGGGAGATCAAAGATGTGTGATTTAGAAGGCTGCGGCGATCAAAGTCATTTACCAGAAATTATAATAAAACCAGAAGAAAGACGCTTATTCCTGAAAGGTTTAGCAACTTTACCACTAGCTTCGGTATTGGCTTTTCCGGAATTATCACAGGCAGCTGCGGCAAAGCTTGATAACGTAACCTTAAAACTGCCTGATGGTAGCGAAGTAAGTGCTGCGATCGCATTGCCAAAAGCTGAAAAAGCACCAACTGTATTATTGATTCATGAATGGTGGGGCTTGAATGACCAGATAAAAGCAGTTGCTGCAGAATTGGCAGAACAAGGTTATGTTGCATTGGCGGTAGATTTATATGGTGGACAGGTTGCCACAGATGCACCGGGTGCAAAAGCATTAATGTCAGCAGTGGATAAGGATAAGGCCACAGAAACTCTTGTAGCCTGGGTGAATTTCCTAAAAAATCATGAACGCTCTAGCGGTAAGGTTGGCACAATGGGATGGTGTTTTGGGGGAGGCTGGTCAGTGAATGCATCAATAGCTGCACCTGTTGATGCAACCGTGGTTTATTACGGTTATGTCACGCAAAAAGCGGATCAGTTGAAATCTTTGAAAGGGCCAGTATTAGGTCACTTTGGTACACAGGATAAAAATATCAATAAAGAAATGGTCTCAGGTTTTGAGGCAGAGATGGAAAAGGCCGGTAAAAAAGAGATCTTAGCTGTCAACTGGTATGATGCAGATCACGCCTTTGCTAATCCTACGGGTGCACGCTATGACGCTGAAGACGCCGCTAAAGCCTGGGAAAGAACCACAACATTCCTGAAGGCGAACCTTAGCTAAATTCATTGAAATAGGGTGTCTTTTAATGATTTAGAAGACACCCTCCGACTTTTAGCCTGTTTTTCAAAAGTTTAAAGATGAAATGCAGTGCTTACTCTTCTATTTGTTCCCATCGCTACAATCAGCTAATTTCACATAGTAAAAAATAATTTAATTTATTTTGAGTAAATGTTTGACATTAGTACATTAGAGTATTATTATATTCTCATGTTCAGTTCAACACGAATTGAATACTCCTCCATCCTCCTTTGGTGGTATTTTGGCGGCTCTTTATGAGCCGCTTTTTTTTGCCCGCTTTTTGTTCTTGAAGTAATTTATGGCATAAATTAAATGCATTAAATGTAAACTACTGCTTGAAGTCTTAACGTGATTCTCATAAAATGCCCCGTTCTTTGAAGTAGACTGCTTTTTATTGAGCAAAAGCTTCATACTAAAATTACTAGCTGATGAAAATATTTAATAATTTTCGTCAGCTTATTTAAGAATAGACCTTCATTTCTGGAGAATTGAAATGGGAATAACAGTCAGTGCAAAACCCGCTGAAGTAAAACGCGATTGGTTTGTAGTAGATGCAGAGGGTAAAACCCTTGGACGTCTTGCGAGCGAAGTTGCTTCACGTTTGCGTGGTAAGCACAAGCCAATATACACGCCGCATGTCGATACAGGTGATTACATCGTTATCGTTAATGCAGAAAAAATCCGTGTATCAGGTAACAAAGCGACAGATAAAATGTATTACAGAAACACTGGATACATTGGTAATCTAAAATCTATGTCTTTTGAAAAGTTAATTGACCATGCCCCACAGCGCGTCATAGAACTTGCTGTAAAAGGTATGTTGCCTAAAGGTCCTTTAGGTCGCGAAATGTACCGGAAATTAAAAGTTTACGCAGGTCCCGAACATAATCATCATGCTCAACAACCACTAGCATTAGAGATCTAAAAATGGCTACTACACAATATTACGGAACCGGACGTCGCAAATCATCTACAGCTCGTGTTTTCATGAGTAAAGGGACAGGTAAAATCGTCATTAACAAATTATCTCTTGAAGATTATTTTGGACGTGAAACTGCACACATGATTTTGAAGCAGCCTCTTGTGGCTACTGACACGAATAACGACTTTGACCTTATGGTTACGGTAAAAGGTGGTGGTGACAGTGGTCAGGCTGGCGCAATCCGTTTGGGTATTGCTCGTGCTTTACTCAAGTATGATGAAAGCTTACGTGGTACATTAAAAAAATCTGGATTCTTAACGCGCGATGCGAGAAAAGTTGAGCGTAAGAAAGTTGGTCTTCGTAAAGCACGTAGAGCGACTCAGTTCTCAAAACGTTAATTTACGATTTCAATACATAAAGGCCATCGCATTTGCGGTGGCTTTTTTTTGATTAAAACTTAGTAAAAGTGCATTTAAGCGAAATAAATTGGAATAAGAATGAGTAAATTAGAAGCATTGATTTTTGATGTCGATGGTACATTGGCAGATACCGAGAGAGATGGTCACCGGGTCGCGTTTAACCAGGCATTTACTGAAGCAGGGTTAGAATGGGATTGGGATGTTGAGCTTTATGGTGAATTGTTACAAGTGACTGGTGGTAAAGAGCGCATTCGTTTGTACATTGAGAAATTTCTTAAAGATTTCACCCCAGATGAAGATATCAGTGAATTCGCGGCGAAATTACATCAACGCAAAACACATTTCTATCTGGAATTATTGCAATCGGGTGCAATCCCCTTACGCCAGGGAGTTGAGCGCTTGATCAAGGAGGCGAGGGCAGCAGGGCTGCGCCTGGCAATCGCAACTACCACTACACCAGCAAATGTAACTTATTTGTTATCTGCAACTTTAGGCAAAGAATCAAATGACTGGTTTGAAGTTATTGCTGCTGGCGATATTGTTCCTGCGAAAAAACCTGCACCCGATATTTATAACTGGGCGCTCCAGCAAATGAATCTGAGTGCAGATGCCTGTATGGCACTTGAAGACTCATTCAACGGTATTAAGTCATCACTAGCCGCGAACCTTAAAACACTGATCGCGGTGAATGCTTATACTAGAAATGATGACTTTAGCGGAGCGGTACTGGTGCTGGACAAGTATGGTGATCCAGACTCTCCATTTGAAGTGTTGCAGGGTGATGTTATGGATCATAGTTTTGTGAATGTAGAGATGTTGCAACAGCTACATGCCCGTAACCAATAGCAACCCCAGAAAAATTACTGACGCGCAGCAAGGGACTCATGCAAACCTTGAAAAAGTCGTGCGTAAACATTGTGACAATGCATTTAGAAAGCCTGTTGCAAAACATACTCAGGATGCGTTTGATTGCATTGCAGGGCGTGTTGAAAAGGCACTACTGAAAGACACCCCGCTACTTTTTGACTCTTTTTGCGGTACTGCGATGAGTACCCAAATCATTGCCAAAAATAATCCCGATACGCTTGTAGTGGGTGTTGACCGCTCAGAAGCAAGGCTCACTAAAGAATCTAATGCCAATTTGCCTGATAATGTCATTTTAGTGCAGGCAGAATGTGCAGACTTTTGGTTTTTAGCTAACAAGGCTGGTTGGAAGTTACAAAAACATTTTATTTTGTATCCTAATCCATACCCAAAATCAAAGCACTTAAAGCACCGCTGCCACGGACATCCATCTTACCCATATTTACTGGCATTAGGTGGTGAGGTGGAACTCAGAACTAACTGGAAAGTTTATGCGGATGAGTTCAGCCAGGCACTCGAATATGCAAACATCCCCGGTGTGGCGAGTTTGGGTGTATCAAGGCTGAAAGTACAAGAACCGCTGACATTGTTTGAGAAAAAGTATCAACAAGGTGGACATGAACTCTTTTGCTGCAAATATGCACTATAGTGTGTGAGACATATAACCACAAGGGGCACTTAATGCAAATTCTAAAAATATCATTACTTTCATTATTTTTAACAATCTCTAGTCTATCAGTGAATGCTCTGGATGGAATTCCCAAGGCATTTACAATCGGAAACACGCCTATGGTACTTAATGGCCAGGGTACTAGAAATAAATTTATAATTTCTGTGTATAACGCAGGTCTTTTTTTGAAGGCTAAAACTAACAATGCGAAACAGATTATTGACGCCAATGAGCCGATGGCTATTCGTATGAAAATCGTCTCAGGTTTTGCCAGTGCTGAAAAAATGAAGCAGGCGCTACTGGAGGGGTTTAATAACTCAACGGGTGGAAATACTTCGCCAATCCAGGCAGAAATAGATCAACTCCTCAAGGCGGCTTTTTCGGGAAAAATATCAAAAGGTGATGTTTTTGATCTGGTTTATTCACCCAATAGCGGCACTCAGGTGCTAAAAAATGCCAAGACCATGACTGTTGTCAGGGGAATGCCAATAAAGCAGGCCTTATTTGGTATCTGGTTATCGGATCGTCCTGCCCAAGCTAGCTTGAAAAGTGAATTGCTTGGCAAATAAATGTTATTCATAAATTATTAATAACGGCTTAGCCGAGGCGATGCCGAGACAACATTGGAACATAGTGACAACAGCCCGAAGGGTGAGATGAAATCGAGTAAAAGGTGGTGGGTGTGTTATTGGTACTCCCCATTTTTCATAACCCACAGTTTATTCTCTTAATCAGTAATTAATCCAACATTCAGAAATAGATTCGTTCGTGAACATCCAGTTCAACTACACAGCACTTTATAAAAAACCAACTGATACGTATAACACTATAGCTTAAATCTACCCATAACTTGATATATGTTATATGGCAATAAAGCATTTGCTTTAATATTCGTTATGAAAGTGGACTAAGAGACTTTAGTGATGACGACTAATAACAACAATACGGCTAGCGATGTCGATCAGGTACTTGAACTCAATCAACCAAAAAGAGGCCGAAAGTGGTTTAAGTTGTTGATTGGGTTGGTATTGGTTGCTTCACTGCTAGCTATTGGCGCAAACTACTTAACTTTAGAAAATACTACTGCAGTTCAATACAAAACCGTTGTAGTACAAAAAGGAAATATTACTGTCACGGTAACCGCTACTGGCAAATTGGAGCCAGTGAATCAAGTGGATGTAGGAACCGAAATATCCGGGACGATTGAATCAGTAAATGCTGACTACAATGATGTGGTGAAAGTAGGGCAAGTACTGGCACGGATCGAGACTGATCAACTTGAGGCTAAATTCAGGCAATCAAAAGCCTCACTGGATTTGGCTAAGGCACGCGTCCAGGAGGCTAATGCAACCGTCGCTGAAACTCGCAACAAATTTCAGCGTTCCCAAAAGCTGGTAAAAAGTGGCGCTTGTTCTCAAGAAACCTGTGATGCGGATGAAGCTGCCTATAAACGTGCTAATGCGACATATGCTAGCGCTAAGGCTCAAGTGATGCTAGCCGAGGCACAACTAGATGCTGATAAAACAATATTGGAAAAGGCGGTGATCCATTCTCCCATCAATGGCATTGTCCTTAAACGTAATGTTGAACCAGGCCAGACCGTTGCGGCTTCTTTTCAGGCACCAGTGTTGTTCACCCTGGCCGAGGATCTTGCCAAGATGGACTTGCATGTCGATATTGATGAGGCTGATGTAGGACAAGTCAAAGTAGATCAGAAAGCGAGTTTTACCGTGGATGCTTATCCAGAGCTTTATTTTTCAGCACGGATACTTAAGGTCTATTATGCGCCTCAAGTGGAACAGGATGTGGTTACTTATGAAGCACTCCTCTCAGTCGATAATACGGAACTGATGCTGCGCCCAGGGATGACGGCAACCGCCGACATTATTATCAAGAAAGTAGAAGATGTGATGATTGTTCCCAATGCATCTCTTCGCTTTAATCCACCTCAGACAACAACCAAGAGCAGTGTGCTACGCTCAATTTTACCCGGTCCACCAAGGAGGCCAGCAAAGCAGCGCAAGGTGGATATTTCAGCAAAGACACAACAACAAATATGGATACTACAGGATGGGGAACCCACTGCTATTCCGGTCACCATAGGCGCTACCAATGGCCGCATCACCGTAATACTTGAGGGCAATATTAAAGTTGGACAAGAACTACTCGTCGATGTAATCAGAGCCACTCGATGAATAAACTTGAGCAGCAAGCAGATGGGAAAAATAACTCCGTAATTGAATTGCGCAAAGTCACCAGAGTCTATGGTCAAGGGGCAGCCACTGTCTATGCATTGCGTGGAGTCGACCTTAGAGTTGATGATGGTGAATTTGTTGCGGTCATGGGCTCCAGTGGATCTGGTAAATCTACCTGTATGAATATTATTGGATGTCTGGACACCTCATCTTCTGGAAAGTACTTTTTTAAAGGTATAGATGTTAGCAAACTTTCCCGTAACCAACGCGCATTGTTGCGCCGCAATTATCTCGGCTTCGTGTTCCAGGGCTATAATCTTCTGAACCGTACTACGGCACTGGAAAATGTTGAACTGCCTTTAATGTACCGTGGCATTTCATTAGCCGAACGGCGTTTACAAGCCATGAAAGCACTAGAATCGGTTGGACTTAGTGGAAGAGAGCACCACACGCCAGGTGAACTTTCAGGAGGCCAGCAACAGCGAGTAGCGATTGCCCGGGCAATTGTCAGTGAACCCTCAGTTTTACTGGCTGATGAGCCTACAGGTAACCTGGATTCCGCACACAGCCATGAAATTATGCAATTACTGACCCGCTTTAATACCGAAAAAAAAATTACTATCATCATGGTAACCCATGAACCAGATATGGCGGCTTATGCACAACGCATTATCCAATTTGTCGATGGCATGGTTGATACTGATATTAAAAACGGACAACAAAGGTCGTTGTCATGATGTGGAGCACAATATTACTGGCGATGCGGGAAATTCGACGTAATATTTTGCGTTCATCACTGACTATTCTGGGCATTGTCATCGGTGTCGCAGCGGTGATAGTAATGGTGACTCTCGGCCGTGGCGCTACCGCACAAGTGACCTCTGATATTGCCAGTCTCGGAAGTAACCAGCTTCATCTCCGTCCCGGTGCTGGCTTCCGTGGTCCCGGTGGTGTGCGGGCTAATGCCGAGCGCTTTGATAACGAAGATCTAGAGGCGATTACCCAGGAAATTTCAGGTATATCAGCGGCAGCGCCTGTCGCTACACAAGCAGCTTTAGTGGTTTACGGTAATGAAAACTGGAGTACATCGGTTACAGGAACTGATAATAATTTTTTCAGTGTCCGTGACTGGTCGATTGCGACAGGACGTGAATTTACTGACAGTGAGATTCGTGCTGGCAAACTTGTATGTCTAATCGGAGCAACAATTACAAAAGAACTGTTTGGTTTAGAAGATCCTTTAGGCGCTGCCATCCGTCTGGGTAAAATCTCCTGTACGGTTATCGGTACCTTGGCGTCTAAAGGTCAATCGACTTTTGGTCAGGATCAGGATGATATTATCATAACGACCTTGAAAGCATTTCAACGCCGCATTGCAGGAAATCGCGATATAAGTACCATCTATATTACTGTCCAGAGTGGCGACCTAATCGCAAAAGTTAAAAACGACATCGAACGCTTGATGCGACAGCGACGTCATATCTCGGAAAAAGATGAGGATGACTTCAATGTTCGTGATATGCAGGAAATTGTTGAAAGGGTCACTAGTTCAACCAAGATACTCACAGCTTTACTAGGTGCCGTTGCAGGGGTAAGTCTACTGGTTGGCGGGATTGGTATCATGAATATCATGCTGGTATCGGTTACCGAGAGGACGCGCGAAATCGGGGTGCGCCTGGCTATAGGTGCTCTGGAACGAGATGTACTCAGGCAGTTTCTGGTAGAAGCGATTGTGCTGGCGACCTTTGGAGGAGTCATGGGGATTGTCATAGGGTTATCAGGCTCTGCTTTTGTGGCACCATTGATTGGTGTTCCATTCATCTTCGATCCTGTCATCATCGTTATCGCTTTTGCATTCTCCAGTGCAGTGGGTGTGATCTTTGGCTATTTTCCGGCACGTAAAGCTGCGCGCCTTGATCCGATAGATGCGTTACATCATGAGTGAGTGTGACTAATCGCAAAAAAAAATTCTACGTCAGCAATTTTTCCAGAATCCTGTAATACACCTTCTCAAGCGTATCCAGCTCATCAATTCCAACACATTCGTTGATCTGGTGGATGGTTGCATTCGTTGGCCCGAGCTCAAGCACCTGCGCGCCTGTTGGTGCAATGAAGCGCCCGTCTGATGTGCCGCCACTGGTGGATAATTCGGTCTCAATCCCACACACATCCTTGATCGCAGCGACAGCGGCGTTGACCAATGCACCTTTTGCGGTTAAAAACGGCATACCCGATAAAGCCCAGTTGATGCCGTAATCAAGCTGATGTTTATCCAGTACTTCTTCAACATGCTGCTGCAATTCTTCGGGGGTAATCTCGGTTGAGAAACGGAAGTTAAATATCATTTCCAGAGTACCAGGGATTACATTGGTCGCACCCGTTCCAGAGTTTAGATTGGATATTTGAAAGGTTGTTGGCGGGAAGAACTCATTACCCTTATCCCACTGTATTGCAGTCAGCTCCGCAAGCATCGGTGCTACTGAATGAATCGGGTTCTCGGCTAGATGCGGATAGGCGACATGGCCTTGTTTACCATTAATCGTTAAGGTGCAACCCAGAGAACCACGGCGACCGTTTTTAATGACGTCCCCCACTTTACTCGTCGATGAAGGTTCTCCCACCAGACACCAGTCAATTTTTTCATTACGTGCTTCCAATGTTTCGATGACTTTGACCGTACCATTTTTCGCAGGTCCTTCCTCATCGCTGGTAATCAGGTACGCGATGGAGCCTTTATGTTTTGGGTAGTCTCTAATAAAACGTTTACAAGCTATTGTAAATGCAGCAATACCGCCTTTCATATCCGCCGTGCCACGACCATACAGTTTGCCGTCTCTTTCCACGGCCATAAAGGGGTTACTTGTCCAACTTTCCACGGGCCCGGTAGGAACAACGTCAGTATGTCCGGCGAAGCAAAAAAGTGGCTTTTCAGAACCTTTTCGTAGCCAAATGTTATCAACTTCGTCGAAATTAAGTTTTTCTGAAACAAAACCTAATGGTTCCAGTTGATCAATGAGCAACTGCTGACAGCCTTTGTCATCAGGGGTGACAGATGGGCGTGAAATGAGTTCTTTAGTTAGTTCAAGCGTCTTCGACATAATTTAAATTGCTTTGATTTCGATAAAATTAAAGTGCATGAATATACACTGAAACGACACTATATATCGCTTGAATAGAATTATTTTAGTTATTTCTATAGTATCTCGGCATAGCTTTTATCAGAAAAACCAACTACGACTTTGTCAGGTAGTTCTAAAACAGGTCGCTTAATAATAGTAGGCTGGTCTTCAGCAACCACCAAAGCCAGTGTTTCATTCATATTTTCCCTGGTTTCATCGGGGAGATTACGCCAGGTAGTGCTGCGTTTGTTAATCAAAGCCTCCCAACCGAGTTCTTTAATCCATGCACGCAGCTGAATCGGATTCAATCCATCTTCACGAAAATCATGAAATTCATAATCTATATTATTGTTTTCTAAGTAATTACGCGCCTTTTTAATTGTGTCGCAGTTTTTGATGCCATACATAATAATCATTAAGGTTATCTCATCGGATAAATATTACAAACTATAAAGCACACCCCCCAACTTTTAGAAGGTTTTTTTAATGGAACAAATAGCAGTTCAAGCTTTTGCTGGAAAACACCTTAAAAGTAGGGTGGTATTTAATTATCAATCTACTGGAATATAAAGCGTGGCTTCACTTGTGAGGTTCTGCATAGCAGTTCCGAATTAATGTGAAAGCCATCGTTATGTTTTCTCCAAGATAAATTGCAACCCTTATCAACAGGACAATAATTAACGGAGATGCCCTATACTGTCACACCTCTTGAATCGTTAGCAATTAGGTATCCTTCTCCTCAATAAGCTGTACGTGAATGCTCTGTGTTACTGGAGACACCGCAGGGCCAAACTGATTGTAGATAGCAACATCAGCAGCATCACGACCGTAACCGATTGCCACGTACCCACCCCTGAGTTCAGCCTGTGTCGCATCGAAGGTATACCAGCGCCCCCCAACGAAGGCCTCGAACCAAGCGTGCAGATCCATAGGCTGAAGTCCGTATAGATAACCTACTACCAATCGCGCTGGAATGCTGAGACTGCGACACAATGCAATTCCGAGGTGAGAAAGGTCACGGCAAACACCCGACTGCCTCTCATTAACTTCGGCTGCTGACACCGGTACGTCGCTACTACCTGGTTCATAAATAATGTTAGTACGCACCCAGGTCTCGATGGCCTTTACCTGGTCATAGCCTAACGGATAGCCATCTGCGATTGAAGTGGCCATCTGACCAAAACGATCCGACTCACAATACCGACTGGGTAATAAGTAACTGAGAACGGCATCGGGCAGATATTCAATCTCAACAAACGGAGCCCCTGGTGACTGGTCAACAAAATCAGCGGTCCTAACATCTGCTGAGGTAAAAACTTCGAAGGCCCCCGGAGATGCAATCAATCGCTGACAAAGGTTGCCATAAACATCAGTGAACTCGAAAACAGGGACGCTCGGCTTGAGCCTGTATTCCTCACTCGCTACCCATTGCTGCGCGCCACTACGTAGTCGCAGCATTAAAATGAAAGGTGTTGGTACTGTAATATCGAACGTCATATCACAGCTCGTGCGTAACCACATACAATTAATCCTTTAGTAAAATGTAAATATAGGACATATATAGACGCCCCGATAATGTCAAGGCATAACAATCACCTTGCATGAAACTGCATACTGTTCTTTTAACGTAATCATCCACTAACGTTTTTTTGATAACCCGTTTTCCGTAAAAACAAATCTCGCTTATTAAAAAATAGCGTGCTGACATATATTCGGGATCTAGTGAAAGCCTTTATCGCTTTCGTCCCCTGATGAAATCCGCACCCACTCGCCTACAACACCCATACGGTATCAAGTACCTTGTCCTATTCAGGCTTAAAGTGGGGCGGGAAACCGTTTTGTCATCATGTATTCACGTCAATGGAGTGGCACTTGGTTTAGGTATTCACGATGGTTTGTGGATACTGTGGCACAAAGTGCCGCTGTTTTTTTAGCAACACCCAAATGATTCGCGCTAGCTTGTGTGCAACAGCGACGGTTGCCTTATGTTTACCAATACGGGCTTCAAGTTGTTTAATCCATAAGCTAAATTGGTCATCGCGATGCTTTGCCCATTTTTTTGCGGCTCTCGCGGCATGAATCAACAGAGTTCGAAGATAACGGTCACCCCGCTTACTGATACCCGTACTTTTAAAAGTGTTGCCGCTACCATATTGCTTAGGCGGTAACCCTAGCCAAACACCAAACTCTCTAGGGTTCTTAAAAGCCTGACCTTTACCAATAGAGGCAACTAGCGCGGAAGCATTAACAAATCCAATCCCAGGAGCTGAACCAACGATGGCGCAGTTATTGTTCTGCGCGGTGTAACACTTAAGCTGATCCTCAAGTGTGTTTAGTCTTTCACTGATCTGGTTAAACTCAGTATATAAATCCAACATCGTGTGCCGAAAAGAATGAGAGAGTGACTCATTCTCCTGAATAGCGATCATCGCTTCCCGAAAAGCTTTGTACCCCTGAGGAAAGATAATACCAAAGTCACTCAGCAAGCCTCTGGCTTGATTAGTCACTTGTGTTCGAGACTTAATCCAACGCTCACGCAGTCGATGCATGGCCATGATTTCTTGTTGTTGAATAGTCTTGATAGGGACAAAACGAATGTTGGGCCGATTGGCTGCTTCTGCTATGGCTAACGCGTCATTGTTATCGCTTTTATTTCCTCGCACAAAGGGTGTAACGTGTTGAGCAGGTATCAGGTGTACGGTGTGCCCCATTTCTGTGAGTGTTCTTCCCCAGTAATGTGAAGAGTAACAGGCTTCAATAAATACTTTTGAGCGAGGCAATTGAGCCATAAACACAATAAATTTCTGTCGGCTCAACTTCTTGTTGAATAGTACTTTGTTATGAGAGTTTAAAGCGCACACTTGAAAAACATTTTTTGCTAAATCGACAGCGATTCGGTTAATATCATTCATGATAGATGTCTCCTTCTTAGTTAATTTGTTGAGGGTTAAACCTAACAAATTTGGCGCATTGTGACGCCGGTTTTAAAAGGAGGCGTCTATCTCATCACCTATAATATAACAGTGTATTAACAAGGCCACTTGGCTTTTAAATTATTAGCACTTCTCTGGGCTGATTTAAGAGAGACGCAAGTAAGTCAAATGTTTAAAAATATCTCATAAGTATATTATTTATAAGTAATTTAATGTATTTTTGCTTTTAATTTCTATTGATCGTGCTAGTGGAAGGACGAACTATTCACTTTTTGAAAAGGGAGTGTAAAAGTTGAATATTGAAGATTAGCCAATAATCAAAAACTACTTTTCTCGCCTTTTAGATGACCTAGTACTATTTGCACCATAAGCGATAGGAACATCTTTCAAAACATAATGAGCCGAGTGGAACGAGACTACAGCTTTTTTTGTAATAAAGCTGACTCGAAGGGTAAACACAGCCGTGTAAATATCGCTTAAAAGTAGGGGGGTGTCTTTTTGTTATTCATCATGGTCAATATGAATATCGTTAGGATACGGCCTACCTTCTCCCTTCTCTATTGCTTCCTTAAGACTCAGCAAGAATATGGCCCACTTCATACTGCAGTGCCCCATAAAATCTGATGGTTCTTTCCAATTAGAATGCGAGAATAATACATATGTTTGATTTTCCCCACTCCTCAAATGAAACGATACTTCTGTACCCATCCATGCGCCTGGTATTTCTCCTGAGTGCCTCCAACGTACTATCGAATTAGTTTGTAGCTCTAAGACCTCGAAGTCCGGTCCACCACCACCAAACCTGAACTTAATGATTGATCCAACACTTCCCGCGCCAGAGGTATCGGTTGTCCACCACTTGGCTAGCCCCGCATTTGTTGTTAGAGCGTTGTATACTTCGCCAGCAGAGGCCCCAATACCTACTCGATGAATGATATCAACCATATAACCATCTCCTAATCTATGTGTTTGCCATCTAACGGTTAAGCTCGCACGCGAATTGCCTCATCGCGGCGATTTGTCAAGTGGAGCGATTTGTTAGCTTTTTTCAACATAAGCTTTGATGTCCGACAAATCTTTTATTAGTGCCTTTTTTATCGAGTTTCTAATTAGTGGACCCATTAAAAATGAAAAAATCTTTGCAATAAATGATTGTGGAATACCATTGAATGACATCGTTAACAAGGTGCCATTATCAACCGCTGTTAAACTCAACTTTGTTATATAGACAGATCCGTGGCTTTCCGCACGTGTAGAGTAATATTCGTTTGTTTCCGAATCAGTTATCCAGATGGTTTCTGACGCTTCTTTTCCAAACATCTCTCGTGTTTCTTCCCATTTTAATCCAACGATACCGGAAGTTGGTTTATTTAGGATATTAACTTTAAGGATACCCGTAATTATGCGCTCACAATTTTCAATATCTGCTATTGCCTTCCAAACTGCATCTTTAGACTGATTTATCTCAATAACTTCCGTGACCATCATGTTCTTATTGTCTCCCGTTATTAAAAGCTAACGTCCGCTTGACCGCCACTGTTAGGCAAGCCGCAACTCCTCTAAAGACGCAAATGCATTTTTGTTGCTTATGTCTGGATTGATGCTCAACTCAAGAATAGTAACTGTTGGAAGCTCTACTTGATAATCCTCGATCTCACTGGTTGCACCTTCGGGACTGAAATTCCACTGCTGACGCATAATTTCCTGGTACGATTGACCGCCATCCGGAGACCAACGCAAAACATATTCTTGCGTACGTTCAATCTCTAACTCTTCGAACTTTAACCTGATCCATTGGAGCCTCTGAGGATTGTCGAAGAGAAGCCTAATCTTTTGTTCTCCTGGATCTGAGGCACGCCACCCCGAGAGTTTACCAGGCAGCAGTGCGGACTCGATTGAAAATTCATTATCCTCTGAGGTGACCTCAACTACCGCAAGTTTCTCGATATCCAACCATTTATGATTAGAATATACGTTTTGCTTATTAACTGGATTGATAATTCTCTTACGCATTAGGATACCTTCTAAATTCAAAAAAGCTTAAAAAATACTGTTAACGCTCGCGTAAAGCGCGCGAAGTACGAGCGTCGCCTTTGACGTGTTATGTGACTTGAGATTGATAATTAAATAAAGTATTTAAACTTTCCAAAATATTACACCAACCACCTTCATGATTTGCTCTGCTTTCTTCGTCAATAAATTTTATATGGGTTAGATTAACATTAGTTTGATTTTTATCGATATCATTAAACTCTAACGTCACTATACTACCATCCTTTGAAAATGGTGACTCCCAAGTAAATACCAATTTATTAGGCCGATCAATTTCAAGATACTTTCCAGTGTGAGGGATTTTATCGTCACCAACTTGCATTATAATAGTAAAGCCGCCTCCTTCATGTGCATCAATTTCTGTTTGCGGCTGTGGCATACCTGGCATTGGAAGTATAAATTGAGATAGCATTTCTGGGTTTAACCATGCATCAAACACTTTCTCGATAGGTGCATGAATTGTTTTAGTTACATTGACAGTTAAATCACTCATTTTTATTATCTCCATTAATAAATAGTTCGTTAAGTTTTTCTAATCGTAATTCCCTGATTGAGTTGAGTTCTTTTACCCATTCATCAATGACAGTAATTTGTTCTAAATTTGCTTCTATCCAATGAGTTCTACCTATCGTATTACGCAAAACAAGTCCGGTTTTTTCAAGGATTTTAATATGCTTGGATACAGCATTTAGTGACATATCATAATAATTTGCTAAATCAGTGACTCGGCTGGGGCCTTGCTGGCAGAGCTGCGTTAAAAGAGAGCGGCGAGTAGTATCACTTACTGCTTTCAGTAATTCAGAAAGATTATTTTCATTCGCATATTCAACCATATGGTTCAGTATAGAGTGAAATATTATTTTGTCAACCAATTGGTTGAATAACATTAAAGTTAGAATTGTTTATCTTGATTGCTTACAGATGGAGGTAGGAGTTATATCTTGAACACATAACGCCCACATAAACGGGCGCCCGCTTTTGGCGCATGATCTTCCCCCGCTAAAACGGACAGTTTAAATTTCATGCTGCTATTCTCTCGAATTCAGCAGGTGGTAAATAACCAATTCCTGAATGCAATCTTTTGTGATTGTAAAACTGGTTAATATAACTGTTCAGAGAATACCGTAATTCCTGTTCACTTTTAAAGACTCTGCCACGAATCATTTCAGCTTTTAAGCTGTGATAGAAAGACTCCATATGTGCATTGTCCGTACAAAACCCCGGGCGGTTTACGCTATGACGGATACCATACTTGCTTAATTCGTCTCTGAATCGATAGGCTGTGTATTCGATGCCTCGGTCTGTATGAAAGATCATATCCTTTTCAGGTGTTCTGTTTTTCAAGGCATACTGCAAAGCGCGCAAGGTTAAACTAACCGTTCTGTCCTGGCCTAACGACCAGCCCAGGATTCTACGACTAAAGACATCCATCACGGTTGCCAGATACCTCCATTGTCCTTTTACTTTCAGATAAGTCACATCACCTACCCAAACCTGATTGAGTTTGGTTGCAGATGGCTCTGACCTTCGCAGGTTTTCTCCACTGGCTTTGAAGCGCTTTAGACCAGGCACACGCCTTGTTACCTTGACAACCCGACCTACCAGGGAATGTTGGCGCATCAAGCGTTCTACGCGCTTTCTACCGACACTGTAACCCTCTGCTTTGAGTGCTTTATGTACTCTTGGGCTGCCATAAGTGCCTCGACTAGCCTGATGTATTCTGGTGATCTTCTGGCTTAGCTGAATGTCTTGAAGCGCATGCTCTGAGAGTTCTCTATTGCACCAGTCGTAATACCCGCTGCTGGAAACCTTGAGCCATTGACATAAAACCATTATTCCGAGTTTCCGGTTTCTCTGGATGAATCGATATCGTTCTGATGTGTCTCCGCGAGAAACCGTTGCCACTTTTTTAGCAGGTCGTTCTCCTGCTTCAGTTTAGCGACTTCTTTTTCGAGTGCCTTGATCCTGTTCAGCTCTTTCTGATCTTTTTTAAGGCTGACCACTTTTTGTCTTTTATCCGCCGTGATCTTGCCTTCCCGGTATTCCTTTCTCCATCGCGACAGCATAAAGGGATGGATGTCGAGTGTTTGAGCTACCTCTTTAACCTGAACACCTTCTATCAGGGATAGTTGTACCGCTTTGACTTTAAATTCTTGAGTATATTGCCAAGTCTTTCTTGGCTGTGTGTATTTTGGCATAGGACACCTTTTTAGTTAGGTTTGGGTGTCCGTTTTATCGGGGGAAGTTCAGCACCGTTTTAATGTGCTTGTTAGATTATATAATCCTCAATATTTAAAAACTCTCTTTTTTAAGTCTTGCTCTTAAGTCAGAGGGGGTAAAGTCCGTTGATTACGCCTTAACTGGCTGTTTATAGGCTTCATAAAGCTGCAATAAGCCGGCCCCCAAGCCCACAAGTAACAACACAAACAGAAGCAAGCCACCGATCACAGGAATAAATCGTATAAGCGCCAAAATTACAATAACGATGGCCACGGAAAGTAATCTACGCCCTTTGCTTGTTACATCCTGATGCAAACGTTTTGCGCCCCAATCTCCAAGGGAGAAAAACGAAATAAGCACGCCCACTAGTAGCGCCACAAAATAGAGTGCCAAAACGCTCAGACCGACCCACACTCCTAAACCAGTCACCAACAACAACAGTGCAGTTATAGGAAGAATGAAGAAAATAACAAAGCCCGTGCCGAGGCTTTTCCACGGTGTACTTAAAATCTTGCTAGCTGATGCCATTGTGTAACCTGGGAATATCAAGTACAAAACGATACTGGCTACGATTAAGGCCAGTGAGAAGAAGATGGCAGACCCTGTGTCTGGCTGAGCAAATGTCTTTATTTCATGGGTAACCTTGCCGGTAATTTTGGCATCAGGGTTTATGCTTGCTTCACCAGGGCTTTTATAAAGCAAATCACCTTTAATAAGCGTACCTTCCAGGATTTGTATTTCGTTACCTAGCAGCTCCACATCACCGTCAATTGTGCCAGATATACGAATTTTACCAGCCGCTATAAACAAGCCTTCCTTAACGGTTCCGGCCATATTGACATCACCGCCTGCCAGCCTGGCTTTTCCATCGATAGCGCTTCCCGATTCAACACTGATTGCCCCTCCTGCCGCATAAAGGTCATCACCGATTTTTGCATTTATGGTGAGCTCTCCGCCAGCAACCCGAACGTCGTCCAGGATTTCCCCAGTTATTTGTACCGATCCTCCCGCAGCAATGACATCTCCTTGTACCCGATGTCCAATAAATAACTCCCCTCCCGATGCCACAACATCACCAACAATATCTGCATCAATATTTACCGTACCGCCTGCAGCATAGTAATCATCATTGATATTTCCCCGCTTAGTCACCGTCTCACCTGCTTCAGGTGCAGAAAAGGCAACAAGAGGAAAACCAAGCATTAAACCAAACAGTATTATCTTAATGATATTTATTAGCCTATTCATGATGTGGCTCCTTACAAATTTATAACTGTTATTTATCAAATAATCCGCGGTTTTTTTATGGCATCTATACCAAGTTAAACTACTATTAAGTATAGGGCAATTTTTGTGATTTTTTTTAATCAGCAAATATTGTAGTGCAAAGGTCTTGTTATATGAGAAGGTTATGGAAAACATTGAAAACCTGTTCGATAAAGCGGTTGCCGAAATCGAACAGAGGTTTGCTTTTTAAGCAAGCCTCTATTATTGCATTGCAACGGAACAGAATAACGCTTAATCACTAAGTCAATCTCGTTTAAATAATTAGAATAATTACTAAAAAGGTGGGGGGTGTCATTTTTAATGGTTTTGTAACCATTAGGCTGCTATTTGTCATTAATGAATTTAAAAGAGAAAGATAATTATGGTTATGGGCAAATCCAACTACTATTCATTTTTAAGCTTCATTTTCTTGTTCACTTTATCACTAGCTCCCCTAAACGCTATTGCTGATACTAAGACAATGTCCGAAAGTGCTTGTGAACCCGCAATTCCAAACACTGTAGCATCGCATCCAAACCTCGAAGTCATGAAGAAACTCAATATTCAAAATCTGGATGAATCCAGGAGTATCATTGCGGAAAATTTCATCTGGCATTATTTCAACCCAAATCTACCTGAGCTACATGGCGACTACCATGGGTTTGAAGGTTTTAAAGATTTTTTCGCAAAATTAAACAAGAAAAGTAAGGGTAGTTTTGAGAAGAAAGTGATTAATCAACATGTTGTCGGAGACGAACTCGTCATAATTCAAACTTGCAACCGCTTGTCATATGAAGGTAACACTATTGAAATTGACGTTGTTGTTGTCTGGCGTATTGTCGATGGCAAAATAGTAGAGGGGTGGGATATTCCTTCCATCTATCATGCGCGGGTAATTAAGAAAAACTGATTTCGAATAATAGAGTCGATAATTATTCAAACCTTGAACAAAGAGCAATATTCAGGCTAGGAAACAAGAGTTGCATGTTTAATGAATTGCATTGACTTATATCAAGATAAGAAGAACCAATCAGGTTTACCTTTGAAATGAATGTCGACCGCAAGGTGTTTACACATTTGCCGACGTAATATGATGGTCTAGGCGCTGAGTGCCGGATCAGCCATTTGCAACACGAATAAAATCGAGACTTCGATAATGACCAAGAAACCCGAATTCGATATTGTCCTCTGGGGCGGGTCCAGTTTTATCGGCAGGCTCGTAGCAGAGCACTTGTACCAAAAATATGGCGTTGATGGTGGTCTTCGCTGGGCGATAGGTGGGCGAAATAAGCGGAAATTAGAAGCCACGCGCGCTTCTTTAGAACCCGCTGCGGAAGAGCTTCCCATCATTGTCGGTGATGCTCGCGATCGCCAATTTCTCGGTTCTATGGTTAAAAGCACCAAAGTGGTGTTATCGACAGTTGGCCCATATGCACTCTATGGCAAGGAGCTCATCGAGGCATGTGCGCTCAGTGGAACCGACTATTGCGACTTAGCCGGCGAGATACCATTTGTCCAGGAGATGATGGATCGACACGCCGTTCAAGCGCGAGCTTCTGGTGCCAGGATACTAAACTGTTGCGGCGTCGATTCCCTGCCTTCAGATTTGGGTGTCTGGTCTCTCAATGAAATTGCACGAAAGCAGTTTGGCTGTGAGCTCGCGCATGTCACGAATGAAGTGAAGTCATTCAAGGGACAATTTAGCGGCGGTACCGTCTCAAGCCTCGGCGGGATGTTCAATGAGGCAGCGCGCGACGAGAAAGTAGCCGACATTCTAAAAAATCCTTACGCTATCTGCCCACTGGGCCGGCGCAGTGGCGTGGAGCAACCGGATATTGATGTTGTTCGGCGCTCTGATTCTGGCGCTTGGCTTGCGCCTTTCTTCATGGCGATCGTGAATACGCGCGTGGTACATGCCACGAATGCACATTTGGACTATCCGTACGGAACTGATTTCACTTACGACGAAGGCTGGGATTTGGGCAGCAGGCGTGCTGCTAACTTTATTGCCGTAGTGACCCGGCTGTTTTATAGAGCATACAGATCGAGCAAGATGCGCGCATTTATGAATGCTACCTTCTTGCCCAAGCCCGGTGAGGGGCCATCAAAAAAAGCACGTGAAAAAGGTAAATTTAAATTTCAATTCATTGCTCAGAACGCGACTAGGTCATCGATTGACGCTCGTGGTTAGCGGCGATCGCGATCCCGGATATGGCTCGTCAAGTCGCATGATTGGAGAAGTGGCGGTCTGCTTAGCGCAGGACCTGTCGAAAAGTGATTTGCCTGGCGGCTTTTGGACGCCTGGCGCCGCCATAGCAGAAAAAATCATTCCACGGCTCATTGAAAATGCTGGAATGAAGTTCGCCTTACTGACCGAAACAGGAGACCATTATCCTATTGGATCCGAATTTCTCGTCAGCGAGGCGCTGAACGCTGGCGAGAGTCGAAAGATAGAAAACACCGCATAATGATAAACGCACCTATGCGAATGAAAGCAGCACTCGCCATTTACTTAGTTATTGGTGCGACAAATATCATACTTGGGGTGAAGTATTTCTCTTCAAAAGAGTTTATGTCTTATCATTCCCAGGCGGTCGGCGCCCCTTGGCAGGAGGTTGATTTGGGCGCCCAGACGTTAATATTGTCGCTCATGAAAGTCGCTGGCGCGGGGTGGTTTGTCTTGGGTTTTTTCACCATCATTCTGGCATTAGCGGCGTTTAAAACGGCTAGCGCCGTTGCGAGGTGGACGTTACCGATGGGGACGCTCATCTTTTATTTGGCGAGTTTTGTAGCTACTTGGGGTGTATACCAAGAAACAGGAGCGCCAACGCCCTGGGGGCAGTCTTTAGCGATGATTGGATTTGCGTTGCTCGCTTTGGTTATAGACGCGCCTTGGTCCTCGCGTGTTTTGGACACAAAATAATGCAAGCGCTTGTTAGATATAGTGTAGCAGCCACGATGATATGGGGAGAATGGATGGCTAAAAGACTTTGCACGACAGTGCAGGCTAATCGCAACTGTTACTCCAGCTGCGCCTGAGGAGAAATGATGATGGAAGGTCTACACCCGAACTTGTCTCTTGTGAAAAATCTCAATCTGCAAGACCTGGATGCGTGTAAGAGTATTTTTGCTGACGATTTTGTTTGGCACTACTTCAATCGACATATGCCTGAGTTGGAAGGCGACTATCGCGGTGTTGACGGGTTGAAGAGCTTCTTTGCCAAGCTGGGTGAAAGAAGTGACAGTAGTTTTCGGGTGAATGTAATCGATGGTCGGACGGCTGGCGATGAACTAGTTGTCACTCAAGTGTGCAATTGCATGAACTTGGAAGGCAGCTCAATAGAGTTCGATGCTGTCGTTGTTTGGCGAATCGTCAAGTTGCCGAAGCGTGGGATATTCCCGCAGTCAATACGATTCGGCCTGTCGAGAAGAGTTAGAGTTCTTGTTCCATGTTTGCCAGCCGGACAACCTCAGATTGAGTCGGACCCGATAAGGCGTCGATCAATTTCGTTACGGCGAATGTCCGGTTCTGGCCGATAACCGCCTGACACAGCATCTGGTACCCTTTCTCTTGCTTTAACCAATGCCCGCTTTGAGTATGTTTTACTCGGTCATCAAAATCAAGCTCACACAAACGCATACAGTCAGTACGTTGCCCTTTTAAGTTGCTTGTTAGGCGGCGCGCAACTCTCTCGGTTTGACCTCAATCTCTGATCTGGTACATCCGCCACTCAGGTCTCTCAGTATATCCAAGGAATCAACCGATAGCGCAAGCGTCGTGCATAGTCTCGATAGCCCGGCAACTCTTCCTGTAAAGTCTGGTCTTCAAGTACGGTTCTAATCACCGAGATGATTGAGGCTACCGCCGCAGGAATTAGTGTCCATACCGAGCCCAGAGCAAGAACAATACCGAACAATGCAAGAATATTCCCGGCATAACCCGGATGCCGCACAAACCGGTACGGGCCACTGTCACACACCACATGCCCTCGATCCGTCTGAATGCGCACCACGCTGGAGAAAAAGCGGTTCTCTGCCAATGCCCATGCAGCGAAAGCATATCCGAGCGAGATCAAAATGAAGCCAATCACGATGAGCCATAGCGGAAATTCGGAGGACCAGGTATAGCGGTGGTCTAGCCCTGCTACTATGACCATAGGAAACCCGACACTCACCGCCATCAGCGGAGCAAGCACTTTGTCCCAGGCTTTTGCGTTTTGGATATTTTCAATATTTTGTCTTTCGGCTGTTAATCCGGAATGTCGTTGTTCCGCCCACATGCGCCCACCAATACCAGCGGCCAAGATCAACATGGAATATAGCCACGCCTGCCACCAGCCGAGGTCCCCACCGCATATGAATAAAATCAGCGGGATTAGGAGATACACCACAATTAATCTGATCCACTGGCGAGGGGATACTGTTTTAGCTGCCTCTTCATTAACCGTCTTTGCTGACATGTCATTCCCCAAAATAAAATGGATTTGAGTGTGTGCCTAACGCCTCGCATCAGCGGTCGAAAAAGCGAGTAGCAGTTTTGCGATGATCTTCCCCCGCTAAAACGGACAGTTTAAATTTCATGCTGCTATTCTCTCGAATTCAGCAGGTGGTAAATAACCAATTCCTGAATGCAATCTTTTGTGATTGTAAAACTGGTTAATATAACTGTTCAGAGAATACCGTAATTCCTGTTCACTTTTAAAGACTCTGCCACGAATCATTTCAGCTTTTAAGCTGTGATAGAAAGACTCCATATGTGCATTGTCCGTACAAAACCCCGGGCGGTTTACGCTATGACGGATACCATACTTGCTTAATTCGTCTCTGAATCGATAGGCTGTGTATTCGATGCCTCGGTCCGTATGAAAGATCATATCCTTTTCAGGTGTTCTGTTTTTCAAGGCATACTGCAAAGCGCGCAAGGTTAAACTAACCGTTCTGTCCTGGCCTAACGACCAGCCCAGGATTCTACGACTAAAGACATCCATCACGGTTGCCAGATACCTCCATTGTCCTTTTACTTTCAGATAAGTCACATCACCTACCCAAACCTGATTGAGTTTGGTTGCAGATGGCTCTGACCTTCGCAGGTTTTCTCCACTGGCTTTGAAGCGCTTTAGACCAGGCACACGCCTTGTTACCTTGACAACCCGACCTACCAGGGAATGTTGGCGCATCAAGCGTTCTACGCGCTTTCTACCGACACTGTAACCCTCTGCTTTGAGTGCTTTATGTACTCTTGGGCTGCCATAAGTGTCTCGACTAGCCTGATGTATTCTGGTGATCTTCTGGCTTAGCTGAATGTCTTGAAGCGCATGCTCTGAGAGTTCTCTATTGCACCAGTCGTAATACCCGCTGCTGGAAACCTTGAGCCATTGACATAAAACCATTATTCCGAGTTTCCGGTTTCTCTGGATGAATCGATATCGTTCTGATGTGTCTCCGCGAGAAACCGTTGCCACTTTTTTAGCAGGTCGTTCTCCTGCTTCAGTTTAGCGACTTCTTTTTCGAGTGCCTTGATCCTGTTCAGCTCTTTCTGATCTTTTTTAAGGCTGACCACTTTTTGTCTTTTATCCGCCGTGATCTTGCCTTCCCGGTATTCCTTTCTCCATCGCGAGAGCATAAAGGGATGGATGTCGAGTGTTTGAGCTACCTCTTTAACCTGAACACCTTCTATCAGGGATAGTTGTACCGCTTTGACTTTAAATTCTTGAGTATATTGCCAAGTCTTTCTTGGCTGTGTGTATTTTGGCATAGGACACCTTTTTAGTTAGGTTTGGGTGTCCGTTTTATCGGGGGAAGTTCACGTTCTTTTTTGATGCACTTGTTATGCCAAAGTACTCAACAATTTATGATCATACCAAATATCTTGATGCTCTCCAGCAATGAGAACTCGCCAACCGGGCGCAAGTCCTAAAAATTCAATAATTTCAGGGCACTTTTTTTCAAGGTGTGAGATGTGAAGTGGTTGAAAAAAATCTGTATCTTCTTGAAATTCTTCACCACCCCAAATATACCAACCAGAGGTTCCTTTTTCTGGTGGGTGACGAAGTGCATTAAGAGGTTTTTTATCAATGGTATTTAATGCAATACCAACCTTCATTTCATTTTCTGCAGGTACGAAAATAGAATCATATTTATTACAAATAGCTTTTTGCTGATTTTCAATATGTTCCATGTTTATCCTTTAAAGGTATAACGAGGCTGTAGAAAAACGCAAAAATCGACAGTCATTCTCAGCCCGTATTCAATAATTTGTAATGCTTCAACCTTGCGTCATTCACTGCTAAATATCAAGCTGGTTTATCCAGACTGTCTTACCGAATTATAAGGGAGCTTATGGCAGCTTCTGGTTTGTTTATTGTTGTTAATCAGGCGGCTACGTAACCCTTTACGCCGCTAACTTCCCATAATTTGCCAGTTTTTCAATATTCTGTATCAGGCAGAACAGTTTCCATTGGGCATTGACCTTAGTAAGACCACGAAGGCTAAAGCGGGTGAGTTTCTTATTATATTCAAGGTTACCAAAGACAGGCTCCACCACAGACATGCGATGGCTGTATATCTGTTTGCCCCTGTCGCTATCAACACGGTGTTTCATCCAGTCGGTATATTTGGGTTTGTTGTTTGTATCAAGTATAAATGACACCTGTCGTCCATTGCCTTTGCGGTGGTTGGCTGATGCCGGGTTTCTCATGCAGTCCCGCTTTCTGGCGCAGGCTCTGCACTGGCTTAGTCGGCCTTCAAAAAAGATTTTCTGGTTGCCTGCCTTATCTTCTCTTTCACCTCGTGGGCTTAGGCTGTTACCTGCAGGGCAAACACAGGTTTTAGAGACTGGATCAAAGTGGAATTCACTGGCGGCTAAGGTATTTTTCTTTGTGGTTCTTTTGTCTTGATGCCTTTTGCCGTATTTGGTTTTCTGCCGTTTGAACTTTGGGTCTCTGCTCCTAAACTGGTTGTCGGGGATGTAGGCATTGATCTCGTTCTCATGCAGATACTTCATATTGGCTTCATTGGCAAAGCCTGTATCGGCGGTGATGATGACGCCTGTTTTGATGATATCTTCGCTGATGTGCGTATCAGCAAAGCGTTGCTTGATTCGCTCAATCACGGGTTGCAGGGTATGGTGTTCCTGACCCTCGCCAAAGGCCTGGGCATCCACCACAATCTGATGCTTTTTATCGACGGTGGCGACACCGTTATAACCCTGGATGGTGCCCTTACTGGTTGTCATCTTGGCACTTTCGTTATCCGTGATATTGCTTTTGACTTCTATCTTGCGTTTGCCTTTACCCATTCGAGGTTCTTTTTTTTTAGAAAATCGTCAATCTTGTCAGCCGCCTTTTCCAGCGTTTCTATGCTCTGCCTGATACGTTGTTGTTGCTGTTTACTCTCTTCATCCTGTGCCTCCATCACATCTATCTGGCGATGTTTATCTGTATGATGGCGAATCAGGCGTTTGATTTTATCCCGCTTGGCAGACAGTTCCCTGTGAGTACCCGACCATTCCTTTGAGGCATTGGAAGGCAGCTTGCAGCCATCAATCGCGAACAGCTCATTCCCCAGCAACCCTTGCTCATCGCAAATTAGCAAAACCTGTTCAAACAGTTTCTCAATCGCCTTGGGGTGGGAGCTGATAAAGCTGGCGATGCTGGTAAAGTGTGGTGTACTTTGGCAGGAGAGGGCCATAAAGGTAATGTTGTTCTGACAACACCACGTTATCTCACGGCTAGACGTAATACCTTTGGAATAGGCAAACAGGATAATCTTGAGTAATACCGCCGGATCATAAGCAGGCCGACCACCATCATCATTTTTATAGACGGCATCAAAACAAGATAAATCCAGTTTGTTATCCACCAGATAATGCACCGCGTGTTCAAACGTGCCCGGTTGAATCTGGTCAGTGAAATTGATAACAACCATGGAACTTTGGTTGTAATCGTAAGGGATGTATTTTGCCATGGGCAACACCTGATTTTGCGTTGCCTTATTTTATCAAAATAGTGATAAAAATGGGGTTTTTCTACAGCCAGAACGCCCCACTAATGGGACGCCGATTAATTAATCGGCGTATCACTAAAAGATAAATTAAACCTAAACTGCTAACGCAAACGAGAAACCCTAACTTAGGCGTTCCAAATTTAGTGGCTTGTTATGAGTTTATATGAACACAGGGGAACTGAAAATTGATTGCTAAAATAGTGATTGAGGATAAAAATCCCCAATACACTTTTACTTACATGCCTAAATTTATGTTTGATTTATATATCTTTATTGGCATGAACTTAGTATTAAAATTGTTTTAACCAGAGAACTCCAACAGGGTACAAGGTGTACTTTGTAGCCTTCTTTTTCACTAGAGGCATGTCATCTAGTATTTTTTTAACTTCACCATCTGTTTTAGCTTTAATAAAAAACATTACTCTTGCCACGTCACCTTTATTTACGACATCATGTCTTTTTTTACTATCAAGATATACATTTTCTATTGTGCCATTAGTCCATAATTCTAGAGTTTTTGTTGCTTGGGCTGCTATCGTATGATTAAACAGTTCGGCATCGTCTGTATCTATAGTCCATACAACAGCATATGTATTTCTCATATATGGGCGAGTTTTGCAAAAACAAGTCAAAAGTAGGGGGGTGTGCTTTTTAAGAGTTTAATCACTTATTTGTATTCATTACGTTTTAAATTCATTTTCTGAAAAGTATTCGGTATTGAAATAATTAACCCTGATTTCATTTGACCAGTAATCCAAAGGTAAACCGGCCTTGCGTTTTAGTTGATGTAAAAACTCCTTTTTATCAGTTAAAGACTCCCATACACTGGGTAAAAACACGCCCCGTTGATGCTGCACTTCCAGAATCAGGCCGTCTATTCCGGGCCGGATTTTTTCAAGAAGCTCGGCTTCGTCGTTAAATGTCAGAGGTTTTGGCGGGCTCAGTACCGAAATGCTGATTTGTAACTGATCAAATTCGTGTATTTCGAGCGGCGAAAAGCGATGATCACGAAATGCAGCCGCATAAGCATTTTCAGCCGTATGTTGTGCAACCGGTGCTGTTGCAATGATTGTGCCTATACAGCCGCGTAAATGTGCTTGTTTATGTAGTGTGACAAAGGTTGCGCGTTGTTCTTTTAGAGCATCTGGAATAATAGTCGTATCAATGATAGTTGGCTTGCCATGTTCCAGACCGGAATGAATACTGTTACGTGCAATTCTTAATAACTGCTGTTGCTGTTGCTCAGTGTAAGGCATAGGAAGCGTACCCCACGACGCGGCTCTTATCTCCTGCGGTATCACCAGAATTACAAATTGAAACCCGTTCAATTTTCATGTTCTTCTGTTTAGCGACTTTCAAAAGTCCGCGGATTGGCGCATAGCCACAGGCATCATGCGGCCCGATTTTATCGCCTTGATAGGACTCAATATTTGTTGCTGTTGTTGCATCTTTATCACATGCTGTGCGGTAGTCCAGAAAGTGGCTGAGGTCGGAACTGACGACGATCAGGGTTTCATCGCCTCCCCAAAGTGTTTCAATCAATCTGGCTGTTAACTCATCTGGAGCGTCACCAACAACGAAAGGTGCCAAAGTAAATTCTCCCAGTACAGTTTGTAAAAACGGTAACTGAACTTCCAGGCTGTGCTCTTGTGCATGCGCTTCATTGAGCGGAATAACCCCTTCAATGCTTAAAGCCTTTTTTAGCAGTTCCTGATCAAGCGGTATCTCTCCCATTGGTGTTGAGAAGTGTCCTGCTGTTGATGCGGCTATGCCGTGAAAACCCACCCGGTGTGCCGGGCCTAAAAGCACCACACGAGTAATAGTTTGTTCAATACTCTGTAGACGCACATAAACATCGGCTGCTGTTTGCCCGGAATAAATATAGCCCGCATGGGGCGCGATGATTGCTTTGGGCGCAGCTGCATGTTTTTGCGCATTGGGTTGCGCATTTTCCAGCATCTGATCCAGCATATGATGTAATTGATCTTCCCCGGAGGGGTAGAACATCCCCGCTACTGCGGCAGGTCTAACTGTATTTTTCTGCACTTTTTTGTCCTTTAAGTATGGATTTCTTAAAATATAACCCTACATTTAACTAGAGAATACTATTAATCTAAAGGCTCAATGAAAGAAATCAATACAACACATCCAACAAAATACTGGCAGATGCTGGAAAACGGCAAGGTGCAGTGTGATGTTTGTCCGCGAAAATGCAAGCTGGAAGAGGGGCAGCGCGGCCTGTGCTTTGTGCGTGCCCGGGAAAATGACCAGATTGTTTTGACTACGTATGGTCGTTCCAGCGGGTTTTGTATCGATCCGATTGAAAAGAAACCGCTTAACCATTTTTTACCCGGCACACCGGTACTTTCGTTTGGTACTGCGGGTTGTAATCTGACCTGTAAATTCTGTCAGAACTGGGACATGAGCAAGTCTCGCGAAATGGATACCCTGCAACAATCCGCTTCACCAGATGAGCTGGCAAAAGCGGCATTGGAAACAGGTTGCCGTAGTGTGGCGTACACCTATAATGATCCCGCGATTTTTCTCGAATATGCCATCGATACCGCGATCGCCTGCCGCAAAAAAAACATCAAATCGGTGGCGGTAACCGCCGGGTATTTTGAACCCGAACCCCGCGCTGAATTTTTCCAGTACATGGATGCAGCCAATGTAGATCTAAAAGGTTTTACCGAGCGATTTTACCGCAAACTCACCGGATCACACCTGCAATCAGTACTGGAGACACTCGAATATATCAAACAGGAAACGAATGTCTGGCTGGAGCTGACAACACTGTTAATCCCTGGGGAAAATGATTCAGAGCGTGAGATTGAAGAAATGACACAATGGATCATGGAACATCTTGGACCGGATGTTCCTATACATTTCTCTGCCTTTCATCCTGACTGGAAAATGCGGGATAAACAGCCGACACCTAAATCGAGTTTAATTCAGGCCCGGCAGATTGCTCTGAAAAACGGTATTCACTACGCCTATACCGGTAATGTTCACAATACCGAAGGCGACACCACCTTTTGTCACGCCTGTGGCGAAAAATTGATAGTGCGTGACTGGTATAACATCAGACAATGGAACATGGGAGAGAGCGGAACCTGTGTATCCTGTGGTACAAAATGTGCAGGCGTGTTTGAAAATGAACCCGGTCTCTGGGGAGCCAGACGCCAACCGGTCGCAATCGGTGCCTGAGAAATTGTAATTTCTCTAAAAAACCCCGCCCAGCCGAGGCGCAGCCGAGACAATGTCGGAGAATAGCGACGATTACTCGAAGAGTGAGGTTTTGCAAATACCTAATAGTAGGGGGGTGTGCTTTAAAACTAGAAAAAACGCTGTAAGGCCCGGTATTTGGGTGCTTTAGATGCAGGTTGATTCAGGTGTTCTTTAATCCCCCAACAGCCATAAAATTGGCAGGTTCGAGGTGCCGAAAAAGCTACAAACAAACCGCCGTCGGTGATTCTGTCCCAGCTGTTCAGGAATTCGATGTAGAACTTTTCCATCGGGTGCGCGCGGTTGGCGCCAATTAAAAACGGGTTGGGGTGGTCGCGGGTGGACTTGGTTCCGGGTGCGGTGAGGTGTTGTCCGCCTTCGTAAGCGATTAGTCTCACCCCATATTTTTTCGCCAGATCCATTTGCACCTGAATCATCTTGTAAACGTTATTCATGGAGTAGGGGTTTTTCTTGTCATCTTCTAATAAGGTGAAAACACTGGGCACGCTATTAATCCCGGCGATGGCTTTCTGATGAACAAAGAAATAGGGTGCGATAGCCATTGCATCTACATGTTTATAAGCACTTTTATGCCCCATAACAACAGGTGTCATATAGCGGTTTGCAGACCATGCACCCATCACGCGAATGAGTCTCTGAGTGCCGCCAAATGCTTTCTCAAATATTTTGAAAATTTCAACGGCGCGTTGTGAATAATATTTATGACCAGCCTGGTTGGGATCTGGGTCTAGACCCAGTTTGGTCCCCATTTTTTTCGCGTAATGGGTTTGGATAAAAGCGGAATTCCACGCTTCATTGGTGTATTCGATAAAAGCAGTGAGGTTGGGACGCAGATGTTGTTTAAGGTATTTGGCGTATTGCCAGACGAAATTATCATCTGCCGCATGCGGGATATTGAACCAGGCATCTTTATTCAGGATATTAGCCAGTTTAACCATCACCTCTAATGGTGCGCCGCGCGTACCTTCGTGGCCTGCCCATGTGGCTCTGCTCATCTGCGGCATTTGACCCCAATGTTGAATCGGGTTGCGCGTGATGCCTGAAATATTCATCATGCGGATTACTTTGAAATCTTTCATAAAATCAAGGTAATCAGGATTGAATATAATCCGTTCATGATGTTGTTCAAATGAAAGATAATTTCCGCGACATTGACTGGCACTATCGACACGCTGGAAAGGATTGTCGGCGCAAATGCCACCGGGCATCAGCACACGGATATTACGCAGATAATTGCTTGGTTCAGAGCGTTTTATCAGTAAAGCTACCTGCATAAACTTGTCTTTACCCGAGCGAAACTCAACAATGTCTTTGCCGGGTGATGAGCTTATGATTTTCGCATCGCCTTCGTAGCTAAGTTGTCCTTCACCATCATACAGAACCGTATACTGACCTTCAGGGAGAGTGCCTTCGGGTAGCCAGTGGATCATGTAACTACCCGCCTGGCCGCCTTTTAAATCACGCGGCCATCCATCTTTGTCGAAAGTGACTGTTCCATGCGTGAGTTTTTTCGCATCTTTAAATGGCATCGCCATTTTGAATACATTGACAAAAGGAGCGCCAGCATCAATGTGCTGGATTTCATTGGTGTTCATGCCGACCGGTAATATCGCGGCAGAGAGGTTCGAAAATGCAATTAGCAGCAGTAGCGTTGTCATCAACCCATTGATTTTCAATATCTTAGAAAACATGGTTTAGCCCTTTTATTTCCTTGTAAGCATTAGTTAGTTTATTGGATAAAAGGTTCTATAAATCCTGTTTATTATTTTTTCTTCTTGCTGAGTTTGCTTGTGCTTTTATGCGGATTTTTTTTATTTTGTCGAAATATTTGTGAAGGCGAAAGTTTGGCGCGCTTATCGCCTTTGCCTTCAAATGGGTTATCACCGGTTTTGAATTCGATCCTGACCTGAGTACCTTTAAGCTTCAGGGTTTCACGGAAGTAATTCATCAAATAACGTTTATAACTACCCGGTACGCGCTCGGTCTGGTTACCGTGAATGATCACTCTAAAGGGGTTGCTGCCACCTTGATGTGCGTAACGTAATTTAATTCGGCGTGTTGCAACTACAGGCAGTTGGTGCGCATCGGTGGCGGTTTGCAGGATTCGTGTCATGCGTGAAGTTGGCACATCTAGCATCGCTGAGTCATAAGCTTCATGCACTGATTTGTACAAATGGCCAACTCCGGTGCCGTGCAAGGCAGAGATGAAATGCTTATCTGCAAAATCTAAAAACGGTAGTTTTACCTCTAGCTTTACTTTGATCTGATCTCGCTGGTACTCATCTAAACCATCCCATTTATTGATGGCTATTACCAATGAGCGACCTGCATCCAGAATAAGTCCAAGCAAATGAGCATCCTGATCGGTAATGGACTCGTGCGCGTCAAGCAGCATGATAACTACATGCGCATGTTGAATTGCTTCGAGTGTTTTGATGATACTGAAGGTTTCAATCGCCTCTTTTACCTTGGCGCGGCGTCGCACACCTGCGGTATCGATCAATGTGTATTTTTCACCATCGCGTTCAAAAGGCACATAAATACTGTCACGGGTGGTGCCAGGCTGGTCAAACGCGACAACGCGCTCTTCACCCATAATGCGGTTAATCAGGGTAGATTTCCCTACATTCGGCCTGCCGACAAAAGCAATACGGATACTATCGCTATACTCATCTGGAATAATATCCTCTTTTTCAACAGGAAAGCTCTCAAGCAGCTGTGAGATCATCTGTGTAACGCCACGGCCTTGTGAAGCAGCAACAGCAAAAATATCTTTAAAACCAAGCTGGGAAAATTCTGCGATGGCCTGATCGGGGTCCACTGTATCGATTTTATTTACCACAAGGTATACGTTTTTACCCGCTTTGCGTAAACGATTCGAAACGAGATGATCTGCATTGGTAAGGCCTTCTTTGGCATCCACCAAAAATAATACAGTATTTGCCTCATCAACCGCCAACCATGTTTGGGCGGCCATATACTCATCGATGCCAACATCTTTACCCGTCAAACCACCTGTATCAATCACCAAATAATCACGCTCGCCTTCATCGGTACCAAGCACGCCTTGTCCGTATTTACGATCACGTGTTAGCCCTGGAAAATCAGCCACAAGTGCATCTCGCGATTTTGTGAGGCGATTAAATAATGTTGATTTTCCCACATTTGGGCGGCCGACTAGGGCAAAAACTGGTTTCATACCGAATAAATCTGAGCGAAAACGCTTCAATAGTTGTAAGCCGCGCAAGGATAACAAATTGTGCTTTATTAGGATATAGATATATTCTTATTCAGGGTTCTAAAAAGTGCCATGCGAGCAATTAAGGTAGAGGATCACTTATACAACAAAGTGAAAAAACCCTAAAAAGTGGGGGACTGTGAAATCAAGCTCAAATTTTAATGAAATAGTGCATAATTCACAGATGAATTCAGCGAAAACACTAAAAAGCATTTTGAGTAGTAATAACGAGCAATTGCAGCAGCAATTTACTCAGGATGCTGATATCTATCAGTTGCTCAAAGCTCGTAGCCAAAAGATTGATGGGTTGCTTCAAGATATGTGGCAGCAGCATCAATTGGGTAACTTAATGCAAGCTTCTTTAGTTGCGGTAGGCGGTTATGGTCGCGAGGAGATGCATCCTGCATCAGATATAGATTTGCTTATTCTGCTAGCTTCTGAGCCGGATGCAGATGCGGAGCAAAAACTGTCGGATTTTGTGACGCAACTCTGGGATCTCGGTTTAGAAATTGGTCATAGTGTGCGGACACTGGATGAATGTTTTACCGAAGCATCAAATGATTTAACCGTAATTACTAACTTGATTGAGTCGCGATATCTGTGTGGTGATCAGGCTTTATTCAAGCAATTACACACTCGTATTGGACCCGACAAAATCTGGAGTAGTGCGGAATTTTTCAAGGCCAAGGTCGAAGAGCAACAAAAACGCTACCTGCATTATGGAGACACTGCCTATCGGGTCGAACCCAATCTTAAAGACGGTCCTGGTGGATTGCGTGACCTGCAAATGATTGGCTGGATCGTTTTACGTGAATACGGTATTGGCTCTTTAAAGACGCTGAGTGAAGCGCACGACAATGATCTGCTCAATCCTAAGGAATATCAGGCATTGATAGCTGCACGTGATTTTTTATGGAAAGTTCGTTTTGTTTTACACCAGCTTACCGGACGCAAAGAAGATCGTTTATTATTTGATTATCAGCGCCATCTTGCGCATAGTTTTGGCTATACCAATGATGAAAACAATCAGTCCATCGAAGCCTTTATGCAGCGCTACTATCGCACCATTACTGAATTGGAGCGCTTGAATGAAATCCTGTTAGGCTTGCTGCGTGAGCATATTTTGCAAACCACACAAGCCCCTACGGTTTTAATCAATAACTATTATCGTATTCAAGATAACTATCTCGATTTGATTGATAAAGATCTGTTTAAAATTCATCCACATACAATACTGGAAGTTTTCAATATCTTGCAGCAAGTACCAGAGCTAAATGGATTAACCCCGCAAACGATTCGCGAATTACGACGTAACTTGCACTTGATTGATGATGACTTTAGAAATAATACCCATAATAAACAACTGTTTATAAGCATTATGTCCGAGTCGCGAAGGGTTAACTTTGTGCTCAGGCGGATGAATCGTTATGGTGTGCTTGCTGCGTATATTCCGGCTTTTTCGAATATTGTAGGTCGCATGCAGTATGATTTATTTCATGCATATACCGTTGATGATCACACCTTAAATGTAGTGCGTAACATTCTGGCTTTAAACACTGAAAAAAGTGAAAAAGAACTGCCTATGTGCAGCGAAATATTCAAAACAATCAAAAAGCCGATGCTGTTGTGTCTTGCTGGAATATTTCATGATATTGCCAAAGGTCGAGGAGGCAGCCATTCAGAACTTGGTGCTGTTGATGCGCTGGAATTTTGTTTGGCACATGACCTCAGTGAGGATGATTCACAAACAGTCAGTTGGTTAGTTAAACAGCATCTGCTCATTAGCAGTACTGCGCAGCGAAAGGATATTAATGATCCGGACGTTATTAAGGAATTCGCCGAGGTGATGCAAACTACAGAAAGACTCGATTATCTCTATCTGTTAACCATTTGTGATATTAGGGGAACCAATCCGACCTTACTTAATAGCTGGAAGCATTCGTTACTAAAAGAATTGTATCATTCTACTCGTAAATATTTACAAAGTGATACCTCAAAAGTTGAAAGCAAAGAAACTATTATTGAACGCGAAATTCAACAGAAGAAACAAACAGTATTGGCTTTACTGAATGAAAAAGGAATTGATAAAAAACGCTGTGAAGCATTCTGGAATCGCTTTGATGACGATTATTTTCTGCAATATTCAAGCGAGAGATTGTTGTGGCATCTTGTAGAAATTGAAAATGTCGAATTAAAAGAAGGTACAGGTTCTGAATGCATCATTCGGTTTGGAGAAAGTCATGATAAGGGTAGCTCAGTGCTATTGATTTACACGCGAGACCAGCCAGAGCTGTTTGTTAAAATCACATCAGCCATTGAACAGCAACGTTTAGATACAGTGGCTGCAAGTATCAATTCAAGTAATGACGGGTTTGATATTTTTACCTTCTATTTGTTGAATACAGAAGGCAATGCGCTGCAAAATTACGATGATAAACAACAGTTAATAGATACAATTGAAACTAATTTGCAGCAACAGCAGTCATCTTATGATTTTCAACATCACCGCATGCCGCGTCAGCTAAAGCATTTTAATACGGAAACAAAGGTGAAATTTGATTTAGATAAAACACATCAACAAACCGTCATTACTATTAGTACAGCTGATGGCGCGGGCTTGTTAACCAGAATTGGTGAGGTGTTTAATCAGCAGGGTTTAAGTATTCATAATGCAAGAATCACCACTTTGGGTGAAATTGCAGAAGATATATTTCATATTACCAGTCATAGCGGTAAGATGATTACCGACAAAGACAAACAGGCAGAAATAGAAAAGGCACTAAAGCAGAAGTTAGAGGCTTAGATTTTTAATACGTAAATCGAGTCGTCTATCTGCTTAGAAGTCATGTTGGAAATCAGGTTCTAAGGGAATGCCAAACATCGACGCTTCTAACTCATTTCTATCAATCTCCTCATGTACGGATTCTATGCTACTCGCATCTAATTTATTCCAGAATTGATTTGATGTGACGTCATAGTTAAATGCAACCTTTTGTATTCCATTTCCAGTAGATTTTTTGCTGCCAAAATCTTCAGTATTATCCAGATATAGGCTCACACTAGCATTGTTGTTATTTCTATTGGAACGTTTGTAAAAAGACTCTGACAAAGAATAAAAATTTTGCGTAATTGAGCTTTTTACCGGGCTGCTAGGCGAAACTTTTTGATGAATCACACTGACAACTGCCTTGAACTTTAGTGGATTTTGTAAAAAACCAAAAATTGTAGAAATACCTAATATAAATGCAATTGTGACTATCGAGTACAATACTGGCGAAGCAAGCACATCTTTAAAACCTGTAGTACTGTAAATCTCTGGTTCTTTGTATTTTCGATTATTCGTACTCATTGTCTCAACCTCAATTATTTTTATAATTTTCAAGGGAGTTCTGATTAAGTCGATTAGAATTAGGGGTAGGAAAAACTGTTCGTATGTTTCACGAAGTGAGCCAAAATAGTTTTGCTATTGTGGCGAACTTCGGGAAGGTACGGGCAGTTTTAACCAGCCTGAAATATTTGGACTTGATTAGAACTTCCTTCATGATGCGCATAACATCATTTTCCTTAAAATAGACAAATATCTACCTTTAATCAATAATTTTACGCCGAACGGCTGAGTCCTCGCTGAATGAGATCAATTATCTTTAGTTTTTTTATCGAGGCTATTTGCGTTTTTGAATGGCGGTCAACATTCCACGGAGGATATTGAGCTCACTACGGGTAATGCCTGAACGGGAATAAAGCCGGCGTAATCGTGGCATTAAATAACGTGGATTATCGGGGTCAAGAAAGTCTAACTCAATCAATACGCTTTGAAGGTGTTCAAAATATCCCTCTGATTCTTTGGCTGTAACCCAGACATCATCTGGGTCAGCATTTGCATTATCAGCATGATTTTCTTCAAATCCCTCATTTTTTAACGAAGCTATTCGACATTCATAGCCAAGAATTTGTACCGCAGAAGCAACATTTAACGAGCTATAGTCAGGGTTTGTAGGGATATGCACCAAATGCTGGCATAAGGCCAGCTCCTCATTGCTCAGTCCAGAACTTTCACGTCCGAATAAAATGGCGACTTTACTTGATTTTGCTTGTTTAGCGACAAGTTCACCACAACTTCTGGAATCTAATATATCCCATTTAAGAGATCGTTCATGGCGAGCACTACTACCTACAACCAATTGGCAGTCTGAAATCCCTTCTTGCAAGGTATCAACAACGTGTGCGTTATTTAAAATATCGGCCGCATTCGATGACATTGCAACGGCCTGATCATCAGGGAATGACTTAGGCTTTACCAGATATAGTTCGCTCAATCCCATGACTTTCATCGCGCGCGCAGCTGAACCGATATTGCCAGGATGCGAGGTATGAATCATTACGATTCTGATGTTTTCTAAGATGTTGTGCTGCATCCCAAGTTCCTCAATTGAACAGCATAGAGTGTGCTGTTGTGATTGTGTGTAGCAAGGCATAACAGCGCGAAATGGAATACCCTTTCAAGTAGTTATAATGCAGATACGTGCTATTACAATAGTGTGTTCTATGTTGTAGCAATTCCATTCTTTAAACAATACCGTATAAGTAAAGTTTTTTTGATGATTAAATTAGTTATAGAGTGCGATCAACTGGGGAATTTTGAATGATAATCTGTTAGACTCCCGCGCCTGAATTAATTTCATTCGTTTACAAATACATATTACGGAAAAAGTTATGCATCCGATGTTAAATATGGCTATCAAAGCCGCTCATGAAGCCGGCGACATTATCGCGCGAAGTGCAGATAGAATCGACCAGTTACAGATCGAAAACAAGGATAAAAATGATTTTGTTTCTGAGATTGATCGTTCTGCTGAAGACACCATCATCGGCATCCTGCAAAAAGCTTATCCTGATCATGCTTTTCATGGAGAAGAAAGTGGTAAGCATAAGCCTTCGAAAGAGGCAGAAGAAAAAGCTAAAAGAATTAACCCTAATGTGGAAGCTACAGAGTATGAATGGATTATTGATCCACTCGACGGCACAACTAACTTCCTCTATGGGATTCCGCATTATGCTGTGTCGATTGCGTTGAAAAAAGACGGAAAACTTGATCAGGCGGTGATTTATGATCCGATGAAAGATGATTTGTTTCATGCTTCACGCGGTGGCGGGGCATTTTTAAATAATCGCCGTATTCGCGTATCGAAACGTTTGTCATTAGAAAATGCGCTATTAACCACAGGCATCCCATATCGCCCTGATCAGGAAGAAATCATCGATAAATATTTACGAACGATGAAGGCTTTGATCATCAATACAGCCGGTGTACGCCGTCCTGGTGCCGCTTCATTAGATTTGGCTTACGTCGCCGCTGGTCGTTACGATGGCTTCTGGGAATACGGTTTGCACGAGTGGGATATCGCTGCGGGTGTGTTGTTGGTCCAGGAAGCTGGTGGTCTAGTAGGAGATATGCAAGGTGGCGATACGCATATGAAAACTGGTAATATTGTTGCAGCAGGCCCTAAAGTGTTTAAGGATATGATCAAGCGTCTGCACGGAGTTCTTAAGTAAACTTTAAAAGATACTCCTCCACTTTTTGAACGTTTTTGTAGTGTTTATTTAGATTTCATAGAGGTTTATCAGCCTTCCAATCATTACGATATTTAAGTTAATAAATATTATGCTAGAAACTTACATCCTTGCCTTAACTACATTTTTTGCCACCATTGGACCCATCGATGTTGCTGTGGTATTTGCAGGTTTAACATCCGATAAAAGTGCTGCTACTAAAAAGAAACTAGCCCTTAAAGGCGTTTTGATTGCTTCAGGTTTATTATTGTTATTTGCCTTGCTGGGCGAAAAGCTACTGAGCTCACTGGGTATTACATTGGCGGCCCTGAGAACAGCGGGTGGTATTCTGTTGTTACTTATTGGTGTTGATATGGTTTTTGCCCGCGTCACGGGTGGTACATCAACAACACCTGATGAAGCTGAGGAAGCAGAAAATAGTCAGGATATCAGTGTTTTTCCGCTTGCTACGCCATTAATTGCTGGCCCAGGTGCGATTGGTGCGGTGATATTGCTGATGGCTAATGTTGAAGGGGATATAGCCCACCAAAGTATGGTAATTGCCGGGCTTTTGAGTATTATGCTAGGAACATTTATTGCATTATTGGGTGCTAGTCAGGTGCATAAGCTACTTGGTGTAACCGGACTTCATGTCATTACACGTATATTTGGTGTTATTCTTTGCGCTCTGGCGGTTCAATTCATGTTTGATGGGATTAAACAAAGCGGAATGTTTTCCTAATCTGATAAGGTACTATCAGTCTCACCACCATCAGTCGCATCAACCATGATGGAAAATAATATTGTGTTAGGCGCACTGCTTATAATAGCGTGGGTAATGGCTATATTATTTCCCCGGTATGATTATCAACAGCCTCTTGTCAGAGGCTCCTGTTGAATAGATTGTTTTCGTCAGAAACCCGGTGGGTCTAATATTATTATTGCCATGGCTTATCAAGAAAGGGATTGGGCGCTTAAAGACGGATTGGTTTAGGTCTAGGTTTTATAATCACTGTGGCAGGCTTGCTGGCTATGTCCGATAAACGACGCTAATAAATATACAAAGCCCCCCCACTTTTAGGGCATTTTATTACGACGGAATTATCCGCCTTCCGTTTCCATTGATAAATAAACCTGAAATGCGTTGCGCCTATTGGCTTCCTCAAAGGCAGGCAGATTTTTGTAGTCTGCCCAGTCTATTGCTTTATAGGCTTCGTCAAAGTCCAGCATTTCTTCAGCTGCCGCACCCATTTTTTCCCTTAGAAAAGCCAGGTATTCTCGGGTGAGGCTAATCGCCTGCATTGGTTCGCTAGCCGCTGGACCATGTCCTGGAACGAGCGCCTTAACCTGGTTGGTTTCCATTTTCTCTAAGGTTTCAAGCCAATGCTTGGTTTGATTGCTACCTATAAACGGGACGCGACCTTCGAAAATGATATCGCCTGTGTAGAGTACGCGGTCAGTATCCACAAATAAGGTTAAGTCACCATCTGAATGTGCCGAACCGACAACATCGATAGTAAAATTGACCTTACCTACTGTAAATTTTGTACTTTTATCCAGGATTGTATCGGGCTTTACTATAACTGTTTTCTCATTTACCCAGGGTTCCAGGGAAAATTGGCGTTCTTCAAGTCGTGTTCGGGCAACTTCAGAATCTATATATTCATAGACACCATCGGGTGCGATGATTTCTGCGCCGAGCTCCTTAAATACCTGTAAACCATAAATATGGTCAGCATGATAGTGGCTTACAACCACTTTAACGATCGGCTTGTCTGTTTTTTCCCGGATTTTTTGCAGCAGTTTATTTGCCAAAGATGGCGTGCCGAGCGCATCAAAAATAACAACTCCAGCATCGGTTATAACTACACCAGCATTAGAAATAAATCCCGCATTATCAGTGGCGATTCCCGCTTTTCCTTGAACATACCAACTGTGATCACCAACCTTTACTAGCGACATTTCAACGTCAACGGGTGCGTATTGATTCGAAGGCTCGGTAAGTTTAGGAGTGCTGACAGTTTTCTCAATAGCAGCTTTTTTTTCAGTCGCATTCACATCTGAAATCAGGGTAAATTTCGTTTTGCAATAATTAGCGATAATAAAACTACTGACTAGCATCGCAGAAAATAAATAAAACACAGAACGAGGATTTTTAAGCTTCATAAGAAATTTCCAGTAAGTGACGTTCACCATCGACAAAGGGAACATCTAGTTTATGTGTGGTTTTCAATGTATAGTTTATAGGTAAATAGTGTAGCTCACTTTCGGGGAATTGCCCCTTCATGGCGTAGAGCATGCCTTGTGCAGATAAATGCTGTGATGATGTTTTGACAAAATCATACACCGAGGCAAAGGCTCGGCTTATAATCGCATCAAATTTATTTTCTGTCTGCCAATTTTCTATACGTACCTGTTCGACCTCAATATTTTTTAAACCTAGCTCAATCACAGCCTGCTGGATAAATCGTGTTTTTTTACCATTGGTATCCAAAGCGGTAAACTGTCTGTCAGGTTGCATAACCGCTAGGGGAATTGTTGGTAGCCCCGCTCCACTGCCGACATCAAGACAGTTATTACCCTTAATATATTCTGCTACCACAAGGCTATCAAAAATATGCAAAGGAATCATATCTTTTGGATCACGAACCGAAGTCAGGTTATAGGATTTATTCCATCGATCGAGCAGCTCAACATATTTTTTTAACTGAGCAAGTTGCAATTCAGTAGGGTAGCATTCAAGCGCCTTTAAACCTGATTCCCAAAGTTTTGAATCTGGCACAGCTTTCAGCTCGCTTGTTTATAACGATGTTTCTTTAAGTGCACCATTAAAATTGAGATTGTTGCTGGAGTGATACCCGGTATACGCGATGCTTGACCAATAGTCGTAGGTTTTTGATCTTGTAACTTTTGCCGGGCCTCGTTCGAAAGTCCTCCTGTGATCTGCAAATAATCAAAGTCAGGTGGAACCTGCATTTCTTCGTGGTTTTTCTGCTTATCAATTTCTAACTGTTGGCGATCTATATAACCCGCATATTTGAATTGTACTTCAATCTGCTCGGCGACTTTTTTATCCTTCACGGCTGGGCCAAATTTTGGCAATGACATCAATGCATCGTAGCTAACATTAGGGCGCCTTAATAATTCACTCAAACGGTAATCACGACTTAATTCACCTTTAAAAATCGTATCGCTTTCTGCTGCTGTGAGATCAGTAGGATGCATCACCGTATCCCGTAGTCGCTGCATTTCGAGTTCAACACTTTCACGTTTTACATTAAAGGCGCGCCAGCGTGCTTCATCAACCAAACCAAGTTTGTAGCCCACTTCGGTTAAGCGCAAGTCAGCGTTATCTTCGCGCAATAAAAGGCGATGTTCAGCACGGCTGGTGAACATCCGGTACGGCTCTTGAGTGCCATGGGTAATCAAGTCATCCACCATTACGCCGATATATGCTTCACTACGCTTGGGAAACCAGGGTTCCTTTTCCTGAACTTGCAGTGCAGCGTTTGTTGCAGCTAACAGGCCTTGCGCTGCTGCTTCTTCATAACCCGTGGTACCATTGATTTGTCCGGCAAAAAACAGACCTTTTATGAACTTGGTTTCAAGCGTTGGTTTGAGATCACGCGGATCAAAAAAGTCATACTCAATAGCATAGCCCGGACGCGTTATATGTGCTTTCTCAAAGCCTTGGATGGAGCGAATAAACTCAAACTGTACATCAAATGGCAAGCTGGTCGAGATTCCATTTGGATAAACTTCGTAGGTGTCCAAACCTTCAGGCTCAATGAAAATTTGATGGCTGTCTTTATCCGAAAAGCGTACCACTTTGTCTTCAATCGACGGACAATAACGAGGTCCTACACCTTCGATGACACCCGAATACAAGGGTGAGCGATCCAGGTTCGCCTGGATAATATCGTGCGTGCGCGAATTGGTATAAGTGATATGGCAAGAAATCTGGAGTGGGTGGTCTTCATTCTTACCCATATAAGAAAATGTTGGAATAGGGGTGTCGCCAGCCTGTTCCTGAAGTTTACTGTAATCAATGCTACGCGAATCTATTCGCGCAGGTGTACCTGTTTTTAAGCGGTCTACCCGAAATGGCATTTCACGCAGACGGTTGGCAAGAGAAATCGAAGGTGGATCACCCATACGCCCACCAGAATGATTTTCCATGCCAATATGGATTTTCCCACCAAGAAATGTCCCTGCCGTCAATACTACGGTTTTTGCAGAGAATTTGAGCCCCATTTCGGTGCTTACGCCAACGACCTTATTGCCTTCAATAATCAGGTCATCAACACCCTGCATAAAGATTTGCAGGTTTTCCTGTGATTCAACCATCTTGCGAATTGCTGCTTTATAGAGCGAACGATCAGCTTGCGCGCGTGTTGCCCTAACTGCTGGACCTTTACTCGCATTGAGTGTGCGAAATTGAATACCTCCAAAATCGGCAGCGTGTCCCATCGCGCCACCCAGTGCATCAATCTCTTTAACGATATGTCCTTTGCCGATTCCACCAATGGCGGGGTTGCAACTCATCTGGCCGATAGTTTCAATATTGTGCGTTAACAATAGTGTTTTCAATCCCATCCGCGCAGGTGCAAGTGCAGCTTCGGTACCGGCATGACCGCCACCGATAATAATTACATCAAAAGATTCTGAGTAGAACATAGGGCTGAATAGTATTAATTAGTTAATCAGCCCTCTATTATAGTGTAGTTAAGTGGAATTTAACAAAGTGCTTTATAATCGGGTTAGTCTCTCATCAAAATATATTAATGATAAAAAAGCCTGAAAAAAGATTGCCAAATTGGATAATCAAGAAATTACCTCGATTTGAAAGCGCTGAATATATACCACAGCGTTTTGACGATAGCACACATGAATTATGGCGACTAAAATTAAATTCCGCTGATTCATCCGTATTTTTAAAGATTTGTAACAATACTGATTCGCCATTTTGGCAAATAATGCAACATCTTTTTGGACTCAATCTAAGAACGGAGATTGGTAATTTTGATCAGTTGTATGCACTCATTGATAAAGTAACTACTATTGAAATACCTCAAATCTTAAAAGCAGAAACTCTAGTCGGCAATAAGTCATATATTCTTACCAATCAGGTAAAGGGCGCTGGTTTAGATGAAGCCGATGTAACTCTTAAAATGGTTGAACAACTTGCTGAACATATAGCAGCATTACATCATATGACATACTGTAATTGGGGGCCGATTAACAAGTCTAATTGTAATTTTCAAGAATGGCCAGTTAGTTTGTCTGATACTTTAAGCAAGTTCGCAAGCGAATTAGAGTTTGATATTCCCGATGATCTTTTTAAACAGGCTCTAAATTCCTGTAAAGATATAAATGCTGAGTCATTCATCCCAATGATGCCAGATTTGCGCTGGGATCAGTTTTATCAGCAAGCTGGAGATTTATTTGCATTGCTCGATCTTGACGCGTTTGTATTAGCGCCGCGCGAGTTAGAGTTTGTATTATTAGAGTATATTTTGACAGCAGAACAATGTTCACATTTTGTAAAAATATATTCCAGGCATCATACTTTGCCAGAACTTACTAAAGTACGTCCAGCCTATCGCTTGCTGTTATTTTTCATGGATGTTCTCGGCGAGCGGAATATTCATAACTGGATGAATAAAGAACATCTGTTTTAGACCTTTTTAATGATAACAATCAGAAAAAGTGGCTAAAAGTAGGGGGGTGTACTTTTATAGTAGTCAATTAACACAGTTATGATGAATGTTTTTCACCAATAAAAAAGGCTCGAAAATCAGGATTTAGGAGACTTTAGGGATTATCAAGATGCGTCAAATCCATAACATCAAGGTGATCCTGGTAACTCTTCCTGGTCTTCGCCTTCTTTTTCAGGAGGCAGCAAGGCTTCTCGTGTGACTCCCATCATCAGCAGCGAACTACTCGCAACATAAATGGATGAATAAGTCCCGACTACTACACCAATAATCATCGCTAAGGAGAAGCCATGTATGATCTTTCCGCCAAAATAAAAGAGTGCTGATAATACTAATAAAGTTGTCAATGATGTGACGATGGTTCTTGAGAGTGTCTGATTGATTGAAATATTGATCGAATCTTCAGCACTGGATTTACGCAGTTTCAGGAAATTTTCACGGACACGGTCAAACACCACGATAGTATCGTTCAAGGAGTAACCGATTATTGCCAGTATTGCCGCAAGAATTGTCAGGTCAAATTCAATTCGAGTGATTGAAAATATGCCTACGGTTATAATAACGTCATGGACCAAGGCGATAATAGCGCCGACCGAAAAACGGAATTCAAAGCGCAAGGTGACATAGACGAGAATTCCTGCAAGTGCCAGTAACATCGCCGTGCCGCCATCGTCACGCAGCTCATCACCTATCTGTGGGCCTACGTTTTCGACACGTCTCAAGGTAACATTTGCATCGTTGCTTTTCAGAATGGCGAAAACCTTATCCCCCGTTTTTGCCCTGTCCTCGCCTTCATGCGGGGCAATTCGGATCAATACATCTTTTGCAGTACCGAAATGCTGTACGGATGCATCAAACTTGGCCTCAGCCAGAGATTGGCGAATTTTATCGACATCTGCTGCCTCTGGGTATTCCACCTCAATAACAGTACCTCCGGTAAAATCTACACCGAGGTTTAAGCCGTTTACAATAAGTGAGCCAATCGACGCGATCATTAACAGTGCCGATAAAACAATTGCTGGTTTGCGCATACCGGTAAAATTAATCAATTTTGTTGTATTTTCAGTATTCATTTGATTGTTATCCTAGATATGCAGTTTCTTAAGGCGCTTTTTGCCGCCGTAAATCAAGTTAATCACTGCGCGTGTGCCCATTATTGCGGTGAACATTGATGAGACAATGCCAATTGCCAGTGTGATGGCGAAACCTTTGATCGGGCCCGTACCCATGCCAAACAAGACTATTGCGGCGATCAAGGTTGTAATGTTGGCGTCGGCGATAGTAGAAAAAGCTTTATCGTAGCCGGCTTGAATCGCTGCTTGTGGTGTTACCCCATTTTTTAGTTCTTCTTTGATCCTTTCATAAATCAGCACATTCGCGTCAACCGCCATACCTACGGTCAACACAATGCCTGCTATACCCGGCAAAGTCAGTGTCGCTTGCAACATGGATAGTACTGCAACGATTAAGACTAGATTCAAGGTCAATGCCATGTTCGCAACCAGACCAAAAACGCGGTAGTAAACTGCCATGAAGATCAGCACCAGAATAAAGCCGATAATGACTGACTTGAAGCCAGCAGCAATGTTATCTGCGCCCAGGCTTGGGCCGATGGTGCGTTCTTCAACGATGTAAACGGGAGCTGCCAGAGCGCCGGCACGTAGTAATAATGCCAGATTATATGATTCCTGAGGTGAATCCAGACCTGTGATTTGGAAACGTTTACTAAGTTGCTCCTGAATTCTGGCAATATTGATAACTTCTTTGGAGACTTTCGTATCTTTTTTGAAGCTACCATCTTCCTGTTTGGTCACAACCGTTTTGTGCTCAATAAAAACAACGCCCATGAGTTTTTGTACATTGGCCCCCGTTGCTTTGGCAAATAATTTCGCACCTTTGCCATCCAGAACAATCGTTACCGAAGGCTGCTGGTCGCGCTGGTCAAAACCTGAAGATGCGTCGGTAATATAGTCTCCCGTCAACATCACACGGCTTTTTAATAAAACCGGATTACCATTTCTTTCCTTAAAGAGTTGGTCACCAGGCGGAATACGGCCACTAGCTTGGGCAGAGTAGGCATCGTTGCCTTCGTCTACGAGACGAAACTCCAGAGTTGCCGTGGTACCCAAAATCTCTTTTGCAACAGTAGGATCCTGTACCCCGGGTAATTGCACAACAATACGATCCAGACCTTGCTGCTGAATCACGGGTTCTGCCACTCCTAATTCATTAACTCGTTTGCGCAAGGTGGTGATGTTCTGTTGCAGGGCAAAGCGTTTTGTATTCTTGATATTGGTATTAGTAAGGGTCGCTTTGAGTGCAGCACCTTTGGCTGTTTCTTCATCGGCGAAATCAATTTCATTACGATATTGCGCTTTAATTTCTTGTCGTGCCTGGTCACGAAGTTCGGTGGTTTTGAATTGGATAATCAGATCATCTGCGACGCGTTTTACCCCCAGGTAATTGATTTTCTTCTCACGCAAAAAGGTGCGAAATTCTTCACTGTGTCGGGTCAAGGCTTTGTCGATGGCTGACTTCATGTCCACTTCCATCAGAAAATGTACGCCACCGCGTAAATCAAGCCCGAGATTCATCGGGTTTAAACCACGGAGCCATTTGGGTGTTGCTGGAGCTAGGTTTAGAGCCGTAAGATAGTTGTTGCCAAGACTTTCTTTGATTGTTTCTGCGGCAGCTAATTGTGTATCTGGCGAATTAAAACGGATTAAGACTTTATTGTTTTCAAGCACTTCAGTGTCTTTAACCATGATGCCTTTTTGAGTTAAAGCAATTTTTATTTTGTCCAGTGTAGCGTTATTTACAGGAAACTCAGTTGAGCTGGATGAAACTTGCACAGCAGGCTGAGAGGGATAAAGGTTCGGTAGTGCCAGAATTAGACCTGCGACTATTACAACGATTAGCAGGATATATTTCCAAAGTGGATAGCGGTTCATTATTATTAACCCGGTATAAATGACCAAATCCCATAATTTACATAGTTATATATAACTCATGGAGTTGGTATTGAATAAGTGTGCAATTAAGCGCCTTTCATGGTGCCTTTTGGCATGATCGAAGCGATCGCATGGCGCTGTACTTTCATTGTTGCAGTTTCAGAAACCTTGATTTCGACAAAGTTATCGCCTAGAACGGTGATTTTTCCCAGGATTCCGCCACTGGTTACAACTTCATCGCCTTTGCTTAAAGCTTCTAATAAAGCTGTGTGTTCTTTAGCTTTTTTTGATTGTGGGCGAATAATCATGAAGTACATGATGCCGAAAAATAGCGCGACCATGATAACCAGCTGCATGCCACCACCTTGTGGTGATTCGCCTGCTGCCATTGCGTTTGATATGAAAAAATCCATAGTACTCTCCAAAAATGTTTAATTCTGTTTAAATTAGCCGTGCATTATGCCTTATCCCATGGAAAGTTAATAACTTTCTGTATGGATTTTTCACCCGTTATAGACATCAAGACACGATCCAGGCCAATTGCTATTCCTGCAGAAGCCGGAATTCCCGCCTCACAAGCTTTTAGAAACAGCTCATCTTCAGGCATCGCCTCTAATCCTATCGTTAATCGCGTTTTATTTTCAGATTTTAAAACCTGTTTATTCTGCGTGTAGCTTGTTTCTTCCTGATAACCATTGCCCAATTCTAACTGCCCCAGATACACTTCAAACCGTTCTGCCACCTGATAATTTTTTTGTTCTCTTATTTGTGCCAATGCCGCCTGCGAAGATGGATAATCATAAATAAAGGTTAAGCAATCATCGGCAAAATCTGGCTCTATGCAGTGAGTGAGTAAAGCATCGAGCAAGGCCTGTCTACCAAGATTATCGGTATCTAAATTGTTTATATTGACTAGTACAAAATTTGCCAATTCCTCTCTGCTTGCTTTATGGGGGTTAATAGAAAGTTTTTCAAGAAATAACTGCTTATAACTAAAATGTTCTGATTCTTTGAGTGCGGGGATCAGGCTATGCAGCAGTTCAATGACTTCCTGCATTAACTGTTGATAACCAAAACCGACTCGATACCATTCTAGTAATGTGAATTCAGGATTGTGATTGTTTCCTGATTCTTCTTTACGCCATACCTTGCAGATCTGATAAATATCGCCACTACCTGCTGCAAGCAGACGTTTCATCGGGTATTCGGGGGAGGTATGTAAATATCGAGGCTGACCATTGTTGCTGGATTGAAATGATGCGATAAACGGGTCTGTATTTGCTGCCTGAGAAAGCGCGGGTGTTTCAACTTCGAGGACTTTCCGCTGCAAAAAAAATGCCCGAATATTGTGTAACATTTGGGCGCGTGCTTGCCTGGTTTTCTGTGTAGTATTGGGTGACCAGTTCAAAAATCATGTCTCTTAAAGATAATCTTAAAAACCGCCTAAAAGGTGGGGGGTGTCTTTATACAGTTATTTATTAGCTATCTTTAGCACGGGATAAGTATTCTCCCGTTCTGGTGTCAATTTTCACCATTTCGCCTTCTTCTACAAATAATGGTACCTTGATTTGAGCACCAGTCTCGACAACTGCTGGTTTGGTGGCACCCTGAGCAGTATTACCTTGAACGCCCGGGTCACACTCGGTTATTTGTAATTCAATGAAATTTGGCGGTGATACGCTCAGAGGCGTTCCATTCCAGAGTGTCACAACATATTTTTCCTGGGGTTTGAGCCAAAACTTTACATCCGCAATTGCCGCTTCACCTGCCGCATGTTGCTCAAAACTTGTGGGTTCCATAAAGTGCCAGAACTCGCCATCTTCATACAGGTATTCCATGTCCACATCCATTACGTCAGCAGCTTCAACCTTATCTCCAGATTTAAAGGTTTTGTCGATAACTCTGCCTGTTTTCAGATTTCGAATTTTAACACGGCTGAATGCCTGGCCTTTACCGGGCTTAACGAATTCATTTTCAACGATGGTATAAGGGTCGCCATCCATTATAAATTTAAGACCACTTTTAAAGTCACTGGTACTAACGCTCGCCATGCTTTGAACTCCTAGAAAATTCGATGTGTGTGTTTGGATTTAAATGGAGCTCATAATAACTGGAATTGATTCGTGAGTCTTTGGGAAATTTAGACATCTATGGTGTTATTGTTAGTCAAATTCCGAAAGCTAGTAATTAAGTTGTGAAAATGCATAGTTCTACATCAATAAAATCACTAGAAGCTTTTCAGGAAGCTAGCTGGTCAGCTGTACTCAGCAATGCTTTTAAAGATCCAGTGAAGTTACTGCAGTTTTTACAGCTTGATGCTGATGATTATTTGAGCCAGTTACAAACCGAAAGTAATTTTAGAATGCTAGTGCCTTTGTCATATGCTGAAAAGATGAAGAAGGGTGACTGGAATGATCCAATATTGCGGCAGGTTTTACCGCTTATTCGGGAAAATATAAAAACGATAGGTTTTGTCACAGATCCTGTGGGGGATTTAAATGCTGAAATCTCACCTGGTTTATTGCAGAAATATCAAGGCAGAGTGCTTTTGTTAGTAACAGGCGCATGCCCGGTACACTGCAGATATTGTTTTAGACGAGAATTCCCTTATTCGGAATCAATTCCTGATAAAAAGCAGTGGCAAACGACACTCTCGAATATCCAGAAGGATGAATCTATCAATGAAATCATCATGAGCGGGGGTGATCCATTGATGTTGTCAGATAAGCGTTTGCAGAAAATGTGTGCTGATCTTGCTAAGGTGCCTCATATTAAAACCTTACGTTTTCATACACGAGTCCCGGTTTTTATACCAGAACGTCTTACAGATACTTTTCTGAATTGGCTATATAATTTAGAGCTAAGGAAGGTCATGGTAATACATACAAACCATGCTAATGAACTTGATGATGTGGTTGGAAATGGTTTGTTAGCTCTGAGAAATACTGGTGTTACTCTATTGAATCAGTCAGTGTTACTCAAAGGAATTAATGATTCCGTTGAGTTATTATCGGCATTGAGTATGCGTTTAATTGAATTTCAGGTGTTGCCTTATTATTTGCATCAACTGGATAGAATCCAGGGAACGGCGCATTTTGAAGTTGAAAAAACCAAAGCGCTTGAATTGATTAAAACCTTACAAAATAAACTACCAGGTTACCTTATACCTAGATTAGTGGAGGAAATTTCCGGCAAACGGTCTAAGCAAGCTATCGTATAAATCAGCAAGTAATGTTATCATATGCTATCAAATATAAAAAAATAATATATTCTATTAAAAATAAATAAACAATAAAAATCAGGGTCATCTCATGAGCTACAGTATGTTCAAGAAGAAAAAAAATAATGATGCAGGCACTACAAAGTCGACTAAACAAACCGTACAAAAAGCACCAAAGGTAATAGATACTATTGATATTCGATCGGTATCTAAGGCGCGCGCCTGGGTTGCCGGATTGCCGATTATGGATATGGGTGAAACGACACGCCGCCTTTTTGCTGCCCTCACAAAACTGAATCAAGAGCCAATTTCCCCTCAAATAAGAATTGAGGTTACTGAAATACTATTACCTTATTTGAAAATGTCACTGGAAAATCTGGATAGGCATTTTCTTAGTCGCTCGTTTCCATTGCCCGTTAGAAGTCAGAAGGTGTTTGACCTTAAGCGAGCATTGATAATGGAACTTGCAGGTTCTTATCAACTCGCAGCGCTTGATATGCTGACCAAGAATTCTGTTGCTAAAAAAGATCTAATAGTCGCGATTGGCAGGGCCATTCAATACATGAGTATAGTGATCATGAATGATTATGGTATTTATGCCAAAAATCAAAAATCGATTTGGCATGATATTCATCACTTATATTTATTGGCATGCGAAAACAAAATTTCTAATAAGGAAGTTCCTCATCGAGATGATGTCAATTGTGAAAATTATACTATTGAAGAACAATATAAATTGATCAATTTAGTTGCTTTGTCTGCACCAAATACTCTCCGACAAGGCGAGATATTACGTATTAGAGAATTTTTTGTTAAAACGTTGAGCGACGTTTCAATTATCCCGAATCCTGAGAAAGTCAAGAGCAAATACGCGCATATCACGCTCTTAAATAGTGATGAGCCAGCAAGTTTAATGCCAGTGAGTGATCTATTAAATTCTCCCACTAGTCGTATTTTTGATTTATCCATGATAATTCATCATATCGACCAGTTTGTTAGTTTGAGCGAGGATTCTGAGTTAGGTCAGCACGATAAATGGCCGATGCTGACGCACAGTTTGGCAAAACGCCTAGTTTATGTGCTGACTACTATTCGTAATAGAAGATATAAACGATTCCCTAGAGATGAAAAAGCATCTCTAGTCATACGCATGCAAGATGTCATAACGATGATAAGGGATAATGAGCCTGAATCATTTATGGATCAAATCAACGAAGATGTTGAAGATGATAATATCTACGAGGCACTAGCCGCTGAAGATAATATCTCTAGTCCATGGTCAGATGTTGATGTTGAAGCACTTGCCGATCAGAAAGAGGTCCAAATACACACTTGGGAAATTGAAAATAGTAGTTCAGGCGGTTATGGCCTAAAACAAATAACTAATGAGGCGAGTACTGCCAGAGTGGGTGAATTGGTAGGTATAAAAGATCCAAAAGATAGTGGCGGTTTATGGCAGATAGCGGTAACTAAATGGATGGATTCATTTCGCGATATTGGTTTGCGAATGGGACTTGAAATACTCTCACTACACGGTATGGTTGTTAAAGTTGATGAAATTTCAAATCGTGAAATGTCACAAAAGCTACCATTAGAAGGCGTTTTATTACCAACAATAGACGGTGCTAGGGATGAAGCGAATCTTATTTTTCCGGGCTATATCTTTCATGTCGAAGATGAATTGATAATAACTTTAGGGGCTCGTCAACAGCATGTGAGAATTATCTCAATAGATGATACTGTGGGTAATTTTGCTTATTGTCGTTATGAAATACTGGAAAAAGACGCTTTACCTGATGATTCTCTGGAGTCATTCGAAGACGTTTTCGAGTTTTTATAAGATGTTTAAGAAGCGGCTCTTCGATTTATTCTTTGTCATGCTAGGTTTGCTTATTTTGTCGCCTGTATTCTTGATTGTCGCTCTAGCCATAAAGTTAAGAGATGGCGGTAATGTGTTGTTCAAACAAGTTCGTGTAGGCAAAAATGGTAAGTGTTTTAAAGTGCTAAAATTTCGTACGATGGTGCCAAATGCGGAGTCATTAGGAAATAAATTGACCACAGGGGATGATCCTCGAATCACGCCTATTGGCAGAATCTTACGTAAATACAAATTGGATGAGCTCCCCCAGCTTTTTAATGTACTAAAAGGTGAGATGAGTTTGGTGGGTCCAAGACCTAATGTTCCTGAATATGTCGAATTCTATCCGGAGGAAATACGGAATATCGTATTATCAGTACCACCGGGTATTACGGATAAGGCATCAATAGAATTTGTGAATGAAAATGAATTACTAAGTGGTTCATCTGATGTAATGAACGTTTATAAAAATATAGTATTGCCGATAAAGCTAGATTATTATGTTGAATATGTAAATAAACGTTCATTGTGGTTGGATTTTTATCTGGTGCTTAAAACAGTCGCTGCAATTTTTAAGTTAAACTCAATGTCCGAAAAAATTACTGAAAAACTGAATAGATTAGATATCAGATAGTAAGACTTAGTGTCGATTTAGCATAAACACACAAACTTATTGTCTAAAAAGACATCCCCCATCTTTTATTGGGTTTTTGAAAAAACAGCTAAGATGCTAGATAAATTTAAACAATTCTTTTTGCACAGAAATCGGATGCAGAAGCGTCTTTTTATATTGCTTCTGGATACGTTACTACTGCCAATATTACTATGGGTGTCACTCTCTTTGGGTAAAAACCAACTCATATTGCCTGTGGCTAACGAGTGGTACATTTTTATCCTGGCAATTCTCATATCCTTTCTAGTATTTAATTATTTTGGTTTGTATCGTGCAGTGTTGCGTTATTTACGAAACCAGACGATTTCGACTATTTTGGCAGCAACTCTTATTTCCACGATTATTTGGGCGCTAACAGTGAAACTGAGCGGACTTGCCGATTTAACTAAATCCGGGGTCATAATTTATTGGTTAAGTTCGTTTACATTTGTCGCTAGTAGCCGCCTACAGATTCAACAATGGCTATATGGCAATAGCGATAATCATAGTTCAAGTAAACGCATTTATATCTATGGTGCAGGAGTTGCTGGTAATCAACTCGCCTCATTGCTTGATGGTGATCCAGCTTATATCATCGAGGGTTTTATTGATGATAACCCTTCTCTAAAAGGCTTGAAAATGCTCGGCTTTGATGTGAAGAACTTCGACAAAACAGCACCACTGTTATTTAATGCAAGGGAAAATACAGAAGTCATTATTGCGATACCGTCAATTAGTAAGTCTAAAAGGCAGTTCATTATTGAACGTCTCGAGCCTTTCCCTGTAAAGGTGAGAATAATCCCTGCAATTGCCGATTTTACCCTGTGGTAATTTGCGTGTTACTGATATCAAAGACATTGATATCAATGATTTGCTGGGGCGAGATCCCGTTAGCTCTGACAGTTAGTTATTGCCAGCTAATATTCAGAATAAAGTAGTATTGATTACGGGTGCCGGTGGGTCGATTGGTTCAGAATTATGTAGGCAGCTGTTATCGTTAGAACCAAAAAAGCTCATATTATTAGAGCTAAGCGAATGTACTCTATACAAGATTGAACAGGAATTGGGCGAACTTATGGTTTTGCTTAAACAAGATATTGAAATTGAACGAATCCTGGGATCTATCAGTGATATTGCATTACGGGATAAGTAATTTGCTCATGATAGCATCCAGACGGTCTATCACGCTGCCGCTTATAAGCATGTTTCTTTAGTAGAAGAGAATCCAGTTGCAGGTCTGAATAATAATGTTTTCGGTACCAAAACATTAGCTGTGAAATCTTTGGAATCAAAAGTAGATACCTTTATTCTAATATTTACGGATAAGGTTATTAGACACACTAATATTATGGGTTGTTCCAAGAGAGTAGCTGAAATGGTATTTCAATCATTAGCAGCAAAGAGAGATTGCAATACGTCATTTAGGATGGTGCGCTTTGGTAATATGCTGTGTTCCTCTGGTTCAGTAGTACCAAAACTTCGTCAGCAGATCGCCGACGGCACACCAATAACCGTACTCATAAAGAAATTGCTCGCTTCTATATGTCTATTCCAGAGGCGGTGTAACTGGTTATACAAGCAGGCGCAATGACTAAAGGTGGAGAAGTATTTGTCTTGGATATGAGAGAATCAGTGAAAATAACAGATCTCGCAAAAAAGATGATAAGCCTTTCAGGTTTACAGTTAAAAGACAAACGCAACCACAAGGGTGATATAGAAATAAAATATTCTGGTTTGCGCTCCGGTGAAAAATTATACGAAGAGTTATTGATTAGTTACAATGTGAAAGGAGCTCTTCATTGGCCTGAAAGAACTTGAAAATTCACTTGAAAGATTACGATTAGTTTTATCGGGTGCAAATCCTACTCATGATGATTCTTGTCACGATAATGTTGAAGAGATAAAAAAGCACTTACAACGATAGTGAGTGATTACACACCCTGGAAAAATACCGCAGGAAATATACTAGAAGAAGAATTTAAACAAAGCGCTAAGCTCAAAGAAAAACAAGATACACAACAAAGCTTCTCAGAAGAAAATAAAGTTATTTCAATCAAAAGACAGTGGGATTATTTAACTTAAATAGTTTTACATTTATTCTTTATTTATATACCCATCTATCTCCTATCTCTTGGCTATAGTCGGTTAAAAAATGTAATAAAATCATAGCTAAAGTATCGTATGTGCTTATGGAAAAAGGTGATTTACAATGTGTATTAATTGGTAAGAATATAAAAATATATACTGATGTGACTGAGATTTTGAAAGGATTTGAGACCCGTTTTAGATTCATTCAAGTCAGCACTACTAAAGTAGCAGTAAGTAATGCGCTTAAACGACTTAGTGGAGCCAGTATTGTATTCATATCTGATGAGGTTCCTTTTTCTCTTCAATTACTATCAGATTTAGTCTGGCAGTATGCTTCTGATGCGATAGTGGTGATTCTCACCCGTAAAACACAAACGACTTCATTAAAAATACCTTTCAATAACACCCAGTTCTCCAAATTACATTTTAGTCACAACAGCAAAGAAACAAGCCTGTTTCTTCAATTCTTGATTCAATCTGCTCAAATGAAATCTGAGTTTCGGCGATGCAAAAGCTTACTTGGTATTTCTGAGAAGCGCTGTCAATGGCTTGTCGATTCGAGTCGAGAAGCAATAGCATTTATTTCCAGAGACTTACATCTGTATGCAAATACTACCTACTTAAACATGTTTCATATCGATTCTGTGCAAGAACTCCATTCAATATCAGTCACAGATGTAATAGTTGAGGATGAACATCAATTATTTGATAGTTTTCAGAAAAACCAGGCTAAAAATTCTGATATGTACCACTCGCTGATACTATCAATGAAAAAGAAAAATGGGGCAATATTTAGAGCAAATGCTTACGTTATACCTTCAGTTTATAAAGGTAGAAAATGCTTTCAGTTATGGGTGCGTTCTATGGGTGAGTCAAATCTGACAGGTACTAGAGATTCTCAACAGATTGAAGGAAAGAGCATACAGTCTTGTGTCCCAGAGGCATATGAAACAATAAGTGCAGATGATAAAAAAGCATCTGGGCAACTCTCGGAGAAACAACAAGTGGCCAACCCTTTTGGCGTCATTTTTTCTGATAAAAGCATAAATGCGACTCCAAGTAATTCCATCAAAGAGAAAGCCAGAGAGGATAGATATAATCAAGCCTCACTGTTAAAGGGTATTATTAGAAGAAAAGAAGCTACACTATCAACACAAAAGCTCAGTCACTTGAGAGTAAATGAACAAAAAAATGGTTTGTTTAGGTCTCATTTTTTACTCTCATTAAAAGTTCCGATAGCGCAAAAGAAAGGGATTGATGATTATTTATTAAATATTTCAGGAGCGCGTTCACAAGAGGTGAGCTCAATATTTTGGGATAAAGTTAAAATAACGCGACTATTTCAGATGTTACTGCGAAAAAAGCATATAAAAGCGAATTTATTTATTCGCCTTAGTGAAGCTTCCATCGCTGATAAAACATTTATTGCCTGGTTAGAACCGGGTCTGCGTAGAATCCGCAGATATGCAGCGAATCTAATATTCATGCTACCATCACAAAGTGATGAAAACCAAATAAAATCAACGATTATACTTGCTAAGCAACTAAGAAAATTTGATTGCAAAATAGCGATGGATGGATTTTTTGTTGCTCATAATTCAAACACATTGCTAAAACAGATAATTCCAGACTATGTACGTTTGTCATTACCATGGACGAGGAAAATACAAGGAAATCAAGCCAGAGAAATTGCATTAAGTAGCATCATTCGTCAGTTAGAGTCAAAAAATATAAAAGTAATAGCGCCTTGTGATTTCAGCACTGAAATGAAAAAACTCTTTATTCTGTCAGGAGCTTCCTTCTGTCAAGAAAGAACTATTAAAAATGCTTAATAATTGTACAATTAAAGTCTAATTCCATAATTATAATAAATAGTGTCTTGATCAATAATAATTGAATTTGAGCGCTTGATTTTTACTAACTAAAATAACACTAGCGGGCTTTAAAATAAATATTCGAAACTCTACTGAACTGCGCTTAATAGAATCTAACCATGAGTTTCAAGCTTTGCAGAAAGACTGGGATATGCTCTATGAAGAGAGTCTGCATAGCACAATATTTTCCAGTTGGGACTGGATGTTTAGCTGGTGGGAAGTATATGAAGATTCACTAAATACAAAACTAACGTTATTGTGTCTTTATAAAGAAAATAATCTGGTTGGTATTGCGCCTTTTCAAATCATTAAATCTTATCCAAAGTCTTTGGTGCAAGGTAAAACCCTCTGCTTTATAGGAACTGGAGAGCGAAACGGCGATGAAGTCGTGAGCCAGTATCTTGATTTTATTGTAGAGCCCGGAATGGAAACAGAAATGATAAACAGTGTTTCCGAGTATTTAATTAAATGTAAGAATAAATGGGACTTTGCAGATTTTGAATTTCTATTGAAAGACGCTTTAATTTTAAAATGTTTTAATTCAAAGAACAGCAAGATCTCTCGAAAAGAACTGGAATATGGGGTTCGTTTTTCAATTCCGGAAGTGGAGAGTTTTGAGAACTATAAATCCAAAATGGGCAAGCGCTGGAGCAAAATGTTTGCAAAAAAGAGCCGAATTCTTGCAAAAGATGGTGAGGTAAGAATAGTTTCGATTGATGCGCTTGAATCTATCGAACCTGCATTTACGCAATTAGCTGAAATGCACAATGCCCGTTGGAACAACCGTACTAAATGCAGTATTTTTAGTTCAACTAATTTTTGTAATTTTCATTTAAAAGTCATGCGGCGTCTATTGCCAAAGAAAAAGGCATTTATAAAAACTTTATATAAAGATGATGAAGCAATGGCCTGTTACTATTGTTTTACTGATAAAAATCAGATTCACTACTATCAGAGTGGATTTTTCGCGAAGTACGCCAATCGTTATTCACCATTGTTTCTTTTGGTTTGCACTGAGATCGGTGAAGCAATAAAAAATAAGATGAAGTTTGATTTCATGTATTCAGATGAAGCGAATTCATATAAGAAAGAACAGTATGCTGCAGAGTACGAATCAATGTATCGTTTGAGATGGTCAACACAATGGTACCGTTTTTATCTCTTTGGTGGGGCAAAAACCATTCAAAATACATTTATAAAAATGATTGAAGCGATAAATAATAAAAATTAAAGGTTTAGGTAATGAGTAAAGTGATGCACATTGTTCATGTTATAGAACCAATGGAACACGGTGTATTCATCTGGGTTGTTGATATGGCAAACCGTCTTGTTGAGGATGGCTACCGCGTTACAGTATTACATTCAATACGAGAGCATACACCTAAAAACTGGCGCGAATTGTTTGATCCAAGAGTTGAATTGATCCATGTGCAAATGAGTCGCTCGATTGATCTAGTGATGGATTTAAAAGCTTTAATTGGGCTTACTAAAAATATTAAAAATTTAAAACCGGATATTATTCATACGCATTCATCAAAGGGTGGTTTTCTTGCACGTGCAGCAGGGTTTTTGCTGAGAAAAAATAAACGTTTATTGTATACATCACATGCAATTCATTATCCGTTGATTCAACAGCCACTTAAACGAAAGCTGTATAAATATTTTGAGCATATGGGTTATTGGTTGGGAGGAACTATCGTTGCATGCGGTAAAGAAGAATATGAGATTATCAAAAAAGATATTACTTTTGGCTCTGCTAAAAGGCTAATTCGAATCAGTAATGGCATTGATACCAAACAACTGACTGCTAAAGATTACTCTCAGAAAAATGAGAAAGTAAGAATTGGTGTAGTAGGACGCATTTCTTTGCAAAAAGCACCATGGGTATTTGCTGATATCGCAAGTCAAGTAAATAAAAAAAGAGATGATGTTGAATTTATCTGGATAGGTGGAGGAGAGCCGGAAGATGTTAAGCTGCTGAATAAAGCCGGGGTAGAAGTAACTGGGATGCTTGATCGAAGTGAAGTATTAAAATTAGTACCATCGCTGGATATTTATTTTCAGACTTCAGCCTACGAGGGCTTATCGTTGGCGTTGCTGGAGGCTCAGGCATCAGGTATTACCGCAGTTGTGACCAAGATTCCAGGTAATGATGAGGTGGTTCAGCATGGCAAAACCGGCTATGTGGGTGATTCTGAAGTGGCTTTAATGAGCTACTTGGAAGAGTTGATTGACTCTAGTGAAAAACGAGAATCTATGGGTGCGCGTGCAAAACAACATACAGAAGAACATTTCTCATTAACTGCAATGGCCGACCAATACAAAGCAGAATATCAAAAGATGGCGGATGCTTAACCCCGAGTTAATATCATTGTGAATTTAATAATTGGAGCATAAAAAAACACCCACAATGGGTGTTTTCTTATGTTGTTACAACTATCTAACTAGATGCTTCGAATCAATATCCTAATTTATAAATATGAAGAATTCGCGACAATGTTGTCAGGGCCAATGTCATTGGCTACTGGCATTAGTTCATTCTCGTTGCTTTTTGTGTTTCGCAGAACTGATTGTGAATGCTCACAGTAATATTCTTGTTCAAATGATGTGAAATTGAAATCGTCGAAGAGTTTATGTAATTTTCGTTCGACGCTATTTCTTCCTACAAATTGAGATAGCCTCCATTTTAGTGGTATTTGTTTATACTGGCTTTTTACAGCTGCAAGCTCTTCAGCATCAATCTCGTAGGGGTGCATATAAAATACTCCATGATTCTCATTTAGCTGTTTACTCAGTAATTTAGTAATGGTGTAAGGAGTAATTCTAAAGTAACCACCACCAAAGAAGGGCAGCTTTACTTTGCCGACTTTCATATAACTTAAGTAGTGTTCATTTAAATGATATTTATTGAATATCTTCAACGAGTATTCCTTTTCAATTCCATATTTGATGACCTTCATTGGGAACAGCGAAGAATCGTATTTCAATCCATTCTCGGCAAGCGCTTCGCAATACCATTCAAATAAGTATTCTCTGATTGAGAAGTCCGGTGCACGAAAACCGATTACTTTTTTGCCAGAAATATCCTCGAGGAGCTGTACAGATCTATCCACGTCCTCTCGTACTTGCTTGGGTGTAAGATTAAAGATGGAATTGTGATTATATCCATGAGATGCAACCTCGTGCCCAGAGTCGGAAATGCTGCGGATAAGTCCAGGGTGCTTTTCAGCAACATTACCAAGTGTGAAGAAGGTTGCTTTATGGCCGTATTCTTCGAGTAAATCGAGAACACGAAGCGTATTATCTAGTACGCGACCAGATACAGGGTTACTATTATTTAACACCGATTGAGACCAATCTTCCACATCAACAGAAAATATCATTATAGTACCTATTCGTTTTATTTATTATGAGTTAAGTCAATGGTCAATGCTAGACAAAACTCATAATAAGCGCCCATGATATCCACACTAATGGTTTTGTTAGGGCGATAAGACGTATTTTTTAAATATATATGTGAAATAGCGCTTCTCGTGGTAGTTTATCTTATTAATTAATAAAGTTGGTATAGTATAAATGGGTGTGGGCTTTTATCTTTTGTTTTTTGTAAACATACTGTATTCTTCGTCGCTAATTGCGAACTCAAAAACGTATAATAATATTGATATTCGGGGCGTAGCGCAGTCTGGTAGCGCACCACACTGGGGGTGTGGTGGTCGTCAGTTCGAATCTGGCCGCCCCGACCATTATTAATGGTAAATATGTCAAAAATTCCTGTTTTTCATCTCTTTATTCCTCAATTACTGCAACCCTTATGTTCATGGGAAAAGGATTTTCTATTTGATCCTAAATGCAACAATTTCCCACACTTATTGAAATCATTAGGCGCTACTAATATACAAAAGGTTCATGGGTTAGCTGCTTGTTTTTTCAGCAGTCTTGGTAGCAACATAAAGGAGTTGCCGTTAGCACATTATCGTTTCAAAATGCACAGAGATTGTGGTCTGGATAGAATGACACAGTCAATAATGTGTGCAGACCCAATTCATCTTGAAGTGGGAATGAATGACATAATCTTAACCGAAAAAATCTCTGATCTCACTGACGAAGAGGCTTTAGAGCTTATCGAAATATTAAACCAGCATTTTAAGCTAGATGGCCTGGAGTTCATTTTTGGCACAAGTCAGCATTGGTATATATCTTTTCCTGCTGATGAATTGGTGCAGACAACCCCTATTGACCTAGTGCTGAAAAAAAATATCTCGGGTTTTCTGGCTACTTCACCGCAAAGAAATTGGCAGCGTATTCAAAACGAAGTACAAATGTTATTGCATAGTGCTGCAGTCAATCAGAATAGGGAAATGGCTGGATTAGTTCCCGTAAACAGCCTGTGGTTCTGGGGTGGTGGGCAGCCACAACAATCAAAGCATCAAGTACAAAAACTATTTTGTAGCGATGAAACACAGGGCAAAACATTTGCAATGGCGGCGGACTGTAATTGGCAGGCATTACCCCGGGAGGGCGATCAATTGTTAAAAAATGCTTCAGGCCTAAACTTTGTCATTCTCGATCAGCTATTCATGCCCGCAATCCATGATAATCTTGAAGCCTATCAACACGAATTAAGCTCAATCGATGAAAACTATATAAAGCCTCTGTTGCAGGCTTGGCAGCAAAATAATATTGATCTAATAATTCATGACTGTAATGGTATTAAAATTAAACCATTAAAAGTACCTGTCTGGAAATTCTGGAAAAAACCAAAATCATTGCTGCAGATCGCTAAAGAAACCTCAGCAGAAATATCACAATGAAACTTGTCAGACGCGAATCAACCGGCACTTTACAAATTGAAAATAATCCGTCCGGTTTATTATCACGGGTTCTCGCTAATCGTGGCATCAATCATCAAAACGAACTAAGTTATGAGTTAAAGCACCTGCATTCCATTTCACAATTAAAAGGTATCGATCAAGCCGTAGACATTATCGTTGATGCTTTCTGGCAAAAACTCAATATTCTCATTGTGGGTGATTTTGATGCCGATGGCGCAACCGCCACAGCCGTTGCTTTGCGATCCTTTAAAGCGATGGCTTTTCAAGGACAGCTTGATTATTTGGTGCCAAATCGATTCGAATACGGTTATGGCCTAACCCCGGAAATAGTGAAAGACGCACAGCGCTTCTCGCCCGATATTATTATCACCGTGGATAATGGTATCTCCAGCATCGAAGGTGTTGCCGAAGCTAAACGTCAGGGGTGCAAAGTAATCATTACCGACCATCATTTGCCAGGTAAAAATATCCCCGCTGCTGATGCAATCATAAACCCCAACCAGTTTGGTGATGAATTTCCCTCAAAGAATCTAGCAGGGGTTGGAGTCATTTTTTACTTGATGCTTGCCGTCAAAAAAGCACTAGAAGCCATTGATTATTTTTATAAAAATAAGATTGATAAAGTTGATCTTGCAAAGTTTCTAGATCTGGTTGCTCTTGGAACAGTTGCAGACGTGGTACCATTGGATCAAAACAACCGCATCCTCGTTGAGCAAGGCCTGCGCAGAATGCGCTCAGGCGCAGCATGTCCTGGAATTCAAGCATTGTTCAACGTGGCTAAGCGTAATATTCGAAGCGCAACCAGTGCAGACCTTGGTTTTACCTGTGGCCCACGCTTAAACGCTGCGGGACGCCTGGATGATATGTCTCTAGGTATCGAATGTCTGCTCAGCGATGATTTATACGAGGCGATGGATATTGCATCAGCGCTGGATGATCTGAATATCGAACGCCGCGCCATTGAAGAAAGCATGAAAGTCGAAGCACTGGCAGCGCTGGATGAATTAAACCTCGATCAACTTGCTGGCAATATTCCTGCCGTAATCTGTTTATACAATAATAGTTGGCACCAGGGCGTAATCGGCATCCTCGCTGCCCGTATCCGCGAAAAATATCATCGGCCCACAGTGATATTCGCTCCAGCCGACGAAAATGATCCTGACAATAACGAGATGAAAGGTTCGGCACGCTCAATCCCGACAATACATATTCGCGACACCTTTGATGAAGTCGCCTCACAAACCCCTGGTTTGCTAGAGAAATTCGGTGGTCATGCTATGGCAGCCGGCCTTACATTAGAAAAGAAAAACCTAGATAAGTTTATTAAAACTATTTGTGACGTGGTAGCCCGCCAAGCCGACGACCAAACCTTTGAAGAAATCCATTACAGTGACGGCGAACTTAAGGCCGAAGAATTTGAATTGAAATGCGCCGATGAGCTGCGCTATGCGATCCCCTGGGGGCAACATTTCCCCGCCCCTGCGTTTGATAACAAATTTGTCATCGTGAATAAACGCCTGCTCAAAGAAAAGCATTATAAATTGGTATTACGCCCTAATGGACAAAGCCGTACCGTCTCGGCAATTGCTTTTAATGTGGATATTGAAGCATGGCCGGAAGACGGTGGCGAGGTGCATTTACTCTACCGTCTGGATGTTAATGAGTTTCGGGATACAACTTCATTGCAGTTAATGGTGGAGAGGCTTTTGTAGTTTCTTTAAAAAGTGCCTAAAAGTAGGGGGGTATCTTTATAAAAGATTTCTAAGCCATTTTCCCGATCTTTCCCTTCAATAATGCAATAGCTCCCTCCGGGTTGATTTGAAAGTCATTGAACAGCACTTTGCCCTCAGGCGAAATCAGGATCGCCCATGGCGTTCCTCCCGAACGGTAATCAATCATGGTTTTAGGCTGGCCATGTGACTCTGTATCACCGGCATCATGTCCCATCACTAGATTGAGATCATATTGTTTTTGTATCTGCCGCATCTTGTCAGCAGTATTACTGGAATACCCCTCGAAAGCTGTTTGAATCGCAACCGCAGTAAAGTGTTTGCTGTGTTTTAATGCATCAGAAATTTTCTTCAGTCCCGGAAAACCATGGCTATGACAGCCCGGGCACCAGAATTGCCAGAACTCCATAAAAACAAACTTGCCTTTATGTTCAGCTAATTTGAATCTTGTAGCTTTTCCATCGCCATCAATCCACTGTGATATTTCAAGCTCGGGAGCGAGTTTACCTCGAATACCATAGTCGTCAGCTGTGGCGAACACGGCGGAAGGTAGTAAAATGGCTGAGGCGCTTGACGTTATAAATGTGCGGCGTTTCTGTGAGAATTTTGTGTTGTCCATGTGAAATCCTGCGGAGTAATTAGTTATTCGTTAGTTTTTATTATACGACATACAAATCAGTGTAGATGCGGAGGGTTCAAGAGCAGGGTGTGCGTTGCTGTATAAAAAAACGCCTAAAAGGTGGGGGGTGCCTTTTTAGATAATGAAATCAATCGTATTATTTCCGATGCTGTTATTATGGACATTAGGTAATTAGGTCACTGTATGGACGGGAGAAGATTAGGAGGTATCATGTGGAAGAAACGGGACATAGTTCGCGCTGTTGGCGCGATAATCGCGGGGCTTGCCGGTTTGGCACTGATGCGTTTTCTTGTATACGATTATATTCCGCCCGAGAGCCTGATCCGTGATCTTGAACGCAGCGGGATCGTTAACGCCGGAACGCGAAAGCTGGCAATGGCGGTCTACGGCACGCTGGCACTAGCCATGATGGCAGTGTTCTTTAAAGTTGTGCAGGAGCGCTGGCCTGGACGTCGTGGTATGAAAGGTTTTGTATTCGGAGCGTCAGTTGGTGTCGTCTGGTCATTTGGATTCCTCGGCGGCTGGGTGTTTCTGGGGGCGACACTTAGCGACGCAATCTTGAACAGCATAGTGGATTTAATTCCGTTGTCATTTACTGGTTGGCTGATTGGGCTGGCTGTTGGATGCGATGTTGTAAGGCCACAGCACTCGATGTGGAAACCCTGGCTGGCCATTTTTCTCGTGGCCCTTGGATTTGTGGCGGTACACGCATTGGGAACCTATATACTCGCCGATCACGTTGCTTCGACGGCGGCTTTATTATTCGTTCCGTCGACGCTACCGCAGATTACGCTGCTATTTGGACTCGGGGTCTGGGCCGGAGGTATGTTCGTGCTGCTACGAGCTGGCCTACCGTTCGATAATACTTGGGCGCGGATTGCCTTCTTCGCCTTTGGTGTTTTCGGACACAGCTGGATATGGTTTCATCTATTTTTAGTGATTGAGTTCGCCGGTATCCTGCAGACGGGCCTGATCGTCGGACTGATGGGCTCGCTGGGGGTGTTCGCGGGCGCACTCGCCTACGAAGGAATCGCTAGTGGCAGACATCAAGCGCGGTAGCCTGGATAAGCTATGCACCATTCAGCAGTTGGTGCTTATTCCACGCAAATGAAGTATGGCGTGACCTTATCCGAGCTAGGGAATTTGTTTTTTTATTCGGGTTAATGCGGTAAAAACTGTTGTCTCGTTATACTCAACATCGCCACTTTTTGATAAATATTAAAAACAATTTATTGAACTAATTGGGTTCAAAGAATATCTTCTATAAACCACGCCGAAAATGCATGACGGCCATCTACACCAGATTTTTTATAGATGGATGATGCCTGCTGGCGAACCGTTTTTTCCTGAGTTTCTCTGAGCAGTGCGATTTCCTTGAGGCTAAGTCCTTTCAAAAGTAACCAGCCTACCTCCACTTCACTATTGGTCAGCATCCATTCCGAAAATTGCTGGGTGATTACATTACCTAAACGCTGGCGCGCCTCAAGCACATATTTTTTAGGTGGTCTTTGCGGAGATTTGGCCTTTTCGAGCTCTCCGCGCAAGGACTGGATTTGAGCCTTCTGTTGTTTCAAACCCTGTAAAAGCATGGAAATCGCAACTATTGAAGAAAGCACAACAAATGCTTCTTTAACGATATGTTTGGTATCGGCGCCATAAGAAAGATCAGCAAAAAAATCTGCACCACTGGCTAACACAACTATAGCAAATATCAGGATCAGTAAAGTTTCTTTGGAGTAGGTTTCGAACACTGTAAAGGCCTCAGTTTGTTTGATGCGTATGATAACGTACATATGCCCTATAGCACTATGACATGCGACATAGGTTCGATGACATCCTTTAATAAAAATCGATAATTGTGCTCAATATAAAACTTGAAGAGGACAACTAATGAGTAATGCAACTAATAATGAAGTACGCGTGTGGGATCCGCTGGTGAGGCTGTTTCACTGGAGCCTGGTGCTGACTTTCTTTATCAGTTATTTCACCGGCGACGAAGAGAACCAGCTGCATATTTATGCTGGCTATGCGGTACTAGGTCTGATCGTATTTCGTTTGGCCTGGGGCATCATCGGTACTAAACATGCGCGTTTCAGTGATTTTCTGACATCGCCGGCTAAAGTGATTGCATACGTTAAAAGTCTGTTCAGTCGAAAGCCAAAACATTATCTCGGGCATAATCCTGCAGCTGGCTGGATGGTGATTGTGTTGCTGATTAGCCTGTTTGTAACCACAATCAGCGGCCTTAAACTCTATGCGGTAGAAGAAGGCAAGGGCCACTGGCGGGTGTTTCAACCAATGTTTATCTGATTAGCAACGCCTATGCCGACAAAGATGTAGACGAGAAAGAACAAGGTGAAGGGTATGAGGAGCACGAAGGGCAAGGCGGCGAAAGAGAAGGCGATGATTTCTGGGAGGAAATACACGAAGTATCTTCAAACTTCACCCTGTTTCTGATTTTCTTGCACGTGGCAGGGGTCATTGTTTCCAGCAAATTGCACAAGGAAAACCTTATTAAAGCGATGATAAGTGGGAAGAAGAATGCCTAGTCATATCACGCGAAACTTGTATGTTGGTAGGCGTGTTTAAAAAACCGTGTAAAAGTAGGGGGGTGTCTTCGTTTTGGTCGGCTGTTTTTCGATTTAATTGTCGTCTTCAACAGACATACCGCTTAATGTGCCGACAAATTCATAAGGGGCAGATTGGTTTAACTTGAGTATCACGCCGTCACCGGATGCGACATTTTTACCGGATATCGCTTCGATTGTGACATGGTGTGTGACCATGATAATCAGTTTGGCATCACTCTTTTGTGTGTCGAAGAACTGTTTTAAAGCCTGCAGATTCGGCTCACGGTTTTGTGGTATCTCATAAAACGAATTCAGCGGCGGCAGTTCTGTGACCGGGCCCATATCCAGCAGTTTTGCGGTTTCCATACAGCGGCACCACTGGCTGGAATAAACAGTAGCCGTAACGATGCCATGACTGCGCAACCAGTTGCCAATCCCGGTAGCTTGCTCTCGACCTCGGGAATCCAGATTGCGCTGGGTGCTACAGTCACCGATTTTAAAATTATCTGGATCGCCAAAGCCCGGTGCACTCGCATGTCGAATCATCAGGACATGGCCACTGTCCTGCATCGCTTTGACTATTGCACTTCTGTCTAATAGATTACTGTTTTCAGCGTGTGTGCTGGATACACCAATTAACAAACAAAATAGAATCAAGCAGCAGAAATTCCAGAATCGCATAGTGTGAGCCTCAAATATAAGTTGTAATGTTTATATTGAGTCTAGAAGAAAAAATATTCCAGTACACAAATTGTGCATATAGACTTATCTAAGAATACAAACGATACTGGGGAGCTAAGTAAATGTACTACGTGATTATAAGCATACCGTTCATTATCAGTGCCATAATCTGTCATTATCTTGCTAAAAAAAGAGGCGCTAACGTCGCATTTTGGGGAGTTATGGGTCTGGTTTTTGGGCCTTTGGCGATTCCATTTGTGTTTTTGTCTAATACCGCGAAGAAATGATTTATTAGCCCCATGATGAAAGAATAAATTTTCTCGCAAACAGTACTAAGAAATGCGGCGCCCAGAAACGCTGGTTGGATGCGTTAATCGCAAACTCGCTGGTGTCTTCAGGGATTTGCATGTGGATGTGTAAGGATGAATTCACCGATTGAAGTACACAGGGTGAAGCCGTTTACGCCGTTGCCTGTGGTCAAGACCATCATACTGGATGGGCCGTATAGACAGTTCCTGCGGCGACTTGCTCAATGCCTGGTTTGGCAAAATCTTCTGCTGTCGGGTTTTCTTTTCCAGCAGGTGCTCTTAGTACCCAGAAAATTGCGCCGACATCCATATTGATGTCCATATTTGATGAACCGTCTAATGGGTCGAAGGTTACAAGGTAGTGTCCGCGCGGTTTGCCTTCTGGCAAGGTGAGGATTTCATCTAACTCTTCCGATGCCATTCCGGCAATGTGACCATTGTTTTCGAGGGCGTCGATGAATAGGTCATTGGCGATCAAATCCATTTTCTTTTGTACATCGCCCATGGCGTTTTCGCTTGTGGTGGCACCCAGTACGCCGGCGAGATCGCCTTTGTTTACAAGGTTGGCGATGCCTTTGCAGGCGATGGTTATGTCATTAAGCAAACCTGTGAATTCGCCACTTGCCTTGTTGCCGAGCTTGCGTTGCTCATCAATAATGAATGAAGTTATAGTCGTTCCTAGTTTTTGTATGACTGCCCCGAAAAATTCAAAACGAAATAGTTTAGTATATTATAACTTAATAATATAGATAATTTTTTCCTGATCATAAGTTCAAAAAAGTAGCGAGTTGGTGAAATCCTCGGTATTCTCTCACTCCCCGAACTACTCCGTGGTGTTTTTGTAAGAAGGCGTCACTTGATCAAGGTATGCAAGAGCAATATAACCATAAAACGATCGAACCCGCAGTGCAGGAAATGTGGGAAGAGAACAAGTCTTTTGAAGTCACCGAAGATAGTAGTAAAGAAAAATTCTATTGTCTCTCGATGTTCCCCTATCCTAGCGGTAAGCTGCATATGGGGCATGTACGCAATTATACCATCGGTGATGTGATTTCGCGCTTTCAACGTATGCAGGGCAAAAACGTTTTACAGCCTATGGGTTGGGATGCATTTGGATTGCCCGCAGAAAATGCGGCGATCAAAAACAAGGTTGCTCCTGCGGAATGGACAGATGCAAACGTCGCAGAAATGGGTGCGCAGCTTCGAACCATGGGTTTTGCATATGACTGGTCACGCGAATTAACCACCTGCAAACCGGACTATTATCGCTGGGAGCAGTGGTTCTTCCTGCGTTTACTGGAAAAAGGCCTGGTTTACCGCAAAAAAGCGACCGTAAACTGGGATCCGGTGGATAATACGGTTCTGGCGAATGAGCAGGTGGTTGATGGTCGCGGCTGGCGTTCGGGTGCATTGGTAGAGCAGCGTTCTATCGACCAGTGGTTTTTAAAGATCACCGCCTATGCCGATGAACTTTTAGAAGATGTACGCCAATTAGAAAACTGGCCAGTGCAAGTGCGTACCATGCAGGAGAACTGGATAGGGCGTTCTGAAGGTGTGGAGCTAGAGTTTGGTCTTGATGCTTCTGAAGAGACCTTGAGTGTTTTTACTACACGTCCTGATACTCTAATGGGCGTGACCTATCTTGCTGTTGCACCACAACATCATTTGGCTGAATGTGCTGCGGTTGATAATCCTGAGCTTGCTCATTTTATTGATGAATGCAAAAACATGAAAACCAGCGAAGCTGACATGGCGACGATGGAGAAAAAAGGTTTTGCTACAGGTTTGTATGCGATTCATCCAATTTCTGGTGAAGCTGTACCGATTTGGGTCGCTAACTTTGTCTTGTTGAGTTATGGATCGGGTGCGGTTATGTCAGTACCTGCACATGATGTGCGCGATTGGGAGTTTGCCAAAAAGTATCATTTGCCGATCGTACAGGTGATCACATCCGCAAATGAGGCAGTGGCAAGTAATATCAATATCGAAGAAGGCGCTTACACTGAAAAAGGCGTGCTACTTAATTCTTATGATTATAGTGGACTAACATCTGCACAAGCCGTTGATAGCATTGCCAGCTTTCTGGAAAAAAAGAAAAAAGGCCGCAAGACCATTAATTACCGTTTACGTGATTGGGGAGTTTCTCGCCAGCGTTACTGGGGTTGTCCGATTCCGATTATCTATTGTGATGATTGTGGTGCGGTAGCAGTTCCCGATGAAGATTTGCCGGTAGAATTGCCAACTGATATCGTATTCGACGAAAGTGGCGCTTCTCCGATCAAAAATATGCCGGAGTTTTATGAGACCAGCTGTCCAAAATGTGGCAAAAGTGCGAGCCGTGAAACTGATACTTTCGATACCTTCTTTGAGTCGTCATGGTATTACGCACGTTATACAGGGCCAGACAATGATAAATCAATGCTTGATGAGCGCGCCGACTACTGGTTGCCGGTTGACCAGTATGTTGGAGGTATCGAGCACGCCGTATTGCACTTATTGTATGCGCGTTTCTTTAATAAACTGATGCGCGATGAAGGGTTGGTCGAATGCGATGAGCCTTTTACGAATTTGCTCACACAAGGCATGGTGTTAGCCGACACTTATTATGTTGAAGGCGACGGTGGAGGTCAGGAATGGATTGCACCTAAAGATATTGAGATAGAGTACGACAAAAAAGGCAAGAGTATCAACATCAAAGATAATTTAGGACGTGATGTGCATGCTTCTGGCATGAGTAAGATGTCTAAATCTAAAAATAACGGTGTCGACCCACAGCAACTAATTGAAAAATACGGCGCAGATACATTGCGCGTATTTTCAATGTTTGCTGCACCGCCTGATCAAAGTATGGAATGGTCGGATACCGGGGTTGAAGGCGCAAATCGTTTTATAAAACGATTGTGGCGACAGGTTTTTATTCATCTTGAAAGCCGCCCATTGGCTGGAATTGATACCGATAATTTGACTGATGAACAAAGTGAAATGCGACGTAAAATCTTTACTACTTTGCAAAAAGTTACGGATGATATGGCGCGCCGTTTCACTTTTAATACCGCTATTGCGGCAAATATGGAATTGCTCAATGAATTATTCAAGTTCCATGAAGATAGTGATCAGGGACGGGCAATTCGGCAAGAGACTTTAGAACATATTATATTAATGTTATCACCAATCATGCCTCATGTGTGTCAGGAGCTTTGGGTACTACTAGGTAAAAAAGGCGCGGTGATGGATGAGCCTTGGCCAGAGACTGATGAATCTGCTTTGGTACAGTCAAAAATACAGATGATGATTCAAATCAATGGTAAATTACGCGGTAAGGTTGATGTGGCTGTTGATACAGATGATGATGATGTGAAAGCTCTGGCCCTGAAAAATGAAAACGTGCAAACCTTTTTAAAGGGTGTAACTGTACGCAAGGTCATAGTAGTAAAGGGTCGTTTGATTAATATTGTTGCAAACTAAATACAGAGTATGTAATCAAAAATGACTAAAGTAGTTTTCATCGTAAATTCTCTTGTGGTCATGCTTTTTCTACAAGGCTGTAGTAGCGCTAATGGCTTTCACTTAAGAAAAAATCTAGAGCTGCCAACGCAATATCAAGCATTGCATGTTGAAAACATACCCACAGAAAATAATTTCCTGGAGGTTTTTGAAGAAGCATTAGAAGAAGCCGGTGGAGAGATTTCAAAAGATTCGACAACCAGGATTATTTTCAGTAACTTTCAGGAAGGTAAGCGAGTTATTGCCTATACCAGCGAGCGTAAAGCTAGAGAGTATCTGCTTTATCTTAAGTTTGAATACGAAATTCACGCATCCAAAAACGAAGTAATAAGAATACTACCCAAGCGCCGTATTAATATTGACCGTTCATATCTCTATGATCCTGACTTTGCCCTGGGTAAAGCCGAAGAAGAAAAACAAGTTCAAAAAAGCCTTTATCAAGAAGCTGCTCGTTTGATTTTGTTTAGGTTGCAGTATTCTCAAACAGCTTTATAAGCACTCTAAAATATTTAGTTAAACTCACCTGGGTTTATGCGTTTGAATAATAAAAACCCGCTAAAAGTAGGGAGGTGTCATTTATTCATACCAATGACCTACTGACTGCCGCTATTGCCATTTCTACCTTGACTTCTGATAATTAAGGTGGACATTTTTTAAATAAATACTAAATTAATGGAGACACCTTGGAGTTTATCGCGGTTTCAGGTTTATAAAATAATAAGGGGTTGCATCGTTAAACTTTTGTCATTCCAGTTTATCTTGTTAATGACTATTGCATGTTTTTCATCAATAGCATGGGCTGATATTAGTTTCGATAACTGGAAGCAGAATTTTCGCCAGAAAGCTGTAGCACAAGGTATTCTACCCAGCGTATTTCAAAAAGCTTTACGCAATATTGAGATCGATCCCGAGATCATCGAACTGGATAGTAGCCAGCCAGAATTTACTCGAAATATCTGGGATTACCTGAATAATGCGAAATCTAATGCGCGACTTAAAAAGGGCAAAATCTTGTTGCAAACATATAAGTTGCTATTCGATGAAATCGAGCAACGTTATGGCGTGCAACGCGAAATTATCACTGCTATCTGGGCTATGGAAAGTGACTTCGGGCGCAATTATGGCAATAAGAATGTAATTCGTTCACTTGCAACATTGGCGTATGCGAGTTCTTCTCCAAAACGAGCAGAGTTTGCGCGTGATGAGTTGTTAGTAAGTTTGAAAATTATACAAATGAAGAAAATTGATGCGCAAGACTTAGTGGGTTCTTGGGCCGGGGCGATGGGGCAACCCCAATTTATGCCAAGCTCTTACCTCCAATATGCAGTGGATTACAATAATGATGGATTGATAGATTTGTGGCATTCAATTCCCGATGTTTTTGCCTCAATTGCAAACTTTCTGGCTGAATCAGGATGGCGCAAGTTGGAAGCCTGGGGGGAAGAAGTAAGCTTACCGCAACAGTTTGACTGGCGTTTGAATACCTCTTCTTATCAACTAAGATTCGAACAGTGGCAGGAATTAGGTGTTCGTAGGGTTGATTCAAAGCCTTTTCAAAACCCACAGCGGCAGTCATCTTTATTTATTCCTGCTGGAAAATATGGCCCCAAATTTTTAGTTACACATAATTTTGAGATCATCAAGCGATACAATAAATCCAGTAGTTACGCTCTGGCCGTTGCACATTTGAGTAACTTATTTTCAGGTGGTGATAAAATCATGACAGCCTGGCCTATCGCAGATGCAGCTTTAAGCCGCGACCAGGTTGCCGAAATTCAGATGCATTTAAATCTGGCAGGGCATAGTGCAGGTCTGGCTGACGGTAAAGTAGGGGCTAAAACCCGTGAAGCGATTCGTACATGGCAACTTGAGCATGGCTATGCCGGGGATGGTTATGCGAATTTGGAATTACTGATTCTGTTAAGAAATAACAAAACGATTAAATAGTCGCGGTTTGAGGGCATCCCACAGGGTGCCTTGTTATTTTTGTATATGTGATTAATTTACTATTTGATATATTTATTCAAAACATCGGCAACCTGTTTGGGATCTATCCCTCTGCGTATTTTTATACTTACTTCTCTTGCAGTAGAAGGTAGCAATTTCTGAATCGTAGGTCTTTCTTGTCTGCGTACTTTATTAAAATTTAAATACTCTCGCTTTATATCTCCACTGATAATTAATTCAGGGTCTTTAATCAGAAAGAATCCTTTGGAAGTTTTCTGTACCTTCGCACCTGTAAAGTTCACCACCACTTTAGAGTTTACACAAAGCGATTCGTCCAAGTCTCTATTGTTTGGGTGTGGTGAATAAATAACACATTCTTTGCCGCTGTAGCTTAAGTTTGAATTTGTGAGTTGCACATTTTTAGCATCAAGAGCGGTAGAGAGATAGATTTGATCTTCTCGAATTGCTTGCGTCTGTGGATTCACAGGAGGAGCGTATTGTGTTTGATGTTGTGCGTTGGTGGGTGTGGCTACACCAGTACTGGTGCATAATCTTACAATCTGGTCATTAGTAAAGTTACGTTGTAAATAGAAATCTACGTCAGCTTTACTGCAACTATTAGCCATTAGGTCGGTAGTTAGAAAAAATGATAGGGTGGCCAAGATTGTGGCGCTGGTTTTGAATGTTAACAAAAACTTCATAGAGTTCTCCGTATTTTAACTCATGCCTAAATTTATTTAAGCTGTGAGATTAGTCTAGATTATAAACGATTAAGTTCCTCATAGTCTCATCAAGAAGAGAAATTTACATCGACCATAAACTGGTCAGACATTTCTTCCAAAGTTTCTTGTACCGCTTCTGCTGTGACCCCTGCTGGTAATCCTAACTTAAGTTCGGCGCTAAATAATATTTCGCCTGACATGCTGGCTTCTTTGATATTGCTTTCTAGTTCTTCAATATTGACGTTTAGTGTTGCCAGTTGCTGGGTAATGTCATGGATAATACCTGGACGATCTTGACCTAATAATTCAATATTAATTATTTTCTCAGGCGTTTTGACTTCGTCCTCGTTGACTCTCTCGATCTGTATTTTTAATGACTGACTCTGTAATTGATTTAACGCTGCTGTAAGTTCATCAATTTGATCAACAGACAATGAAACCAGCAGTATTCCTGCAAATTTCCCTGCAAGTTGTGACATGCGGCTCTCTGACCAGCTTCCTTGAAATTTATTCAGTGTTTTCGATAATGATCCTACAAGTCCTGGTCGGTCTGGACCGAGAACTGTAATAACGAGAGAGGCTTGCATAAATGGCTCCTTTGAATTTGATGTCGAAAATGATTATTACATTAATTTGAAGTTATCATAAAGCGTCTACGTTTGTATTAATTAAACCTTCATCTGTGCTAAAACTGGCCAAAAGGTGCGGGGTGTCTTTTTAATGATTCAAATGTCAGCTTTATTAAAAACTTTTACTTCGATCTCAACGCAATCCTTTATGGTGTTTGAGATTGCGCATTTGTGTGATGCACGCTCCACAGATGCAACCCGTTTCTCTGGAAGTTCGGGCCAGTAAATATTCATATTGATTTTTTTAAATCGTGTAGGCTCGCTGTCATAATCCCACGTCAGGTGTGTCACGATATTCTCAACGTCTACATCCATGCGTAGCGCGTAATGGTCAAGTACCGCAAAGGTGCAGCGGCCCAGCGCAGTGACAAACATGGCTAATGCACTTAAACGATGCATTTTATTTTCGAGGATAACGTCAAAGCCTTCCTCGTCAAAACGGGACAGGCGTAATTCGGTTTGTCCAATAACTTGTATATTCATTGTTGTATTCCGTAATCTAGTGAGTTATAGCGCTTGAGCCGCTGCCAACACTTCGTCAACATGGCCTTTGACTTTCACCTTGTCCCAGTGCTGCCGCAAAACTCCGCCTTTATCAATCAGAAATGTACTTCTCACAATGCCCATATACTCTTTACCATAAAGTTTTTTTAGCTGGATAACATTGAACAGATTGCAAACGGCTTCATCTACATCTGAAATCAATTCAAAGGGAAACGACTGTTTCTCCCGAAAATTATCATGGCGTTTCATGCTGTCTTTGGATACACCAAAAATTTCTGTATCGCAGGCTTTAAATGCCTCTATGGCATCACGAAAGTCTTGTCCTTCGGTAGTACAACCCGGGGTGCTATCTTTGGGGTAAAAATAGATGACCAGGTTGGATTTGCCTTTATAGTCAGATAGCTGGAAGTTTAGTCCAGAAGTTGCTGGCGCTGAAAAGTCGGGAACGACCTCGCCAATAATGAGTGGTTTTGCTGTGTCAGACATTTTGTATCCTGTGGTGTAATATTATTGTGCTCCTATTCTAACCAAGCAACATTGAAATGCACAGTTATCTGAGTTCTTATTTGGTAGACTGTTTGCTTGTGTAAATGAAAAACCACCCAATAAGGTGAGGGGTGTCTTTTATATGATGGTATTTATGCTCATGGGAGAGTATTAACTTGGACCATAAAACGGATAATAATAAACGTTGCGCCTGGGCTCAGGGCAATCAGTTAGAGCGTGATTACCATGATAAAGAATGGGGTGTGCCGGTACATGATGATCGTATCCTGTTTGAATTTCTTGTCCTGGAGGGTGCACAAGCGGGTTTAAGCTGGTCGACGATTTTGAATAAGCGCGAGGGTTATCGCACGGCATTGGATAATTTTGATGTGGAAAAAATCGCAACTTATGATGAGGCTAAAATAACCGAACTACTGAAAAACCCAGAAATCGTGCGAAATAAACTCAAAATCAATTCTACCGTTACAAATGCACGGCTGTTTATGCAAGTGCAGCAGGAATTTGGAAGTTTTGATGCGTATATCTGGCAATTTACAGGTGGTAAAACTATTTGTAATGATTGGCAGTCGATGCAGCAAGTTCCAGCGAGTACGCCTGAATCTGATGCTATGAGTAAAGATTTAAAGAAACGCGGCTTTAAGTTTATTGGTAGCACTATTTGTTATGCCTATATGCAGGCGACCGGGATAGTGAATGACCATACTATTGACTGCTTTTGTTATAGTAATGACAAACGTAAAGTTTGATTATCAGAACTTCCTAAAGGAAGCTTTGATTAAGTCGATTATATTTAAGCGAAGGAAAAACTGCTCGTAAGTTTCATGAGGTGAGTTGTAATAGTTATTCTATTGTAGCGAACTTCGGGGAAGTTACGGGCGGTTTTAACAAGCCTAAAATAATTGGACTTGATCAGGGCTTCCTTAAGCTTGTATTTCAGCTAGCGCGGCATTAGACTGCGTCGATCGAATTGTCCAATAAATAATTAAGAGTATAGATAATGTTTCAGGGAAGTATGGTCGCCCTCGCTACACCAATGATGGCGAACGGTGATGTTGATAAGGCTGCATTAGAAGCTTTGGTGGCATTCCATCTGGATAATGGCACAGATGCTATTGTGGCCATGGGTACAACGGGCGAGTCTGCAACATTCTCGCATGAGGAACATCGCGAAGTCGTGAAAATGATCATTGCTCTGGTTGCGGGGAAAATCCCGGTTATAGCAGGTACAGGATCAAATAGTACTGTAGAAGCACTAGAGCTTACTCAAGCTGCGAAAGACGATGGCGCAGATGCAGCTTTATTGGTTGCGCCTTATTATAACAAACCACCACAAGAAGGCTTGTATCAACACCATAAAATTATTGCGAAGAAAGTCGCAATCCCACAAATTTTATACAATGTACCAGGTCGAACCTCGGTCGATATGTTGCCGGAAACAGTAGAACGTCTTGCATCATTCTCAAATATTGTTGCAATAAAAGAAGCAACGGGTGATCTGGGGCGAGCGCAAGAGATCATGGATCGTTGCGGTGATAGCATTGATGTAATTAGTGGTGATGATTCCACAGCGATGGAATTGATATTGCTTGGAGGAAAAGGCGATATCTCTGTTACTGCGAACGTTGCACCTAAGCTGATGCATGAAATGTGCATGGCAGCATTAGCAGGAGATAGGAAAGCAGCAGAGAAGTTCAATAAACGTGTTGAACCATTGCATTCTAAATTGTTTGTCGAAGCAAACCCAATCCCAGTCAAATGGCTGCTACACAAAATGGGCTTTGGTGCTAACGCGATGCGCTTGCCACTTGTTCCGATGTCAGAAGGATATTATTCTGAAGTAACAGCTGCGGCGAAATCTGCAGGAGTCCAGTTTTAGTTTGGTATTAAGATATAAATAACTCAGGACTAAATTACCGAGTTGTTAACAAAATAGTTTTAGAAGAGGAATTGATGATTAAATTACAGAACAACATGGTGTCAATATTGCTTGCCATTTTTATAGTCACTAATCTTTCGGCTTGTAGTGTTTTTAACAAAGTAGGTAGTTTTTTAGGTGATAAGAAAACCGTTAACTATCAAAACAATGCTTCCGTAAAAGATTTAGAATTTCCTCCTGATCTGACGGCTCCTGAATTTGATAAGGAATTTGAATTGCCTTCGACTACTGTTAGTGCCGTTGCCATGTCAAATGGAACTTCATTTCGGCCCAATGCTACGAGTGTTAATTTTCAAACGCGGTCCGGGGATCTTGCCAGTATACGATCATTAGGTGGTGAATCCGTTCTGCAAGTTAATGATACATACCCAAGAGCCTTGGTCTTGACAGATATTATGTTAGAGCGAATGGGCTTTTCGATTATAAGTAGAAACGCTGCTGGCAACGTGTATCGAGTTCAATATAATGGTGAGGATATCGATATTGGTGAGAAAAGTGGTAGGATTTCTGGTTTTTTTAATCGTGCCAAGGATATAGTTGGCTTCGGAGGCTCGAATAATAAAGCTCTGGTTAAGGGCCAAATTTATCAAACAACTATAAGCAATCAACAGGGTGTGGGTATAGTGAGATTTACCAATGTTGCAGGGCAGGCGCTTCCGTCAAAGGCTCATACAAAAATAATTACACTGCTAAATAATGAGTTCAATCGCTAGTTTTCGAATCATCAACAGATGATTCGTTTCGCTTCTTTAGGTAGTGGTAGCAAAGGTAATGCAACACTTATAGAGTCGGGTGTCAAAGAATCCGATACACGTATACTCCTTGATTGCGGATTTTCAACTATTGAAGTTGAAAGCCGACTAGCCAGATTAAATCGTACAGCCTCTTCTATTACTGCAATCGTTATTACGCATGAGCATTCAGATCACATAAATGGCGTTGGCAGGCTGGCCAGAAAATATAATATTCCAGTATGGTTAACGGTCGGCACATGGGACAAATGCAGAGATAGTGATTTTCCTGATACAAACTTCATTGACTGCCATCAAGATTTTGAAATAGATGGTATTAATTTACACCCATTTCCTGTGCCACATGATGCAAGAGAACCTTGCCAATTTGTATTCTCAGATGGTACTTCTCGCTTAGGCATAGCCACTGATCTTGGCAGTATTACGCCGCATGTAATTGAGCAATTAAATAATCTGGATGGCTTATTAATTGAGTGTAATTACGATGCGCAAATGCTGTTTAATGGAAGCTATCCGCAATCATTGAAAGAGAGGGTCTCTAGCAACAAGGGGCATTTGGATAATAGGCAATCCACTCAATTATTACAGAGCCTAAGTCTAAAGAAACTTAAACATGTAATTGGCATGCATGTCAGTGCGAAAAACAATACACCTGAGTATGCTCTGAATGCACTTTGTGCTGGATTAAATTGTGATAATGACGCGGTTATGCTTGCTTCTCAAGACGATGGTTTTGACTGGCGAGAGTTGTCTTGACATTGTTATGTCAATACTTCTGAAAACCTCAAAAGCATCTACTCAGGTATTAAACACATTATTTAAAAAATAGTTGTTGACTCAAAATTGCAACTGCCTATAATGCGCCGCTCTGACGAGGCAGGGTGCTATGCAAAGACCTTAAATCAGACGAAGATATAGTTGTAAAAGTTTCGAATAAATGTTGAATACTTTTATAACAGGGAATATAATTCTCCCCCTCGCTCAAACAGTGGTTTGGGCTGATATTTAAAAAATGAGAACCAGAAAAACTTGTGTGGGTACTTGTAGCGTGTGTTTTTAACGCAAGAAGCAAGAACCATACGAACGATAATTTTGATTATTTTGATTTTACGTAAGTTAGGTTCGACCTTCATTTAAAGATACGTACTGGTCGGCCTGGAGTTGCTAATTTATTGGTAGCGAAGGGAGAAAGGTACAAAACAATTTAAACTGAAGAGTTTGATCCTGGCTCAGATTGAACGCTGGCGGCATGCTTAACACATGCAAGTCGAACGGAAACGCGAAGAGCTTGCTCTTTGGCGTCGAGTGGCGGACGGGTGAGTAACGCGTGGGAATCTACCCAGTAGTGGAGGACAGCCAGGAGAAATCCTGATTAATACTGCATACGATCTACGGATGAAAGGTGGCCTCTACTTGTAAGCTATCGCTATTGGATGAGCCCGCGTTAGATTAGCTAGTTGGTGGGGTAATGGCCTACCAAGGCGACGATCTATAGCTGGTCTGAGAGGATGACCAGCCACATCGGGACTGAGACACGGCCCGGACTCCTACGGGAGGCAGCAGTGGGGAATATTGGACAATGGGCGCAAGCCTGATCCAGCAATGCCGCGTGTGTGAAGAAGGCCTTAGGGTTGTAAAGCACTTTCAATTGTGAAGAAGGGGTTAAGCTTAATACGCTTGACTCTTGACGTTAACTTTAGAAGAAGCACCGGCTAACTCTGTGCCAGCAGCCGCGGTAATACAGAGGGTGCGAGCGTTAATCGGAATTACTGGGCGTAAAGCGCGCGTAGGCGGTTATTTAAGTCAGATGTGAAATCCCCGGGCTCAACCTGGGAACTGCACCTGATACTGGGTAACTAGAGTTTAGGAGAGGGAAGTAGAATTTCAGGTGTAGCGGTGAAATGCATAGATATCTGAAGGAATACCAGTGGCGAAGGCGACTTCCTGGCCTAAAACTGACGCTAAGGTGCGAAAGCGTGGGTAGCAAACGGGATTAGATACCCCGGTAGTCCACGCCGTAAACGATGTCAACTAGTCGTCGGGTCCCTTGAGGATTCGGTGACGCAGCTAACGCATTAAGTTGACCGCCTGGGGAGTACGGTCGCAAGACTAAAACTCAAAGGAATTGACGGGGGCCCGCACAAGCGGTGGAGCATGTGGTTTAATTCGATGCAACGCGAAGAACCTTACCATCCCTTGACATCCGGAGAATTTGCAAGAGATTGCTTAGTGCCTTCGGGAACTCCGTGACAGGTGCTGCACGGCTGTCGTCAGCTCGTGTCGTGAGATGTTGGGTTAAGTCCCGCAACGAGCGCAACCCCTATCCTTGGTTGCTAACAGGTAATGCTGAGAACTCCAGGGAGACTGCCGGTGACAAACCGGAGGAAGGTGGGGACGACGTCAAGTCATCATGGCCCTTATGGGATGGGCTACACACGTGCTACAATGGTCAGTACAGAGGGTCGCAAACTTGCGAGAGTAAGCTAATCCCACAAAGCTGGTCGTAGTCCGGATTGGAGTCTGCAACTCGACTCCATGAAGTTGGAATCGCTAGTAATCGTGGATCAGAATGCCACGGTGAATACGTTCCCGGGCCTTGTACACACCGCCCGTCACACCATGGGAGTGGGCTGCAAAAGAAGTAGGTAGACTAACCTTCGGGGTGTCGCTTACCACTTTGTGGTTCATGACTGGGGTGAAGTCGTAACAAGGTAGCCCTAGGGGAACCTGGGGCTGGATCACCTCCTTAAAGACAACGTTAAGGCATAGGTTACGAGCACCCACACAAGTTAATCTGGTTAGACTGTAAACCCTTTGGGTTTAAAAGCTTTTGTTTAGAAGGCTTGGAAAGCACGCTCAGTGTGACTGAGTTAGTAGACAGCGTTTTGGGTCTATAGCTCAGTTGGTTAGAGCGCACCCCTGATAAGGGTGAGGTCGGTGGTTCAAATCCACCTAGACCCACCAAATTTAGTCCATCTTGCTTTTTGAGATGACTCGCGTGTTAATTGCACGCTCCGCCCTCTCAAAAACCAACCTGAACAAAATTACCCTTAAAAAGGGGCCATAGCTCAGTTGGGAGAGCGCCTGCCTTGCACGCAGGAGGTCGTCGGTTCGATCCCGTCTGGCTCCACCAATTTTTTGCACAGTCTGGTAATCAGTTTCTGGTTATTCTCAAAATATTGACATGAAGTCATCAAGCTGTTTATTCTTTACAACGACACGTTGTGCTGACAACAGACATCTTTATTGACTTTAGGGTCAGGCACATCTTTTAGTATTAAAGGATGCGTTCTTTAACAAATTAGGCAAAGCAAGATTTAAAACAGACCTGACTTACGAGTCGGAGACGTGATAAATCAAACTAGGCGAGTAACAGAGCTGCTGATGAGGCAGGGATGTTGCTTGAAAACGTCATTGAGACTTTATAACAGGGTCTTAATGACACCAAGTGGTGTTTTAGGCGAGGCAATTATCAGTCTCAATTAAAAGACCACTCTCAAACGTTACGAAGTAACAGTCATTGCTTTGATGGTTATCCTGATACTGGCAACAGTTTTAGAGGTGACAGGTTTATGGGGTTATACAAAAGGCTCATAGACTGTTCAAGGTTATAGAATCAAGTGACTAAGCGTATGTGGTGGATGCCTAGGCGGTAAGAGGCGATGAAGGACGTAGTAATCTGCGATAAGCCCCGGTGAGCTGATAAACAAGCATTGACCCGAGGATTTCCGAATGGGGAAACCCGGCAGCATAAGCTGTCATCCCTACCTGAATACATAGGGTAGGCGAAGCAAACCCGGAGAACTGAAACATCTAAGTACCCGGAGGAAAAGAAATCAACCGAGATTCCCCAAGTAGCGGCGAGCGAAAGGGGACCAGCCGAGCAATTAAGTTATAGAAGAACACTCTGGAAAGTGTGGCCATAGTGGGTGATAGCCCCGTATTTGAAATAACTTTTTTGACGTATTAAGTAGGTCGGGGCACGAGAAACCTTGACTGAAGATAGGGGGACCATCCTCTAAGGCTAAATACTCCTTACCGACCGATAGTGAACCAGTACTGTGAAGGAAAGGCGAAAAGAACCCCGGAGAGGGGAGTGAAATAGAACCTGAAACCGCATACGTACAAGCAGTGGGAGCCTCCTTTGAGGGGTGACTGCGTACCTTTTGTATAATGGGTCAGCGACTTAATTTTAGTAGCAAGGTTAACCGAATAGGGGAGCCGTAGGGAAACCGAGTCTTAATAGGGCGTTTAGTTGCTAGGATTAGACCCGAAACCGAGCGATCTATCCATGGCCAGGTTGAAGGTGCCGTAACAGGCACTGGAGGACCGAACCCACGTATGTTGAAAAATGCGGGGATGAGCTGTGGATCGGAGTGAAAGGCTAATCAAGCTCGGAGATAGCTGGTTCTCCTCGAAATCTATTTAGGTAGAGCCTCGTGTATAACTCCTGGGGGTAGAGCACTGTTATGGCTAGGGGGCCCTGACCGGCTTACCAACCCATTGCAAACTCCGAATACCAGGAAGTTCAGCACGGGAGACACACGGCGGGTGCTAACGTCCGTCGTGGAAAGGGAAACAACCCAGACCGCCAGCTAAGGTCCCAAAATCATATCTCAGTGGGAAACGAAGTGGGAAGGCATAGACAGCTAGGAGGTTGGCTTAGAAGCAGCCATCCTTTAAAGAAAGCGTAATAGCTCACTAGTCGAGTCGGCCTGCGCGGAAGATTTAACGGGGCTAAAGATATGTACCGAAGCTGCGGAATTACAATTTATTGTAATTGGTAGAGGAGCGTTCTGTAAGCCGTTGAAGGTGTCGCCGTAAGGCATGCTGGAGGTATCAGAAGTGCGAATGCTGACATGAGTAACGATAAGACGGGTGAAAAACCCGTCCGCCGAAAACCCAAGGTTTCCTGCGCAACGCTAATCGGCGCAGGGTTAGTCGGATCCTAAGGCGAGGCCGAGAGGCGTAGTCGATGGTAAACAGGTTAATATTCCTGTACCGCTATTAAGTGCGATGGGGTGACGGAGAAAGCTAGGCCAGAACACAGTTGGTTTTGTGTATCTAAGCGTTTAGGTGTAGGACTTAGGCAAATCCGGGTCCTTTTAACACTGAGACGTGAATGCGACGATCTTACGAGATTGGAGTGGTCGATGCTATGCTTCCAAGAAAACCCTCTAAGCTTCAGCTTAATAGCGTCCGTACCCCAAACCGACACAGGTGGGTGGGATGAGAATTCTAAGGCGCTTGAGAGAACTCTGGTGAAGGAACTAGGCAAAATGGTACCGTAACTTCGGGAGAAGGTACGCCCCTTGCGGTTCACGCTGCGAGGGGCCACAGAAACTAGGTGGCTGCGACTGTTTAACAAAAACACAGCACTCTGCAAACTCGAAAGAGGACGTATAGGGTGTGACGCCTGCCCGGTGCCGGAAGGTTAATTGATGGGGTTATCTTCGGAGAAGCTCTTGATCGAAGCCCCGGTAAACGGCGGCCGTAACTATAACGGTCCTAAGGTAGCGAAATTCCTTGTCGGGTAAGTTCCGACCTGCACGAATGGCGTAACGACGGCCACACTGTCTCCACCAGAGGCTCAGTGAAATTGAAATCGCGGTTAAGATGCCGTGTACCCGTGGCTAGACGGAAAGACCCCGTGCACCTTTACTACAGCTTTGCACTGAACATTGGGCCTACCTGTGTAGGATAGGTGGGAGACTTTGAAACCGGGACGCTAGTTCTGGTGGAGTCAACCTTGAAATACCACCCTGGTATGTCTGATGTTCTAACCCAGGTCCCTTATCGGGATCGGGAACAGTGTATGGTGGGTAGTTTGACTGGGGCGGTCTCCTCCTAAAGAGTAACGGAGGAGCGCGACGGTTCGCTAATCCCGGTCGGAAATCGGGAGGTTTGTGCAAAGGCAAAAGCGAGCTTGACTGCGAGACTGACACGTCGAGCAGGTACGAAAGTAGGTCTTAGTGATCCGGTGGTTCTGAATGGAAGGGCCATCGCTCAACGGATAAAAGGTACGCCGGGGATAACAGGCTGATACCGCCCAAGAGTTCATATCGACGGCGGTGTTTGGCACCTCGATGTCGGCTCATCACATCCTGGGGCTGAAGCAGGTCCCAAGGGTATGGCTGTTCGCCATTTAAAGTGGTACGCGAGCTGGGTTCAGAACGTCGTGAGACAGTTCGGTCCCTATCTGCCATGGGCGTTAGAATCTTGAGGGAAGCTTCTCCTAGTACGAGAGGACCGGAGTGGACGAACCTCTGGTGTACCTGTTGTCACGCCAGTGGCATAGCAGGGTAGCTAAGTTCGGACGGGATAAACGCTGAAAGCATCTAAGCGTGAAGCCCCTCCCAAGATGAGGATTCTCTGGGGACTAGATCCCCCTGAAGGGCCGTTGAAGACTACGACGTTGATAGGCACCATGTGGAAGTACAGTAATGTATGTAGCTAAGGTGTACTAATTGCCCGTGAGGCTTGATTCTATAACCTTAAATGGTTTGTGAGTTGACTTTACAAACGTAACAAGAAATATTGAGAAGCCTATGCTTTGCCTAATTACCTGTTAATGATAAAGCACCATCATTAATGGACGTTGAGAGCTGTTATAAACAGCGATCAACAAATCAGTTTTCCTGGTGACAATAGAGGCAGGGAACCACCTGAATCCATCTCGAACTCAGAAGTGAAACGTGTCATCGCCGATGATAGTGTGGGGTTTCCCCATGTGAAAGTAGGTCATCACCAGGTTATTACACTAAAAACCCGATCAGAAATGGTCGGGTTTTTTTATGCCTGATAGTTCTCTAAACGTTAAAAACAGCCTAAAAGGTGGGGGGTGTCTTTTAATTAACGATTTTGTACTTATTGTATAAGTGCAGAAGACATCCAAATCTGAAACATCCTGAGATAAAAAAATAGCTAAGTATAATGCGGTGAGATAATAGCTTTAAGCCCGAAAGGTTAGGGTTTAAAAGCCGATCAAAATGTGGATGGGATCTTATCAAATGACATAACCTTGGGTTAGTATGAATTTACCCCAGTTTAATGAGTACTGTATTTATTTTATACGTTTCAACAGACCATCAGAACGTTGTTTTAAAGCCTGATATCTTTTGAGCTCATTTTCTGTTAAATATTTTTTATGGTCATTTAATGTTGCCAGATAAGCGTTAGCAGTACCTAGGTTGTCATCCGCTATCTTTATTCCGGCGCTTCCAGCAGAATTGGCTAAAGCTTGTTCAGCTTCTAAGATATGTTCCTCTGCTGTATCTAAGCGGTTACTTTGTAAAGATGACGAAGAGCTACAGGCTGACAACTGAAATAGCATAAAGACTGATACAAAAATTGATCTGATAAGATTTTTCACTATGTTTTCTCCCCAAGCAATTTTTCAGTTCTGCTTAGAATAATACATAGAAAAAAATTAAGGAAGCTTAGACTAAATCCAAAAAATTCAGCACCTTCGTGATAGAACTAGCCTTGTGCAATTCATTTTTAGAAGAATTTACAGTAGCTTTATTGATAAGTTAGTGCTTCACCTAGGATTAATCCTTGGTCGACTTTTAAGTTATTTCCGAGTTCTGGTGCACCATCTGCAAATACTAAAATCACAGTAGAGCCCATATTAAAGCGTCCCATTTCCTGCCCTTTTTCGAGTCTTACTTGTTTGTCACGATAGTTTTTGCTGGTAATAGTCTCGCCTTTTGGAGGGGTAATCAAACCATGCCAAACGGTTTCAATTGCAGCAACATTTATTGCACCAACAAGAATCATAGCCATCGAACCATATTCAGTGTCGAAGCTTGCTATTACGCGTTCATTGCGTGCAAACAATCCTGAGACTGTATTAACAGTGTGTTTTGCAACGCTGAATAACCTGCCTGGTATATGAGTTTGTTCTATTAACTTTCCAGTACAGGGCATATGGATTCGATGATAGTCTCTAGGTGATAGGTAGATTGTAATGAACTGTCCGTTTTCATAGTGTTCACTACGTTGTTTATTATTCCCGAGTAGTTTATCCAGACTATATGTAACGCCTTTTGCCTGTAGCAGAGTGCCATTTTCAATTTTCCCAAGCTGGCTAATGGTTCCGTCAACAGGACTTACAAACTTACTTGATGAAATGGGTCGTAATTCCGGTTTCAGCTCGCGGGTAAAAAACTCATTAAAAGTAGAGTAACTCTTAGGATCTGGGTTAACAGCTTCTTCAAGGTTCACTTTAAAATGCTTGCTAAAAAGCTTGATAGCCTTGGGTACTAAAGGTGATTTTATTCGTGTCAGTTTAAAAACAACACGGGAAATCAGATGATGAGGTAGAGCGTACAATGCTCCAGATTTCAGATAATCAGTAAAGGAAGGATTCATTTGTTACAGATGATTTAAATAATTGATAAAAAATAGGATAATACTAAATTAGTTGACAGGAAACACTAATTAACATGAATCTAAGCAAAGAACATAAAGTTCTGTCTGATGAGCTATCAACGCTCACCGATTTTATGCGATGGGGCGCAAGTCGTTTTGTTGAAGCAGAATTGAGCTATTCGCATGGTATGTCTTCGCCATTGGACGAAGCAGTCTACCTGGTTTTAAGATCATTGAATTTGCCTGTTGATACACCGGAAGTCTACTGGAATTCAAAACTCACAAGGTTAGAGAAAGAAGCCGTACTCGCAATTCTTAAACGTCGAATCGAAGAACGTATTCCTGCTGCCTATCTAATGCAAGAGGGCTGGTTTGCGGGCTTACAGTTTTATGTTGATGAACGTGTGCTGGTGCCGCGTTCACCGATTGCTGAATTAGTTGAAAGCCTGTTTGTACCGTGGGTGAATCCTGATGAAGTTGAATCCATTCTGGATTTGTGTACTGGTAGCGGTTGTATCGGCATTGCCTGTGCTTATGCATTTCCCGGTGCAACTGTAGATCTTTCAGATTTATCTGAGGAGGCGCTTGAGGTAGCAAATATCAACATAGATAAGCATGATGCACATCAGCAAGTAACAGCGATTCACTCTGATCTTTTTTCTGCCTTAAAAGGTAAAAATTACGACATCATTGTAAGTAATCCACCCTATGTTGATGCAGATGATATTCAAGGAATGTCGGATGAGTTTCATCATGAGCCTGAGCTAGGTTTGAGTTCAGGTAGTGATGGACTTGATTGTACTCGTCAGATATTGAAGCAAGCAGCACAATATTTGACGGATGAAGGCATCCTGGTACTTGAAGTAGGCAATAGCCAATATGCTTTAGCGCAAGAATTCCCTGAGGTTCCATTTCAATGGATTGATTTTGAACGAGGTGGCGATGGCGTATTTATGCTGACAAAAAGTCAGCTTGAGATACATTTTTCATAAAACCTGTTTGTCATATATTAAAAAGTAATAGTGAACTTTTTTCTGTCTTATCTTTTCACTCTTATTGTGATATTATTCGCTGTTGAGCGAGAATTTAACTAGCCACATTTATAATTTCGCATACGATAAAACATCAGGTCTAAATCACAGATAGAAGGGGACGCTTTGTTAGCACAGAGAACAATTAAAAGCATAGTCAGTACTGTGGGAATAGGGCTACACTCTGGTAAACGTGTTAACCTAACTTTACGTCCGGCTGCGGCTAATATGGGAATCGTTTTTACACGTGTTGACTTAAATCCTGCTATCGAAATCAAAGCGACCCCACAAAGCGTTGGCGAAACTCTGCTTAGCACTACGTTAATTAAAGATGATGTGAAAGTATCCACCATCGAGCATCTCATGTCAGCGCTTGCTGGTTTGGGAATCGATAATGTATATGTTGATCTAGATGCCGCTGAAGTTCCAATTATGGATGGCAGTGCAGCGCCCTTTATTTTCCTGATTCAATCTGCGGGAATAGAAACCCAGACCTCACCAAAAAAGCTCGTCCGGATTACGAAACCGATTCGATTCGAAAATGAATCAGGATGGGCAGAATTAACGCCGTATAATGGTTTTAAGGTTTCATTTGAAATTGATTTTGATCATCCAGCTGTTAAAGATACCAAACAAATTCTTGAGCATGACCTCTCTGTCGAATCCTATAACAGCGAGATAAGCAGGGCCAGAACCTTCGGTTTTATGCGTGATGTTGAGTTGTTACGTTCTAAGAGTCTTGGACTCGGTGGCAATTTCGGTAACGCAGTTGTGCTAGACGAGTTCCGCGTATTAAACACAGATGGCCTTCGTTATAGTGATGAGTTTGTAAAACATAAAATGCTGGATGCAATTGGAGATTTATACACATTAGGTTGCGGCATTATAGGCGCTTATCACGGCCACAAGTCAGGCCATGCGATTAATAATCTCTTGCTTTTGGAATTACTTGAAAATAGCGGTTCGTGGGAAGTTGTGACCCTATCAGCAAATGAGAAGGCTCCACAATTATATGTGGGTGATAATGTTCAATTGGCATAATTTACTATTTAATATTACTCAAGTAATTATCAAAATTCGCCTGAAAGTAGGTGGGTGCTTTTAAGTATCTATTAATCACTTCTTTTTGCAAGTTTCAGTAACGATTGTTTTAATTCATCATCATCAATCTCTTCTGCAATACTTGCTAAGATCCCGCTGGCTTTCTCACCAATAGTATAGAGATCTTTCTTGATAGTTTGTGAAGTTGTTGTAGGCGGCACTATTTTCACTTTGCCGGTTTTGATTTCGAGTAAAAAGCGTCGATTCAGTTCATTGCAGATAGTCTGTTGTTGATATCGAAGTTGAGTTGCAAGATAAGGGTTATCCGTAAGCAAAGTTAGTTGCTGCTGTTTTACGACTACCCAGAGGTTGTGTCTATCTTTATTCAAATGCATCAGTTCATAAACAAATGCAGACAGTTTGTCGTAGTTTTTGATGTTTATAGTCAATTGGGAGTTAACTAGCTGGTTGAAATTCTTCATTGTGTCAGTTGCACTTCTATTTCGTATGGATACGATTGGTCATGCTAGCATAGCATGAAATTAATTTTCTTTAGTGACAATGGACGTCACCATCAAAAACTCAATATCAAGCTGTGGTCACATCTTGTGCTTCCACTTTTTCTGTTTTGTTTAATTACAATTTCAGTTATTGCCGCAAAAAATTATTATAAAAATGTCAATAATGAAATAATTACTAACAATGAAGCCAAGTTGCTGAGTAAGTTCGATTTGTTGCTAAAGAAAACCACTTTGCTAGAAGCGCAGGTGCAACGTTTGAATCTATTAGGCAAGGCTCTGGCAAATAAAACCAAGATTGATATAGATTCATTTCAATTAAATAAAGACCCGGCACTAGGAGGTATTGATATACTTTCTGATTATGATTCAGCAATTATTACTGATCATGGTTTGGTGAACAGTATTGAGCGAACTAAAAAGAATCTTGCTTTGCAAGAAGCCAGTTTTTCTGATGTTAAAAATTCATTACATTCTAATGATTTAAAGCAGAATACAGTAACTATGGCCACAAGTTTGAGTAAGAATTTGAAACCAGTAAGTTTCTTTTCGAGCCCTGTTAGACATGGTTACATTTCTTCCTTTTTTGGGAAAAGACGTGATCCAATCAATGGTCATCAGCGACATCATAATGGTATCGATATAGCAGCAAAACATGGCAGTGAAATTCATTCAATAGCTAGTGGCTTTGTTACTTTTATAGGAAGAAAAGGTGGCTATGGAAATGTAGTTGAGATCCATCATAGTGATACATTGAAAAGTCGTTATGCTCATTTGCATGAGATAGATGTCACTAAAGGTGATGTAGTAAGAAAAGGTGACATAATCGCCACAATGGGGAGCACGGGTAGAGCAACCGGTTCACATTTGCATCTTGAGGTCTGGGAGGATGGCAAGGCTGTCAATCCTGAATCCTATATCGATACTGTGTTATAACTCCAGATCATGAAAAAACTCTTGTTTAATCATCTAAACAATTAAAAATACCGTAATAATAAAAACAAGTCATTTCATTAAGGTACATACCCATCAAGTTGTAATATAATGCGCGACTTATAATTGGGAAATGCTTGTTTTATACGCAAATACCCCTATTACTGATCTATTCCACTAATTTCTTGTGGGAATGAGAAGTTAGATTAAAAATATCCGGTGAACCGGGGGAAAACAATCAATATGTTAGGAAATGTTACCAAAAAGCTATTTGGTAGTCGTAATGACAGACTGGTAAAGGCTTATTCAAAAACTACAAAAATAATTGCAGAGCTTGATACAGAGTATTCAGGGTTAACAGATCAACAATTACAGGAAAAAACAGCAGAACTTCGCGAGCGTTTGAAGCAGGGAAGTTCGCTTGATGATTTGTTGCCTGAGGCTTTTGCCACCGTTCGTGAAGCGGGTAAACGCGTTATGGGTATGCGTCACTATGATGTACAAATGATCGGCGGCATGGTACTGCATGAAGGTAAGATTGCTGAGATGCGCACCGGTGAGGGTAAAACCCTGGTTGCGACACTTTCTGCCTATCTAAATGCACTTTCGGGCGAAGGCGTGCATGTTATTACAGTAAATGATTATCTTGCCAAGCGTGATGCAGAATGGATGTCAAAACTTTACGGGTTCCTCGGGTTAAGTACCGGTGTCATCGTCAATGGACTGGACCAGGTTCAGCGTCAGGCAGCTTATGCGGCTGATATCACCTACGGCACCAATAACGAATTCGGTTTTGATTATCTTCGTGACAATATGGCATTTCGCCTGGAAGACCGAGTGCAACGCAAACTCAATTATGCGATTGTTGATGAGGTCGACTCAATCCTTATTGATGAAGCTAGAACACCATTGATTATCTCTGGTGCGGCTGAAGATTCATCAGAAATGTATGCTTCTATCAATAAGGTAGTGCCCAAACTAAAGCGTCAGGAAGGTGAGGATGGCGAAGAAGTTACGGTAGCGGGTGACTTCACGGTCGATGAAAAAAGTAAACAGATTTTCCTCACAGATGTCGGCCATGAAACTGCTGAAAATCTTCTACATGAAGCTGGAATTCTGCCGCAAGGGCAGGGTTTATACGATACTTCAAGTATATCAGTGCTTCACCATTTTAATGCAGCACTTCGTGCACACAATTTATTCCAGAAAAATGTAGATTACATTGTTACAAATGATGAAATAGTCATCGTCGATGAATTTACAGGTCGAACCATGCCTGGCAGACGCTGGTCAGAAGGGTTGCATCAAGCCATTGAAGCCAAAGAAGGCGTGCACATCAATGCTGAAAACCAGACCATGGCATCAATTACCTTCCAGAATTACTTTCGTCTGTATGACAAGCTATCGGGTATGACGGGTACAGCTGATACGGAAGCGTTTGAATTACATGAAATATATGGACTGGAAGTTGTTGTTATACCAGGTAATATGCCATTGGCACGTGTGGATGGTAATGATCTGGTTTACATGTCTGAAGAAGAAAAGTTTCAGGCGATTGCCGAAGAAATTGCAGATTGCCAAAAAAGAGGCCAGCCAGTTCTGGTGGGAACGGCCTCAATAGAAACATCCGAGGTTTTATCGGGCATATTGACAGGTATGGGAATCAAGCATGAAGTATTAAATGCTAAACAGCATGAACGTGAAGCTCATATAATTGAAAATGCCGGACGACCCGGTGCATTAACGATTGCAACCAATATGGCTGGTCGAGGAACAGATATTGTTCTGGGTGGATCGCTGGACGCTGAATTAAAGGCTTTAGGCGAGGATGCTAGTGAGTCTGAAATTGCCGCAGTAAAAGCTGAATGGCAAAAGCGCCATAATACCGTTATCGAAGCCGGTGGTTTACATATAATCGGCACTGAGCGTCATGAGTCACGCCGCATTGATAATCAGTTGCGTGGTCGTTCTGCGCGTCAGGGTGATCCCGGTTCTTCACGTTTCTTTTTGTCTCTGGAAGATAATCTGATGCGTATTTTTGCCTCGGATCGCGTTAAGGCAATAATGCAGCGATTGGGTATGGAAAAAGGTCAAGCGATTGAAGCCAAAATGGTGAGTAAATCGATTGAAAACGCACAACGTAAAGTTGAAGGGCATAACTTCGATATTCGTAAAAACCTGCTTGAATACGATGATGTTGCCAACGACCAGCGAAAGGTCATTTACGAGCAGCGTTCAGACTTACTGGAGGCGGCAGATGTTGCCGATTCAATAGACTCATTCATAGAAGATGTGGTTGAAAGTACCGTTGATCGTTTCATACCTCCACAAAGTCTTGATGAACTATGGGATATTCCGGGTCTGACAAAATACCTGAGTGAAGAAATGGCGCTTGATCTGGATATACAAGGTTGGCTGGATGCTGATGACCAACTGCATGAAGAAACGTTACGTGAAAAAATTCAGGATGAAGTGAGATCTTCTATTCGAAATAAAGAGACACTGATTGGCTCTGAAAGCATGCGTCGTCTAGAGCGTGACATTATGTTGCATGTTTTAGACTCACATTGGAAAGAGCACTTGGCAGCTATGGATTATTTGCGCCAAAGCGTAGGACTTCGAGGTTACGCTCAGAAAAATCCTAAACAGGAATTTAAGCGTGAAGCTTATGAAATGTTCGAGGAATTATTGGGTAAAATTAAAACCGATGTTGTGACTTTCTTGACTAAGCTTGAAATTACCATGCCTGAAGAGGTAGAGGCGATTGAAGCCGAGCACAAACAGTTACATGAAAAGCAGGCAGAGATGGAATTCAAGCATGATGAAGCCGCAAGTTCATTGACCTCGGCAGAAGATGATTCACTGCAACTCAGTCCCGAAGCGCATAAGCCTTTCACTCGAGAGGTTGAAAAAGTAGGTCGTAATGATCCGTGCCCCTGCGGTTCCGGCAAAAAGTACAAACAATGTCATGGGAAACTTTCGTAAGTGGCAGTCAATCTTGTTCCTGCAACATCCTTATTACCCGTTAAAGGCATTCGTCTAGCAACTGTTAATGCCAATATTCGTTATAAAAATAGAGATGACCTTACGCTATTCGAAATCGCAGAAGGTTCCAGTGTAGCGGGTGTCTTTACCCAGAACGCATTTTGTGCAGCGCCAGTGACACTCTGTCGCGAACACTTAAAAAGCGCAGATGGTATTCGCCATTTAATCATAAATGCAGGTAATGCTAACGCGGGTACTGGTGAAGAAGGTATGACTTCAGCAAAAATGATTTGTGCCGAAATCGCGAACGAAACCATGACTGATTTGAACAGTGTGTTGCCGTTTTCAACAGGTGTGATAGGCCAGCCCTTACCCTCCTGGAAAATTGTAGAGAAAATTCCTGAGTTACTCGAAAAGCTTTCAGAAGATAACTGGTTGGCTGCTGCAAAAGCCATCATGACTACTGATACTACTTTAAAAGCAGCTAGCAAGTCACTGGAAATTAATGGAAAAACAGTCAATATTTCTGGTATAACTAAAGGCGCAGGCATGATAGAACCGAATATGGCGACCATGCTGGCTTATGTCGCGACCGATGTCGTAATTGAGCAAAACACTTTGCAGAAAATATTAAATGACGCAGTTTCAAGCTCATTCAATAGTATCACGGTTGATGGCGACACCTCGACCAATGACTCCCTGATTTTGATGGCCACAGGTAAATCTGGTGTCGTTCTTGATGATATAAACACTGAGTCTAAAGCTGCAATCATTAGAATGATCAAACAGGTCTGTGAGGAGCTCGCGCAAGCCATTATTCGTGATGCCGAAGGTGCGACTAAATTTGTCACCATAGATGTTGAAACTGCACCTGATTATGCCTACGCCAAGGAAATTGCCTATTCGGTTGCGCGCTCACCTCTGGTGAAGACGGCCTTATTCGCCAGTGACCCAAACTGGGGGCGGCTATTAATGGCGATCGGAAAAGCACCCGTGAAAGATCTGGATGTGAGTAAAATTTCATTGTGGCTGGGCGATACTTTATTGCTTGAAAATGGCCAGCCTACGGAGAGTTATACCGAAGATCTCGGCCAGTTAGAAATGAATAAAGCGGAAATTAGCATTCGTATTTGTCTCAATGCGGGCGATGCTGTAGCACGTGTCTGGACGTCAGACCTTTCACATGAATATGTAACAATAAATGCTGAGTACAGAAGTTAGTTAATCCTGCTTAAAGCATGAAGAACACTATGAAAAGACACCCCCCCACTTTTATGGCCTTTTTCGTTATAGGTATACTGTCTATAACGAGCCTGTTTTTCATGACACAGGGTGAAGCAGTTGATTGCAATGCTGTACGTGCTCAATACCAGTGTCCAGTAAAAAAGCATCAATTGCATTTGAGTTTTGATGATGGTGTTGGCAGTGTTACCCCCAAAATTCTGGACATTCTCAAACGCGAGAATATCAAGGCAACTTTTTTGGTATTGGGAAACAAGATTGATTGTGAAAAATACAAATCCAGAAAATCACTCCAGTTGTGCAAGCAACGTTTCGAAACACTAAAGAGAATCAAACAGGAAGGGCATGATATTGGCTCTCACAGCTATGAGCATTATCACCACACGGACCTTTCTGCAGCAGATCTTGATGCTACTATTTCACGATCCAAAAAATTGCTAGAACCATTTTTTACCACACAACCACCGGTTTTTCGTTTACCTTATGGTGATGGATGGTTTAATCAGAAAGATCAACCACAGGTGATGCAGGCATTAAAAAATGCAGGTTTTGAGCATTTAGGCTGGGAAATGACAGCTTATGACTGGAATGAAAAATATCAGGATGGGGACCAGATTCTCGATAATGTGATGACGCAAATGTGTAAAGATAAAGGCCGTGATGGGGTGGTTTTATTCCACGATGGAGTGTTTGAAAATGAACATGAAGGGCGCGTTTTTACCGCGAATAACCTTGCTCGATGGATTCCAAAAATGCGTTGTGCTACAGACTTTAAACCACTGCTTTATTTCAAGAAAAACTTGCAAAAGAGAAATTAATAGAGGTGACCTTGAATGCTAATCCATGTTGCAGTTGCACTAATTATCAATAAAGATGAAGAGATTCTAATTTGCAAGCGCTCTGCTGCTCAGCATCAGGGTGATAAATGGGAATTCCCAGGAGGCAAGGTCGAAAATAATGAGACTTCTCAAGAAGCATTGCGTCGTGAAATCAAAGAAGAGTTAGGGATTGAACTGCAATCCGCAATTCACATTACCGACATAATTCATGAATACCTTGAAGACAATCCAGATAAAAATAAAAAAGTATTACTCGATGTGTACGAGGTAAGAGAGTGGTTGGGGGAACCTAAAGGCCTCGAGGGTCAGCCCTGTCTATGGGTTAAACGCGCTGAATTACAGCAGTATGAGTTCCCTGCTGCAAATGACGATATTCTTGGCATACTGCTATAAGTTCGGCGTAAAAAAGCTTACAACTGGTAAGCTTAGGTTAAGTCCATGTAACATATAATAAAATTGATCCATTGTTTTTTTCACAACTGGTTAAAGTTTATGAGCAGATCAATCATTAAAATTATTTGTTTAGCCCTGCTTTTGAGTAGTACTAACTCGGCTAATGCCAGAGATTTCTTTGGCGGCAATAATAGATATGGTAATTCTAGCGATTGGCCAGTTTTTACTCCAATGTACTGGATGGAAGAGATGTTTGGCAATAATAACCGTAATTATGGAGGTTATGGAGGTTATGGAGGTTATGGAGGTTATGGAGGTTATGGAGGGCAATACAGAAACCCCTATCAGTCACCTTATTCATCGCGGTATCGTTATCCTGCGAATCCATATTTATCCAACAACCCCTACCTGGCTAGCCCATACGCCAGGCGTCCCGCTTATAACCCTTATGCTGCTTACAGTGGTGCTTATCCACTAAGTAGTCCTTATGGTTCAAGAAGTAGTTCAGGTTTTTCACCTTTTGGGAATAGTGGAATAAGTGGCTTTCCTGGTTTTGGTGGACAAAACTTAGGGCAAAATCCTTTTTCATCTTTCTCTGGTGGAAGCTCACCATTTTCATCTTTTGGTGGCGGCTCGCCCTGGAGTAGCTTCGGTTCACCATTAGGTGGGGGAATGCCGGGAATGTCACCATTAGGTGGAGGAATGCCTGGGATGTCGCCATTCGGCGGAGGAATGCCGGGAATGTCACCATTAGGTGGGGGAATGCCGGGAATGTCACCATTAGGTGGAGGAATGCCTGGGATGTCGCCATTAGGTGGAGGAATGCCGGGAATGTCGCCATTTGGCGGAGGAATGCCGGGAATGTCACCATTAGGTGGAGGAATGCCGGGGATGTCACCATTAGGTGGAGGAATGCCGGGAATGTCACCATTAGGTGGAGGAATGCCGGGAATGTCACCATTGGGTGGGTTAGGAGGGTTTGGTTCGCCGATGTCACCGATGTCAATGGGAACCATGGGTATGCCGGGTATGAGCCCAATGAGCAGCTTTGGAGGCTCACCTTACGGAGGTTCGGGGTTTAGTCCTTTCCGATAGTTATAATACTATCAGATTTATTGAAAACAGCTGTGCAAAGTAATTAGTGGGTAGGTTTACTTTTAATAACAAAGTGAAAAATTCTTAAAAAGGTGGGGAGAGTGTCATTTAAAACTGTCTGTATTCAGTTTATTTCGATAGTCTTAAACTTTGCATAATCATCTAATGCAGTAATGCTCTTTATCTTATCCAGGCGTATTTTCTGTAATTCGCCCTTAGCACTTTTGAAAACCAAAAATTCTTCCTTGTTAACAATACTTGTGGTTTGTGCGGTTCCAATAAGATTCTCACCGTTTTGAGTTTCAATCGCTAATGAATAATGGCACAGACAGGCTATTTCAATATAGTCATAAATTTCACATTGGATAGGCTGGTAAGCCATCATTCATGTTGTTTATCGTGTACTTAACTCCCTTCGATGCTATTAATACCTGTCATGCCGACTGTGTTATAACCCGCATCTACATACATGATTTCAGCGGTTATGCCGGAAGCCAAATCTGAAGATAAAAACGCAGCAGCATTGCCGACTTCTTCGATTGTGACGTTGCGACGAAGTGGCGCAGCTCCTGAGAATTGATCCAGCATTTTACGAAAGCCACTAATACCCGATGCCGCTAAAGTACGAATAGGGCCTGCAGAAATACAGTTAACGCGAATACCTTCCGGGCCAAGGTCAGACGCCATAAAACGTACTGCAGCTTCAAGACTTGCCTTAGCCATACCCATGACATTGTAATTGGGAATCGCTGCCACAGCGCCGAGATAACTGAGTGTCAGAAGGGAGGGGTTTTCACGACCTTTCATTAGTGGTCTGGCGGCCTTTGCAAACGCAAGAAAACTATAAGCACTTATGTCGTGAGCAATCATCGAACCCTGGCGTGTGGTGTTATCCACTATGCTGCCTTCTAGTTCTTCTTTCGGTGCAAAGCCGATAGAGTGGATTACAATATCCAGCCCATCCCATGCATTTCCCAGATCAGCAAAGCATTTTTCGATGGAGTCATCACTGCCGGCATCACACTCAAAAACCAGATCTGAGTCAAACTCATTTGCGAATTTCTCTACACGACCTTTGAGTCTATCATTCTGATAGGTGAATGCCAGTTCGGCACCTTCGCGGTGCATCGCTTGCGCAATGCCGTAAGCGATAGAACGATTACTTGCAATGCCTGCTATAAGTGCGCGTTTGCCTGATAAAAAGCCCATGAGAAATCCTTTTGATTAATTGTCTAGTATGAACAGGAATAATACGGTTCAGAAAAAGGTTTTACAATATCAAGCATTGATTCTTGCGGATTAATCACGCTAATAAAGAATCCGCAAGAATCAATCTGATAAATCATTGCAGAATAAAGGTAACCTTCATACGTACTTGATAACCCGATACTTTTCCATCTTTGACTGAGACACTTTGATCCGCAACCCAGGCGCTAGTGATGTTTTTCAAAGTTTTATTGGCGCGTTCAATACCGTTTTCAACGGCATCTTCAAAGCTTTTGTTTGACGTTGAGGTGATTTCTGTGACTTTTGCTACTGACATAATTAACTCCTTTTGAGTGATTAGTGGTTAATAATCAAAGTGTAGCAGTAAATAATGAATGAGTATGAGGTGTGTTATAGAATAGTTGTACCAGAATCTTCATCTAGCATAACTTTGTTAACGATATGCCCATTAATCATCACCAGTCCTTTAAGTCGATTTTCGCGATCTCGACTAAAATCAAAACTATAAGTACGTTCAAAACCTAATCTACCGTTTTGATTCCTAACCAAACGAATTTTTTTTAATGAGGCAGTTTGATCGAGAAATTGAGCCTGAATTTGCTGACAGGCACCTGCAGAAGCTTGCATCGCTATTTCCTTGGCGCGAATTGAATTCATCCAGAACCAGGCCAGTAAAGCCAAAAAGAGTAGTATTAAAATGCTTGTCATTTGATAGTATATGATGATGTTAAAAACAGAAAAAAACAATGTTACCTGATATTAAAAAACTGGAAGAAATTATTCGCAAAGTCGCTAATGAAGAGATACTGCCACGATTTAACCGCATTAGCTATGTTGTTAAAAATGATGGAAGTTTACTCACTGAGGCAGACTTGTTAGCAGATAAGTATATACGTGAGGCATTGGCAGAGCATTATCCTGATATTGCATTTTTAAGTGAAGAAATGGAGCTTGAGGAGCAGGAAACTTTGCTAAAAAGTTCCAAAAAACTTTGGTGTCTTGACCCGTTGGATGGTACCAGTAATTTTGCTGCCGGGATTCCATTATTCGCCACTTCATTGGCTTTGTTTATTGATGGAGAGGTGGAGATTGGCATTACCTACGATCCAGTTCGCGATGAAATGTTCAGTGCGACAAAGGGTCAGGGTGCTTTCCTAAATGGTGAATTATTAAAGTGCGTGGCAAGTGGATTTGATTTAAATAAAACCATAGCGATAGTGGACTTTAAGCGGCTCAAGCCAGAATTGGCACAACGCTTATTAAAAACGGCACCCTATAAGTCACAACGTAATCTGGGTAGTTGTGTGCTTGAATGGGCATGGATGGCGGCCAATCGCGGTCATCTTTACTTGCACGGTGGCATGAAACTTTGGGATTTGGCCGCAGGTACCTTGATCCTCAATGAGGCTGGGGGTTATGCTTGCACTTTAGAGGACGAACCAGTATTCAAGCATTCGATGAAGCCGCGCTCAGTATTAATATCGCCGGATAGAACATTATTTGAAGCCTGGAAAACTTACTTAATCTAGTGAGAATGGGAATGATATGACTGATAAATGGAAAGAAAAACTTGCATCTGATGCTTACAGAATAACTCGTGAAGGTGGAACTGAACCTGCATTCTCAGGTAAGTACTATCAACACAAAGATAGCGGAATTTATCACTGTGTTTGCTGTGAAGCGCCCTTGTTTTCATCAGAAGAAAAGTATGAATCAGGTAGTGGATGGCCAAGTTACTGGCAACCAGTTAGTGAAGACGCAGTGATTGAGATAACCGACACTAGCCACGGCATGACACGTGTTGAAATTCGTTGTGCTAATTGTGACTCGCATTTAGGGCATGTTTTTCCAGATGGCCCTCAACCGACTGGTTTGCGCTATTGTATAAACTCAGCCTCACTCGGCTTTTCATCTGGCAATACAAAAACAGGTCTTGATGAAGAATAAAATCTTTTGGTTATTCTTCTTATTACTCACTTTTATTATTACTTTACCCGTAAGCTGGTGGAGCATGGCGAAAGCAGATTTTTTCTACCCCAGTTTGCATGACAGTATCGCTATTGATAAACATATTGAGAGATATGCGCCACGAAATCAAAATAATAAAAAAGAATTCGAACTCACCACGAAAGCTGAAAGAGTCGACTTATTTCACGGTATTGTTGAGGCTATTCATGATAAAGGGAATGGATTAGAGTCTCTTGCGTACACTAATAGCACAAATAACCAGGTGATATTATTGACCGATGCGGAAGTGTTGCATCTCAAAGATGTCGCGTATTTACTAGATAAGATCAAGCCAGTGGTATTGGCGACTTTTCTTGTCTGGATCATGGTACTGCTGATTGTTTATATCAAGCGATTCCAGATTCCTTCTTCGAAGCAATTATTACTCAACGTTTTACCGTTGATTTTAATAGGTACGATAGCCTTATCATTAGGGGCAGAAAAGCTATTTAATCAACTACATATCTGGGCATTCCCGGATAATCATCAGTGGTTCTTTTTCTACGAGGATTCCCTTATGAGTACCATGATGAAAGCACCAGATCTATTTGCCTATATATCCGCAATATGGTTCGTTATTTCGATTTTTTTGACCACTATCCTATTGCGAGTTTTACGGCTGGTTTTAACATCTAAGCACGTTTATAAATAAACTGAAAAATCTTTTATCATTAATTAGATTTAAGCACGAAAAAACTGCCCAAAAGATGGGGGTGTGTTTCAATCAAGTTTATCAATCAGTGCCTTTAAATAAGATGTTCTACTTTTCGTTTCTTCTTCAAGTCTCTGAATTTCATCTAGAATGATTTCTTTGTGTTCCTCACGCGAATGTTTGTTATTGACGATTTTATGTAGTTCGTCTGTGATTTTACTCAAAAAAGGTGATGTTTCATGAATCACTTCAGTTTTATGCGTGCCACTATCAGTCACTACCATTTTTTGAGAACGACCAAATCTGAATTTTTTGCTAGCGGGTAATAGTGAGCCTTTCGAGCGTTTGTAAACAATACGTAATACATCAACATTGTTTATATTTTGTAGTGAATAACGGCTGATTTCCTCGGGATTTAAAATTCCAATTTCTTTCAATGAGGGGTATTTATTTGATATCAGTTTCTCTTCTGTCTATGTACTTTAAGCATACGGTTTTTGAATTAAACACAGTATTAAATAGTGATTAGGTAATCTTCATAGAGGTGCCCTAAAGCATAATTGCATGTAAACGAGCACTAAAAAGCTATTGTCTCGTAATCTCGACTGAGTTTGTATGTTTTAGATAACATAATGATAAGCTCTCTTAAAAAAGTGTGGGGATCGTTTATAACATTTTAGATAGAGTTGCTGATTACAGTGATCCCTACTTCATCTTCAACGAAGATGCTAAGTATTATTATAGAGTCAAAAAAGCCCACGATATTAGGCGCAGGCTTTTTTATGGAACTCTTAAGAGTTTTTAATACTCGTCATCTATGAAAGTGCCGATTGGTTTCTTTTCAGCAACTTCCATGTCGCTGTCTGCATCAGGAACTACATTGACTTTAACTGTAGTTTCAACGTCTGTATGCAAATGGATAAGTACATCGTATTCGCCTAAATTACGGATTGGTCCTTCAGGCATACGAACTTCACGACGCTCAACATGAACACCTTTAGCAATAATCGCTTCAGATATTTCGTGGTTTGATACAGAACCAAATAATTTTCCTTCCTGGCCAGCTCTCACTTCAATTGTAAGTTCACCGACACCATTCACTGCTACCAGGCGATCTGCTGCTGCTTTGCTTACTTCTGCTGCAGCTTTTTCTAGATCAGCGCGGATGTGTTCGAATTCTGCAATATTTGATTTTGTTGCAGTTTTTGCCTTTTGCTGTGGAACTAAGAAGTTGCGCGCATAACCTGATTTGACGTTTACGATATCGCCAATTGCACCTAGGTTCTCAATTCTTTCCATTAATATAACTTGCATGGTTATCACCTTTTAGACCCTTAGGTCGTTTATAACATTTAATTATTTAAAGTGTGTTGCTTGTTTTATTTCGACGAAAATCGACAAAATTGTCGATAATTCCGAACGTTGCAAGCAACACAATCATTTGTATAAGCAACAAAAACATCAGGACATATAAGCCAACCAACCAACCTGACTTCATGTCGCGCTGTTTCACTAGTGCATGCGCCAGAGATAATCCCTGAAACATAAAAATCGCAACTCCCACCATAATCAATTCAATTATCAAATGATTCGTGCTTAGAACGGCTATTGCAATTCCAGCAAGTAATGCGATAGCTACTGGTTTACCCAGCCTGATTTGACGAAACTCTTCGCCAAAACCACCCGGGTTATACAGCATGGCTTGCCAGTTACGCGCAATGATCAAGGATAAAATTGAGATCAATGCAAACGCCGCCGCAAATGTGCCTGTCATCCAGTTTGCAACAGTATTGATATTTTCATCAATCTGCGTATCACTGAACTGGTAAGCTTGTTTAAGCAAGGGTTTTAATTGTTCTAGTACCGGTTTCCAATATGCCGCGGCATCTGGATAGATAACATGAAACAATAAAACACCTGCTGTTGCTATTAGCAAAACTAGCTGTAAGGTTTTGCTCCATGAGTTCGTAATCGCTAATGCGCTCGCGATTAATACTATGGGCAACCATGTTGCTAAACCTGCTAATAAACCACTACTCGCTTGCTGTTTCAAAAACACACTCATCATTACGAGTGTTGTGCTTGCCAGTAGGGCATATATGATGCCCTGTTGCCATCCTTTACGTAATGTGATCAATGCAATCGCTGCATTGCTGAATACGACCAAGGGTGGAATCATCAAAGATATCAGGGTGGACACAATAACGAAAATCGCTGCCTGCATCCGGCCTGCCAGAATAAAGCCGGCCATCATACTAAACTCTTATTTATGTTGATCCGTATAAGGAATCAAAGCCAGGAAACGTGCGCGCTTAATGGCAGTTGCCAATTGACGCTGATATCTAGCTTTAGTGCCTGTTACACGGCTGGGTACGATTTTACCTGTTTCAGTAATGAATGCTTTAAGGGTATCGAGATCTTTATAATCAATCTCCTTTACACCTTCTTTGGTAAAACGGCAAAATTTTTGACGACGAAAACGTTGTGCTGACATGCTTAACTCCTAAAATTTATTATATGATTGCTTTCTTTCTGGCTTTTTTTCATTTTCTTTACTAAGAAAAGAAGGCTTAGTGTCAGCTTCATCACGGCGAATAACCATATTGCGAAGCACAGCATCATTAAAACGGAATTGATCTTCAAGTTCACTTAGAGTTGAAGACTCACACTCAATATTCATCAGCACGTAATGTGCTTTATGTAATTTAACAATTGGGTAGGCTAAAGGACGACGGCCCCAGTCTTCAAGACGGTGGATTGTGCCTTTATTGTCTTCGACAAGCTTGCGGTAACGCTCAAGCATGCCTGGAAGCTGGTCGCTTTGATCTGGGTGTAACAGAAAAACGATTTCGTAATGTCTCATAGTTATCTCCTTATGGACAAGTTGGCCATGTTGTTTGTAAAAAAACACAGCAAGGAGGGGTCACTGACCCACGGAACGCGGCATTATCATGGAAAGTATTTTAAATGTCAATTATCGCTGACTAATTAACATTCTGCTTTGTCGATGGCTACTCTTATATAGAGTACAAATATCAATGTTGATACTTTTCTCGGTCAAAAACTCCGTTGTGTCCTAGAATCAATTGAGGAGGAAGGTGATAGATAATGCGCATATCTGCTCTCATGGTGAGCGATGAAGATGTCCCTGCAGACATCAAGGCCTTGCTTAAATCTAAAATAGCCAAAATTACGATCGATCAAAACTCGCCAGGTCAATGGCTTGACTCTGAAACTAACACGAATACTACAGAGCAATGGAAGTATCAATATGACCTATATCTTACCCAAAACGCTAATACTTATAAACAGCTTGTAGCAAAGGGTCTGACGGCTTTGCGCTGGGAAAAGCATTCAGACTTGTCCTCAAAAATAGATATGTTTTTGCAGTTGCGAAGATGTTTGGCACAATTCCCCCTCAACTTGAAAGACTGGACACTGACGGAAGTCATACATAATAGTCAGGATTGTATTATTTATCGTGCTGTAAATGTTAACGGTATAGATGCTGCCATTAAACGCTTTAAATTCAAACCCAATGATTTATCCCGTGACATGATTCAAGCGTTTTTGCAGCGGCTGGAAAAACAATGTGGAATTCGTTCAAAAGGCCTTGTGCACTTTTATGATGGAGGCATCTGTAATCATGCCTTTTATTTAGTGATGGAATATTTAAGGCATGGCACGCTGCGTCAAAATTTAAATAGCTGTAATAATGTCTTGCCCGAAATACACGCCCTGGAGTGGTTTAAAGAAATAGCGCTAGCACTAGATCACGTACATAAAGCAGGCTTGATACATCGTGATTTAAAAATAGACAATATTATGTTAAGGAGCGACGGCACATTAGCCTTAACGGATTATGGTGTATCTAAATGCATTCTATTGGACGCAGGTTTTATACAGGAAGACGAACTGCATTGCTCCCCACACTATGTAAGCCCAGAACTGGTAGCGGGTGATGCTTGCTCGCCTGCATCCGATATTTATAGCCTCGGTGTAATTTTTTACGAGTTGTTAACAGGAGAAAAACCTTATTCAGGCAAGCAAGCGTATGCGCTAATGATGCAACATGTGATGGCACCCGTGCCCATATTTCCACATAGCCTGAAACGCTACCAATCAGTGTTAAATAAAATGATGGCTAAATGCGCCAAAGATCGATACTCAAGTGCTTTGGAAGCGATAGAAGAACTGGCATTGATTACAGGACAATCTAAAAAAGACACCCCCCCACTATTTGGCTGATTTTCAATAATGCAAATTACAGCTAAAGGTAGCCTGCTATTTGCATTTCATTTCTACAGGCCTTTACAATTCTATCTTGCAATTCAGCTTCTAATTCACTTTTCCAGCGTTGTGCCTGACCTTTATGGAAAAATTCTTGACCTACTGTCTCACGAAAACCTTTTTTCTTTTCTTGTTTTTTCATCTTATCAAAGGCACAGGCCTCAATAGTTTTTCGTGCAAGTTCGGCGTCATAATCGAGTTTTAGAAATTTTATGATTTCACTGAATATGTCAAAAGGTTTAGCTAGTAAGTCTTCATAACGCAGAGCATACACTGGGTAGGGTAGTTCACGCATCCACGAAGCAATATGAATGTTCCATGAAAGCTGCAGCACAAACAGTCCCTTATTAGGGAAACGTGTTAAAAACGTTCCATCTAGCATTCTATCTACAGCTATCTCATTGCTGGCAGTGTTGTAATGGTTTTTAAAAGATAAAGCCACATCACGAGGATCACGGATAATATAAATGGCGGCGCGCGTAATATCATGTGGAATTTGAGCCACACCAGACAGGTCAACATTACAATCGTGTGTTTTCAGCATTACATTTCCGCCTGCATCTTCCAGCATACGCATCATTGCTGCCGGTTTTATCAATGCCTGGTCTGTCATCGACCATTCCTTAATAGGACGTTTCACAATATCATCATAATATTCAGGGTTTTTATCACCCGTTTGCATAATGCTGTTGATGTCTACTATGCCTTCATTAATATAAGCAGTGATTAACGCGCGTACCCAAGTATTACCACTTCTAGGAAAACTCGCGATCCATGTTATTTTTGCGTCTGTTTTAGTCATGTTTATATTTTAGTGTTGTTGTAAGTGTGGCTAGTGTCAGCTTTTGGGCGTCTCTGTTGATTTATATCCCTTGTTAAATTGTACCCAATAATCTGCTCCAAAGTAGAGCAATTTGCAAATTATCAAATATTAGTTCAGCTTCCTGGCTTTGCTAAAGTTTGTTGTAAAATTGACACAGCGGAAGCAGTTGTTGTTTTTTTTTAACAAAACTGTTGCAAAATTTCCAAAATACGCTAAAGTAGAGTAGTCCGAGCATAGTTTCAATAATGATAGTGTGTAAGGTTTTATTTTAAATTTTAGAGGTTAACTCAATGAATAATGTTCTAATTAAAAGCGCAATTGCTACAGCAGTTATTGCGGCGACTACAGCAACTGCGATTGCTGATACGACTTTATACGGCCGTTTACGTGTTGCAGCAGTTTGTACTGACGATGGTTCAACTGATGATTGTGGTGTTGAAAACAGATCTTCGCGTTTCGGTATCAAAGCCAGTCACGAAATTTCTGATGGTTTAACGGCTTTTGGTAAATACGAATTTGGTGTAAATGCTGATGAAGGCGTATTAGGCAACAATGCTGCTAACGACAAAACGACAAATCGTTTGTCTTATGTGGGTGTTAAAGGTGGTTTTGGTGAAGTATCTATCGGTGCTCGCTGGTCTCCAATGTACAACCACGTAACTAGCCCGGTTGACCCTAATAACTACGTTGGTGCTACGTGGCAAGATGTTGGTTTTGCAACAGATTTCCGCAAGCCAGATACACTTAACTACAAGAATAAGTTTGGACCAGCGGCTGTGCATGTTCAGGTTCAAATGGCTGATGGCGATCCGGGAAGCGACGCAGTTGATGAATACCAGATTGGTGGTTCATTTGACGCGGGTATGGCAAACGTAGGTCTTGCATACCAGGATACAACTGACGTTGGATCTGTTGTCGGTGTTCACGGTGATGCAAAACTCGGTCCTGTAGGCATAGGTGTTTCATACTATAATACCAGCACAGATACTGGTGTTTCTTCAATCAACGGTAAATCTGAAGGTGACTATGTTTATGGTAACCTTAACTATGGTTTTGGTAATGGTATGGCTATCGACCTAGGTATTGGTTCAGACATGCCTGATGCTAGCGGATCTCCTGAGCCATTGGTGGTTGCACTTGAATTCAATCACAAGCTAACTAAGAGCTTCAGCTGGGGTGCAGGAGTTTCAAGTACAGATACTGACGTAGCTGGTGATGATGATATCGTTCAATATGGTGCTGGTATGCGTTTTGACTTCTAAGTCTTAATTTACCCACTGTATTATTTGAAAGGGCGCCTATGGCGCCTTTTCTTTATCAAGAAAAAATAATTAAAATAAATGCTTCTATCTAAGTGATAATTTATCGAGTCTTCAATTTTTTTTGAGTACTTTAAAAGATTAGCTGCTGGATTTAGCGTAGACTTTAATCAATTGAATTGATCTGAGTGAATGTTTTCATATGTTTAAAATTAAAAACGTAACAACTACTTTTGGTATTTTTTTTATTATCTTTATTACAGCTAGTGTAGTGGATGCAGATACTGAATACACGGTTAAATCAACAGATAACTTAAACCGCATAATTTCTAAATTTTATCCAGAAAGTGCTATATCACGCCCACAAATTCAGCGTGGAATACTGGCAGAAAACCCAGATGCGTTTAAAGGCGGGAATATTGATTTCCTGATGAGGGGTAAACGATTATTGTTACCGGATGAAAAAAAACTCGTCCACTTATCAAATGGTAATGCCAAGCCGGCGCATGATAAAAACGCTGAAATGGGTACCAAAGCGGCCGCGAACACACTGTCGTTACAAACTAAAAAAATAAGCCAGCTGAAAAAAGAAAGTGAAGATCTTAAAGTCAGATTAGAGAAGCTGCTTGCAGAAAAAACAGTAAGTGATGCGAAGTTGCGTGAAATTAATGATGCGTTACAAAAGTCGTCGAATCAAACTCCGGTTGAAGATAAGCGTTAGCATAATAAAAAGGTGAAGTAAGCTAGAGTAGATGCTAGTTGTCTAACAAATGTATCCAGTGAACAACGGGTATATCGCTTACTTCCTGTAAGTGAGTCTGACAACCAATATTTCCTGTGACAATCATATCGGGTTTATTCGCTGTTAAATTGTCTATCTTGTTTTGTTGCAGCTTCATTGAAATTTCAGGTTGTAAAATCGAGTAAGTACCTGCAGATCCACAACATAAATGCGAGTCAATGACAGGTATTAATTCATAGCCACAGGCACCCAGAATTTTTTCAACAACTCCTGTCACTTTTTGACCGTGTTGCAAGGTACAAGGTGGATGCCAGCTTATTTTGCTTTTATTGGCCGGAACGAGTTTAGTGTAATCCTCATTAATTATGATTTCCGATATATCTTTACATAATTCAGATACGCGTTGAGCTTTTTGCGCATAATCTGGATCATCGTTTAAGTGATGACCGTATTCTTTTACCATTGAGCCACAGCCGCTGGCAGTCATCACGATAGCTTCAGCTCCACTCTCAATTTCAGGCCACCATGCATCGATATTTTTTTTCATAAAAAGTCGCGCTTCTTCTTCTTCGGATAAATGCTGACTGACTGCGCCACAACAAACTGCATTTTTTTCCTGTATAAGCGATATGCCGAGTTTGTCCAAAACCCTGGCGGTGGCAGTATTAATATCTGGAGATAGGGCAGGTTGCACGCAACCGCCCAGGATCAGCATACGACGGCTATGGGAGGATGTAGGAAGGGAGCCCTTTACGGTTCTCCGTGGTATTTTCTTGCGGATACTTTTAGGAGTAAGTGGCTTGAATAACTGTCCGGCCTTTAACAAAGGCGTAAAGCGCTTTTCATAAGGTAAAACTGTCAGTAAAAGTTTTCTCAGTAGACGTTCTTTAAATGGCCTTGGCGTTTTTGCTTCAATGTGTTTTCGACCAATATCGAGTAAACGGGAATACTTTACTCCTGAGGGACATGTTGTCTCACAATTGCGACACGTCAGGCAGCGATCTAAATGGAGCTGAGTCGATTGTGTTGCTTCTTTACCTTCCAGTAGTTGTTTTATCAAATAGATGCGTCCTCTCGGACCATCATTTTCATCGCCAAGCAGTTGATAGGTTGGACACGTTGCATTACAAAACCCGCAATGTACACAGGTACGAAGGATAGCATCGGCTTGTTTACCTTCTTCTGTCTGAAGCAGTGCGGGTATGAGTTCTGTTTTCATTTAAAGACCTGAGTAAATTCTTCCAGGGTTAAATATTCCCTGAGGATCCATTTTGTGTTTTAGTTGTTTATGTAATTCTAGCAATGGGCCTTCTAATAGAGGAAAGCAGGGCGTTTCAGGTAAATCACCCTGAAATAAAGTAGCGTATCCTTTTCGTGAAGTTGCGATATTTTGAATGATATTCGCGGGAGCATTTGTGTTTACCCAGCGCTGCGCACCACCCCATTCAATTAGCTGGTTGTCATCAATACGCGCGATTTGATCAGAAGCAGGTGGCAGAGAAAGCCGCCATAAAGGCTTGTCGGTTCGACCAAAAAAGTGATGTTGATGATCACGTATTTCTCGCCAAAAATCGGCCGAATCTGAGAGAACTTCTGCCCCCAGTTTTTTCTGATTGGTTTCGATTGTTTCGCTTGAACCCGATAAACGCAGAAATACCTCTTCGTTAAACCATACACTGCCGGTGATCGGTAGCTGTTTTAATCTCGATTCCTGGAAAAACTTTAGTGCTGCATCCTGTGGCGACTCAAAGCTGGCTGTTATGTCATTAGCGGGTTTTGGCAGAAGACGCAATGAAACTTCAAGTATCACGCCCAGAGTTCCTTGAGAGCGCACCATCAGTCGTGATAAATCATAGCCAGCGACGTTTTTCATCACCTGGCCACCAAAATTCACAATTTCACCATTGCCGTTAATTATTTTTACTCCCAGAATCGCATCACGAACTGAGCCGCTATATGCCCGCCGTGGCCCTGAGATGCCAGCCGCAATTGCGCCGCCGATAGTGGCATTGGGTGAATATTGTGGTGGCTCAAAGGTCAGAATTTGCTTCTTCGCTTCAAGCAGTTGTTCAATCTCTGCTATTCGTGTTCCGGCTCGTACGGTGATACATAGCTCGGTGGGTTCATAGCTGATAACGCCGGTATGTGAGCTGACATCCAATGGTGTAGCATCGACTTTATTGCCATAAAAAAGCTTGCTGTTACCACCATGAATATAGAGTGGAGCCTTGTTTGAAATTGCATCTTGCACTTGTCGTCTTAGACTTGTGCTAATGTCATTGTCTGCGATTGGCATGAATAAATAATTTTCCGATATTACAAAAACCCCTTAGCTCTGCATAAGTTCTTTTGGTCATTTTAAAAAAAAAAATGAAAAATCACTTAAAAGTGGGGGGGTGTCTTTTTTAATGGTTTCGAATAGTTAATCGTCTTTTATTAGCCGTTAAAAACGAGGTATTTCAGGGTGTGGTAATTCACCGTTATGCACATGCATACCACCTAATTCAGCGCAGCGATGCAATGTAGGAATATTTTTTCCCGGATTCAGCAAAGAGTCAGGATCAAACGCGCTTTTGACTGCAAAGAACTGTGTAAGCTCTTCTGCTGAAAACTGTATGCACATGGAATCAACCTTTTCATGACCCACGCCATGCTCACCGGTAATTGTGCCGCCAACTTCAACGCATAATTTCAGTATGTCTGCACCGAATTTCTCAGTCGTTTCCAGTTCGCCGGGTTTGTTCGCATCATACAGAATTAATGGGTGTAGATTACCATCACCTGCGTGGAAAACGTTTGCCACACGTAAGCCGCATTCCTCAGATAACTCACTGATTTTCCTCAGCACATAAGCGATTTGCTTGCGTGGAATAGTGCCATCCATGCAGTAATAATCAGGTGATATTCGTCCAACTGCAGGGAAGGCGGCCTTTCGACCCGCCCAAAGTTTTGCTTGATCATCTGCAGAATCGGCAATCACGATATCGTGCGCATTTGCCTCACGTAGTGTTTTTTCTACTATTGTGATTTGCTCCTCTACCTGTTGTTCGTCACCATCCAGCTCGCAGAGTAAGATAGCTTCAGCATCCAGATTATAATTGGCTTTGGCGAAGGCTTCCGCTGCATGAATGGCCGGTTTATCCATCATTTCAAGGCCTGCAGGAATAACTCCTTCAGCAATAATGCTGGCGACTGCGTTGCCAGCATCTTCAACTTTTTGAAACGATGCCATTAACACTTTAACCGCATGTGGCTTAGGTAAAAGTTTTACCACTACTTCAACGATAATACCCAGCATGCCTTCTGAGCCTGTAATCAGTCCCAATAAGTCATAGCCCGGAGTGTCGAGTGTTTGCGAGCCTAAGGTCAGGATTTCACCGGTTATTGTGACAATTGTAACCTGCTGAACATTATGTACAGTTAGCCCATATTTTAGACAATGCACGCCACCTGCATTTTCAGCCACATTGCCGCCAATAGAACAGGCGATTTGTGATGATGGATCTGGCGCATAATAGAGCCCGAATGGCTTTGCTGCTTCGGTTATTGCAAGGTTTCGAACCCCGGGTTGCACCCGTGCCATTTGATTCGCAGTGTCGATTTCTAATATTTTATTAAATCGTGACAAACCTAAAATGATACCGCCTTCATGGGGTAAAGCCCCTCCTGATAAACCTGTACCAGCCCCACGTGCCACAATAGGAACTTTTAGCTGTGAGCAGATACGTACTATTTGTTGAACTTGTTCGATATTGCCTGGTAGTGCAACCGCAACAGGAAGTTGCTGATAGGCGGATAAGCCATCGCATTCATAGGGTTTCAGATCTTCTTCGCTAGTGAGCAGATACTCATTAGGGAGTATTTCACCGAGCTGAAAAATTAAATTATTGCGTGTGTTGGTATCTAAAGGCATATCTAATTCTAACCTTAGCTTAAATTTCTTACTAATTCTTTTTTATTAGTATTCATATTATAAAAACGATAAATTAAAGAATCACTGAAAACATTTGAAAGAGAATTAATAAGAGTTTTCAGTTAAACTAGCCCCGAATTTTTATGTGGTTTTTCTGGAGTTTTTGAGTGCTTTCTTTTTCTCAATTATCAGTGATTATGTTGGGTGGCGCAGTTGGTGCAGTTGCTCGTTTTATTATGTCGACAAAAATAACAGAAAAGTTCGGCAATAGTTTTCCTTACGGTACTTTGTCTATCAATGTGTTTGGCTCCTTTGTTATGGGGTTTCTGGCGATCATTCTGATAGAACGTATGCACATTGATCCGCTTTATAGACTGGGGATTTTTGTTGGATTTTTAGGCGCATTTACCACATTTTCAACCTTTTCAATGGAAACCTTAAACCTCTTCGAACAAGGAATGCCTTTACGTGCATTGCTGAATATTGTTAGCAGTGTGTTGTTTAGCGTTTTAGCCGTTTGGCTGGGCTTTTTAATTGGCAAAGCCATCAGTTAATAGATGACTGGGAATGATTTGAAGCGCACTTCAGAATATCCGAATTCTCCGTTGAAACTACACAGGGTAACTTATACACTGCGTTTCTTTGTTTTATAGAAGTAGTATAGGCTTTTGGGCAATTCAGCAATTAGCGTGAGTGATTAAATGTTAGATATAAAATTATTAAGAAACAATCTTGATGCAGTCGTAAAGCAGTTAGTACGACGTGGTTTTAATCTTGATGCAATGGCATTTCAATCTCTCGAAGATCAGCGTAAATCGTTGCAAAGTATGACCCAGGATTTACAAAGCGAGCGCAATAGCAGTGCTAAATTAATCGGTGAAGCGAAATCCCGCGGTGAAGACATACAGCCGCTGCTCGATCAAGTGGCCGATCTCGGTGAAAAACTCAAAGCTGCTGAAAACCACTTGGCTGATTTGCAAAGCGAAATAGACAATATCGTGAGTGGCATTCCCAATCTGCTGAATGAGTCAGTTCCAGAGGGTAAGAGCGAAGAAGATAATGTTGAAATCAGGCGCTGGGGTGAACCCAGGCAGTTTGATTTTGAGGTTAAAGATCACGTAGATTTGGGCGCTAGCAATGGCTGGATGGATTTTGAATCCGCGACTAAACTGACGGGCTCTCGTTTTGTTGTAATGCGTGCCGGAATGGCGCGATTACACCGTGCCTTGATCCAGTTTATGCTGGATACACACACCCAGGAACATGGCTATCAGGAAGTTTATGTACCCTATATAGTGAATCAAGATAGCCTGTATGGCACTGGGCAATTACCCAAGTTTGCCGATGACTTATTCAAGCTTGAAGGCGACCAGAATTACTATTTGATTCCTACGGCAGAAGTACCAGTAACCAATCTGGTGCGCGATGAAATAGTGCCTGCGGATCAGTTGCCGATGAAATATACCGCGCACACCCCTTGTTTTCGTTCAGAAGCGGGTTCCTACGGCAAGGATACACGCGGTTTAATTCGTCAGCATCAGTTTGAAAAAGTAGAGTTGTTGCACTTTGTAAGGCCTGAAGATTCAGAAGAAGCGCTCGAAGCACTCACCAGACACGCTGAGATTATTCTCGAAAAACTTGGATTGCCTTATCGCACCATCGTCTTGTGTGCGGGTGATACTGGCTTCTCTTCGAATAAAACCTATGACATCGAGGTTTGGGTGCCCGCGCAACAAGCCTATCGTGAGATTTCATCCTGTTCGAACATGAAAGATTTTCAAGCACGCCGTATGCAAGCGCGTTTCCGTAATGCAGAAACCAGTAAAAACGAGCTTTTGCACACCTTGAATGGTTCGGGACTGGCAGTAGGGCGGACGCTGGTTGCGGTCGTCGAAAATTATCAACAGCAAGATGGCAGTATTCTGATTCCAGAGGTATTACAGCCTTATATGGGTGGTATGTCAGTACTAAAAACCTGATTTTCTGATACAGGTCACGTCAGCCAGTTGCGTTTTTGTCTCGCCAAGAACTATAAAAAGACACCCCCCACTATTAGACTGTTTTTCAATTGGGTACCATTTTTATCAGGGTATTTAAACTTTTTAGGATGAGTCTGTCTTAACAGTAATATTCTTTTTTTATTGTCCTTTGTTTTGAAAAATTTCATGGTTATTTATGAAAGTAAAATTAATTAAAAGCTTTTTAAACTCGATCAACAATAATAAGTTCTTTCAACTGTTTATTATTGCAGTCATTATTCTTTCTGCCTTGTTAATTGGCGCTAAAACTTATGACATTGATCCTGAATATTTAAAGCTCATAACATATCTAGATTTAGCTATTACTTACCTTTTTTTATTTGAGATTATTATACGCTTCATTGCTGATGGACATTCTTTAGCTTTTTTCAAAAAAGGGTGGAATGTATTTGACACCTTAATTGTTACCGCCAGCATGATTCCGATTGATGATTCGGAAATGATTTTATTGGCACGATTAGTCAGAGTTTTTCGTGTATTGCGACTAATTTCAATCATTCCCGAGCTAAGAATATTAATTTCTGCTTTGATCAAAGCACTGCCGCCAATGGGTTATGTGCTATTACTAATGTTCATTATGTTTTATATCTACGCCGCAGTAGGGAGTTTCCTTTTTGATGATATCAACAAGGTGCTTTGGGGTGATATCGCGGTTGCCATGCTGACATTATTTCGGGTGGTCACGTTTGAAGACTGGACCGATGTTATGTATGAAACCATGGAAGTCTACCCACTTTCATGGATGTATTATTTATCCTTCATTTTCCTCAATGCGTTTGTATTTTTGAACATGATGATTGGTATCGTGATCGAACGCATGCAGGCCGAGCATGATGCCTATAATCTTGAACATGACGAAGGTGAAATATCCGATTTGTATCATATTCGTGAAGATACCAAAGTCATTTTGGCAAGATTATCTGAACTTGAAAAACAATTGAGCTACCAGAATAAATCCACTGGACAATAATCGAGCCAGACGTTCTAATCACCCACTTACACTAAACAACAATAGACAAATGACTGATACTGAAAAACCACTCAATTTTATCGAACGGATCATTGAAGAAGACCTTGCTTCTGGAAAAATTACGCAATTACAAACGCGTTTTCCGCCGGAGCCAAACGGTTATCTGCATATTGGTCATGCCAAATCGATTTGTTTAAACTTTGGTTTGGCGCAAAAATACAAGGGCAAATGTAACCTACGTTTTGATGATACCAATCCAGACAAAGAAGAAATCGAATACGTTGATTCCATCATGCGTGATGTAGAGTGGCTGGGTTTTAAATGGTCGGGCGATGTACATTACACCTCGGACTACTTTGATCAGCTATATGACTGGGCGGTAATGCTGATAAAAGAGGGCAAAGCCTATGTCTGTGACTTGACTCAGGACGAAACTCGCGAATACCGCGGCACTTTAAAGGAAGCCGGGAAGAATAGCCCTTATAGAGAACGCAGTGTAGAAGAAAATCTAGATCTATTTAGCAGAATGCGTGATGGTGAGTTTGCTGACGGGAGCAGATCCCTGCGTGTCAAAATTGATATGGCGCATCCAAATATGCAGATGCGAGACCCTATCATCTATCGCATCAAAAATATGGCACATCATCAAACTGGTGATAAATGGTCTATTTATCCATCCTATGATTATGCTCACGGGCAGGGTGATGCAATCGAAGGCGTAACCCATTCGATTTGTACTTTGGAGTTTGTAGAGCATCGTCCGCTTTATGACTGGTTTATTGAAAACTTGCCCGTGCCCTCTACGCCTCATCAATTTGAGTTTTCGCGTTTAAATGTAAACTACTCTGTTACCAGTAAGCGAAAGCTTAAACAATTAGTGGATGAGAATATTGTAAAAGGCTGGGATGATCCGCGTATGCCTACCATTTCAGGGATGCGTCGCAGAGGATATACGCCAAAATCGATTCGTGATTTTGTCGATAGCACAGGTGTCACCAAAGTTGATGGCGTTGTCGATGTCAGCCAGTTGGAATTTACAGTTCGCGAAGACTTGAATGAAAGTTCGCCTCGCGCAATGTGTGTGCTACGACCATTAAAAGTAACATTACGAAATTATCCAGTAGACAAAACTGAATATTTAGTTGCGCCTAATCATCCGCAACGAGAAGAGCTAGGCACCCGTACCCTGATTTTTGATCGCACACTTTATATCGATAAAGAAGACTTTCAGGAAGAGGGAGATAAAGGCTTCAAACGCCTGGTTCTGGGTGGGCGTGTGCGCTTACGCAATGCCTACATTATCGAAGCCGATGAGGTGATACAAGACAAAAATGGTGAAATTGTCGAAATAGTTGCGCGAATTATTGAGAATACACTGGGTAAAAACCCAGAAGATGGAATTAAAGCAAAGGGTGTTATTCACTGGGTATCTGCACTGCAAAATGTTGACTGCGAAGTGCGAATTTATGACCGTTTGTTTAATGACATAGCGCCGGATGCAGGTGGTAAAGATTTTATGGAATGCCTGAATCCACAGAGTATGGAAGTTCTGGTCGGCTGTAAGGGTGAGATTAGTTTGCAAAATCCTAAATCCGATATGCCCTATCAGTTTGAGCGTGAAGGATATTTCTTCCTCGATCCTGATTCTGAATATGATGCGGATTTAGAAGATCAAAAACTGATTTTTAATCGAACCATAAGTCTAAGAGACACCTGGGGTAAGTAGCGGCTCAACTGTTTTAATTTTTACTCCAGCTCGGCTTCACTACCACTATACAAACAGAAATAAAAAAGCCTCGTTTATACGAGGCTTTTTTATTGAATAATGGTGTTGTGCTAAGCCGCAGTCACATTAACAGCTGCCGGGCCTTTCGCACCTTCTTCCGTTTCAAAGTTCACTTTTTGGCCTTCTTCTAAAGACTTGTAACCATCCATCTGGATCGAATTAAAGTGAACAAATACATCATCACTACCATCATCAGGAGCAATAAATCCGAAACCTTTACTGCTGTTGAACCACTTTACTGTACCTGTTGCCATCACCGGGAACCTCAATAACTAATAAAAATAACGCAGATTAGATAGCAATAAAAACGGAAAACTACGCTACATCGCGAAGAGCCGCCTAATTAAATTTTGAATAAACTGCTTACTTAAAATACTGCATTAGCAGAATATCATAATTACAGATAATTTCTATACTGAAAATATTAAATACAGCTCTCACTATAGATTAATTTGATAGATCCACTGTCAAATTATTGATATAACACCAAATAAGATAAATGTATCTATATTCACCCTTTATCTGCATTGCTCTGAACCTTTAACTTCGTCAGCATAAAATCACTATGGGAAACATGAATTAAATCAGCAATCCGCCGTATCACGTGTTCTTCATGCTTATCTAGGATTTTGTCGGAAAATGCGATTTTCCAGAGATTTTCAATCAGTTCAATTCTTTGTACTGCAGAATAATTTTGATTTATCAAGCTAGTAAACTGAAAATAATCAGTTGATTCAGCGTGCTCTTTCTTCGCCAGATCAATGATTTGATTGGCGTCTTCATCCTCAAGATCAAATGAATTTTTTACAATCTTAAGCAGAGCATCTCTTTCTTCCGGTGCATCCTCATAATCTGACTCTGCAACCTCTACCATTAGCGAGGCCATGGCGAGGCGCAAAGCATGTTCAGAGTCAGACTTAGATGTATTTGGTTTTGAGATGAAATGGGCTTCAAAAAAAGTCCTAATATTTCTTAACATTATTCTCTATATATTATTGATTACTGACTTATCAATATTACGGGCGAGAGTTTGCTTGCGTTCAAGTGTTTTTCTCACCGCTCTCTCGGCACGATGACAACAGTTATCGATAGCGGTGTACAAGTTTTCTTCAGAATCTTCTATTACTACTGTTGGTAATTTCTTCATTTCAATATGAATATGGCAGTGTTTATCATCGCCACCTTTCGGTCCATTTTCGTCAGATAAATGAACAACAATTTTTAGTATATTATCGCCAAAATGATGAACCATATGCTCAAGTTTTTGCTTGGTATGGTCTTCAATTGCATCAGTTAATGTGAAGTTTCTTGCTTGTACATCAATCATTATTGGAGTCTCCGTTTTCTTTTGTTATTAATTCTGTAGTTTTAATCCTTAGTGTAAGCGCTACATTATATGACGATCACACCTAACACAATAGTTTCAAAGTATTTGTTTTCAAGTCATGACATATACTAATAAATGATAAATTAGGTATTATCAGTTCGAAAGATACTAAAAATTATATATTTAACTAGCATCATCGTGCGGTTTTTATTATTCTACGCGCTCCCTGTAGTTAAGGGAAAGGAGAGGTGACTGAGTGGCCGAAAGTACCGGTTTTGAAAACCGGCGACGGGTTAAACCGTCCCAGGGTTCGAATCCCTGCCTCTCCGCCATAATTTATACATAACCCGCTGATTTATAGCGGGTTTTTTGTTTTGAGGGTGTTGTAAGCCGTCCAAAGAACCGCCAAATACGATTGTTACCTGCTAAAATAATCATTCAATACCACCAACTAATTTCAACAACATAAAGTTTGAGTCTCGGTATTAGCTTATTTACACATAGTCTCAATTATGCGGCGTAGCGGACAGTTAGTTTTATCAATTGCGGATAATTCCAGATTATGTTCTTTAAGCGCGTTAGTTATGAGATCAATGAACGCGTTAACAATGCTGTGTTTATTGCTTTGTTATATGTGTTTGTTGGTTGAGTGGAATCAAAGGTTTCGTACTCAATCAGTTGTATTAACCAGTCTGTGAATACAGTCTGGTGACTCAAAGGATAACCCTACGATATGGATGTGTAGAGGCCCCTGTATTACTTTGACAGTTTATGCTCAGCAAAGCCATCAACACCTTTCCAGCCTGCCTGTGCTGGCTTCTCATGCAGTTGCGTATAGCCCGGCGTATGAATTAAGAATTGGTAATTCCGAATACTTAGATGGAGGGGGGTATATTCAGTTTTTTCGATTCAGTGGTGTTCGTACTGAAGTCATATTTTAAAATGGTAATTTTTGCTGAAACTGAATTAACACATATCAAATATAGTAAATCGTCTGGAGCAGTCCTTGGATCTTAAAGCTTTCGTTTGAAACGATTAGGCATGCTGATCTCTTGGCACCCAATAGCTTTGGACTTACAATAACGAACGGCCACACACTGCGATTGGAGGCATACCGCCCAGGCAATTGCTGAAAGTAGCCTAGCTTCTACTTAAAAATAAGGTTATAAATCGGGGATTACGGTCTCACATAATCATAATTCTTAAGTGCAATAAGTTGTAAAAATTACTAATATCTTCATCTTGCAGAATTATAAAAAAGTATTGAAGATAGTAGGTTGAGTGTTTAGATTAGTAAGGTTTAAATCCACACTTTCTTTTGCCAGGCATTCAAACCCGATTCTATTAATAATGCTGCTGATTCAAAGGCTGCCTTATCTTTCTTATAAGGATCAGGAATTTCCTGATTATCATTCCACTTACCGATGAGATGTATTTTTCCACGCGCCTCAGGAAACTTTGATTGAATTATCTCAATGTGCTTTAGCTCCATAGTAAGAATTAAATCGGAAGCTGTAACCAGCACTGAATTAATTTGCTGGGCGCGATGTTTAGTGAGGTCAATATTTTTGTCTTTCATTAGTTCGATAGAACTGGGGTCGGCAGGTTTGCCGACTAATGCCGATAAACCCGAAGAGAAAACATTAAGTTGCGGTTGTTGGTGCTTTAGCAAGACCTCTGCAATTGGGCTTCTGCAAATATTGCCAATACACACCATCATTACATTATTAAACATATTTACAATATAATTACTTAGCTAACACTATAGAGTAGTAGTTAACCTATAGAGTGTTAATGATGGCAGCAGCGAATTAAGAATTCTATTCCATCGAATAGATGAGGCAGCTGTAACATATACTATGTCTCGTGGTCTAATGTTAAACTGTTCGGCAAAGAACATCGATTGAACAGAAGCCAAAGGCAGTTGATAGACTGTCGGAATAGTGTCGGCAGCGGTTTCTTTACGAACTACAAAGATGCCTTTAGGATTGACAGTATTTTCGTTGAAGCTACCAGCATCATTAATTGCTTCAGCTAGAGTCATGCCATCTTCGATTCGATACTCAACTGAACCTGGTTTTTGAATTTCTCCCATGACAAATACTTTCGCCGATTCTGATTTGAGTTCTCGTTCTAATTCTTTCTTTACGCGACCAATTATGCGTGCACTTTCGATTTCACGTACAAATTCACCTCTTTCGATAATATGTAGGCGATCACCGTTTTTGAGCATGAAGTTCTGACGATTATCGTTATGTTTTAGCATTCTATTTAAATCGATGGATATTTTTTGATTACCTCTGGTGAGTGACGCAACACCAGTATAGAGGTTTGGCGTTACTCCCCCGCTTTTAGAAATAGCATCACGCACTGTCAACGGTACATCATTAACATTTATTGTTGAAGGCTTCATAATAGCACCAGAAATATAGACCTTTTGGCTGCGAAAATTAGCGACACTTACACTTACCTGTGGCTTGGTAATAAATGATGCAAGTTTATTTTGGAGTTCATTGCGTACCTGTTCAGCCGTTTTTCCCAATGCTTGAATTTTTCCGGAATAGGGAAAATAAAATTTCCCGTCATTACCTACGACATGTCCGGAAAAACCAGTACCTTCGATAGGAGTAGTTAGCTCTGGATGATCCCATACAGTGATATTCAGTACGTCACTTTTACCAATTATGTATTGATAACTTGATCTTCTGTCATTTGCAGACACAACCGAAAAGCTAGTTGAATTAATAGAATTTGAATTTAGTTCAGAGTTGCTTACTGTTGATGAACTAGTTGAAGAGGCATAGGCATTACTTCGCTTCTTTTTTTTATTGATATAGTTAATATAGTCAAAAGGTTTTTGATTTTGAATCGCCTGTGCATCAATCACTATTAATTTATAGTCAACACCTTCTTTTTGTGGTTTGGAGGAACTTGATGAAGAAGTCTTAAGCCCGGGAACACCAGGTGGAGTTATTGAGCAGGCACTAAAAGTTATCGAAATTGTTATTATAAGGATATACTTAAATAAAATGCGTAAGTTAATCATAGGCTTATTGGCTTTTAGTTATTAGAAGTGCAATGGTTGGGCAATTTTAAAGCTTTTTACATCAAAAGACAAAGCATTATCAATGAGTGAAATTAATGATACTTTGTATATCGCTTGAAAAACAGCTCAGCCGAGATTCTTATGGTAAAAACCGAGTAAAAGTTGGGGAGTGTCTTTTACAACATTACAATTAAATTAAACAGCTTTTAACAGTAAAAGTAGTCTATTCTCAAGTTAACCCAGCTGTAGATTTATTACCTGGCATATCTGAATAATATTGTATTTGTGTGATTCTCACTTCATTTTGTTAATCTATCACTATCAGTGGAGACAGTTTTTCAAAATTACTGTTTCTATTAAGTCTAAGTTCAAATAATATTGCCTGTTGCTTACTAAATATTCGGAAATATAAAAATGAAGAAATTATTATTAATATTAGTTCTAACCAATTTTTTATCAGGTTGTGTGGCGTTAGTTGCTGGTGCAGCCGGTGCGACAATAGCCAACCCAAAAGGAACAGGACAAGCCATAACTAACGCTGGTGAAGCGGTTCGAAAGATAGGTAAAAAGCCACAGGAAAAAACTGAGTAAACGCCCATTAATTGTCATAATTAGTATAGCGACACTCATAATGAACTCTATAACCTACAACATGAGCTATAGCTAGCCTCGGTTTAAGGCAGAATCATATAAAAAATGCCGTTAAAGTAGGGAGGGTCTTATAAATATCCCTTAAATGCTAAAACTCTTCTAAAATTCAATTATCTAAACGAATACAGAATCATCATGAGTGTACTGCAAAGCTTGGAAAAACTGTTTGGACCTGAGAAGGTTCTGACTGATCAAGATTCTCTTCAACAATATGGAAAAGATTGGACTAAAGCCTATCAACCCAATCCGCTGGCGATAGTCTTTCCGGAATCAACCGAACAAGTGCAGGCGCTAGTCAAATTGGCAAATCAAGAAGGCTTCGCGCTGGTACCATCTGGAGGGCGTACTGGTTTAAGTGGTGGAGCGATCGCTACCAATAAAGAGGTTGTGGTTGCATTTGATCGAATGAATCAGATTCTTGATTTTAATGCTCTTGACCGAAGTGTGATTTGTCAGGCTGGGGTCATTACTAGAACCTTACAAGATCTTGCTGCCGAGAATAATTTGTTCTACCCGGTTGATTTTGCATCGTCAGGCTCGAGCCAGATCGGTGGCAATATTTCAACCAATGCGGGTGGTATTAAAGTTGTGGGTTATGGGTTGACACGTAACTGGGTGTTGGGTTTGAAGGTGGTGACGGGTGAGGGTAAGATTCTTGAGCTCAATCATGGGCTTGTGAAAAACGCTACCGGTTACGATATACGCCATCTTTTTATTGGCTCGGAAGGCACTTTGGGTTTTATTACCGAAGCCACAATGCGGTTAGCAAGAGCTCCGAAAAATCTCAGTGTTTTGGTATTGGGTGTTACCGGTATTCCGGCCTTGATGAATGTTTTTGAAGCCTTTCAAAATGTATTGGACTTAACGGCTTTTGAATTTTTTTCTGAACTTACCTTGAATATAATGCACAAGGATAAAGGCTACCCCAAACCTTTTGATGAAGCGGCACCTTTCTACGCCCTGATCGAATTTGAAAATGACTGCGAAGACCGTGAATCAAAGGCGCTGGGGGCATTTGAATACTGCAGCGAACAAGGCTGGGTAATCGATGGCGTGATGAGCCAGAGTATCGAACAGGCTCGTAAGCTATGGCGTTTGCGTGAGGATATTTCAGAGACGATTTCTGCGTACACGCCATATAAAAATGATTTGTCAGTAAAAATTTCCAATGTGCCTACGTTTTTAGATGCGGTAGATGCCTTGGTCGCTGAACGCTATGCGGAGTTTGAAGTGCTTTGGTATGGTCATATCGGTGATGGCAACCTTCATCTGAATATTCTAAAACCAGCAGAAATGAACACTGATGAATTTTTTGCCAAATGTAAAAAAGTAAATAATGAAGTGTTTGAAATTACTCATAAGATGCGGGGCAGTATTTCGGCAGAGCATGGCGTTGGTCTGTTAAAACGCGATTACTTGAAGTATTCACGCAGCAATGAAGAAATTGCCGCTATGCGTGCGTTGAAGGCTGTGTTTGATCCCAATGGCATTATGAATCCGGGAAAGTTGTTAGTGGATGATTAGTGTTAAAAGCGCCTTTAAAGGTGGGGGGTGTCTTTTTTAAGTATATGAGAGACCTTTACACGAGAATGATGTTGAATAAAAATAGCTTAAATTTCACAGTTTCTCGTTAATAATACGGTCAATAGCCCTACTATTACCATTATTTTTAAGCAAAACCTGTAAAATTACGTTTATTTTTCTCTCGCCATCGTCTCGTGCAAAGGTCTCTATATATATAAATTCTGTCATTAACGGTTCTTTCTCCAGCGTTTCTTTCGTTCCGCTTTAGTCGCGACCTTCTCTTTTTGTTTTTTTTCAGCTTCAATATTTGCATTGATTACTTCTTTCTCGAAGTCTTCTGGATTTTCTAAAGTTATTGCGCCGAGTGTGCCAAGTCGATATTCATTGATTAGGATTTTACAGGCTTTATCCAGTTCGACTTGTCCGCCACTACGCAAACATCCACGTTGACGTCCAATGGTTTCGATAAAATCTAGCTCACTCTTTGGGGCTTCTTTAAGTTCGTAGCGTGCGACTATCAACTCTGGATAAATCTTGATTAAATATTCAGCCAGGTAAAATGCCGCGTCGTCACTATCAAAAGCAGTATCTTTAATCGCACCAGTGATCGCAAGTCGATAGCCGCTGTGTTCATTATTGATATTGCCCCAAAGTAGTCCGGGTGTATCAAACAGCACCACATCATCGCTGATTTTAATCCGCTGTTGTTGGCGTGTTACGGCTGCTTCATTACCTGTTTTTGCAATGGTTCGGCCAGTGAGTGTATTGATAATAGTGGATTTTCCGACATTCGGAATGCCAACAATCATCGCGTGAATTTCTTTCACTCGTGCGTCACTCATCGGGATCATTTTGCGACAAAGCGTTGAAATCTGCTTGATTTTCTCAGGATGATCACGAGTTACACAAAGTGTTTTTATACCTTTGTCACGTTCAAAATACTGTTGCCATTTTTCTGTAAGCACCGGATCAGCCAAATCACTTTTATTGAATATTTTTATGCAGGGTTTATCTTTTCGGATTGCCGCAATCATAGGGTTCTCACTGGAGCCCGGTATGCGTGCATCCAGCACCTCAATCAGTAAATCCATTTCGGCTAGCTTTTCGCGTATTTCGTTACTAGCCTTGTGCATATGGCCGGGGAACCATTGAATTTTCATGGTGAGTTATGGGTGCTCATAGTGGTTTTGTTTTAGATAATCAGGAGTTAAAATCAACTACATTGTACACGCAGTATACACACAAGTTTATGATTATCATTTATGTCATCGCGAGAATGCCTTTACACCTAATCTATTGGTGAATTAACTCACCCATTTACATCGATACGGCATGCTTATACCACTAGTCTAATGGTTCAGATTAGGGTATGGAAATATGTTATTTTAGACTTCTTAGATAAACACAACAATAATTACAATAATAAACCTTGTGAGAGAGATAGATGTTTGATTCAGTCCAGGAAATCCTTAATAAGGAAGTCAATATTAGAGAGTTCTTAGCGATGGAAATCGAACTTTCTAAGTTAAAAGAGTTGCTGGCTACTGAAATAAAGCTCAAAGAATTTTTGGTGCAAGAGATAGATCTTACGAATCTAATGTCAAGGAATAAGCTAGAAGCACATCATGCTGCAAACAACTTTGAGGGGGATTCGCAGTTGGAAGTTAAAGTCTTAGAGCAATCTTTAGACTGTAAAAAGAAGATGATACCTCCGTATGATTACACTTTGATAGAGACACTACATATAGATCATAAAGAGATGCTCTTTATTTACAACGAGTTGATGAAATATGCCGGGGAGAGAGATTATTCAAGGGTAGCTAAGCGCCTTGAGTTGTTTAGTAAAAAAATAAGAGAGCATTTTCATAAAGCAGATGTTGAGCTGTATGAGTATTTAAAATGCTATATTCAGCAAAAGTACCCAAAGCGTGAAAAGGCATTTACTGAATTAAGTTTAGAGATGAAGAATATTTCGATTGAGATATTTTTTACGGTCAGTCAAAGCCCTAATATTCCACTTAATGACAAAAACTACGATGCATTCATGAAAGAGTTTAGGTGCCTTGGCAGAGAGATGAATAATCGTATCCATAGAGAAGAAAGTGTTTTATTCATGATGTATAAGAAGTCCCATGAAGCGATCGATATATGCTCACAGTCAGAGTCGGTAGCGCTGATCTAATGCTGAATACCCCAATAATTCAGCTTCATAGTTTTTACATAAAGCAATAAATTTGAAACGTTCTCCCATTTCGGAAGGTAGACTCAAAATTCGTACTTGTTGGGCTAATTTATATTGATCATCCGGATTATTATCCAGAGCCTGCATAAAGTACTTTTCCAATCCCGCATTTGCCAGAAACCCTGCTTGTGATGTAAACCCAGCAACTTTTAATCCGGCGCTATCTGTTGCTTCTGCGACAGCGGTGAAATCAACACTGGCTGTTATATCTTGCAAGCCTGGGTAATGCAGGGGGGCTTCGTTGACCAGGTGTTGATAGTGACAAATCAGAGTGCCTTTATTGCGTTCTGGCAGATAATATTCACTGCGTGGATAGCCGTAATCTATTAGTAATATCATGCCTGTTTTCAAGCTGTCACTAAGTGTTTTTACCCATGCCTCAATACTTGGATTGAGTTCTGAGGTGTAAGGCGTCGCATCACCTGGAATTTTTAATGAAAGAACCTGTTTCTTTAGTCTTTCATCTGTAGGTTTAAGTTGTTCAAATAACTTATTGTTTTTACAGATTACGTGATGCTCATAGACGTTATCATCATGTTGGGTAAAAACGGTTACTGGCATTGCATCGAGTACTTCATTGGCGATAATAATGCCATTGAATTCAGCCGGCATGCTAGATAACCACTCAACGCCTCCTAATAAATGCGGTGCATGTTTTTGTAGTTTTTGCTGTTGGCGCTGGATTAGATCTGGGCTTAAATCGAGGATATAATATTTCTCGGGTAGCTGGTTTTGCTGCTCTAATTCAAGCAGGATGTCGGTTGCCATAATTCCGGATCCTGCACCGAATTCTAAAACACACCCCCCCACTTTTCGGATGATTTCTGCGCATTGGTTTGCAACGCAGCGTGAGAATAGCGGCGATATTTCAGGGGCAGTTACAAAGTCGCCTTGTGCTCCCAGTTTATGGGTGCCAGTAACATAATAGCCGAGGCCAGGTTCATATAAGGCCATTTCCATATAGCGTTTGAAGCTGATACTGCCTCCATTGGCATCAATCTCATCTCGAATCTGAGAAATGAGTCTTTCACTGTGCCTGAGTGCATCTGCTGAAGGTTCTGGTAAACTTGTTAAATGTCTCATGGGAGTGAAGTATATGCAAAAACTGGCTGGCAAAGTAGTTCTGGTAACAGGTTCGGCAAAACGTATAGGCGCTGTTACCGTGAGGTTATTGCATCAGCATGGCGCGATTGTGGTAGTTCACTATCGAAAATCTGCTAGTGCCGCTGAAAAATTATGCGATGAGCTTAATGCGATTCGTTCAGGTTCCTGCTTTTTACAACAGGCTGAACTTGCTGATGTATCTGCTTTGAAGAAGATGGTTGAAGGCGTTATCAAACAGGCCGGGCGACTCGATATCCTGATCAATAATGCCTCCAGCTTTTTCCCAACACCGATTGGCGGGATCACTGAAACTGATTGGGATAATCTGATGGGGAGTAATCTCAAAGCGCCGTTATTTCTATCGCAAGCTGCTGCGCCGTATTTAATTAAAAATAGAGGCTGTATCGTGAATATGGTGGATATCCATAGCGTGCGCCCGTTAAAAGATCATCCTGTATATTGTGCTGCGAAAGCCGGTTTAGCTATATTGACACAGTCATTGGCAAAAGAGTTAGGGCCAGAGGTGCGCGTCAATGGAGTATCACCCGGAGCCATTCTGTGGCCAGAGGCTGACAGTAGTAATTCCAATATGGACGCTGAACACCAGGCTTTGCTGGATAAAACCTGTTTAAAAAAACAAGGATCAGCAGATGATATCGCTAAGACTATTTTGTTTTTAATATGTGATGCGGATTACATTACTGGGCATATTATCCCAGTGGATGGCGGTAGGTTGGTTAATCAATAATCAAACAAATGAAAAAGTGCCAGCCGAACACAGTGAGACAATAGCTTTTGCAAAAAGCTGACCCGGAGGGCGAGTGTTTTAAAAACAAGTAAAAAGGTGAGGGGTGTATCAAATTTTAGATCACTTCAGTTTAGGCGAGAAATAGTCCAGTATTGGCTCAGTTTTTTACATCAAGTGTATTAAGCAATTGCCATTGCGAAATTCCCTGCTCCCTTAGCCACTTTTCGAGTCGGTCTAAGTTACTCCATTCACGTCCTTGGCCCCTCGCATTATGTACTCTAGCCCATTGTCCATCTGTCATTATGGCAACTGCCCAAACATGTGGGTGTTTATCTGGGTCACCAAAACCTCCGCTTTGATATTCTCGTTGGGTACGATAGACGACAATTTCCTGAATCCGCCAAGTCTCTAATAACTCTAAAATTTCAGTAGATTTTATGCTTAGGAGCGGTATTGAATTAAAATCAATATGATTCATAGTGTTGACATCCTTATTAATAATCGCTACATTATGACGCATATTGTAGTTTAATTTTCATTTTTTTGTAAAGGTCGACACACAATGCTCAAAACAACATTTAAAGCACGCTACGTTAATCTTAAATCGTATGAGGATGGTTCTTTTAAACGTATTTTTAACGAACATTGGCCAGCTTATAAAGCTTGGTATCAAGCTAAACTACCTGATGCAGGTAATTCAAAAATATTAAAGCAGGCAGAAAAAAAATTAGCCAATAGCATGCCTGAAATGTTACCGATTTATGAAAACCTCCGTGAGGTTAGTAACGATTGTCCAGTTGCTGCCCATTTTTTTACAGCTTATCAACCACCAGCATATTTGGTGAATTGTTCTCAAGCGATATTAATTGGTGAAGAACCATTGTTGATTCGCAATTATGACTTAAGTCCTACACTTTCCGAAAATCTTATTTCACAAACAGATTGCCTGGGGCAATCAATAATTGGTACCAATGAGTGTTTATGGGGGCTGGATGATGGAATGAATCAAGCAGGTTTGGCGGCCTCTCTCACCTTTGGAGGAAGCAAAAAGGTCGGCAAAGGGTTTGGCATTCCTTATATCATGCGATACGTGTTGCAAACGTGTGAAACGGTTAAACAAGCAATTAGTGTATTGCAGCGAATACCATCACACATGGCATATAACGTTACATTGCTGGATAAAAATGGAAATTTTGCGACTGTAATGTTGGCACCAGATCAACCTGCTATTGTCACCAGAGAACCTTGCATTACCAATCATCAACAACACATTACATGGCCAGAACAAGCTGCTTTCTCAAAAACGATAGAGCGAAAAGAATTTTTGGATAAACTTCTTGCTAAGAAGATGTTGAAAAAATCTAAATTACGAGAAGCTTTTTTAAATAAACCATTGCACAGTACAAATTTCACCCAGAATTTCGGTACTGTCTTTACTGCGATTTATCAACCAGCACAAGGTGATTTAAGCTATCACTGGCCTACTGAGAAACAATTAAAACAAAGCTTTGAGCAGTTTATTGAGCAAGATAGAATAGTTGATTTAGGTGCTATTTCTAGCCAGAAAACTCACGATACTTATCAACAGCTGCCTACATCCGACTCTATTCCAAAAAATGTGCGAAAAGCATTATTGATATCACTAGACTTTTTGCCTTCACACTCATCAAAACAGCGTAATTCTTTGATTGTATTAAAACAACACTTGAAAACGGACTATGCTCTTAGTTGGGTAGAATATGGAATGCGTTTAGACTCTATTTATAGACACGCTTGTACGTAGATTAAAAACTTAGTCATTTTGCAGCGTTACTGCGCCATTATCCTGGTAGCAAATTGCTCGATACTCTTCGGTGAAATTTGGAAAATTAAGTACCCAATTGCTATCGGGCCAACGTAATTCGACTACTTTTTCCTGTGGATAGTAAATAACGGTATAAAGCGTACAAAATCCATTTTTATAATCAGTAGAATATAATGGAGGGGAAAGAAAAGCTGAAGCAATTTGATTAAAATTCATTGTAACTGTAGCTAGATACTTCTCTAGCTGCACTTCACGCTCTGATGTTGCACTAGCACGCGCATAACTCTTCCATTTAATACCAAAAGGCTGTTGATTTGTTGCAATACGCTTCTTTCTATCTATGATTGCATCCTTTCCTGGAAATAAATGAGCGGTAAAAAAATCCCCACGTTCATCCATGACGGTGACATTGTAAGCCATATGTATTGGAATACGTTTCAATGCTTGTTCTGCCTGGCGAGCATTCTCGCAAGTTTCAAGGATATATCGCAGAATAATAGGAATACCAAAACCTTTTCCCACTTGTCGGGATCCACCAAAGGTTAGGCTTACACAAAGTCCATCTTCATTCATTCCATCCAATACACCAATCAAGCAATCGGACATGGCTATAACTTTTTTACCCAACCAACTAGAATTTAAAATAATTCCATCTATCCGTCGTGGACTAAAATCATAGTTTCGTATTAAACGTGCTTCAGGTTCAGGCCAGATGAGTTGTGAACAACCAGAAATATAGGGAGGCGGGCAATATAAACTTAAAAATCTTGCAGCCATATCACTGCCATCAGTTAATTCTCTAAATTGATCGTAAACTGGTATCAATTCTGGCATATATTCAATAAGTTTTTTACGACAAATACTGTATGAAGGTCGATCCATAACACCTTGGGATAGATACCAGCGTTTATAAAGTGGCCAGGTACTCCTAAATATATTAAGCCACTTTATTCCGGGTGTTGGTTCAGATACTGCTTCAAATATCGTTTGCAAGTTGAATTATTATCCTTTTTCCAAAAACGAAACAGCTTGCCTTCCTTGTAAGTTAATTGCGCAGATTACACAATTAATTAACAAGCAGGACAAGCTAAACAGATTTTGAGAGTTCAAAAAAAAGAGTCTAAAGTGTTTTGAATGGTACCTCAGGGATTCCAGGATTTTCTATAGACCTACTACTATATGCAGTCTTGATTCCCTTGAGCCAGCTTTTTGCCCTGCGATTTAATCCAAAACGTTCTCCCATTAATCTTCCTCGAGTAACTAAAATACCAAGGTCTGCGCCTTCATATAAATAATCACCTGGGCCACTTAAACGAAGGAAAAATGCTTCACTTTCATTTGAGACAGCTCTTCTATGGTAATCAAAGCGAGAAAACTCCATAGTACCATCATCATTCATTTTATAGATACCCGTTTCAGGGGCTTCATCAACAAACCTGACGTCCTTATCCGTATGTTTAATAACCATTTGACACCAGCTGTCTATGTTATCCGGATCAGCCCAGCGAGAATTTATTGCATCTACATCGAGGTCAAAATCAACATCTGAGAATTCAAGTAAATGGAATAAGAATAAAGGTGCATCGGCATGAGCAAATGCAGCATGATTGGTCATTGAGCTTGCGCCAGTGATACGTGGATTTAGCTCACCAAGATATAGCTGGTTATCATCGACATCAATTAAAAAATCTAACTCAAAGTAACCTCGATAACCTTCTTTTTTAAGTTGCTCACCAAATTTAAACGTATATTCACGTGCTTGCTCACGAGCTTCTGGTGAGAAGGCTTTTGCAAATATTTCGTTACCACACCAGCCACCTTTATAGGGTGTTACACCTTTAAAACCAACAAGTTCTGTCATCAAAGGGCCAACAATAGTTCCAGCTTTTGTCGCACATGCTTCAATTGCACCACCACGACAATTGATTCGCTTCATGGCTTTTACTTCTGGAGCATCAATAATTTCATCTGCATGCTTGTTGAAACTTGCTTCGTCCTTAACAAAAAATGTAGTGTGTCCTGAGTCCCCATAAGCGGTCTGGATTACTAGGTCTTTGCCTATTTTTGCGGTTTTTTTACATAGATCTTCATATGATGAGACGCTTGTTAAGACATTTGGAACACTAGGTACGCCTGCTTTGTTTCCAATACGAACTGTCTCAATCTTATCATCGAGTTTATTTCTAAGTTTTGCAGTTGGAAACCATACCTTTAGGCCGGCTTCTTTGGCCAAAGCTTCAGTTTCTTGATTAAACATCAAAAATACTGTTTTCGGATACCGACCAAAAGATTTTGTGTAACTTTTTACCTCATCGTGTTGAAGCAAATAGTTATTTATATCTTCGATACTCTCAAATTCTTTGTGGGGTAGTTTACTCGGGACAAAAGTATTTGGATGGCGCCCATCATAGCAATCGATGTAGTTTATAAATTTAAAATCCTTTACCCATTCATCCATTCCCAACAAATTAAAATTTGTGGCACTGATAAAGAAAATTGGCTTATCGTAGCGATGAAAATAACGTCGTATGTCTGACATTCCATTCAGCTTTTTTTTCATTGAAATCTCCTTTTAAATTCTTTAATTATTGTTTAAGTCTATAGTTATCTAAGGTAGCTTGCGTGAAAACCCTTAGTCCTAGCTCTTCCCTGTACCCATGAATTTCTTTTACATCAAGATTACGCATGAAATCCATAATGTCCTTACTGATAACTTGACCTGGCACCAATATCGGAAAACCTGGTGGATAAGGTGTTATGAAACCTGCAGATACAAGCTCGCGCCCAGTAGACATAATTTTTTCAATTTCATGTTCAATATTGAAATATTCACAATTTTCATCATCATAAGATAGGTAAAAAGCACTACGTATATGTCCTTCCTGGGTCTTGCTAGTCGGATCTGGTCTAAAGACATCGTGGAAATAACTAAAATTGGGTAATGGTGGTAGTTTTTCAGTAAGTGAATGAACCTGTTTATCGTAAATTAGCCGTTCGACTTTACTTGAATGATCTAGTTTTGAGTCCATTTCGTTGGCTATCTGGATTAAAGCTTCAAGTAAATAAGCAATAGAACTACGCGTGGTACCAATATTAGTCATAAATAGAACAGTATTGCGTGACGTTTTATTAATCTGAATACCAAATTGGTCCATTAAGTATTTATTTTTAAAAGTATCTCCATCAACACCTAATTTAGCTACATAGAGGGTTATGCGTGTAGCATCAAGTACAAATTCGTCATCTGCCCACGCTTCCCAGATATCACTCCAATTATATTCTGACTTATAATATTCTTTCCTGCTGCTTCTATGCTCTTCAGGAATCATATCCGTCACACCAAGGACTTTAAAATATTTGCTTAATAAGGGGTTTTTCTCTATTTGCCTGCGAAGCACTGTAGCCATTTCAACTTGTTTTTGAACAAGTTCAAATCCCTCCAATTCAACCTGTCGTCGACCAATATCAAGTGATGCTAATATCTGATAGTTCGGTGATGTCGAGGTATGTGTCATGTAAGCTTCGTGAAATGATTCTTCAACTTTTCCGTTATAGTCTTGATCAAAGATATGAATCATAGAACCCTGACGCAATGAGGTTAGTGTTTTATGTGTTGATTGGGTTGAATATACTCGAACTCTAACCTGATCAGGATCAGGTAGCAGAGGCATCTTTGCCAAGGTTTCAATATCATTCGCATCGATATCTTTTAACTCTTCTAAATGTTTAATGTAGCTTTTACGGTATTTATTACTACGATATCGATCACGTAATAATTGAGCGCAATACATGCCAGTACGTTGTCTATAGGTTGGACCAAAGCGAGCAAAGGCAAACCAGGCTTCATCCCATAAAAAAACCAAATCAGGCTTAATAGCCAAGCATTGCTGCATAATATTTTTGACGTTATAAACTAAACCATCAAATGTACAGTTAGTTAATAGCAACATTTTTACGCGATCCAGCTTACCTTCTTGTTTCAATTCAAGAAGGGTGCGCTTGATATCTTCTAGAGGTACAGCGCCATACATTGAGTATTTATTTAAAGGATAAGAATCTAAATAAATAACCTCAGAACCCGCCAATACCATGCCGTAGTGATGTGATTTATGGCAATCTCGATCGACCAATACGATATCGCCAGGTTTAGTTAAGGCCTGGACAACTATCTTGTTACAAGTAGAGGTACCGTTGGTTGCAAAGAATGTTTGTCTTGCGCCAAATGCCCGGGCGGCTAGTTTTAGTGCTTCCTTAATGGGACCTGTTGGTTCCAGAAGTGAATCCAGGCCACCGGAGGTAGCAGAAGTTTCAGCCAAAAACATATTCATGCCATAAAATTCAGCCATATCCTTAATCCAATGGGATTTAGTAATGGACTTACCACGGCTGATTGGCATAGCATGAAAAACCCCTGTGGGTTGTTTGCTATATTTTTTAAGAGCACTAAAAAATGGAGATTGATAACGTTCCTGTACACCCCTTAATATATTCAGATGTAATTCAAGATAATCTTCCTGATTATAAAAAACTCTGCGGCATGAATGAGTAACGGTACTCGCAATATCCTCTACGGATCTATCTGTCACCAAATAAATATCAAGCTCGGGACGTAATCTTTTAATCACATCACATAATGTTGGAGCGTAATTACCTGAACCAATTTCTTTTAGCGACTTTTTGGTTAAAAGTGTAATCCTGTCTCTTAAAACAGATAAACCATGTTCTGACTCTAATGAAAATCCATAACGAACTACCACTGCTTGAATATTATGATTAAGTAGAGCGGCAATTAAAGCGTCTTCGAAAGAGTGAACAAAAACCGGTTCGTATATAAATGCATCACTATATCTTCTAATTTGAATGAACTCTTCTCGTTCACGCTCTTCCATTTGAGCACTGTTGTTATCTACAATTAGTACTTCAAAATAAGGATTGTTTAAATCGAGATTTTCATTTTCCCGATCATCATCAGATTCTAACAAACTGTTACATTTGTCTTCTGGCATCACACCGAGATTTATTCGACGACGTCGATAAGAGTTATTCATCAGTGCTCTTACAATCAATCTAACAACATGATGTGTTTTGTGATAATTATCGGTCGATAATATCTCAAGCAACTCTTGAAAAACGTTTCTTCCAGGAAATGCCCAGTACATTTCGGTAGGTTGAAGCTTTAGCATTAATGAATGAGCTTTTTTACTTAACTTTTGAGCTAACTCTTTTTCTATTTTAGGTTCATCAAGACGGGAAGTGACGGTTTTTAACTTATTCCAATTGTCCAGGCGGGTTTGAGAAGCGCCGTATATATTGGATATAGACACGGCTTCTATCTTCTCTATGGGTAATTTGGATTCTTCTTGTATATCCATTCCATCTCCTTTGTTATGAGAAACACTTTTTACTTGGGGTCGTTAATTAATTCGCTTGGAAGCTATACAATCATTATTTTATATCGAATGATGAACTGTCGTTATAGAAGTATCTGTCGCAGCTGTTATCTCATCAGGGGTGTCCTGTTGAGTTTCAGCATTATTTTGTAGTTTATTATTTTTTTGCTTTTGTATGGCATCTGCTGGACTAAGAACATTCAATCCTGCTAGTGCCCCTTGTTGAGGCATAGCCAATGGGCCAAGTGTTTCGAGATATTCTCCTGCTTCGGTGTTTTTATCGTATATTGGAAACTCAACTGACCTATCTCTAAAGCTTTTTAAAAGTTGACCGAGTCCTAATATACCTGTTTCTCTTTGGCGCCTAACTTGATCAAGATCAATTTCCATTATCAAAATATCTTCTTGTCCTGCAGATTGATAAAGCACAGAACCCGCTGGGTTTATCATGCACGAACGCCCATTACCGCCGGCACCAAGTCCATTGATATCCACGACATAACACTGAAACATAGCTGCTGTTGACCGAGCAATGCTCAACTCTACATCTCTATCAGCAGTCCCTGTCAAAACTGGATGAATTAATACTTCGACGCCTTCACAGGTCAGGCTACGGGTAGTTTCTGGAAACCAAATATCATAACAAATGCTAACGCCAAAGCGTCCAACATCAGGTACATCAAATATTAGGAAGTTACTACCTGGTTCTATTCCCGCCTCATAAGGCGTGAATGGAAACATTTTGTCATATCGGCCAACTAAATTACCTTCCGGGTCAATGACAACGGCAGTGTTATAGATTTTGCCCTCGCGTGCTTCAAACATGGAGCCAGGAACAAGCCAAATCTTATGTTGAAGAGCGATTTCTCGAAAGGTCTCTATATCAGGATGAGGATAGTTTTTAGTTTTAGAAGTAAGCGGACCATGTGGAGCCAATTCACTGAACACAATCATTTGTGTCCAGGGAAATTTATGCATCACCAGTTCGATCCGATGTCTCATGGCAGTTACATTTTCTTTTTCTGCTGATGTGTACATTTGTACACCAGCGATTGCAAATGGGACCATATTATTATTTTCTTATTTAAAAATTTAAGTCGAACTGATTAAATATAGTATAAAGAAGTTAGTTTAGTTCACGAATTGCCTCTTCAATTATTGATAAGCCTTCATTTAATACTTGATCGCTCACCGTTAGCGGCACGAGAATGCGGATAGTGTTACCAAAAACACCACAAGAAAGTAAAATCAGAGTCTTTTCAAGTGCTTTAGTTGTTAGTGCTTTTGCAAGCTCTGCCGAGGGTTTGCCATCTTCGTTAAGTAATTCAAAAGCTGTCATAGCACCAACAGTACGGACATCTCCAATGATCGAAATGTCATTTTCTGCTTTTATTGCATTTACACGATTAACTATTATTTCACCCAGTTGAATGCTGCGCTCTAGAAGATTTTCTTCTTCAATGACATCTAATACGGCAAGTGCAGCTGCACAGGCAACGGGATTACCGCCGTAAGTACCACCCAGTCCACCAGGGTTAGGAGCATCCATGATTTCCGCTTTTCCAATTACACCAGATAGTGGATAGCCGGAAGCCAAACTCTTTGCAGTTGTCATCAAATCAGCTTCAACATCGTAGTATTCCATCGCAAATAGTTTTCCGGTGCGACCGATACCGCTTTGCACTTCGTCAGCAATCAATAAAATACCGTATTTATCACACAGTTCTCTTAGGCCATTCATTAGCTCCGCTGGTGCTTGATAAAAACCACCCTCACCTTGCACAGGCTCAATAACAATAGCAGCAACTTTTTCTGCTTCGATATCCGCTTTGAATATTTTATGAATAGCATCAATGGAGTCCTGGCTAGTGACATTGTGAGCTTCCATTGGATAAGGTACATGATAAACATCTCCAGGAAACGGTCCAAAGTCGCGCTTATATGGATCTACCTTGCCCGTCATAGCCAAAGTCATCATGCTACGCCCATGAAAACCACCGATAAAGCTGATAACGCCTGCACGCTTGGTATAAGCTCTAGCTATTTTTACCGCATTCTCGACTGCTTCAGCACCGCTTGAAAAGAAAATACTTTTTTTCTCGCTAGCACCAGGCGCTAATTGATTTAAACGCTCAGCCAATTCAATGTAAGGCTTGTAAGGCATAACTTGAAAAGCCGTATGACTAAAAAGCTCACTCTGCTTTTGCACTGCAGCGGTAACTTTAGGATGTACATGCCCCGTATTTAATACGGCAATGCCGCCTGCAAAATCAATATATCGAATACCTTCGATATCCCATACTTCAGCATTTTCCGCGCGTTCCGCAAATATAGGGCAAGCATGTGCCAAACCTTTCGGAACTGCTTTTTCACGGCGTTCCATCCAGTCAGCATTCGTTTCTTTGGTTAAGTCCTGATCATGTAATTGATGTATTTGCATAACATGTATACCTGTATAAAATTTAATTGTGTTAGCACTTTATGAACTCAAAACTTAGTTATAAAGCCCCTAAAATCATAGATGCCTTTAGTAATACAAACAATTATAGTGTATGTCTATAATGCATGAAATATAATTAATACGATTGCAGCAATCGATTTTGTTTGTTAATATTTTTAATAACAAAACAATAAAATAAAGTGATGAATATTGATCAAGTTAAAACTGTTTTAGAACTCAACAGAACAAGACACTTTAAAAAAACGGCACAAGCTTTATTTGTTACCCAATCTACCATTAGCGCTCGAATACAAGCGTTAGAAGATGAACTAGACTGTAAATTATTTAATCGCACATCTCGAACAGTTGATATCACTCCTGCCGGTGAAAGATTCATCGGGCATGCACAATCCATGTTGGCTGTTTGGCGCAGGGCCAAACAAGAGATAAACATAAAAGATGATGACAGTTTTCGGATAGCGGTAGGTGGCCTGTTCATAACCTGGGATATTTTCGTACAAACATGGCTTGAACGCTTACATCAAGATTTTCCTGATTTATCGTTAACTGCCGAGTCACATGACCACCCCTACTTGCTCAGACAACTGTTAGACGGCGCTCTAGATCTCATTTTTATTTATGAACCACCGCAATTAGCCGATGTTACTTTTTCCAAAGTGATAGATTTACAATTAACCTTGGTTTCAAACAAGCAAAACCAACACCTGGCAGAAGCGACACAACATAATTACACGCTAGTGGATTGGGGAGAGCAATTTTTGGTGGATCATAACCGTGCACTACGTGATTACACTTTACCGCAAAAAAGAGTCAACCAGGCACGGATCGCCCTCAATTTCATTTTGAGTAGTGGGGGAGCAGCTTTCTTGCCGAGTCAAATGATAGCTCCCTATCTAGAAAACCAAGGATTATTTAAAGTAAAAGGTGTAAGAAGTATTCCGCTACGAATCTACGCCGTGTATTTAAAAAGTAGCTCAAACCTCAGTTTTGTAGAAAAGGCGCTAACATATTTATAGAAGGATGATTTCTAACTATTTGATTTTATTATTTAAAAAGGTAATATGTCGAAAGTGGCGAGATTGTTGATTTAGCTTGCCCGAGAAGTTTATCGAAAACCGCCTAAAAGGTGGGGGGTGGCTTTTCTAGGCTCACCGATAGCCAGAAAAGTCCATCGTAGATTCCGCAAGGAATCGTCGATGTACAATGTTCGCGCATGGGATGTTATTTACTACTAGAACTGAGAGGTGTTTTCGCATCCTTGCGGCTGTTTCTTTTCCTCGGTTGAGTTATTCGATTTAAACAACAAATCGATAGCTCAGTAAAAAAATATATCGTAGTTTCCATGAGGATATGTCGATTGCTGCTCAAACCAGTGGATGATTTTATTTAGCTTATGGCGCAAAAACCGCCTAAAAGGTAGGGGGTGTGTGTTATTTTTAAATAATCAATTTCAGTCTTCTTTAAGCTTTTCTAAATCAGGCATTTCAATCACAAAATCTTCGGGGTTCCCAGAAACAATCATTTTATGTTCAAGAACTTGTTTTGAGCGGAGAAAGTACTGCATTGCAACACCTGTAATTTTGATCCGCTCTTCCTGGTGCGGAAAATTTCTTATTTGTTCCTGCTGCCATTCCTCCAATGCTTCTAGAAGTGTTTTGTGAGAGAAAACATAGGTGACATTAGTATTAACCTGATATGGATCTTTTTTATTTTTCATCGAATTTAGGATAGGAATTTCTGAGTATCTGGGTGTTAAGTATAGAACTTAATACAGACAAATCCTGAAAAAAATCAGTTAAAAGAAGTTGTTAAAAGATAGGGGAACACCAAAAACATTGAATCACAATGTCTTATTGTTTAATTGAGATAGGCTTAAGCTCATAAAAAACCTAGAAATAATTCTGAAAAGGTGAATTTATTCTTCTATATAACTAAACAAGGAAGGAAAAATATTTGCTTACTTAATAAAACTTTAATATTTAAATTAAATCACTCGGAGAATTTTAAAACATGAGAAAACAAATAACTACGGCGCTCGCTACGGCAGGCTTGTTACTTGGAGCAACACTATCATCATCAACAATGGCTGCAGAAACGCAATTTGTTTCCATAGGTACAGGTGGTGTTACAGGTGTTTATTATCCAACGGGTGGTGCGATATGCCGTTTGGTAAATAAAAACCGTAAGGAAACAGGTATCCGTTGTTCGGTTGAATCTACCGGCGGTTCAGTATTTAATATTAATGCGATTCGCCAAGGCGAACTCGAAATGGGTGTTGCACAGTCCGACTGGCAGTATCATGCCTATAATGGTACCTCTAAATTTAAAGAAGCTGGCCCTTTCAAAGAATTACGCGCGGTATTTTCTGTGCATGCTGAGCCAGCAACTTTAGTTGTACGTGCTGATTCTGGTGTCAAAGATTTCGGTGATCTTAAAGGCAAGAGAGTAAATGTAGGACAGCCAGGTTCAGGTACGGTAGCGACCTATGATGTTATCGCAGAAGCTTATGGACAGAAGCGCTCTGATTTAAAACTTGCCGGTGAGCTTAAATCTTCTGAAATGGGACAAGCGCTTTGTGACAATAAGATTGATGCTTACTTTATTCTTGTAGGTCACCCTGCAGGTTTGATCAAAGAGACAACCACAACCTGTGATGCCAGAATTGCTAATATCCATGGTCCGGAAGTTGATAAGTTAGTTAAAGAAAATAAGTTTTATCGCTATGCGTCAGTTCCTGCTGGTATGTACACAGGCAATCCTGATGCAGCTAAAACTATGGGTGTTGGCGCAACATTTGTAAGCTCAGCTAAAGTGCCAGCAGAAGTTATTTATCAAGTAGTCAAAGCAGTATTTGAAAACTTTGATGATTTCAAAAAACTGCATCCTGCTTTTGCAAATCTGAAGAAGACAGAAATGATTTCGGCAGCTCTTTCAGCGCCGTTACATGATGGTGCAATGAAGTACTACAAAGAAGTCGGTTTGATTAAGTAATTTGTATTTTTAAAGCGAGGCATCTGCCTCGCTTTTTTTTTATAAACGTAAAAACTATATAGAACTAAAACCAAATATAAAAACATAAGTTTACACATCTAGATTTCCTTGTTATCTGCTTTGAAAAAAAACATCAAAAGATTTTCAACAGAGAAAATAACAAGGCAAGCTAAAGAACTATCCAGGAAAACCGTTTAAGGAGAAGGTATGGCTGAGAGCAAGGTTGATGATTTTGAGATAGATGAATCAAAATTACAGGAAATGATCGCCGAAACGGATACGGGTGCAAGAAATCCGAAAGGCAGTATCGGCAAATTCATGTTCTGGGTGGCATTTTCATGGGCAGTGTTTCAGCTTTGGATAGCTTCTCCATTTATGTATATGTTTTCTGATTATTTACCTGTATTGAACAATACGGCTACGCGTTCGATTCATTTGGCTTTTGCGATGTTTTTAGGCTTCCTCGCCTATCCAGCACTTAAAGGTTCACCTCGTGATCGTATCCCCATTCAAGACTGGATAATGGGCATTTTGGCTATAATTGTTACTTTGTATTTATGGTTTTTTGCAAGGGATCTGGCAGATCGTGCTGGTTTACCACAAACCTTGGATTTAGTGGTATCTGGAATTGGAATTATCCTGGTGCTTGAGGCGGCGCGCAGAGCTTTAGGCCCACCGCTAATGATCATTGCAATGATTTTTGTTGCGTATATTTTCTTTGGACATTTAGCGCCCGATGTAATTTCATGGAAAGGTGCTTCGTTCTCTCGGGCGATGAGTCACCTGTGGATTACACAGGAAGGTGTTTTTGGTATTGCTCTTGGTGTGTCAACCAGTATGGTTTTCCTGTTTGTGCTGTTTGGATCATTACTGGAAAAAGCAGGTGCAGGTAATTATTTTATCTGGGTTGCATTTACTTTGTTAGGTCATTTAAAAGGCGGACCAGCAAAAGCGGCAGTGGTCTCATCAGCATTAACAGGATTGGTTTCTGGTTCATCAATTGCAAATGTTGTGACCACAGGGACCTTTACCATACCTTTAATGAAGCGCGTCGGTTTCTCATCAGAGAAAGCTGGAGCGGTTGAAGTTGCTTCCTCAACAAATGGACAATTAACGCCTCCCGTTATGGGGGCTGCAGCATTTTTGATGATAGAGTTTGTCGGTATCTCTTATATAGAAGTTATCAAACATGCCTTTTTACCCGCGATTATTGCCTATATTGCTTTAGTATACATTGTGCATTTAGAAGCATGTAAAGCGGGGCTTGTAGGTTTGCCTAGGAGAATAAAGAAAACCTTTATACAGAGTTTATTCACTTTCATGACGGTAGTGATTGGAATAATGATTTTGTCAATGGGGATGTATTATGGATTAGGCTGGCTTAAAGGGGTGGCTGGTGATGCAACTCCCTGGATAGCAGCTGTACTATTTATTGTTACTTACTTCTTGTTATTAAAAGTTGCGGTCAAATTCCCGGATCTGGGTCGTAGTGATCAGATTAATGAGCTTCCAGAGCCAGGGCCTATTGTAAAATCGGGCTTATATTTCTTATTACCCGTAGTTACATTAATCTGGTTGTTAACAGTCGAGAGATTGTCACCTGCACTGTCTGCTTTCTGGGCATCTCTGGCGATGATTTTTGTTTTACTGACGCATAAATATTTAAAAGGTATTATGCGAGGTGATCACAATCCGGCGCAGCATATTGCAGAAGGCTGGACAGACTTTAAAGAGGGCATGGTTGCAGGCTCGCGCAATATGATTGGTATTGGTATTGCAACAGCTGCTGCTGGTTTGATTATTGGAGCTGTTACGTTAACAGGCGTTGGGCTTATTCTGGCGGAGGTAGTTGAATTTATCTCAGGCGGAAATCTGATTGTGATGTTGATCTTAACAGCAGCTATCAGTCTGATCCTGGGCATGGGCTTGCCAACCACGGCAAATTATATCGTGGTTTCATCCCTGATGGCTCCCGTTATTGTCACATTAGGCGCGCAGTCGGGATTAATCGTCCCCTTGATTGCAGTCCATTTATTCGTCTTCTACTTTGGCATTTTGGCGGATGATACCCCGCCTGTGGGGCTGGCGGCTTATGCCGCGGCTGCAATATCTGGTGGTGACCCGATTAAAACCGGTATACAGGGTTTTATGTATGATATCCGAACGGGTATTTTGCCATTCATGTTTATATTTAACACCGAGTTACTCATGATTGGCATAACTGGCCCGATACATTTGGCAATTGTTGTGATATCTGCGACAGCCGCCATGTTGTTATTTGCCGCTGCGACACAAGGCTGGTTCTTAACCAGAAATAAACTATGGGAGACTTTGTTACTCTTGCTTATAACGTTTATCTTGTTTAGACCTGGCTTCTTTATGGATATGATTCACCCGGAGTTACAAGAGGTAGAAGCTAGTAAAATCTATCAGGTTGCTGGCGAATTACCAGATAATGCGCAAATTCGCATCCAGGTTAAAGGTGAAACTTTAGAAGGTAAAAAAGTCGACAAGGTCGTTATGCTTCCTGTTGGAGCAAAAGCTGAAGGCAAAGAAAGGCTTATGAACGCAGCTGGTTTAGAGCTTCGGGAAGAAGATGGCAAATTAATCATTGATAATGTTGTTTTCGGTGGCGTCGCGGAAAAGCAAAAGCTCGATTTCGACTGGGAAATTGCCAGTGTCCAGATTGCAAATGAAGCGCGGCCTGCAAAACAATGGTTTTATTTATTAGCAATCGCATTATTGGCGATGATCTGGTTTGCGCAAAAAGGACGAATCAGAAAAGAAGACAAATTGGAGGTTAAACATGTTTAATAAAATATTAGTTCCTATTGATTTGTCGACGGAGGGCACGACTAAAAAATTGTGTGTTGCCGCGAATGACATAGCTGAAAAATATGGCAGTGAAGTTAGGCTCATGACCGTAGTGCCGGATTATGGAATGTCATTGGTTGCTAGTTATTTTCCTGAAGGGGCACAAGAAAAACTTAAGGGAGAAATGAAACAAAAGCTAGAAGAACTCGCTAATGCTTTCTTTTCAACATCGGTTAATATTCATCTGATCCAGGGAAAGCGAAGACAGGCTATTTTAAAGGAAATAGACGATTATAAACCGGACCTTGTAATGATGGGGTGTCGTCGAAAGAAATCACGATTAGACGAGCGTTTGCTGGGTGCTACAGGTACAGCAGTGACTGACAGAGCAACTTGCTCGGTATTGGTGATTCGTTAAGGAAGCTCTGATTATGTTGCTTTCGATTGTGAGTTTAAAATAACTGGATTTGATAATGACTCCCAATATTTTCCTGCTAGACTCATCGTATAAACACGATTAATTTAGTCAGGTAAAAGATGGAAATTACAACTTGGTTGTTATTTATTGCAGTAGGGACCGCAGCGGTTATCAGTCCTGGCCCGGCAATTTTATTAGCCATATCAAATAGTATCCGCTATGGCATCTCAAAAGTACTGTTGTCGACTATTGGAAATATCAGTGGTTTGTTCTTGCTTTCATCAGCTGCGATATTTGGTTTAGGCGCGATTCTTAAAACCTCAAATAACCTGTTTTTGATTGTTAAGGTTCTTGGAGCAGGCTACTTGATTTATCTCGGTATTCGACAATGGCGATCTAAAACTAATTTCTTTGCTGATCACACATTCATTCTCGGTGAGCAGAAAATCAAGTCCAAAACGAATAAGAAGTTTTTCCTCGAAGGCTTTTTAATCGCGATGACCAACCCTAAAGCGGTACTGTTTTTTACTGCTTTGTTCCCACAATTTATCAAAACCAATACGGCACTAACACCTCAGTTTTTGATCATGACATTCACTTTTATGACGATGTCTTTTATCTGCCTGATGAGTTATGGGCTGTTAGCTTCAAAAGCGAAAGGCTGGTTTGCAAAGGGAAGCCGTACCAAGTGGTTTAATCGAACTCTGGGTAGTGTATTCGTGATAATAGGGATGGGTGTTTTACAATTAAAGATTGAACGATAATTCTTTGAATATATTGAAAAACCACTAAAAAGGTGGGCGGTGTCTTTTTTTATATTCAGTAATTATACAAAAACAGCCCGGTGGTTACCGGGCTGTTTAATATCTGATATTTTCTGGTTTTATGCTGCTTGAGAGTCAAACACTGTCACAGGAATTATCCCATTAAATGCGGCATGATCACTGCTGATTTTCAAGTGGCCAGCAAGCACATTTGGAACTGGTACGACTTCGTTGAAAAAGTTCGCGCTAATTGCTTCCACCTCAAAGGTCAAACGCTCGCCAGCCTGAATTGACAATACGCCATCATCGACTTTATTGACTTTCACCATCAGTGATCCGTTTACATGCTCTAAACCCACCGGTGTAATAGAATCGAGTGTTACCACATCATTTGTATGATTTACCAAGGTTACAATCTCCTTGCCGAAAGTTTGTCGCTGCATAATGCTGATATCGCAAGTTGGAAGTGCGCAGCCAGGAGTGTTTATTTTTGCTAATGTGTTCTTACTACTCGAAAGTGCGTAAGCAACAGAGCTTAAACCGCCAACAGATAATGCAGAGCCATAAGCCATGCCTTTTAGTAATGTGCGTCTTGATTGGTTAAACATGTGTTTACCTCATTGGGTTAATGTCTTAAATAAGACTATTTGTATTTGTGTGCTATATCGCTGAATTTACTATCAAATTAAGCTAACTGAACTGGAACAACCCTGTTAAATATGGAGTGCTCACTTGTTATCTGTAAATGATTTCGGGCAAGATTAGTCATGGATACACTATTTACATTGGTAAAATCAGCTGCAACTGCATTGATATCAAAAGTGATACTTTCGCTCGGTGATATCGCAACCATGCCATTAAGTGCTTCTGACTCAATTTGATTCACCTTTACCACAAGAGAGCCATTTACTTGTTTCAAACTAATGGGTTTTAGCGCATCCACCATTACCAGTTTGTTGCTCTGATTAATTAGTGTGACTTTTTCCCTGTCCAGTATTTTTTGTTGAGTTACGCTAATGCCACTATTGGAAACCTCTGCTGACTTTATAGAGGTAGCTGTGTCTTTCGTAGCTGCGCCATTCGTAGCAAATGCCAGACTGGATATGCCGCCGAGAGATAGTAGCGACGTATATGCTGCGCCTTTTAAAAAGTTACGACGAGATTGGGGAATTGATTGATTAGACATAATTTGTTCCTCTTGTGCCTGATTCGATTTATTTTCGATTATGAAAGGTAAGCTAGTTTTAAGCGACCATGGCATCATAAGTTGTGACTGGTATCATATTATTCAACACACTGAATTCACTGGTTATTACAATATAATCACCACTGTCCTGTAGCATTGGCGCCAGTTCAGCGTCAATCGTAAAAGACTGTCGTTGCCCTGCGGCAAGGCTGATCGCTTGCCCACTACTTTGTTCTGAGTGTTTATTGATTTTTACAACAACCCAGCCGTTAACCTGTTCCAGGCTTACTGGTTGTAAGGCATCTAGAGTGACTGTTTTATCGCTTTGATTAAACAAGGTGAGGGATTCTTTATCTTTTCGCATATCACTTGAGCTAGTCGCAAAAGCTACGCTAGATAAACCACCAACCGAAAGTGCTGATGCATAGGCCGCGCCTTTTAAAAAGTGACGACGAGATTGGGTAAATGTTTGCTTAGACATGCGTGTTCCTCTTTTTGTCTTAATCGAATGTAAATACTCGAATCTAAAGAGTATTACTAACACTATTGCTAAAGTTTCTAATCAGGTATAATTAGACGTTCAAACAACAGTTGTTATAACAAGTATATGCCAAATAAACGAAACCGTAAAGCCCTTATTGGAACTCTCAAAACTGAGACAGAAATTTTCAAGTCGGCGATTACGCTCAGCGATAAGGTTTTAGCTGAGGCGAATCAATTACTCTCAATCTGGGGAATGACAGTTCTTCAATACAATGCCCTGCGTGTTTTGTACGTAAAGGATAGCGATGATAAAGGCCTGCCTAGCAAGGAGATTGGTTCGCGTCTATATACACGCGTGCCGGATGTGACACGGCTTTTAGAGCGTATGGTTGAGAAGGGCTGGATCACGCGCGAACGTGATTTAACCAACAAAAGGATAGTCAGATCACGGCTTACCCAGATTGGTATTGAGCTGGTTGAATCGGCTTATATGCCAATGATGGAGCTTGAATCTCGACAGCTAGCTCACTTATCAGAAGAAGAAAAACAGACATTGTCAAAACTGCTGAATAAGGCATTGAACGGCTAATAGTATTTTCATTAAAAATTATTAATTGTGTCTAAATCTCATTATTTATCCGTATTTATATAACTACCACATAAATATTGAGAGGATTTAATCGTGAAAGTAATGATAATCATGTTATTGGCGAGCCTGTTCATCGTCAATCTTATTAGTAGTTAAGACTTTGGCATCAATGGGTGTGTTTATATAAACGAAAAACAGGCGAGCTTTGCATAAGTTCTTTTGGCCATTTTTAAAAAAATGGAAAATCACTTAAAAGGTGGGGGGGTCTTTCTGTATTTGAATTAAGGGATTATCTTTATCAGTCTCTATAAAAAAGCTTATAAACAGAAGGAACCAGGAATAAGGTGACAAGCATGGAAAAGCTCAGTCCTGCGACGATACTAATCGCCAGTGGTTGTAACATTTCAGAGCCTTCACCAAAAGCCATTGCCAGCGGTAGCATGCCTACAACGGTTGTCAGTGTCGTCATCAAAATGGGACGCAATCGTGTTTTTGCGGCACTGATAATTGCATCAACAACTGAACTGGCTTGCTCTTTTTTAAGCTCGATGGTTTCCACCAGCACGATGGTATTGTTCACTACGATTCCAGCCAGCATAATCATCCCCAGCCAGACTGGCATGGATAAGGGTATTCCCGTGACTATTAAGCCGATGCCAACCCCAATGGCTGCAAATGGCACGCTCAACATAATGATAATGGGGTCACGTAAAGATTCGTAGTGTACTGCCATCACTACAAACACCAGAAACAATGCGAGTGCCAGCAATACCTGAGAGGTTTTTTGATTCTCTTTGATTGCTTCAAGTTCGCCTGCTTCATAAATAGAATAGCCTGCGGGTAGATCGAGATTTTCTAGTGATTTTTCAACATTCGTATAGGCGTCTTCCAGGGTTAAATCACCGGTAAGGCTTGCGGTTACTTCAATTATTCGTTGTTGGCGATCTCGCATAATGGTTGCCGGCATTTTTTCCCATTCGATGCGCGCAACTTCAGCTAGCCTAACGGGTTGGCGGGGTTGGGTATTGGTGAAGAGTATGATTTCTTTCAGGTCATCAGGCGAGCGTAACTGACTTCTGTCGAGCCTCAATACGATATCAATACTACGATCATTCTGGATGAAATCAGTCACTGTTCTGCCGCCGACCGCAAAGCGAATCACATTGCCTATTTCTTCAGTTGAAAGGCCAAGTTGCGCTGCACGTTCACGATTCACATTGATGGTTAATTCCTGATCGCTGCCTTCACTGGAATGTTGCACATTGCGTATGCCTGCAGTACCATTTAGCGATTCAACAGCCTGATCGGCAATTGTTTCCAGGACTTGTAGGTTCGGGCCTTTGATTCGCAAATTAAGATCATCCTCGCCTTGAGACACACGTATTCCGCGAATTCCCTGATTTCTGATCCGTACTTTTAATCCGGCTAATTCTTCTTCTCTTATTGCCTTATTCGCTTGTTTGATCCAGTCGTCAACTGCGACAGTGTTTTTGCCTTTATTTAGCAATACTTTGATGTCGGCGCGATTACTACGTTCGTAGGTGGAACGTCCAAATACACCACCACCGACTAGTGTAAAAAGTGAATCCACGTCAGGTAACTCATTTAATAATGCCTCGATCTTTTTCGTGAGTTGATCCATTTTTTCGAGGGAAATTCCTGGGTCCGCCGTTAGACGAATCGAAACTTCTCCATTTTCCATTTTGGGTAAAAATTCAAATTTACTCTCTTGAAAAACAGGAATACTAAAGACCAGACCTGCAATAAAAGCGGCGATTACCAGCACAGGGATTTTCAACAGGACTTTTAAAAACCAGCCATATATATTTTGTAATAGACGAATAAAGGCATCGAAGATGCGCCGTAGAAATCCTTCTCTGGCTTTTGCTGGAACTCTTGCAGCCAATGTAGGCACGAGCGTGATTGCGACCAGTAAAGATGCCACTATCGCTGATGAAATGGTAAATATCAGTTCGCGAAATAATAAGCCAATCAAACCACCAATAAACAAAAAGGGTAATACCGCAGCAAGATTGGTAGTGGTGGATGCAATTATAGCGCTGTTCACCTGAGCGGAAGCAAGCTCGGCTTGTTCTAGGGTATCTTTATGTTCTTTTTGATGGCGATAAATATTTTCCAGCATCACGATGGTGTTGTCGACCAGCATTCCAATGCCCAATGCTAAGCCGCCAAGTGTCATAATATTTAGGGTCAATCCTCCCATCGACATGAATATCATAGTGACTAAAACAGCAATGGGAATCGCGCTGCCAATTATTAGAGTTCTACGTATATTGCCGAGAAATATATACACCACCAACATTGCAAGAATAGCACCACTCATAGCTGCTGTTACTGCATTTTGTAGAGATTGACGGATATATTGCGCCTGATCATCAACCCGTTTGATGGTAATATCTTCAGGTATCTGGCCTTGCGCCTGGAGTTTGGCTAACTCCTCTGCAACTCCATCATAAACTGTGACTGTATTTGCCTGAGGTTGTTTCTGCAATGAAACCTTGAGCCCGGGCTCACCGTCAAGGCGAATGCGAAGCTTTTCATCCGCCATATCATCCTGTACATAGGCGACATCTTTGATACGTAATACATTATCAGCAGAGTCAGTCGCAACAGGCAAAGGTAGATTTTCAATATCATTGACGGAACGAAAACGTGACGCTGTACGCCCACTAATCTCACCACTTTCTGAATAGAACCGACCCGCTGGTGTATCCTGATTGTTTTGTTGAATCACCTCGGAAATGTCGGTAATGTCGAGCTTATAAGCAGCTAACTTATTTGAGTCCGTAACTACCTGAATCTCACGCTGCCGACCTCCGCCAACTTCAATAGCTGCTACGCCAGGCAAGTTTAATAACCATTTTGATAATGAATAATTACCCCAATCGTCTAATTCTACTGATGTTCGGGTAGGCGAACTTAATACATATTCAGCAATCGGGCGCTGTGATGGGTCACGTTTATAAATGATAGGGGGGTCAATACTGTCAGGTAAAAAGCGTTTGGCTCGATCAAGCCGGGTGCTGGCATCACGCAACGCAACGTCTATATCAGTGCCATATGCAAATGAAAGATCAACAGCAGAACGTCCTTCCTGGGTGGTGGAAATAATTGAAATAGCATCTTCAGTAATCGCTAACTGCTCTTCCAGTTGGCGGGTAATTTCATCTTCCATGATAGTTGCAGGTACGCCAGGATCAATAATTCGCGTGCGAACTTCAGGGTAAATAATCTCGGGTAGCAGATCGATATTTAATTTGCTGAGTGAAAATAAACCAAGAATGATAATTGCAAGCATCAGCATGATCACGCCAATGGGATGATGAATCGCCCAGCCAGCAATGCCCGCTTTGTGTTTCATGATTTTATGATGTCCCGAACTTTGTTCCAGATCCTGTCCAAAGTATTACTGAAAGATTTAGCTGGCGTAGTCTCTGGCTTCTCCTTTACCTCTGCTTTTGTTACGGCTTCCTTGTTATCCTGTGTTTTGCTTTTTTCACCAGAGACCTTTACCGCTTTGTCATTATTAAGCCCCAGAAAACCGCGGGTAATCACCTGATCTCCACTTTTAACACCCCGGGTTATTTCTACTTTTCCGGCAATATATGAGGAGCTGATCACTGCCTGACGATGAGCCTTTCCATCATCTTTCAATAGGAAAACATGTTCTCCTTCACCATCGCGCTTAAGCGCTGACAGTGGAACGAGAATCCTGTTCTTACGCACGCCTTTAATTTCTGCCAGAACGGATTGACCAGAAAAGAGACTTTCAGGACTTTCATCAAAGGTGATTTCTACGGTAGCTTGTCGTGTATTTGGATGTAGTTTGGGATAAATGCGTGATAATTTTCCGGCATATCTCGCCCCGGAAGAAGGAATGATGATGGTTGCGGGCATACTTTTTGTCAACGATGACAGCGCCGTTTCGCTCACCTGTACCTTAGCGACTAGTGATAGATGATTGCTGAGGGTCAGGAGGTGTTGCTGCGCCGACACAGCATCACCTTGGTTAACAAAACGTTCGGTGACGATTCCTGAAAAAGGGGCTTTGATTTGAAAATAGCCTATGCGAATATCCAGCAGATTCTTTTCCGCATTATAAATGGCTAATTGGGTATTTGCCTGATCCAGTTCTCCTGCGCTGAGAGCTTGTTTTTTTACTAGCCCCTGAATTCGTATTTGGTCGGTTTTTGCCTGTGCTATTTGGGCTAATAATTTGCTTTTTTCTGCACGCAATAATCTATCATCCATATGCACCAGTGTGTCATCTTTATTAACCCGATCACCCTCCTTATAGGGAAATAAATCGATACGGCCTTTTTCCTGATTATAAATATTTACCAATTCGTTGTATTCGAGCGAACCGTGCCAGTTGCTTATGGTATTGGATGCGATAGATTCGGCCTTTACAATTTCGACCAGATGCGTTTTATCTTGTTTCTTCTTTTTTTCAGGAGCAGCCGCTGTTTTAGTCTCGGCGTTACACGCTGTCAAAACTAGGCTGATCAATAACAATAGGGGAATACGCATTAGCATCTTAAATAGAATCCTGACTAATAGGTTTTGCAACTTTATAATAGCATCGGGAAATGTATTCAGTGCATTTTAAAAACTGAATGGTATTTTAAGGAGACTCTGATCAAGTTCAATTATTTTAGGTTTGTTTAAACTGTTCGTAACTTCCCCGAAGATCATCGCAATAGAGCAACTATTACGACTCACTTCGTGAAACATACGTACAGTTTTTCCTGCAACTAAATCTAATTGACTTAATCAGAGGCTCCTTAAACAGGAATAAACGAAAAACAGTAAAAACCCCTTAAAAGTAGGGGGGTGTCTTTTTAATCATCAAAAAAAGCCAATTATCTCGATAGGCATGTCATGCTACTATCCAACTATTAGATAAGATGTAGGAATTGAGATGGCAAAAATAGCCCCGGATATTGAATTTATTCCATTAAATATTGCAGTGCTGGTGGTTTCAGATTCGCGAAATGAAGCGGATGATAAGTCCGGCAAAATGCTGGTCAAGCTGTTGACAGAAACTGGCCATAATCTCGCAGATAAAAAATTCGTTACAGATGATATTTACCAGATTCGCGCAGTTGTTTCAAACTGGATTGCAGATCCCGAAATTCACGCCGTAATTACCACAGGCGGTACCGGTTTAACCGGAAGAGATGTCACGCCCGAAGCGATGAAGGTTTTATACGATAAAGAGATAGAAGGTTTTGGTGAAATATTTAGGATGATTTCTTATCAGTTGATCAAGACATCAACGATTCAATCGCGTGCGATTGCAGGCCTGGCTAATGGCACGGTATTGTTTACTTTGCCTGGTTCTCCCGGTGCTTGCAAAGATGGCTGGAATGAGATTATTCAATACCAGCTGGATTTTCGTCATCAGCCGTGTAATCTGGTGCAAATGATGCCGCGTTTCAAAGAAAAATAAAATGAAAGACAGTACAAATAATAGTTGCGATTATCAGCAAACGCTTATACCCATCGATGAGGCATTAAGCTTATTGGAAGAAAAAGCGATACCCGTATCAGACATTGAAGAGGTCGAGTTAAAGAACGCATTAGGTAGAATTCTGGCAGAAGATTTGTCCTCTCGAATCAATGTTCCACCAGCTGACAATAGCGCCATGGATGGCTATGCGGTAAATGCCTCAGATCTAGCATTAGATAGCGAGAATAAGTTAAAAGTAAGTCAGCGAATCTGTGCAGGTCAGACAGGTGTGGCGCTGGATTCCGGATCAGCAGCCCGGATATTTACAGGTGCTCCGATTCCAGAAAATGCAAACGCGGTAGTGATGCAGGAGAACTGCGAAGCAACTGATGATGATGTTATTATTCGTGGCAAAGTATCCAGCGGCGCTAACATTCGTAAAGCCGGAGAAGATATCCGTGAAAACACAATCATACTCAAAGCAGGGCAAAAACTCAGGGCACAGGATTTAGGTCTGGCGGCATCTGTTGGTTTTGCCAAAGTCCCTGTAAAGCGCCGCTTGAAAGTTGCAGTTTTTTTTACCGGCGATGAAATTCGTGATCCAGGAGAGGAGCTTTTAGCAGGGCAAATTTACAATTCAAACCGCTATACAATGCATGGATTGCTCGAGGGAATGGGTTGTGACGTGATCGATCTTGGCAATGTTGAAGACACGCTTGATGCGACGTTGGTAGCGATGCAAAAAGCGGCAGAAGTGTCCGACTTGATAATGACAAGTGGCGGAGTATCGGTTGGAGAGGAAGATCATATCCGCAAAGCGCTTGAACAATTGGGTAAACTGGATATGTGGCGCATCAATGTCAAACCTGGTAAGCCACTAGCATTTGGCCAAATTCTTAAGTCAATAAATAACACGTCTGGCTCAACGCCTTTTTTAGGTTTACCTGGTAATCCAGTATCTGTTTTTGCTACTTTCTGTATTTTTGCATGTCCCTATATTTTGAAAATGCAGGGCGCCTCAATTACCAAAGCACAGAGTTTTAAGGTGGCTAGCGGGTTTGAATTAACGGTGAAAGAAAAGCGCAATGAATATGTAAGAGCGCGTATCGAAGTTGACGAACATGGCATTTCATTACTAAAAATCTATCCCAATCAAGGGTCAGGTGTTTTAACCTCAGCCAGCTGGGCAAATGGTCTAGTGTTTATACCGGGTGAAACATTGGTGAAGCCGGGCGACATGCTTGAGTTTATTCCTTTCACTGAGTTATCAGTCGGTTAAAAAATATTTAAGCTAGTAATCATGCAGCAAAAAAACAACATCATCGCACGCGTTTTGCAACTCTCAGGACGCTCAATAACTCATAGTCATAAACACCACCAAATAGTGTTTGGTTTGATTGGCCATGCGGAATTTGAAATATCCGGATATAGCGGATTTATTCAAAAGGGTGTTGGTTGTATTGTTCCTTCCAATCATTCTCATAGCTTTTATGGTGATAATGAAAATCTGCTTCTAATCCAGGATATAAGTGATAATTTAGCGTTATTAGAACTTGAATCCGCATTTTCAAGTAATGCCCTCGACAGTATTTTGGATACACCAAAGTGCTTTCACCAATGTGTTCCGAAAGAAAAAGGGGATGTCACCCTCTGCTTACCGTCAAAATAACATTTAATTTACAATTTAATGAAGATACTATGAGACCTTTGCGACATATTTCTCAAGCAAAGGTCTCACACTATTGAAGAAAAATACCTTAGCCGTTATTTACGCCTTGCTTGCGGTTGCTATGTGGTCGACGGTGGCAACCGCCTTCAAGCTCAGTTTGCAACATCTATCGCTACTGCAATTACTAACGGGCGCAAGCTTCATCTCGTTGCTGGTCCTTAGCGCTTTCTTGATTAGTCGAGCTGAGTTATCAATCGCGATTGAAACAATGCCCAAAAACCTAAAAACGATTGTGTTATTGGCGCTATTGAACCCTGTTTTATATTACCTGGTGTTATTCAGAGCCTATGAATTACTACCAGCACAAGTCGCACAATCACTCAACTACACATGGGCAATTACTCTCGCTATTTTATCAGTGCCAATTCTTGGGCATAAACTCACAAAACGCGATTTTATTGCAATCACCTTAGGCTACATTGGCGTCGTTTTAATCTCATTTAGCGGCAAAAGCATTTCAGGTGAATTAAGTTACTTTGGCGTGTTCCTGGCACTTTTCAGCACTTTAATCTGGGCATCCTATTGGCTTCTAAATGCACGAGATAAACATCCCCCAATCATAAAACTGTTCCAGAGTTTTTCGTTTGCTGTTCCGATATTGGTCGTCATTACCATATTTGCAGAAGGTATACCCACACAACTAAGTCTAAAACAGGTGTTAGGATTCACATATGTCGGTTTGTTCGAGATGGGGTTAGCTTTCATCTGCTGGCAAATGGCTTTACATTTAACCGATAAAGTTAGCAAAATCAGTACTTTAATTTTTCTCTCGCCTTTTATTAGCCTGTTCATTATTCATCATGTATTAGGTGAACCCTTACACATAATGACATTTTTAGGGCTTGGCGCAATTGTGGCAGGAATCACGGTGCAACAATACATAACTTAGATATAGGTATTATTATCCGCGACAAGAAAATAGATAAGGTGAACTATCTGGCATAGTCACAATTCACCTCCGCACTGCTGACAGTTTCAGAAATCAAAAAAAACATACAAAAAGTAGGGGGGTGTAGTTGATAAAACTTGCTATTGAATGAGGAAGAGAAACTGGTCCGAATATGCGTATGGGTGTTTGTGAAGAGTATAATGGACATCTACAGTCGATACACTTTTTCCAAAAAATAGGACTGATTTATGTGCCATGCTCCGGACCACGAATAACTTCTGCTCGTTTGGCGGCGGCACTGCTAGAGGAATAGGTTAAAAAAGTCCATAATATTCCCTCTCCTTTCTGCTGAAGGACGGGGACTGTCACTAATTCGCGATAAATTGAATGGAAAAATCACATGCAAGCCTCTGAAGTAATGGATCCCAATCCAACTACGTTAAAACCGACTGACACCATTGAGTGCGCAGCCAGATTCATTATGGAAAAACGCTACCGTAATGTACCTGTAGTGGATGAAAGCTTTTGTTATCTGGGAATGTTCGGGGTGAATTGCCTGCTGAAACAGGTGATCCCCAAGTCGGTGTTTATAGATAAGGGATTGGAAAACGTCAGTTTCATCCATGAATCACTCGAGGACCTGTACCAACGCTTTGATGAAGTGAAACATCAACCCATTTCAATCTGTATGAATAATGAAGTCCCCCCTGTCTCACCCGACACACCACTCACGGAAACACTGTTACAACTTTACGATACGCGCTCCAGTATTGCGGTGGTCGAAAAAGGCACCTGCAAGTTGCTGGGCATGATTTCATACTGGGATATCGGTGAGAAAATTCTAGCCAGTGGGGTGAACAAGGATGCATAACGTAACACAGCCAGATATGATTTTTGGTCTCTCTCCAGTCTGGTTTGCGGGCGTTTTATTTGTCTTGACCTATATTCTGATCGTAACGGAACGTTTGAACCGGGCCATAATCGCGATGATGGCAGCAGCGTTGATGATCGTTAGTGGCGTACTGACCCAGCAATCTGCAATGCAGGGCGTCGATATCAATACCATTGGTTTGCTGACCGGTATGATGATCATTGTCGGTATCACGCGTGAATCCGGCGTGTTTCAGTATCTGGCGATCCGCTCAGCCAAAGTAGTCAAGGCCGATCCCTGGGGGATTCTGGTGATGCTGGTGTTTGTGACCGCATTTCTTTCTGCGTTGCTGGATAACGTTACCACCGTCTTGTTGATAGCACCGATTACCTTGTTGATTACCGATACCTTGAAATTAAGCGCCTACCCTTATTTATTTGCGGAAATATTTGCCGCTAATATAGGCGGAACAGCAACCTTGATCGGTGATCCGCCAAATATCATGATCGGTTCTGCTACGGGCCTTACCTACAATGATTTTTTGTTTAATCTGGCACCCATTGCCGTTTTTATTTTATTGATCACGCTGATTCCACTTTACCTGATCTGGGGAAGGCACCTAAAAGCCGAACCCAGGCTGATTGAAAAAGTTATGCAGTACCGGGAAATAGATGCGATTAAGGATTGGCTGCTGTTGAAAAAATCATTGTTTGTCCTGACGCTGGTGATGGTGGGCTTTATTGTGGGGCATGATTACGGACTGCAACCAGCGACCATTGCCCTTTTCGGTGCCGCCTTATTATTGGTCCTACACTGTTTTCCTCATAATCAGGAGAAACAAACGGAAATGGTCAGTAGAGCGTTAGGTGAAGTGGAATGGATAACCATTTTCTTTTTTATCGGCCTGTTTATTCTGGTCTACGGGGTCGAATCCACAGGCTTGCTGGAAATGCTGGCGCATCAGGTAATCGAGCTTACCGATGGCGATAAAACAGTAACCGCAATTTCAATCATGTTCGTATCTGCCGTGGCTTCTTCCATTGTCGATAATATTCCCTTCGTGGCCACGATGATTCCGCTGATAAAAAACATGGCAGCCAGTTTTGGCGGTGCCGAAGAATTAATCCCCATCTGGTGGTCACTGGCACTGGGTGCCTGTCTGGGTGGAAATGGCAGTCTGGTTGGCGCCAGTGCGAATCTGATTGTCGCCGGGTTTGCCGAACGTTCCGGTCAGCCGATTCGCTTCCTGCCGTTTATGTTAATGGCATTTCCGCTGATGCTGCTGTCGGTATTAATCAGCAGTATCTATGTCTACTTTCGGTATTTTTAAGGCTTATTTTTTTCCATGACTGATAGTTGCAATATGAGGATAAGGGTGGCGAGAACGAGAACCAAAGCTCGCAAAAGTAAGACCTAATTAATAGGTATGCCCTTAAGTGAATCCTTTTTAATCGACTTTATTGTTCCTCAAGAATTCCAGCCACTTTTCCGGTTTATCAGTCCGTAAGACTACCTTCAGGATTTTTCCTCCTATCGTTCGAATATACGTGATGTAAAGTGTAAATGGCTAAAATCACCACCCGATGGGTAAGCGTCTTTCAATTCGGAAACGGGTATGAGTTTATTCGAGTTTTGGAGATGCAAGGGGGTTTACAGAAAGAGGACGTAACGAGAGATATATCAAAGGGAGAATTGCTGGATTTACAGTTGATGTGGAAACGATTCGTATACGGTAGACCTATGAACACATGGTTGGACAGAGTCATTCCGAGTTCAAGCCTGTTACATAATATTCGGGTTAAGATCGATATTCAGCAGGAAAACTGAGTAGCGCCAAGCCATATAACAATACGGCAAGAATAATGACGATGCTAAATCCTGCGTGAATGGCTAGCAGAGTGGCAAGGATTGCGCTGATTACGGAGGCACAGCCGTTTATTCCCCAGGCCCAGGGAATAAGCCTATTGTTGTTTTTTCCCAGCGACGTGAGCGCCAGCGGAAAGGGCAGGCCCATTAGAAATGCGAGTGGCGCGATAAGCACCAATGAAAGCATTATTTTTGCCAGTAGCGGAAGAGAAAGCAGCACAACGGGAAGCGTGGAAAAAAAGACCAGATAGCTCACACTCAGAATTGCTATGCCTGCCACGGCCATTTTCATATTTTTCCGATACTGTTTTATTGTTGTCACTTTCTGGCTCCAGAGACTTCCAAGCCCAGCGAACACCAGAAATCCAGTAATAACCGTAGCGGTGGCGTACAACGGGTGATGAAGAAATAGTATAAATTTCTGGATAAAGGCTATTTCAATAAACAGGAAAGCCAAGCCAATCGCAAAGAAATAAGTAAATACTTTCATACGGCTGATGCTGGACTTTGTTTTATCATTTTTTCCTTTCAATGCCCAAAGCGGTAACAGTATCAGGACAATGCTGACAAAAATAGCCTGGATGAAAGTCGTAATCGACACCAGATAGCCCCATTCCAGCAAAGGCATTCCGCCCTGTCCGCGAAGTTCAAGAATTTCAGGAAGAACACTCCATTTGAAGAAATGAAAGAAATAAGGGCGGTCATCGGTTGAGGGATACAGATTAAATTTATAGCGTCCCATGAAAGAATCCCTTTCATGGCCTAGTATTGCAACAGCAGCCTGGTAAAAGTAAGGCTCGCGTAAATGGTTATAAAGATTTGCTTCATTTGCCTGCATGCCCGGATACCAGGCCAGATCGAAAGCACGTTCCTTGCAGAAGGCCTGTAATTGCCCGATTTCCTGTGTATTAAAAGGACTGTTTTTGATCACAAGGGTACTGGTTTGCCAGCTGCGAATCAGCATTAACTGTTTTTCAGGTGAACTTGAGCCTGAAGCTTTTAGAGCCTCAATCGCAGTAGCAAACAGTTTAAGGCTGTCTCTGGGCGGCAGTTTTATCCAGCGGCTGATGGTCAGATATCCACCGGGCTTGATATGCTGCAAATAGGTTTGCAGTGCTTCCACGGTATAGATATAACTTTCGTTTAACGCATAAAGTCCGGCAGAGGAGGCCGCAAAAGCATCCAGCAGTGAAACCTGAATCAGGTCATATTGTTTCTCAGACTCGGTAACAAAACCCCGCCCTTCGCCAATGTGCAAATCAACATTGTCCTGTTCAAAAAGGTGCCCCGAGAAGTCTCCATAATCTTTTTTGACCAGATCAGCCAGTTGCGGATTGAGTTCAACTGCTATGATACGCGATACCTGTTGATAACGGGCCTGTTGAATACCTGTACCTCCACCTGCACCAAGGATCAACACATCTTCGGGTTTTTTCAGGTGATAGGGTAGTGCTGTGGTCATCTGGTCGAGATAGCTAAAGGTTGATAAATCACCCGTATCTTTGTTAATCACGCTCATATTGCCACCATCGGTAAATATACCAACTTGGGGAGGTGGTTCCGTTGATGCCATAAAGCTCAGGCCGGGAGCATGGCGCAGCGGTATGCTGGTACTTTCTACTACATCAAGAAGCCCTAGTGGGCTGGAATGTTGCGCAACGGTTTGCATCCCGGCGATTCGCAGGGTTTGTGGCAATTCTTTATACGGCGAGAGTTTGAGTTCCGTTTTAAAGGCAATGCTGAGCATAAGCATTGAGATTATTGTTATGACAAAGGCGACAAGCTTGAAATTGCTTTTTAATTCGATGGTTGCAATGAATGTCGCGAGGAAAGCAAACAGGCTGACACCCGCCAGAATATCATAGGGTAACAGCAGAAATAGAAACCCGACAACTGCCAGACTGCCAGCTCCCGCGCCAAACAGATCGAATGCATAGATTTTTCCGATGCTGTGACTGAAATGCGAAAAAGTGAGCGCGATAGCACTTGCCGCAAAGAAGAAAGGTATGGCAAGTAAAAGATACAGTGCCAACAAAATCAGCGGTTGTGTATCGTCCCATAATACCTCTTCCGGGTTGAAAGGCAGCGACTGGGCAAGCAGGAAACAAACGTAGGCCGAAATCCCGAAAAGACCCAACAAAACAATATAGGACCTGGAATAATGCCTGTTCAAACGATCCTGAAAAAGTGCCACAAAGGTGCCGCTTGCACCGTATCCCAGCAACGACAGGCTAATGATCATATAGGCAAAATGATGCCACTGTATGATCGAAAACAGGCGCATCAACAGGATCTCATACGATAACGCTGCGGCTGAAATAAAGGCGATCGAGATAATAGGTGCTTGTTTAATCTTGCCTGTTGACATTGCGCTTCCTTGGTTTAGTGCTTCCCTGTCAAAGGAACAAATTTCACAGGCAGAATCTGGCGCGTTGTGACTTTACCCTTGTCATTTTTTTCAACCATGAGTAATTCCTGCACCATAAAACGTGAACCTACTGGAATAATCATGCTGCCACCCGGTTTAAGCTGTTTGATCAAGGGTGGCGGGATATGGCTTGCAGCGGCGGTGACAATAATTGCATCAAAGGGTGCATGTTCTTTCCAGCCATAATAACCATCGCCTAAACGGACTTCGACATTCTTGAAACCCAACGCATCAAGGCGCTCAGATGCGTCTTTCCCCAAAGGTTGGATGATTTCAATGCTGTATACTTTATCAACAAGCGCAGACAGAATTGCCGCTTGATAGCCTGATCCTGTGCCTATTTCCAACACTTTATCTTCAGCTTTAAGACCTAGCAGGTCTGTCATGATAGCAACGATATAAGGCTGTGAAATTGTCTGCCCATGTCCAATGGGTAAGGGCCGGTTCTCGTAAGCAAACTTGCGCTGATCGGGTGGCACAAACTCGTGCCGGGGAACTGTTCCAATGGCTTTTAAAACAGATGGACCAAGCTTTTCCTTGCTGAGATGGATAGCCGTGCTGGCCACATTGTCTTTTATTTCCTCAATCAGTTGCTTGCGTTGTTCGATGTAGTTATTTACATTAATACCTACATCTTCAGCAAAGCTAACATTTATCGAAAATATAATAAGATAGCTAAAAAGAAAGCGGAAAAACATTAAATACCTCCTCGTCAATTAAACCACTTTGTAAATTTCTTGAAAATAATCCACAATAAATTTAAAGAGAACTCATTAAATCAAACTCCCACATCTTAAGTATGCTATGAATTTTTATTAGCGACTGTCTGTTAAGTGACAGTGCTGTAAAGAATGAGTGAATTAGTATGCAAATCCCTCTGAATATTGGACGCTATAATGAATGTTATTTCAGTGGCGGCTATTTAAGGCTTATTATTTTAATTACTGTCTTGCTGTTTTTTATAAAAATGCCCTAAAAGTAGGGGGGTGTGCTTTTAAATAGAATAAACCGATTTATATAGTCCAATATTTACACAGATTATTAATAAATATGGTTAAGGAGAAATGTCATGTTGCTTCAGCAGCACGCGACACCATATTTATTGGATAAATATGGATGGGAATACTTGATATGCTAGAACGTATTTCTGAGAGGCTGAGTAAAGATAAAAGGTGTTCTAGGTTGGTCTAATTACACACATTAATTTGAGAATATTCGTACTTATTTGTGGCTTTATACCGCAAGGTTGCACTCAACCTTGTTCCGTTATAATAGTGATGTAAATATTGATGTCGTTCATTATGACCTCTCGCGTAAGATGAATATAATTTATTAGCCATTCATGCTTTTAAACTGCCGTGTGTATGTTTTATTTTACGTTTTGTTGATGTCATGCGAACCTCGATAAGTGATTTAAGTATCTCTTATCAATGTGTGTAATTCTATCAACCTAAAACATAACGCTTACAGGCGTAAAAATTAACATCTGTTTTATAAATACCTATTGGTTTTGTGTGTATCAACTCAAAGGCTGAGATCATGCGGAAAATCGATGTCCTTCAATACGCCGGCATCTTCAGTGGCAAGCAATTCAAGCACATCCGAATTATCTGCAATCAGATCACGGGCACCCTTGTCACCAGACAAGTCGCGTAACGGTTGCTGCCAGCGCGAGGAAAATCCTACCGGATGACCTCGCCGTCCTGCGTATAAAGGCGCGACCATAGATGCGCCGCCTGAGAGACGATCTGCCAGGGCAGAGATAGTTGCAGTCTGAATCCATGGCATATCAGCCAGCATGATCAGCCAGCCATCAGCTTGTGTAGCGGTATTGACGCCGGCGGCCAGGCTGGTGCCCAGGCCCTCATCGGCCAGCGGATTCTCGACGATGCGCAGACCGAGTCCTGTCAATACCTCGATCAGGACGTAGTCGTCAGGTTTTACTACAGCTAGTGTATTTGGTAACACCTGAATCAGCGCTTGCGCTGCCGCCGCCGCAACGGGTACGCCATCATGTAGCGGATGCAGAAGCTTGGGTGCACCGAAACGCCGTGATGAACCGGCAGCGAGCAGAATCCCTACAATCTCTGTCATGGTTTTTGTAGTTCAATGCCATTACGGATGGCCGTGATCTGAGCGAGGATGGAGAGTGCGATCTCCGCCGGGCGCTTGCTGCCGATATGCAGGCCGGCCGGGCCATGGATACGTTCGATCTGCTGTGTACTGTAACCCAGTGATGCCATACGTTTACGCCGTGCCTGCGCCGATCGAGTTGAACCCAATGCACCGATATAAAAGGCCTGCGACTCTAGGGCAGCACTCAGGCCCAGGTCATCCTGGCGAGGATCATGGGCCAGGGTGACGATGGCAGTACGTGCCTGGTTACTCAGTCCCTGCACGGCGTCATCGGGCATCAAACGGTTATACTGAACATCGGCTAGCGGTTCAAGTGGTGCAAAGCCCTCACGCGGATCACAGATGATGACCCGGTAATCGAGATGCAGTGCCATGCTGCCAAGATGGTGCGCAAGCTGGCCGTCACCGATTAGTAACAACTGCCAGACAGGTCCAAAAGTTTTGACTACCGATGTTTCCGATAGCTGGAATTCTGTGCCACCATCGCTCTGCAGCAGGTCGACTTCACCGCTAGTCAGGTTAACCCTGCGCGCCACCAGTGCGCCATCACGAAGCCTTGCCAATAACGCTGCGACCGACTCAGGCCCGCTCAGCTGTTCAATCAGCACTTCCAGGCGGCCGCCGCACGGCAGCCCCATGCGAGATGCTTCCTGGCGGTTGACGCCGAAGTCCACCATGGTCGGTGTTGGGCCAGCGAGCTCGCCATTGCCGTAGCGCGACAGCAGAGCTTCTTCGACACAGCCGCCTGATACCGATCCGACAAACTGGCCTGCATCGTTCATCGCCAGCAGCGAGCCGGGTGGACGGGGCGACGAGCCCCAGGTTTTGATCACGGTGGCGAGCGCAACCTGGTGGCCGGATTGCAGCCACGCCAGAGCACCCTCAAGGACCTCGATATCGTCCGCCTGATCTGTCATGGCTCAGTCATCACTCAATAGTGGCTTGGTCCGTCCGGTATCTCAAGCGGGACGCAGGTCGGTGTTGTTTAATGGGAACTCGCGAATGCGTTTACCAGTGGCGGCAAAGATAGCATTCAGCACCGCCGGCGCTGCCACTGCGATGGTGGGTTCGCCGATGCCGCCCCAGAATCCGCCTGAAGGCATGATGATGACCTCAACCTCGGGCATCTCCGAGATCAGCATCGATGGGTAGCTGTCAAAATTCTTCTGTTCGACACTGCCGTCCTTGATCCTGATTCCGCCATAGAGTAATGCCGAAAGGCCAAAGACAAAGGAGCCCTCGACTTGGGCCTCGATTTGCTGCGGGTTTACAGCATGACCGGGGTCGGTCGCGGCAACGATGCGAAGAATCTTGAGCTTGCCGTTATTATCGACCGAGACCTCAGCGCAAGCCGCGACATAACTGGCAAAAGCCTTACACACCGCCAAGCCGCGAAAGACACCTTTTGCAGCCGGTTTACTCCAGCCCGCTTTGTCTGCAACCGCGTTTAGCACGGCCAGGTTTTTGGGATGATCGGCCATCAACTTACGGCGGAATTCGAGCGGATCCTTGCCAGCGGCATGGGCCAGCTCATCGATAAAACATTCCATGTAGATGGCATTCTGGTTGACATTGACGCCACGCCAGAAGCCGGGAGGTACTGGTGGATTACGCATCGCATGCTCGACCAGAAGGTTAGGCACTGTGTAGCTGATGGAGTGATCTCCGTCGGGCAGCAACCCTTGAAAGGTGAACATGTCGACCCCGTTCTGCATCCAGCCTTGATGGATGGCGGCCAGTATGGATTGTCCAGAGATACGGATATGCAGGCCGAGCAGGTTGCCCTTGTCATCCAACCCACCAACCATTTTAGCCTTGGTGATGGGGTGATAATGGCCGTGTTGCATATCTTCTTCGCGGGTCCAGAGCAGTTTCACCGGTTTGCCCGGCATCTGCTTTGCGATGGCCACCGCCTGGGTGACAAAATCATGAAATGCCCCGCGCCGGCCAAAACCGCCGCCAAGATGGATTTTATAGACTTCACATTTGCTCGCCGGTAGTCCGGCCGCTTTCGCCGCAGCCTCCAGTGCAGCTTCGCCGTTTTGTGTCGGACACCAGACCTCGCAACGATCTTTGCTCCATAATGCAGTGGCATTCATGGGTTCCATTGTGGCATGATTCTGGTAGGGGTAAGCATAGGTCGCCTCGACCTTCTTCACGGCTCCCTTCAATGCTGTTTTTGCATCCCCTGCTGTGTTTCCAATGAAGGCTTCTTTAGCGGTTAGACCCTCATCCAGCATCTGCGCAATCGAAGCACTGCTGACTGTGGCGTTTATTCCCTTGTCCCAGGTTACTGGCAGTGCGTCCAGCGCCTTATTTGCCTGCCACCAGGTATCAGCAACGACTGCAACTGCATTGTCTTCAACCGCTACAACCGCGCGCACACCAGGCATCTTATTCACCTTTGGGGCATCGAAAGAGGCCAGTTTACCGCCGAACACCGGGCAAGCCCTGATACTGGCATTAAGCATGTTGGGTAACTGAAGATCAGTCCCGAAGACCTGTTTACCCGTCAGTTTATCCGCCGTATCCAGCCGTTTCACCGACTTGCCGATGAGCTTCCAGTCCTTCGGATCCTTGAGTTCGACCTCGATCGGCGGGATCATCTCGGCTGCGGCTGCAGCCACCTTGCCGTAAGTGGTGGTGCGTCCCGTTGATTTGTGGGTGATCAGGCTTGCCGACACGCTGCACTCATCCTTCGGCACGTCCCAGCTTTCTGCAGCAGCTTCGATCAGCATCTCGCGGGCAACCGCGCCACCCTTGCGGACATATTGATGACTGCCTCGGATACCCTGGCTGCCGCCGGTAGAGAAACTGCCCCATATCCGGTCTCGGGCGAGACTTTGTCCCGGTGTCGGATATTCCGTTCTGACTTTGGACCAGTCGCACTCGAGTTCCTCGGCAACCAGTTGAGCCAGGCCGGTAAGTGTGCCCTGTCCCATCTCAGAACGTGCTATACGGATGATAACGGTATCGTCGTCATGAATAACGACCCAGGCATTAACTTCCGGTGCTGCAGAGGATGTCTCCTCTGCAGCCACTGCCATGCCGCTACCCGGGGGTAAATACAGGCCAAGAGAAAAACCGGCACCGACTGCTGCGCTGCCGATGAGAAATTCACGGCGCGAGATATTGACTCGTTGTTTCTTCATCATGCCTCCCCGCGCTTGTTGCTGCCCGACTTGATATCAGCGGCTAGATGGATGCCGCGACGTACCCGGTTGAATGTACCGCAACGGCAGATATTGGTCACATTTGCATCGATATCTGCATCGCTGGGATTGGGGTTGTTCTTTAGCAAAGCCGCAGCACTCATGATCATACCCGGCTGGCAGTACCCGCATTGCGGCACGTCAAGTTCCTGCCATGCCTGTTGTAAGGGGTGATCACCGTCTGCTGACAGCCCTTCGATAGTGATGATTTCTTGTGTTGCTTGGAGTGCAGAAACCGGGATGAGACAGGAGCGCACCGCTTTGCCATCGAGATGCACGGTGCAGGCACCGCAGAGGCCGATGCCGCAACTGTACTTGGTGCCTGTCAGGCCCAGTTGCTCTCGCAGCACCCATAACAGGGGAGTAGAGTCGTCTACATCGATATCGACAAGTTTGCCGTTAATTTTTAATTTTGTCATATTCTGACTCCATAGTGAGAACCGGCGTCACATCGTGTTGAGTAAACGCCGAGTACATTGCCTCAGGATAGCGGTTTACCAATAAAAAAATTTACCTAATAATAAACTTGTAACATACAACTTCTCAAGCCCTAAGTGTTCTCTTCAAGTTAAATAAGGGGTTTTCTCTTTTGACACGACAAAGCTTATGGGTGATAAATTTCCATTAGCCGTATCTAGAACTATCCTGGTTGTAAAATCGAATATAGGCTTCAAAATCCAATTCCATTGATTCTTTCGTTAAGTAAATGGCATTGAATAACCATTCGTATTTTAAACTCCTTAGAATCGCTCTACAGCCGCATTCTAATGTATCTACCATGCCGTGATAAGCACGTTGCAACTTGCTTGTAGTGTCTTGAGTGTCCATGTTTTTAGCTTCCTTGCATTACTAATATCTTTAAAAAAGACAGTATTATTACCAATCAGTTTGTCAGTAACTCCTACATTTTATTTTCCTTAATGCTGAAGTACCATTTAATGATACGACTAATAATTAGCAACGGGCACGATAACTGTCTGTTGAGTGACAATGGCTTATATCTATATATGGCAGAATTTATCTCGATTGAAACTTACAAAAGTAAAGAATAATGATTCAAATATTAGAACAAGCATTAATTGAGGCACTAGACGATGAATATAAAGCCTGTGCTACCTATCAGCGCGTTATTGATTTATTCGGTGAAATCCGTCCTTTTATAAATATTATAGAAGCCGAAAAACGACATATTCAGGCATTGCTCCCCTTATTCAGAAAGTATGGCTTCAGTATTCCTGAAGACTTGTGGAGTAACCAGGTAGAATCCCCAAACAGTGTCCTGGAAGCCTGCCAGGCAGGTGTCGAAGCTGAGATAGAAAACGCAGAAATGTATGACAGACTACTGGCAGCTACTAAAGACTATGCTGATGTACAGCAGGTGTTTAAAAATCTTCAACGAGCATCTCAAGAAAATTATTTGATTGCTTTTCGGCGTTGCGTGGAGCGGAATGGTATCAGGGGAGGTGGCAGAGGTGCTGGTTACAGAGCGCGGGGTGGTCGTTAATATTCGCTAAAGATTTTTTGATAAATCATACAACTGACGAATTTCCTGCGGCCAAAGTGAGCTATCAACTGTTTCTAAAATAAGAGGAATATCTTCAAAACGGTCGTCTTTCATTATGTATTCAAAGACATCCCAACCCAGTTTTCCTTTTCCCAGACTTTCATGCCGGTCTACACGGGAACCCACGTCAGGTTTGGAATCGTTCAAGTGCATACCTCTTAGCCATTTAAAGCCGACGATCTGGTCAAAATCTGAAAACGTTTTGTTGCAGGCTTCTTTCGTCCGCAAGTCATAACCCGCTGTAAAGGTATGACAAGTATCCAGGCAGATGCCTACCCGACTTTTGTCTTCTACTCCCTCAATGATACGAGTTAGGTGTTCAAACTGATATCCAAGAGTAGTACCTTGTCCCGCTGTGTTTTCAATGACGGCAGTAATATTTGTTGTCTGAGCTAATGCCCAATTAATGGAACTAGCAATTCTATCAAGACAATCCTGCTCGGAAATCTTGCCGAGATGGCTTCCAGGATGGAAATTCAGCATTGTCAAACCAAGTTGTTCACACCTTTCCAATTCTTCTAAAAAAGCATCACGAGATTTTTTCAACACTGCTGATTCTGGATGACCGAGATTGATTAAATAGCTATCGTGGGGCAAGACATATCGGGGGAGAATTCCTACATTATGTAGATTTTCTTTAAAGGCAGAGATGGTTTCTTCCGGCAAGGGTTTGGCATACCATTGGCGTTGATTTTTGGTAAAAAACGCAAAGGCTTTTGCGCCTATTGCTTGAGCATTTAAGGGGGCCTTGTCGACCCCGCCTGATGCGCTTACGTGTGCTCCCACTCGTTTCATTGCATGATACAGCTTATTACCAAGCTTTGTAGCCGTGTTTTGTATCTACTCTATTTAGCCAAAACCGCTACAAAGCTTTTTTAGTCTACAACCTATTTCCATTCCTAAACCATGAAGGAGTGTTATCAAAATACCGGTCAAATGATGGCATCGGAGGGAAATCCATAAAATCATCTGGAATTAGCCAAGCAGGATTGTTCTTTAGAGCATTCAACAAACTATTCTTCTTGCTTTCAGGTAATTCTTTATTGTTTTTAATTTGTTCAAGAACCTCATCGTATTTACCTTCAAAAACAAACTGCTTTTTTTCTCCACCATTTTCCTGATATTCCACTTCCGCATGGTAACGATCACCATCCAGTGTTCTCACCTGAATTGACTCAAACTGCTGCATGACATGCGTTTTTTCAGAAGGGGCGGATAATGGAGGCATCCTGAAATCAGGCATGACTCTGGGTAATCTTGGCATCATGGGTTGACGATTGAATCCGAACATAGGATGTCTGGGTCTGACCATGGGGGCTGTTGGCAAACTACGTGTACCCAGAGTAACCTTTATATCCTCTTTTGTACCATTGCGAACCACACCCAAGGTAACATCTTTATCCGCTACATCAGATGCGACTAGACTAACCAACTGCTCTACGGAGTAAATTTGTTGGTCACCATAGCTCAGTATAATATCAAAGGGCTGAATACCCGCCTTTTGCGCTGGTGAGCTAGGTGAAACGGATTGCACCATAACACCTTGCCTCTCAGGGATCACATTTCCAAGTTGCCTTGATAAAACCTCAGGAACATTACTCAGCGCTACACCCAGCCACGTACGTTGAGTCTGGGCGTTTTGCTGTGTAATAGCAGGTGCCTGTGCTGTTTTAACCGTATCTGCATAAACGTTTTGCAGACTCACTGTTAGTGTTGCCAATACTAATGATGTTGCTATTACTTTTTTCATAATGATCTCCTTTAAACTCTCTTATAAAGTAGTTATTGCCTCGATCATTTACATATGTGATCAACGATTAGTTTGAAATATAGCAATATAGATTTTTCAAGACTGTCATTCAAGTGACAGAATTATAACTTTACGTAAATATAATGATATGAAAGCTGGGAAATGGAGATTTTTAAAAATACGTTAAATAGAGAGCGGGTAAATTGCCCCAGTATTTTGATAATCTGAGTAAATGTGAAATATAATCCTTAACAGAGGGCGATTATTATGAGCGCAAAGTCTAACTATGAACAACAATTGCAAAACAAACTAAATGAATGGAATAAGCAAATTAGTGAACTTAAAAATAAAGCAGATCACGCCCCTGATCCGGATACAAAGGCTGAATACAATGGTCAGGTTGAGGAAATCCATGCTTTGCAACAATCCGTTCGACAGAAAATCAACACACTCGAAGATGCCGAAGAAACTGCATGGGAGCACCTTAAAGAAGATATAGAAATTGTATGGGAAAAACTTGAAACCTCCATAAAAAGTCTGGCTTCAATTTTCGACTGAGACTGATATACAAGGTTCCAATAAGTACTGACAGTGATTTATAACCAATTGCCTGAATCCGGCACAGGATAAAAGGAAAAACATGTTTGAATCTTCACTATTTCTGTGGATTATCATATTCAGCACACTGGGTAGCATCGGCGCTATTGGTGGTGCTGCCTTACTGTTGCTTTTTCCGGACTCCATGCGGAAAAGGTTACTTCCTTGCTTGCTCAGCTATGCGACAGGTACCTTGCTTGGAGCCGCCTTCCTTGGAATGATCCCGGAAGCGATGGAGCAAGCTCAACGCGTTAATTCACTACACGAAAAAATACCTGTAATTCTGGGATATTCACAGATTGCACTTGTACCATTAACGATTGATCTAATTCAGTATTATCCTGACGTTGTAACTTAGGCTCTAAAGCAAGGTCTGGCAAAATAACCGTAGTCTTACGCTCATCTTGCATAACGACGACTGCCTCTCCTTGCCAATTACCTTCATCATTGCCTTGCTTCTTTTTATATTGATTGAGGTACAGCATCGTCCAATGCTGATTAGAATTACGCTCAGCTTTACGCGCTGCAAATGATGCTTCATCCGCCAAACCGATCCTTTCTACAAGCTCCTCGTGTCCAAGTAGAGGTAGTTGTAGTGATTGCGTTAAAAATGCCCTGAGCTGTTGGTGCACGATTAAATCCAGATATCGTCTGATCGGGCTGGTTACACGTGTGTAAATTGGCAGACCAAGCCCAAAGTGTGCAGCCGGTTCTGTGGTATGCCGGGATGCCTTAAAACAACGGCGATACGCATAATGCTCGGACATTTTTTGCGGATGCTGAATTTCCTCGGGTTCGGGTTGATATGCGTAGGGAATCGGAATGTTATTTTGATGCGCAAATAATGCAACGGCTTCTCCCGCCGCCAGCATCGCTTCTGTGACTATCTTGCGACTTCCACCTCGCCCATAAGGACGTATCGAGATTTCTCCATTATCGACGCTTATGTTTACCTCGGGTAAATCCAGCATTGCGGCGTTATTATTGATTCGGCGTTGATGAAAACGATCTGTCACTGATTTTAATTCAACAAATGTACTGTCCAACTCTTTGTCGGCATCGTCGTAGGTGGTTCGAGTGACTTGAAGTAATGAAAAACAGAGTTCTATATCTTCTATTTCTCCATTTTCTCCAATAAGAAAGCCAATCGAGAGCGCATTGCTTTGTTGTTGCAAGCCAAGTCCAAGTTGTTCTGTGATGCCTGGCGGTAACATATGAATTGTCTGATCAGGTAAGTACACGTTTGTGCCGCGAGAACGAGCTTCAATATCCAACTCAGAATCAGGAGTTACTAGTGAGGAAACATCAGCGATATGTACCCATAAACGGTTGCCTTCTAATGAGATTGCATCATCAGGATCTTGATTGCCGACATCATCAATCGCCCAGGCCTGTAAGTGTTGCAGATCACGTCGACTGGTTTCAACTGCCTCAGGAATGGCTATCTCAGGATCACTCATGGTGACCCCCATGCGACGCGGCCAGGGGTTGTACTCTGGTCGCCAATATCCGAGTTTCAATTAACAGCGCATGCGCAGCTTCTTTGGTCTCATGAATACCCACTGCTTTTAAGATTCGACTATTTTCTCGCTCACCGCAGGCTAGCTGTTCAACGTCAACAAGCTGGGGGTAATCTGCTTCTTCAATGCGACCATCGCTTATTCGCTTGATCAATGTATCCCAGGCTTTCTGCTGTTGAAGCCGCAACTCTCGTTTTTCTTTATCAGCAGCGATGAACATCTAGCGGACGAGCCTTTATAAGATCCTCTCCACCATCTTTCGCGTTTTCATCAGCAAGCAGTTCAAAATAAAGACCATCCATCACCAGCATCCAGCTAGACCACGCGCTTTGTGGAGAAAATTCTCCGTATAGCAAATCAGATAATTCACTCAGGGAGACCGCTTCGTCTTCCAGTAACTCCAATGTTTCACTTAAGGTTTCAGGAGGTTCGGGCAACTCCATATCGAGAGTAGAAATATCGCTTATCGGACCAGGGTGTAATAGTTTGATGTCTTTATCACGCACCCGTTTCGTTGCTTTTAAGATTGAAATTTCGACCTTGTCATCTTTATCACCATTTTCACTAATAGAATCTACGATTGCAGCTTTGCTTTTGTAGTAAACCAATGCGCCTTTTTTAAACTCTGACATACGTAATACTGACTTAAATTTTTAAAGAAGATGATATAAACACACCCCCCCTGTTTTTGCCACATTTAGTACTTTTATTCCATTCTTTATAGTTCAAGAATCGCAGCATAGAGAAGTTAGTTCTGATGTAAGACAAAAGAGATATTATCCATTATTACTTGAGATGATTGTTCTATCTTGAAATAGGCGTAAGAAAAGAGCTAATAAATGACACCCCCCGGCTTTTAGGGCATTTTTCATTTTATTGATTAAAAACAGGCTAAAAGTAGGGGGGTGTCTTTTGAAATAGAATAAACAGATTTAAATCGCTCAATTTCAAACAGAAATAAATAACTATGGTAAAGGAGAAATGTCATGTCGGCTCATCGGCATCGGCACTGATGTAGATAAACATGGATGGGTATATTGACGTATTAGAATGTATTTCTGAGAGGTTCAGCAAAGATAAAAGGTGACCAAATCTCACCAAAATGCAGATACAAAAAAGGCTTACAGATTAAGTATCATGTAAGCCTTTGATATATATGGTGCCGCAACCAAGAGTCGAACTCGGGACCTACTGATTACAAGACCTAGTAGACAAATTAACATTTATAAGTAAAACAGTTACTTACGGCATTTTCACTATTTTAAAATGTGCCAAAACAACAGAAATTAACAGTAATTTTCATAGGGTTTGGCACAAAATTGGCACAATGCCCCACGCTCTAACTCATCTCAATTGGGTTTTTATTATCATTAAAATGGATAAATCCTTTAATCCATAAAATAGACGATTTAATTGTGCGCCGACTGTATTGACGAACTCTCATGAAGTTATCAATTTCGTTTGAAAATGGGGACTTATACATGAAACAACCGTAACACGCAGGCCAAAAAAATACAAAAGACGAACAAAAAGACAGGTTTAAAACCTGATAAGTGGAGATAAAGCTCTTATGAAATCCACTTATTATGTTATAAATAAGATACTTATGAGGCATCATTAAAATAACCTCATCCAAAAATAGAGGTTTAAGACCTGATAATATATTAAAAGGTCGTAGACCTTATTAATACACTGTTGAACTAAGCCGCTACGCGGAGTCTTTTTCCCTCTTCCCGATTCTTATCTGGGCACATTTTGTACCACACTTTGAGTAACCCATTCGGGTTTTACTAACTCAAAGGAGGTTTACTATGACGCCCTTACGTCAACAAATGATCGATACCATGCTGCTGCATGGTTTTAGCCAGCGAACACAAGATACCTATTTGGCTGGGGTTCAGAGCCTGGCACATTACGCCGGGCAATCCCCTGATCGCCTGTCCCTGCATCAGATTGAACAATGGTTGTTATATCTGACCAAGGAACGGCAACTGGCTCCGTCCAGTTGTCACCTGTATTTCAATAGTGTCAGTTTTTTATTTACCCGTGTACTCAAACGGGATGATTTCGTCAGTCATGGTTTTATTCTGCCTAAACAACAGCAGCGGATTCCGACTCTGCTAAATCCCTTGGAAGTTGCAGCGATTATCTGTGCACCCTTGCGGGTGCGTGATCGCATGATGTTGAAACTGTGTTACGGCTGTGGGCTGCGTGTCAATGAGCTGACTCGAGTAAAGGTTGCTGATATTGATGGTCAACAGCAGCTGTTACGTGTGACCCAGGGAAAAGGGCATCGGGATAGGCTAATTCCAATCGGCATGACCTTGTTATGCCACTTACGGCGTTACTGGTTCCGCTACCGTCCACCAGATTGCCTGTTTCCCGGAAAGAAATCCGGTTCTCATATTGGTATGACGACACCACAGAAGGTGTTCCAACGGGCAAAACAGCACTCTGGTATCGATAAACCGGGTGGTATTCACAGTCTGCGCCACGCCTATGCCACCCACTGCCTGCAACAGGGAATGCCGATCCATCAGTTGCAACAACAGCTGGGGCATCGACACCTAAACTCGACCTTACGCTACACACACTGGCTACCAGAAACGGGTGAAGGTGGCCGAAGCATTGACTTGCTCGCACACCTGAGGCTTGCCGAGCATGTCTAGATTGCGTATGCAGGCAGTACTGGAACAGTTTTTACCCGCCCTGCAACAGCAACAAGCCCTGAGTCATCAGAAACTCACTGTGTGCCGCCACCTACAGCAATGCCGCACAGAGGTTATGGGTGGTTTTGCATTACGTTGTGATCAATGTGGTCATCAGGCGATCTTGTACCATGCCTGCCGCAACCGGCATTGTACCCGCTGCCAGCACCAGGCTACACAGCAGTGGTGTGACAGACAGGCCAGTTATCTGTTACCGGTCACCTACTACCATCTGGTGTTTACCCTGCCGCATACCCTCAATGGCTGGGTAAGGCTGCACCCCCGAGTGATTTATAACTTATTCTTCGCCAGTGTCTGGCAGACCCTATCCGATTTTGGCCAGAATCCTAAACACCTCAATGGCGAACTGGGTATGACCGCCGTATTGCACACCTGGGGCCAGACACTTGACCAGCATATTCATTTGCATTGTCTGGTTCCCGGCGGAGCCCTCAGTCATGATGGTCAATGGCATGCTGCTAAGAGTACCTATCTGTTTCCCGTCAAGGCCTTGTCCAAACGCTTTCGTGGAAAAATGGTCAGCGCCTTGTGTAATGCTGCCAAGACAGGGCACTTATCACGAGTAACACACCAGGGAGAGATCGAGACTGTTCTAGACACTTTAATGCAGAAAACGTGGGTGGTTTTTGCCAAACCGTGTTTGCAGCAAGCCCGTAGTATCATCGACTATCTGGGACGCTATACCCACCGCATTGCGCTGTCTGACAGCCGCTTGAGTCATATGGATGGGGATACTGTCAGTTTTCACTACCGAGATTACCGTGACAACCGGAAAAAGATCATGACACTGGCAGGTACCGAATTCCTCAGGCGCTTCTTACAGCATGTCCTTCCCAAAGGGTTTATGCGGGTACGGCACTTTGGCTGGCTGGCGAATGCCAGTCGGGCAAAGAAACTACCCAGGATCAAAGAAGCAATGGTGCAGGAAAAAAGTCATCAACAGGTGTCCTGCGCAGACAAAGTAGAGCAACCGGTAGAACCCTTTAACGGACTGCCCTGTCCATGCTGTAAAAAGGCCATTATGCACATTACCGCCTTGATAAACTCCCCATATCTGGACAGTGGCTGACGATAATGCCTGAGGTTGTAGTACTCCCAATATGGATAGCTAAGGCATCAGGTTATCGGCTGGATGTTATGTCAATAATAACGATTATCTATGCTAATATTGCATGACTCAGAAGAACAGCAAGGCTGTAAATACCCTTATTGAAAGCAATAGCAAGGGACAACACAGCCTAAATACAGAAAAGTAGTGCAGAACAACTGGCTGATGAAAAACAATCCCCTTATAAAAGGAGCATCTCAATCAACGTGCCGGGCTAAGTCCAACAAGGCACTTATCCATCTGCCGCAGGCAGAAGGATAAGATGCTTTAACGTTAGGCCTGTCGTGCCATCCAAATTTGGTTTTACAAATATGAATAAACATGATGAATTACCGACAGACCATGAAATTCCATTAGTTGCATGGCTAAACAAGGCAATTAAAGCCGCCATGAGCCTTTTGGCTATATTGATGGTGCTAGTCATTTTTTGGGGTGTTATTGATGTGGTATTTATTCTATATGAAAAACTATTAAAACCTCCGCTTTTTATACTTGAGGCACCTGATATATTAAAATTGTTCGGAGCTTTTTTAATAGTTTTAATAGGGGTAGAGGTCTACCAAAATATAGTTTTGTATTTGAAAACAAACATAATTCCATTGAAGCTTGTTATTTCAACCGCCTTAGTGGCGATTGCAAGAAAGGTTATTGTCCTCGATTTTAATGATATTGGGCCTCTGTATGTTCTATCAACAGCCGCTATTACTTTGGCGCTAGGAATAACGTATTTTTTAATAGATCGTCGCATTAAAGAGGTATAAGCGTAGAACATTTGTACCTGAGCTGAATATATCTTTTGCCACATCCGATATTGGTGAAACATTTTTAAAAGGAATAAATGTTTATGTTCGTAAGAGTGGAAATATGCTGAATATTTTATTCCTCTTTGTGGGTATAGCCTTGCTTACCTTTGGTGGTGAAGCATTGATTCGTGGCTCGCTGGCCGCTGCAAGCCGCTTGGGTGTGTCGCCCTTGCTAAGCGGGCTCGTTATCGTCGGTTTCGGTACCTCAGCTCCGGAATTGGTGGTCTCCGTTAATGCAGCGATAGATGGTCGCCCAGATATAGCTATTGGTAACGTCGTTGGCAGCAATATCAGTAATATTTTATTAATTCTGGGGATTTGTGCGGTGATTACGCCGTTAGCGGTCAAACCATTGGTGCTAAAACGAGACGCTGCCACGGTCGTGGCTGCAAGCATATTGTTTGTAATTTTGGTTGGAGGAAGTGCTCTCGGCCGTGCTGATGCTGGTATCCTCCTTGCTGCCTTAATCGCCTACTTGGTTTGGGCTTATTGGAGCGAACGCTTCCATGCTGCACCGTCGGGTGAGTTACACCAAGCGGAAGCAGAAGAGCTTTCCTCTGCTCCTACGTCGGCATTCTGGACTGTAATCACTGTAGTTTTTGGCTTGTTGTTGTTAATTGGCGGATCACAAGTTCTGCTGATTGGGGCCGTTGGCATAGCAGAGCACTTTGATGTACCAGAGGCCGTCATCGGCTTGACATTGGTGGCGGTAGGTACATCTCTTCCCGAATTGTCTATATCGGTGATCGCAGCCATTCGGCGGCACGCTGATGTCGCGGTTGGAAATATACTCGGAAGTAATATCTTCAACTTACTTGGAATTCTAGGGGTGTCATCACTTCTTCAACCACTTCCCGTTCATGCAAGAATCCTGCAGTTTGATCAATGGGTCATGCTTGGAACGTCTTTACTCTTGCTTTTGTTTTTGTACACGGGAAGTCGCCTTAGCCGGCTCGAGGGCGGGATACTACTGGGCGGCTACGGTATGTATGTCTGGCTAAGTTTTACGGTATTCAGTGGTTAGCATCAAATGGCCTAACAATCGGCTGCACGGCGACCGATTTTCCGCTGCTTCGCAGCTCCAAACCGGCGCGTGAACCGGACGTTAATATTTGCAATCTCCCTACGAAACTCCTTTTCACCAAGTTGTTCAAAGAATCTTCATTCATGTTAGTGAAAGTATGTAGAGTTTAATATTTAATCTAATTTATTTTTAAAGTATTCAAAATAGCATGATTGGCAAAGAGCAACTTTACTCCTATCTTAGCGGAAGTTTAAATATCTATCGTTCACATTTATCTGATGATGAAGATTTGTTTTTAGATGATAGGGAGTATGAAGAATTTAAAAAAAAAATGGATAAGTATGGGTTACAGTTAGCGTGGCCTGAATATTACTTAGAGGACTTTAGGTCGACAACCTTGTTTTCATTATTATTTATTGCAAAGCTTTTTGGAGTAGAAATAAATCCAAAACAACTATTTGACCCTGAGGCATTTGTTGCAGATATTGATAATGCATGTAATTCCATGCCACCCTTCAATGTCACTTTCCCAAAAGAAGAAGATCAAGTTATTTTAGCTATATTCTTTATCGACAATTTAACTTTCCAGAAAAAAAATGTAGAAGCCATTTCACGTTTTGGATATGGAAACTCCGTTAGTGAATTGGTACAAAGTTTTTTAGTTACCAAGGATGAAAAATTGTTGTTAGATGCAATTTCAATTGATACATCTGTCAGAGATTTATTAGAAGTACAAAATTATATAAAAAGTAAAAAAGTCATTGATGATCAAGAATTTTTAAAACACCTTTCTCAGGCTGAGAGAGGCATTAGTATTAGAAGAAATGAAAGGGCTCTAGATGAGGTGAGATTAGTCGATGCCATTTACCAAGATACACCAAATGTTGAACCTTTATCTGCAAATGATTTTATTGCCCTTTATGTTAATAAGATGAAAATCTATAAAAAAAATATAGACAACGATTACTCAGGGTCATTGTTAAAACTCCTTAATAGGTTGAAAATTAAGTAATAATTTTGGACATCTAGTGGCAAGTAGATGCCTTGGATATTCCTATTCTTCATGTATAGGATAGGACTCCGTTAATAACCAACGGAGAAATCCTATGAGAAAAAGTAGTAAATCAGAAGTAGCAAAATCACCGATTGACTTAAAACCAAATCAGGCGGAGGTGCGCGAGGTTACGAGCAAGCCGACAACTGATGAAGGCGAGAAGGCAGGCGTAGCCGCCCTCGCCGCAGGTGCGCCACCTAGTAACACAGCACCCTCAAACTACATTCAAGAAAATAACTTTAAGATTGTTCACCAAGGGACAGATAGTCTCTATCTCTCTTTTCAGGGTTCATTGTCCCCCGAATGGGCTAAAAAACTGACACGACTTAAAATTCTGGCACAGGATTCAGAGCCAACAATCAGTGCTACTGCGCAAGTAAAAATCGGAGAACATATCTTTGAAGTATCGAGTCGGGGAAGGGGTAAGTTCATGTTTGTCCTCAGGGATAACTGGTTTCATATTCAGGTGGCTGGTCTCGATGCACACGCTCTGCCCGTTGCCTATGTTCAAATCTCAAGTGAACTCCTAACATTCCGTTCACCAAATGAAGTAGTAAGTTCAATTCGGCACATTGTTAATACCATAACAGCTAGAGTGTTGAGCGTGTCTATAAGTCGTGTGGATGTATGCGTTGACTTCATGACCGATGAAGACCTCTCAATCATCACAGAGAATGATTGGGTGACCAGGGCAAAGAGCTTTTCAAGGTATTCCGAGAATGGTAGGTTTACGGGTTGGAGTATTGAACTTACCCCATAAAAATTGACACCTCAAAATCAATAATTAGACTAGAGGTGAACAATGAAAAAGGAAATCCATACATTTTATAATTATCAGTTTAAACATACAGCGGTAAGTGTTTCGAATCATCCCGCTATACAAACACAAGCGGTTGCAGAAGCACTTGAGATACATCCCTTTATGTTATCGAGGTGGAAGAAACAAATGAGAGATGGAGACTTAAAAGATAACGGCAATGAGGCTCGATCAATATCTGAACTTTTAGAGGCTAATCGAAAGATTAAAGCGTTAGAACGAGAACTGAAACGTGTTCGAGAAGAAAATGCTGTTTTGAAGAAAGCCGAGAGGATATTCCCCGGAAAAAAGTAGATAGCTTTCGATTTATCCACGAGAACAAAGGACGATCAAGTATTACCGCCCTTTGTTCTAAATTGGGAGTAACGTGTGGTGGCTACCATGCCTGGGTAAATCGAGAGAAAAGCAAACGGGCATTAGATAATGAGGCTTTATTAGTGGAGATTAAACGCGTACACGAGGCTAGCCGAGATACGTATGGCTATCCACGTGTACATGCTGCACTCAGGCAGCAAGGCATCATCTGTGGGAAGCATCGCGTGGCACGTATCATGCGAGAAAATGGCATTGTTGGGAAAGTAGCCCGACGCTTTAAGAAACATGCGCATCGACATCATCTGATGCATAATAGCCAAAATCTGCTGCTCAATCGTCAGGCAGTCACATCAAAGAATGAAGTATGGGTAGGCGATATTACCTTTATACGTGTCAACAAGGACTGGAGCTATTTAAGTATAGTGATGGATTTACATACACGAAAAATCATTGGTTGGACATTCGAGAAAAAGCGAAGCGGCGAAATGGTTGCTGAATCGTTGATTATGGCTGCAAATGACAATCGATATACATCTGATATTATCTTTCATTCTGATCAGGGATCTGAATACGCATCAAAGTATTACATCAAAACACTTAAGAATAGGAATATCAAAGGCAGCATGAGTCGTAAAGGCCATTGTTGGGATAATGCGCACATGGAATCATTCTTCCATAGCCTTAAAACGGAAATGATCTACTTCAATCACTTTAAAACCCTGGAGGAAGCTACAGCTTACATAGTTGACTACATACATTTTTATAATAATGAGCGATTACATTCTAGCTTGGGCTATAAAACACCCGCTGAATATGAAAAAATCGCTGCATGAATAGTGTCAATTATTTTAGGGTAAGATCAGACTGGCAATTCCGCTGCGCTTCATTACCAGCCATTTAAACCGGGCGTTATACGAAATTAATATGAAATTTTTTTCAATACTCATAATATTTCTAATACCGTCAATTGCTTTTGCCTTTTCGAAATATTCCGGAAAAGGTATGATTCTTTTATTAGTATCAATCCCATTTAGTCTATTTTGCCTTTCAATTGCATTTTCTATTAGTAGAAACGCAAAATCTCCAATGAGTTTTATTGGTCTCATATTATGTACATTTCTCAGTTCCTATCCAGCTATTACATTTATTAGTGATGATGCTATTACGTTCAAAGATTCGCCTATCCTATATCCATTGCAGATAGGTTTACTGCTTTTATTAATAATACCTTTTTGGGAACTTCTTTCATTCACTTTGAAATGGAAAAAAGACTACTATAACTCCGGTGATCAAACAGTATCCGCTTGGAGAAAGTTGAAGAATATTTTAGAACTTAAATTAAAAAGCAGCCCCCTTAAATGTTCAATATCTGAAAAAGAAACTACATACACTGCAAACATACATTTGAATAATGGAAAATACATTTTGAACATCTATTCAAACGAAATGGGTCATAAACTACTAGTTACGGAAAATGAATTTAATAACATTGACTGTTTAAACCAATATTTAACAAACTTTACTAAATTCAGATTAGGTGATTTTTTAAATTAATTTGAAGTGTTTTTTAAGAAGCAAATAGACATAGAGAATATGCTAAATCGTATAACAATTGACTTTTGTTGGAAAAACATACGCTGCGCTCCTGTTTTCCACAAAGTCAGGCGTTATGGAACAAGTGAATAAACCTCGATAGATTATTTTTTACTTTTTAACTTGCGCCACTTCCAAGGTGGTATTGATTTGCCATCCTGAAACAATCCAATCTTGTGTAAACGCGCGCTATTTTCAGCTACACGATAAGACAACCTATCATCTGCTGACTGTTCTTTCTGGTACTTCTTGTAGTGCCATGCATAACCAGCTTTAACCATAGCTAGATTAACGTCTAAGCCCTTGTATTCAATCTTTCCTACTATCCGACCGTATCTATCGCGCTTACTGAATTCAACTGTTACAAGCTTATTATCGATTAGAGAGGCTAGATATTGTTTAGCTTTATTTCCGTGCGGTTGCTTGCGTTCCTCGACTAAACACCGAGAATTTTTTTTTAAAATATTTACGCCCACAAAAAAAGGATGCTGCATAGCACCCCACCAACAATTATGAGCAGATAAACATCTTGCAGTTTTGATTAGGCTTTTCCGAACTCAGATTGGTTGACTGCTTTTATATAAGTTTCTTTCGCGGCCCTTATTCACACCAAGCGTGTAGGTTAACTTTGTCCGCATAGCTCGTCCCATTGAAATTGAGCTGTGCAGATTTCTCTCTCGAATTATGCCTAGAGCAGTCAATATCTACCTCTGCTACATAGCCACGCACACTACACTGCAACCCTAAATTCTTTTGGGTGTCCATGAAAACTCGGCAGTTAACAGTATCGCCATTCCAGACTGTCGAATATAAAGCCGAGTCATGAGCAGGGAGCACCACTAGATGACGGTGTTTTTTAGAAAAGCTTTCATAGGTCGTTACTTCTACGCGCACCTCATCCACAGCAGCTTTAAGAGTTATTGGGCAGACTAGAAGAAATATCCAAAGTAATGCCTTTTTCATGTGATTAACCTTTAAAAATGTATCTAATTCTAGGATTGACACATAACGCCGCAAACACCAGAACCAAAACCCTAGCGACGCAGGAGCGTAGGTTTTGGTTTCTGCGTGATTTGCTTTGTTATGCGATTGCATCTTTTACTGGAATTCTTGCAGCTAACTCTACCCATGTATTGCCGTTTAATTCAAGAACTTCACCACCAACAAAAATATCAACGGAGTTAAAACTTTTTATTGCTCTTGGTGCAGCTTCAACATCTACCGCGAGGCACATTACCATCAAACATTTCCTTCCATTTCTAATTAGTTCGACCTGTTCATTGCGCTCTTTGTATCCTAAGTTATTCTCGTTACCCTTAAATTTTTCATGATGTGTAACCATCATAAAATGGCGATCATCATGCTTTATTTTCCGATCTTGCCATACCCTTAATATCACAGCCCCATCAGATTCTCGAACACTTCCCCAAGCCCATCTTGAATTTGTTAGTGGGGCATTTAGCTTTTTGAATAGGTCGGTAATAGACATTAATCAATCTTCTCTTTTCGCATAACAGTTTATTGGACAGCGACTGTCCATTTCGGATATTCCTGCTACTGTCCATCTCAGAAAAGTAAAACCCCTGAAGCAGGTAATATCCCTCTATAAACAGGCATTATACCCATTTTTCCATTTTTCAGACAAACGGTCAGGAAATGGACACCCCCCTACTTTTAGCCTTTTTTAAACTTATTGGACACTATAAAAAGATAAGTTATCTTAAGGTAATGTTAAAGGTTATTGCATGCTAGCTGAGGTTAACGTATTCATCCTTAGTTATCCTTAGGTAATGTTAAGTTAGGTAAAGGTTAATTGATGCTAGCGGAGGATAGCGTAATCATCCTAAGTCATTCAATCTGGACTTGTTAGAGATTGAACTATAGATTCACTTGTTATGTATTTTATTGGACGTATGGACTGATTATGTTCTTCCATACAGTATAGCCATTTGCATTTAAATGAACATCATCCCTTGAATACATAGAATTTAATAAAGAATCTTTCGCCAAGCCAGCGTTTAGATCAATGTATGTAATGGAATTATGTTTTGTTGCCAATAGCTCTAGTCTTTCATTGAGTTCTACTATTTTTGTATTTAAATCCTCACGTCGCTTACCTGCAAAAATTGTCGACTGAATATATACCTTCATTCCATGTTCGACTAATTGATTTACAATAGTCCTGTAATTCTCAAATACTTCATCAACGCTTGCCCCCGAAGCAAAATCATTTATTCCAATCATTATAAATGCGCGATCAGCAGATGTTGAATATATACTTTCAAGTCGTTTGAGAACTCCATCCGTTCTGTCTGTACCTATTCCACGATTTGCAATTTTTAGAGAGGGAAACAAATCTTCCCATTCTGCCCTATCGGTTATGCTGTCTCCGATAAATACCACATCGTAATTGTGTCTGCCGTGTTGCTCAAAAAATGATTTTTTATGGTAGAAATAGTCAGAATGTCTTGGGGGGCTTGGGCTTACGATTTCCTTTATCGCTCTCAATTGCTCGAAAGGGACACTGCCAGGCTTTCTCCACTTCTGATGCGATACGTGTCGCAGGCTCTTCCACTTATACTTCCCCTCGACTTTGCAACGTTTCGACACCACAAGAGCCAGGGAGTCTCCAGCGGGAGAGTGTGTCACTGCCAGGCTTTCTCCACTTCTGAGGCCAGACGTGTCGCAGGCTCTTCCACTTATACTTCCCCTCGACTTTGCAACGTTTCGACACCACAAGAGCCAAGGGAGTCTCCAGCGGGAGAGTGTGTCACTGCCAGGCTTTCTCCACTTCTGATGCGATACGTGTCGCAGGCTCTTCCACTTATACTTCCCCTCGACTTTGCAACGTTTCGACACGACAAGAGCCAGGGAGTCTCCAGCGGGAGAGTGTGTCACTGCCAGGCTTTCTCCACTTCTGATGCGATACGTGTCGCAGGCTCTTCCACTTATACTTCCCCTCGACTTTGCAACGTTTCGACACGACAAGAGCCAGGGAGTCTCCAGCGGGAGAGTGTGTCACTGCCAGGCTTTCTCCACTTCTGATGCGATACGTGTCGCAGGCTCTTCCACTTATACTTCCCCTCGACTTTGCAACGTTTCGACACGACAAGAGCCAGGGAGTCTCCAGCGGGAGAGTGTGTCACTGCCAGGCTTTCTCCACTTCTGATGCGATACGTGTCGCAGGCTCTTCCACTTATACTTCCCCTCGACTTTGCAACGTTTCGACACGACAAGAGCCAGGGAGTCTCCAGCGGGAGAGTGTGTCACTGCCAGGCTTTCTCCACTTCTGATGCGATACGTGTCGCAGGCTCTTCCACTTATACTTCCCCTCGACTTTGCAACGTTTCGACACGACAAGAGCCAGGGAGTCTCCAGCGGGAGAGTGTGTCACTGCCAGGCTTTCTCACTCCTGATGCGATACGTGTCGCAGGCTCTTCCACTTATACTTCCCCTCGACTTTGCAACGTTTCGACACCACAAGAGCCAGGGAGTCTCCAGCGGGAGAGTGTGTCACTGCCAGGCTTTCTCCACTTCTGATGCGATACGTGTCGCAGGCTCTTCCACTTATACTTCCCCTCGACTTTGCAACGTTTCGACACGACAAGAGCCAGGGAGTCTCCAGCGGGAGAGTGTGTCACTGCCAGGCTTTCTCCACTTCTGATGCGATACGTGTCGCAGGCTCTTCCACTTATACTTCCCCTCGACTTTGCAACGTTTCGACACGACAAGAGCCAGGGAGTCTCCAGCGGGAGAGTGTGTCACTGCCAGGCTTTCTCCACTTCTGATGCGATACGTGTCGCAGGCTCTTCCACTTATACTTCCCCTCGACTTTGCAACGTTTCGACACCACAAGAGCCAGGGAGTCTCCAGCGGGAGAGTGTGTCACTGCCAGGCTTTCTCCACTTCTGATGCGATACGTGTCGCAGGCTCTTCCACTTATACTTCCCCTCGACTTTGCAACGTTTCGACACCACAAGAGCCAGGGAGTCTCCAGCGGGAGAGTGTGTCACTGCCAGGCTTTCTCCACTTCTGATGCGATACGTGTCGCAGGCTCTTCCACTTATACTTCCCCTCGACTTTGCAACGTTTCGACACGACAAGAGCCAGGGAGTCTCCAGCGGGGAGAGTGTGTCACTGCCAGGCTTTCTCCACTTCTGATGCGATACGTGTCGCAGGCTCTTCCACTTATACTTCCCCTCGACTTTGCAACGTTTCGACACCACAAGAGCCAGGGAGTCTCCAGCGGGAGAGTGTGTCACTGCCAGGCTTCTCCAATCCGCCATGCGATACGTGTCGCAGGCTCTTCCACTTAGACTTCCCCTCGACTTTGCAACGTTTCGACACCACAAGAGCCAGGGAGTCTCCAGCGGGAGAGTGTGTCACTGCCAGGCTTTCTCCACTTCTGATGCGATACGTGTCGCAGGCTCTTCCACTTATACTTCCCCTCGACTTTGCAACGTTTCGACACCACAAGAGCCAGGGAGTCTCCAGCGGGAGAGTGTGTCACTGCCAGGCTTTCTCCACTTCTGATGCGATACGTGTCGCAGGCTCTTCCACTTATACTTCCCCTCGACTTTGCAACGTTTCGACACCACAAGAGCCAGGGAGTCTCCAGCGGAGAGTGTGTCACTGCCAGGCTTTCTCCACTTCTGATGCGATACGTGTCGCAGGCTCTTCCACTTACACCTCCCCTCGACTTTGCAACGTTTCGACACCACAAGAGCCAGGGAGTCTCCAGCGGGAGAGTGTGTCACTGCCAGGCTTTCTCCACTTCTGATGCGATACGTGTCGCAGGCTCTTCCACTTATACTTCCCCTCGACTTTGCAACGTTTCGACACCACAAGAGCCAGGGAGTCTCCAGCGGGAGAGTGTGTCACTGCCAGGCTTTCTCCACTTCTGATGCGATACGTGTCGCAGGCTCTTCCACTTATACTTCCCCTCGACTTTGCAACGTTTCGACACGACAAGAGCCAGGGAGTCTCCAGCGGGAGAGTGTGTCACTGCCAGGCTTTCTCCACTTCTGATGCGATACGTGTCGCAGGCTCTTCCACTTATACTTCCCCTCGACT